>OY970068.1:0-1902500 GCA_963705315.1 uncultured Actinomycetes bacterium
GGATGAGCGCGAGACCGTCAGTTTCGAGCATGCACGGCATGGTTTCTCCTTCGCTGTCGTTTGGCGATGCTGGCCTCAATCGCGCGTGCTTCGGCCTCACGGCCGTTCGCTCGATGCCAGTTAACGGCGGTTTGCGTCTCAAGCGCCCACACGTCGGGCGAGCCCTCGCGAATCAGCTCGCACAGTCGGTCGCGCGTCGCCTGCACCCACGCGGGCTCGCCGACGATGACCGAGGCGAGCACCTCACAGCGGGCAAGCGTCGGCCCGTTCGGGCCCCAGCCGTGATGCACGACGCGACCTCGGCGCATCACGACGGCGTGCGGGACGGTGGGCTTGCCCGGGACGGTCACCGGGACGCACGCGATCCACGGCTCGTCGAGGAAGGCCGGCGCGTGCACGAAATTCTGGCGCATCGCCAGCCCGCGGGCAGCCATCCACTCCCGCCACATCTCGCGCGCCGCGCCCGGGTCGTAGCCGTCAGCCGGCGGCGTGTCGTCGTAATCGATGCCGAGCACCGTCGCGACAGCAGCGCGCAGGCAATCGCCGCCCTCGCGCTGATAGACGAGCCGTAGCCCGTCCTCGGCAGGGCATCGCGCTGCAGCCCGCTCCTGGCGGCGGCGCTCGGCGCGAGCGGCGCTGCTCACGCCCTCACCCGCCGTCGCGAGGTCGTCGCGAGCAGGAACACTCGCGAGAGCGCCCAATCCCAATCGCACGCGGACGGCCGCGGAATGCTCCCGGGCTCACCGGCCAGCTCGCGGCCTTCCGCCGTGGAGAGCATCCGAGGATTGACCTTGATCCCGACGCGCGGGAGCGTCAGGCGATCAGCGTCCCAGCACGCGCCGATCGTCGCGTCGTCGCTCGTCCCTCCTCGGTCGTGGTCGACGAGCGCGCGTCGCAGTACGTCGCGCTGGCCGGTGTCGAGGTGCAGGCTCTCGCCGTACAGGCGGTGAGCGAACGCTGCAGCGCGCTCGCCGTGCGCCGGGTCGTGGCCCTCGCTGTGGCGCTGAGAGTCGTGCAAAAGACAGAACGCGAGCAGCACCGCCGGATCCGCTTCGCAGCCGCGCTCGAGAATGCGGATCGCGGCGGCGGTCACGCCCAGCCAATGCGACTGCCCATGCCAACGGCTAGTCGCGTTGGGGCTCGCAGCGACGATCGCGTCAAGGAACGCCCAAACGTCGGGGATGGCGTCGTGCAGGGAGCAGCGCCGGATCATCGGCGCCGCGCTGCCGGCGGCGTCCTCGCGAGGTATCGCGTCACAGACAAACTCGTGCTCGCGGATCACGGCGGCTAGCTGCCGTGGATCGCGCATCTCGTCGATCTCCCACACGTCGAACGGGCCAAGCTGCTCGGCCGCAATCGGCTGCGTCGTGAAGTACGACACACCGCCGAGCATCCGGGTCTCCCACGGCAGCGGCGGCGGGTAGCTGTGCTGCTCGACGGCGAGCGTCGCCGGTGTCGTGACCGTCACAACCGCGCCACGGTGCGGGGGGCGGCTACCGAGGGCGGCCTGCGCCGCCGACTCCCAGACGGCGTAGCTACGCGCGACCGCGCGACTGTCGGTAAGGAACACGCGCCCCTCCTGGCCGATCGTCAGTCCATCGCGCTTGATGGCATCGACGTGTGCCCCGGCCGTGCCGTGATACAGCGTCCGCGTCTTCGCGGCAGCACGCGCCTGGCGGCGGCGCTCAGCTCGCGCCTGGCTACTCATCGGCCCGAGCCGGTCGATAGTGGCCCCCCGCTACGGGCGCGCGCGCGAAAGAGACGGCAGACTTCCCCCAGCGCGCTTTCTTTCGCGGAAAGGGGGCGGTTGATCGCTGGATTTTTTCTACTTTCGCGAGACCTCCCCCCCCGGTCGGGGAAACGCAAACTGGCGGATGACCTACGCCCCGAACCACCCTCGGCAAGACCCCCACCCCTGGAGCGCACCGGGCGGCAGGCAGGAAGACAAGGAACCCGCCGCCCGGTTGCAGCCCCATCCGGGCGCGCCCCCTACGCGCCCGACCTCGGGCCTAGCCGTCCCGAAGGTGTAAGTCATGCCGCCCTCCCGCTGATGGCGTCAGCGCCCGCGGTTGCCGTGGCTTTGCCGCGTCCGTTGTGATGTGTCGGCGCCGTGCTCGTCGGTGCTCCAACGCTCAACCACTCATCGAGGCTTTCCGGGTCGATGCGCCAGCGGCCGGCGACGGTTCGGCCGGCCAACGTGCCCGCGGCGAGCGCACGGCGGATCGTGCGCTCGTGCAGACCTGCGCGTTGCGCGGCTTGCGCGGTCGTGAGGCCGGCGGGGTTGTCGCCCGTCGTCGTAACGGCGGCGAGCCGCGGCCCGAGCGCTGCGGCGAGCTTGTCCAGTGCGTCTGAGTCGTCGAGAACGGCAGCGACGAGAGCAGCACTGATCGGCTCGTTCATGCCGCCACTCCGGAACGAGTAACGGGGTAACGGTCAGTAACGGCCTCTACGCGCGAAAGCGGGGTGGTCTGCGCGCGCGCGTTTACTAACCCACTTGCCGTTACCCCGTTACCTGCGCTGGTGTCTTCCCAACCTGCCGGCACGAGGTAGAAGCTCCATTGCAGCGTGTCGGAGAAGCCCGGGCGGCTGGCCTTGATCCGTCCCTCACTACCACGCCGATGCCACCCGACGCGGCTCATGCGGGTCGGGATCTCGCGCGATGACGCGCTGTCCATGCGCCGGACGTAGGTCCCGAACCACGAGGCGCGCACGAGGCGCGTGCCGTCGAGGTGGCGCAGCACGATGTTCGGCGGTGGCACCCCGATCGGATCGCGGCTCGGCTCGACTTCGTTGAGCTGCGAGAACGCGCCCCACCGTTGGCGCTGGTCGTCGAGGTCGAAGTCGATCACCGCAGCGGCTTGCAGGTAGTTCGTGCCCCAATCGATCGCCGCGTCGTTGTCAGTCATCGCGCGATGCGTGCGCGCGATCGTTCGTACCAACGAGATCGCGGCCAACGCGTCGGCCTTCGTGAGCTTCGGCGTTGCCCCGGTGCAGGCGGCCAGCTCGGCAGCGAGGTTGCCCGCGTTCGCCATGTCCCGCAGCGTGTCGAACGTCATCACTTCGCCGTTGCTGAGCTTGATCTCAGCGGCGGCGCGGCTCCCCGACCCGAACGTGTCAGCGCCGAGCACCTTGATCCCGAGCGCCGGGAGGTCGAACAGCGTCGCGAGCTTCACCGTGGCAAGCGCGACGTCGTCTTCTTCGGTAGTCATGCCGCACGCTCGATGAGCCGACGTAGCTCGCACAGCGCGGCGTCCGCCTCGGCCGCTCGCTGTGTCGCCATCGTCAGCAGCGCTCGCGCACGAGCGTCGGCGGTCGCGTCGCTGGCGTCGGTGGAGATCCGCGCGGCGATGAGCGCCGACCACGCGGCTAGGTCCTCTGCCTCCTGGGCGCCTTCGGCGACGAGGAGCCCTAGCGGTGTCCAGAGGAAGGAATCGCCTAGCTCGTCGTGCTGCCCCTCGATGCGCGCGAACGCCCGAGCCGTGAAGTCGGGGCGGACCTGCGCGTCGGTCAGGAACGCCCGCACGCGCTCGTAAGGGTCGCGCGGGGTCATGAGTGGCCGTCGTCGTCGAGGATCTGCGCCGCGCGGCGGCGTATGCGTTCTTCACGACGAACACGGCCAGCGATCTCGTGCGCGGTGCGCTCGATGATCTCGTCGTCGTCGAGCTTCTCGAACTGGCGGCGCAGCTCCGCGTCGCCGCGTACCTCTTCAGCGATCTGCTGCATGAGTTCGTGGCGCTCGCGGATCTTGCGGAGCTGCTCCATCGCAGCGCGGCCGTGCTCCTGCTCCATGCGAGCGTCGAACTCATCGTCGCCGTAGGCCACAACGACGCCCCGAAGCCGCTCGCGACGGGCAGCCTCTTCATCGTCCTGGCGGCGCTGGCGCTCGTACTCGTCGGCGTCGATGAGCCACGGTGCTCGCGGTGCCGTGCTGGCGCGGCTGGCCGGATACTTCCCGGCCGTGATCCCGCGTCGCACGGTTTCGGTCGAGAACGCCTTCAATGTCGGCGATCTCCGAGACGGTGAAAGTGCGAAGGGTTGGCATAGCCACACTTATACCACACTCGCTGTGGCACTTTTGTGGTTCTTCCCCCGGTACCGGGGCGAGCGCGTGTCCCGAAGCACGCCCCGCCCCGGCCCCGTGGAATGTGCGCTTACTTGACTTCGAGGTACCTGAGCGCGGCCGGGTTGACCGTCTTCGCGCCCGTACGCCAGCGGAAAAAGAAGCCGCGCTGACCTGTTGGGCGCTGCGACGCGCCGAACAAATGCGCCACGAGTTCGATGGAACCGCCGATCCGGTCGGCGATGACGTACCCGGCCCGCCAGTCGCCCGCGATGGCGAGCTTGTGGCCGGTCGTGCTGATGCCGGTCTGCATCGTGGTCCACTCGGCCTTCTGCTGGCCAAGGATGGGACCCTCGCGCGTCGGCAGGGGCGCCGGTTCGGTCGAGCCGCCGCCGACGAACCTGAACGTGGTATCCCACACGCTCGGGTGTGCCGCCCAGGCAGAGCGCGCCATGAACCTCGGCGGGACGGCCTGCTTGAGCGCGTAGGTGTCGGCGATGGCGTAGGACGCCGTGCCGGCCGTGAGAACGCGCTGCGTCGTCGACAGGCCGGTCAGGACGCCCGCGGGCTCATCGGTACCCGACCCGGTGAGGAACTTCGTCGCGTCGAGCGTGTCCCGCGCGTCGGCAAAGAGCTCGGCCAGCTCCTCCTGCATCGAGGTCCAGTCGTCGAAGAGCTCCATGCTCACCGGGATGAACGCGCGGCCCATCGCGGTCGTGATCGTCGGCTGACCGAGCGTCGGGGTGTCGTCGCTGACCTCCGACGCCTCGGCGTCGTAGCTGGCGCTGACGCCGGCTGACGTGATGCCCTTCCACTCGCGCGTGCCAACGGTGATGACCTTCGCGAGCTGGCGGATCGGGTTCAGCGCGCCGTCGGACGTGTTCATGATCGACGGGTCGAGCGAGAACGGCAGAGCGAAGCCCCCGGCGGTCGTCGTGCCGCCGGTCATGCCGCGCTCGGCCTCGACGGCGTTGACGCGCTGCATCGCGGCGACCTCCTGCGGCGTGAAGCGCAGATGGCCGTGCATCGGGTCGGCGAGGATCTTCCCGAAGGCGGAGTTGTATTCCTCGTCTCCAACCGCGAGCAGGTAGCGGCTGTCGATGCCGGTCGGGTCCTTTGACCGGACGTGCTGGTCGAGCCTGTCGCCCGCTGCCGGGCCCAGCTCGTCGGCGGCGGCCTCGATCGCGCGCAGCGCCTCGCTGCGGGACTGGTCGCCCGGGTCGTTGTTGGTCGGCTGGCGTGTCGTGCCGAACATCGCGCCGGCCTCGTGTGCGCCGGGGTTGGATGCCGCGGCACGAACGGCCGCGCGGCGATCTGCATGCTCTCGGACTCGAACTCGTCGGGGTACTGCCGGACGACCTCGTGGTCGTCGGTGACGCTCTTGCCCTCTTGGATCGTGATGCTGTCGGTGCCGTAGTTGGCGGTGAACCCGCGCTTGGCGATGACGATGCCCATTGCTGCCGCCCCTTCTCAGGTCGATGTGTGCTGATCGACGGGGCGGGTGGGGCGAATCCCCCGGCGCGCTTCCGTTGCCTATTGCGTCAGGGTGCCCCCTTCGGGCGGCGCTGGCGGCTCGGCTGAAGTTGGTAGGCCGGGTGCCCCCTTCGAGCGGCGCGACCTACAGCCGGATAATTGCACACCTCGCGGCGGTTACTTACGATCGGTAAGGAGCCGCCCTCAATCGTCCGAGCTTGATCCGAATACCGCGATGTCGTCGGGCTCCCTACCAAGCGCCGCAACGACCAGTTCGTATGCCTCGTTGCCGTCGCTCGCTGTCAGGCGCACGACGTGCCGCCACTTCATCGGCGGGTACGGCTGAGAGGCATAGGCCGCTGTAGAGCCGATCGCGTTCTCGTACAGCTTGCATCGACGAGAGGTGAGGGCTCCACGGTCTTCGGCGGTCAGCTCGGCCTTGAACGACACTATGAAATCGTCTTGTGGCATTGCGACACGAAGGGTACGCCACGGGTACGTCACGGGTACGTCGAGGTCCGCCGCGGTCCGCCCGTCGCCCGCCGAATCCCAGCATCTACGGGGACTCAGCGGACTCGGCGGACACTCGGGCGTTCCTTACAAGCAGGAGGTCGCAGGTTCGAGCCCTGCACCGCCCATGTCCGCGAGCGCGACGCTACGGCGTGATCGCGGTGTTCATGTCGGTCTGCAGCTCGGCCTGGGTGAGCGCGCGGTCGTAGACGCGGATCTCGTCGAGACGGCCGGCGAACCACTCCGCCCAGATGTTGTTGCCGCCGAAGCGCAGCGGGAGGGTGCTGTTGGGCAGCGTGCCGGTCAGCGTCCGAGTAGCGACCTGGACGCCGCCGACGAACAGGCGTTGCGTCGTCCCGTCCCACGTCATGGCGAGGTGCGACCACGTGTTCAGCGCCAGCGCAGCCGTGCCCCGCACCTCCTGATCGGAGGTCATGAAGAGGTAGCCGCTCGGCCGCGTCCCGTTGTCGTTGGCATAGAGCGCGTAGGCGAGGCCGTTCGTGCGCTCCTTCAGCAGCGCCGTGCGCCAGGCTGTGCCCAGCGCGGTCGGGTAGACCCAGGCCTGGAGCGTCGCGCGGTTCGTCAGATCCAGCGACGCGGCGTCGGGCACCGTCACCCAGTCGTTGACGCCGTCGAACGTCAGCGCCGAGCCAAAGCGCCCCGCCGTCGTGCGCGTCGCACCGGAGATCGTGCCCGCGTTGCCGCGACCGGACGCGTCGGCCGCGCCGGGGCCGCTCGTCTCGTTGAAGCTCCACGCCCCGACCAGGCCGGAGCCCGGCGGCGCGCCGACGTTGAACGTCACCGCGACGGTCTGCGGCGATCCGGTCGCGCCGGGGGCGGTAACCGTCACGGTGCCGGTGTGGGTTCCGGCAGGCAGGCCGGCGGTCGCCGCGAACACCGATAGCGCCTGCGGCGCGGTGCCGCTGGCCGGGGTCACGGTGAGCCATGGCTGGTTGTCGGTCACCGTGAAGCTGAGCGTCCCCGTGCCGGTGTTCGTGATGTTGACGTTCTGCGCCGCCGGGTTCGCGCCGCCCTCCGTCGCGTTGAAGGTCAGCGTCGCGGGCGCGACCGTCAGTACGGGCGCGGGGGGCGGTGGTGGAGGCGGAGGTGGAGGTGGAGGTGGAGGTGGAGGCGGAGGCGGAGGCGGAGGAGGCGGTGGCGGTGGCGGTGGCGGCGGCGGCGGCCCACCGGCGCACGTGACCGGCGTCGCCATGTCGGTCTGTAGCTCGGCCTGGGTGAGCGCGCGGTCGTAGACGCGGATCTCGTCGAGGCGGCCGGCGAACCACTCCGCCCAGATGTTGTTGCCGCCGAAGCGCAGCGGCCCGGTCCCGTTGAGCACCGTCCCACCGGTCGCCCGCGTCGCGACCTGCGCGCCGTTGACAAACAGGCGCTGCGTCGCGCCGTCCCACGTCATCGCGAGATGCGACCACGCGTTCAGGCCGAGCGGCGCCGTGCCGAACACGCCGACCTCGCTCGACGGGGCGAGGTAGCCGCTGGGCACGTTCCCGGTGTCGCTGGCGTACAACGCGTACGCCAAGCCGCCCGTGCGCTCCTTCAGCAGCGCCGTGCGCCAGCCGCCCAGCGCGGTCGGATTCACCCACGCCTGGAGCGTCGCGCGGTTCGTCAGATCCAGCGACGCGGCGTCGGGCACCGTCACCCAGTCGTTGACGCCGTCGAACGTCAGCGCCGAGCCAAAGCGCCCCGCCGTCGTGCGCGTCGCACCGGAGATCGTGCCCGCGTTGCCGCGACCGGACGCGTCAGCCGCGCCGGGGCCGCTCGTCTCGTCAAAGCCCCACGCCCCGACCAGGCCGGCCGGCGTCGGCGGACACGAGGATCCCGCCGTGTACGTCGCCCGATACGTGGCCGGCGTCGTGCCAGCCGTGACGTTGTGCACGCGCGCGCCGCCGTCCGACCACGACGTGAAGTCGTAGGTCGTGTCGCCGAGCGTCTGCGGCGTCGGCGCGGTGAGACCGACGCTGGAGCCCTGGATGACCCTCCGCGTGAAGGTCGCCGTCTCCTGCTCGCTGCCGACCGACAGCTGCAGGCCGCTCGGCTGCGTCTCGAACGTCAGGTCGACGGTCTTCGGATCCACGCGCCGCGTCGTGGACCCGGTGAGGCCGCCGTCGGTTGCGGTGAGCGTCAGCTCGAGATACGCCGGGTAGTCGTGGTCGGGCGCGACGAACGAGCCCGAGGCGACGCCCGGGTAGTCCTGCAGCGTGTGCGCGTGACAGCTGGATGGGTTGACGGCCGAGCAGTGCTGGAGCACGAGGCGCCACGACAGGCCGCTCGCGGGCACCGGGTTGCCGGCGCCGTTGGTTGCCGAGCCGCTGAAGGCGATCGTGTCGCCGACCGCCCAGGTCAACGCCGCGGGCGGCGTCGCGATCGTCGGCGTCGGCGCGACGCCCGCGGTGATCGTGACGGTGTCGATGCCCGTCAGCCCGCCCGCGTCGGTGACGCGCAGCCGGGCATCGTAGACGCCGCTGGATGTGTACGTGAACGTCGGTGTGGCCGACGTCGAGTCGTCAAACGCCCCGTCGGCGTCGAGGTCCCATTCGTAGGTGAGCACGCCGCCGTTGGGATCGGTCGATCCGCTGCCGTCGAAGTTCACGGTCAGCGGCACCGTGCCGCTGACCGGCGTCGCGGTCGCGTCGGCGGTCGGGTTGACGTTGCCCGACAGCGCCCGCACGCGGCGGATCGTGCCGCCGTTGAAGTCGACGTAGAAGACGTCTCCGCCCGGGCCGACCTGCATGTCGACGGGGTTCTCCGCGTTCTGCACGAAGGGCTCGCGCGTCGCGGGGTCGGGTACGCCGTTCGCCCCGGCGAACATGACCCAGATGCAGCGCCGCGAGTAGTCCGCGAAGAACAGCGCGCCGTTGTAGGCGGCGGGGAACGTGCCGCCGTCGTAGAACGCCAGCCCGCCGACCGACGAGCCGCCGGTCGGGCACGTCTCGGTCGAGACCTTCGCGGCGTGGTTGTACGTGTACAGCGGCGCCGTGACGGCGCTCGTCCCGGCGCCGTACAGGTTCTCGCAGATGTTGAGGTTCAGGTTGTCGTACGCCGGCTGGCGGCCGTCTCCCTCGTAGCAGGGCCAGCCGTAGTTCTCGACGGGCGCCGCCGGGCTCGGGATGCGGTCGATCTCCTCCCACGCGTTCCAGCCCGTGTCGCCGATGTAGACCTCGTTCGTGCCCGGCCGGATGGTGAGCTTGAACGGGTTGCGGAAGCCTGTGGCGATGATGCGCCGCACGTTGGGGTCTGAGCTGGCCGCGTTGGGGTTGTCGGGCATCGCGGCGCCGGTGTCTGGGTCGACGCGCAGGACCGACCCGTCCAGCGACGCCGGATCTGCGCTCGTCCGGGTGTCCTGGCTGCGCAGCGCCCCGCCCTCGGCGTTTGGCGGCGTCATCTGGCCGAGGATGTTGGCGCCGGGATCGCCGCACGGGTTGACGGGGTTGCCGTCCTGGCCGTAGTCGGCGAAGTTGAAGCTCGCGCCGTCGCCCCCGCTGACGTAGAGCGCGCCATCGGCGCCGAACGCCAGGCCGCCCACCGAGTGGCTCGGGTACTGCTGGCACCAGTCGTTGATGAGCACGGACTCGGCGCCTGCTGCGTTGAGCCGTGACAAGCGGCCGCTGACGACGCAGCCGTCGCCGGTCGCGCCCGGTGGTGTCGGGCATGCGTCGCCCCAGGTCGGGTGGCTCTGGCCGATCCGCGCGTCGTAGGTGTACAGGACGTACAGGAACGGACGGCCGCTCGTGAACTGCGGATCGAGCGCGAAGCCCAGCATCCCGCGATCCCAGAAGTCGTGAACGCGGTCGCGCAGGTCGGCGTAGATCGTCGGCGTCGTGTCGCTGAGGTTGTCGTAGACCTTGATGAGCCCGGACTTCTCGGCGATGAACACGCGTCCGTCGGGCGCAAACCGGATCGAGATCGGCAGGTTCAGCCCGCTGACGGCGATCGTCTCCTCGAAGTTCGGCGGAACGACGCCCGCCAGGGCGAAGTCGTCGCCGGCCTTGAGATCGCCGATCGGGCCACTGGGCGGAGCGGCGGATGCGGGCGCGGCGAGCAGGACGAACGCGACTGTGCAGACGATCGTCTGCTGAAACCGGACACGCGCACGCCCAATCAAGGGCCGAACCTAAGCCAGCACACGAGCGTGGCGCCATCGAGACTGTACGAAGGTCGAGGTGCCCTACGTGCTGACCGCGGAACTTCCGTGGTCGCTCCCGGCGCGATCCGCGCCTGACCGAGATCCCGACGGAACTTGCGGTGGGCAGCACTAAGCTCCCCGCGTGGCATTGCGCGGCGGGATCGACCTCGGCGGTACGAAGATCCAGACGGTCGTGGTCGATGACGAGAACGCGGTTCTCGGAGAGGCCCGCGGCCCGACGCCGACCAAGGGCGGGCCGCCCGACGTCGCCGCTGCGATGGTCGTGGCGCTGCGCGAAGCCGCTGACGCCGCCGGTGTGAAGACGAAGGACCTGTCGCTTGTCGGCGTCGGCTCGCCCGGTGAGGTCAACGCCGGCGCGGGCACGGTGACGAGCGCCCGCAACCTGCCCGGCTGGGAGGGATCGTTCCCGCTGGCCGCCGAGCTCGAGCAGCGGCTCGGCGCCACGGTTGCACTCGGCAACGACGTGCAGGTCGCCACGGACGCCGAGGCGCGGCTCGGCGCCGGGCGCGACTACAGCTCGATGCTCGGCGTCTTCTGGGGAACCGGCGTCGGCGGCGGGATCATTCTCGACGGCAAGCCGTGGCTCGGCCTCGGCGGCGCCGCCGAGATCGGCCACGTCGTCGTCGACATCCACGGCGATCGCTGCCCGTGCGGGCGGCGCGGCTGCATGGAGGCCTACGCGGGCCGCAACGCGCTCGAGCGCAAGGCGCGCGAGATGCACGAAGACGGCGACAAGACCGACCTCTTCAAGATCGCGCGTAAGCGCGGCCGCGACCGGCTGACGAGCGGCATCTGGGAGGCCGGGCTCGAACGCGACGATCCGGTCGCCACGAAGCTCATCGCCAAGTCCGTCAAGGCGCTCGGTGCCGGCGTCGCCTCGGTCTGCAACGTGCTCGACGTCGAGCTGGTCATCCTCGGCGGCGGGCTCGGCGTGCGCCTCGGCCAGCCGTACGCGGACAAGATCTCCGACGCGATGCTGCCGCACCTCTTCAACGACCACCGGCCGCCGCCGGTGCTCGTTGCCGCGCTCGGGGACCTCGGCGGCGCCATCGGCGCGAGCCTGCTGCCCGCGTGACGCGTCAACAAGATCCACTAGGGCGCGGCGACGCCGCCGGCGTCGGTTGCGGCCGGTGGCGGCGCGGCGGGCACTGTCGCGGGCGCGGGCGCTGGTGGCGGCGCGGGTGACTTGGGCTCGGGCGCTGGTTGGAGCTCGTCAGGCTCGGGTTCTGGGTCGGGCGCGGCGGGCACGGGCGCGGCGGGCGCGACCGGCGGCGCGACGTAGACGCTCGCGCGCGCGGACGGAGCGCGTCGCGCGGCGCGCGGGAGCTTGAGGAGCTCGGGCACGCTGTCCTGCGGGACCTTGCCATCCAGCAGCGACATCGGGTCCACGGCGCAGGTCTGGCAGCTCGCGGCGCCGCGGCGGACCTCGAAGTGCAGGTGCGGCGCGCTGCTCGAGCCGGTCGAGCCGACACGGCCGAGCACCTCGCCGCGCTTGACGCGGTGACCGACCTTGAGGTTCGGCGCGAACGCGCTCATGTGTGCGTAGCAGGAGGCGAGGTGCGGTCGGTGCTGGACGCAGACGAAGTTGCCGTAGCCGCCGGAGGCGCCCGGCGTCTGGATGATCGCGATGCGCCCGGCGTCGGCCGCATGGATCGGGCTGCCGGAGGGTGCGAGGAAGTCGACGCCGTTGTGCAGATGACCAGGGCGCGGGCAGTGGAAGTAGCCGCAGCCGCCGACGGTGCCGTTCACCGGGGTCGCGAGCTCGCCGCTGCCCGGAAGCGGGATCTGGCCGAGCAGCTTCCACGCGCGGGCGCGCTCGATGACCATGGCACTGGACAGGCGCCCGCCGGCGTCGCTGCCGTAGCGCGCGACGGCTGCTCGCATGGCGCTCGTTCCCAGATCGCGGGCGCCCTTGCCGCGCAGCGCGGCGGTGATCTGCATGACCTTTGCGTAGTCGGCGCGGCGAACGCGCTTGCGGGCACCCTTGAAGCCGGTCTCCTGGTAGTGCATCGAGGCGAGAAGGAACCACGGCACGCCATAGCGGCTCTTGGCGGCCTTGTAGAGCGCGAAGTACGGGTGAGCGCGGAGGCGGCGCTTGAGCCGCGTAACGGGGACGCGGGCGCGTGCGATGTCGGCGGTCGTCGGCGTTCCCTCGATGTCGCGGCGCAGCGTCATGACGAAGTCAAGCGACGCCTCGTCGTCGGAGTGCTCGGCCGGACCGACGCTCTTCGCGCTCGGCGATCCCGTGAGGGCCAGCACCAGGAGCGCGCACAGACCCGCGCCGCCCAAGAGCGTGGGCGCAAGCAGCACGCGGCGCACGAGCGCACCGGGCCGCAGACGTTCTCGCATCACGACGACGCCTCCACCGGCGAGAGGACTTCTACGGCCGCGCGCGCGCGCCTGCCACGTGCAGCGCGCGGCCCAGCGGCGGTCTACGAGCCGGTTGCGCCCTGGATGACCGGGCCGACGGACTCGCAGCCGCTCGGGAGCGCGGCGTCGAAGAGGTCGAGCTTGGCCATGTCGACGTGCGAGCCGCAGTCGATCCAGCCGTCCTGCGCACCGTCGCGCGCGTCGATCACGTCCTTGCCGGCGCCGC
This sequence comes from uncultured Actinomycetes bacterium, assembly GCA_963705315.1. Taxonomy (GTDB): domain Bacteria; phylum Actinomycetota; class Thermoleophilia; order Solirubrobacterales; family Solirubrobacteraceae; genus CADCVQ01. Next base: position 12,802 of record OY970068.1, read on the forward strand.
CGAAGTACAGATCGGGGCCGGCTCCGCCGACGAGCGCGTCCGGCCCGCCGCTGCCGACGAGCGTGTCGAGCCCGTCGCCGCCCGACAGATAGCCGCGGGCGTCGCCGTCGTCGAGCACGTCGATGCCCGCCTGACCGTAGAGCGACGTCTGCCGCGCGCCGGTGATGGTGACCTCGTCATCGCCCGTGCCGCCGAAGACGACGAGGCTGCGCAGCTGTGGCCTCAGGTGCAGGTCCGCCGTGTCGGACTGGTCGCCGAGCGACACGCGGATCTGTCGCGGGAGCACGCGGCAGGAAACGTAGTGCCAGTTGTCCGGCTCGGGACGCACGCAGCGCTCGGTTCCGACGATGTTCGCGCCAGAGTCCCGGATGACGAGCCGCCTCGGCGAGGTCATCTCCATGAAGACTTCATTGCGCTCGCCGTTGACGGCCGCGTAGCGGAACTTCTTCGTCCCAGAGTCCCACGAGACGATCGCGGCCTGTGCGGCGGAGCCGCACGTGAGCACGATCAGGATCGCGAGGCCGGCGCTGCGGGCGGTGATGGAGATGGCGGACATGACTGCTCCCCTGTCGGTTGGCAATAGCCCTCCAACCGGCATGGCAGCGGGGAATTACGGCCGTCGAGCGAGCAGGCGCGGCGCGGGCCGGTTGGGGATGAGCCGGCCGAGCTCGAACGCGAGTGTGGCGGGGCCGTCGAGCAGCCCGAGCAGCGCCTCGTCGCGGTTGCCGCGGGCGGCAGCTTTGATTCCTTGCGCCGCGCGTCCGGCGCTCCACACGGCGAGGCCGCTGAGCCGGCGGCGCGGTAGCGCGCCCGGCCAGCGTTTGGCGAGCCAGGCGGCGCCGGCGCCGTGCCGCGCGCGCTGGGCGAGCATGCGCGCGATCGTCGTACGGTTGCGGTGAACGACCGCGGCGTCGTCGCGCCGCTCGAGCCCCCACCCCGCGGCTCGCAGCCGGAAGCAGAGGTCCGCGTCGCCGCCGGAGCGGATGCCGGCCTCGAAGCCGCCGATCTGGTCGAAGGCGTCGCGGCGAACGGCGGCGTTGGCGGTCTGCGCGAAGGCCCATCGCGCCTCGGCGAGCGTGGTCTCCTGGCTCATCGACGCCTTGAGGTGGGCGTAGCGGACGGCGGGCGCGATCTCGTGATCGGGCGGCGCCTCGTCGACGACGGCGCCGGCGAGGACGCCGGTGGTGTCTTCGGGCACGGTGGCGAAGTACGCGTCGAGCAGGCCCGGGGGCGCGAGCACGTCGGCATCGATGAAGACGAGCCACGGCGCTGCGCCTGCGGCCACCCCGCGATTGCGGGCGTGGTAGGAGGTCTGGCGCTCCCCGGCGCCGAGGATCGTGACGCCGCCCCGCTCGGCATCTGTCGCCCCCGGCCGATTGTCGGCGATCGTGACGCTGTCGCCGCGGCGCAGTTGCAGCCCGTTCAGCCGCTCGGCCAGCTCCTCGAGCTGCACGGCGGAGCCGCGAAACGGCACGATGACGTCGACTGCGGGGCGCTCGCTCATGACCGCCCAATCTACGGCGCAGCCCCCGCGACCGCTCGTGTCGCGGTTTGCCGCGCCAGTGTTGCCATACTTGCCGCTCCCCACCCACGGGGGCGTAGCTCAGTTGGTTAGAGCGCCGGCCTGTCACGCCGGAGGTCGCGGGTTCGAGTCCCGTCGCTCCCGCTCGAGGAAGGCCCTGCAGATCGGGGCCTTCTCGTGTTTCGGGCTCGTTGCAGGGTGTTCGCCTGGCCCGTGGGTAGCGCTGGTGGGTAGCGCCTGGGCTTTTTACACGCGCCGCTGCGGGGTGCCACGCGGCCGGGTCGTCCAGCGGCGTGATTGCCGCGGCGAGCCGGTCACCAGAAACAGCCAGCGCCGTCCGACACGGCGGGCCGGGAGGTCGCCGCGGCGTGCGAGGTGGTGGACGGTGGAGCGCGGGATGCCGAGCAGCTCGGCGACCTCGGCGGTCGAGTGGACGTCGGTCCGCGTCAGCGAGGGTGGGTCTGGCGCGTGGGATGTGGCGGACTCCATGGGCCCCGAGCGGCTCCAGACAGGGGTCGCGCGACCGAGGTAGCCCTGCAGCGCGCGTCGCGGACAGGCGAGCTGCGCTTCGCCGAGGACGGCCGCGAAACGAGTTCTCCGCGCTGGGCGACGACCTGGTCATGCTGCGACTCGGTCTGCTGGCGCCCGTCGGATCGGACGGCGCTCCCGGTTCCGGCGACGACGGGTGAGGATGATGTCGGAGACAGCAACAACGAAGCTGGCGGCGCTTCTCCTTGCCGCTGCGCTCGGGGCCGGAATCGCCGCCTGCGGCGGCAACGGTGACACGCCCGCAGCACCTGAAGCGACGACCGGCAAGGCGCAGTCGCGCGCGCGCCGGACCTCGTCCGGTTTTTGATGCGCAGGGACGAGGAGCCCGGCTTTCGGCCGGGGGCGCTCCCCGGAGCACAGCCGCGATCGCGCGCGACGATCACGGGCGTCGCGGCGTTCGCGAAGGAGATGGGCTTGACGGCCGCCGATGCACGACGGCTGCGCAGCGAGGGGTTCATCTCGTTCACCCTCGGGCCGATCCGCGGACCCCGGACGGCCGGGGTCACGAACGTCGCCCTGTACAAGACGGCGGAAGGCGCCAAGCACAGCGTGGCTCACGATCTGCGCCCAGACGTGATCCGCGTGCCCGGCCCCGTCGAGAAGCTCCGCTACTTCACCGTCAAGGGCGTTCCCGGCGCGCGCGGCTGGACGGCTGCCAAGCCTCACGTCGGCAACGTCTCCTGGGTGCAGGGCCGCTGCTACTTCACGCTCGGAAACCAGGGCCCCGGTCCCTTCATCGGCCCGCTGTCGACGGCCGTCCGGGCGATCTACGAACGCACGAGCGGGCAGTGCCCCGATCTCTGGGAGGCCCCGAAGGACCCGCTCGCGCGGACCGTCGCCGCCGGGCTCAAGCCCGAGCGGAAGGAGTTCCTCGTCCACCACGTCCACGCACATCTGGACGTCTTCGTCGACGGCGTACCGCTCGTGGTGCCGGCGGGAATCGGGATCAACATCGCCGACCGCGCGGTGCATCGCTTCGAGGCGCCGGACAAGTCCGTCGTCTACGGCGGCATCAAGCGCTGCCGCACGCCCTGCATCTCGCCGCTTCACACCCATGACAACACCGGCATCCTCCACACCGAGTCGGCGACAGCCGAGCCCAACACGCTCGGTCAGTTCTTCACCGAGTGGGGAGTGCGCCTCTCCGGGTCGTGTGTCGCAGAGCACTGCGCTCCGGAGCCGATCGCGGTCTACGTCGACGGCCACCCGTACGCCAAGGACCCGCGGGCGATCGAGCTGACCGACCGCAAGGAGATCGCGATCGTGATCGCAACTCCGCCTTCGAAGATCCCGAAGACGGCGGACTTTCTCCGCGGCGTAGGCGATCGCCGAGCAGCCCTCTATCGGACGGCCCCGGCCGGCTCACGCCTTCCCCGCAGATCAAGACAAGCCCTCTTGGGGACTCGAACCCCAGACCCTTTTTACCATCGTCTCCAGGGAGTGGAACGGCGGGACGTGTGCGGTCACGGCTGACGTGAATGTACCTGCAAATGGGCGTGTTGTGGGTTCGGCCCGGGACGCGGTAAGTTGCGCGTCGTGCGGCTGATGCACCCGTTTGGTACCTCGCTGCCGGCCGCTGTACCGGCCACGCGCCCGGGTGACCGTGACCTCTCCGGAGCGCCCGGCTGTCGCTTGCACGCCGTCGAAGAGGGGAACGCTGGCCGGAGCGCAGCCGCGGCCTAGCGACGACGCCCCGTGTGACGCTCTGAGGGGGAGGTTGCTCCCGCCGGGCTGGGTCCGGGGTCGCTGGCGAGATTCGTGCCCTGACCCGTGGCTGCGTGGCCAGCAGTCGACAAACGCCTCGGCCTCCGCGCGCTCCATACCCTTGCTCATGAGTAGCCGGCCCGAGTGGTGCCCAGCAGATGCGACCTTGGACTCCGCGCGTGCGGGGCGCAACCTGGCCAAAAGGCGTGCGACGGTGCTTGCGATTCATTGACTGGAGTGATAGTCACATCGAGACGCCGGTGCCGCACGCCGGCGCTCGCGATGCCATTGACGCGAGGTGCTCGAATGTTTCGTCGCTGCGTGATCGTCATGTCCGCGGTGCTGGGTGCGGCCGCAATGGCACCGGCTGTTGCCCAGCCGCCGACACGAGGGTCAGCGTCGGCAGTCCGGCGGTGCCGTTCTCGCAGAACAAGCAGAACGAGCCGGCGGTCGCGGTCGACGCCTACCACCCGAGCGTGCTTGTCGCGGGCGCCAACGACAACATCGACATGGAGGCCTGCAACGCGGGCGATCCGACGACGTGTCCGTTCACACCCGGCGTGGGCGTCAGCGGTGTGTACTTCTCGTTCGACTCCGGCGCCTCGTGGAGCCAGCCGACCTATCAAGGGCTGACCGCGCGTGGTTGCCTGGGTCCGGCGGAGTGCGTGCCCCAGCCGGGGTCGATCGGGACGCTGCCGGGCTATTACGAGGCGGGGCTGTCCTCGGGCGGCGATCCGGCGGTCAGCTTCGGGCCGGTGCCGGGCACCGACGGGCGTTTTTCGTGGAGCAACGGCTCGCGCCTGTACTACGCGAATCTGGCGGCCAACCTCAGCGCCGAGCGCTCCGAGCAGAGCTTCAAAGGCGACGAGGCGGTCGTCGTCTCGCGCCTGGACGCTCCGGCGTCCACCGGGCTGACACCGGCGATCGTGGCCGACCAGGCCAACTGGAAGGCCCCGGTGATCGTCAGCAGGCAGAACGCGGCGCTGTTCTCCGACAAAGAGCAGGTGTGGGCCGACAACGCCAGCTCGAGCCCGTACTTCGGGCGCGTGTACCTCTGCAACATGGCCTTTCGCAGCAGAAGCCAGGGCAGAGCGGGACCGGTCCCGATGATGGTCGCGACCTCCGATGATGGCGGCGAGACGTGGGTGCAGCGACAGGTCACGCCGTCGGCAAGCAACGTCCAGCAGGGCTTTCGCCAGGGCTGCACCGTGCGCACCGACAGCCACGGCGTGGTCTATGTGATGGTCGCCGACTTCGGCGCGGGCCTTCCCGGCGTCGGCACGCACGAGCTCGTGAAGTCCTACGACGGCGGCAAGTCGTGGACCGCGCCGCGAGCGCTGTTCACGATCGTCGACACCTGCAACGCCATCGACTCGGTGATCGCGCGCTGTGTGCAGGACGGCATCGCCGGCGCGCGCAACGACCTCAGCGCCGCGCCCAGCCTGGACATCGCCAACGGCGCGCCGACCGGCAGCGGCGCTACCGACGAGCTCGTCGACACGTGGGTGGACGGTCGCGACGGCTTGGACCACGAGCATGTGCTGCTGCGCACCTCGACCAACGGCGCGGCCAGCTGGTCGGCTGCGGCGCAGATCGAGCAGCCCGGCGAGCGCGGCTACTACTCGGCGGCGGCGCTCTCGCCCACCGGCAGCGACCTGTACGTCGTCTACAACGCGTTCACGACGCCATACCGCGACGACACCACGTCGCCGCGCGGTCTGGTGGGTGTCGTGCAGCACGCCGACGTCGCCGCCAACGGGGCACCCGGGCCGTTCACCCAGCTGCAGCGCGGCGCCACGGGCGACCCGCGCGGGTCCTCACAGAACAACCTGGCGGCCGAGTTCCTCGGAGACTACGTCTACGCCGCGGCCACACGCACGTACGTCGCAGGCGTATGGAACGACGTGCGCAGCGCCGCGGACTGCCCGGCAATCGACGCCTACCACGCGGCGCAGCGCGGAGGTCCGCCCGCGCCACGGCCGGCACCGCAGAGCGACTGCCCCGCAACCTTCGGAAACAGCGACATCTACGGTGGCGGCTTCACCGATCCGACACCGTAACGGCCAAGCCGAGCACGAAGCCCATCGCCCGATCCCGCAGACGTCGCCCGGTGCGCGAGTCCGGGCCGCGTGCTCGGCGTGATGCGGGCGGTACCGGCCGCCGGGGTCGCTGTTGCGCTTGATCTCCCGGCTCACGGTCGCCGCCGACCGACCGATCTCCGCGGCGATCGCCCGGATCGACGTGCCGCGCGTCAGCAGGTCGGCGACCGTTGGACCGACACCTCTCCACCCCGTCCCGAAGGGCTGTGTACCACCGAGCCTCTTGCTTTCTTCAAGGGCCGGGTCCCGCTCGACACCGAAGGCCGGACCGCCGCGACCGTTGCTGCCGGACCGGCGCCCGACAAGGGGCGCCGGCCGACCCTGCTCCAAACACTACGGGTGGTTCGCTCGTACCGCGTGGGCGTCGGCGCCGTCGGCGATCGTCGAGCTGAAGAACGAGATCACGTCGCTGCCGGTGATGGTCTCCAGTCCGACGTAGTCGCCTAGGAACAGCCCTCGCGGGTCGCCCGGAGCGAAGTACGAGATCGGCGCTGAGTAGTGGTCGAATGGCCCGTGAAGGTGCTGTTCGGGCTCCCACGACCTGCCGCCGTCGTGCGAGTGGCGCAGCCACACGTCCGTTGTTGCGTTGCCGTCATCGAGCACGTTGTTGCGGTCGTCGTAATAGACCAGCGCGACCGTGCCGTCAGCGGTGACCTCGATCGCGTGGTTGTACGCCTGCGAGTCCGGGTCCGTCGAAACAATCGCCGGGCGCGTCCAGTGGCGCCCTCCGTCGGTCGATTTCACCATCACGATCTTGTTCAGCGCCGCGCCCATGCCATCGGCCCAGGTGACGTAGATGGCGCCATTGTTCGGGTCGATCGCGATGTCGGGAAGGTAGTCCCCGGCGCGGATCGGGAAACCGTCGTCCGGCACAAACAGCTGCGTCGTGCCGATCGGCCCGATCTTGACCGGCGCCGACCAGTGCTTGCCCACGTCGTTGGAACGCATGACGCTCATGTACGCGGTGTTCGGGCCGATGCCGGCACCGGTGAAGAGATTCGCAGCGACGTTGTACAGCGTGCCGTCCGGGGCGACCGCGATCTGGTTGCCCTGCAGGTAGGTGTTGGAGTCGCGCATCGCGACGGGCGTAGACCATGTTGCACCGGCGTCGGTCGTGCGCGAGATCATCGGGTAGCCGCGCCAGGCGTACGAGTGCAGGTCGGCGTTCTCGGCATTGCGCTCGCCCGCGGGATGCGCGAAGCGGATCCAGGTCGCGTAGGCGTAGCCGGGACGCACCGCGTCACCTGTGATCGACACCTTGTCGTTCGCCGTGCCGCGCGCGCCATTGTCCTCGATGAGGATCTTCGGGGCACCCCATCCCGAGTTTGTCCGTGTCGTGACCGAGATCGCCGATAGTCCGAGAGCGGCCGAGTCGATCGGCTGACCGATGAAGTACAGGTTGCCGCCGGCATCGTAGGAGACCCACGGGTCGGTTACACGGCCAAAGCGCGCCGGGCCACCCTGACAGCCGCTCCACGGCACGTCGGCAAGCTTGCCCCAGCTCGCAGCACCGTCGGAGGTCATCCATGAGGTCAGGCCGCGGGCGCCGCCGTCGGGCCAGCGGTCCTGTTGCGTGGCCCCGACCATCTCGTCGGGATCCGTCGGGTTGACGGCGACCTGTGGCTCGACCTCCGTGCTGTCGTAGGCGGCACTGAAGTCCGCTGACGCGCCGAAGGGACACGCGGTCAGTGACGACGGAACGCTGACGTTCTCGTCGTCCCCTATGTCGAAGGGATCGGCAGCCGCGTTCGTGGCCGCCGCGGCCGTGAGGGCGAGCGCCACGACGGCTGTCGCAGCGATCCGTGTCGCACGCATTCGATGTCTCCTTGCTGGTCGCGACTGGTGAGGCAAGCTCTACCACGTTGCGGGCGCGCGACGCAACGTCCGAACGGGTAGGCGGCGGCGCTTCGAAGGCAGACATACGCGATTAAGCCTGACCTGCGCACCGCAGCCTCTCCCCTCCTCACGACGGGCCGCCGCTGAGAAGATCCGTTTTGACAACTGATGGGGAAATAGCCGTGACGCTCGGTACCAGAAGATCATCCAGAATCCGGCGTCGCGCTCCTCGTCGCGACGGCGATGTTGGCACCAGGCCCAGCCGGCGCGGCGACGTGCTCGCAGTACGCAAACCAAAAAAGGCCCAGGAGGCCGCCGATACCGTCGACGCCGACGGCGACGGGATCTACTGCGAGTCGCTGCCGTGCCCGCGCTCAAGCGCCGCCGGGAGCGGTGGGGGCTCGACGCCGGGTGCCCCACCGTCTTCGAGCAGGGCGTGCTCGCGTCCCACCTCGGTCAAGCGGCTGGTGTTCAGCAGGGGCTTTGACCGCGACGAGTACCCGCCCGCGGTCGGGCGCGGGCGCGGCAGCAAGGCGCTCAAGCGCGGCATCAACCCGACCGGCTGGCGCGCCGCCGTCGAGTACGTCCCATCCGAGAAAACCAAAGCCACGGCGCGAGCCTCGGATCAAAGCTGCGGCCGTACTGCAACGGCGTGCGCTTTGCTACGCGTTCAAGTAGGAGACACGTCCGCCCCGCGCAGAGCGCGGCTGACTCCGGTGGCTGTCGCGCAAAACAGGGGTTCGTCCGGCGAGACAAGGGGGCGATGCCCCAGAACTTCTTGTCGTGCCAGCGCGAGCAGGTCTTGTTGATGCCGCCCAGCCTGCGCGATTGGCTGCCAGAGGATCACCTCGCACGGTTCGTTGCTAACGGCCGTCGAGGATCTCGATCTGGACGCGTTCTAGACGTCATATCGCGCCGATGGTCACGGCCGGGCGGCGCACGATCTGTCTCTATATCTTCTGCTCTGCACGCTCTGCCCGGGCCGCAGGCGCCCGGCGAGATGGCAGAACCCCGCCGCCGTGCGGCGGCGATCCTCGTCAGAGACGATCAGCGGGTTGGGCGGCAGCACATGCAGGACGCGCACGAACGCGCCATCGGAGGTGATCATCAGGCCGGTGCGGTCGATCGCATCGACCGGCACGAGCTCGCCGGCCTCGGGCGGCCCGACGGGTTGCGAGCGGCTCGGCCCCACGCTCAGTCCCATGTCGAGCTACCGCAGTCGGTCAAAGTGTCGTAGTGCACTACGACAGACGGCGGGCGCGGCACGCGGTAGAACAACGGCTGCCGCGGAGGGAACCGGGGCAGCGATGGCCACAGGACGTGGATCGAGCAAACCACTGACGTTGCGGGCCGTTGGCGGGTCCGTGGGGTCGCAGCTTGGAGGCGGACATGGCACGGGTGTCGGTTGGGCTGTCGTCGATCGGGTCCGTGGAGGCGCGCACGACCAACCGTAGAGATCGACCCGCGCGTCGGGCTTCAGCGAAGGGCTGCGTGCCGGCCGCTGGCCGGGAAGGTCGATCGTGGGTGCGATCCTGGCGGGAGCGGTCCTCGCCGCCGGTGCGGCGGCCCCGCCGACCGCCTTCGCGGCGGTTTTCAACACGCAGAAGGTGTGGCCGAAGGTCGGCGCCTACGTGCCCATCCCGGTCTGCATCCACGAAGACTCGAGGGTTGACCAGAGGAGGGAGAATCAACCGGGCCATGTCCACGACGGCAACCCGTCGCTTGACGTGTGCTCATCGGCCAGGCCCGCGGCGCGCTGCGCGTCGGCTGGGAGAGTCACTCCTCGGTCCGCTTCGTCGGCTGGCAGGATTGCGGGGAGCTCAGTGCGAGCCAAAGAGACAAAACGGTCGATTTCCTGATCAAGGTTGGCGGAGCCAACAATTCTGCGGTCGGTTATGCCGATGCGCAAATCGGCCTCACGCAGATCATCCCCTGGGGGCACGACGGCCCCACGTGCATCGAGTACAACGCCTTGCAGGCCCGGTATGAGTACTCGTTCGACTGCGTGCGCGAGTACGCCATTCACGAGTTCGGGCACGTGCTCGCATTCGGCCACGAGTGGCAGCACCCGAACACCCCGGAGGCCTGCTCCCAGTCCGCCGCCGAGCCGAAGCTGAGTCACGCCGAGGTCTCGAACGACTGGAGCGCCACGAACAAAAGCGTCCCCTACTACGCCCCGAATCTCGCGTTCGACTGGGACTCGGTCATGACGTACAACGACAAGTGCGCCGATGTGACCGGCAGGCGGTTCGGCAGTCAGGTACCTGATGATTGGGACCGCAAGGCCTTGCAGCACGCCTACCCGCCGGTCACCCGCGACGAGGACGCCGTCGGCGTCATCCCCGACAAGGCAAGCGACTGCCCGCAGGGCTCGCTCGTGACGATCTACATGGACAACGAAAACGAGAACAACGAGAACACACGTGGCGGCTGGACGGGTGCCGTGCGGTCGACCAGCAATACCCGTCTGGAGGTTTGTCAAGTAGACGGGAGTAGGCTGGGCCGCCTGGCCGGGTCGGGGAGTGGCCCACCGGGCCTCGCGGACTATGCGGTCCTCAGGCTCGGGGAATCCTGCCCGACGGGTGCCTCGGAGGTCATCCGCTACCACGACGACGAGGATGACCACAACGGCGCCGCCAATGGCGAGACGGCCGTCGAGACGGAGGAGGGCCTCAACACGAACTGGATGGCCGGCGATGTCGGTCCGACACGGCAGAACTTCGGCGGCACCGGGACGGAGCTGCACTGGTGCGTGTTCCTGGAGGCGCCTGCGGGCGAGGCGAAGATGTCCGATTTCCCCGGCTTCGGCTTTGTCTACGGCGTCCTGGCGCCAGATGACCACCCAAAGGCGAAGGAGACCGGGTACTTCCGCACCGACGACGAGGACGACGACAACAAAAACGATGTCAACCCACTGGGGGACGCGAGCGACTCGCTCATCTTCCGGCTTGCTCGGGTCGGCTCGAACACCCTGTACAGACTCGCGAGGGTAAACGGCCCGCCGTCCGGCGGCACGGATGAGACGCCACCGGTCATCGCCGTCTCTCGGCCGCCGACCACCAACGGCTGGTACAACAGCGACGTCAATATCGCCTGGACGTGCACCGACCCATCGGGCGTCGAGGACGAGACCGGCAGCGTGACGGTCAGCGCCGAGGGGAGCGACCTATCCGCCACCGCGGAGTGCGTCGACCTGGCCGGGAACAGGGCATCGCACACGGTGACGGGCATCAACATCGACAAGACCAAGCCGACGGCCAACCCGACGCATCTTCCGGCGGCGAACTCCGACGGCTGGCACCGCGACGACGTGGCCGTCACCTGGAACTGGTCGGACAAGCAGGGCGGGAGCGGCCTCGATGCGTCGAACTGCACCAGCGCGTCGAAGTCGGCCGCGGAGGGCGCCGAGGTGGTCGTCACGGCGACCTGCACCGACAAGGCGGGCAACAAGGGCGATGCGTCGGTCACCTTCAAGGTCGACAAGACCAAGCCGACGGCCAACCCGACGCATCTTCCGGCGGCGAACTCCGACGGCTGGCACCGCGACGACGTGGCCGTCACCTGGAACTGGTCGGACAAGCAGGGCGGGAGCGGCCTCGATGCGTCGAATTGCACCAGCGCGTCGAAGTCGGCCGCGGAGGGCGCCGAGGTGGTCGTCACGGCGACCTGCACCGACAAGGCGGGCAACAAGGGCGATGCGTCGGTCACCTTCAAGGTCGACAAGACCAAGCCGACGATCCAGATCGCCTCGCCGCTCGACATGGCGACGTTCGATCTCGAGCAGGTGGTCGGCACGTCGTACGACTGCTCCGACGAGTCCACCGGCTCCGGCGTCGCCTCCTGCGTCGGTGACGTCGCGAACGGCGACCCGGCGGACACCGCTAACGCCGGACAGCACACGTTCACCGTCGTCGCGCGCGACAACGCGGACAATGAGTCCTCCAAGACGGTGACCTACACGGTCCTGAAGGCGCCGACGCGCCTGGCGGCTGAGCCGCTGCTGGTCGGGCTCGATTTCAGCTCACTCGTCGTGACGGTGGGGCGAGTCAGCGCACGGCTGACCTACGGCCCGGCCGCAAAACCGGCGGCGGGCCGCACCGTCGTGTTCAGCGCCGCCTCGGAACGGCTGTGCACCGCGACCACCCGACCCGACGGCACCGCGACGTGCACGTTCGGCCTCACCTCAACGCTCCGGGCGGCGCTGAGCCTCGGCTACAGCGTGACGTTCGACGGCGACCACAACCTGCTGCCCAGCAAGGCGAAAGGATCTGCGGCAGCGATATTCGGCTGGGGCGTGGCCGGCTAGGAGGCCTGCCACGGACATGCTCCTTGGAGACGATCGCGGCGGTGCTCGTCGAGGTAGCCGGGCTTCGGCCGACCGCGGCGCCGGCGCAGCTCGCCGTCCTCGCCGGGTTCAAGCCGCGCTGGCCCAAGCCGGCGCTTCATCGTCGACAGCACCCCGTTGGGGTTGCGGTGACGCCAGTCGGCCTCGTAGAACAGCGCTCCGCCAGCTCCGGATCGGACCACGATCCATGAGCGCGGATCGTCTGAGACGGCCCTTGTGGGCATGTCCCGCGGACCTATCCGAAGTGGGTAGCGCGTGGGTAGCGCTACATCGTGGGTAGCGCAATGAGTAGCTCTTGGACCGAAAACGTCCGTGATCACAGGCGATTTTGGCTCCCATTCGTCGCAACGCGCGCGTTCTAAAGGCCTACCCGTCGACTGTCACGCCGGAGGTCGCGGGTTCGAGTCCCGTCGCTCCCGCTTTGCGGGGGCCATGACGTCAATCCGCCCGTAGCGGCGGCTTGACGTCGACGATCGGGGTGCCGTTCACGGCTTCGAGATTGCTCACCCGCAGGCGCGGGCCGTCGATCGCGAGCACGTGTACGCGATGCAGGCCGATCGGGTTCGGCCGGCTCGGCGAGCGGGTGCTGAACACGCCCTGCTGCGGGTTGGCGATGTCGCCGCGCGGGTGGACGCGCAGCACGTCGCGCCCCGCGCGGTGCAGCCACGTGAGCACAATGATCTCCTCTCCCACGTGGATGTCGCGCAGCCCGTCGAGGACGGCCGGGTCGAACACGAGCCAGGCGTCCGGCGCGCCCTCGTGGCCCTGCTTCGGAGCTGACCCCAGATCGCCGAGCTCGGACTCGACATGTCCGATCGGGCGCAGCTCGTAGTCGATCTCGCTCATGGGCGGTGTGCGGTGGCCAGCTTCAGCCCGAGGCCGACAAGCAGCGTTCCCATCACCGCGTCGAGTGCCCGCCGCACCCGTGGGCGCCGCAGCACATCGCCGGCCCGCGCGACGACCGTGGCGTAGGCGGTCAGCCAGCCCAGCGTCATCGCGCAGAACACGGGGCCGAGCGCCAGCAATCCTGGGAACGCGTCGGCGAACTGCGGCAGCAGGCAGCTGAAGAAGACCGTCATCTTCGGGTTCATTTCATCCCACCGCTCTCGCCATCGACTCAGGACCATAACCGCTGTGTCTGAGCGCTTCGGGTCGCAGAATCCGCTCTCACGCCGGCGCTGCTGGAGCGAGGCCGAGCAGCATCCTGATCGCATCGGCCTGCCGCCGCAGCCGCTCTCACACCGGCTATTCGTGCGCGCGATCGAACCGCGCGCATGAACTCCACCCCTGATCCGCGCAAGCGCACGCGGCCCGGCGCCGGGCCGCGGTCACCCGCCGCCTGGATTCGAAGACTCCGCGCCGGCCGCCGCGTTCTGGACGGCGCCCATCGACGTGACATCGAGTCACAGCTCTACGTCGACGACAGCGACCGCGGATCTCGATCGAGCTCGGACGGACCGACCTCGCCAACGGCGCGATCCTGCTGTACCTGCCGGCATCATCCTCGCCGCCGCGATCATGTTCATCGTCACCGGCGTCGTCGCGCGCCGCGACGGCGGACGCTTCACGACGCACACCCGCTGGGGACTCAGCGCGGCGGCCATCTTCGTCCTGGTGCTCGGCATCCCGCTCGCAACAGCCGGACGCGCCGCCGTCAACGCAGCCCTCGACGAACATGGCGTCAGCGGCGCCGCGACCGAGTGGATCAGCGACCGGCCACTCACCCTGCAGGACGAACATCGACGGCGACACGGTCACCATCGATCTCGCCGGCCCGCAAGCCCCACGCCACGGCGCCGCAGACTCCGCTCTCACGCAGCGCTGCTAGCGCGGCGGCTTGAGCGTCGTCTTCTTCGTCCTGGTCACGATGTCGCCCTCGGCCGGCGTGACCGTGACGACGATCGTGACCCGCAGCTTGCCCTTCTGGCGCAGGACGCGCTTGGCCTTCTTGCTGAGCTTGACGGTGAACTTCTCGCGCTTGCCGCCGACGGAGGAGAGGCGCACGAAGCGCCCGACGCGGCGCTGGCCCGAACCGGGCCTGCCCTCGCCGAGGTCCGCCTTGCGCACGAACGCGCCGGCGACCAGCGAGCTCTTCTCGCGGGTGATCTCGATCGAGCCCTTGACGCTGAGGCCGCGCTGCCTGCTCCTGAACGTCAGCTTCTTGGCGGCGACGCCGAGCGGCACGTCGGCGGCGACCCGCACCGTGCCGCTCATCGCGCTGCCGTGCAGGCCGCAGACGAATGTGTGGTCGCCGAGGTCGGTGAACGTGCACGTGCTCGCCCAGCCCGGGCCGGTCGGGGCGCCCGGCAGCGGCGGCGTGCACGCCGAGGGCGACTTGCCGGTGAAGACGGCGTTGTGCCGGCTGGCGCCCGACGGATAGGCGAACGTCACCTTCCCGCCCGGCGCGATCGTGACGGTCGAGCCGCCGCCGGCCGCGTTGAAGGCGTTGTCCACCGCGGTGAAGCTGCCCGTCGCGGGCGGCGGGACCGCCCCGGCGAGCGCGGGGATCAGCCACGCGGCAACGCCGAGCGCGAGGATGAGCGGCAGATGGCGCCGAGGTGCTCGCACGACCGCAGGAGTATCTCACCGAACGCGCGCCGCGGGCACGCGTCAGCGCCTGCTTCAGAATGATTCGGTGCCCCCGCTCTCCCCAGGCGACGTATTCGCGGGCTGCCGGGTCGAATCGATCCTCGGCCGCGGCGGCATGGGCGTCGTCTACCGGGCGCTGCAGCTCGATCTCGGCCGGCCCGTCGCGCTGAAGGTCATCGCCGCCGACCGCGCGGCCAATTCGGACTTCCGCGAGCGCTTCGAGCGCGAGTCGCGGATGGCGGCGGCGATCGATCACCCGAACGTCGTGCCCGTCCACGGCGCGGGCGAGGAGAACGGCGATCTGTACATCGTCATGCGCTACGTGCCGGGCAGCGACCTGCACGCGCGCATCAAGCGCGACGGGCGCCTGGACGGGACGCGGGCGGCGGCGATCCTCGCGCAGATCGCCTCGGCGCTCGACGCCGCGCACGCCGCCGGGCTCGTGCACCGCGACGTCAAGCCCGCCAACGTCCTGCTCACCGGCAGCGTCGAGGAGGAGCACGCGTACCTCAGCGACTTCGGGCTCATGCGGCCCTTCGATCCCGAGAACCCGCTCACCGAGAGCGGTCAGTGGATCGGGACGATCGACTACGCCTCACCCGAGCAGCTGCAGGGCGAGCCGGTCGACGCCCGCTCGGACGTCTACTCGCTGGGCTGCGTGCTGTTCGCGGCGCTGACGGGCCAGCCGCCCTTCCCCCGCGGCACCGTGCCGGCGACGCTCCTCGCGCACCTGCACGAGCCGCCGCCGCGGCCGTCCGCCGCAGGCGCGCCGCGCGAGTTCGACCGCGTCATCGCGCGGGCGCTCGCCAAGGACGCGGCGGACCGTTACCCGTCGGCGGGCGACCTCAGCCGCGCGGCGCTGGCGGCCGCGCAGGGCGAGGCGGTGACCGAGTCAGAGCGCAGCGTGGCGGTCGGGCCGGCCGCGCCCGGAGCGGACACCGCGGCGACCGCGCTCGTCCCCGCCGAGCCGGCGCGCGGGCAGACCCGCATCAAGGAGCCGACCGTCGCGCGGCGCGAGCCGCCGCCGCGGCGCAAACGGGGGCGGCGCGGACCGGTGCTCGCGATCGCCGGCGCCGCGGTGGCCGCCGTCGCGCTCGGCCTCGGCGCGAGCGTGATCTTCTCCGACGACGACACGGTTGCCGGGCGCTCCGCGGTGCCGCTCAGCGACGTCGAAATGCGCGACCTCGCCCGCGCCTTCGCCGATGCTTACGAGGACGAGAACGGCCGCGCGCTGCGCCGGCTGCTGACGACCGACGTGCAGCGCTTCCTGCCGACCGGCGTCGCGCGCGGGCGCGCGGCGGTCGTGACCGAGTACGAGCGCCAGTTCCGCGACAACACGACGCGCAGCTACGAGTTGGAGGATCTGCAGACGAGCGGCGGGCGCGCGGGGCGGGCGAGCGGGCGGTACCGCGTGGTCCGCGCGGAGGGACCGCCGATCGAGGGGAAGATCGTGCTGGCGGCGGTGCGCGACCGGAGTGGGGCGGCGCGGATCGGGATGATCGCCGTGACGCCGGCGGGGTAAGGGTTGTCGCCGCGTGGTTCACGAAACAGCATCGATAAAGGGAGGCAGGTAGGGGTGCCGCCCGGCCCGCGAGGCGAGGATGTCGCCAAATGGGCGGATACAGCCCCTTTCGCGACATCCTTCATCCCGCCGCGGCCTCCATGTCGAATAGTGGTCGGATGGCGACCACAACTCGACATCCTCGCCCGTCGAGGCGCTTCGCTCCCTCACTCCTTTATCGATGCTGTTCAACCCTCAGCACGCTCGCGCGACGACCACCCGCACCACCGTGCCGCGCGGTACGCGCGCCCCGGCGGCCGGCTCCTGCTCGCACACCGCGGGCGCCTGGGGCACGAAGCGATCCAAGAACGAGCCGCCGTCCTCGACGGCGACCTCCAGGCTACGGCGGTCCAGGGCCGCGCGTGCCTCGTCCTCCTTCACGCCGACCAGATCCGGCACCGCCACGCGCTGATCGCGCGTCACCCGGATCGCCGTCAGCGCGGGCCGGCGCCCGCGCGCCGTGGCGGCGACGTCGATGACGTTCGCGCCGGGTTTTAACGGCACGACGACCGTGAAGCCGCCCTCGCTGACGAGCGCCGGGCGGCCAAGCACCAGGACGGTCGCGCTGACCGGCGTCACGCGG
Source organism: uncultured Actinomycetes bacterium (assembly GCA_963705315.1). GTDB lineage: Bacteria > Actinomycetota > Thermoleophilia > Solirubrobacterales > Solirubrobacteraceae > CADCVQ01. The sequence goes on from OY970068.1 coordinate 29,590, forward strand.
CCGCGCACGTCGACCGTGCCGCGGCGCAGCGTGGCCAGGTCGGCCGGGGCGGTGATCTCCAGGCGCACGCGCGGCTCGGGCTTGGGCGGCTCGGCGTCGTCTGCGCCGCAGCCGGCGACGGCGAGGATCGCAAGGCCGGCGCCGGTCAGGATCGCGACTCGCAACTCAGGCGGAGAGGCTAACCGACCTCGGCGCTGCCGAAGCGCACGCTGAAGCGCGCGCCGCCGAGCGGCGAGGTTCCCGCCTCGACGGTCGCGTCATGGGCCTGGGCCTGCTGGCTGACGAGCGCGAGGCCGAGCCCCGATCCGTGCGTCGCCGTGGCGTCGAGCCGGACGAATGGCTCGAAGATCCGCTCGCGCTCGCTCGCCGGCACGCCAGGCCCGTCATCGTCGACATGGAGCGTCGGGCCGCCGGTCAGCGTGACCTGCACCTCGCCGCCCGTGCGCCCGTGTCGCGCCGCGTTCTCCAGCAGGTTCTCGACGAGCAGGCGCACACCGGCCTCCCAGCCCCGCATCGGCACGGGATCCTCGGGCAGCTCGGCGGACCACGTCACGTCCGGGTAGCGCGCCCTCGTGTCGGCGAGCGTGACCGCGACGAGGTCGGCGAGATCGAGCTGTGAGAGCTGCGGGGCGGCGTCGCCCCGCGCGAGCGCCTGCAGGCCGTCGAGCAGCTCGACGAGCCGGTGGTGCTCGGTGAGCGCGTCGTGGACGAGCTCGGAGCGCTGATCTGCCGGGATGTCGGGATGACGGCTCAGCGCCGACAGCGTCGCCTGCACGCTCGTCAGCGGGGTGCGCAGCTCGTGGCCGGCGTCGGCCGTGAAGCGGCGGGTGGCGGCCAGCGCCCGCTCGCGATCGGCGGCCGACCGCCCGAGCCGGGCGAGCATGCCGTTGAAGCTCGCGGCCAGAGAGCGCAGCTCGGCCGGCCCGTCGTCGCCGGGCACGCGGCGATCGAGGTCCTCGGTACCGGCGATGTTCGACGTCGCAAACCGCAGCCGCCGCAGCGGGCGCAGAATGAGATCGGCGGCGAACCACGTGCCCAGCGCCCCGGCGAGCAGCGCGGCGAGCCCGAAAGCGGCCAGCCGCCGGTCGATCTCGCCCAGGCGCTTGTCGAGCGCGCTGAGGCGGGTCGTGACCTCGAGCCGCGCGAACCCGCCGAGCGACGCCTTGCGCACGCTCAGCCCGTAGGAGCGGTAGCGCTCACCGCCCGCGGCGAACGTCCGCAGCCCCTCGGCCGGCGCGGGCTGGCCCTTCGGCGGCGGGCTGCCCGTCCCGTAGAGGACCGTCTTGCCGTACAGCAGCCGCAGCGACGTGCCGCTCGCCGACAGGACGGCGTTCAACCTCCGATCGTTCGGCGGCACCTCCAGTTCGACCGCCGCCACGGCCGTCTCGCGCGAAAGCTCGGCGGTGCGCTTCAGCCGGTCGTCGAACGCGTCGCGCTCGGAGCTGTCGACGTAGCGCGAGACCATGACCCCCGCGCCGGCGAGCACGATGGCCAGGACAAGCGTGATGCCGAGGGTCAGGCGACCGCGGAGACTGCGCATTGCCGACCAGTGAGCACTACGGTTGCAGGATGAAGCCGATGCCGCGCACGGTGTGCACCACGCGCGGCTCGTCTGCGGACTCGAGCTTGCGGCGCAGGTAACCGACGAACACGTCGGCGATGTTCGTTCCCGGGTCAAACGTGTAGCCCCAGACCTCCTCGTGCAGGCGCGCGCGCTCGAGCACCACCCCGGGGTGGCGCATGAACAGGTGCAACAGCGCGAACTCGCGCCCGGTCAGGCCGAGCTCGCGCCCCCGCCGGCGGGCGGTATGCGAGCGCGGGTCGATCTCCACGTCACCGACGGTGAGCGTCGCGTCGGGCGCGGCGGGGCGCCGGCGCAGGAGCGCCTGCAGCCGAGCGGTGATCTCCTCGAGGGCGAACGGCTTGACGACGTAGTCGTCGGCGCCTGCCTGCAGGCCGCGCACGCGGTCCTCGACGTCGTCGCGCGCCGACAGCACGCAGACGGGAACGTCGTCGCCGCCCTCACGCAGGCGGCGGAGCACCTCGAGGCCGTCGAGGTCGGGCATCGCGAGGTCGAGCAGGATCACCGCCGGATCGACGGACTCGGCGGCCGCGAGCGCGGCACGGCCGCCCGAGGCGGCGACGACGCGGAAACCCTCCAGCTCGAGCCCGGCCGACACGGCACGGCGGATCGCGGCGTCGTCATCGACGAGCAGGACGACAGGCCCGCGGCTGTCGGCTCGTGTGTCGTCAGTCACGGTCGACAACTTCGCAGTTGCCGGCCACCTTGTCGATGTTGTCGGCGACCACGCGGTCGCGGCCGAGGCCGCAGTTGATCTGATCGCGTGTCCCGTCGCGGGCGTATATGCGGTCGCGGCCGTTGCCCGAGGCCACGATGTCGGCGCCCGGTCCTGGCGTGATGCGGTCGTTGCCGGCTCCGCCGAGCAGCGTGTCGCCGCCGCTGCCGCCGCTGAGGGTGTCGCCGCCGCTGTCGCCGAACAGCGCGTCCGCGCCGCCGCCGCCGGACAGCCGGTCGGCGCCCGAGCCGCCGACGAGCCGGTCGTTGCCCGGCCCGCCCTGGAGCTTGTCCGCGCCGCCGCGTCCTTCGAGCGTGTCGTTGCCGCTCTTGCCGTTGATGTGATCGGCGCCCGCCGTGCCGACGATGTGGTCGGCCTTCTTCGTGCCGTTCGTCGCCGCGAGCGCCGTCGCCGCGAAGCAGGTACAGGCGATCACGAGCAGGGTCAGGAAGAAGGGCTCACGGCGCATAGGAGACACCATGACGCAGGAGTTCCCGTGCCCGTCAAGTCCCTGCGCGATCTAACGAACTTCTCACAGCCGGTGAGGGATGGGTGAGACAGGCGTTCCGCTGTCGGCGTGGGAGGAACACAGTGCATGACAGCAACCCACGAGGAGGCAGCACAAGCATGAACTTCACGAGGACGCAGCTCGCCGGAGCCGTCGTCGCCGTTGGCCTGATCGTTCCATCCACCGCGCTGGCGGCGACGATCATCGGCGGTCCGAACGGCGAGCGGCTGAAGGGCACCCAGTCCGCCGACACGATCAAGGGCAACGGCGGCAACGATCGCATCCGCGGCCTCGGTGGAGCGGACGACATCAACGGCGGCAGCGGCAACGACCGCGTTACCGGCGGCCGCGGCAACGACGTGATCCGCGGCGTGCAGGGCAACGATCGCCTGCACGGCAACGGCGGCAACGACACGATCATCGGCGACGCCAACAACACAGGCGACCTGACGTCGTTCGATCGCCTGTTCGGTGGCGCCGGCAACGACCTGCTGCGCGGCGGCGATTCCCGGGACCGCATGTACGGCGGCAGCGGCAACGACACGTCCTACGGTGAGAACGGGCGCGACCTCATGTCCGGCGGCACGGGCAACGACGTCCAGGACGGCGGCAACGGCAACGACGTCATCTACGCCAACCGCGGCGTCGACACGTCAAACGGCGGTCCGGGCAACGACAAGCTGTGGGCGCTCGCCCGCGGTGACGTCGCCCCCGGGCCCGGCGTCGACCAGGTCGGCGACACGCTCAACGGCGGCGACGGCAACGACGTCCTGCGCACCCGCGACGGCGAGGTCGATCGCGTGACGTGCGGCGCCGGCAACGACGTGGCGCTGCTCGACCACGTCGACGTCATCGTCGACGCGACCGCCGCGAACCCGAAGGGTTCGTGCGAGGTCGTCAAGCGCAGGGCCCCGAAGGCGCAGGACTCCAAGGCCGAGGACAAGCAGGAGAACAAGAACGCCTAGTCCCAAGGGCGCAATGCAGCAAGGACCGCGGCCGCCGGGTGATCCCGGCGGTCGCAGCCGTTAGACCACTCCCGGGTTCCTCAGCGCTTGCGGGGAGATCACCACGTACGTGGTCGTCTGCGAGCCCCCACTCATCCCGGATGAGTCCCGCCGGGATCTGCGCGCGGGTCACGCAGACTGTGGCGGCAAGCGGCTGCTGCGGCCCTTTCCCTGATCGCCGCTCACCCAGGTGGGCGCCGACTCAAGCCGGGCGTACAGCGCGCGCAGCTGCTCCGCGTCGTGGGCGAACCACTGCGCGACGAAGCGCGTGTACTGCTCGTCGAGCCGCGGCTCGTCTCCCCCGGCGAGCGCCGCGCGGGCCAGCCGGCCGGCGTGCATGCCCGACAGCAGCGCGCGCAGGACGCCGTGCGACGACGCCGGGTCGAGCACGGCGGCGGCGTCGCCGGCGAGCGCATAGCCCGGCCCGGCCGGACGGACGACCATGCGCCAGCTCACGTCGGAGCTGCGCTTGCGCCCGCGGGACTTCAGGCCGGCAAACTCGGCCGGCAGCCCGGACTCGGCGGGGACGTCCGCCAGGCCGAGCCGCGTCCAGGCGTACAGGCCGTCGGCGACGCGCGCGGTCCACGTCCAGCCATCCGCGCCGGCGACGATCGCGGGCGCCTCGTCGCGCTCGGGACAGCGCCCCGCGGCGTAGCCGTAGCGCGCGATGAGCATCGGCGAGCGCTCGTGGAACTCAAAGCCGACTCGCCGGGCGAGCCAGTGCCCGCTTCCCGCCGCGTCGACGACGAAGCGGGCCGGGATGAACCCGGCGGAGCTGCGCACGCCGCGCACCCGCGCGTCGATCAACTCCGGGGAGATCGCCCGCACCTGCTCGCGCACATCGACACCGAGCTCGCGCGCGCGATCCACCAGCAGGGCGTCGAACTGCGCACGAGGCGCCTGATAGCCGCGCCACGGCCCGTCGTCGTCGCCGCCGTAGGCGTCAAATCGCGCCGGTCCGTCCCACTGCACGTGCACGCCCTCGTGGCGCACGAACCCGGCGTCGTGCACGCGCTCGAGCACGCCGAGCTCGCGCAGGGGCGCGTCGACGCCGGGGTGCAGCGTCTCGCCGCGGCGCTCGCGCGGCAGCGGGCCGCGTTCGAGCAGGGCGACGCGCAGACCCGCTTCGGCGCAGACGATCGCCGCCGCCGCGCCCGCGGGCCCGGCGCCGACCACCACAAGATCCAATCGGGGGCCCGCCTCCGCCGGCGACGTGGCCGGCTGCGGCACCCCTAGATCGTTCTGACGGCGTTCCACGATCCGCCCGTCCGCTGGACGAGCAGCCGCGGGAGCGCCCCGGCGAACACGCTCGCCCGGTCGCCGATCGCGTAGCGCACCTTGCGGTGGTCGTCGGAGTCCAGCTCGTCCTCGCGGTGGCCGAACTCCAGGCGGTAGAGGTCGCCGCCCAGCGTGACGCCCGTCGCGTCCTGCGCCTCCGCGAGATCGTCGTCGTCCGCCGCGACGGCGCGGAAGGACAGCAGGCGCCAATCGCGGTCGTCCGGCGCGATCTCCAGCGCGCGGTACGCGCGCGCGGCGACGAGCACCCGCGCCTCGTACTGCACGACGTCGACCTTGCCGGTCAGCGCGAGCGTGAACGTGCCGTCAAGTGCCGACTGCACGTAGTCGACGTAGTCGAAGTGCGCGTACTCGACGACCTCGTCCTCGACCATGCGCGGGCCGGGCACGCCGTCCCACGGCAGGTCGCCGACGCTGCCGATCTCCTCGTCGGTGAGCGGCGTCGCCGTCGGCCACGCCTGCGAGAAGCTGCGCCCGGCGTCGGGCGCCACGGCGGGCCAGAACGACGACAGCGCCGCGCACAGCTTCGCGTCCTCGGGAAACGGCGAGCCGAGGCCGTACGCGGCGAAGTGGGCGACGCCGTCGGCGTTGCGGTCGCGGCTCGTGTCCCAGCCGGGGGCGAACACACCGGCGGCGCCGTCGGGCAGGTGCGCGTGGCGTGCGGTGCCGCCGACGTCGAGCGGGCGCTGGGCGGCGACGACATCGGCCGGCAGCGCGACGATCGCCGTCACCGTGTCGTCCTCGGCGCGGAAGTCCACGTCGGGCAGCTCGAGGTTCGGCGCCATCCGCTCGTCGGACAGCGTCAGCGGCGGCGTCTGCCAGATGGCGTCGCGCAGCGCCGTCGGCACGCGCTGCGTCCACCACTCGATGAGCTCGCGCTGATCGCAGTTGGGATAGAAGTCGGGCGCGGTGACGAGCGAGTACGCCGGCACGTTGCGGGGCACCTGCACCGCGACTTCGGGGACCTCCGCGACGATCGAGCCGTCGCCGCTGAAGTCGACGTAGTGCAGCGCGCGATAGCCGCCGGCCCGCACGCGCTCGGCCACGCCGGGCTCGTCGCCGAGGTCCTCGATCTCGCCGTCGGCGCCGACGACGTGGCGCGCATGGACGTACTCGGGGGCTCGGCGGAAGTTCTCGTCGTCGCGGATGTAGAGGCTCGGCGACCAGCCGTTGTCGGCGTCGGCCGGGACTCGGAACGTCAGCGGCTTGCCGTCGCGCTCGGCCGCCGCGACGAGGTGCGCATGCGCGACCGGGCTGAGCACGCCCGGCCCGAGATCCTCGTCGAACTCCGCGATGCCCGCGGTGAACACGAACGGCGGCGTGTCGATGGCCGGCTCCTTCCACCCGGTGTTGTGCCCCTGGCGGCTGAGCTCGCGATGCACGCGACGCAGCTTCTCGTTGACGTGACGCGCCCGCAGCGACACCTCGAGGTCCATCCCGCGCAGGCACTCCTCGCCGGCGAACAGCTTGTGCAGCGGCACCCAGAACGTGCGGCTCTCGTCGCCCGGGCTGGCGGGATCGAAGAACTGGCCGAGACTGAAGTTCATCGGCCCGAAGAGCTCGTGCAGGCCGCTCAGCTGGACGGCGAGGTACGGCGCGTACTGCGCCGGCAGCACCGCGAAGGCGTGATCGTCGTCCTCCACGAACGGCGTGAAGCCGCGGCGGGCCGGGTCGTAGCGCGCCTCGGCGGTGCCCACGCGCGCGACGCCCGTGCGCGAGAAGCACACGTCGGCGTGGCGGCGATGGACGGTCTCGGGGGCGGGCCGGTACTCGGTCGCGAACACGGCGACCGCCATCAGCGCACCGGGAAACCGGGCGGAGACCTCGGCCAGCGACGGCGGTGAGATCCCGAACACGAGGCTCTGCACCGCGTCGATCTCGGCCAGCGTCGGGTAGGCCTTCAGCGGCTTGCCGCCGATGCCGGTCAGGACGTTCGGGGACGCGAACGCGTGGTAGAGCAGGCTCTCGGCGGGCTTGCCGGGCTCGATCGCGCGGCCGCCCTCGTCGGCGAAGTCCTCAAAGCCAGGTACGTCACGATCGATCCCGGGCAGCTCGCGCGTGAGCTCCGCGCGCAGGTCGGCCGCGCCGATGTCCAGGCCATGGGCGCCGAGCAGCCCACCCCAGCCGGCGGGGGCGAGGCGCTCGCAGGCGGCGGACACGTCGTCGATCAACGCCATCGCGACCATTTAACACACCGCGCGGACAACCGCGAATCATTACGGCTGTGTGAACATCCCGCCTACGAGCGGCGGACATGGCGCGCGAGCAGTCCCTGTTCATGGCAAGTGAACATCGTTCGCCCTCTCCTCACGCCCGAGGGGTGACGACAGGCTAGGGACAGCAGGCTAGGGATAGCCATCCGGTCTAGAGAGGACGCCTCTTCCCCGTGGCGTCCTCTCTTTTTTCCCGCGCTCGGTCTGGTCCCAACGCCTGTCGTCCCAGGCTGCGCGGGCCTACGCGGCCGCTGAGAAGATCGCCAGCGGCTCGGCGACGTTCTTGAACGTGCGCGCGCCGCGGTCGGCGATCGTCAGGTCGTTGCGGCTCGCGAGGCACGTGCGCGTCGCCGCGCTGATGAGAACCTCGCCGGCGCCCGCCGAGTCGGCGAGCCGGGCGGCGATGTTCACGGTCGCGCCGTACCAGTCACCGGCGCGCTGGACCGCGGTGCCGGAATGCACGCCCATGCGCACTGGGGGGCACCAGCCCTCCTCGGAGAGCTCGCTGGCGATCCGCAGCGCGAGCCCGACGACCCGGGCGGCGTCGTCGCCGCGGATCATGACCGCGTCGCCGAGCTTCTTGATGACCTCGCAGCCGTAGTCGTAGGCGAGGTGGGTGCTCGCGGCCTGGAAGGCGAACGCGACATCGGCCGCGGCCTCGTCGCCCACGCGCTCGGTGAACGACGTGTAGCCGACGAGGTCGGCGAACAAGAACGTGTGCTGTGCCCCCACTTCCATGCTCTCTGGGCGTGACGAACGTATGAACGCCGTACAGCGGCGGGCTGCGTCCCGTTCCACCGCAGCGAACGCCTCTATCTGCGGGGGCCGCTGTCCTCGACGTGCCAGCGCACCGGGCGCTGCGGGGTCGGGCGATAGGCGCAGAACGTGCCGGTGTGGACGGTCTGCTCGAGGATCGCGCCGAGCGCGGTGTCGTAGCCGGCGGTGCGTCGCAGCGTTGCGCGGATCGCGCGGGTGACGTTCACCCGCGCGCGCTCGGCGTGCGAGCCCGTCTCGCGGTCGCGACCGCCGAGCCCGACCGCCCGCGCCAGCTCGCGGCTGACGAACGCGAGCTCCTCGCGTGCGCGCTGCGCGCGCGGCTCGTCGCCGGCCGTCTGCGCCTCCGTGATCTCCTCGCCCAGCGCATCGATGCGCGCGCGGTACTCGCCCTTGGCCTGGGCGTCGAGCGTCGGCCCCGCGCTTCCCTGCACGCCACCGCGGCCGGCGGTCTGCCCGCCCGCACCGCCGAGATTGACGTTCACAGGCTCACCGCCGTCGACCGCGGCGACGAGATCGAGGCTGTGGATCTCCATCCCCGGGCGCTCGAGCAGCAGCGCGAGCAGGCGCACCCCGCGGCTGTCGTTGAGGTGCAGCGTGCGCTGCTCGTAGGAGATCGTCCAGACGTCGCCGGCGCGGCGCAGCGTCGCGTCGATCGGCGGGCACGGCCCGGCGGCCTCCGCAGTCACCGCCGGCGCCGGCGCCGCCTCGCCCCGCGCCGCGCGCGCACGCTCGCGGACCTCCAAGAGACGTTCGTGCAACCACGTCAGGCCGAGCTCCGCGCAGTGCTCCTCGGCCTCGTCGAGCAGCTCGGCCGACCGCTCGAGGTCCGGCTCGTCGTCGTCAGCGAGGATCGCCGCCTCCTCGACAGCGATGCGCACGAGCGCGGTCCGTGAGCGATGCCGCTGGGCGGACACCCGCCCGGCGGCCAGCCGCGCGAGCGCCTCCTCGCGATCGCCGGCGACCCGGGCGAGTACGCCGAGCCACATGTCGACCGGACCGAGGAAGGCGGCCGTCGGCAACACGATGTTGCGCCCGCTGTACGGCGCGAGCTGGGAATGCAGCTCGCGCGCGGGCCCCCTGGCGCCCAGCGCCGAGGCGACCTCGGCGAGCATCGCCACGGCGAGGAACCACAGGTTGTCGCGCGGCAGTCCGCAGAAGCGGTCGGCGGCGAGCCGATCGAACTCGAGCTGCGCCTCGGACATCCGCCCCTCGTCGGCGAGCGCCGCCGCCAGGCCCGCGCGCCACACCGGCATCGCGGGTACGGCATCGGCCCACAGGCGCACCTGGTCGCCGATCTCGCGCGGCCCGCGCTGGATCCACGTCAGGACGACGCGCTGCGAGGCGATCGTGATCGGGATCGTCGAGCCGGTGAGCTGATCGCCGAGCGCGGCGACCGCGTCGACGAGCCCGTGCGCCTCGGCGAAGCGATCCTCGAGCGCCGCCCGGCGCGCGCGATGCAGCGGGACGAAGGCGGCGGCGCGGCGGTCGCGCGCCTCGCTGGCGGCGCGGTCGAGCGTCTCGATCGCCATGTCCGCGCCGGCGAGGTCGTCCATCTCCAGCAGCAGGTCGATGTGGCGGCTGCGCGCCGCGAGCGTCATCGTCGACTCCCCGCCGGTCTGCGTGAGCTCAAACAGCGTGTGCAGCCACTGCAACCCCTGCTCGGTCATGTCGGGCCCGCACGTCGCCAGCTGCGCCGAGCAGACCGCGAAGCCGAGCGTCAGGTCGTCACCGGTGCGCTCGGCGATCTGAAGCGCCTCGCGCGTGAGCTCCCGGCGCCGCGGCGCGGCATCAGACCAGTACAGCGCGACCGCGAGCGAGCCGAGCAGCCGCACGCGCAACGCGTCGTCAGCGTCTCCGATGCGCTCGAGCGCCTCGTTGAGGAGCGTGACGTGCCCCTCGTCGACGAAGCCGGCGGTGAGCGCGAACGGCGCGATCCCGAGCGCCGCGCGGGCGAGGATCTCGTCGTCGTCGATCGCGCGCGCCACCGCGACGGCCGCCCCGTACGTCGCGCGGGCCGCGTGACGGCCGGCGCGCGACTGCGCGCCCGCGAGCCCGAGCAGCAGCTGCGCGCGGCGGCGCGGGTCGGGCTCGAGCAGCCCGAGCGCCTCCAGCCCGCGGGCAAAGATCTCGGCCGCCTGCTCGTAGCCGAGGTTCTCCAGGGCGCGCTGCCCGGCGCGCTCGGCGTAGTCGACGGCCTTCTCGAGGTCCCCGCGCGGAGCGGCCTCCAGGAAGTGATGGGCGAGCTCGGGCAGATGAGACTCGATCGCGCCGCAGTAGACGTGCTCCAGCGCCCGGCCGGCATCGTGGTGCGCCGCCATGCGCGCGGACGCGGGCATGCTCGCCAGCAGCGTCTCGCGGATGAGCCCGTGGCCGAAGCGGTACTGGCCGAGCGTGTTGGGGATCTCGACGACGAGCCCGAGCTCCGTCGCCTGCTCGAGCGCCACCATGACGCAGTCGCGATCGACGGCGGCTGCGCGCTCGAGCGCGGTGAGCTGGAAGGTGCGGCCGAGGATCGCCGCCATCTCAAGCGTCTTGACCGCGCCCGTGGCGAGCGGCTCCAGGCGGCGGCGGATCGTCCCGCGCACCCCCTCGGGCAACGGCAGCTCGTCGGGCGGGTCCTCGAGCCGCCCCTCGGCGAGCAGCAGGGCGACGATCTCGCGCGCGAAGAACGGGTTGCCCTCGGTCACCTTGAACACCGTCTGCACGAGACGCTCCTGCGGCCGCACGCCGCTGGCGGACTCGATGAGCTGGGCGATGTCGATCGCCGCGAGCCCGCCGAGCACGAGCCGGCGACCGGCGCGCGCGATGTTCGCCAGTGCGATCTGCTCGTCGGGCGAGCGCTCGGGAACGCGCTCGTGCATCGTCACCACGAGCAGCACCGCGGCATCGCGCAGCATGCGCGAGACGAAGTCCAGCGCAACGAGCGAGCCCTCGTCGACGGCCTGTAGGTCATCCAGGAGCAGGACGACCGGGGCGTCGGCGCTGCGCGTGCGCAGCAGCGACACGACCGCGTCGAACAGCGTGAAGCGCGCGATCTCCGAGCTCTCCGCCCCGGCGCCGTTGTCGCGCGGCGGCCGCGCGTCGGGCATCCGGTCGGCGAGCTCCGGGCTGAGTCGCAGCAGCTCGTCCGCGCTCACCCCCATGCGGCGGCGCAGCTCGGCGCCGTCCAGGCCCTGGCAGAGGCTGCGCACGACCTCGACCCAGGGCCAGTACGCGGGCGCCGCCCGGCCCCAGCCGCGCGTCCACACGACCGACGCGCCCTCCCCCGCGGCGTGCTCGCCGAGCGCCGCCGCCAGGCGCGTCTTGCCGACCCCGGGGTCGCCCAGGATCAGGTGAACGCCGCCGCGCGCGGCGCGCGCGTCTTCGAACGCATCGAGGAGCTCTTGCAGCTCTCGCGTTCTCCCGACCAGCGGGCCCTCGCCCGCCGATGACCCCGTAGAGGGCTTGGAGGGACCTCTCACTTGACGACTCCGTAGCTGACCCTAGCCGCTTTGAGTAGTCAGACGCGGACTTCCCAATCCAATGGCACACCAGGATCCGGTTCATACGCGCAGACGCGGCCTGTTCGCACGCTGTTCTGCAGCAGCGAGCCCAGTTCCGGATCGTGTTCCGCGATCCGCTTGAGCGTCGCCCGCAGCGAGCGCGTGACGTTGATCCTCGCCCGTTCGCCGACCGTGCCCTTGGGCGCGACCGGGCGCTCACGCGCCCCCCGGGGATCCGCTGCGGCAAGCGACACCGCCTCGATCGGCGTGTCGGGACACGACAGCAGCGCGGCGAGATGGTGCAGCCCCTTGGCGTCCTGCAGGCAGATGCTGCGCTCGCCCCAATCGAGCATCCAGACGTCCTGGTCACGGCTGAGGGATGCGTGCCGCGGCCGCTGCGACGCGGTCGCGGCCAGCTCGAGGCGCCGGCGCAGGTCCGCGATGCGCGTCTGCGCTCCGTCCATCCCCTGCGCGCGCGCATCGTCGGCGACGCGATCGACGAGCGCGCTGCCGCGCTGCGCATCGCCCGGTGCGGCGCGGCGCGCCAGCACCTCGGCCGCATCGAGGGCCGTCAGCACGACCATGAGACGCGCGCCCATACGCTCGGATGCCGCGCGCGCCGTCTCGAGGTGACCGAGCGCGCGCTCGTAGTCGCCGGTCGTCATGGCGAGCAGGCCCAGATAGCGCGCGACGGGGCCGAGGTAGGCCGCGCCCATCGAGACGACGTTGCGCCCCTCGTAGGGCACGATCAGCTCGTAGAGCCGGCGCGCGCGGGGAGGATCGGCGAGCCGCGCGCACAGCTCGGCCAGCAGCGACAGGGCGACGAGCCACAGCGCGTCGCGCGGGAGGTCGTCGAAGTCGTTGGCCGCCAGGTGCTCGAGCTCGCGGCGCGCCTCCTCCTCGCGTCCGAGCTCGGCAAGCACGAGCGCCAGGCCGCAGCGCCACATGCGCATCGCGGGAAGGCGGTCGGCGGCGCCGCGCACGAGCGGCTCGAGGTCGAGGTGGCGACCGCGCGTGCGGCGCACGAGGAACGTCTGCGCGTCGGCGATGATCGGCCCGATCGAGCCACGGACGTCGCGCGACTGCGCGACCGCCTGGGCGGTGTGGCGCTCGGCGGCGAGCAGATCCCCGCGCAGGTGCGCGGCCATCGCCCGGTGCAGCGGGTCGTACACGAGCATGCGCGGCTGGCCGAGCCGGCGCGCGGTCGTCCCGAAGGCCTCGATCTCCTCGTCGGCGCGCACCGGGTCGTCGAGCTCGAGCAGGAGGCTGATCCGCCACAGTCGCACCTGCATCGCGAGCTCCGCGTCGTTCGTCGTCTCGCACAGCTCCAGCGCCTCGACGGAGATCGGCAGCCCGCGCGGGACGGTCTCCGGGCCCCACACCGCGACGAAGCCCTGCGCGAGCGCGAACGCGAGCGTGCGGTCGGCCTTCAGGCGCTGCTCGCGGGAGCGCTGGGCGACCTCGCCGGCGAAGATCGCCCGCGCCAGCAGCAGCGCCTCGTCGACGAGCTGCTCGCGGCGCTCGCGCTGCGGCGACCAGTACAGCGCGAGGGCGAGCTGCACGCGCACGCGGCAGCGCAGGTCGTCGACCGCCACCTGCTCGACCGGATCGTCCGAGCGCACGCCGTCGATGCGGCTTAGCGCCTCCTCGAGCAGCCGCACGAGCTCGGGCTCGACGACGCCGGCGGAGAAACCGCCGAGCGTGCTCGCCAGCGCCGCCTGCGCGAGGCGCTGAGGATCGCTCAGCCGCCGGGCGTGCGCCGCCGCCACGCGCAGCGCCTCCTGCGCACCCGCGCTGTCACCGGCGCGCATGAGGGACTCGCCGAGGCCCTGGTTGAGGGTCCACGCGCGCGCCTCGTCGGCGGGCAGCGCCTCGGCGGCCTCGAGCGCGCGCGCGTATAGCCGCGCCGCCTCCTCGTAGGAGAACTGCTCGATCGCGCGCTGCGCGGCACGCGCCGCGAAGTCCACCGCGCGCGCGGCGCCGCCCTCGCTCGCCGCATGGAGGAAGTGATGGGCGATCTCCGACAGGCGCGGCTCGAGGTCCTCGCGATAGACGTCCTCGAGCGTCTCGGCGGTGAGCAGGTGCAGCTGCGCGCGGCGGGTGGAGCCCAGGCCCTCCAGCAGGGTCTCGCGCACCAGCGAGTGGGCGAACGCCAGCCGGCCGGGATCCTCGGTGAGGGTCACGACGCCCGCGCGCAACGCCGAGTCGACATGCTCCAGGACGGCGGCCGGCGCAAGCTTCAGGACGCGCCCGAGCGTCGCCACGTTGAACTCGCCCCCGAGGACCGACGCGGCGTCGAGCGCGGTCGATGCCGCGGCATCCAGCGGGGTCAGACGGCGGCGAATCGCGTCGCGCACGCCGTCGGGCAGCGGCAACGGCTCGTGCGCCGAGCGGCGGTCGCCGAGGCGTCCCTGCGAGGCGAGCAGCTGGACGAGCTCGTCGACGAAGAACGGGTTGCCCCCGCTCGCCCGGTGCACGGCGGTGATCAGGCGCTCGGGAATCCACTCCGATGCCTCGGGTGCGGGCGTGGGCGGTGAGGGCAGGCCACGCGCGCGCGCCGCCGCCATGCGGCCGACGTCGTCGCGGTTGAGCCCCTCGAGCGGCAGCCGCATCGCGGCGCGTGCCAGTCCGCCGAGCGGCGCGGCGAGCTCCGGGCGGGCGTGCGCCTCGGCGTGGCGGTAGGCCGCGATCGCGAGGATCGGCACCTCGGGGAGCGTGCGCGCGACGAACTCGAGCGCGTAGAGCGACGACACGTCGGCCCAGTGCAGGTCGTCGAGGACGACGACGAGCGGGCGCTGGCGCGCGATCGTGGCGAGAAGCGTGCCGAGCGCGTCAAACAGGCGAAACCGCGCCTGGTCGGAATCCTGCTCGGAGGGTGGCGGCGGGGAGCCCAGGGCGCCCGCGAGCTCGGGCAGCAGCCCGGCGATCCAGGGCGCGCCGTGGCCGAGCGCGACGCGCAGCGACGCGATGTCCTCGTTGCGCGCAAGCGACCGGACGATCTGCACCCACGGCCAGTACGCGGGCGCGCCGCCGCCGTCCCAGCACGCGCCCCAGGCGCGCGCGGCGCCCCGCGCGCCGGCCCGCTCGGAGAACGCGCGAGCGAGCGTCGTCTTGCCGATCCCGGGCTCGCCGGTCAGGAGCACGAGCGCGCCACGGCCCTCGAAGGCGCGTGCCAGCGCGGCGTCGAGCTGCTCGAACTCGCGCGCGCGACCGACCAGCGTCGGGTCATTCCCCGTGCTCTCCCCGTGAGCCATGCGCTCTCATCTTCGCGGATGACGATTGGAATCGTCTACTGATTTTTGGCAGATCGCACGACGAACCGGACCGATCGCGATCGCGCCGGGATGCCACACTGCTGGATTCAATTTCCCGGCAGGAACGACCCGATGTCCACCAACAGCTTCGATGCCCGCAGCACGCTCACGATCGGTGAGCGGTCCGTCGACATCTTCGCCCTCGCTGCGCTGCGGTCGCGGTTCGATGTCGCGCGGCTGCCGTACTCGCTGAAGATCCTGCTGGAGAACCTCCTGCGCACCGAGGGCAACGGGTCGGTGACGGCCGCGGACATCGAGGCGCTGGCGACCTGGGACCCGGCGGCCGAGCCGTCGAAGGAGATCGCGTTCACCCCGGCAAGGGTCGTCATGCAGGACTTCACCGGCGTGCCGGCCGTCGTCGATCTCGCCGCGATGCGCGACGCGATGGCGGCGATGGGCGGCGACCCGGCGAAGATCAACCCGCTCGTCCCGGCCGAGCTCGTCATCGACCACTCGGTGCAGGTGGACTCGTTCGCGCGACGCGAGTCGTTCGTCGTCAACGCCGAGCGCGAGTTTCAACGCAACGAGGAGCGCTACCAGTTCTTGCGCTGGGGCCAGGACGCGTTCGACAACTTCGCGGTCGTGCCCCCGGACACGGGGATCGTCCACCAGGTCAACCTCGAATACCTCGCGCGCGTGGTGTTCGTCGACGGCGATGAAGTGGCCTACCCGGACACGCTGGTGGGGACCGATTCGCACACAACGATGATCAACGGGCTGGGCGTGCTCGGCTGGGGCGTCGGCGGGATCGAGGCCGAGGCGGCGATGCTCGGCCAGCCGATGTCGATGCTCATCCCGCAGGTGCTCGGCTTCGCTCTGCGCGGCGCACTGCCGATCGGCACGACCGCGACCGACCTCGTCCTGACCGTCACCGAGATGCTCCGCGAGCGCGGCGTCGTCGGCAAGTTCGTCGAGTTCCACGGGCGCGGGCTCGCGAGCCTGCCGCTGGCGGACCGCGCGACGATCGGGAACATGAGCCCGGAGTTCGGCTCGACGTGCGCGATCTTCCCGATCGACGACGAGACGCTGCGCTACCTCACGCTGTCGGGCCGGTCGCCGGAGCAGATCGCGCTCGTCGAGGCCTACGCGCGCGAGCAGGGCCTGTGGCACGACGAGAACTCGCCGACGCCCGCGTACTCCGACACGATCGAGCTCGACCTCTCGACGGTTGTTCCCTCGCTGGCGGGTCCGCGGCGCCCGCAGGACCGTGTCGCGCTGAGCGACGCCCGCGGCGCGTTTCAGGTCGCTTTGGGGGATTTTCTGCCCGAGCTGCAGGAGGACGACCGCTCGGGCGGCGACACGATCGAGTTCGACGCGCTGTCGTTCCCGGCGTCTGATCCACCGACCGGCACGAAGCGCGCGCACGAGGTCAGCGCCACGCACTCCCGCGACGCCGCCGAGGAGGAGGAGCGCGCCGCCGAGGTTGCGGTGTGGGTCGCCGAGCACCCCGACTCGCGCGTCGAGATCACGCTGGGCGACGGCGTGAAGACCGACCTCGACCACGGTCGCGTCGTGATCGCGGCGATCACGTCGTGCACGAACACCTCCAACCCGTCGGTGATGATCGCCGCGGGGTTGCTGGCCCGCAACGCCGTCGCGCGCGGGCTGCAGCGCAAGCCGTGGGTGAAGACGTCGCTGGCGCCGGGCTCGAAGGTCGTGACCGAGTACCTCGAGCGCGCGGGCCTGACCGATTCACTCGAAGCGCTGGGTTTCCATCTCGTCGGCTACGGCTGCACGACGTGCATCGGCAACTCGGGTCCGCTGCCGGTGGCGATCTCAGAGGCCGTCGCCGAGCACGACCTCGCGGTCGTGTCGGTGCTGTCGGGCAACCGCAACTTCGAGGGCCGCATCAACCCCGACGTGAAGATGAACTACCTCGCATCGCCGCCGCTCGTCGTCGCGTATGCGCTGGCGGGGTCGATGGACGTCGACATCGTCAACGAGCCGTTGGGCGTCGACGGCGAGGGCAGCGATGTGTTCCTGCACGACCTGTGGCCGTCTGAGAAGGAGGTCGCCGACACGGTCTTGGAGGCGGTGCGCTCGGAGATGTTCGCGTCCTCCTACGGCGACGTGTTCAAGGGCGACGAGCGCTGGCGCGGTCTGGATGTGCCGACCGGCGACCGCTTCATCTGGGCCGACGACTCGACGTACGTGCGCCTGCCGCCGTACTTCGTGAACCTCGCACCGGAGCCCAAGCCGGTCGTCGACATCACGGGCGCGCGGGTGCTGGCGCTGCTCGGCGACTCGGTGACGACCGACCACATCTCACCCGCCGGCGCGATCAAGCGCGACGGGCCGGCGGGGCTGTACCTCCAGGCCCACGGCGTCGACCCGAAGGACTTCAACTCCTACGGCGCGCGGCGCGGCAACCACGAGGTGATGATGCGCGGCACGTTCGCGAACATCCGGTTGCGCAACCAGCTCGCGCCCGGAACCGAGGGCGGCGTCACGCGCAAGTTGCCCGAAGACGCGCAGATGTCGATCTACGACGCCGCGATGGCGTACATCTCCGAGGGCGTGCCGCTGGTCGTCCTGGCCGGCAAGGAGTACGGCTCGGGATCGTCGCGCGACTGGGCGGCGAAGGGCACGCGGCTGCTGGGCGTGCGGGCGGTGCTGGCGGAGTCCTATGAGCGCATCCACCGGTCCAATCTGGTGGGCATGGGCGTGCTGCCGCTGCAGCTGCCGGCGAGCGCGAAGGAGCTCGGGCTGACCGGCGAGGAGGCCTTCTCGATTGAAGGGTTCGCGGATCCGCTGAACGCCGGCGAGCTGCCCGAGACCGTGACGGTGCACGCCGACGCGATCGAGTTCGAGGCCGAGGTCCGGATCGACACACCCAAGGAGGCGGAGTACTTCCGCCACGGCGGGATCCTGCGGTTCGTGCTGCGGCAGCTGCGCGACCAGGCGTAGGCCGCTTCGCTCGCTCGCTCGCTCGCTCGTTCGTTCGCGGGCGTCTCGTGTTGCAGTTCGGCGCGTGGTTGTCGGCGAAGCGGTGTGGATCGGTAACGGGATGAGGGTGATCCTGGGCGCTTGTGGAGGGGCGTGGTTCAAAACGACGACAGAGTGGACGTTTTGAACCACGACCCCCGCTGGAACGGCAGATCGCCGAGTTCGCGGCGAGCCAGCACAACGTCGTGGCCTTGCGGCAGCTGCGCGGGCTGGGGTTGAGTGACAGCACGGTGCGCTCGCGGGTGACGGCTGAGCGGCTGCGCGTGTGCACCCGGGTGTCTACGCGGTCTCGCCCGCCCCGTTGACACAGCAGGGGCGGTGGAAGGCCGCCGAACTGGCGTGTGGTGCCGATGGGGCTCTGTCTCATCGATCTTCGGCAGCGCTGCGTGGCCTGCGGCCAGACAACCGGCGCGTCACCGACATCACGACCGCCAGCGGGCGGCGGGCCGTCGGCGCGCAGGCATCGTGGCCCACCAGGCCAGCGGCCTGCTGCCACGCGACATCGAGACGATCGACGGGTTCCGTTGCACGAGCCTCGCCCGCACGCTCCTGGACCTCGCCGCGGTCCTTGATCGCCGCGGCCCGGAACGCGTGCTCCATCGCGCCGAGCAGCTGCACCTGCTTGACCTGCGCGCGATCGAGGACATCCTCGCTCGCAACCCGACGCACCAGGGCGCCAAACGACTGCGCGGCGCGCGCGCCTCCCACCACGCCGGCTCGACGCTCACCAAGACCGAGATCGAGGAGCTGTTCCTGCAGATCTGCCGCGGCGCCGGGCTCCCGCAGCCCGAGGTCAACGTGTGGCTCGCGATCCCCCCGAAGAGTGGGAGGTCGACTTCCTCTGGCGCCGCGCGCGCCTCGTCGTCGAAACCGACGGACGCCGGACCCACGGCACGCCCCAGGCCTTCGAACGCGACCGCCGACGCGACCAACGCCTCACCCTCCAAGGCTGGCGCGTCGTCCGCGTCACCTGGCGCCAGATCACCGAAGAACCCGATACGTCGCGCGGACCCTCCGCGCTCCTCGCCCAAGCCGCCTAACCGCAGCCCGCGCAGCGGCCGTGCACGACGGCCTCGATGCGTTCCTGGCTGAAGCCGCGCTTGGCTGCGGCGCGCTCGATCCCGCTCGTCTCGAGCGCCGAGTCGAGATCCTGGATCGAGCCGCACTCGGTGCAGATGAGGTGGTGGTGGGCGTCGGTGCGGGGGTCGAAGAGAGTCGTCCCGGCGCGCTGGACGCGGCGGACCATGCCGAGGTCCTCGAGCAGGTCGAGCGTCGCGTAGATGGTGGGGAGGGAAACGTTCGGGAGGCGGTCGCTGACGGCGTCGAGCAGCTCGTCGGCGGTGACGTGGCGGTCGAGCTCGCGCAGCGCGCGGTGCACGAGCACCCGCTGCGAGGTCACGCGCATGCCGCGCTCGCGAAGGGCGGGGATGAGATCCTGGCTCATCGGTACATCTTAGGCCGTCCTTACTACATTACGCAAGCTAGTCTTAGGGTGTCCTTATTGCAAGACACTTGCTATAATCAGGCCTATGACCGCCGCGGACATCCCGCTCGTCGGGCGCTGGCGCGCAGCCGACGAGCGCCAGCGCCTCCTGCAGATCATCCAGCCCGCCCTCATCGGGCTGATCGACGGCACCATCTCCACGCTGGCGCCGATCTTCGCCGCCGCGTACATCGCCGGCTCCAAGGCCGCACTCCTCGTCGGCCTCGCCGCCGCGCTCGGCGCGGCGATCAGCATGGGCATGTCGGAGGGCCTCTCCGACGACGGCGAGATCACCGGCCGCGGCGGCTCGCTGACGCGCGGCATGATCACCGGCATCGCGACGTTCATCGGCGGCACCGCCCATGCGCTGCCGTTCCTCATCAGCGACATCGGGACCGCGCTGACCGTCGCCTACATCGTCGTGAGCTTCGAGCTCGTGGCCATCGCGTGGATCCGCAAGCGCTTCCTCGGCGTCGCGCTGAAGACCTCGCTGATCCAGGTCACGCTCGGCGGCGCGATCGTCGCCGCCGTCGGGATCCTCGTCGGGCACGCGTAGCGCATAGCCTCAAGGGCGTGCCCCTGGCCGCGTCATCGGAGCTTGCCGCCGTTCTCACCGACCTGTTCGTCGTGCTGCTCGCCGCGAAGCTCGGCGACGAGCTGTTCCGGCGCATGCGCCAGCCGACGATCGTCGGGGAGATCCTCGCCGGCGTGCTGATCGGCCCCGCGGTCTTCGGCCTGGTCGAACCCGGCGACGTCCTCGAGGTGTTCGCTGAGCTCGGCGTCGTCTTCCTCTTGTTCTGGGTCGGCCTGGAGACGCGGCTCTCGGATCTGCGCGAGGTCGGCCCGACGGCGGTCACCGTCGGCATGCTCGGTGTCGCGATCCCGTTCGCCGGCGGAATCGCTCTCGGGGCCGCGCTCGGCGAGAGCACGGGGACGTCGCTGTTCATCGGCGCGGCGCTCGTCGCGACGAGCGTCGGGATCACCTCCGCCGTCCTCATCGAGCTCGGCGTGCTCGAGCAGCGGGCCAGCCGCACGATCCTCGGTGCGGCGATCGTCGACGACATCCTCGCGCTGCTGCTCGTCGCCGTCGCGGCGGGCGTCGCCGCCGAGGGCGGCGTCGATATCGGCGCGATCGCCGTGACGGCCGCGGTCGCGCTGGCGTTCGTGGCGTTCGTCGGGCTCGGCGGGACGAAGCTGCTCCAGTCGCGGCCCGCGCTGCTGCATGCGCCGCGCTTCTCCGAGTCGCCGCTCCTGCCGGCCGTCATCCTCTGCCTCGGCCTCGCCGCGTTCGCGTCGCAGATCGGGCTCGCCGCGATCATCGGCGCGTTTCTCGCCGGCATGGTCGTCGCCGAGACGCGCGACCAGCACCCGATCGAGGAGGAGGTCGCGCCGCTCTACGCGTTCTTCCCGCCGTTCTTCTTCGCGTTCATCGGCCTCGAGGTGTCCCTCGCGGCGTTCGGCGACTTCGACACGCTGCTGCTGCTCGCCGGCATCACCGTCCTCGCGATCGTGACGAAGTTTGCCGGCGCATACGTCGGCGCGCTAAGGATGGGACGTCGCGACGCCGCGTTCGTCGGCGTCGGCATGGTGCCGCGCGGCGAGGTCGGGATCATCGTCGCCGGGATCGGGAACGCGACCGGGACGATCGACGCCGAGCTCTTCGCGGTCATCGTCGCGATGTCGGTGCTCACGACGCTGATCGTCCCGCCGGTCCTGCGCCGGCTGGCGGATGCGGCGCCGGCCTGAGTGCTGAGGAGCCTCAGCCCGCGGCGCGCGGGGCGGGGACGTCGACCTTCAGGCGCTTGATCATGCGGTCGATGTGGCGCGTCACCTCCGCCGGCTCGATGCCCAGCGCGTCGGCCATCTCGCCGAGCGACGTGTCCTCCAGCATCATGCCGAGCACCGGCAGCTCGCTGGCATCGAGCTTGGCGCCGGCCGTGTCGAGGAGCTCGCGCGACAGCGGCGGCAGCACGCGCTCACCCCGCGCGACGCGCCGGATCGCGTCGTACAGCTCGCCGGCCGGGGCCGCCTTGCTGACGAGGCCGTCGACGCCCGCGAGCCGCGCCGGGATCGTCAGCGACGCGTCGGCGTAGGCCGAATACAGCAGCACGGCCGGCGCGGGCAGCTCGCGCTTGATGCGACGACACACGGTGAGGCCGTCGTCTCCCGGGAGGTGGTAGTCGAGCACGACGACGTCGGGCTTCGTGCGGTGCAGCGCGGGCCACAGGTCGGTCGCCGACGTGGCGACGTCGAGCGGGACGAGGCCCGGCTCGGCGCGCAGCACCGCCGTCAGGCCGGCGCGCAGCGCCGGGTGGTCGTCCACGATGAGGATGCGGATCATGCGTCGGCGCCCCTTGGGTCGGGATCGATGTGAAGCGTCAGCTGGACGCGGGTTCCGCGCCCGCCGGGACCCGCGTCGATCGACAGCTCGGCGCCGATCGTCTCTGCGCGCGCGCGCATCGAGCGCAGTCCATTGGCGC
This sequence comes from uncultured Actinomycetes bacterium, assembly GCA_963705315.1. GTDB lineage: Bacteria > Actinomycetota > Thermoleophilia > Solirubrobacterales > Solirubrobacteraceae > CADCVQ01. The sequence goes on from OY970068.1 coordinate 51,390, forward strand.
CGGGACGGCGGATCGCGGGCAGTCCGCGCCCGTCGTCTCCAACCTCGATGCCGGCCGTCGCGCCGTTGCGCGAGAGGACGACGTCGATGTGCGAGGCCTCGCCGTGACGGACGGCGTTCGTCAGCGCCTCCGCTCCGATGCGGTACGCGTGCGCCGCGACGTGCGCGGGCAGTTCGCCAGTCGTCCCGCGCACGCTGATCGTCGCCTTGGTCGCGGGGGCGAGCTCGGCGGCACGCTCGGCGAGCAGGCGCTCGACCGAGCGCCCCTCGAGGGGCGTGCGCAGCTCGGCCACGCTCGTGTCCATGTCCGCCCCGGCGGCTCGCATCTCCGCGAGCGCCCGGTCGACGAGCTCGGCCTGCACCCCATCGACCTGGCCCTGCAGCGCGCTGAGCACGAGATGCGCCGCGTGCACCCGCTGCTTGGCGGAGTCGTGCAGCTCCCAGGCGATGCGCTGGCGCTCGGTCTGGACCGCGAGCCGCTCCCCTCGCAGGCGCTCCTCGCGCAGCCGCTCGAGCACGTCGGCGGCGTAGGCGAGCGCGAGCGTGACGACGAGCGGCACCATCACGTGCGTCGCGATCGTCTCGAGTCGGATCGTGCTCTCCAGCGTGTTGGCGTCGAGCTCGGTGTAGACCGCCACGCCGAGGTATGCCAGCGTGAAGGCGGTCCCCCAGGCGACCGCGCGACGGAACGGCAAGGCCGTCGCCGGCAGGATGAGCGCCGTCAGCATGAGGACGTAGAACGGGCTGCGCCAGTCCTCCGACGCGGCGACGAGCGCCAGCACGGCGAGGCCGTCGGCCAGCCATGCCAAGGGCGACAGCTGCAGGCGCGGCATCGCCGTCAGCGCCACGAGCGAGCCCGCAGTGAAGATCACCACGGCGGCGACGAGCTCCGCGTCGTGCGCGGTGACGCGATGCACGGATAGCAGCACCACCGCCACGGCGGCAGCGAGCAGCCGCGTCATCAGCAGCAGCGCCGTCCAGCGCGAGGTCACGACAGCGCGATTAGACGCTCGGCGAGCGCCCGGAAGAAGTCCTCGCGCGTGACGATCCCGGTCACCCGTCCGCCGTCGACGATCGGGATGATGAGCACGCGGTGGTGCAGGAAGATCTCGGCCAGCTGGGTGTCCGAGTGATCCTCGCCAACGTCGATGTGCTCGCTGTTCATGTACTTCTCGACCGCGTCGTCGAGGCAGGTCGAGCGCTTCTCGAGCGCCTCGTCGAGCGAGCGCGGGACGAAGCCCGCGTAGCCGAGCGCCGTCAGGTAGCCGGGGAACAGCGCGCCGATGAACTCGCGCTCGCCGAAGATGCCCCGCAGTTTGCCGCCGTCGTCGACCACCGGCAGCGCCGGCACATCGGCGTCGATGATCGCCCTCACCGCCTCGCGCAGAGGCTGCCCGTCGAGCAGCAGCGGGACCTCGCGTCGTACGGTGCTGGCGATCCTGCGCGGGCTCATCGCACCTCCTAGAGATAGCGCACGGCGACGTAACCCGTCGCCAGTAGCATCGAGACGAGCGTCGCGGGCACGCCCACCTTGAGGAACGTGAGAAAGCCGATCGGCCGGCCGGCACGCTCGGCCATCCCGGCGGCGGCGACGTTGGCGGCGGCAGCGATGAGCGTGAAGTTGCCGCCGAAGCACGCCCCGAGCGACAGCGCCCACCAGTACGCGTCGTCGCCCTCGTTGCCGGCCTGAAGCTGCTCGACGACGGGGATCATCGTCGCCGTGAACGGGATGTTGTCGACGACGCCCGAGCCGGCCGCGGAGACCCACATGATCCCGAACAGCTCCGCCGAACGGTCGCCGTTCGTGACCGCGGCGATCCCGTCGGCGACCTCCTTGATGGCGCCGGTCTCCTCCAGCCCGCCGACCATCACGAACAGGCCGACGAAGAAGAACAGCGTCGGCCACTCGATGCCGCGCAGCGCCTCCTCCACGGTCTGGCGCGTGAGCAGCAGCATCACCGTCGCCCCGGTCAGCGCCACCGTCGCGGGCTCGACGCCGATCGCCCCGTGCACGAAGAACGCGAGGATCGTGAGCACGAGCACCGGCAGCGTGCGCTTGAGCTCGGCGACATCCTCGATCGACCGGCGCGCGTCGAGCTCGAGCACCCTGTCGCGCGCCTCCGGGGCGATCTGCAGGCGCTTGCGGAAGACGAGATACAGCATGCCGGTGACGACGAGGAACGCGAGCGCCGCGATCGGTGCGAGGTTCACGACGAAGTCCGAGAACGACAGTCCCGTCGCCCCGGCGATGAGGATGTTCGGCGGGTCGCCGATGAGCGTCGCCGTCCCGCCGATGTTCGAGGCGATGATCTCGATGAGCACGAGCGGGATCGGATCGATGTCGAGCGCGTCGGCGAGCAGGAACGTGATCGGCACGACGAGCAGGACCGTGGTGAGGTTGTCCAGGAACGCCGACAGCACCGCCGTCGACAGCGCCATGTAGAGCACCACCGCGAACGGGCGGCCGCGGGCCAGCTGACCAGCGCGGATCGCGAGGAACGTGTAGATCCCGGTCGGCTCCGTGACCCGGACGATCAGCATCATGCCCGCCAGCAGCCCGATCGTCTCCCAATCGATCGCCTCGATCGCGTGCTCCTGGTCGATCGTCTGGGAGAGCACGACGAGGACCGCACCGACGAGGGCCACCTTCGTCCGGTCCACGCGCTCGGATGCGATGACCGCGAGCGCGCCCGCGAAAATGACGATGGCGACGATCACCGCGTCCATCGTCGCAAACCCTTGCGAGCCACGACGCGGCGATAGCCTTCGCCGCCGTGCCACTTCCCGACGTCCTTCGCAAGCTGCTCACCGCCGCCGGCCCGTCGGGTTACGAGACGGCGCCCGCCGCCGTCTTCGACGAGGCTGGCCGGGCGTTCACCGACGACGTCTCGATCGACGCCATGGGCTCCGTGGTCGCCCGCGTGAAGGGCACGTCCGACGGCGCGCCCTTCGTCGCGGTCGTCGGACACATCGACGAGATCGGCCTGATCGTCACGCACATCGACGACAACGGCTTCCTGCGCTTCATCGGCGTCGGAGGCTGGGACCCGCAGGTGCTCATCGGCCAGCGCGTCGAGCTGCTCACGCGCAACGGCCCGGTGCCGGGCGTCGCGGGGCGCAAGCCGATCCACCTGCTGCGTGACGAGGACCGCAAGAAGGTCCCCGAGCTGCGCGACCTGCACATCGACATCGGAGCCAAGGACGGCGACGAGGCGCGCGCGGCCGTGCGCATCGGCGACGTCGCGGTGATCGCCGCAGAGCCGCTGGAGCTGCGCGGCGAGCGCGTCATCTCGCGCTCGATGGACAACCGCCTCGGCGCCTTCATCGCGCTCGAGGCCGCGCGCCTGGTCGCCGAGGCCGGCGGCGCGCCCGGCGACGTCGCGGCGGTCGGCGTCGTCCAGGAGGAGATCACGTTCGCGGGCGCGCGCACGTCCGCGCACGGACTGCGTCCCGACGTCGCGATCGTCGTCGACGTCACGCACGAGACCAGCGCACCGGGCGTCGACATCAACGAGCTCGGCAAGCACGAGTTCGGCTCCGGCCCGGTGCTCGAGCGCGGCTCGATCCTGCACCCGGCCGTGTTCGAGCTGCTGTACGAGACGGCCGAGCGCGAGGGCATCGCGTTCACCGTGCAGGCGTCCGCGGGCCGGACCGGCACCGACGCCGACGCGATCCACCTCACGCGCGCCGGGGTCCCGACCGGCGGCGTGTCGATCGCGCTGCGCTACATGCACTCCCCCGTCGAGATGGTGCAGCTCTCAGACATCGACGCGTGCGCACGGCTCATCGCCGCGTTCGCGCAGTCGCTGAGCGCAGAGACGGCGTTCGAGCGCTGAACAGCGCGCGCCGTGCTGCTGCTCTTCGACATCGACGGCACGCTCCTCATCAAGGCCGCCGACGCGCACCGCGACGCGATGCACGAGGCGCTGCGCGTCGTGCACGGGCTCGAGCAGCCGATCCCCGCGCCGCGCGTCGTCGCCGGGCGGACCGATCTCGACATCACCCGGGACATGCTCGTGCGCAGCGGCGTCCCGGCCGCGCGGATCGACGCGCGCGCCGACGACGTGCGGATCGCCGCCTGCGAGGCCTACGCCCGGCTCGTGCCCGACGACCTGTCGCACACCGTCGCGCCCGGGATGCACGACCTGCTCGCCGAGCTGCACGACCGCGACGACACGCTGCTCGCGCTCGTGACCGGCAACTTCGAGCCGATCGCGCGGATGAAGCTGCGCAGCGCCGGCCTGGGCGGGTTCTTTCCCAGCGGCCAGGGTGGCTTCGGCTCAGACCACGAGGACCGCTCGCAGCTGCCCGCGATCGCGCGGCGCCGGGCGGGTGACGGCAACGGCGGCCCGTGGCCGCGCGAGCAGACGATCGTCATCGGCGACACGCCGCGCGACATCGCCTGCGCGCGCGCCGACCGCGTGCGCGTGATCGCCGTCGCGACGGGACCGCACCCCGCCGACGAGCTCGCCGACGCCGACGCGGTCGCTCGCGACGCGGGCGAGCTGCGCGACATCCTGCGCGGGCTACTGTCCGTGTAACGTCGTCCGGAGGTCGCCGGTTCCGGCGACCGGAGGACGAAACTCACGGACTCGAGGTCGCCGGTTCCGGCGACCGGAGGACGAAACTCACGGACTCGAGGTCGCCGGTTCCGGCGACCGGAGGACGAAACTCACGGACTCGAGGTCGCCGGTTCCGGCGACCGGAGGACGAAACTCACGGACTCGAGGTCGCCGGTTCCGGCGACCGGAGGACGAAACTCACAGACTCCAGAGGCCGTCGAAGCCGACGTGGCGCTCCTCGGCGACGCGGCCCAGCTGCTCGCGCGCCTCCTCGTGGGCGACGTCGCACACAACGGCGACCTCCCGCGTCGCCAGCGCCTCACCCGCCCACGCAAGCACATCGAGGACCGAGCCGGGCGGATCACGCCGTTCAGATCCGGGCACGAGGTTCGCGAGCACGACGTCGTAGGCGGCGAAGGGCTGGAAGCCCGGCACCGCGATCCGCACCCCGTCGCTGCGACGCACGATCTCGAGCGACGGGCACGTGTAGCGCTGCCCGCCCGACCAGTTGGCGAGCTTCTTGTCGAGCACGCGCGCGGCGGGAATCGGCTGCCGAGCGTCCGCGCGGTCCGTACTGAGTGCCCGCTCTACGTCCTCGCCGGCCATCCACCCGCGCAGGTCGCCGACATCCATCCCGGCGTCGCCGGCCGCGCCCTCGAGCGTCGCCGGGTCGTCGAGCAGTTGTCCCGCAAAGCACCGCACGCGAAACGCGCGCAGCAGCGCGTCCTCGGACTCGGGCGCGTGCAGACGCGCGGCGACCACAGCCCGGCAGGCCGGCTCGCTGGCGGCCATGCGCGAGCGCTCGGAGGTGTCGATCGGCATGCCGTGGTCGCGCGCGATCGTCGCGTAGGACTTCGCCATCTTCGCCGTCGTGAAGCCCTTGGCCTCGTACTCGTTGGCGTGATCGGAGAGCACGACCATGCGCCGGCTCCAGTCGAGGCTGTCGCCGTAGAGCCACTGCAGGCGGCGGCGAAACGGCTCCGCCGACCACGCCCACGGACACGCGGGGTCGGTGAACTCGGTGACGCAGACGTCGACGGCGTCGTTCACGTACGCGTCAGGCGCTTGTACGTGATGCGGTGCGGCCGGTCGGCCTCGTCGCCCAGCAGCGCGCGGCGGTGCTCCTCGTAGGCCTCGAAGTTGCCCTCGAACCAGGTGACCTGCGAGTCGCCCTCGAAGGCGAGCACATGCGTCGCGACGCGATCCAAAAACCAGCGATCGTGGGAGATGACCACGGCGCAGCCGGCGAACGCCAGCAGCGCCTCTTCGAGCGCGCGCAGCGTGTCGACGTCGAGGTCGTTGGTCGGCTCGTCGAGCAGCAGGACGTTGCCGCCGGTCTTCAGCAGCTTGGCGAGATGCAGGCGGTTGCGCTCGCCGCCGGAGAGCGTGCCGGTCTTCTTCTGCTGGTCGGAGCCCTTGAAGTTCCACGACGAGCAGTAGGCGCGCGAGTTCATCGTCCGGTCGCCGACCTTGATCTGGTCCATGCCGCCGGAGATCTCCTGCCAGACGGACTTGTCGTCGTCCAGCGCGTCGCGCGACTGGTCGACGTAGGCGAGCTCGACGGTGTCGCCGACGCGCAGCTCGCCGTCGTCGGGCTGCTCCTGGCCGGTGATCATCCGAAAGAGCGTCGTCTTGCCGGCGCCGTTGGGGCCGATGACGCCGACGATCCCGCCGCGCGGCAGCGTGAAGTTCAGATCCTCGATGAGCAGCCTGTCGCCGAAGCCCTTGCGCAGCCCCTCAGCCTCGACGACGAGATCGCCCAGCCGCGGTCCGGCGGGGATATGGATCTGGACCTGGTCGAGCGAGACGTTGCGCTCCTCGGCCAGCAGCGCCTCGTAGTTGTTCAGCCGCGCCTTGGCCTTCTTGCGCCGCCCCTTCGGGTTCTCGCGCACCCATTCGAGCTCGGAGGCGATCGTGCGCTGGCGCACCTTGTCGGACTTCTCCTCCTGCGCGAGGCGCGCCTGCTTCTGCTCGAGCCACGAGGAGTAGTTGCCCTCGTAGGGCAGGCCGCGCCCGCGGTCGAGCTCGAGGATCCAGCCGGCGACGTTGTCGAGGAAGTAGCGATCGTGGGTGACCGCGACGATCGTGCCCTTGTACTCGGCGAGGTGGCGCTCGAGCCAGTCGACCGACTCGGCGTCGAGGTGGTTCGTCGGCTCGTCGAGCAGCAGCAGGTCGGGCTGGGCGAGCAGCAGGCGACACAGCGCGACGCGCCGGCGCTCGCCGCCGGAGAGCTTCGTGACGTCGGCGTCGGCGGGCGGCAGGCGCAGCGCGTCCATCGCGTACTCGACCGTCGTGTCGAGGCTCCACGCGTCGGCGGCGTCGATCTGCTCCTGCAGCCGCGCGAACTCGTCGGCGGTCTCCTCGGAGTAGTTCGCGGCGAGCTCGTTGAAGCGGTCCAGGAGCGCGCGCGTGCCGGCGATGCCGTCCTCGACGTTGGCCCTGACGTCCTTGGCCTCGTCGAGCTGAGGCTCCTGTTCGAGCATGCCGACCGAGGCGTCGGGCGCCAGCATCGCATCGCCGCGGAAGTCGGTCTCGGTGCCGGCCATGATCCGCAGCACCGTCGACTTGCCGGCGCCGTTGTAGCCGAGCACGCCGATCTTCGCTCCGGGCAGGAACGCGAGCGTGATGTCCTTGAGCACCTGCTTGTCGGGCGGATAGTCCTTCGACAGGCGGTGCATCGTGTAGACGTACTGGTGAGACGACATCGGTGTCCCAGGGTAGAGCGTCGCGCGCGGCGACTCGGGGTGTCTTGGAGCCGGGTTGCGAACGACTCGTTTGTTGGTTAGCTTCGGCCTCCGGTTTGCCCCGTCGAGAAGGAGCCTCAGCATGAAGACCCCGCTGCTGTTCGGTAAGCGCCGCCCGCTCGAAGCCCCCGTGGCTGCACAGTACGTCGGCACGGACACCGAGATGGACCCGAAGGTCATCTCCGACCGCGCGCTGAAGACCGAGATCCGCCCGCTCGTGCGCGACGAGGGCTCCAAGTGAAGACCCCGCTGCTGTTCGCCAAGCGGCGGCCCGTCCCCGAGCCCTCGGCCGCCCAGTACGTCGGCACCGACACGGAGATCGATCCGAAGGACTCCGATCGCGATCTGAAGACGGACATCCGGCCGCTCGTTCGCAGGTCGGCCGCTGATGGAACCCGACGTTCCTGAGGCGACTGCGGACGATCTTCTCAGCCGGCTTCAGAAGATCCATGCCGTCACGTGGCGCTGGCGTGACGACGACACGGTGCGCGCGCGTGGGCTGACCCCGGGCGGGGTGTCGTCAGGCGTCATCGCCCAGGACGTCGAGGCGGTCTTTCCCGATCTCGTCGCGCAGGACGAGGACGGAGTGCGGCGCGTCAACTACAACGGCCTGCTCGCGGTGACGCTCGAGGCAGTGAAGCTGCTCGACGACCGGTTGACGGCGCTGGAAGAGGCGCAACGAGCAAGCGCGCCCGACGCGTAAGCCGCGGGGGCCTAGCTCCAGCCGTCCCAGGCGCGCAGCGGGCCCTTCGGGTTCACGAGCACGCCGTTGCGCCGCAGCTCGAAGTGCAGATGGCAGCCGATGCTGCGGGCGTTGCCGGTGTCGCCGACGACGCCGATCCGCTGGCCCGTGCGCACGAAGTCGCCCGTGCGGACGAGCGCGCGGTAGCGCAGGTGTGAGTAGCGGTAGGAGCGGTTGTTCAGCCGCCCGCGGATGATGACGTCGTTGCCGTAGAGGACCGGGTCGTAGGTGCTGCGCGTCACCTTGCCGGCGCGCGCGGCGACGAGCGGCGTCCCGCAGGCGGCGTTGACGTCGAAGCCCTCGTGCGTGCGCCCGCCGTTGCGCCCGGTGCCGAACTGGCCGATCGGGCCGCGGTCGGCATGCGGTCCGCGGATCGGGTACATGTGGCCGCGCAGCGTCAACGCGCCCGCGCGGCGGGCATCGCCCGTGCCGGCGGGGGGAACGATGCGTACGCCGTAGCGGCCGTCGGGCGCGGCGCGTCTGGTGTCGGTCAGGCCGTCCCAGCGCACGCGATAGCGCTCGCCCGGGCGGGCTCCCGGCATCGGGATGTGCCGCACGACCTTCCCGGTGGGCCCGCGCACGATCTCGACGACGAGGTCCAGCGGCCGGTCGAACATGAAGCGAAAGGCGATGCGCACCGAGCCGCGGCCGAAGTACGCCCGCTTCGGGGCGACCGCGGACTCGGTGAGCCCGAACGGTGTCTGCGCGGCGGTGCCGGGAGACGCTGGCGTGCCGCCCTGGCCGCTCGCCCCCACCGCCCAGAAGGCAACCGCGGCGGTGACCGCGGCGGCGGCGGCGAAGATCCTCGCGATCATCCACCCGAGTATTCCGGGTGGCGCGGCGAACTGCTGAGTCCGCGGGGGCCCGCCTGCGCCGGCACGTGGCCGGCTGCGGCACCCCTCAGCGCATCTTCTTGGGCAGCTCGCAGTGCACGTCGGCGTTGAGGCACTCGCGCACGAGGCGGGCGAGCTCCGCCGGCTCCCAGGCGTTGAAGAAGTCGCCGTGCGCGGTGTGCAACGGGCCCGAGGCGAGCTTCAGGCCGCGGCCGCCGCGCGTCGCGTACGGGACGTTCAGCACGAGCGACGGCACCGCGCGCGGATGGCTCGCCGGGCAGCCGAGCTTGCCGCCGCCGATCCGTACCGCGTAGGCGAGGTGGGACATGTGGTCGGGGCTGTCGAGCTCGTTGCCGCTCCAGCAGCCGGGGAAGACGATGCTCAGCCGCAGCCGGGTGCCCTTCGGGCAGACCGGCGCCTTCTTCGTGCCCTTCGGCTTGGCCTCGCCGGTGCAGCCCCAGCGCACGATCTTCGGGCTCTGCGGACCGGTCGCCTTCGCGTTGCCGGCGATGACGCGCAGACCCGGCGGGTACGGCTCGATGGAGGCCGGCGCGCGGCGCGCGGTCCGGTAGTAGACGTTCGCGCGCACCGGCTTGACGATCTTCTTGCCCTTGCGCAGCGTCGGCACCCAGTAGCCGGCGCGATCGCCGCCGCGGCGGCAGCGCGCCAGCGCGCCGTTCATCGACTGAAGCGTCGAGAACGCGCTCGTCGTCGGGTTGCCGAAGAAGTCGTGGCTGTGCGACGCGCCGGGCGTGCCGGGGAAGACGATCGGATCGTCCGCCGCGCGATGGGTGAAGTCGCACGGCGAGTTGAAGAAGCCGCGCTGCCCGCCGGGGGCGTTCTGCGCGGCGGTCGCGAGCGTGAACGGCACTGCGGCGGCGATTGCTGCCAGCACGGCCGCGGCGACGACGGGCCTGCGATCCATGTGTCAATAAGACTCAAACCCGCAGCCGCTGTGGAGCCACTCTCACGGCACTCTCACGGCATCAGGGCGCGGCAGCGCTTCTCTACAGTCCCTCGGATGCCCGAGAACCTCGCGATCCGCCTGCGCTGCGTCGTCAAGCGCTACGGCGACATCATCGCCGTCGACGGGTTCGACCTCGACGTGCCCGAGGGCACGTGCGTCGGCCTGCTCGGTCCCAACGGCGCGGGCAAGTCGACGACGATGAAGCTGCTCACCGCGCAGGTCATCGCCGACGCGGGTGAACTCGAGGTGCTCGGTTTCAAGATCCCCGCGGAGTCGAAGGTGGCACGCGCGCAATGCGGCGTCGTGCCACAGCTCGACAACCTCGACACGACGCTCACCGTCGAGCAGAACCTCCGCGTGTTCGCGCACCTGTACCGGCTCGGGCGCGCGGAGCGCAAGCCGGCGATCGAGCGCGCGCTCGACATCGCCAAGCTCGGCGACCGCCGCGACTCGAAGGTCGACGAGCTGTCTGGCGGCATGCGCCGGCGGCTGCTCATCGCCCGCGCGCTCGTGCACCAGCCGCGGATGCTGCTCATGGACGAGCCCACCGTCGGCCTCGACCCGCAGGTGCGCCAGGAGCTGTGGGCGCTCATCGACGCGCTGCGCGCCGGCGGCACGTCGATCCTCATGTCGACGCACTACATCGAGGAGGCGCAGCGCCTCGCCGACAGCGTCGTGATCATGTCCAAGGGCCGCGCCGTCGCGACCGGCCGTCCCTCCGAGCTCGTCTTCGAGCACGCCGGGCGCGAGGTGCTCGAGGTCTACGGACCGCCGGCCCGGCTGGCGGATGTCGAGACGGCGGCCGTCGCGGATGGGCTGCGCACGAGGCGCACGGGCACGAGCGTGACGCTCATGGGCATCGACGGCCGCAACGGCGACCTGCCCGAAGGCGAGCGGCGGCGGGCCAACCTCGAGGATGTCTTCGTGCTGCTCACCGGGGAGGAGATCACGTGAGCGCGGTAGCTCGCACCCCGCGCCGGCTCGGACGACTCGAACGCCCGGCGATCCAGGGCGTGCTCGTCCGCGAGATCACGAACTTCGGCTCGTTCTGGCGCTCGACGACGTTCTCCTCCACGATCGACCCGACGATCTACCTGCTCGCGTTCGGGTTCGGCTTCGGCTCGCTCGTCTCGAAGGTCGGGGGTTATGACTACGTCGACTTCGTCGGCACCGGGGTCGTGGCGAGCGCCGTCCTGTTCGCGTCGGTCTTCCCGGCGATGTTCGGGGTGTTCGTGAAGTACCAGTTCCAGCACACGTACGACGCGATCCTCGCGGCGCCGGTCGACACCGAGGAGCTCGTCACGGCCGAGGCGCTGTGGATCGCCGCCCGCGCGGGCACCTACGGCAACGTCCCGTTGCTCATCGCCATGGTGTTCGGCCTCCAACCGAGCTGGGGGATGCTCCTCGTGCCGTTCATCGCCTTCATCTCCGGCTTCGGCTGGGCGTGCTTCGGGATCATGATCGCCGGCCTGTTGAAGTCGATCGACAACTTCAACTACGTCACGAGCACGATCATCACGCCGACGTTCCTCGTGGCCGGCACGTTCTTCCCGCTGTCCGGGCTGCCGGAGTGGGCGCAGATCCTCGGCAACGTCAACCCGCTGCACCACACCGTCGAGCTCGTCCGCCACGCCTCCTTCGGCTGGGATGCCAGCGCCGACCTCGCGCACCTCGGCGCGCTGGTGCTCTTCGGAATTCTCATGTGGCGCCTGGCGATCAAGGCGATGGAGCGCAAGCTGATCACTTAGCTAAGGGCTGCCCGCCGGGCGTTCCGTCGGGATCTCCGGGGATGCGCGGCGAGAGACCACGGAACTTCCGGCCGTCCGCACTTAGGTTTCGGCCTTCGCGCCAGACGCCGTGCAGCAGATCAGCGGCTGATCGCGCCCACCCACATCAGGTCGCGCCTGACCGACGCAAACCTCCTCGCCACCCTCCCTCTGTCCCTCGCGCCCACGCGCCCACCAGCGGTACCCTTGAGGGTTCATGCCCAACGTCTTGGACCTCGAGCAGTCGCTCCTCCTTCTGGAGATCTCGCCGCCCTTCGACCAGCGCGCCGTGCAGCTCGCGCGCAGGCGGATGGCCAAGGTGTGGCACCCGGACATCGCGCCTCCCGGCAAGCAGTTCGAGCACGAGCGTCACCTCAAGGCGATCAACGAGGCGGCCGATCAGCTCGAGCGTCTCGCCGAGGGATCGCGCGGCGGGACGGTCTCGCGCAACGCGGTGAAGGTCAGCGCGGCGGCGGCGCGCGCCGCCCGCGCCGAGGAGGGTAGGCGCGCCTACGAGGAGTCCCAGCGCCAGCGCGAGCAGGCGGAGGACCGAAAGACCAACGACCCGTTCGGCAGCCAGGTTCCCGATCACTCGGTCGTTCACCGCTACGCGCGGTGCGTCGCCTATCCCGAGTGGGGCGTCGGCAGCGTCACGGGCATCTACTTCACCGGCGGCGGCGACGACGTCCAGCAGTGGGCGCGCGTGCGCTTCCACCCCGGCGTGCGGACCGTGCCCGCGGGCACGCTGCAGTTCGTCGACTTCTCCAAGCCCGACGCGGGCTCTGACCGCGTCGAGCGCTTCGTCACCGCCGCGCAGCACGCGACCGCGGAGGGCAACCACGAGCTCGCCGCGCGTCGGCTCATCTACGCCCGTGACGCGCAGCCCGACAACGTCACGGTGCTGCGGCTCATGACGCTCGCCTTCTGGCAGGCCGGCAACCTGCCCGCCGCCGGACGCGCCGTGCGCGACTGGGCGCGCGTCGAGGGCGACCGCCCGGCGCCGCACCGGTTCGCGGCGCGCATCTACGAGGACATGGGCGCGATCGACCTCGCCGAGGAGGCCGCCGAGCGCGCCGTGCAACGCGGCCCGACCGACGCCGACGCGTGGGAGCGCCTCGGCCGGCTGCGCCTGCGGCTCATGGACCGCGACGGCGCGCTCGAGGCGCTCGAGCGCGCCCGCGAGCTCGGCCCGTCCGTCGAGGGGCTGCTCGATCTCGCGCTCGCCCACCACCTGGCGGGGAATCTCGGCGCCGAGGTCACGGCGTGCGAGCAGGCGACGCTGCTGGACGAGCACAGCGCGCCGGCGTGGGCCCGCCTCGCCCACGCGCTCGCCCGGACCGATCGCGTGAGCGACGCGATCGACGCGTGCGACCGCGCGCTGCGGCTGCGCGCCGACGACGAGGTCGCCGAGCTGCTCGACCGCCTGCGCGCCGAGCAGCCACGCGTGCTGCCGGCAGCGTAGGCCGCGAGACGGGTCAGCCGGTCGACGCGCGGCAACGTCGCCGGCTGGCTGCGCCGCCGTCGGGTGACCTCAGGCGAACGCCTCGCGTGCTGCGAGGCGGTGGCGCTCGCGCAGTCCCTCGAGCTGACGCTCGGCCCGCGCGATGAGCTCGTCGAGCTCGGCCTCGTCGAGCTGCGCGTTGGCCGGCGCGACCTCGCGCAGGCTCTGCCACAGCGACAGCTTGCCCTGCACGCCTGACCGCAGACCCTCGAACTCGAGCAGGCGGCTGAGCGGCGAGTAGCCGGTGAGCTGCCCGTTGAGCTTGAAGCGACCGAGCTTCTCACCCACGTTGGCACCGGCGTTCTTCAGCAGGTTGGGGGTGATGTCGAAGCGGCTCATGATCTGCTCGAGCGTGTCGACGTCCTCCTCGATCTCGTCGGCGAGGCGCGCGAGGAACTGGCCGTACGGCGTGCCCTCGTTCTCCTCGGCGGAGCGCTTGGCAAGGTTGGTGCCGGCGGTGGCGCCGGCGCGGTGGTCTCTGAGGTAGACCTCCAGCTGCTCGATCGTCGTAGCTGTCATGCGGGTTGCCTTACCCGGAAAACGCGGGTTTCGCTCGCCACGACAGTCCGGCAGCAACGCTACGGTGCCGAACCATGCGTCTCATCGTCGCCCGCTGCGAGGTCCGCTACACCGGCCGGCTCACCGCTGTGCTGCCCGAAGCGCTGCGGCTGCTGATGTTCAAGGCGGACGGCTCCGTGATGGTCCACGCCGACACCGGCGGCTACAAGCCGAGCAACTGGATGACCGCGCCGACGATCATCCAGGAGGAGCCCGAGCGGATCGTCGTGCGCAAGCGCGCCGGCGCGACCGAGGATCGGCTGGAGATCGCGATCGCCGAGATCGTCAGCGACGTCAGTCACGACATGGGCGAGGCGGCTGCGCTCGAGAAGGACGGCGTCGAGCGCGACCTGCAGGAGGCGCTGGCGGCCACGCCGGAGCATTGCGGCGAGGGCTTCCGGCTCGTGCGGCGTGAGTGGCCCACGGACATCGGGCCGGTCGACCTCATGTGCCGCGACGGCGAGGACGAGTGGATCGCCGTCGAGATCAAGCGCGTCGCGACGATCGACGCCGTCGAGCAGCTCACGCGCTACCTGCAGCGCATCCGGCGCGACCCGGCGATGGCGAGCTGCCGCGGCGTGCTGGCGGCGCAGTCGATCAAGCCGCAGGCGCGGGTCCTCGCCGAAGCACGCGAGCTGGAGTGCGTGGAGATCGATCTCGCGGTGCTGCGCGGGGAGCGCGAGCCGGACCTCACGCTGTTTGTGTGACGTCGCTCCAAGGCGACCGGTTCCGGTCGCCGCAGCGCGAAACCCGCGTTTGGACCGCTGGTCCAAACGCGCTGGCCCAACCGGGCAAATCTCCCAATTTGCTCGACAATGCGCGTAGCTGAAGGCATTCTCACTGCATGCCTCGGCGTCCCCCTCAGATCGTCGCGTTCGGGGGTGGGGGGTTCTCGATGGAGGCGCACAACGCGCTGCTCGACGACTTCGTGCTCGGGCTCACCGGCGTCGATCGCCCGAAGGTCTGCTTCCTGCCGTCGGCGTCCGGCGATGCCGACCACTACATCGTGCGCTTCTACCGCGCGTTCTCGGCTGCGCGCTGCGAACCGACGCACATCTCGCTCTTCCGGCGCGACCGCGGCGCCGGGCTAGGCGCGGACATCGCGTCGCACCTGCTTGCGCAGGACCTCATCTATGTCGGGGGCGGCAGCATCATCTCGCTGATGGGCGTCTGGAAGGCGCACGGCCTCGACGAGGTGCTGCGCCAGTGCTGGCTGAACGGGACGGTGCTGTGCGGGCTGAGCGCGGGCTCGCTGTGCTGGTTCAGCGACTGCGTGACGGCGTTCCATGGCCCGCCGGAGCGCGTCCCGGGCCTCGGGCTGCTGCCGTACTCAAATTGCGTGCACTACGACGGCGAGCCGGCGCGGCGCGAGGGCTACCACCGCTTCCTCGCGGAGGGGATGGCTCCGGGCTATGCGGCCAGCGACGGAGCGGCGCTGCATTTCCGCGGCGAGTCGCTGCGCAGCGTCGTGTCGTCCCGTCCGGCGGCGAGCGCCTTCTGGGTCGAGGAGGTCGGGGCCGAGGTGTCCGAGGTGCCGCTGCAGGTCCGCTGGCTCGGCGCGCCTTCGCGAACGCTCACGGCAGCCTGAGGATCTGGGGCTGATGCATCGCACGATCTTCGCCATGGGCGGAGGGGGTTTCACGTCCGAACCCTCCAATCCGGCGCTCGACGACTTCATCCTCACGCTCGCCCGCAGCCGCGAGCCGAAGATCCTCTTCATGCCGACGGCGAGCGGCGATCCCAACGCACAGATCGCGGGCTTTCAGTCGACGTTCGGTGACCGGGCCTGCCGTCCCGCGCACCTGTCGCTGTTTCGCCTCGAACAGGAGCCGGTCGAGCTGCGCGACCACATCCTCGAGCAGGACATCATCTACGTCGGCGGCGGCTCGATGCGCAATCTGCTGGCGATCTGGCGCGAGCACGGGCTGCACTGCATCCTGCGCGAGGCCTGGGAGGCGGGCGTCGTGCTCGCGGGGCTGAGCGCGGGCGCGATGTGCTGGTTTCAGCACGGCGTGACGCGCTCGACGGGGCGGCCGGCACCGGTCGCGGGGCTCGGCTTCCTCACCGGCAGCCTCAGCGTGCACTACGACGGCGACCCCACGCGCGCCCCGGTGTTCCACGACGCCGTCGCGCGCGGCGTGCTGCCCGACGGCTACGGCGCCGACGACGGGGTCGGGCTGCTGTTCCAGGACACGACGCTCACACGGATCGTCTCGTCGCGGCCCGCGGCGCGGGCATACCGCGTGCGGCGCGAGAACGGCGCCGCCGTGCGGACCACGATCGAACCCGAGCTGCTCGTTTCGGCGCGCACCGGCTCGGCGCGCGACGTCCCCGCCGACATCCGCGAGTTCCGGGCGGAGCGGTATGGGCGTGGGGGTCGGCGGTAGGGGTCGGGGTCGCGGGGCGCACGAAACAGCATCGACAAGGGAATGAGCGGTGGGCCGCGGGGCGGGTGCGCGAGTCGGCGCGGCGATCGAGATGGTCGAAAACCACGCATATCGTGGTTCTCGTCCATCTCGGCAAATCGGGCGGCCCGCGGAGACCGGCACGCCTGGAACCCACCCCTTCTTTATCGATGCCGTTCGGTCCACGTTCCGCGCAACGCCCGGCCGGCGCGGAGCTGGCGAACGCTCACTGCCCGTGCAATGTCGCCAGCAGCGAGCGCGACGCCGCCGCGGGCGCGGTGCTCGCACAGGTAGATGCCCTGCCACGTCCCGAGCGCGAGCCGGCCGTGCGCGACCGGCAGGCTCAGCGACGGGCCCATGAGCGAGGCCTTGATGTGCGCGGGCATGTCGTCGGGCCCCTCGAGCGTGTGCGTCCAGGCGAAGTCCTCGGGCACCGCCGCGCTGAACCACGACTCGAAGTCGTGACGTACGTCGGGTGACGCGTTCTCGTTGAGCGTCAGCGACGCGGACGTGTGGCGGATGAACAGGTGCGCGAGGCCCACGTCGAGGTCACCGAGCTCCGGCAGCGCGTCGACGATCTCGCGCGTCACGAGGTGCACGCCGCGCGGGCGCGCCTGCAACGTGATCTCGCGCTGGACCCAGGTCATCGCCCGCGGAGCCTAGTCGGCACTGCCGCCAGTACGCTCGTGGGCGCCGGTGCGCCGTGGGTGAATCTGGCGCGTTCGGGGTAGTCCAAATTCATGGGAATACAGGAAGGCAGTCACAGCATTGGTCCCGACAACGGGACTCTCACGATCAAGACCGGGCGCGAGGGGGCGGCCGCCAAGGCCGGCCATGACCTCACGCTCGAAGCCACGAGCTGGGACGGCACCGTCGACATCGGCGACAGCCCGTCCGTGCAGCTGAACGTCGACCCCTCCGGCATCGAGGTCCGCTCGGGCACCGGCGGCGCCAAGGCGCTGAACGACTCCGACAAGGGCGACATCAAGAAGAGCATGCAGGACAAGGTCCTCGGCTCGTCGCAGATCACCTTCCAGTCCAGCGACGTGGACCTGTCCAACGGCAGCGGGACCGCCAAGGGCGATCTCAGCATCGCCGGCTCGAGCAACGCGGTCAGCGTGCCGCTGAACGTCGGCGACGACGGCACCGTCACGGGCTCCGTGACGCTCAGCCAGAGCGCCTACGGCATCAAGCAGTTCAAGGCGCTGATGGGCGCGCTGAAGGTGTCCGACCAGGTCGAGGTGAAGTTCGAGGCCAAGCTCCCGACCGGCTGAGCCGGCCGGCGCGGGGACATAGGGTTGCGGCGTGAGCCGCAACCCCGAGCTGCTGTGGGAGCCCGACGAGGCGTTCGCGCAGCGCACGCGGATGCGCGCCTACATGCGCTGGCTCGAAGCCGAGCGCGGCGTGCGCGCGCAGACCTACGACGAGCTGTGGCGCTGGTCGGTCGCCGAGCTCGACGCGTTCTGGGCGTCGATCGCGGCGTACTTCGACGTCCGCTTCGCCGCGCCGCCGAGCGCGGCCCTCGGCGCGCGCGAGATGCCGGGCGCGCAGTGGTTCCCCGGCGCCACGCTCTCCTATCCCGAGCACGTCTTCCGCGACCGCGACGACGACACCGTCGCGATCCGTCACGCGTCCGAGCTGCGCCCGCTCGCGCAGATGACGTGGGGCGAGCTGCGTGAGCTGACCGCGCGGATCCAGGGCGGGCTACGCGCGCTCGGCGTCGGCCGCGGCGACCGCGTCGCGGCGTACCTGCCGAACATCCCCGAGACGATCGCGGCATTCCTCGCGGTGTCCGGGCTCGGCGCGGTGTGGTCGAGCTGCTCGCCGGACTTCGGGGCACGCTCGGTCGTCGACCGCTTCGCGCAGATCGAGCCGCAGGTGCTGCTGGCCGTCGATGGCTACCGCTACGGAGGCAAGGACTTCGACCGCAGCGCGACCGTCGAGGAGATCCACGCGCAGGTCGGCGGCACGCTCGTGCGACTCGGCTACCTCGACGGCAGCGGCTTTGAGGCCGGATTTTTCGCCGCCGGCGAGCCGCCCGCGCTGATCTTCGAGCCGGTCGCCTTCGACCACCCGCTGTGGGTCCTCTATTCCAGCGGTACGACGGGGCTGCCGAAGGCGATTGTCCACGGCCACGGCGGGATCCTGCTCGAGCAGCTGAAGAAGCTGAACCTGCACCTCGACACGCATCCCGACGACCGCCTCTTCTGGCTGACGACGACCGGTTGGATGATGTGGAACTTCCTCGTCGGCGTGCTGCTGACGCCGGCGTCGATCGTGCTGTACGACGGCAACCCCGGCACGCCGTCGCTGCACCGGCTGTGGGAGCTCGCCGCGGACGCGGGCGTGACCTGCTTCGGCACCGGCGCGGCGTTTCTCTCCAACTGCATGAAGGCGGGCGTCGAGCCCGCCTGCGGACGCGACCTCAGCGCGCTGCGGGCCGTCGGCTCGACCGGCTCGCCGCTCTCGCCCGAGGCGTTTCGCTGGGTCTACGACGAGCTCGGGGACGACACGTGGCTCTTTTCGACGAGCGGCGGGACCGACGTCTGCACGGCGTTCGTCGGCGGGGTCCCGCTCGAGCCGGTGTACGCGGGCGAGTTGCAGGGCCGCTCGCTGGGCTGCGACGTGCAGGCCTTCGACGCGGACGGCAACGCGGTGATCGACGCGGTCGGGGAGCTCGTCATCACGCAGCCGATGCCGTCGATGCCGATCTGCTTCTGGAACGACGAGCGCGGCGCGCGGCTGCGCGAGGCGTACTTCGAGATGTACCCGGGCGTGTGGCGCCACGG
The DNA here is from genome assembly GCA_963705315.1 of uncultured Actinomycetes bacterium. Taxonomy (GTDB): domain Bacteria; phylum Actinomycetota; class Thermoleophilia; order Solirubrobacterales; family Solirubrobacteraceae; genus CADCVQ01. The sequence goes on from OY970068.1 coordinate 70,256, forward strand.
CGACTGGATCGAGATCACGTCGCGCGGCACGGCGATCATCTACGGGCGCTCGGACTCGACGATCAACCGCGGCGGCGTGCGGATGGGGACGGCGGAGATCTACGGCGCCGTGCTGGCGATCGACGAGGTCGTCGACGCGCTCGTCGTGGACGTCCCACGCGCAGGCGCGGAGAGCTGGATGGCGCTCTTCGTTGTTGTTCGGGACGGAGCCGACCTCGATGACGACCTGCGTGGCGCCATCGCCCGCCGCATCCGTGAGGACTGCTCGCCGCGCCACGTTCCCGACGACGTCTTCGCCGTGGCCGAGGTGCCGCGCACGCTGTCGGGCAAGGTGCTCGAGGTGCCCGTGAAGCGGATCCTCAGCGGCACCGCGCCCGAGGTCGCCGCGAGCCGCGACTCGCTTGCCAACCCGGCGGCGCTGGACTGGTTCGTGGACTTCGCGCGGGCCCGGGGCTAACGTCCGAGCCGATCGTGAGCAAGAGCCGCGCCAAGAAGAAGCAGCGCCGGCGGACGCAGGCGGCCAGCGCGCCGGCGGCCGACGTTCCGGTGCCCGCGCGCGACGCCGTCCAGGCGCGGCGCGCGCGCGTGACGCAGCACGCGCGCGTGGCGCGGCACGAGCGCGTGGCGCGTCGCGAGAGCCAGCGCCGGCCCGAGCCCGTGGGCCATCTGCCCACCCGCTTTGAGGTGCGCGACGGCGTCGCGCGCCCCGAACCGCCGTGGGCGCCGTTTCCGCTGACGGAGATCGCGATCTTCGTCGGCCTCGTCCTTTTCCTGCTCGGCTACTTCGCGTCGGCCGACCGGTCGCCCGCGCTGCTCGGCGCGGGCGCCCTCGTGCTCATCGTGTCCGTCGCCGAGATGTGCCTGCGCGAGCATTTCGGCGGCTTTCGCTCGCACAGCATCCTGCTCGCGTTGCTGCCCGTCACCGTGGTGCACACGCTCGTCGTCTACGCCATCACGACGTCGTGGACGGGGCCGATCGCGCTGCTCGTCGACCTGGCGATCGCCGGCGCGCTGGCGTGGTTTCTGCACCAGCGCTTCCAGCGCGCGCATGCAGACGCCGAAGCACGCGCCGGCCGCGCCGCCGCCTGATCGCGACCTCGCAGACAGAAACGGATGGTTCTGCGTGTTCGGGTGAACGTTTGCGCGCTCCCGTTCATCGGCAATGGGACGAGACCCGAAGCGCCTCGCGAACCGCCGTCGATCCGCTGCTGTCGCCGTCCTCGCCGGCCTGGCGATCACGCTTGGCGCCGCGCCCTCCGCGTCGGCGTCAGACAACCCGATCATGGGGCGCTGGCCGGCGAAGATCTCCGTCGGTGCGGTCGTGCGTGCCACGGGCTTGCCCGGCCAGTACCGGTATGTCGTGTCCAAGGGCGCGCTTCAGTGCGAGCGGGCCTCCCACGGGCTCTACACCGACGACGCGTTCTACATCGGGGACTACCGCGGGCCCTGCGCCAACCCGCTCGGCTTCATCGGGGACATCGACGGCGTGGCGGTCGCCAACCGCGCCATCGACTGGTCGGGCAACTGACGTCGTCGGTCATCCGCGCCGCCGCCTCATCGCGGCGACGCGGATCAACGCAGTGCGGCGCGCTCAGCAGTTCACGGTGACGTTGAAGCCGTCGCCGCCGGCTGGCGTCGTGGGAGCGCCCGCCGAGTTGTAGGTGTTGACCTCGACCGAGCTGCCGACGGGCTGGTCGGTCGACACCTCGCCGGCGGTGCCGGCCGTGCCCGCGGCGTCGCCGAGCGTTGCCGACACGCCGCAGCCGGTGATGACGCGCTCGAACGTGACGAGGAATCGCCCGACGCCCGCAAACGACACCGTGGTCGCCCCGCGGTCGCGCACGATCGTCGGCGTCGCGTCCGCGTCGACGAGCGCCCACAGCGTCACGAGGTCCGCGGCCTCCAAACTGTCGACGCGGTCGGCGTTCAACCCGCTCGCCACGCCGTTGGCGTTCGTCGTGAACGGCTTGCCGTCGTTGGGGATCGTCGGGTCGCCGACGCTGAAGAAGCCGCCGATGTCGCCGCCGCCATCCGCCGTGGCGAACTCGAACGCGAAGCCGCCGGCCTGGTTGTTGGCCCGGATGCACGGCGCCCGGCCCTCGCCGCTGCCGCCGGCCGGGCTGCGGCAGCCGTAGATCGCCGCGCCGCCGGCCTTGATGCCGGTCTTGAGGTTCGACTGGCGGGTGACGTAGCCGCCGGTCGGCTGCTTGGCGGTGAGCTTGCCGATGATCTGCGTCTCCTTCGTGGCGGTGCCGTTGCGTTGGCCCTCGCGCAGCGCGTCGCCGGTGGCCGCCACGGCGAACGGCGACGCGATCAGCGCCGCCGCAATCAGGACGCCGACGGCGACCGGGCGGTCGCGCATGCGGCGCCTGGCTGTTGACTGCGACTCACTCATGGAAATTCCCCCTCTTTGTGTGGATATGCGCTGATGGATGAGTTTCGGTGGAAGGCCGGACGCCCACCCCGGCGCCCGGCCCCCAGCCGTCCCCTACCAGCTCGCGATCGCCGTGCGGATGGCGGCGCGGAACTTCTCGATCGAGGCGGCCGTGTACGCGTCGCCGGTGGCAACGTCACCCGAGCAGTCCTCGCAGTTGTAGAAGTGGCCGTATGCGAACGCCCGCTGCTGCACCTGCCCGCCGACCTTGAACGGGAGCAGGATGCGGCCGAAGCCCGCGCGCACCGAGCGCTGGCCGCTGCCGTAGCTGCCGCCCTTGCCGCGGTAGACCGTGTTGTTGATGAAGCTCGCCGCGACCTGAGGCTTGCCGGCGAACGCGGCCTCCTGCGCGATGAGCGTCTGCACCGACGCCGGAACGCTCGACGCCTGGATCATCGTGTCGAAGAACCGGTTGCGCACGCCGGCGGTCGGAAGCAGCGAGCCGTTGGACGCGCGCTCGATCATGTTCCCCAGATCGACGAGCGTCGTCTCGTTCTCGGTGTCCCAGCAGCCGACGTTGTGGTTGATCTGCGTGTTCGTGGAGCCGATCGCCTGCGCGAACGCGTTGATCACCGGGCGCCCGTAGCGCTGCTCGATGGCGAACGTCGTGCGGTTGTCGGAGACCGCCATCATCTGACGGTCGGCGTTGTCGAGCGTCATGCGACCGATCGACGTAACGCCGCTGCGCGTCGGGCAGATGTCCTTCGCGGCCTTGCCGGACGCGCATTCGCCGGTCCCGCCGCTGGTCGGGCAGGTCGGGAACGCGACGATCGCGTTGAGGTTCTCGGGCGGATTGGCTTCAAGCCGCGTGTGGAGGTACAGGTGGTGCAGGGTCTTCATGACGCTCGCCGGCTCGAACACGCGATCCGCGCCGAGGCTCGACGTCGTCGGCCCGCCGACCTGCTTGACGAACATGCCGTAGCGGGCGTTGCGCAGCTTCTCCGACGCCCGGGCCAGGCTGCGAACGCGCTGGTTGAACGGGTCGGCGTTGTCGTTGATGACGATCGTGAACCGGCGCTGATTGCCGATCGTGTACGTGTCGACGTCGACGATCCGGCCGCCGTTCTGGGAGATGAAGTCACCCGCGCGGCGCGCGTCGATGTTGATCTCGTACGCGGAGAACTCGGTCTTGCGCTTGATCTGGATCGCGTTGAAGTTGCCGTTCGGGAGCCGGTCGAGGCTGAACGTCCGCGCGCCCTTGGCGCTCGCGTTGGCCTGCACGGTCGCCAGCGGGACGTTGCGCCAGTACCACCACGCCGACTTGTCGACGCCCTTGTTTCGGATCATCACGGCGGCGTACTTCGTGGCGCCGCCCGAGCTGTAGCTCTCGAGATCGATGAGCCGCGACTTGTGCTCCTTCAGGCGGGCCTTCAGCTTCGCCGAGCTGATCCCGTAGTACCAGTGCCAGTTCTTGGCGGCCTGCCCCTTGTTCTTGACCATGACGATCGCGAAGCGCCGCTGGCCGCCGACCTTGTAGGTCTCCAGATCGATGAGCCGCCCCTTCTTGGCGGCGAGCTTGCTCTTGACCTGCGCCGCCGACTGGCCGTAGTACCAGTACCAGCCGCGTTGGTAGACACCGGCGTTGCGGACCATCGCGACGGCGAAGCGGTGCGGCGAGGCCTGCTCGACCTCGATGTCGACGATGCGGTCGCCGTGCGCCTTGTACTTCGCCTTGACCTCGGCCGCCGACTGGCCGTAGTACCAGTGCCAGCCGGTCGGGGTCGTCGCGTTGCGTTCAGGATCCGGCACCGGGGCGGCGGCGGCGGCGGCAGGAGCCGCGAGGGCGAGGCCGGAGCCGATCGCGATCAGTGAAGCGGCACGTCGGGTGTGTGGGGCGAGGCGCATGGCGCGTCCTTTCTCGTGGAGGTATGACCCTCCAACTGGACGCGTCCCGGCGAATTACGCCGGCGTGGGACCTACCGCTCGCCCGGCGTCTTGATCGGGTACAGCGTGACCGGGATCGAGAGGTCGAGCGTCGTCTGCACGATGCGCGACTGCTCGGCGACGTGCGCCGCCGGATAGCCCTCGCCCGGCGAGGCGCGCTCGGGGCGCCCGATGTAGCCGAAGCGCAGGCGCTCGGGGAGGATCTGCATGAGGCGCGGGAACATGTGCGCGCGGGCGCCCATGTTGCGCGGCTCCTCCTGGACCCAGACGACCTCCTCGAGGTTCGGATAGCTCTCGATGAGCTCGAGCACCTGGGCCTCGGGGAACGGATAGAGCAGCTCGATGCGCCCGATGGCGACGCCGTCGACGTCCTTGCGCTGCGGGTGGCCGACGAGGTCGTAGTAGATCTTGCCGGTGCACAGCGCGAGGCGCTTGACCTTGTCGGAGGGCACGCGCGGCTCGCCGAGCACATGGAAGAACTTCGTCTCGGACAGGTGCTCGATGCGGTTGGTCGCCTGCGGCAGGCGCAGCAGCGACTTCGGCGTCATGAGGATGAGCGGGCGCTGCTTGGCGATCCGCGCCTGGCGGCGCAGGAGGTGGAAGTACTGCGCGGGCGTCGTGACGTTCGCCACGCGCATGTTGCCCTCGCTGGCGAGCGTGAGGAAACGCTCCAGGCGCGCGGAGGAGTGCTCGGGCCCCGAGCCCTCGTAGCCGTGCGGAAGCAGCAGGACCAGGCGCGATGTCTGCCCCCACTTCGCCAGGCCGCTGGCGATGAACTGGTCGACGATGACCTGCGCGCAGTTCACGAAGTCGCCGAACTGCGCCTCCCACAGCACGAGCGTCTCGGGCGCCTCCTGGCTGTAGCCGTACTCGAAGCCCAGGCACGCGACCTCCGAGAGCGGCGAGTTGTGCAGCTCAAACGGGGCGAGCGCGCCGGGCAGCGCCTGGATCGGGCACAGCGTCTGGCCGGTCTTCGCGTCGTGCAGGACCATGTGGCGCTGGGAGAACGTCCCGCGCTCGACGTCCTGGCCGGTGAGCCGGATCGGCGTCCCCTCCGACAGCAGCGAGGCGAAGGCGAGCGATTCGGCGTGCGCCCAGTCGATGCCACCGGCCTTGCCGAGCGCGTCGCGCCGGCGATCGAGCTGCTTGACGAGCTTCGGATGCACCGTGAACCCCTCGGGCACCTTCAGGAGCTCCGCGTTGAGGCTGCGCAGGCGCTCGGCGCTGACAGCCGTCTTGACGTCCGGCGACGGCGTGCGGTCGAGCTGGTACTCGCCGGTCGGCTGCTCGATGTCGCCGACCTCCGCGGCCGCCTTGATCTGCGCCTTGAGGCGCTGGTGGCGCGACGTCAGCTCCTCCCAGACCTCGGACTTCTTGCGCTCGACGTCCTCGGTGGTCACGACGCGCTGGTCGACGAGCTGCTGCGCCCAGATGTCGGCCACGCGCTTGTGTCGCTTGATGCGCTCGACCATCTCGGGCTGCGTGTAGGCGGGCTCGTCGGCCTCGTTGTGACCGAAGCGGCGGTAGCCGATGAGATCGATCAGCACGTCGTGGCCGAACTCCTGGCGAAACTCCCACGCCAGCCGCACCGCGGAGATGCAGCCGGCGACGTCGTCGGCGTTGACGTGGATGATCGGCACGTCAAAGCCCTTGGCGACGTCAGATGCCCAGCGCGTCGAGCGCGCCTCGTCGGGGTCGGTCGTGAAGCCGATCTGGTTGTTCTGGACGAGGTGCAGCGTGCCGCCGACCGAGTAGCCGTCGAGCGTCTGGAGGTTCAGCGTCTCCGGGACGACGCCCTGCGCCGGGAGGGCGGCGTCGCCGTGCAGGATGATCGGCACGGCGGCGTTCGTGTCGCGGCGCGCGTGCGGGCCCAGGCGCTCGGTCTGCGCGGCGCGCGAGGCGCCGACGACGACCGGACCGACGTACTCCAGGTGCGACGGGTTGGACTCGAGGTTGACGAGGATCGACGAGCCGTCGGCGAGCTGGTAGGAGCCCTGGGCGCCGTGGTGGTACTTCACGTCGCCGGTGCCGCCCTGGGGGATCGTCGTCACCGCCTCGAGCGTCGAGGCGCCTTCGAACTCCGCGAAGATCGTGTCGTACGGCCGGCCGAGGTTGTGGGCCAGGACGTTGAGCCGCCCGCGATGCGCCATCCCCAGCACGACCTCGCGCCCGCCCTGGATGGCCGCGAGCTGAATCGCCTCGTCGAGCATCGGGACCGTCATGTCGAGGCCCTCGATCGAGAACTGCTTCTGGCCGACGTATGCGCGATGCATGAAGCGCTCGAGCGCGTCGACCTCGATCAGGCGCCGCAGCAGCGCCTTGCGCTCGTCGGGGCTCAGCGGCCCGCGGAACTCGCCGGACTCGATCTTCTCCCGCAGCCACGTGCGCTGGCGGTGCGAGGCGATGTGCTCGATCTCGTAGGCGATCGTGCCGCAGTACGTCTCGCGCAGGTGCGGCAGCGCGTCGGCGAGCGTCGCGCCGGGCACGTGGCAGCGCAGGACCTTCGCCGGGATGCGGGCCATGATCTCGGGCGTCAGGCCGAGCGGCTCGGGATCGAGCGCGGGGTCGCCCTCGGGCTCGGTCCCCAGCGGATCCAGGCGCGCGGCGAGGTGACCGTGCGTGCGGTGGGCCTTGAGCAGCGACACCGCGGCCTGCACGGCCTCGAGCAACTCCTCGGACGGCGGCGCCCCGGTGACGCGGTCGGTGGCCGGCGTGTCTCGCGCGGCGGCCGCCGCGGCGGCGGGGGCCGGCGGCGCGGGTGCGGGGCCGAGCGTGACGCCGAGCTCGCCGAAGACGCGCTCGTAGAAGCTGTGCTCGCCCTGCAGGTGCTCCTCGACGACCTTCAGGAACTGGCCGGACTCAGCGCCCTGGATGACGCGGTGGTCATACGTCGAGGTCATCGACATGACCTTCTCGGCGCCGATCATGTCGCCGACGCCGCCGAGGCCGACCGGGTAGCCGATCGCGCCGGTGGCGACAATCGTGCCCTGCCCGGCCATGAGCCGCGGTACGGAGGCGATCGTGCCGATGGCGCCGGGATTCGTCAGCGAGATGTTCGCGCCGGCGAGATCGTCGGCCGTGAGGGCGCCGTCCCGAGCGCGGGAGACGAGGTCGCCGAACGCGTCGAGGAAATCGGCGAACCCGAGCCGCCCCGCGTCGCGGATGACCGGGACCATGAGCGTGCGCGAACCGTCCTTCTTGGCGACGTCGACGGCGATGCCGAGGTTCACCGCGGCGTCGTCGACGACATGCGGCTTGTCGTCGATGTCGGCGTAATGGTGCGTCATGACCGGCATCTCGTTGGCTGCCGCAAGCGCGATCGCGTACGCGATGAGGTGCGTGAACGACACCTTGTGGCCGGCGGCCTTGAGCTCTGAGCGGCGCGCGTCGAGCGCCGTGACCGTCAGCGTGCGCAGCGACGTCGCGGTCGGGACGCTGCGCGACTGCTCCATGTAGCGCGCGAGCATCGCCGCGCCGCCCTTCAGCGGCGTCGCGCCGGCCGTGGGAGCGGTCGGCGCCGGCGCGGCCTTCGCGGCGAGCACGTCGGCCTTCGTGACGCGCCCGGCGGGCCCGCTGCCCTGCAGCTCGGAGATGTCGATGCCCTCAGCGGCCGCGACGCGACGGGCGACGGGGGAGATCGCGCCGGCGCCGCCATTCGTGGCCGCGCCGTCGGTACGCGCCGGCGTCGCGGTCGCCCCGTTGGCGCCGTCGGTGTCGGCCGACGGCGTCTCGACGGCCGTCTGCGGAGTCGTGCCCCCGCCGTCGGTGGCGATCTCCGCCAGGACGGCGCCGACGCCGACCGTGTCGCCCTCGGCGAAGTAGATCTTCACGACGGTGCCAGAGGCCGGCGCGGACACCTCGGCGTCGACCTTGTCGGTCGAAATGTCGACAAGCGGCTCGTCGACGGCGATCGCGTCGCCCTCGCGCTTATGCCATTCAAGGACGGTGCCTTCCGTGACCGACTCCCCCATTGCGGGAAGCATCACCTTGATCGTGGTATCTACGGCCATCCGTCTATCAATCCTAGAGGGGTCGCTGTCCTGTACGCCACAGTGCGACGACCGTTACCTTTCAGGCCATCGACACCGCAGACGAACTTGAGCAGCTCTCGTCGGAAAAGCTCCACGATCTCGCGGTTCGGTACGCCGCGCGCCACCTCGACGTCGGCTTCTTCTGGCGGCTGCTTGAGTACCTGCCGGCGGCGGAGGCCGCGGCCGGGAACCTCGAAGAAGCCGAGGCGGACGCGATGACGTTGCGCGCGCGCCTGGACGACCTGACCGACTCGGGCAAGGGCGAGGTCGGCGAGATGCTGCGGCCGTACTACCTGGCGTACCTGCACGAGCATGGCGTGGAGCCGTCGTACGGGGCGTAGTGCCGCGGCAGGTTCAGAAACAGCATCGATAAAGAACGAGCGTTGGTGGCTCAGACCGGCGGTGCGGGCGGGATCCGGCGAGGGGCGTGGTTCAGAACGTCCACTATTTCGTCGTCTTGAACCACGCCCCCTCGCGCGCGGCGCCGCGGCGCTTCATACCCTCGTTGCCTTATCGATGCTGTTCGCTGACCGCGCGGCCACGCGCGGCCCCCCGCCGCCCCGCCCGCACGAACTCGATCGACCCGATGAACGGCCCGACGCCGCCCAGCACGGCGACCGCGACGGCCAGCCGCAGCGTGATCACGCGTAGGCGCAGCGCGGCCATGCAGGCCAGCGACATGAGGATCCAGCCGATCCCGTGCGACCAGCCGAGCACGGTCTTCAGCCCGTCGGGGCCGGTGAAGATCGAGATGAGCAGCCCGCTGTAGATCGCCGAGTGTGTGAACGACGCCCACTTCAGGCGCTGGAACGTCAGCAGCCGGCGCAGCATCAGAGGCCGGCCGCGAGCAGCGTCGCCATGCGGCGCAGCGGTTCGTCCGCCTCGTCGGGCCAGTCGCCGACGTCGGCCGGCCACCACGCGTACTCGTCGTGCTCGGGATCCATCGACACCTCGGCGCCGTCGGGCAGCCACGCCAGGCCGACGACCATCACGAGCTGGTGGGGGAGGCGCACGAGCGCCTCGACGGTCAGCTCGGCGGGATCGACCGACCACTCCTCGCGCAGCTCGCGCGTGAGCGTGTGCGCCGGGCTCTCGCCGACGTCGACGGCGCCGCCGGCGCCCAGCGCCCAGCGCCCCGGCCACGAGGACAGCCACGGTGCGCGCCGGCCCGCCAGCCAGCGTCCGTCGGCCGCGCGCGTGACGGTCAGCGCGGCCATCGAGCCCGACGCGTCGCCTTCGACCAGGCGCAGCGCCCAGCGCATCGGCTGGAGCTCGAGCAGGAGGTGGCCACCGCGCTCGGCGTGATCGACGAGCCGCGCCGAGAGCCCGTCGTGACTCGGCGAACCGCGGTCGCGCAGCGCCTCGATCGCATCGTCCGCGGCCTCGGCGATCTTCGCGGGCGGGTCGTAGTGCTCCTGCTGCCAACGCGCGTGAACGCGGTCGACCGGCCAGTGGCCGCGAGCGAGGATGGCAGGCTCACGCATCGGTTCAACGATAGTTCGCCAACCGCACGACGGAGTTGCTCGCACAGGACCAGCCCGCGGCGCGTGCGGGTCCTCGTGACGGGCGGCTCGGGCTTCCTCGCGTCGCACGGCGTCGACCACTTCGCGCAGCCCGCTCCCGGCGGCATTAGCCTCGAAGGATGCGACGCCGCAAGCACTGGGGCTGGGGCTATGAGGACGACGCCTGGGCGCCCGAGCAGCTGCGCGCGGCGATGCCCGGGCTGGAGGAGCACCTGCGGATCACCGGCGCGACCGACATCGAGACGCCGGTCGCCCTCGAGGACGTCGTGCTGGCGCAGCCGCGCCTCGCGCCGCCTCCGGAGCTGGAGGAGATCTGCGCGACCGACGCGCACGCCCGCGCGACGCACGCCTGGGGCAGGTCCTACGCGGACATCGTGCGCGGCTTTCGCGGCCGCTTCGACTTCCCGCCCGACGTCGTCGCGCGCCCCCGCGGCGAGCGCGACGTCGAGGCGGTGCTCGAGTGGGCGGCGGCCGCGAACGCCGCGGTGATCCCGTACGGCGGCGGCACGAGCGTGGTCGGCGGCGTCCAGTGCGAGATCCCCGCACGTTTCGACGGCGCCGTGTCGCTCGACCTCGGCGCGATGGATCGCGTGCTGCAGATCGACGACATCTCGCAGGCCGCGAACATCCAGGCCGGCGCGCTCGGGCCCGTACTGGAGAAGCAGCTCAAGGCGCTTGACCTGACGCTGCGCTTCTATCCGCAGTCCTTCGAGCTCTCCACGCTCGGCGGCTGGATCGCCACGCGCGCGGGCGGGCACTTCGCGACGGCCGAGACGCACATCGACGACCTCGTCGAGTCGATCCGCGCGATCACCCCGGCGGGCGCGTGGCAGTCGCGCCGCGTGCCCGGATCGGGCGCCGGCATCTCACCCGACAGGATGCTGCTCGGCTCGGAGGGCACGCTCGGCGTCATCACCGAGGCGTGGGTGCGCGTCCGCCCGCGGCCGCAGGCGCACTCGCTGGCGGCGGTGCGCTTCGCCGAATTCCGGTCCGGCGTCGATGCGCTGCGCGCGATCTCCCAGTCGGGACTGCGGCCGTCCAACTGCCGCCTGATCGATGCCGAGGAGGCGCGCATGACCGGCGCCGCCGACGGCACCGCCGCGCTGCTCGTGCTCGGCTTCGAGGCGGCGACCGAGGCGCTGCTGCCGGTCGGCGAGCTGCTCGACCGCGCGCTCGCGCTGTGCGCCGACGAGGGCGGCGAATGGGACGACTCGACAGTCCGCCGGCCGCGCTTCACCGGCGACAAGGGCAGCGGCTCGGGCGGCGACGCCGTCGGCGCCTGGCGGGCGGCGTTCTTCCGCGCGCCGTACCTGCGCGACGCGTTCGTCGCGATGGGGATCCTGTCGGAGACGTTCGAGACCGCGATCACCTGGGAGCGCTTCGGCGCGCTGCACGCGGCGGTGAGCGCCGCCGCGGCCGAGGCGATCGGCGAGGGCGGCCGGGTGACGTGCCGCATCTCCCACGTCTATCCCGACGGGCCGGCGCCGTACTTCACCGTCCTCGCGGCGGCGCGCCGCGGCGAGGAGCTCGAGCAGTGGGCGCAGATCAAGCGCGCCGCGACGGACGCGCTCGTCGGCGCGGGCGCCACGATCACGCACCACCACGCGGTCGGCCGCGATCACCGGCCGTGGTACGACGACCAGCGTCCCGAACCGTTCGCGGCGGCGCTGCGCGCGGCCAAGGCGGCGGTCGATCCGGCGGGGCGGCTCAACCCGGGGGTCTTGATCGACTCCTGAACCGGCGATAGGTTTCACGACTTCGCATGGCAGCTGACACGTCGAAGATCGCCGCCAACCTGCGCGCCTTCCGGATCGGGGTCAACTCGCATGACCGTGAGAACCCGACGCACACCGCCCACGGCATCGGCCTGAACCCGTTCGACATGGAGCGGCTCGGCTTCGACGAGGGCGAGGAGATCTTCCCGGGGATCACGATCCAGGCCGACAGCGGCGTGACCGGCAACTTCCGCGTGCTGTGCGACGGCGATCACCTCGAGGAGCTCGAGGCCGAGGAGTCCGAGGTCATCGAGGCGGTCTCGACGCAGCCGGCGATGGTGCCGGTTGGGGTACCTAAGGTGACGTCGCCGGAAGGTCGCCGTACCACCCGCTGCGCGGGCGGTGCCAGGCGACCGGACGGCGAAACTCTGTTGCCTTCACGCGAGGACGAGCGTCTGACTTGAGGGGGACGGGCGGTATGGGGCGCGCGCGGCCTGGGAGGAGCCGCGCGCGCCCCGCCCACGCCCGCGTTCGGTCTGCGGCGTCGCCGGTGAGAGTGCGGGATCCGTCGAGGAGCTGCACAGTGAGCTCCGGGTGCCGGACGGTCCTACAGCGCGTGTCGCCTATGCAGCGCCATAGGCAGCAAGTTCGACACGCACCCGTCTGACAGGCTCAACGCAGGCGAACGATGTCGCCTATGCAGCGCCATAGGCAGCAACTTCGACACGCACCCACGGTGCGCCTATTCGCGCGGAGCGCAACCGCTTCGGCGCGGTGAGCCGCCGCCGCTCAGGCGGCTGAATGACCCGTCGTGGCAGCGCTTGTCCGGATGCCGGCGCTTGGTCTCCGCGCAGTACATCGGGATCAAGATCGATGTCGCCGGGCCACACGATCGTGCCGAACTCCGAATCGACCGCAACAGCCTCAAAGACGCTGCGGTCGTCGCGAACCGGGGCGAAGACGCCGCCGGCCTCGAACAAACCGGCGAGATCGACCTCGTGCACGGCGCCGTCGCCGAACGTCAGCCGCACCCAGCGCTCGGCGAGCGGGTCAACGTCAGTGATGGTTGTACGCGAGGCGGTCATGGCAGCGGCGCGATCGGCGCCGGCTGCTCAGGAACCTGGATTCGCTCCCAGTTGGCGGCGAGCTCGTCGCGATGAATCGACGCCCATTCTCGCACCATCCGCAACGCCCGTCGGGCAACGCGCCCCGAACGATCTCGCCGGTCGCGATCGCGATGACCGCCTCCTCACCCGCGGACACCGCGTGGAAATGCGGCGGCGCATTATCCGCGAAGTACATCCGGACCACGATCCCGTAGAAGCGACTGATCGTCGGCACACCACCAGCATCGTCGCGACGACGGATGCCAAGCTCCGCGACCAGCGCTTGCCAGCTCTGCCTCACTCACGACAGCTCGACGTCCAAGCCCTCAGCGATGAAGCACACGAGGCCCGCGATCTTCATCGCCTCGGCGCGCGGCAGCTCGTAGGTGACCGCGCCGTCCTCGAAGACCTCGCCGCCGGCGTGCACGTGCCAGTACGTCGCCTCGCCCTTGTAGGGGTCGACCGTGCGCGTGCGGCTCGGCGCGAGGCGCCCGGCCTGCACGACGCCCGGCGCCATGTAGGCGCGCACGGGCTCACCGGTCTCGAACAGCAGCCGCGGGCGCTGCACCGTCGCGATGACGTCGTCGCCGACGCTGATGCGCGCCGGGCGCGAGCTCGGGTACACGTCGATGCGGTGGTACGGGTCGCGCAGGTGGCCGACGACCTCCTCGTCCTCGACGAGCCAGCGGTCGGCCTTGTCGAAGTACATGGCAGCGAATCCCTTCAGCCACGCCGCACGCTCGATCGGCTCCTCGTAGGCCCAGACGGCGTCCTCGCGCATGTCGTCGCCGGCGCGAACCGACCAGTACGTCGCGTCGCCCTTGAACGGGCAGTGCGTCGTCGTCGTCGAGCGCTCCATGACGGACATGTCGTAGTCCGCCAGCGGCACGTACGCGACCGGTCGGATTCCGGTCTCGTGCATGAGCTTCGCCTGGGTCGTGTCGAGGACAAGGTGATCGCCGACGTAGGCGCGCAGCCGGCGCGCATCGGGCTCGAAGAGCATGCGGTGCGGCGGCGAGTCGATCGTGTAGTTCGTCTCGGCCGCGCGGCCGCTGAGCGGGCCGGAGCCCGTCGTCAGGCTCATCGGTTTGGTGCCTGCACCTTCAGCTTGCGGTGAAACGCGCGAGCGAACAGATCGACCTCGCGCTCGACGGCCCAGCGCTCGACGCTCGCGGTGCCGTCGGCCTCGAGCTCGAGGCGGATCGTGCCGTTGTCGGATTGCACGTGCGCGGCGTGGACGGTCTGGTCGCGGCTGCGCTCGAGGTCCTCGGCGAGGCGCAGCAGCGTCGCCAGCCGGTCGAGCCTCTCGGCGTCGCCCTCGGTCGCGAGCGGCTCGAGCTCGCCGAACTCCGGCGTCCCCTTGCGGTGATAGCGCGCCGCCTGCGCGATGAGCGCGACCTCGCGCGGCTCGAAGCCCGCCAGCCCGGCATTGAGGATGAGGTAGCGCGAGTGCTTGTGGTGGTCGTCGTAGTCGACGGACATGCCGATGTCGTGCAGCACGCTGGCGGAGACGAGCAGCTCGCGCTCGATCGGGTCGCCGGGGTGCAGGCCGGCCGCGGCCAGCTGGTCGAAGAGGTCCGTGGCGAGGCGCGTGACGTGTTCGGTGTGCGCCGGATCGACGTGGTAGCGCGCGGCGAGATTCACGACGCTCGACCGCCGCACGTCGTCGAAGAGTGGCGGCTCGCCGTCGAGGTAGGAGTCAAAGAAGATGCCCTCCCGCAGGCCGGCCTCCGTGACCTCGATCGCCGCGAACGCACCGATGTCGAGCACCGATCGCACGACGATCGCGCCGGCCAGGATGAGGTCGGCGCGGGCGTACTTGATGCCCTTCAGGCTGCTGCGCTCGGAGGCGGGGAGGTCCGCAAGCTCGTGGATGAGGTCGTCGAGCGCGTCGCGCTCGATCTTGAAGCCCTGCACCCCGACCGACGGCTCACCGGCCTTGGCCTGCGCGGCGGCGGCGAGGTTGCGCATGGTGCCGCCGATGCCGACGATCCGCCGCCCGGAGCGCGGCAGCCAGGCGGCGGCTTCGTCGAGCGTCTCCTCGACGTGCGCGCGCAGCGCCTTGCGTTCCTTCTTGGACCGTCCCTCGTCCTCTGACAGGAAGTGCTCGGTCATGCGCACGGCACCGAGCGGCCAGGAGCCGAGCTGGCCGGCGTGCCGACCCTTGACCTCGACGAGCTGCAGCGAGCCACCGCCGAGGTCGAATACCGCGCCGTCGGAAAGCGTCGTCGAGTTGACGGCGGCGAGATAGCCGAACCGCGCCTCCTCCTCGCGCGGGAGGACGCGGACGTCGAGGCCGGTCTCGCTCTTCACGCGGTCAAGGAACACCTGCTGGTTGGACGCGTCGCGGATCGCGCTGGTCGCAACCGCGCGGACGTCGGGCGCCTCGATGCCCTGCGCGCGGCAGAAATGCGCAAAGACGTCGATCGCCTGGAGCGCTCGCCTCATCGGCTTGGCGCCGAGCTCGCCGCTCGCCTCGAGCCCCTGCCCGATCCGCACCGCCTCGTAGATCTCGTCGGTCCGTTTCCACCACCCGTCGGCGTCGGTGAAGACAACAAGCCGGAACGAGTTCGAGCCGAGGTCGATGACTGCGGTGCGTTGCTCGGCCACGGGCTTCGAGGATAGATGGCGGTCCGGGCGGAGCAGGAGAGCGAGCGCGCGACCGCGACCGCGAGGTCGCGCGCCGTGCCGGGCGTCGGCACGGCGTCGTGGCGTGACGGCAACTGCTCGCGATCGGCTCAGCCCGCGCGCCGTCGACGGGTGACTCAGCAAGGGCCGACCTCGGCTGGCACGACCGACCGGTGATCTCAGAGCTCGACGATGTCGAGCTGCTCGTCGCGGGCCATTGCGACGAGCATCGCGTCCAGCGTGGCGATCGAGTCACCCGGGTCGGTGCATGCAAGCAATGCACAGTTCACCAATGACACCGGGCGACGCGTGCGGTGATAATGGGGTGCCGTTAAAAAACGTCGCACCAGGTGACAAGTAGCCGGATCGGACGCGCTGTGTGTGGAGCGCGGTTCAGACCGTCTCGTCGTCGCTCTCCGCCGGCGAGGCCTGGCTGAGGGCGAGGCGCTTGGTCATGTTGAGCGTGATCTCGCCGTAGGGTCGGACGTGCGCCCAGAACAGCGCGGTGAGGCCGCGGTGGTCTTCGGCGGTGAGCACGCCCTGCCATTCGGGCTCGGCGAGGATGTCCTGGAGCATCAGCGTGTTCACGTAGACGAGCGCGGCTTGGAGGATGTGCAGGGCGAGCATCCCGAGTTGTTGCTGGTCGCGCCGGTTGGTTGCGAACTCGCCGCTCTTGCCGAAGAAGATGACGCCGTTGACGCGGTTCCAGGACTCGAAGCGCGTCGTTGAGCGCGGCGAGCTCGGTGCGCATCTCCTCCCGCAGCCCGGCGGTGAAGACGGCAGGGTCCAGGGGCTTGCGCAGCTTGTCGTAGTGCTCGGCTCGGTGGACCTCGAAGTCGGCCGGGAGGTCCTCGTCGGGGTTTCGCCATTCGTGCGCGCCGACGACCCAGATCTCCTTGCAGCGCAGCCGCTCGCGCAACGCTTGAATGACGCGCGCCTCGTAGACGCCACGCACCACGCGGGCCCGGCCACGCGAGTCGGTCTTGGTCAACAGCTCGGTCCAGTCGGCGTTGACGGCGCCGTCCAGGACGACGTGCTCGCCGAGCGGGTAGTACGTGCCGCCGTGGTGGGCGTAGCGGACGATCAGTCCGAGGGCGTCGATGACGGGCTGATGCGTGGTGTTGTTGGATCTGAACTCGAGCACGCCGAGCAGCCGGATCAGGCCGCGCCGGTAGTGGTTGGTGTAGGAGGCCTTGAAGACCTTGCGCTTCTGACGCTGATACTCCGAGCCGGTCGCGCGGTACTCCTTGACCAAGTCGGTCAGCGTCGCCTCGCCGCCGACGACCGGGTAGATCACCTCCCGGACGCTGTCGTCCGGGGTCTTGAGGGAGGCTTCGGCGATCTTGCGCAGCATCGCGTCCTTGCCGCGAACGCGGCGGAAGTCCTTGACGAACTCCTCGACGACCTTCTGCTCGGCATGTGCGTTGATCCTGTGGATCGTCGAGATGAGCAGCTGCGCGAGCGTGTCGGTGACCTCCCGCTCACGCAGGACCAGCAGCGCGCATAACAAGGCGAGCCTGGTCGGCCGGGGATGCTCGCGCAGATGGCTGGGCGACTCGACCATCGCTCGGGCCCGCCAGCCCGCGACGATCTTCGGCGCGACGCCGGCGAACAGGTCGCCGGGGAGCCCGATCGCTCGGATCGCCTCGAGCTTTGAGATCTCGACGAGCATCGTGTCCAGGCTCACGTTGCCCGGTGCCGACTTGATTACGGCCAGCACATCCTCACCGTCATCGTGCTCGTCATCGCTGTTTGCGATCAGCGCCTGGACGCGCTTGGCCGCAGCCACGCCGACACGGTCGGCGACAAGCGCCAGCAGCGCCTGTTCGGCTTGATAGAGCGCCGACCTGACGATCTCGGCGAGCCTGTCGGGGGTGGGCGGCTCGATCAGTTCCGCGCGACAGCGCGCGAGCAACTGCTCGTGAACGCGGTCGTGGCCGCGCTCGACGCCGGCGACGTGCTCCGTTAACCACGCCGTCAACGGGTCGGCGTCGGTGACACTGCATTCCCTGAAGCCCGCGTAGGCACGGCTCTCCGTGCGGTGGCGCTAGCGCCTGGGCGGAAAACCCGGGTCTTGCCGCGCTGACGGGTGTGGAACAGATTGCCGATCAGACGCTCTCAGTGTCTCGAAGCGCTGCGACCTGTCGGTGGCGGCGGGCCGCTTCGATCGCGTCGATGGGTAGAAAGAGTGGGCAGCCGACGTGGTCCTCGCGGTGCAGCAAGTTGTTGGCGATGACGGTCACTTCGCAGCCGCCTTGGCGTCGGGCGTCGGGCGACGGGCGACGGGCGACGAGGTTCCGTAGAAGAGGAACGCGGCACCGGCGGTCGCGGGCACTGCGAACAGGGCGATGATGACGGCCGCGTTGAGCGCGTGAGCGAGCAGGCCTGATGCGCGTAGCGGCTGCGGCCAGCGGTGCGCTCGCGCCGCGAGGGCGCCGGGGATCACGGCAGGCATCGCGACAAGCCCGAGTGCGGCGTCTTGTGCGTCGGGGTCGCGCCAGAGCAGCGCGAGCGCGATGAGCGTGATGCCGAGGAGCGCGCGAGCGATAACACCGGCTGGTCCGATCGCGCTGGCGCAGGCGGCGGCGAGCTTGGCGGGGTGGCTCACGGTGTCAAACGCTGCGCTGCTGCCGGCGGGTGGTGGCGCTGGCACTGGTCATGTCAGGTTATACTGACATGAGTGTCTGAGAACGCAACGATCGGCGGGCCGTTCTTGCTGCCGCAGCGCCCGACCGAGCCCGATCTGGTCGCGAAGTACTTCAAGGTGCTGTCTGATCCCGCGCGGGTTCGTGTGCTCGAGCTGCTGCGCGAGCGCGGCGAGCTGTCGGTCGGGCAGCTGACCGAGGCGCTGGGGCTGGGGCGTACGAATTTGTCCAATCACCTTGGGTGTCTGCGCTGGTGTGGGTTCGTGCTCACGCGTCGCCAGCACCGCACTATCTACTACCGCGTCGCCGACGCGCGGGTCAGCGAGCTGCTGGCGCTCGGCCGCGCGCTGCTTGAGGACAACGCCGAGCACGTCGCCGCGTGCCGGCGCGTCGATTCGAAGGGACGCTGATGGACGACAAGCCAAAGGGGCTACGGGGCACTCCCAGGACGGGGTTCGCCGCGCTGGGTATCGGGACGTTTGCGGTCGTGTGCTGCGCCGGCTTGCCGTTGCTCGCCGGGGTGCTGGGCGGTGTTGCGCTGGGCAGCGTGCTTGGTGTCGGTGCGGGTTTGCTGGCCGTGATCGTCGTGATCGCCTTGGTCGTGGTGCGAGCGCGCCGACAGCGCGCGTGCGCGACAGCGCGCGTCACGCCGCGTCGTGGCGGTCAGGCATGAGCGCGGCGCGCTACGGCGCGGTCGTGATCGGCGGCGGCCCGGCCGGAGAGGTCGCCGTCTCACGCCTGAACGCGCAGGGCCTCAGGGTCGCGCTGGTCGAGCGTGAGCTGGTCGGCGGCGAGTGCGCCTATTGGGCGTGCATCCCGTCAAAGGTGCTCATGCGCCCGCCCGAGGCGCGCGGGGAAGCCACGCGTGCGGCCGGCGTCGCGACGCCCGCGATCGACTGGCCGCAGGTCGCGGCGTACCGCGACTACATGATCCGCAACCTCGACGACGCCGCGCAGGTCAAGGCCTACCGCGACGACGGCATCGACGTCTTCAAAGGCGACGCCCGGATCGACGGGCCCGGCCACGTCGCCGTCGACGGGCAGGTGCTTGTGACCGAGCGGATCGTCGTCGCAACCGGCAGTGATGCGCGGATCCCGCCGATCGACGGTCTCGTGCAGGCGGGCTACTGGACCAACCGTGAGGCAACGACGCTCACCGACATCCCGGACAGCGTCGTGATCCTTGGCGGCGGCCCCTTCGGCGTCGAGCTCGGCCAGTTCATGCGCCGCTTCGGAACACGCGTGACGA
Organism: uncultured Actinomycetes bacterium; assembly: GCA_963705315.1. GTDB lineage: Bacteria > Actinomycetota > Thermoleophilia > Solirubrobacterales > Solirubrobacteraceae > CADCVQ01. The sequence goes on from OY970068.1 coordinate 89,471, forward strand.
TCGTCGATCACGGTGATCGGCTCATCTCGCGTGACGACCCGGTCGTCGGCGAGCTGATCGCCACAGCCCTGCGCGCCGAAGGCATCGAACTGCGGCTCGGCGCGAAGGCCGTCAGCGTGACGCTCACAGATGGCGTGCGTGTCGTGCTGCTCGACGACGGCGAGCAGGTCAGCGGACGCGAGCTGCTGGTCGCGACCGGCCGTGCGCCGCGGGTGCACGACATCGGCCTTGAGAGCATCGCCATCACGCCCGATCCAGCGGGCCTACAGGTCGACGAGCGCTGCCGTGCCGCGGAGGGCGTGTGGGCGATCGGCGACGTCACCGGCGTGCTGGCGTTCACGCACGTCGGGATGTACCAGGGGCGCATCACCGCGGCCGACATCGCCGGTGAAACGGTCCGCGCGGACTACACCGCGATCCCACGCGTCGTCTTCACGGACCCCGAGATCGCCGCCGTCGGCCTGACCGAACACCAGGCCCGCGAGCAGGGCATCCCGGTCGCGACCTCGCGTGTCGCGCTGGCCGACACGATCGCGCGACCGTGGACCTATCAGCAGGACCCCGGCGGCGAGCTCGGGCTGATCGGCGACCGTGATCGCCAGGTGCTGATCGGCGCGTGGGCGGTCGCTCCGCTGGCCGGCGAATGGATCCATTACGCAGCGCTGGCGATCAAGACCCAGACGCCGCTGTCGGTGCTGCGCGACACCGTCGCGCAGTTCCCCACCTTCACCGAGGCCTACCTCAAAGCAGCTGAGCGCCTTGACGCCTGACCGCGACCACGCTGATCACACGTACGACCTGGCGATCGTCGGTTCGGGTGGCGGCGCGTTCGCCGCGGCGATCGCCGCGCGCCGACGCGACCTGCGTGTCGTCATGATCGAGCACGCCACGGTCGGCGGGACGTGCGTGAACGTCGGCTGCATCCCGTCCAAGGCGCTGCTGGCCGCCGCCGAAACCCGCCACCGCGCCGGCCACGACCGCTTTGCCGGCATCAGCACGCACGCCGGACCGGTCGACTTCGCGGCGCTGATCGCCGGCAAGGACGAGATCGTCAACGGCTTGCGCCAGGAGAAGTACCTCGACATCGCCGCCGAGTACGACATCGAGCTCGTCCACGGCCACGCGCGCTTCATCAATGGTCCCGCGCTGGATATCGACGGGCGCCGCATCGACGCCGCGCACTACCTGATCGCGACCGGCAGCCAACCGCACATCCCCGACATTCCCGGGCTGGCCGACAGCGGCTACCTGACGTCGACCTCGGCGATGGAGCTCGAGCAGTTGCCCGCGTCGATGATCGTCATCGGCGGCGGGTACGTCGCGATGGAGCAAGCCCAGCTGTTCTCCCACCTCGGCACCCGCGTGACGATGCTCGTGCGCTCAAGATTGGCGCGCGGCGAGGAACCCGAGCTCGCCCAGAGCATCCGCGACGCGTTCACCGAGCAGGGCATCGAGATCCATGAGGGCATCCAGGCGACCGCCGTGCGCCGCGACGGCGACGGCGACGTCACGCTCACAGCGGGCGACCGCGAGTTTCGAGCCGCGCGAATGCTGCTCGCCACGGGCCGGACGCCGAGCACATCCGGCCTCGGCCTGCAGGGCATCGGCGTGCAGACAGGGGCTCGTGGCGAGGTCGTCGTCGACGAGCACACGAGCACCACCAATCCGCGGGTATGGGCGGCCGGCGACGTCACCGGTCATCCGCAGTTCGTGTACGTCGCCGCCAAGCACGGCAGCATGGTCGTCGACAACGCCTTTGACCGGGCCGGGCGACGAATCGACTACCAGGCATTGCCGCGGATCACCTTCACCACCCCGACACTCGCCTCAGCAGGCCTCACCGAAGCCCAAGCCATCGATCACGGCCTGCGCTGCGAGTCGCGCGTGCTCGCGCTCGAACACGTCCCACGCGCGATCGTCAGCCGCAACACCAGCGGCATGGTCAAGCTCGTCGCCGAGCGCGACAGCGGCCGAATTCTCGGGGTGCACCTACTCGCCGACGGCGCAGGCGACGCCATCCTCGCCGGCGTCTACGCGATCCAGGCCGCATTGACGGTCGCGCAGCTCGCGTCAAGCTGGAACCCGTACCTGACGATCGGCGAGGCGATCCACCTCACGGCGCAGTCCTTCACCCTCGACCCCAGCAAACTGTCGTGCTGCGCGGCGTGAGCACGCGAAACCGGGTGTCGCACAGACCACGCGCGGTCACGGCGACCGCGACGCGCTCGACGGTCATTGCGTTCACGGTCGTGAGCTGGGTGCGCGGGCGAGCATTATCGCCATCAGTGCTGGGGCTGCCGGGCCAGATCGAACGCCCGTCGCTGCTATGACCGAGAAAGCAGGAGCAACATGAAACGCGAGCAGAGCGCCGAGACACCACGGAGACGGCAGCCGTTGAGCCGGGTGAGCGGCACGGGGGTAGACGAACCGGTCGGTGGGCGATCAGCGCCGCCGTGCTGGCGGCGCTTGTCACGCTTGTCGTCGTGGCAACACAGCGCGCACCCGCCCGGGGGGTCGCCCCTCCTCAAACAGGACGTTGCGCAGCAGAACTCGACGAGCGCAACCGCAGATGACGGGCAGGCGTCCAGCAAGACCGTGCGGAGCTTCTCGCTCGCGGACGTTGATGGCCGCCAGGTCATGCGACCGTCGGGGCGCAGGCCCGGCGTGCTGGTGTTCACCGCGAGCAATTGCTCGCCGTGCATCGTTCAGGCCCCCGGCCTACTCGCCGAGATGCGCAAGTTCGGCTCACGAGCGGAGATCCTGACGGTGAGCATTGACCCCGGCGACTCCAGTTCAGCGCTGCGCGATGCGTTCAAGCCCGCGATCGGCAGCGCTCGGAACTATCCGCTGGCCGTCGACCGAAGCGGTCAGCTGGCGCCGGCCTTCGGCGTGACCGCGACAGGCACCGAGATCGTCTATGACCGCGCGGGCCGCGAGGTGTAGCGCGGCGTATCAAGCCCGGTGAGCGAGATTGGCGCGGCGTTGCGCAAGGCTGGCGCCGCGTGAGCGCGGCGGTGTCGTTTGCCTTCGCGGCGGGACTGCTGGCCACCGTCAACCCGTGTGGCTTCACGATGCTGCCGTCCTTTCTGACGTTCTAGGGAACGAGGCACCAACCGACAAGTAGGTCGGGATCGGGGGTCTACGGAGAGTTCGTGCGGACAACCGGGTCAGGCCGTGCGGCGCCCAGCCTGAGTCATGTGGTCGATCAGCGCAGGTACGTGTTGCGTGGTCGCGCGAGCAGCAGCCAGACATTCAGCAGCGCAAACGCCGCGACGAAGTTCGCGCCGCACACCATGCACGTCTCCACGGTGACACCTTCCGCAAGCAGCGTCCCGAGGTCCTTCAGCAGCGTGATTGCGACGCCGACGACGAAGGACAGCACGAGCGTGCGGCGCAGATGCTCACGCGCGAAGCCCCAGGCCGCGACGACGGGTGCCTTGGGCGGAGAAACCGGGTCGTTGTCGGCTGCGACGATGTTCAGGCGGGGGGACGTGCTGTGGGCGTCGAGGTGCGCGATGACGCGCTCGGCAAGCCCGTCGGGCGCCGCGCTGCTGATCGAGCGCAACTGCCGTCCGAGTGCGGTCAGCTCTTCGAGCGACCCGCGACACGCCACGCATTCGCGGAGGTGCTCGCGCACGCGACGGGTTTCGTCGTCTGGCAGCGCGCTATCGCGGTAGTCGCACAGTCGCGTGGACGCGAAGTGATGCTCGGCGCTCACAGCGAACCCCGCTGCCCCGCATCGTCGGCGAGTGCTGTGCGAAGCGTCCCGCGCGCGCGATGCAGACGGCTCTTGAACGCCGCCTCGCTCAGGCCGAGAGCCGATGCCGCTTGCGCGGTCGAGAGTCCCTCGACATCGCGCAGCACGAGCGCTGCGCGCCGATCGACCGGTAGCGTCGAGATCGCGCGATCGAGCACGCGTCGTAGCTCGCTCTGCTCGGCACGGTCCGCTGGACGTATCGAGCGGTCGGGTGACTCGTGCTCGCGGTGATCATCCAGCGGCAGAAGCCTCGCGTCAGCGCGGCGGTGCTGGCGTTCGGCGCGGCGCCTGGCCTCGTTGACGCCGATCCGGTACAGCCAGGTGAAGAATTGCGCGTCACCGCGAAACGCGGGCAGTCCACGCCACGCGCGCAGGAACGCGTCCTGTGTGACCTCCTCCGCTTCGTGCGCATCCGCGCACAATCGCACGACAACGGCGTACAGACCGGCGGCATGACGGCGCACGAGTTCGTCAAAGGCCGCCCGGTCGCCCCCTCGCGCGAGCGCCACGAGCGCGCGATCGTCCTCGATCAAGCGTGGCGCGACCATCCCGCCACGATAACCCGCTGTCGTGCGCTCGGACGCCATAGACCCTCAGACCCGGACGCCACCCCAACGATTCGTCGCGCTGCACCGATCGACGGGCGCCTGCGGTCGATGATGTTCCCGCGGAGTGGTCAGCGGTCGGCGAGCAGCGCGCAGATCACGTTTCGCGAGTCCGACGATGCCGGTCAGCACGGCATATCTGCGCGCGCCGGTGAGCGTGGCGTCGACGACGAGCGTCATGGTGCTGGCGTCGACGGGGTCTGTCTCGATGTCGAGTCGAGGCGCTGCGCGGCGATCGCGGGGGTCGCGCCAGGACCAGCGCCCCGCATCTCTGCTCTGAGGCTAGACAGACCCCTTGCAGGGCAGCCGCGAGCGGAATCTTGAACCGATCTGCTGGTGCAGGGGTCCAACCCCGCGAACGGATCCTCTCTGAAAGGACATGATGAATCTCGCTCACGATCTGGACCGGCGCATCGCCTACGGCGTGGTCGGCGGGACCTTCGCAGGGCTGCTGTTCTTGCTGGCGAACATGTGGTACGCCGACGGGCAGGGCCTTCCTGCGGTCGCCCCGCTGTACGACATCTCAACGATCTTCTACTTCTCCGACAAGCCCGACCCGCAGCCGATCAATGCTGCTGTCGGCCTCGTCATGCACCTGACGCTGGCAGCTGCGTTCGGGGCGATGCTCGCCGTGCTCGCTCCGCTGGCCCGCGGCGCAGCGCGCCTCGCCGGGCTCGCCGCCGCGTTCGGCCTTGTGCTGTACATCGTGAACTTCCAAATTCTCGGACGCCTTGTGTTCGAGTGGTTCCAGGTGGGACCCAATCAAACCTTCGAGGTCTTCGCGCACGTCGGGTACGGCCTGCTCGTCATTCCGTTCGTCATGCGCTTCGCGGCCGCGAGCAGCCGATCACCCGCCACCGCGCCTAGCGCGGCACGTCCGGCCGCCCGGTGACGTAGACCGAGATCACGGCGCACCCGGCGCCGCGATACCGTCGCAAGCCGCGCGACGGCGCGCGGCGCGGCGCGGCGCGGCGCGGACCGCCGTGCCTGCCGCGATCAGCTCGTCACGGCTCGACGGCGGCCAGTACGTCCGGCGCGGGACTACGAGCGTCACACGTAGGCCACGAGCCTGGGTAGCTGTCCCCACGTGCAAAGTAGAAGCCGAGCCGTTCGCTGAAGCGCCCATACTCACCGGCCTATACCCCGCCCCGCAACGCTTGCGCCCCGTAGGCTCCCCCGCGCTGACTGTGGCGCGATCGGGCGGCCGCGGGCCGCCTACTGGCGGCGGGAGCCTCTGCCGAGCAACTCAACGCGGAGCCAGCCGGCCCCCGCCATGTCCGGGGACGATCGTTCACGGACACCCTTGGAGCAGAAATCGGGCAGCCCGCCATTCCGGGCTCCGCGTTTGTAACGAAACCCGTGTACTCGGCAACGTAACGCGCTCCCCCGTTCGTCTACACTCCAAGTGATGCGGATCGGCTACGGGCGGGTATCCACCCGCGATCAGAATCCAGACAGCCAGCGCGACGCCCTCGCCGCCGCCAACTGCGATGAGATCTTCGTCGACAACGCCAGCGGCAAGCTCGCCAGCCGTCCAGAACTCGACAAGGCGCTACTCGTCGCCAAGCGCGCCGGCGACAAGCTCGTCATCACCAAGCTCGACCGCCTCGGCCGCTCCCTCGAGCACCTCATCGCCCTATCTCGCGACCTCCAGGCGCGTGGGGTAGACCTCGTCGTGCTCGACCAGGGCGTCGACACCTCAACCGCCGCCGGGCGCATGTTCTTTCAGACCCTCGGCGCGATCGCCGAGTTCGAGCACGCGCTGATGTCCGAACGCACCCGCGACGGCCTCGACGCCGCCCGCGCGCGCGGACGCACCGGTGGGCAGAAACCCAAGCTCACCGCCCGCCAGGCGAAGATCGCTCAGGACATGTACGACGAGCTCGGCGACGACGGACGGCGGGCACACACCGTGCAGCACATCGCCAACGAGTTCGGCGTCACCCGCCCAACGATCTACCGCCACCTCCAACGGCGCATGCGCTGACCGCGGCCAGCGCGCCCTACGTGTCCTCTGGTGCCACGTTTCTTAACGGCACCCCATAATGGCGCGCCCGCAGCTCCCCCACGCGCCACGCGCGCGCGCCGTCGAGTGAGACGAGGTGAGAGTGAGACGAGGTGAGCGACGGGCCCGTCGACGAGCGGTGCCAGCAACTCCTGCGCGAAGATGCCGAACGTCGCGGCGCGGCCCTCGGGCGCCACCAGCCGGAGGTTGCTGTCGACACGGATGCCTGAACTGAAAAACCGGCCCAATTACAGGCTATTCGTGTTTCTCGATGAGCTCGATCCGATACCCGTCGGGGTCGCGGACGAAGCACAGCAGCGAGCCGCCCTCGCGGACGCGGTAGGGCGGCTTCTCGGGCTCGATGCCCTGACCGGCAAGCTCGGCGAGCGCGGCGTCCATGTCGGCGACGCTGATCGCGATGTGGTTGTAGCCCGTGCCGAGCTCGTACTCCGAGACGCCGTGGTTGTAGGTCAGCTCGAGGCGGGGGCCGTCTTCGGGGAAGCCCATGAAGACGTTGATCGCCTCGTCGCGGATGTTCATCCGGCGCATCTCCTGCAGTCCGAGCGCCCCGTAGAAGGCGACGGAGCGGTCGATGTCACCGATCCGGTAACACGTATGTAGAAGCTCTGGCATGACGCCAGATACTAGGAAACGCGCTAGCCCTTGCCCTGCTTGGCTTCGAACATGAACAGGACCATCCCGGCGTCGCGCTCGCTCTCCTGCGAGTTCTTCGCCAGACGCTCGGCCGAGGACCGCGCGATGCGGTCGGCCTGCCTGAGCAGGTCGTCGCACGCTCGCGAGAGCTGCTGCCAGCCCTTCGTGTCCAGGCGCAGCCGGGCGCGCGTCGCCAGCGATTGGGCATCCTCGAAGCTGCCGATGGCCGCCACCGAGCAGACGCTCGGGTCAAGCGGCGACACCTCCGCGCCGGGGCCGCCGCCGGGCGACGTCCCGTTTGACGGCGCCTCGTCCGGCGCGGTCACCGCGCGGTAGTGGTGGGCCACCGCGCCGCGCACGCGCGTCTCGCCCGTGAGCTCGATGAGCCCGAGCGCGTGCAGCGTTCGCACGTGGTAAGCGACGGTCCCGACGCTCGCGCCCAGATTGCTCGCGAGCTGGGTCGGCGTCGCTTCGCGCGCCTGCAGTGTGCTCAATATGCGGGCGCGCAGAGGGTGCCGTACCGCTTTTGCGTAACGTGGATCTTCAGTGTTCAGAACGGCCTCGCGTTCCCCGTAGGCCAGACAAAATTTAGGAATCGCACATTATCCGCCTTCGCGGACTCGCACAATGCTCAAACGTCCAGTGTTCAGCGAGCCCGGTCCGCGACGCTGCCGCAGTACCCTGACGGCATGCTGATCGAGCGCGCCATGTCCGACGGTTTTCTTACGAACACGTACCTCGTCGCGGCGCAGCCCGGCGGCCCGGGTTTCCTGATCGACGCCGGCGGGCCTATGGGGCCGCTGTTCGACGCCGCCGAGCGCGAGTCGATCGATGTCACGCATCTGCTGCTGACCCACCACCACCACGACCACGTCCTGGCGCTCGACGAGGTCACGCAACGCTTCCCCGGCATCGTCGTCCTCGCGCACCCCGACGAGCCGGTCGAGGCCGAGCCGTTTGCCCCGCTGCAGATCGGCGGCCTCGACGTCGACGCCCTCCACACGCCGGGCCACACGGCGGGGATGCTGAACTTCACCGTCCCCGGCCATGTCTTCACGGGCGACACGCTCTTCAAGCACTCGATCGGCGGTGTCCGCGCGCCCGGCAGCACGGGCTACGCCGACATCAAGGCCTCGATCATGGACACGCTGATGGGCCTCGATCACGCGACCGAGGCCCACCCCGGGCACACCGACCCGACGACGATCGGCGACGAGTGGGAGCACAACGCGTTCATCCGCGTATGGCGCGGGCTGGATGACGAGGGCGACGAGCGGGTCACGGTCTGGGGCGAGCCCGCGACGCTCGTCGTGTGGGGCGAGGACTACGACGGGGGCCACAAGGCGTGGGTGCGCTGGGCGGATGGGCGCGATGACATCGTCCCCGGCTCCCAGGTAGAGCGCGGGTAGCGCGCGGGTGGCCAAGAAGGACTCGATCCCGACCTCGCGCCTGAGCCGCTCGTCGAAGGTCGGGCGGTTGGCGGCAACGCAGGCGGCCAAGCAGATCGGGACGCGGGCGACGAACGTGGCGCGCTCCGAGGAGGGCAAGCAGAAGGCGCTGAACAAGCGCCAGCTCGAGACCGCCGAGCAGATCGTCTCCGCGCTGGGGACGATGAAGGGCGCGGCGATGAAGCTCGGCCAGGTGATGTCGTTCCTCGACGTCGGCCTCGTCCCGGAGGAGTACCGCGAGGAGTTTCAGGCCAAGCTCGCGGAGTTGCGCGACGCGGCGCCGAAGGTGGCCTTCAAGGAGATGAAGCAGGTCATCGAGGGCGAGTACGGCGAGCGCATCGAGGACACGTTCGCGACGTTCGACCCCGTGCCGATCGCCGCCGCCTCGATCGGCCAGGTCTACAAGGCGCGCATCGAGGACGGCCGCGACGTCGCGGTGAAGGTGCAGTACCCGGGCGTCGCGCAGGCGGTGCGCGCGGACATGATGAACCTCGGGATCATCCTGCGGCTCATGAAGCGCGTCGCGCCGGGCCTCGATCCCAAGGCGATGGGCGAAGAGATCCGGCTGCGCATCGACGAGGAGCTCGACTACGAGCTCGAGGCCCAGAACCAGCGCACGCTCGCGCGGCTGTATCGCGGCCACCCGTTCATCACGGTGCCGGGGGTCGTCACGGCGCTGTCGCACGAGAAGGTCGTCGTGACGGAGTTCGTCAACGGCCGCGGCTTCGAGGAGCTCAAGCAGCTCCCGCAGGCCGAGCGCGACCGCCTCGGCGAGATCATCTTCCGCTTCTACTTCGGCTGCATGTACCGCCATTACCAGTTCTCCGGCGACCCGCATCCCGGCAACTCCATGCTGCTCGACGACGGCCGGATGGCGTTCCTGGACTTCGGTCTGTTCAAGCGCATCCCGCCCGAGGTCGCCGAGTTCGAGCTGCAGAGCGCGCGGCTGGGCATCGCCGGCGATGGCGCCGAGCTGATCGAGCACCTGCACCGCGGTGGCTTCATCGGCCAGCCGGAGTACTACACGCCGGAAGGGATCCTCGAGCAGTTCCACGACCTGACGTGGTGGTACACGAGCGACGAGGAGATCGCATTGACGCCGGAGATCGCGACCGAGGTCGTCATCGAGATGTCCGACCCGCGCTCGACGCACTTCGCCAAGATGCGCCACGAGACACTGCCGCCCGACCACCTCTTCGGCCGCCGCCTCGAGATGCTGACGCTCGCGGTGATGAGCCAGTTGCGCGCGCGCGGCAACTGGCACCGGATCGCCCGCGAGTGGATCTACGGCGATGAGCCGGTCACGGAGCTCGGACGCCAGGAGGCGGCGTTCTTCGCCAAGCACCCGCCGGTGGCGATGCGCGGCGCGGCGTAGGCGCTGATGTCGTGAGTCGTTGGCTGGTGCAGCGATCGGGATGCGGGGGGCGGTGTCCTGGTGGTCGTCGGCGACCGCGGTCGTAGTGGTGGTTCCGGCGAGCAGCCGACGACACGAGGTCTCTGTGTCGGTCGCGGGGCTGCGATGCGTAAACAGCATCGATGAAGGACTGGGGAAGGGGCGCTGGCGGCGGTCGCGAGGCGGCGCAGGCGCATCGATGGCGCCTATGCCGCGCCATGGGCAGCAATTTCGACATCCATCTCGCGGGGGTGCAATGGATGGCGCCTATGCCGCGCCACGAGCCGCAATTTCGACATCGACGCCTCGCGAGGAGCCGACGGCGGCCAAGCGCGCTTGCGCCCACCGTGCTGCCGGCGAACCAACGACTCACGAAGCTCTAGGACAGCTCCTGCACGACGAACAGCGAGGTCGACCCCGGCCGCTCGGTCGGCAGCCCGGCGGTGACGCCGACGCGCTGGCCGGGCTGACACCAGCCGAGCTCGACCACGCGCCGGCAGGCGTCGAGGACGAGCTCCTCGGTGATGCCGTGGCGGCGGATCGACGCCGCGCGCACGCCCCACATGAGCCCGCAGCGACGGACCGTCTCGCGTCCCGGCGACAGCGCGATGATCGGCACCGTCGGCCGGTGCGCGGAGACGAGGCGGGCGCTGCGGCCCGAGAGCGTCGGGACGACGAGCGCGTCGAGCTCGAGCTCGCGCGCGGCCATGCACGCGGAGTACGCGATCGTGTAGGACGGATCGCGGGCGTCGCGATGCACCCGGCGCTCGTTCCACTCCTGGTAGGGCGCCGCCGTCTCGGTCGTCTCGGCGATCGCGGCCATCATCGCCACGGCCTCGACGGGATGCGCGCCGACCGCCGTCTCCTGGGAGAGCATCACCGCGTCGGTGCCATCGAGGATCGCGTTGGCGACGTCAGCGACCTCGGCGCGGGTCGGCCGCGACGAGACGACCATCGAGTCGAGCATCTGCGTCGCCGTGATCGACGGGCGGGCGAGGCGGCCGGCGATCTTCAGCAGCTGCTTCTGCACGATCGGCACGCGCTCGACGGGCAGCTCGATCCCGAGGTCGCCGCGCGCCACCATCACGCAGTCCGCGGCTTGGATGATCTCCTCCGCGCAGTCGACCGCCTGCGGCTTCTCGATCTTCGCGATGAGCGGCAGCCGCGTGTGGGCACGGACCTGCGCGATGTCGTCTGGCCCGCGCACGAACGACAGCGCGACGAGATCGACGCCCATGCGCTGGCCGGCGCGCAGCATGTCAAGGTCCTCCTCGGGCACCGCCGCGAGCGCATCCAGCGGACCGGGTACGTTGAGCCCCTGGCGCGAGGCGACGGCGCCGCCGACCTCGATCTCGGCGTCGATCTCCTGCTCGCCCCGACGCACCGCGCTCACGCGCAGGCGAATCGCGCCGTCGGCGAGGTACATGATGTCCCGCGGCGCCATGGCGGCGAAGAGCTCCGGGCGGGCGACGGTCATCCGCTGCGCGGTCCCGGGGCCGTTGTCGGCGCAGGTGAACGTCACGTGGTCGCCCGGCTTGAGTTCGACGATGTCGTCGGCCAGCGCGCCGATGCGCAGCTTGGGACCGGGGAGGTCCTGGAGGATCGCGACGGGACGCCCGGCGCGGCCGGCGGCGTCGCGCACGCGCTCGACGGTCTCGGCGTGCTGCTCGATCGTGCCGTGCGAGAAGTTCAGCCGCGCGACGTCGATGCCCGCCTCGACGAGCCGCACGAGCGTCTCCGTGTCACGGGAGACCGGGCCGATCGTGGCGACGATCTTCGTGCGGCGAGTCACGCCTTCACCGTAGCTCCTGTGACGTCGTCCGAAGGTCTGCGCTTGCGCTGACCGGAGGGCGAAACCCGTCTGATGCGTATCCGGTTGGCTGCATCGGGTCGCGCGGCGGGTCGGGCGAACAGCATCGATGACGGCATCGGGGCGGGCCGCGCGGAGAGGCCCGCGCGGTCGTGGCGAATCAGGCGCGGATATGGCCCCTGAGGCGCCACGATCGGCGGCGGAACATCGAGATGGCTCAAGACCACGTATATCGGGGCCTTCAACCATCTCGATCGCTCAGACCCCCCGCGCCTCGCCGAACCGCTCGTCCCTCCGTCCTTTATCGATGCTGTTCGCGCCCACGCGACCGTCGATGCCACGCGCCAACCACCGGATGGACCGAGCCGGATACGGGGTACGCCGGGCGCCCGTGCGGGGCGACGTTCCGCGGCTACTTGTCGCCGACGTACGTCAGGTACGCGTTCCCGCCGGTGCACGAGAACACGATGTAGTTGCCGCGAGCGCTCGTGAACATGTGATTCACGTCGCCCTGGCCGGGCGGGCAGTAGCCCTGCGGGAGCTTCTTGCCGAAGCGGTTGCTCACGGCCCACAGGTAGACAAACGGGCCCTTGGCGAACATGACCTGCGTTCCCCCTGCGGTCATCGCCGGCAGCGCTCCCGGGCCGATGGACTGCTCGCCGGTGCCGAGCGCCTTGTAGAAGCTCGCGCCCCCCCGCTCGTAGGCGACGTGGCGGATCTTGCCGGCGGGCCGGCCGCCGTCGGATGTCGGGTTGGCGCCGGCGGCGACGCGGCGGGCACCGCCTCCGACGCGGCGGGTGAAGACGCGGCCGCCGTTGGCGTAGCTGATCTGCTTGCCGTTGAAGGTCAGGTCGGGCGCGCTCACGCCGCCGCCGACGACCTTGCGCATCCGCTTGGCGCCGCGCTTGGTGTAGAGCGTGCCGCCCGCGACCATGGCGACCGTCGTGCAGTCGCCGGCCACCGCGGCTTCCTGGGCGGGCTTGCCCGCCGGCGAGGCGATGCGGCGCAGCTTGCCGCCGCGCAGCTTGCGGACGAACATGTCGGCCTGGTTGTTGCCATCACCGGCGACGAGGTTCGACGCGCTGGAGACGAAGGCCAGGCAGGTCGGCCGGTGGGCGTCGTCGCCCTTGGTCCAGCCGTCGAGCGCGGGCGACCAGGAGTCGCCGTTGGCGGGTGCGCCACCGAGCCCGCGGGAGGCGAGGACGACGCTGCCGTATTTCCACGGCGTGCCGTACTTGCCCGGCGTTTCGCCGCGCTTGACGAGGAAGACGTTGCTGTGGCCGTCGGTACCCGCCGTGATGTTCGTCGCCGTGGAGACGTAGGCGACGTAGCGCCCGGTGCGGGCGTCCCACGAGATTACGGGATCGATCGTGGGGGCGTTCGGCGCGCCGCCGTCGCCGGCACGGGCGATGAGCTGCTGCTTGACGTAGCGCACCGATGTCAGGCGGCCCGAGGGAGGCTTGGGGTCGTCGTCGAGGATCTTGCCCAGGCCGGTGCTGCCGACGACCTCGGGGCCGCTCAGGCGGACCTTGAAGTGCTCGGTGTCCTCCGGCAGCTGATCGTTGACGATCGGCACGCGAATGATGAAGGTCTGCGTCCCGCCCAGCAGCGCTGCGGGGAAGCGCACGCCGCCGCTCGTCGCCACGTAGTCGGCAGGACTGACCGCGGCGACGTTCTCGGTCGTGTAGCTGATCCCGATCGCGGGAGCGAGAAGCCCGGCCTTGCGGGTCACGACGAAGGCGGCGGCGCCGGCCGGATCGCCCTCGCTGATCTGCGCGTCGGAGATCGTGACGGCCGCGTTCGCCGCCGCGGGCGCGATGGCCATGACCGACAGCGCCGCGAGTGGCGCGGCGAGGAGCGCGAAACGGTTGAGGGCGGGAGTGGCCATGGATGCAAGCCCTGCGGCGTTGCTCCCATGTGATCGGCGGCTAACCCGAATCCCTCAACGCAAACCTTCCGTCCTCCACGATCAGCTCGCCGTCGGCGGTCAGCCGGCCGCCCCTGCGCAGGTCGCAGATGAGGTCCCAGTGCAGGGCAGATTCGTTCTTGCCACCGGTCTCCGGGTACGAGCGGCCGAGGGCCAGATGGACGGTCCCGCCGATCTTCTCGTCGAAGAGCGTCGCCCCGATCGCCTGCTGGATGCCGAAGTTCGTGCCGATGCCGATCTCGCCGAGGCGGCGCGCCCCGTCGTCGGTCGCCAGGGCCCGTTGCAGGTAGGCGTTGCCGCGCTCGGCGTGCGCGGCCACGACCTCGCCGTCGCGGAACTCCAGGTCGACGCCCGCGACCTCGACGCCGGCGGGCGAGGACGGGACGTCGAATTGGATCCGGCCCGTCGCGCTGCCCTCATGCGGCCCCGTGAAGACCTCGCCGCTGGGCATGTTGCGCCGCCCATCGGAGTTCACCCACGTTCGCCCGCCGACGGCAAGGCGCAGGTCGGTTCCCGGCATCTGGATGCGCAGCTGCTTCGCACGCTCGAGCCGCGCGATGAGCGCCGCCTGGACGGCGCGCAGCTCGCCCCACGCGCGGACCGGATCGGGCTGGTCGAGGAACAGCGCGCGCTCGACGAACGCCTCGAAATGGGCGAGGCTCATGCCCGCCTGCTGGGCGCTGGCCTGCGTCGGCCACAGCGTCGAGCACCAGCGCTTCTTCAGCGCCTGATCGCGCAGCGGCTTGCGCGCACGGGCCGCGCGCGCGAGTCGCTCGGGGTCGATGCCCGTGAGCGCCCGCGTGTTCTCGGGCGCCTGGATCGCGAGCTGGCAGTGCGCCTTGCGCGCCTCGGCGTAGGCGACCTCGGAGAAGCCGTCGAGGTGAACGTCGCGCGCGTGCTCGTGGAAGGACGCCGTCGAACCCGGCAGCTCGACGCGCAGCGAGGGCCACGCGTCGCGGGCGAGAACGGCGCGCTGAACCTCGAGCAGCAATGGCTCGGCGAGCGTCGTCGAGCGGACGAGGATCTCCTGACCGGCCTGCACCTCGAGGCAATAGCCGACGAGCAGCTCGGCGAAGCGGGCGGGGTCGAGGGCCACTCGTCCCTCTGGCTAGTGGGCCTTCTCGGAACGCTCGGCCGGAAACCCCGGGATGCCGGCGCCGGCTGGCAAGGACGCAGGGAGGGCGCAATGGCAGGGCCATGGCCCCGACCGAGGACACCGCCGGGCGGCGATCGGCGCCCGGGGTTTGCGGTCAGACGTTTGGAGAAGGCCCACTAGGCGTGCCAGCCGGCGTCCAGCGCGGCCAGCGGCTCGGCGGGATCGGCTCCCAGGAGCTCCGCCAGCGCGTTGACGAGCTGCTCCTGCGGCTCGCGGCGGGCGCCCTGGCCCATGACGCCGATCCGCCACAGGTTCCCGGCGAGCGGTCCGAGGCCGCCGGAGATCTCGATGCCGTGCTCGAGCAGCAGGCGGGTCCGCACGGCGGCCTCGTCGATGCCGTCGGGCGGGGTGACCGCGAGCAGCGGATGCAGCTGCTCGCCGTCCGGGGCCAGGCGCGCACAGCCGAACATGGCGAGCGCGTCGCGCAGCGCGTGATGCGCGCGGCGGTGACGCTCCCACGTCGTTGGCAGCCACTCCTCGCCCACGGCGATCCGCAGCGCCTCGCGCAGCGCGTAGATCATGTTGATCGGCGCGGTGTGGTGATAGGCGCGCCTCACTCCAGGGCTCCAGTAGCCGAGCACGAGTGAGAGGTCGAAGTACCACGAGCGGCCCGGCTGCTCGCGGGCAGCGAGCTTGGCGAGCGCGCGCTCGTTGGCGGTGAACGGCGCGAGCCCGGGCGGGCAGTTCAGGCACTTCTGCGTGCCGGAAAACGCGGCGTCCACGCCGGCCTCGTCGAGGCGCAGGGGATGTCCGCCGAGCGACGTCACGCAGTCGATGAGCAGCAGCGCGTCGCGCTCGTGACACGCGTCCGCGAGCCCCTCCAGCGGCTGGGCGACGCCCGTCGACGTCTCGCCGTGTACGACGACCATCGCGTCCAGGCCGCCGGCGGCCGCCGCGATGAGCTCCTCCTGGGCGATCGCGCGGCCCCACTCGGCCTCGACGCGCACGACGTCGGCGCCGGCGCGCGTCAGCTCGTCGGCCATCCGCTCGCCGAACAGCCCGTGAACACCGCAGACGACGCGATCGCCGGGATCGACGAAGTTCGCCACGAGCGCCTCCATCCCGGCGCTGCCGGTTCCCGAGACCGGCAGCGTGGCGACGTTCTCGGTGACGAACGCGTCGCGCAGCAGGGCGATCGTCTCGCTCATGATCGCGCCGAAGGCCGGGTCCATGTGCCCGATCGTCGGCTGGGCGAGCGCGGCGAGCACGCGGTCGGGAACGGGGCTCGGCCCCGAGCCGAGCAGCAGGCGCTCGGGAACGTCGGTCTGGGGTGTGGTCGTCACGGGGCCTCGATGTCGGGGAAATGGTCGGCGAGGTGCTGGCGCATGGTGTCGCGGATCCAGCGCTTCTCCTCCGCGCTGGCGATGCGGTAGCGCTGGAGCAGTTCCTTCTGGTCCTCGGTCGGCACGTCGTAGATCGTCCAGCGCGCGACGAGCCGCTCGAAGAGAAACTCGACCGCGCGGTGCCACGAGTCGTCGGTCGTCTTGCGCTGGTCGTGGAGCACCGCCGCGTACTTGCGCCGCGTGAGCGGCGACATCGACCCGCGCAGGGTCAGGATGTTGCCATCGCCGTCCTGGTAGTCGGTGGTGTCGGCCGAGATCCGGCCGAGCCCGCGGTTGCGCTTGCCCATGGCCTTGGAATCTAGCGTCGTGTTCCCGTACATCCGGGCTCCGCTCGTGCTCGGCGGCGCTCAAGCACGCTGTGCGGCTCCGTCATCACGCCGATCTGGGCCACGACCATGCCGCGGCATGGGTCGAGTGCGAGTCGTGCGGAGAGCGCCCCGACAAGCGATCGTGTCGAACCGAGCGCGCATAGCGACCATTAAGGCGACACGACGCTCACTGGCCCGCGCGCTCGTCGCTCCCGCGCTCAGCCCTCGTTGAGCAGCAGGCCGAGGATCGCCGCCGTGCCGCGCGTGTCCAGGGCGACCTTCAGGCCGGCTGCCTCGATCGCGCTCAGGGCACCCTCGTCGCGGGCGCGGTCGACGCCGCTGCCCATCGCGTCGGCGAGCTCGTCGTCGCTGACACCCGGGGGCGGCTCGCCGTCGAGCAACGGGAGCAGGAGGTCCTCGCGCGTCGTGCCGAGCTTGCACGCGCCGCCGTCCAGCGCGGCGAGCACGGCGCGCTGGGTGTCCCCGACGGCGGGGCGAGCGCGCGGCTGGCACGGATCCGCGACGCCGTGTGACTCGAAGGATCCTCCGCCGAGGGCGATGTAGACGGCCACGACAAGCACCGCCACCGTGACGGCGCCGGTGACCGCCACCGGCAGCGGCGCGCCGGAGGCGAGGTGGCTGCCGTTGGATGCCGCGGCGCCGCCTGCCCCCCCGGGCCGCGCGCCGCGCGCGGCGAGGCCAACCGCGCCCGCGGCGAGCAGCGCGAGCAGCGCGGCCGCGAGGAATGCCGTCGAGAACGCGTGCGTGCCGGCGCGGTCGAGCTCGTCCTCGAGATCGGCACGCAGCCGGTCGACCGCCGGGCGCTCCTCGGCGGGCACGTCGACGCCGTCGAACCCGCGGCTGAGGTCGGGCAGCTCGTCGCCGGAGGACGCGACCTCGTCGCCGAGCGCGCGGGCCAGGTCGAGCTTTGTCGACAGGGCAACCGGCGCGTCGAGGAGGGCGGAGATCCCGGCGCGCATCGCCGGCGGGCGGGCGTCATCCAGGCCGGCGGTGAAGATCGGCGTGAGGATCAAGAGGCCGGCGACGATCCCGGCGTGCCGGGCGGCGATCGTCCACGCGGCGGGCTCGTCGGGCGCGGAGTCCCCCTCCGCGTGGACCGTCACGCGTACCAGCGGCGCGAGCGCGAGGCCGAGGCCCGCGCCGATCGCCAGCTGCGGCACGACGGTCCACAGCGGCCCGGCTCCGGGCAGCAACCCGAGCGCCGCCAGGCCGCCCGCCACGAGGACACAGCCGGCGACCGCGACCCACAGCCCCTCGCGCTCGCGGGCCCAGCGGCCGGCGAGCAGCGCCGCGACCGGCATGACGGTCACGGTCACGGCGGCGATCCCCGGTGAGTGCTGCCAGCCCTCGATGAGCAGGATGACGAGCAGAAACAGCGCCGCGGCGAGCGCGGCCGAGAGCAGCGCGAGCCCGGCGAGCGGAAGCGCCGGCGGCCGCTGTCCGCCGTCGACCACGACCGGTGCGACCCGCGGCGCCCCGCGGACGGCGACCAATGCGATGAGCGCGACGGGCACCTGGAGCGCAAACATCGCCTCCCACGAGAACGCCTCGGTGAGAAACCCGCCGGCGGCAGGCCCGACCGCGGCGCCGAGCACGCCCGCGGCGGCCCACAACGCGACGGCGCGGCGGCCCCCGACGCGCGCGGCCATCAGATCGAGCGCAGCCGCGACGACGACCGCGCCGGACACGCCCTGCGCGGCACGAGCGGCGATGAGCGCGGTGATCGACGGCGCCGCGGCGCAGGCGACGGAGGCCAGCGCGAACAGCGCGAGCGAGACCACATACGCGCGCTGCGTGCGCGCCCTGGCCAGGCGCGAGCCCGGCAGCGCCGCGAGCGCCAGCGCAAGGTTGAACGCGATCAGGACCCAGGCGACGGTCGCGACCGTCGTGTCGAGCTCGCGCAGGATGTCGGGCAGCGCGAGCGTGACGACCGACGAGTCGGCCAGGACGAGGGCGACCGCCAGCGCGAGCAGAAAGATCACGGGTCAGCCAGGCTCACCGGACTCGATGTCGAGCCCCTCGACGAGGCGCGGCTGCCCGTCCACCTCGTAGCGGACGTCGATCGAGTCGTTCTGACGGTACGTCCCGACGCCCCACGCGCCCATGAACCAGCGCCAGGCCCCGAGCTTGCCCTCCTTCTTCAGCTCGCGCTCGAAGACCAGCGCGCCGTCACGCACGAGGTAGTCGACGTTCTCCTCCTGGTGCACGCCGTTGACGTAGACCTCGAAGGGAGCGCGCACGGCCCGGGGAAGAGGCACGATTGAGCGGTCGGGCACATCGCCATTGTGACGTCGACGGGAGGTCGGTGCTTGCACTGACCGCACGGCGAAACCCATACTCTCCAGAGTGAGTTGATCGCAGGGGGGAGTGCGTGGAGGGCGAACTCCCCAGGAGGGGCGCGATGCCGCCCATATTTCCCATGACCTCCCCTGTCCCATATCGCGTTCGCAGATCCGACCGAGCACGTCGCGTGCGGGTCAGCGTCGATGCGCATGGCGGCGTCGAGGTCGTGCTCCCGCGCAACAGCCCGCGCAGCGCCGCGACGGCCGCCGTCGTCGAGCTGGCGCCGTGGATCGAGCGCCGCCTGGAGGAGACGCGCGCGGTGCACGAGGCGATCGCCGCGCGCGGCGAAACGGTCCCGTACCTCGGCACGAACCTCGCCCTCAAGCGCGAGGCGGGCCGCACCCGCGCGCACCGCCGCGGCGACACGCTGCTCGTGCCCGGCGACCGCGCCGAGGCGCTGGCCGCGATCGAGCGCTGGTACCGTCGCGCGGCGCGCCGGGAGATCGCCCCGCGCCTGGACCGCGCGGTCGTCGCGCTGGGATGTGAGTACTCCGCGCTGACGATCCGAAACCAGCGCACACGCTGGGGATCTTGCTCGTCGAGCGCAGCGATGAGCTTCAACTGGCGGCTGCTGCTGGCGCCCGAAGACGTGCTCGACTACGTTGTCTGGCACGAGGCCTGTCACCTGCGCGTCATGGACCACTCGCCCCGCTTCTGGTCGCTGCTGGAAGCGCACCTGCCGGGATATGAGATTCACCGGCGCTGGCTGCGGCGCCAGGGGACTACATTGGTGCTCTAGTGGGTCTCGCGGAGGGGAGAGGACGGATCCTTGTACTGGTGGCGGCTGTCGCCATCACGCTGATCGTCCTGCTCGTGCTGCTCCTCGGCGGCAGCAGCTACACGGTCAACGCGCGCTTCGTCTCGGCAAGCCAGATCGTCGAGGGCAACGCCGTGAAGGTCAGCGGCGTGACCGTCGGATCGGTCAAGGACATCGAGCTCACCGACGACGGCCAGGCACAGATCACGCTGGCGATCTCCGATGACCGTTATTACCCTCTGCGACGCGGCACGCGGGCGATCATCCGCCAGGCGTCGCTCTCGGGCGTGGCCAACCGCTACGTCGACCTGCAGCTCGGCCCGGCTGGCGGCGCCGACATCGCCGACGGCTCGGACCTGACGACCGACGAGACCGAGGCCGCCGTCGATCTCGACCAGATCTTCGACACGTTTGACCTTGAAGCGCGCAACGGCGTGCAGAAGTCCGTCGAGTTCCTGCGCGACTTCCAGGCGGGCAGCGAGGACGACGCCAACGAGGCGCTGCGCTACCTCAACCCCGCGCTGTCGTCGACGAGCCGCCTGTTCGCCGAGCTGAACCGCAACACGCCGGACTTCGAGCGCTTCATCGTCGAGACCTCCAAGCTCGTCACCGACGTCTCCTCGCGCGACGACGCGCTCGCCCAGCTCGTGCGCAACCTGGGAACGACGACGGCCGCGCTGACCTCGGGCGGCGACAGCCTCGCGCAGGCCGTCGGCCTGCTGCCGATCGTCATGCGCAAGTCCAACTCGACGTTCGTCAACCTGCGCTCCGCGCTGGATGACCTCGACCCGCTCGTCAACGACGCCAAGCCGGTCGTGCGCACCAAGCTCATCCCGCTGCTGCGCGAGCTGCGCCCGTTCGCCCGCGAGGCGCAGCCGACGGTTCGCAGCCTCTCACGGACGGTCCGCCGACCGGGCGCCGACAACGACCTCGTCGAGCTGCTGCGCCGCCAGCCCGCGATCAACGCGATCGCCAACGAGACGGCGCGGCGCAACGGCGAGGATCGTCCGGGGGCGCTGCCGACGCTGCGCAAGGCGCTGCGCGGCGCGGCCCCGCAGCTCGGGTTCCTGCGGCCCTACGCGCCCGACCTCATCGGCTGGTTCGACGACTTCTCGACGAGCGGCGCCTACGACGCGATGGGCAACTTCTCGCGCGCCGGCCTGCAGCTCGGCGGCTTCACGCTCGGCCCCGTTCTCGACCTGCTGCCGATCCCGATCGAGCTGCGCAACCTGCTGCTGTCGGCCGGGGTCAAGATCGGGCGCAACAACCGCTGCCCGGGCGCGATCGAGCGGCGCGCCGCTGACGGCTCCAACCCCTACCGGCCGTCGCCGGACTTCAACTGCGACCCCAGCCAGGTGCCGATCGGGCCATGAGAAGCAAGGTTCTGGTAAGCGTCATTGCCTTCGCCGCCGCCTGCGGCGCGTGGCTCGCCGCCGGCCCGGCCGGCGCGGACGACAGCGAGCGCTACACCGTCGTGCTCGACAACGCGTTCGGCCTCACCGAGGGCTCGGACCTGCGGTCGGGCGGCGTGAAGGTCGGCACGATCGAGAAGCTCGACATCGAGCGCAAGACGGCGCGCGCGCTGGCGACGGTCGTCGTCAGCGAGCCGAACTTCGCCGGCTTTCGCAAGGACGTGTTCTGCGAGATCAAGCCGCAGTCGCTGATCGGCGAGTACTTCATGGACTGCCGCTCGGGCACGTCGCCCGACCCGGCGCCCAAGCGCATCCCCGTCGAGCAGACCGCCGGCACGATCCCGCCCGACCTCGTGCTCGACATCATGCGCCGCCCGGCACGCGAGCGCTTCGGGCTCATCCTCGCCGAGCTCGGCGGGGGCCTGGCTGCGCGCGGCGAGGACCTGCAGACGACGATCCGCCGCGGCGTCCCGGCGCTGCGCGAGACCGACAAGGTCCTCGACCTCCTCTACGCGAACCGCCGCACGCTGCGCGACCTGGCCCGCGAGGCCGATCAGGTGCTCGTCAAGCTCGCCGCCAACCGCGACAACGTCGCTCGCTTCGTCTCCGAGGCGCGCGACACGACGTCCGCGTCGGCAGACCGCCGCGACGAGCTCAAGGCCACGGTCCAGCGGCTGCCCGGCTTTTTGCGCGAGCTGCGCCCGGCGCTGGCCGACCTCGGCACTGCCGCGCGGGAGCAGACTCCCGCGCTGGCCGACCTGCGCGCGGCGGCACCGGACCTCACGACGACGCTGCGCCGACTCGGCCCGTTCTCCGACTCGGCCCGTCCCGCCGTCCGGACGCTCGGTGACGTCGCCCAGACCGGCATCGGCGCCGCCCGTGAGGCGCGCTCGACGGTCAAGGAGCTGCGCAACCTCGGCTCGGTGAGCACCGAGCCGAGCCGCAATCTGCGCTTCCTGCTCGAGGACATCGACGATCGCGAGCGCGCCACCGAGCCGAACAAGCTCAGCCCGACCGGCGCGGGCTTCACCGGCATCGAGGCCTTCCTGCAGTACCTGTTCGTGCAGTCCCAGGCGATCAACATCTTTGATTCGAAGGGCTACATCCTCAAGCTCGCCCTGCTCGTCAACAACTGCTCGACGTACGTCAACGCGCAGACCGCGCGCGAGGACACCGAGCACACCGAGCAGTGCAAGCAGTGGCTCGGCCCCAACCAGCCGAACATCACCACCGGCGTCTCGGCCACGAAGAAGCTGAAGGCGACCCCGCCCAAGCGCTCTGACGAGGCCAAGCGGCCGTCGGCCGCCCCCGCCGCTCCGACGTCGCCGCAGCAGCAGCCCTCCACGCCTCCGTCCGGCTCGGGCAACCTGCTCCAGGACCTGCTCGACCAGCTGCCCGAGATCTCGATCGGCCCGAAGTCCGGCAGCGGGGCGAGCGCGCAGAGCGAGCAGAACCTCCTCGACTTCCTGCTCGGGCCATGAGAGGCCGCCGCGCACCATCCGTCGGCGCGAACCCCGTGTTCATCGGGGCCGTCACGACGCTCGTCGTGCTCGCCGCCGTGCTGCTGGCCTACAACGCGAACAAGGGCCTGCCGTTCATCCCGAGCTTCGAGATCAAGGTCGACACGCCCAACGCCGTCCGTCTCGTCGTCGGCAACGAGGTGCGCGAGGGCGGCTTCCGCATCGGTCAGATCACGAAGATCGAGCCGGTCAAGGCCGACGGCAAGCCGAGCGCCGCGCAGCTGACGCTGAAGCTCGACAAGTCCGCCACGCCGATCCCGGAGGACTCGACCATCCGGATCCGGCCGCGCTCGGCGCTCGGGCTGAAGTACGTCGAGCTCGTGCGCGGCAGGTCCGGCAGCGCGCTCGAGGAGGGCGAGGTCATCGCGAGCAAGGAGGGCGCCGTGCCGCCCGAGCTCGACGACTTCTTCGCGATCTTCGACGAGCCGACGCGCCGCAACGTCGAGAGCGTCCTGGACTACTTCGGGACCGCGCTGGCCGGGCGCGGCCGCTCGCTGAACCAGACCCTCGCCGCGACCCCCGAGCTCTTCGGCGACCTGCCGCCGGTGATGCGCAACCTCGCCGCGCCGAGCACGCAGCTCGAGCGCATGCTGCGTGAGCTCGAGGACGGCGCGCGCATCGCCGCGCCGCTGTCGGACACGCTCGCCAACGGCTTTACGGGGATGGCCGACACCTTCGCGGCGCTCTCGATCGACGACGGCCAGCCTCTGCGCGACACGATCGAGCGCTCCCCGGGGACGCTCGGCGAGGGCATCTTCTCGCTACCGCTGACGCGCCCGTTCCTCGCCCGACTGGCGGAGATCTCCCCCGAGCTGCGCGGGGCGGCGGCCGAGCTGCGGCTGAGCCTGCCGGCGATCAACCGCGCGCTGCTGGCGGGCATCCCG
Source organism: uncultured Actinomycetes bacterium (assembly GCA_963705315.1). Taxonomy (GTDB): domain Bacteria; phylum Actinomycetota; class Thermoleophilia; order Solirubrobacterales; family Solirubrobacteraceae; genus CADCVQ01. Next base: position 112,814 of record OY970068.1, read on the forward strand.
GTGCTGAAGCGCACCCCGCCGTTCAACCGCAAGCTCGAGCGCACGCTCGCGGCGCTGCGAGATCTCGCCGAGTCGCCGACGACCGATCCCACATTGCGCGGGCTGACGGCGACGATGACGACGCTCAACCCGACGCTGCGGTGGATCGGCCCGCACCAGACGGTCTGCAACTACTTCAACTACTGGTGGACGCACCTCTCCGACCACCTGTCCGAGGAGGACGCCACCGGCACGCTGCAGCGCATCCAGGTGAAGTTCTCGCCGCTCACGCAGGAGAACCCGCTGGGCGAGTTCGGGCGGCCGTACCCCGCCAACGGCGGCACGGTGGATCCGATCACCCACGCGCTCCAGGGCGACGCCGTGAACTTCCACGGCCAGGACTACGGCGCCGCCGTCGACGCGAAGGGCAACGCCGACTGCGAGTCCGGCCAGCGCGGCTACCCCGACCGCCTGGCGACGGGCTTTGACCCGAGCCTGAACATCGTCACCGACCCGCGCTCGCCAGGCAGCCAGGGCCCGACCTTCCGCGGCCGCGCCCGTGTCCCGGCCGGCCAGTCGTTCTCCGCTGAGCCGAACGGCATCGCACCCGCGGTGGTGAACCCATGAAGGGTCGCCGTGGACCGGGCCCGAGCTCGTTCGCCGTCGGCCTGGCGGTGGTCATCGTGTCGGTCATCGTCGTCTGGCTGGGCTTCTCCAAGGACGTGCCGCTGCTCAACGAGCCCTACGAGATCAAGGCCGCGTTCCGCGATACGAGCGGGATCAACAAGGGCTCCCCCGTGCGCGTCGCCGGCAAGGACATCGGCAAGGTCTCGGGCATCGAGTTCACGAGCCGCGGATCGCAGTCGGCGACCGTGACGCTCGCGATCGCCGACGACGACGCGCGGCCGATCCACAACGACGCGAACGCGAAGATCCGCCCGCGCATCTTCCTCGAGGGCAACTTCTTCGTCGACCTGTCGCCCGGCTCCTCGTCGGCCGGCGAGATGGACGACGGCGACACGATCCCCGCCGACCGGACTTCCAACCCCGTCCAGTTCGACCAGCTGCTCGCGGCGCTGAAGAGCGACACCCGCAACGACCTGCGCCAGGTCTTCACCGAGGTCGGGATCGCCCAGGACAACGGCGGGGCGAAGGCCTTCAACGACTCGCTGCGCTACCAGCCCGACGCCTACAAGTTCACCGCGATCGTCACCGAGGCGCTGCTCGGCAAGGCGCCGGGCGACCTCGGCGACTGGATCCGCGACCAGGGCATCGTCTCGGAGGCGCTCGAGGCCGATCCAGCCCAGCTGCGGGCGCTCGTGGTCGACTTCAACACCACCGCCGGCGCGTTCGCCGCGCGCGAGGCGTCGCTGCGCCAGGCCGTCGCCGAGCTGCCGCTGACGCTGCGCGCGGCGATCCCGACGCTCGACTCGCTGAACCGCGCCCTCCCCGACGTGCGTCGCTTCGCCGTCGCCGCCCGGCCGGGCGTGCGCTCGCTCGGGCCGACCGTCGATTCGCTGCTGCCGCTGGTCAAGCAGCTGCGCGGGCTCGTGCAGCCCGCCGAGCTTCAGGGCCTCGCGCGCCAGCTCAGCGCCGCGACGCCGCCGCTCGCGCGGGTCGCCAAGACCTCGGTTCCGGTGCTCCAGAAGCTGCGCGCCTTCGCGAGCTGCACGGCCGAGCAGCTCGTGCCGTTCGGCAACGACCAGCTCGTCGACGCGCGCTTCCCCGCCAACGGGCCCGTCTACCAGGAGGCGGCGAAGTTCCTGCCCGGCCTCGCCGGTGAGAGCCGCTCCTTCGACGCCAACGGCCAGTACTTCAAGGTCCTCGGCACCGGCGGCCTGGACACGGTCAACCTCGGCAACGGGCGCTTCGGCAGCGGGGCGATCACCGGCCACAACCCCGGGCCGGTCCGCACACGCCCGCCGCTGCGTCCGCACGTCCCGTGTGAGACGCAGGACGCGCCGGACCTGCGCTCGATCCCCAAGGGGGCACCGGCGACCGTCCGCACCAACCGGGCGGCGGTGCGCGCCCGCAACGCGAAGTCCCAGGACGTCGCGGTCTCGATCATGCGCGCGCTGCTGAAGGCCCAGGGCTCCAAGCGCGGCGTGAGCGACACACCGCTCTCGCTCGCCCAGATCCGCCAGCTCGCGCAGCGCAACGGGCTGACCAAGCAGCTCGACAAGGCGCTGAAGGCGGCCGGGCAGTGACGCGCGTCATCCGCAAGAACCTCGGCCCGTTCGTCGCGATCATCGCGCTCGTCGTGATCGCGGTCGTCGTCGGCGCCTACATCCTCGACCAGCAGCGCTTCCAGTTCCCGTTCGTCGAGGAGAAGCCGACGCGCATCAACGTCGAGCTCGACACGGCGCAGGCGGTCACGCCGGGCCAGGGCCAGACGGCGCAGGTGGCCGGCGTGCAGATCGGCGACATCGGCGAGGTCTCGCTGAAGGACGGGCGCGCGATCGTCGGCCTGGACATCAAGCCCGAGTACTCCGACCTCATCCACCGCGACGCGACCGCGATGCTGCGGCCGCGGACCGGGTTGAAGGACATGTACGTGCAGATCTTCCCCGGCACGGAGGGCCCGCCGGTCAAGGAGGGCTTCACGATCCCGGTGGCGGCGTCGCTGACCGATGTCGACCTCGACGAGATCCTCTCCCAGCTCGACAGCCGCACGCGCGACTACGTCACGCTGCTGGCCAACGGCGCCGGCGAGGGCCTGCGCGGGCGCGGCAAGGATCTCGCGCGGATCCTCAAGCGCTACGGGCCGACGGTGCGCGACCTCGGCCGGGTCAACGCGTCGCTGGCATCCGAGCGCGTCGCGCTGCGGCGGCTCGTGACGTCCCTGGCGAAGCTCAACCGCAAGCTCGCCTCCAAGCCGCAGGATCTCTCGCAGCTCGTCGACACGGCCGCCATCACGCTGCGCGCGTTCGCGTCCGAGCAGGGCAACCTGCGCGATGCCGTCGGCGAGCTCGGGCCGACGCTCCAGCAGGCGACGACGACGCTGCGGGCCGTCGGCCCGTTCGCCGACCAGCTCGGGCCCACGACCCGCGCGCTGATCCCGGCCGTGCGCGAGCTCGAGACCGTCAACGACTCGCTCGGGCCGTTCGCGCGGGAGGCGACGCCGATCGTGCGCACGAAGATCCGCCCCTTCACAAAGGTCGCGCAGCCGCTCGTGCGCGACCTCGCGCCGGCTGCGCGCGGGCTCGCCCGGACGCTGCCCGAGCTCAACCGCGACGCGAACGTGCTCAACCACTTCGTGAACATGCTCGGCCACAACCCCAACGGCCGCGAGGCGCCCGACAAGGCCGGGCGCGAAGAGGGCTACCTCTTCTGGCTGGCGTGGCTGACACACCAGACGGCGAACCTCCAGAGCCTCGAGGACGCCAACGGCCCGATCCGCCCGATCTACCTCACCGGCACCTGCACGACGCTGACCGCGCTCGTCAACGAGAGCCCGCTGGCGGAGTTCGCGCTCGGGCTCTCGCCGGTGCTCGCGGCGGCGTGCGCGGACCCGATGACGCGCTCGCTCGACGTGTCCAAGGCGGTCCGGGCGACGGTCGGAGACCCCAAGGCGAAGAAGAAGTGAACACCTCCGCCCCCACACTCGGCCGCCTGCTCATCATCAGCGCGTTCTCGCTCGTGTGCTTCGGGCTGCTGCTGTTCTTGTGGAAGGCGTTCGGCGGCCCGATCCCGCTGCAGCCCAAGGGCTACCAGGTCCAGGTCGCCTTCACGGACGCGACGACGCTCGCCGAGCAGGCCGACGTCCGCGTCGCAGGCGTGTCCGTCGGCAAGGTCGTCGCCAAGGATCTCGCGCCCGGCGGCAACCGCACGCTGGCGACGATCGAGCTCCAGGACAAGTACGCCCCGCTGCACACCGACGCGCGCGCGATCCTGCGCCAGAAGACGCTCATCGGCGAGACGTACGTCGAGCTGACGACCGGCAGCAAGGACTCGCCGACCGTGAAGGAGAACGGGCGCCTGGGCGACGGCCAGGTCGCGCAGGCCGTCGAGTTCGACGAGCTGCTGGAGATCTTCGACGAGCCGACGCGCAAGGCGTTTCGCGAATGGCAGGCGAGCGTTGCGAAGGCCGGGGCCGGCCGCGGGCGCGACCTCAACGACGCGATCGGCAACCTCGGCGTGTTCGCCGAGAACGCGCAGGGCGTCGTCGACGTGCTCGCCAAGCGTCGCGAGGCGCTGACGAACCTCGTCAGGAACACGGGCCGGACCTTCGAGCAGATCACCCGCGACGAGGCCGCGCTGACGACGCTGATCTCGACGAACTCCGAGCTCTTCACCGAGATCGGGGCGCGCAGCGACTCGCTCGCGCAGGCGATCCGCATCTTCCCGACGTTCCTGGACGAGACGAAGCTCACGCTCGCCCGGCTGCGCACGTTCGCGATCAACACCGAGCCGCTCATCCGCGATCTCGAGCCGGTGCTCGACGACCTGCAGCCGACGATGGCGTCGCTGCGGCGCCTGTCGCCGGACCTCGAGAACCTCTTCGACAACCTCGGGCCGCTCATCAGCGCGGGCGACAAGGGCCTGCCCGCGCTGTCGCGCGTGCTGCGCGGGCTGGACCCGACGCTCGAGGCCACCGGACCGTTCCTCCAGCAGCTCAACCCGCTGCTGCGCTACCTGGAGTTCAACCAGACGAAGGTCTCGGACTTCTTCAACATCGGCCCGGTCGCGCTCGGCGGCCTGCGCGGGACGCTGCCCAACAGCAAGAGCAACGGGCACGTGCTGCCGCAGATCATCATGTTCGGCGCCGAGTCGCTGCCGGCGCTCACGCGCAGCAGCTCCAACCGCGGCAACGCCTACCTGAAGCCGAACTCCTTGCGCGATCCCAACACGCTCGTGCTGCCGAGCTTTGACTGCAACAACAGCGGCGAGAAGGGGCCGAGCGCGACGCCGGGCTGCAAGCCGCAGGGGATCGTCCCGTTCGGCGGCCAGAGCCTGACGTTCCCGCAGGTGCAAGCGGGCGCCGTCGACGGGAAGTAGGCAGTGGGCGGCGGCGAAGGCGTCCGCGTCGGCGTCGTCGGGCACGTCGAGTGGGTGCAGTTCGCGTGCGTCCCGCGCGTCCCGCGGGCCGGCGAGATCGTCCACGCCAGCGACGTGTTTTCCGACGCGGCCGGCGGCGGGTCGGTCGCCGCCGTACAGCTGCGCAAGCTCGCGGGCGCCGCGACGTTCCTGACCGCGCTCGGCGAGGACGGCGAAGGCCGGCGGGCGGCGCAGCGGCTGCGCGAGCACTACGGCGTCACGCTGCACGCCGCTGTGCGGGCGGCGGGCCAGCGGCGCACGTTCACGTTCCTCGACGAGGCGGGCGAGCGCACGATCACGGTGCTCGGCGAGCGGATCGTGCCCGCGCTGGACGACCCGCTGCCGTGGGACACGCTCTGCGAGCTCGACGGGATCTACCTGACCGGCGGCGACGCGGCCGCCGTGCGCGCCGCGCGGGCGGCGCGAGTGCTCGTCGCGACCCCGCGCGCGCTGGGCGCGCTACGGGAGTCCGGCGTGCTGCTCGACGTGCTCGTCGGCAGCGCGACGGACCCGGGCGAGGTGTACGAAGCGGGGGTGTTGGACCCTGATCCGCGGGTGGTCGTCCGCACGCGCGGCGCGGACGGCGGCGCGTGGGAGGCGACGGGCGCGGGTGACGACGTTCCCGCGTGGCTACCCGAGGCGGCGTCGGGGGAATGGGAGGCGACGTCGCTTCCGGCCGCGCCGGTGGACGCCTACGGCTGCGGCGACTCGTTCGCGGCGGCGCTGGCGTACGGGCTGGCGGCGGGGATGGGGCTGGTCGAGGCGTTGGAGCTGGGAGCGCGCTGCGGAGCGGCGTGTTTGTGCGGGCGCGGGCCGTATGAGGGGCAACTGGCGCTGTAGGCCAGTGGTCGGTCGGCCCCGGTCCGCTTGGTGTTGCGAAGCCAACGGCAGCATTGAGAGAACGAGGCAGCGAGGCCGCCGCGAGCCCCGTCAAACGGCAGGGATCCGGACGAGTTCGCAGTTTGACGCGTATATGAGGCACAACTGCGAACTCGTCGATCCGACGCCGCCGAGTTCGCAGTTCGACGCGTATATGAGGCACAACTGCGAACTCGTGGATCCGAACGCGCTCTCGCGTCCCGCCAAGCCGCTCCAAACCCGCATCCCTTTCGATGCAGTTTCGTGAACCCCGCGCCCCCGGCCCTCGAACGGCTTTAGGCCCCCAGCACCCGCCGCAGCGCATCGAACGCCGACTCCCCGCGCTCCTGCTCGACGAGCTCGCGCATGACCTTGCCGCGGTAGGCCTCGATCGAGCCGTCGCCGCGAACGTCGGCGCCGGCGCGCACGGCTGGGCGCAGGCGGCCCGGGCCCGTGAGCTCGCCGCGGGCGGAGACCTGGGCGACCGGCTCGTACTCGCGCCGGAACGCCCGCGCCGTGTCGCGTCTGGCCTCGCCGCCGAGGTTCGAGAGGCGATGCTCCAGCAGCTCGATGGCTCCTCCGAGGGTGTCGCTGCGCTCGCGGGTGACGGTCGAGCCGACGCGGATCTTCACGGTGTACGCCACGCGGTGATCGTAAGGGGACGTAGACTGCGCGCCGCATGAGGCCATCGCGCACCGCGCTGTTGACGATCGCCACGCTCGCGCTGGGCGTCGGTGCCTGCGGTGGCGGGGGCGACGGCGACGACAAGCTCGCGAAGGCCGACCTGGCCAAGCAGGCCAGCGCGATCTGCAAGGAGTTCGACGAGAAGATCAAGGCGGTCCCGCAGCCGACCGGCGCGCGCGACCCCGGCAGCGCCGCCGCGTACTACGAGAAGACGCGACCGCTCATCGAGGGCTCGATCGCCGAGCTCGAGAAGCTCGAGCCCGACGACGCCGTCCAGCAGGACTGGAAGACGTTCATCGACAAGCAGAACGAGGCCGCGCGACTCCTCTCTACCCTTCTCACGCAGATCAAGGCCCGTGACGCCGCCGCCCAGCAAACGCTCGCGCAGATCAACGAGGCGGTCGCCGACGGCAGCGCGGCGGTCCGGCGCATCGGCGCAGATGGCTGCGCGTCGGCGCCCGCATCGTCCTCGAGCTGACCCCTCCCGAAGGAGCCGCACATGACTCGTAGATTCACCGTCCCGTTCACCGTCGCCGCCATGGCGCTCGGCGCGGGAGCCTGCGGAGGAGAAGACAGCACGCAGACGCTGCCCCGCGCCGAGTTCTCCACCCAGGCCAACGCGGTCTGCGCGAAGTTCGAGAAGCAAATCGACGCGATCCCTACGCCGACCGGTGGCGGCAGTGACGACGAGCAGCTCAAGCGGTACGCCGACTACGTCGACAAGGTTGCGCCGGTGACCTCCAAGGCGCACGACGAGCTGAGCGCCCTCGCCCCCGACGACGAGGCGCTGGCGAAGAAGTGGGACGCGTACCTCGACCAGGTCGAGGACGGCATCGACGACATCGAGGAGAGCGCCGACAAGGCGCGCGACGGCGACAAGGCCGGCACGCAGGCGGCGGCCAAGCGCCTGTCTGCTCGCAACCCCGACGCCGAGCCGATCACCGGCAAGGGCGCCTGCGCCGGGTAGCCGCTCAGACGGGCCACGCCTCGCGGCGCCAGCCCATGTCCCAGAACATCCACTCGTAGCGCGACGTGACGCCAAAGCGCGCGGCCGCCGCGGCGCGGTCGCCCGCCGACAGCGTCGGACCGATCCGGTCGGTCAGGTCGAGGACGGCCTGGACGACGGCGCCGAACTCCTCCCCGCCGTAGGTCTCGATCCAGCGCGCGTACAGCGGGTTCGGGGAACCGCGCGTCAGCAGCTCGCTCCCGACCTCGCGGTAGATCCAGTAGCACGGCAGCACGGCGCCGAGCGCCTCGGCGAACGAGCCGCCGTAGGCGCTGGCGAGCAGGTAGCTGCAGTACGCGACGTTCGTCGGTGCCATCGGCGTCGCGGCGATCGTCTCCTCGGTCAGGCCCATCGCCGCGAAGAAGGACTCGTGCAGCTCGCGCTCGACGGCGATCGCGCCGGCGGCGTGCTCGGCGAACATCGCGATCGCCGGCTCGCCGGGGGCGCGCGCCGCGCAGACGCTCAGCGCTCGCGCGTACTCGCGCAGGTAGTGCGCGTCCTGCACGACGTAGAACGCGAACGCCGCCTCATCCAGGTCGCCGCTCGTCAGGCCCGCGATGAACGGGTGCGCGAGGATCTCGGCATAGACGTCCTCGATCCCCGCCCAGAGGCTCGCGCTGAAGGCGCCGCTCTCGCCGGCCAACCGCTCAGCGCTGGTCGATCGGCACGTACTCGCGCTGGCGCTCGCCCGTGTAGATCTGCCGCGGGCGGGAGATCTTCTGCTCGGGGTCCTCGACCATCTCACGCCATTGGGCGACCCAGCCGCTCGTGCGCCCGATCGCGAACATCACCGGGAACATCGCGACGGGCAGGCCCATCGCCTCGTAGATGAGACCCGAGTAGAAGTCGACGTTCGGATACAGCTTGCGCTCGATGAAGTAGTCGTCTTCGAGCGCGATCTGCTCGAGCTCGAGCGCGATGTCGAGCAGCGGGTTGCGGCCCGTCACCTCAAAGACGTCCTCGGCGGCCGACTTGATGATCCGCGCGCGCGGGTCGTAGTTCTTGTAGACGCGGTGGCCGAAGCCCATGAGGCGCTGCTTGCCCGCCTTCACGCCCTTGACGAAGTCCGGGATGTTGTCGCGCGTTTTGATCTGGCGCAGCATCCGCAGCACGGCCTCGTTGGCTCCGCCGTGCAGCGGGCCGTAGAGGGCGGCGATGCCGCCGGCGACTGCCGAATACGGATCGGGCTTGGCCGAGCCGATCGAGCGCACGGCGCTCGTCGAGCAGTTCTGCTCGTGATCGGCATGCAGGATGAACAGGACGTCGAGCGCGCGTTCGAGCCGCGGATCGGGCTCGTACTTCAGCTCGGTCATCTTGTACATCATGTTCAGGAAGTTGCCCGAGTAGTTCAGGTCGTTGTCGGGATAGACATACGGCTGGCCCTGGGCGTGGCGGTAGGCGAAGGCCGCCAGCGTCGGGATCTTCGAGATGAGCCGGATCGTCTGGATGTGGCGGTTCTCCTCGTCGTCGATGTCGACCGCGTCGGGGTAGAACGTCGACAGCGCGCCGGTCGCGCCGAGCAGCATGCCCATCGGGTGCGCGTCGTGGCGAAAGCCGCCGAGGAACTCCTTGATGTTCTCGTGCACGAACGTGTGGATCGTGATCTGGTTGTTCCACGCATCCAGCTGCGATGCCGTCGGCAGCTCGCCGTGGACGAGGAGGTAGGCGACCTCCAGATAGGACGAGTGCGCGGCGAGCTGTTCGATCGGATAGCCGCGGTACTCGAGCACGCCCTCGGCTCCGTCAAGAAACGTGACCGAAGAGCGGCACGCCGCGGTGTTCATGAATGCCGGGTCGTACGTCATGAGGCCGAAGTCGTTCTCTGACGTACGGATCGCGCGGAAGTCCAGCGCGCGCACGGTCCCGTCGGTGATGGGGATTTCGTACGTGCGGCCGGTGCGGTTGTCGGTGACGCTGAGCGTCTCGTTGAGAGCCGCGTGGTCGGCGCCGTTGCTGTCCGGGCTGCCCTCGGTGCGGGTCTCTTCTGGCTGTGTCTGCTTGCTCACTACCCCCGATTATGCACCCCGCCGACTCTCACCGAGGCAAAACTGCGTTGTGAAATTTCGGGGATGGGGTTACTGGTCGCGCTTCCAGCCGCCGCCGAAGAAGCGTCCGAGGCGCCCGCTGCGGGTGTTGGCACGGAAGGTTCTGGCGCCCGCGGGGTCCTGCTCGGGCAGGGCGTCCACGGCGTCTGCGTCGATCGTGAGCGTCACGCGCAGCTCCGCGATCCGGGCAACCTCCGGCGCGTCGACGAAGCGCTGTCCGGCAGACGTGTCGATCACGATGCCGTCGAAGATGTGCTCGGCCTTGTTCTCCAGCACCTCGCGCACCGTTCCGACGTCGGTCCCGTCAGATGCCTGCACCGGGGTGCCGGGCTCCAGCACCTTGTAGGAGACCGCGTGACCGTCGTCGTCAGAGGGCGACATAGATCGCCATCGACACGGCCGCGAAGAGGCCCGCCACGCTCGCCGCCATGACACCGCGGCTGGCGCCGTCGGTCGACGGGAAGTCGGGACGCATGAAGCCGTAGACGCTGATCGCGACGGCGAACAGCGCCCACGCGAGGCCCGCGACGAAGAACGGCACCTCGGACTTGTGCTCCTCGTGCTCCGCGGCGGCTCCGGCGCCGTGCTCGGCGGCGCTCTCCGCGGCGGCCAGGATGCTGAGGATGGTGCTCATCGCGGCGCGACCTTATCGCACCGGTCCGGGAGCCGGTCCCCCCTCGTAGCGGCTCTCGGTGGCGTCGACTTGGCCGTGGTAGTGGCTGCCCAGCTCGGGGTGGCCGTAGGGGCGCAGCGCCGGCGCGTCGAGCGTCATGAACGACAACTGCGCGATCGGCTTATTCGCCCACAGCTTGATCGGCACGCGCGTGAGGTTCGTGATCTCCAGCGTGAGCGTGCCCTTCCAGCCGGGATCGACGAACCCCGCGGTGGCGTGGACGATGAGCCCGAGGCGGCCCAGCGAGCTCTTGCCCTCGATGCGCGCCACGATGTCGTCGGGGAGCTCGACCCACTCCAGCGTGCGGCCGAGGACGAACTCGCCAGGATGGATGATGAACGGCTCTTCGTCGCCGATGACGATCTGCTCGGTGAGGTTCGTGGGCGGCTTGGCGAGGTCGATCGCCGCCGTGCGGTGGTTGTGAAAGACGCGGAAGCTGTCGCCGAGGCGCAGGTCGACGCTCGCGGGCTGCACCATCCCCGGATCCCACGGATCGATCCTGATCCGCCCCTCGTCGACGAGGCGCAGGATCGTGCCGTCGGACAGGACGGAGGCGGGGCCGGACATCTGCGCGTAAGCCTACGGGGAGCGGCATGACCCGCGCGGCGGGGCGAATCGGGTGAGTCTGTCGAGTTGTGGTCGGTATGCGAACACAACTCGACATCCTCGCCTCCCAGCATCGTGAATGGCGGGTTCGCCGCTATGTGCGCGGACAATCTGCCACGACCGCCTCGCGAGCCGGGTGGCGACCCTCCCTGGTTCCCTTATCGATGCTGTTCGCTCGACCCGCCACGCGGATCGAGCCAACGGTGACGAACCGCGACCGCGCCTAGCGCCCGACGCGGCGAGCGCGGGCGACCACCCTGCGGGTGCGGGCGGGCGGGGGGGCCGGCGGATCGCCGTGCGGGCCGCGGCGCGGCGGGCGCGGGCGGTGGGGGCGCGGGTGGGCGCGGGTGGGCTGCTTGGTACCGCCGTCCTCGTCGACTCCGGGCGCCTCGTTCTCCGGCACCGCGTGCACCGCCCACCAGACGATGTAGAGCAGCAACGCGATCGGGAGCTTTAGGACGACCATGATGAAGAAGAAGGTCGCGCTCATCTGGGCGGACCTTACCCTTCACGGTCGCCGCGCGCACGTGTTTCTGCGCGCCATGTAGGTGATCCGTTGCGCGGGCCTCCCCGCAACTCACCACGGATGGATCGCCAGCTTTCACGCTTGCTGGTGTCGTCCGTCGTGCTGACCGCGCTGCTCGCGGGCCCTGTGGCCCCGACGGGCGCAGCCAGCAAGACGGTCGTGCTCAAGGACATCGCATTCGCCCCGCGAGGCCTCACGGTCTCGCGCGGGTCGAAGGTGACGTTCCGCTGGCGCGACGACATCACGCGGCACAACGTTCACAGCCGAGGCGCACCGCGCTTCAAGGGCTCTCGGTCGAAGTCGACCGGCAAGCACGTCGTGCGCTTCACGAAGGCCGGCATCTACCGCTACGAGTGCACCCTCCACCCCGGGATGACCGGGCGGATCACCGTGCGCTGAACCTCCCGAGACTGGAGAAACCACCCGTGTCACACCTTCCCAACCTGGATGCGCTCGACATCGACGGCGCGATCCGCGACTCCGCCGAGGCCGCCGGCCTGGACCGCAGCGACTTCCTCAAGAAGGGCGTCCTTGCCGGCGGCGGCCTGATCGCCGGTGGCGCGCTGTTCGGCCCGCTCCTGGCCTCGGCCGAGGCGAAGATCTCGTCCAAGCAGTCGGTCAAGAACGACATCAAGATCCTCAACTACGCGCTCACGCTGGAGTACCTCGAGGCCGCGTTCTACAAGCAGGCGGTCACGAACCGCGCCTATGGCACCGACCCGCAGCTGCGCCGCTTCGCCGAGATCGTCGCCCTGCACGAGGCCAAGCACGTCGGCTTCCTCCGCGGCGTCCTGGGCTCCAAGCGCATCAGCAAGCCGAAGTTCGACTTCAAGGACACGGTCACCGACCCGGCGAAGTTCGCCGCGACGGCCCAGGTCCTCGAGGACACGGGCGTCACCGCCTACCTCGGCCAGGTCGCGAACATCAAGCAGGGCGCGGTCCTGAAGGCGGCCGGCACGATCGCGACCGTCGAGGCGCGCCACGCGGCCTGGATTCGCTTCATCAACGCCGGAGCGAACGCGACGACGCCGACGAGCAAGCTCCCGGCGCCGAACGACTTCGACAAGCGCCGGTCCGAGAAGGCCATTCTCAAGGCTGTCGGCGGCACCGGCTTCATCGTTTCGTAGCTCAGAACGGGGCTCCCGGTCCGCCGTCGGCGGGCCGGGGGTAACGTCGCCGCCGGTCGCCGGTTCCGGCGACCGGAAGGCGAAACCGATCTGGCTACGTCAGCGCCGGTGACTTCTCGGCGTCGAACGCCGTGATGCGCTGAAGCTCCCTGACGCGCTCGACGATCTCCTCTGACGTCAGCCGGGCGACGCGCTCGGTGCCGAACTCCTCGACGTTGTAGGACGCCACCGCGGTGCCGTAGGCCATCGCGAGCCGCAACGTGTCGGCCGTCACCTCCTCGCCCGTCTGCACGGCGGCGGCGACGCAGCCGACGAAGCCACCGGCGAACGAATCGCCCGCGCCCGTCGGATCGGCGACGAACCGCACGGGAAACGCCGGCACCCAGAACGAGTCGTCGGCGGTCACGAGCGCCGCGCCGTACTTGCCGAGCTTGACGACCATCGCCGTCGGGCCGAGCTCGAGGATCTTGCGCGCGCCCTCGACGACCTCGCGCTCGCCGGTGAACAGCTCGACCTCGGAGTCGTTGAGGATCACGCAGTCGACGGTCTCGATCGCCGCGACGAGCTTCTCGCGGGCGATGTTGATCCACAGGTCCATCGAGTCGAGCGCGACGAACTTCGCTCGCTCACACTGCCGGCGGACGCCGAGTTGCAGCTCGGGCAGGATGTTCGCGAGGAACAGGACGTCGCAGTCGCGCGAGGCGTCCGACAGCTTGGGATCGAAGGTCTCGAAGACGTTGAGGTCGGTCTCGAGCGTCTCGCGCGAGTTCATGTTGTGGCCGTAGACGCCGCTCCAGAAGAACGTCTTGCCGCCCTCGACGTGCTCGATCGCGTCCGTGTTGACGCTGCGGCCGTGCAGGACGGCGTACTCGTCCGCGCCGAAGTCATCGCCGACGGGGCCGACGACGTGCACCTCGTCGAAGAACGACGCCGCGAGCGAGAAGTGGACGGCGGCGCCGCCGAGCATGCGCTCACGACCGCCGTGCGGGGTCTGCACGGCGTCGAAGGCGATCGATCCGACGACGGTAACGCTCATGTCCCTGAACCTATCTTTTCTGTGTGGGAGTACGCGGGGAGCCTGGCACTCCGCAGTACAGCAATATTCTCGCCATGAGCATGCGCGCGATCCAGATGACCGAATACGGCGGCCCGGAGGTCTTGCGGCTCGTCGACCTCGAGGTCCCGCAGCCCGCTGACGGCGAGGTGCTCATCAAGGTAAGCAGAGCAGGCCTGAACTTCGCCGACACGCATCGCCGCGAGAACACCTACCTGGCCAAGGACGAGCTGCCGCTCGTGCCCGGTTCGGAGGTCGCCGGAACGCGCGAGGACAACGGCCAGCGCGTCGTCGCGCTCCTCGGAGCCGGCGGCTACGCCGAGTACGCGGTCGCGCCCGCTGCGCTGACGTTCGCAATCCCCGAGGGCGTCGACGACGAGACGGCGCTCGCGCTCATGCTTCAGGGGCTGACGGCCTGGCACCTGTACCGCACGTGCGGGAATGTCGCCCCGGGCGAGACCGTCGTCGTGCACGCCGCGGCCGGCGGCGTCGGGTCGCTCGCCGTCCAGCTCGGCCGGCCGATGGGCGCCGGGCGCGTCATCGCGACCGCCTCGACCGAGGACAAGCGCGCCCTCGCGCTCGAGCTCGGCGCGGACGTCGCGATCGACGGCTCGCCGGAGAACCTCAAGGAGCGCCTCATCGAGGCGAACCTCGGCCAGAAGGTCGACGTCGTCCTGGAGATGGTCGGCGGCAAGGTCTTCGACGAGTCGCTCGCGGCACTCGGCCCATTCGGACGGCTCGTCACGTACGGCATCGCGTCGCGGGAGAACAACACCGTGCGCAGCGGCGACCTCATGCGCAGCTCGCGCTCGGTCGTCGGCTTCTGGCTCATGCACTGCATCGGGCGCCCGGCGATGATCGACGAGGCGCTCGCCGATCTCTTCGAGCGCGTCGCCCGCGGCGAGCTACGCGTCGTGCCCGGCGCGTCGTACCCGCTGGCCGACGCCGCGCAGGCGCACACCGATCTCGCCGCCCGCCGCACGACCGGCAAGGTCACGCTGGATCCCACGACGTAGTGCTGCACGTAGGCTCGGAGCGTGATCAACCGGCCACCACCGCTGGCCGACGTCGCGGAGCCGCTGGGCAAGCTGCAGCGAGGTCTGGGCTCCGGGTATCTGTGGGCGCTCGATGCCCACCGCTCGGTCGCGCACGCGCTCGTCGTGCACTGCCTGTTCAACGATCCGCGCTGGGATCAGCAGCTCGACGCGCGCGACGACTACTACGCGACGCTCGCGCTCGACATCGGGCTCGATCTCGCCCCGCTGCAGACGTGGCTGCGCGATCACGAGGACGAGAGCGCGGAGACCGAGTCCGGGGTGCTCGGGCTGCTCGGCCGCCTGGCGATCCGCGACCACGCCGAGGCGCGGCGCATCCTGCGCGAGTACGTCGCCTACGGCCGCGCGTGGCCGCGGGCCATCGAGTTGCTGACCGGAGACCCCGAGGCCAAGCCGGTCGGCGCGCCGTGGCCCGAGGTCGTCGCCGGCCTCGACGACGTCCTCGTCGCGCGCTTCCCCGGCGAGAGCGCGCTCGCCGAGGCGCTCTCCGACATCGACGGGCGCGATCGCCCGTGGACGCTGTGGTCGCTGGAGAACCACAAGATCGCGGGCGCGCTCGCCACCGGGCACCGCGTCCCGCTGCCGGCGCGCACGCGCCGCCGGCCGACGCGCCGCAAGCCGGCCAACCCGCGCACGCTGAGCACGGAGGCGCTGCTCGAGATCCCCGAGGAGACGCGCTGGCGCCAGATCGCCGACGAGCTCACGCTGCGTCGCAGCCGCGACGACGTGCAGCGCATGCTCGCCGCGGCGCGCGATCCCGACCGCGCGATGCGGCGCGCGGCGATCCTCGCGCTCGCCAACCAGGGCCGCCGCGACGTCCTGGCGATCGCCGAGGAGACGACGAGCGAGGAGCAGCGCGGCAAGCTCCAGGGCACGATCGCGCTCGCGCTCGAGGCGATGCCGGTCGCGCAGACGCGGACGCTCGCCTACGACTGGCTGCGCTCGCCGGACTGGAGCCGGCGGCGCAAGGCGGCCGGCATCCTCGCCAGCCACGCCGAGGACGAGGACCTCGGCCCGGCGCGCGACGCGCTCGCGCGCGAGCTGGACTTCGGCCTGGAGGGCGACGTCTTCGTCGTCTGCTCGCTCGCCGAGGCGCTCGGCCGCTTCCCGGCGCACGGCCCGTTCGACGAGCTGTCGCGGGCCTACGAGGAGATCCCGTACTCCTACGGGCGGCGCTTCATCGTGTCGGCTCTCGCCGCCTCCGATCCGACGTTCGCCGGCGACCTCGCGGTCGAGTGCCTGTGGGACTGCGAGATCGAATCGCGCGAGATCGCCGCCAGCCACGTCGACCGGCGCATCCGGCTGGCGTCCCAGCGGCTGGCTGAGCTCGTCGGCGACGAGGCGCAGGCGGCGTCGGTGCGGTCAGCGGCGGGCGGCGGGCGCTAGTGGGCTTTCTCGGAACGTTCGGCCGCAAACCCCGGGACGGCGCCGGCTGGCAAGGACGCAGGCAGGGCGCAATGGCAGGGCCATTGCCCCGACCGAAGGACGCCGCCAGGGGGCGATTGGCGCCCGGGGCTTCCGGTCAGAGGTTTGGAGAAGGCCCACTGCTAGACGTGCGACGCGCACGCCAGCCGCTCGGCGCGCTCGTCCTCGCCCGGGACCTCGAACGGCACGCGGGGACGCGATCCGCCAGACCGCGTCGATCGCGCGGTGCGCTTCGGCCGCCACGAGCGCCTTAGACGTTTGATTGCGACTCGCGGAATTCGCAATCAACCATCTACTCGCGGGCTTGCGCCTCGGCGCGCAGCTGCGCTTCCTTCTCGGCGAGCTCGGGGTTCAGCTCGTCGCCGAAGTCCGACGCCTCGAACACCTGGCGGATCTCGATCTCCGACTCATCATCCATCGGGTTCGGGCAGCGCTTGACCCACTCGATCGCCTCTTCCAGCGAACTGACCTCAATGAGCCAGAAGCCGGCGATGAGCTCCTTGGCCTCGGTGAACGGCCCGTCGACGACGTTGCGCTGCTTGCCCGAGAAGTGCACGCGCGCGCCCCTGGAGCTCGGGTGCAGACCCTCACCCGCGAGCAGGACGCCGGCGTTGGAGAGCGCCTCGTTGTAAGCCATCATCTCGGTGAGCAGCTGCTCGTCGGGCATGACGCCCGCCTCGGACTCCGCGGTGGCCTTGACCAGGATCATGAAGCGCATGATGTGCCTCCCTCTCGATTGGTTGCCATCTACCCAGACGACGAACGAGACCGGGCGCGATCGACAAAGTCATCGCGAGAAGTGTGCGCGGTGCGCCACGCCATCACTCCCGCGTCGTGATGACCGCGATGTCCGAGCGGTTGTTGCCGCTGATCGTCACCGACTGCGTGAAGTCCACGCGCACGACCCAGCCCGTCCCCGGGTCGTAGAGGACGCGGCTCGTGTCGTGCACGCCGATGCCCGCGCGCTTGGCCGCCGCGGGGACGTCCTCGGCGTCGCCGCCGAACGTCTTGGTGAGCGAGTCGGTGAGCGCGGCGCGGGAGGGCTTGACGTCGAGCTCCACGACGGCGCAGCCATTCTCGTCGCGCGCCTCGACGAGCTCGGCGGTGCCCTTCGCCTCCAGCGCCGCGCCGCCGAACGGGTTCGGGATCACGCGCGTGATCCGCTGCGGCCTGCCCTCGGCGAGCTTCAGGCCGTAGGCGCTGTGCAGCATCGGGATCTCCTTGACGACCGACGTCTGGATGAACGCGTCCGAGAGGATGATCGGGCGAGTCCGGGCGACCGACTCGGCCTGCGTGGGATCCTCCTCGAGCAGGTCGAGCACCCGCGTGAGCTGGTCGCGAATCGCCGCCACGTTCTGCTTGCGCCGGTACTCCCCACCGGTATCGGTGCTATAGACGACCTCGAAGTCCTTTGCCGCGTCGCGCAGCCGGTTCTTGGCGTCGTCGGGCAGTTGGTCGTCGGGCAGGACGAGGTCGGTGGAGCGCCATTGCAGGCGCGCGCCGTTCTGTGCGACGCCGACGACGCGCAGGTTCGCGGTCGCCGACGACTCGCTGGCCTCCTCGCCGGTCTCCTCGCGCGACTTGGAGATGCGCACCGAGCGCGTGTCCCCGACCGACCACTTCGGCTCGATGTTCACGCTCGTCGGCGTTCCCGGGGCGGGCGTGCACTTCGGCGGCTGCAGGGACGCCGCCGGCTTGTCGTCGTCGCCGCCGAAGCACGCGCCGAGGGTGAGCGCCATCGCGACGAGCGCTGCCGTGGAGATCGACCTCATGATCAGCCGTCCGAAGGCCTTTTCGCCGCCGGCCCATTCGTACAGCGTCGGCATTGGCCGCGGAGTCTATGCAACGACCGCCTATCCTGAGACGCGTGAGTACCTTCGCCGATCTCGGCCTTTCTACAAGCACGCTCGACGCTCTCGATGATGTCGGGTACGAGAAGCCGAGCCCGATCCAGGAGCAGGCGATCCCGCCGATGCTCGAAGGCCGCGACGTCATCGGCCAGGCCCAGACGGGCTCCGGCAAGACCGCCGCGTTCGGGCTGCCGATCATCGAGTACGTCGATCCGACCGAGCCCGAGGTGCAGGCGCTCGTGCTCACGCCGACGCGCGAGCTGTGCATCCAGGTCACGCAGGCGATCCGCGCGTACGCGCAGCGCAAGGGCGCCGACGTCGTCGCCGTCTTCGGCGGCGCGCCGATCCGCACGCAGCAGGCGCAGCTGAAGGCCGGCGGGCACATCGTCGTCGGCACGGTCGGCCGCGTGCTCGATCTCATCGGCCGTCGCTCGCTCGTCCTGGATTCCTGTCGCTTCGTCGTGCTCGACGAGGCCGACGAGATGCTCGACCTCGGCTTCCTGGAGGACGTCGAGAAGATCCTGCGCCTGACGCCCAACAGCCGGCAGACCGCGCTCTTCAGCGCGACGATGCCGCCGCCGATTCGCAAGCTCGCCGACAACTACCTCTATGACCCCGAGCACGTGAAGGTGCAGTCGGCGACGATGACCGTCGACTCCGTCGAGCAGTTCCAGCTCGACGTCAAGTCCGCCGACAAGGCCGACAAGCTCGTCGAGGTCCTCGACGCCGAGAAGCCCGACCAGGCGATCGTCTTCGTGCGCACGAAGATCCGCACCGACCAGCTCTACAAGAAGATGCGCGACCGCGGCTTGAACGTGAAGGCGCTGCACGGCGACATGACGCAGGGCTCGCGCGACGGCGTGATGCTCGGCTTCAAGGGCGGCCGCGTGCCGATCCTCGTCGCCACCGACGTCGCCGCGCGCGGGCTGGACATCTCGACCGTCACCCACGTCATCAACTTCGACGTGCCGCGTTCGCCCGACGTCTACGTGCACCGCATCGGACGCACGGGGCGCGTGGGGCGCGCAGGCCGCGCGATCACCTTCGTCGAGCCCAAGCAGGAGCGCGAGCTGGTGGCGATCGAGAACCACATCGGCATCAAGGTCGCACCGTGGGAGGCCGGCGCGCACGTCGAGCCGGCGAAGGTCACCCCGAAGCCGCGCCGCCACGAGAAGCCGCACCTCACGCGCAACGGCGATGAGCCGTACGCGAAGCTCATGGTGCGCGGCGGCCGCTCCGCCGGCATCGAGGTCGCCGACCTCGTCGGCGCGATCACGCACGCCGCCGGCGTCGACGGCGAAGCCGTCCGCGACGTCAAGGTGCTCGAGCACTTCGCCTTCCTGTCGGTGCCCGCCGACGACGCCGAGAGGATCGCCGCCGCGGTCGACGGCGAGCGCGTTCGCGGGCGGCCGATCCGGGTCGAGCCCGCCCGGTAACGTCGCCCGAACGTCGCCGGTTCCGGCGACGGTGGGGCGAACCCGACGTTTCCCAGAACAGCCTGACCCGCAACTCGCCTGCGCCCAGCCCGTTACCCTGTCTACACCGTGACGAGTCTCCTGCGAGATCGCGACGCTGCCGCTGATCCCGAGGCCCAGCCGGGCGACGGTCAGCACGTCGACGTTCCCCCGTACGCCTGCGAAGCGTGTGGCGGGGGCATGCTCGAAGGCCAGGACTGGTGCCTGGATTGCGGCACCGCCGCGCCCGGCCGGCTCGGCTCGCGGCCCGGCTGGCGCGCCGCCTTGACGGTCGTCGGCCTGACGCTGCTGCTGCTCACCGGCGCGGTGGCCGCGAGCTACGCGGCGCTCACGAGCGACGCCGAGCGCGAAGCCGCCAGGCCGACGCAGGGCTCGGGCAATCCGATCACCGCGCAGACGCCCGGCCTCGGGCAGCCGGCCAGCCCGGTGACGCCGGGCGAGACGGGTCCGGGCACGCAGGCGCCCGCGGTGCCGCCGGCCGCCGTGGTGCCGCCGGCCGCCGTGGTGCCGCCCCCGACGGCGGTCACACCGCCGGTGGCGCCTCCGGCGACCACGACCGACCCGGCCACGAGCAACAGCACGGGTACCGACGACACGGACGACACGACGAGCGATGCGACCACATCGACCGGCCCCAAGCCGATCGCCGGCGTCAAGGCGACGCTCTACGACCCGGCCAAGCGCCCCGGCGCGGAGTTCGGGCCGCCGGAGAACGCCGTCGACGCCAAGACCTCGACCGTCTGGGACGTCACCGTCCCCGTGGACAACGAGCCGCTGGGCGTCGGGCTCGTCCTCGATCTCGGCGGGCTGTACACGCTGAAGTCCCTGAAGATCACCACGCCGACCTCGGGCTTCGACGTCGAGCTCTACGGGGCGAAGGGCACGAAACTGCCGCCCGACATCCTCGACAGCCGCTGGGATCATCTCGTCGACGGCTCGAACTACGCCGACGGCAGGTCGCTGAAGCTGACGGGCAAGACCGACGGCAAGGTGCGCCACATCGCCCTGTGGTTCGCCGAGGCGTCCGACGCCAAGGACCCGCGGGTCGCCATCGGCGATGTCAAGGTCTTCGGAACCAAGTAGGTTGCACGGCCGATGTCCGTAGCCGCCATCAGAACCACCGAGGGCGTCATCGTCCTACAGATGTTCGACGAGGACGCGCCCAAGACCGTCGAGAACTTCCGCAAGCTCGCCGCGGACGGCTTCTACGACGGCCTCACGTTCCATCGCATCATCAAGGACTTCATGGCTCAGGCCGGCTGCCCGCAGGGCACCGGCACCGGCGGCCCCGGGTATCAGTTCGAGGACGAGTTCAACGAGCACAAGATCGTGCGCGGCGCGCTGGCGATGGCGAATGCCGGGCCGAACACGAACGGCTCGCAGTTCTTCATCGTCACGGCCGAGGAAGCGCCGTGGCTCGACGGCAAGCACACCGTGTTCGGCGAGGTGATCGAGGGGCTGGACGTGCTCGACCGCCTCAACGAGGTGCCGACCGGCGGAGCGGATCGTCCGCTGACCCCGGTCTACATCTCGTCGATCGACCTCGGCGACTAACCCCGCTTGGATCTACTCCAGGCCATCGTCCTAGGGACGGTGCAGGGGCTCACCGAGTTCCTGCCCATCTCGAGCAGCGGTCACCTGCGGATCGTGCCCGCGCTCTTCGGCTGGGACGACCCGGGCGCCGCGTTCACCGCGGTCATCCAGCTCGGCACGATGGCCGCCGTCGTCCTGTTCTTCTGGACGGACCTGCTGCGCATCGTCGTGACGTGGTGGCGGTCGCTGCGCGACCCGTCGCTGCGCCGCGAGCTCGACACGCGGCTGGGCTGGTACATCATCTTCGGCACCGTTCCGATCGCGATTTTCGGGCTGGCGTTCTCCGACCAGATCGAGACCAGCGCGCGTGACCTGTATCTCATCGGCTGCACGCTGATCCTCCTCGGGCTCCTGCTGCTCGTCGCCGAGAAGGTCTCCAAACGCGATCGCGACATCAAGACGATCGGCGTGCGCGACGCGATGATCGTCGGCTTCGCGCAGGCGCTGGCGCTCATCCCCGGCGTATCGCGCTCGGGCGCGACGATCACCGCGGGGCTCTTCCTCGGCTTCGATCGCGTCGCCGCCGCGCGCTTCTCGTTTTTGCTGTCGGTCCCCGCGGTGGTGCTCAGCGGCCTGTTCGAGATGCGCCACGTCATCGACGGCACTGCCGAGGGCGGCGTGGGCATCGCCCCTACCGCCGTGGCCACGCTGCTGGCGTTCATCACCGGCTACGCCTCGATCGCGTTCCTGCTGAAGTTCCTCACGACCCACTCGACGGGCGTCTTCGTCGCCTACCGCGTGGCGCTTGGCGCGGTCGTGCTGGCACTCGCCGGGAGCGGCGTCATCTCGTAGGTAGGGTTTGACCCGACGTCAATCCGAGGAGTTTCCGAATATGGCCAGCGTCGAGACCACGGCCACCCAGAGTTCGAACGGGCACGGAGCGGGTGCTGAGATCCCGGTCGAGAACCCCGCCACCGGCGAGGTCATCGCCCATGTCCCCGATCTCCCGGCCGAGAAGGTCGCCGAGCTCGCCGCGCGCGCCCGCGCCGCGCAGCCCGGCTGGCAGGCGCTCGGGTTCGACGGCCGCGCCCGCGTGATGAAGCGGATGCAGAAGTGGCTCATGGACCACCACGAGCGCGTCGCGAGCACGATCATCTCCGAGACCGGCAAGACCCACGAGGACGCCTACCTCGCCGAGCTCATGTACACCGGGGGCGCGATCGACTTCTGGTGCAAGAACGCCAAGAAGTTCCTCGCCGACGAGAAGGTGCCGGTGCGCACGCTCGTCATCAAGGGCAAGCAGCTGCGCGTGCGCTACGAGCCGGTCGGGCTCGTCGGCGTCATCGGCCCGTGGAACTACCCGCTGACGAACTCGTTCGGCGACTGCATTCCCGCGCTGATCGCGGGCAACAGCGTCATCCTCAAGCCGTCTGAGGTCACGCCGCTGACGTCGCTGATGCTCGCGGAGGGGCTGGCGCAGAGCGGCCTGCCCGAGCATGTCTTTCAGGTCGCGACGGGTCGCGGCGCGACCGGCGCGGCGCTCGTCGACGAGGCCGACATGATCATGTTCACCGGCTCGACGGCGACCGGCAAGAAGATCATGGAGCGCGCGGCGCAGACGCTCACGCCCGTGTCGCTCGAGCTCGGCGGCAAGGACCCGATGATCGTGCTCGCCGACGCCGACCTCGAGCGCGCCGCCAACGCCGCCGCCTACTACTCGATGCAGAACTCCGGGCAGACGTGCATCTCGATCGAGCGCGTGTATGTCGAGGAGCCGATCTACGACGAGTTCGTCGACAAGGTGGCGAAGATCGTCGGCGGGCTGCGCCAGGGGCCGTCGACCGCGGCCGGCACGGTCGAGATCGGGGCGATGACGTTCCCCAAGCAGATCGAGATCGTCGAGGACCACGTGCAGGACGCCCTGTCGAAGGGCGCCCGCGCGCTGACCGGCGGCAAGCGCCGCGAGGGCCCGGGTCTGTTCTACGAGCCGACCGTGCTCGTCGACGTCGACCACTCGATGAAGGCGATGACGCAGGAGACGTTCGGGCCGACGGTGCCGATCATGCGGGTCGCCGACGCCGACGAGGCGATCACGCTCGCCAACGACTCGCCCTACGGGCTCGGCGCGGCGATCTACACCGGCGACGCCAAGCGCGGGCAGCAGCTCGCGCGGCGGTTGCAGTCCGGCGCGGTGTGCGTCAACGACGCGCTGCTGAACTACTTCGCCGTCGAGATGCCCCAGGGCGGCTGGAAGACGTCGGGGCTCGGGTCGCGTCACGGCCCGCAGGGCATCCGCAAATTCACCAAGCAGCAGTCGCTGCTCGTCAGCCGCCTGCACCTCAAGCGCGAGCTGTTCATGTTCCCCTACAAGGCGAGAACGTCGAAGCTGCTGTTCCGGAGCGTCCGGCTGCTTTACGGGCGCGGCAAGCGCGGCTGACGCTCCCGCGCGCCGAGCCGGTCGTGTAGATGGCCGCGCTTGGGTTCGCGCTCGCGTCGTCCCTGTTGTGGGGCGTCGCCGACTTCTTCGGCGGGCTGAAGAGCCGCACCCATCGGGTGCCGATCGTGCTCGCGACGATGTACTGCTCGTCGCTCGTCGTGATGACGATCTTCATCGTCGCGCGCGGGGAGGGGCCGCCGGGCACCCAGGCGACCATCGCGGCGCTCTGCGCGGGCCTCGTCGGGATCAGCGCGCTCGCGGCGTTCTACCGCGCGCTCGCGATCGGGACGATGAGCATCGTCGCGCCGGTCGCCTCGACCGGCGTGGCACTGCCGGTCATCGTGGGCATCGCGGGCGGCGAGCATCCCGGCACGATGCGCGCGATCGGCATCGTCGCCGCGGTCATCGGCGTGATCCTCGCCTCGCGCGAGGAGCCGGGCAGCGCCGTCGGGCCGCGCGAGCAGCGCCTGAGCATCCTGCTCGCCCTCGTCGCCGGCTTCGGCTTCGGCTCGTACTTCGTCGGCGCGGAGATCGCCTCGCGCGACGATGTCGGCTGGGCGCTGCTGCTGACGCGGGTGTCCGCGACGCCGGTCATCGTCGGTGTCGCGATCGTCGTGCTGCGCCGTGGCGCGAAGCTCCCGAGCGGTCGCACGTTCGCCGCGCTCGCGCTCATCGGGCTATGCGACCTCGCGGCGAACCTCGCCTACAACCACGCGACGACGCTCGGCGACCTGTCCGTCGTCTCCGTCGCCAGCTCGCTGTATCCGGTGACGACCGTGATCCTCGCCGCGATCGTGATCGGGGAGCGCGTGCGCGGGTTGCAGCGCGCCGGCGTCGGGCTCGCGCTGGCGGGCGTGCTGCTCATCGCGGCCGGGGGATGACTAGACCTTGCGGCTTGCGACCAGCTCGCGGTCGGCGCGGGCGATCAGGCCGGCGGCGGTGTCGTCGGGAGCCATCTCGGCAAAGCCGGTCCTGATCGCGCAGTTGTAGGGCGCGCCGGTGATCGCATCGAAGCGCTGGCGCGCATCGGACGGGCTCATGTTCGACATGACGCACAGAAACTCGTCACCGCCGATGCGGACGATCACGTCGTAGGGACGCAGATGCGCCTTGACGACCTGCACGACATGCTGGATGAGCTCGTCGCCGGCGGCGTGGCCTTCGGCGTCGTTGACGGCCTTCAATCCGATGATGTCGACGTAGGCGACGACGAGCGGCGCGCCCAGCCTGCGGGCGCGTTCGAGCTCGTGGGCAAGATCGACCAGACCCGCCGCCCGCGTCCGCGCTCCCGTCAGGGGGTCCATCTCGGCCAGCGACACCTGGCGTGCCAGCGCTTCGCGGTCCACGAGCGCGCGCAGGCGCTCTCGCGCCGCCTGCTCGCGATCCTCCGCCGCGGCCCGGCGATCCTCGGCGGCCAGGGCACGGTGTTGCGCTGCCCGTTCGCGCAGCTCGGCGGCCCGGCGGCGTTGCGTCGCGGCTCGGGAACCGGCGTCGGTGTCGGCCTGCGCGTCCGCGGCGTCGGCGCGCGCGTCGGCGTCGTCTCCCTGAGCCAACGCGAGATCGCGCGCCGCGGCGGCCTGGTCGCGCGCCGTGGCGGCGATGTCACGCACGGTCGCGATCTTGTCGCGGTTCTCTGCGCTGGCCAACCGCGCGTTGGCTGTCTGCTCGCGCTTGAGCGAGGCGCGCCTGCGCGCCTGCGCCGTGCGCTGGCGGACGTCGTGGCTGAACTCGTGGGCGCCCGCGTCGGCTCCCAGCGCAAGGTCGTGATCGCTGGCGGCCTGATCGCGGTCGGCGGCCAACTGGTCGCTGTCAGAGCTCGTCTGATCGCTGTCTGCCCCGGTTTGGTCGGCGTCCGCGAGCGTTTGGTCGCTATCGGCGAGCGTCTGCTCGCTATCGGCGAGCGTCCTGCGCGGCCTCGTACCCGTCTACGGCGGGGGTCCTGCTCTCCTGCGGTCCTTCGATCTTCCCGTTCGTGGCATCGACGGAAGGATCGCCAGACGCTAGGCCGGCCACGATGGGCCTCCTGACAGGCTAGGCGACGAGTCTCGGGTGAGCCCCGCTCCTATCCGATTGACATACCTAGTCTACGCCTTGGCTCCATGCCCGAGGCAGGAACTCTCCGGTAGTACCCTCCGGGCCATGGATATTCAGACAGGTAGTCACAAAATCGGCCCGGACAACGGGTCAGTGAAGATCAAGACCGGCCGCGAGGGCGCGGCTGCGAAGGCAGGCCACGACCTCGTCCTGCAGGCCAACAGCTGGAGCGCAACGCTCACGGTCGGCGACAACACGACGATCGAGTTCGACGTCGATCCCGGCAGCATCGACGTCGAGTCCGGGAGCGGCGGCGCCAAGCCGCTGAGCGACAAGGACAAGGGCGACATCAAGAAGAGCATGTCGGGCAAGATCCTCGGCAGCTCGCCGATCACCTTCAAGTCCTCCGAGGCCAGCCTGGGCAACGGCTCGGGAAGCGCCAACGGCAGCCTGACGATCGCGGGCAGCAGCAACACGGTCAACGTCCCGCTCAGCGTCGGCGACGACGGAACGGTCACCGCATCGATCACGATCAGTCAGAGCGACTACGGCATCAAGCAGTTCAAGGCGCTCATGGGCGCGCTGAAGGTCAGCGATGCCGTCAAGGTCGAGATCGAGGCCAAGCTGCCGACGGCCTGACCGGCCTCGCTTCGGGAGAGCATGCGTGTGTTGAGCTCCTCGCGGAGCCTCCATGCGCGGCTCGACCGCCGCTTACTGCGACGGGCTTCGGGCAGATGAGAATTCTGTGAGAGCCCGGCTCGGGCACACCGGGCAGCGGCCGCGACAAGGTCCGGGCGGGACCGAGATCAGTCCCGCCCGTGATTGGGCCGCCGCGCGGCACGCACACCGGGCTTGCGCATTAGCCTGTCCCGGCCATGCTCGTCCTCGCCGCCGGCTTGTCGCTCGAGCCGTTGCAGATCCTTCCGGCGCTCGCGTTCGGGGCGCTGTACTTCATGCGCTCGCGGACGCTGGCCCGGGCGGGGAAGCGGGTTGAGAGCTGGCGGCGGTGGTGCTTCTACGGCGGCCTCGCGCTCGCCGTGGCCACGCTCGTCTCGCCGCTGGGGACGCTCGCCGACGAGCTGTTCGCCGCGCACATGGTCGAGCACCTCGTGCTCGCCGACCTCGCCGCCCTGCTGGTCGTCCTCGGGCTCACCGGCCCGCTGCTCGCGCCGCTGCTGCGCAACCCCATCCTGGGCTGGCTGCGCCATCTCGCCCATCCCGTCCCCGCATTCGGGCTGTGGTCGGCGAACCTGCTCTTCTGGCACATCGCCGGGCCGCACGAGGCGGCGGTGCGCAACGACGCCGTCCACGCGATCCAGCACATGCTGTTCGTCGGGTGCGCGATCAACATGTGGATGGCGCTCCTGGGGCCGCTGCCCAAGCCCGTCTGGTTCGGCAACCTCGGCCGCCTCGTCTACATCGTCGCCGTGCGGCTCACGAGCACGGTGCTGGCGAACGTCTTCATCTGGACCGACACCGCCTACTACGACGTCTACCGCGCCGGCGAGCGCGCGCATGACATCTCGCCGCAGTCAGATCAGGTGACGGCGGGCTCGATCATGATGGTCGAGGGCTCGCTGCTGACGATCTGCCTGTTCGCATGGCTGTTCCTGCGCAGCGCGCGCCAGGGTGAGGAACGCCAGGAGCTGCTCGACCTGGCCGCCGCGGGCGGCGTCGAGCTCGACGAGCGCCGCGCCGCCAGGGCCGTCGCGGCGGGTCGCGGAGCCGAGCTGCGCCGGCGGATCGAGAGCGGCGGCAGTAGCTAACCTCCTGAGCATGTCCCTCATCAAGAAGCTCAGCAACCTCGCCAACTCCCAAAGGGGCAAAGAGCTCCAGGAGAAGGCCAAGAAGATCGCCAACGACCCCGAGAACCGCGAGAAGCTCGAGGCCGCCAAGAAGAAGATCCAGGAAAAGATGGGCGGCTCGAAGGACGACGCGGGTGAGGCGAAGCCCACCGCTGGAGCCGGCGCGCCGGCCGCGGAGCCGCCGCCCCCGCCCCCGCCGACCGCCGGCGGAGACGACAAGGCCGCCTGAGCCGTCCGGTCATCCGGCCTGTGACAGCTCCAGGGCGCGTTCGGCGAGCTCGACGACGCCATCCGCGAAGCCCTTGAGGTAGGGATCGTCGGTCGTGCCGGCGACCGCTCGCGCGTAGTTGCCCTCCATGAAGACCGTCGCCTTCCACAGGGCGAGGACGCGGTACCAGCGGATATCGGTCATCGCCCGCCCGCTGCGCTCCTCGTAACGCGCGACGAGCTCGTCGCGCGACAAAAAGCCGTCACGGCGCGTGACGTCCCATTGCGCGAACAGGCCCGGCGGGTCGCCGTCGCCGCCGTCGACCCACAGCGTGCACAGGTAGCCGAGGTCGGCGAGCGGATCGCCGATCGTCGCCATCTCCCAGTCGAGGATCGCAGCGAGCCGGGCCGGCGCGCCCGGGCTCATGAGGACGTTGCCGAGGCGGTAGTCGCCGTGGACGATCGACGGCGCGCCCGACGACGGCATGCGCTCGCGCAGCCAGCGACCGACCTCCTCGACGGCCGGCAGCTCGCGTGTCCGGCCCGCCTTCCACAGGCCGGCGAAGCGCCGCAGCTGACGCGCGAGGTAGCCACCCGGATCGCGCGAGAAGCCCTCCAGGCCGCACGCCGCCCAGTCCACGCCGTGCACCTCGACGAGCGCGTCCACGAGCTCCTCGCTCATGCGCCGGCGCTCGGGCGGCGTGTCGAGCCACGGCGGTACGGCGGTCGTGATCACATCACCCGGGATGAGTTCGGTGAGCGCAAACGGCGCGCCGATGACCGCCTCGTCATCGCACACCGCGAGCACGCGCGGAACGCGCGCGCTCGTGTCCGCGATCGCGCGCAGCAGCCGCGCCTCGCGCAGCACGTCGTGCGCGGTCGGTGGCAGCGGCCCGCGCGGGGGGCGGCGCAGGACGAGCGCGGCGCCGTCGCGGCGCACGAGAAACGTGACGTTCGAGTGCCCCTCGCCGAGCGGCTCGGCGTCGAGATCGCCGGTCCCGAGCCCGCGGTCGTCGAGGAAGCGCCGCAGCGGCTCGAGTACGAGCAGCGGCTCGCGTCCGCCGGCCGCGCGGTCGGCGTGGGTGAGGAGGATGTCGTCCGCGGCGACCTGCACGGGATGCCACGTTAGAGCGCCGGGCCGCAACCTTGCCTCGCTAGGTTGGTTGGAATGCGCGTGTCCCGAATCCCGCTCCTCGCAGCCATTCTGTCGCTCGCCCTCGCCGCCACGGCGAGCGCCAGCCCGACGCAGTCGCTGACCTTCGAGGCCCCCCGGGATCTCGAGTCGCCGCTGCAGCGCGAGGCCGCGCTGAAGGAGCTCGACTCGCTCGGCGTGCGCTCGCTGCGCGTCATCGTGCAGTGGGCGCGTGTGGCGCCGGGCGCGAACTCGCCAGTGAAGCCGGCGTTCGACGCGACGAACCCGGCGGCCTACAACTGGGCGCACTACGACCCGCTCATGGCCGCGGCCGCGGCGCGCGGCTGGCCGGTGCTCGTGACGATCTCCAGCCCCGTGCCGGTGTGGGCGACGAAGCACAAGCTCGACAACCTCACGCGCCCCGATCCGGTCGCCTTCGGCGACTTCGTGACCGCCGTCGGGCGCAAGTACGGCGCCCAGGTGAACCTGTGGTCGATCTGGAACGAGCCCAACCAGCCGCAGTTCCTGCGCCCGCAATACGCCAACGGCGGCAAGCCGCAGTCCCCGGCGATGTACCGCAAGCTCTTTCAGGCCGCGACCGCGGGGCTCAACCGCGCGGGCCAGGCAAACGACACGGTGCTCATCGCCGAGACCTCCCCGCGCGGCCACACGCGCGTCGTGCACCCGATCACGTTCCTGCGCGGGATGCTGTGCCTCAACGCGAAGTACAAGAAGCGCAGCGCGTGCGGGATGCTCGACGCCGACGGCTACGCCCACCACGCCTACACGACGCGCCAGGGGCCGTCGTTCGTGCCGCCGCGCAAGACCGACGTAACGATCGGCGTGCTGTCGCGCCTGACGAAGGCGATCGACAAGGCGGCGAAGGCCAAGGCGCTGCCGGGCAAGCTGCGGCTCTACCTCACGGAGTTCGGCACGCAATCGTTGCCCGACCGGCAGCAGGGGGTCTCGCTGCGCAACCAGGTGAAGTTCCGCGCGATCGCCGAGCGGATCGCGTACGAGAACCGGCGCGTGGCCGCGTTCTCGCAGTACCTGCTGACCGACAGCGAACCGACCGGGCCGAAGGAGTACGGCGGATTCGAATCGGGGCTGCGCTTCTCCAACGGCAAGCCCAAGCCGTCGCTGCGCGCGTTCCCGCTGCCGCTCGCCGTCAAGCAGACGAGCCGCCGGCGCGTGTCGATCTGGGGCCTCGTGCGGCCCGCGAACGCCAGGACGACGGCGACGGTCACCTACAAGGACCGCGGCTCGTCGACGTACCGCAGGCTGCGCACCGTCACGACGAACAGCCGCGGCTACTTCCGCTTCCGCGCGACGTACCGCTCGGGCCGCCGCTGGAACCTGGAGTGGCAGGGGCGCGCGAGCTACCCGGTCACGTCCTACAAGAAGTAGACCGGCCTACGCGGGCTCCTTTGCGCCGGCCAGATCGGCCGTGAACTCGTCGGCGCTCATCGGCGTCGAGAACATCGGATAGTCGAACTTGATCGCGTTGTCGTGCTCCTCGGGCGACGTCGCGGCGACGCAGTCCGACAGCGTGATGACCTGGTAGCCCTTCTCGTAGCCGGTGCGCATCGTCGACTCGACGCAGCAGTTCGTCAAGAAGCCGCCGAGCGCGATCGTCGTGATCCCGCGGGCGCGCAGGATGAAGTCGAGGTTCGTCGTCGCGAAGGTGTCCAGGCCGCGCTTGCCCTCGACGACGATGTCGCCCTCGGCCGGCGCGAGCTCGTCGACGATCTCCGCGCCCCACGAGCCCTTGACGAAGGCCGTCGAGTCGACGACGCCCTTGAGGATGCCGTAGGGGTGGTCGGCGAGCTCGCCGAAGCCCGCGGCGAACGTGATCGGGGCGTGCACGATCGTCGCGCCCGCTGCCCGCGCCGCGGCGACGAGCTCGCGCGTGTTGTCGAGCATCCCGGTCTTCTGCATGACGTCCTGGACGGCACCGTGCAGCGCGCCCCCGTCGGACGTGAAGTCGTTCTGGTACTCGATGAGCACCACCGCGGTCTTGGCTGGGTCGATGGACACGAGGTCTCCTCTCGGTCAGTTGGGTCGCCTGGCGATGAGCATGAAGGTGTGGCCGAGCGTGCGCATCAGCGGCGCCGAGCCGAAGCGATCGAGCGCGCCGACGGCGCGCTGCGCGCGGACGGGCAGGCGGCGCCAGGAGTAGCTCACGGCGTGCAGCTCGGGCTCGAGGCCGGCGGCGCGCGCCTCGGCGGCGAGGCGGCGCGGCGACAGCGGGATGTCGTCGGGGGTGCCGTGCATGCGGACGCCGAGGCCGGCGTAGTTCGCGGCCGCCAGCGCGGCGCCGATCGGGTGGTAGAGGTTCGGCTCGATCGCCACCAGCGCGCCGCCGGGACGCAGCAGCCGGCGCGCCTCGTTCAGGCACGGCGCGAGCGGGCCGGTGTACGCGACGTGGTGCAGCACGAGCCGGTGCAGGACGACGTCGAAGGACGCGTCGGGCAGGTCGTCGAGCTGGCCGGCGGCGCCGGTGATGCCGGCGTCGGCCTGCCCTTGGGCGACGGCGTGGCGTGGGCGGTCCGGGTCGATGTCGGCGGCGACGAGCCGCCACTGCGGCGCGGGCAGCAGGTGACGCCCGGGGTGCCAGCCACAGCCGATCGAGATCGCGTCGCCGCCGTGCAGGCCGAGATGGCGGTCGAGCAGCTCGCGCTCGCGGCGCTTGCCGCGCTCGTACTGCTCGGCGAGCGTGGCCGGATCGCTGAGCCGGTCCAGCAGATTGTCTGGGGTGTAGGTCTGGGACATCCCCGCCGGATTAGGCTACCGCCCAGGATGCCCCCCCAAGACGTCTACGCGACCGCCAAACCGGGCGTCCGGACGCGGCTGGCGTCGATCGCCGCCGGGCGCTCGCGGCAGCGCCGCCACGAGCGCCTCTTCGCGCTCACGCGCGTGACCGCGCAGAGCCGGATCGTCGACATCGGCTGCGGCCGGCTCGGGCTGCGCCGGCACGAGCCCGACCGCGACATCACCGGCGTGGACATCGCCGAGCGGCCCGACTACCCGGGACCGTTCGTCCTCGCCGACGCGACGCAGGGGCTGCCGTTCGCCGACGACGAGTTCGATCTCGCCTACAGCAGCAGCGTCATCGAGCACGTCCCGCGCGAGCGGCGCGAGGCGTTCGCGCGCGAGCTGCGGCGCGTCGCCCGCGGCTGGTACGTGCAGACCCCGGCGTACTCCTTCCCGATCGAACCGCACGCGCTCCTGCCCTTCGCCCACTGGCTGGCGCCCGCCGTCCGCCGTCCGTACTGGCGGCTGGGCGTGGCGGGTGAGTGGGAGGACATCGCGCTGCTGCGCCGCGCCGAGATGACCGCGCTGCTGGGCGCGCCCGTCGCCGAGCGCGTCGGGCCGCTGGCGAAGAGCTGGGTCTCCATCCGGCCGGTGGAGCGCTGATGGCCAGCCAGCTGTGGCTCCTGCGTCACGGCGAGGCCGAGCCGCACGACGCGCGACCGGATTTCGACCGGCGCCTGACCGAGCGCGGCGAGCGCCAGTCGCGCTCGGCAGGCGAGGCGCTCGCGGCGTTCGGGCTCGAGTTCCAGCTCGTCGTGACGAGCCCGCGCGTGCGCGCGCGCGACACCGCGACGCTCGCCTGCCAAGCGCTGCGCTGCGAGGTCGTCGACGACGAGCGCCTCGGCGGCGGCTTGGACGTGCAGGACGCTCGCGCGCTCGCCGCGGCCGCCGGCGACAGCAAGCGCGTGCTGCTCGTCGGCCACAACCCGGACTTCGAACAGATCCTCCACGACCTCACGGGCGGCCGCATCGAGATGAAGAAGGGCGGCGTCGCCGGGGTCCGCCTGCGTGGCCGCCAGGGCGAGCTCATGGTGCTGCTGCGCCCGCGCGAGCTCGATCGCATCGGCTAGGCCTGCTCACAAGGCAGCGCCACGTGACCGTCGCGGTCACGCACGGGTCACGTGGTCACAGCAGCTTCGCGGTCGCCCGGGCCGCGATCAGCAGCGGGTCGTAGACGCCGCCGAACGGCGGCGCGTAGGAGAGGTCGAGCAGCGCGATCTCCTGCACGGCCAGGCCGGTCCAGACGCACGTCGCGAGCACGTCGATGCGCTTCGCCGCCCCCTCGGTGCCGACGATCTGCCCGCCGAGCAGCCGCCCGCTGTCGGGCTCGGCGACGAGCTTGACCCAGATCGGCCCGGCGCCCGGGAAGTACCCGGCGCGCGTGCGGTCCTTGATCGTCGCGCTGACCACGGCGATGCCGGCCTCGGCCGCCTCGCGCTCGCTGATCCCCGTGCGCGCGACCTCGTAGCGGCAGATCCGCGACACCGCGGTGCCGATCACGCCGGGGAAGCGCTCGTCGCCGCCGGTCGCGTTGATGCCGGCGATCCGGCCCTGCTTGTTGGCGTGCGTGCCGAGCTGGATGTTCGCCATCCGGCCGAGCACGCGGTGGTGGCTTTCGGCGCAGTCGCCCGCGGCGTAGACGCCGTCATGGCCGGGGCAGCGCTGGCGGTCGTCGACGCGCAGCGCGCCGCTGTCGCCGAGCTCGAGGCCCGCCGCCTCGGCAACCGCGACCGCGGGCCGCGCGCCGGTGCCGATGACGACGTGATCGGCCTCGAAGGTCTCCTGCGCCGTGCGCACCGCGATCGGATCGCCCGCCTCGTCGAGGACGATCTCCGCGACGTCGGCGCCGAGCACGACCCGCACGCCGCGGCCCTCGGCCGCGTCCTGCACATGAGCGGCGATGTCGGCGTCGAGCGTGTCCATGACCTGCGGCCCCTGGTCGATCATCGTCACGTCGAGCCCGCGGCTCGTCGAGGTTCTCGGCCATCTCGAGCCCGATGTAGCCGGCGCCGATGACGACGGCGCGGTGGCCGTCGCGCTCGAGCACGTGACGCAGGCGCTCGGCGGCATCGACCATCCGCACCGGCTCGATCGCCTCGGCCCCGGGGATCGGCGGCGTGACCGCCTCGCCGCCGGTCGCCACGACGAGCTCGTCGAAGGGCTCCTCGGCCTCCTCGCCGGCGGCCTCGCGCACGGTCAGCCTGCGCGCGGTGAGATCGATCGCGACGACCTCACAGCGCGTGCGCACGTCAATGCCGTTGGCTCGATGCTCCTCGGGGCTGCGGCTGATCAGCCGGTCGGCGTCCTCGACGAGCCCGCCGACGAAGTACGGGATGCCGCACGCGGAGTAGGACGTGTACGGCCCGCGCTCGAACGCCACGATGTCCAGCTGCGGGTCGCGCCGGCGGGCGACGCTGGCGGCGCTCATGCCGGCCGCGTCGCCGCCGATGATTGCCAGGCGCCGTCCCATGTGGCGCAGAGGGTAGACGTGGCAAGCCGCGCCGGCGCGACGAGCCGGACGTCACCACGCGAGGTGAGCTCCAGGCTTGCCGGGAACGGCCCGCGCGTAGCCTGTGCGAACGGTATGCCTGAGCTGCCCGAGGTCGAGATCACCGCGCGCCGGCTGGACGGCGCGCTGCGCGGCGCGCAGATCGAGTCCGCGCTCGCGCCGGGGATCAACGCGCTGAGGACATTCGACCCGCCGCTGTCGGCGCTCGACGGCCACGCGATCACCGGTGTGCGGCGGCGCGGCAAGAACATCGCCATCGACGTGAGCGGCGATCTCGCGCTGCTCGTGCATCTCATGAGCGCGGGCCGGCTGCAGCTGTACGACAGGCGCGCCGGGCCGCGCGATCGGACCGCGCGGCTGCTCGTGCGGACCACCGACGGGCGCGAGCTGCGATTGCGCGAGTTCGGAACCAAGCAGGCGGCGTGGGTGAAGCTCCTGCGGGCCGATGCGGTGGAGGCCGACGAGGCCATCTGCCAAGCTCGGGCCCGAGGCCTGGCCCGAGCCGCCCGAGAACCTCGGCGAGCTGCTCGACGCGCCGCGGCCGCTGCACGGGATGCTGCGCGACCAGCGCGTCATCGCCGGGATCGGGCGGTCGTGGGTCGACGAGATCCTGTGGACCGCGCGGCTGTCGCCGTTCAAGCGCGGCGACGCGCTCGAGGACGAGGAGATCGAGGCCCTGCGCGACGCGATGCGGACGGTCCTCGGCGGGGCGATCGAGCACTACGAGCGGGTCATCGCGCTGCCGATCCCCGACAAGCTGCCGCTGCCCCTGCTCGTCCACCGCAAGGCCGGCGAGCCGTGCCCGCGCTGCGCCACGACGATCGAGGCCGTCCACTACGAGGACTACGTCATGTGCTACTGCCCGCAGGAGCAGACCGGCGGCAAGGTCCTGAAGGACCGGCGCCTGTCCCGCCTGCTCAAGTGACGTCGCCGGACGGCGAAGCCGCTAAATCGTGCGCAGCGGATTGAGGATCGAAACGAACACGTTGCTGTTCGCCGTCCCGCCGGCGAGCTCGTCGAAGTCCTCCAGGCGCGTGCGCAGGTTGCCCTTGACGTCCCACGTCGGATCGTCGAGCAGCCGGTCGAAGATCGTCGCCCGATAGCGCGCCGCGGACGCGCGTTCGCGCTCGCGCTCGAGCACGGCGCGCAGGTCGCGCAGCAGCTCGGCCTCGTCGGCGAGCTCGGCGAGACCGAGCGCGCTGATGACGCCCAGCGCGTTGTTGAGAAACAGGTAGTGCATGACGCGCGGCTCGGCGTCGGCCTCGTCGAGCGTCGTCTCGCTGAGCTCGCCGATGTCCGGCAGCGCCTGGGCGAGATCGGCCCGGGCGGCCGCGCGATGGAAGAGGCGGCCAGAGCGCAGGACCGTGCGCGCCGGCCAGGAGTCCTCGAGCTCGAGCAGCGTGTTCTGCTGGTGGGACTCCGCGACCAGCCCGACCTCCGTGTAGAGCCGCAAGAGCGGCACGACAAGCGACGCGCAGTAGCGCGCGAACCACTCGCGGGCGACCTCGTCGGCGGGCCGGCCGTCGCGCTGCGCGATCGCGTCGATGAGCTGGGCGAGCCGGCTGCGGCCGCCGAACGGGTGGCTCTGGCACAGCACCGTGACCGCGCTGACGTCCGCGCTGTCGTCCTGCCAGCGGTTCTCGCGAAACAGCACGGAGAAGCCGTTGATGAGCTCGCCGCCGTGTCGCACGGCGAGCTGCGCCGGCTCGGTGAGAAGCACGAGCTTCGGAGCGATCTCGCGCGCGCGCGCGCCGACCGCCGTGCGCAGCAGGCGTGCGGTCTCGTCCGCGCGGCGCAGCTCGCGCTGGCGGTTGACGCGCAGCGCGTTGCTCACGCGCACGTGCAACGACAGCTTCAGCTGCCACGGCCACCGCGGGCCGTAGACCGTGCGAACGGACGTCGTCGGCGCGACGGGGCTGCCGAGCGCGCCAAGGTCGACAATCTGCCCGTCGTCGAGCAGGGCGCGGGCGACCCTGTCGTGCTCGCGCAGGTACTGAAGCTCCCACGGATGGATCGGGAACAGCACCCGCTCGCCGAGCGGCTCGAGTGCCGCATCCAGCGCCGCCTGGTCGACGGCGCGATCCGCGCGCAGCAGCGCCTCTGCGAGCTGCGGAGCGGGCTCGTCGACGGCGCTGTGGTGCTCGACGAGCGGCGGGGCGACGGCGAGCCAGTGCAGCGCGAAGCGGGCCGCGGCCTCCGGCGCGTAGGCGTCGATCTGCTCGGGGTCCATCTCGATGCGGCTCTTCGGCGTCGGGTGGCCCTGATGGCCAAGCAGCTGCGCCTGCTCGCCGTCGATGAAGGCCACGGGATCCGCGCTCCACAGCCCGTCGATGTCGTCCTCGCGTGCGACCAGAAATCCCGACACCGTCGTCACGCTGCTGCGGATGC
The DNA here is from genome assembly GCA_963705315.1 of uncultured Actinomycetes bacterium. Taxonomy (GTDB): domain Bacteria; phylum Actinomycetota; class Thermoleophilia; order Solirubrobacterales; family Solirubrobacteraceae; genus CADCVQ01. The sequence goes on from OY970068.1 coordinate 149,073, forward strand.
GGGCGAGCAGCGCGGTGGGATCGGGCCCGCGCGAGCCGGGGGCGCTGAGCTCATCGCCCTGGCCAGCGTCGCCGAGCTCGTCGGCGAGCATGCTCGCGAGCGTGTCGAAGCCGACGGCAATCGGATTGCCGCCGGCGACGGCGAGCCTCGCCGGCAGGCTGAAGCGGTGGCGATGGGTCGGCGACAGGTGGGTGATCCCGACGATCAGCACGGCGCGCAGGTCGGGGAACGGCAGCACGGCGACCCACTCGTCGCCGTCACTTGCGAGGTCCACGACTTCCGAGGCGGGCATCGGCCGCCAGGCGCCGCCCTCGAGCAGGTACAGGTTCAGGAGCGTGTGAGACGCGGCGCGCTCCGCCACCTCGACGGCGCGCGACGCCGTCTCGTCAGCAGGGGTCTCGGGTGAGGTCATGTGCTCTTCATGCTAGATGCGCGCTGTGGCGCCCGGCGGTTGCCGCGCGACGGTCGATCGCGCGGGCATGCCAACATCTCGCGCGTGATCGGCGCAGGCGCACACGCTCCTGACTTCGAGCTACCCGACCAGGACGGCCAGCGTGTGCGGCTCTCGTCGCTGCGCGGGCGCTACGCCGTCCTGTACTTCTACCCCAGGGCTGACACGCCGGGCTGCACGACGCAGGCGTGCTCGATCCGCGATCGCGGCAGCGAGTACACGGCCTCCGGCGCGCTCGTGCTCGGCGTCTCGCCCGACCCGGTCAAGAAGATCAAGCGTTTCCACGACAAGCGCGACCTGAACTTCACGCTGCTCGCCGACGAGGATCACGCGGTCTGCGACGCCTACGGCGTGTGGGTGCAGAAGTCGATGTACGGGCGCACGTACTGGGGCGCCCAGCGCGCGACGTTCATCATCGATCCGAAAGGCGTCATCGCGCACGTCATCCCGAAGGCCTCGCCGAGGACGCACGACGCCGAGGTCCTCGCGGCGCTCGGCAAGTTGGGGGCTGCGGCGGCTCAAACCCAGCGAGCCACGGGAAGCTAGTGGCCCTGCTCGGCACGCTAGTCGCGCCGGCTCGGGCACATGCGCCGCAACGCGCACTCGTCGCAGGCCGGCCGCTGCGCGTGGCACGTGCGGCGGCCGTGGCGCAGGAGGTTGACGTGGAACTCGAGCTCGGCGCCGGGCGGCGTGAGCTCGACCATCGCGTCGTGGAGCTCCTCGAACGGCGCATTGGGACGCAAGAGGCGCAGGCGCGTGCCGACGCGCGAGACGTGGGTGTCGACCGGAACGTCGCGCAGGCCGAAGGAGAACAGCAGCACGCACGCCGCCGTCTTGCGCCCGACGCCGGGCAGCGCGCACAGGTACTGCCGTGACTCGCCGACGGGCGCGTCACGCATCCACTCGAGCTCGAGCGGATCGCCGATTGCGCGGAGGATCGCCTGGATGCGCGCCGACTTGACCTTCGAGATGCCGCCGGGGCGGATCGCCGCCTCGATCTCCTCGACGGGCGCGTCGCGCACGGCCTCCCACGACGCGAAGCGCTCGCGCAGCCGCGCGAACGCGACGTCGCGGTTGCGATCGTTCGTCGACTGCGACAGGACCGTGAGCACGAGCTCGCCGAGCGGGTCGCCGTGCGGCGGCGCCACCGGGACGCCGTACACCTCCGCGAGCCGGCTGCGCAGGCGCTGCACGCGCGCTCGCGCCGGCCGCTTCCACGCGGCCTTCGCGGCGCGCGCGGTGGCCGCGCTCACTCCAGAGCGCCCCAGCGCTCACACGCACGGGCCGCCGCCTCGGCGGCTGCGGGCAGCGCCGCGGCGAGCGCCGGGGGGTAGTAGTCCGTCGTTCCCAGGTGCGCGAGCAACACGCCGAGGAACACATCGCCCGCGCCGGTCGTGCTGAGCACCTCGGCGGGTTGCCCGGCGACATCACGGCGCAGGCCACCCCCGCGCAGGATCGCGCCCTGCGCGCCGGACGTCACGATGACGTGCTGCGCGCCGGCGGCCAGCAGCGATGCGGCCGCCGCCTCGGGATCGGTCTCGCCGGTCAGCATGCGGCCCTCGGCGGCGTTGCATTTCACGAGAAAGGCGCCGGGGACGCACTGCCCGGCGGCCGCCGCAGCGCGGCCGGGGCTGTCATCCCAGCGGCCGAGCCGGATGTTGGGATCGAAGACGATCGGCCGGCCGTGCTCGAGTGCACGCTCGCGCGCGGCCATCGTCAGCTCAACCTCCTGCGCTCCGGCCAGCGTGTTCGACGTGAAGAACAGCGCGTCGCATGCGTCGACGGCCTCGAGCAGGCGGTCCTGCAGCGCGGCGACAGCCGCGGCGATCCCGTCGCCGTAGAGCTCGTAGCTCGGCTCGCCGCCGGCGTCGAGCGTCACGAACGCGAGCGACGAGCTCAGCCCGTCGGCGAGCCCGAACCAGCGCAGGTCGACGTGCTCGGCGTCGAGACGGTCGTGCAGCCAGGCACCCCACCCGTCGTCGCCGGCACCGCCGGCGAGCGACACGGCGGCGCCGCCGCGCGCGGCGGTGACCGCGACGTTCGCGCTGACGCCACCGGTGTGCGGCACGAAGACATCCGCCTCGGCGAGCGAGCTGACCGGACGGTGGCAGATGAGGTCGACGATGGCCTCGCCGAAGCACAGGGTCCGCATCGGCCCAGGCTATCTTGGCCGCCATGCCGCCCGTCACCGAGGAGACGTTCGAGCTCGACGGACAGCCCGTGCACCTGCGCCGGGCCGGCGACGACGACGTCCCGATCCTCTTCCTGCACGGCATCCCGACGAGCTCGTTTGACTGGATCGCGCCGCTGGCGCTCGGCGGCGGGATCGCCGTCGACCTGCCGGGCTTCGGGCTGACAGGCAAGCGCGGTGATCTCGACTACTCGCTCGAGGGCCACGCGACGTTCCTCGACCGGCTGCTCGAGGCGCTCGGCGTCGAGCGCGTCCGGCTGTGCGCGCACGACTGGGGCGCCGCGGCCGGGCTCGTCTGGGCGATGCGCGACCCGTCGCGCGTGGAACGGATCGTCATCGTCAACGGCGTCCCGCTGCTCCCCGGCTTTCGCTGGCAGGGCGCCGCACGGCTGGCCCGGACGCCGTGGATCGGCGAGATCGCCGTCGGCTTCGGGACGCGGCGCATGATGCGCCTGCTTTCGCGGCGGGCGTCGGGACACCACGGCCCGCTGCCCGACGCGTTCGTCAAGAGCGCGGCGGACCTCTTCGACCAGGGCACGCAGCGCGCCGTGCTGCGGATCCTGCGCGACACGACGCCCGAGGTGCTCGCCTCCGCCGGTCAGGATCTCGGCACGGTCACGGCGCCGGCGCTCGTGCTGTGGGGCGCCGGCGACCCGCTCATCCCCGCTCGCTTCGGGGCGGGTTACGCCGCGACGCTCGGGGACGGGACGCTCGAGAGCGTCCCCGGCGCCGGGCACTGGCCATGGATCGACCAGCCGCAGCTCAGCGAGCGGATCGTGGACTACCTGCGCAGCTGAGCGAGTGTTGCTCAGCGCGCGGTAGAGCGCTTCCGCAGCGCGGGCGCCGGGGGTAGAGTCCTGTGCAACAGGCAACGGTCGCGCAGCCACGAGGTGCGGACGGGGCCCCGATTCCTCTGGGATGCGCGCCTTGTCCTGATCGGGCGGTGTGCGAGCGTCGGAGTTCCCTCGCCCGAGAGGATCGTGAGCTGCGATGACTGACCGCGACGAGCCGGAGTTGGATGTTGAGCAGATCGCCGCGGCGATCTCCGAACAGATCGCCGCGATCCACCTGGAGTCCTACGAGACGCCGGTCAACAACGTCAAGACGTACGTCTTGGAAGACCTCGTCGTCGCGCTGCTGGATATCGACCTGACGCGCATCGAGGAACGCATGATCGAGTTCGACCACGGCAACCTCGTGCACGAGATACGCCACGCCGTGCAATTGGCCGAGGCGACCAGCTTCGAGGCGGTCGTCGAGCGCGCGACTGGCCGGCGCGTCGTCGCGTTCGCCAGCCACACCCACCTCGACCCGCCGTTCGTCGCGGAGCTCTTTCGCCTGGGCCCATCGACCGCGCATCCCGCCGAACCCGAGTAGTCAATCGACGCTCCAGCCGACAATTCGTACCGCCACGGATCGGGCGCCCAGACCGCGGACCGATTTCTCGACGCTTCCTAACGTGCGAGGGTTTCGCCCGCCGTGGCGATCCGCACATTTCTTCGCCGGCCCCCCGCGTGGGCGCTGGCCGTCCTCTTCGCCGGCCTGTATTTCGTCGTCGAGCCGCTGGCCGCGGACCTCGCGGCGCAGGAGCACCGCGCGCACCTCTTCGCTGACGCCGGCTTCACCTTGTGGGACAACGGCTGGTACGCGGGCCATCACACGCTCGGCTACAGCGTCCTGTCGCCGCTGCTCGGCGCGGCGATCGGCGTGCGCGCCGCAAGCGCGCTGCTGATCGTCGTGACGACGGTGCTGTTCGCGCGCGTCGCGCGCAGTCACTGGGGCGAGCGCGCGTACCTCGCGACGGTGTGGTTCGCCGTCTCGGTGGCGGCGAGCGTGGTGAGCGGGCGGATGACGTTCACGCTCGGCGTCGCCACCGGCCTGGCCGCACTGCTCGCGCTGTCGCACGGGCGCGTCACGCTCGCGGCCGGACTCGCCGTGCTGACGTCGCTGTGCAGCCCGGTCGCCGGCGTCTTCGTTGCGCTCGCCGTCACGGCGTGGGGGCTCGCCGCGCGCGAACGTCGCGCCCGCGCGCTGCTCCTCGCGGTTGGCGCGGTCGCGCCGGCGATCGCGCTCAGCCTCCTCTTCTCCGCGAAGGGCGACTTTCCGTTCGTCGCGTCCGCGTTCTGGCCCGCCCTCGCGGCAATCGCGCTGGTCGCGGTGATGCTGCCGCGAGGCGAGCGTGAACTGCGCATCGGCGCGGGCGTCTACGCGTTCGTCTGCGTCGCGGCGTTCGCGATCGCGTCGCCGCTCGGCGCAAACGCCACGCGCCTCGGCGCGATCTTCGCCGGCCCGCTCCTCGTCGGCGCGCTCGTCGGGCGCCGACGATCGGCTGTGCTCGTCGCCGTCGCGCTGCCGCTCGCGTACTGGTCGCTGTATCCGGCCGTGCGCGACGTCGTGCGCGTGACCAACGACCCGTCGGCCGAGCGCCGCTACCACGAGCCGCTGCGCGGATTCCTCGACGCCCAGCCCGGGACGTTTCGCGTCGAGATCCCGTTCACGGCCAACCACTGGGAGACGGACTTCGTCGCACGGGACTTCCCGCTCGCGCGCGGGTGGGAGCGCCAACTCGACCGCCGCTACAACGCCCTGTTCTACGACGGCAAGCTGACCGCGCGCCGCTACCGCGCCTGGCTTGATCTGCACGGCGTCCGCTACGTCGCCCTGGCCGACGCGCCGCTGGACTACGCCGGCCGCGACGAGGCGCGCCTGATCGAGCGCGGGCTTTCGTATCTGCGCCCGGTGTGGCGCGACGCGCACTGGCGGGTGTTCGCGGTCACCGACCCGGCCCCGCTCGCCGAGGGCGTCGCCTCCGCGATCAGCCTGTCCGCCGATGGCTTCGCGTTCACCGCCAAGCGCGCGGGCGACACGTTCGTGCGCGTGCGCCACACGCGCTGGTGGACGGTGACATCGGGGGACGCCTGCGTGACAGCGGCGGCGAACGGGATGACGCGCCTGCGCGTGAGGCGCGCCGGTCCGATCGCCGTCCAGGCGCGCCTGAGCGGCTCGCCCTGCTGAGCCGCGCGGGGCGACGGCTCGGGCTCGTCGTGAACCGACGTAACACCCCCGGTAGGATGCACCGGCGCCAATGTTCGCACGCGCCACCACGCTCCAGGAGCGGTTTCTGCCACAGGGGATGTTCGACCTCATCCGGCAGGTGCTGCTGTTCATGGCCGCCTACCAGCTGTACCGGCTCACGCGCGGGTTCGTCAACGACCCCGAATCCGCGACCGTGGCGTTCAACAATGCTCGCGATCTCATCAACATCGAGAACGCGCTCGGCCTCTTCATCGAACCGTCGATCCAGGCGTTCACCGCGGGGCAGGGCTGGCTGCTCGATGTCGCGTCGTGGATGTACATCAACGCGCAGACGTCGATCACGCTCGGCGCGCTCGTCTGGCTGTACCTGTTTCGCAACGCGAGCTTCTACTTCGTGCGCAACATGTTCCTGTTCGCGTTCTGCCTGGCGAACGTCGGCTACAGCCTCTTCCCGACGGCGCCGCCGCGCTTTTTGCCGGAGTGGGGCTTCTTCGACGCGGTCTCGGACTTCACCGGGGTCGCGCAGGACAGCGTGACCGTCGACGCGCTCTTCAATCCCTACGCCGCGATGCCGTCGATGCACGTCGGCTTCGCGCTCATGATCAGCGTGCCCCTGCTGCTGCTCGTGCGCTGGCGCCCGTTGAAGGTCTTCTGGGCGATCTACCCGCTGATCGTCCTGTGGGTCATCGTCGCGACCGCCAACCACTTCATCCTCGACGCGGTGTTCGGGGCGGTCACGGCCGGCATCGGCGCGCTCTTCGCTCTCGGCATGGCCCGCCTGCGCCCCGACGTGTGGGCCTTCAGGGCGCCGCGGCGCGACGATCCGCCACCGGGCCCAGACGTGGCACCCTCCACGGCTTGATGTCGACCGGCACCCAGCAGCCACCGCCGCCCACCGAACCCGAGCCCACCCCCCGACCGCGCTCCAGCGCACCGGGGGCCGCGCGGTTCGAGGCGCTGCGCGTGAAGCTCATCCAGTCGCGGCTGACGCCGAACATGATCTCGATCACCGGGTTCATCCTGAACGTCTGCGCCGCAGTGCTCATCTGGCAGACCGAGCTGTTCTGGGGCGGCGTCGTGTTCATCATCGGCTCGATCATGGACACGCTCGACGGCGGCTACTCGCGCATGTCGGGGAAGGGAACGCCGTTCGGGGCGTTCCTGGACTCGACGCTCGATCGGGTCGTCGAGGGCATCGTCCTCACGGCGATCGCGGCACGGTTCGCCGACGCCGGTGACGAGCTCGCGGTGGCGGCGGTCGTCGTCGCCGTGCTCGCCTCGCTCACCGTTTCCTACACGCGTGCGCGAGCGGAGGCCCTGGGCGTCGAGTGCAAGGTCGGCATCGCCGACCGGCTCGTCCGCGTCATCATCCTGTCCGCCGGCCTCGTGTTCGCCGACCTGGGCGCGCTCGAACCTGCCGTCTACGTGCTGGCGGCCCTGAGCAGCATTACCGTCGCCCAGCGCATCTTCCACGTCCGCCGGGAGCTGACGCCGCCGGCGCAGGCATGACAATCCTGTAACGACCTGCTTTGCGTGGGGTGTATCGCCCCGAACGCACTGACGAAGGGAACAAACCACAGATGACCCCCACCAACGGCAACGGCGCCGCCGCCTCCAATGGCGCAGCGCGGTACCAGCACGACAAGGTCCGCGTCGCGATCGTCGGCGTCGGCAACTGCGCCTCGGCCTTTGTGCAGGGCGTCGAGTACTACCGCAGCGCCGATCCGCAGCAGCGCGTGCCGGGGCTCATGCACGTCGACCTCGGCGGCTACCACATCTCCGACATCGAGTTCACGGCCGCGTTCGACATCGACAAGGCGAAGGTCGGCAAGGACCTCGGCACGGCGATCTGGGCCGGGCAGAACAACACGATCAAGTTCGCCAAGGTGCCCAAGAAGCTCGGCGTGCCCGTCCACCGCGGCATGACGCACGACGGCCTGGGCAAGTACCTCAAGGAGAAGATCACCAAGGCGCCCGGCGAGACGGCGGACATCGTGCAGATCCTGAAGGACACGCACACCGACGTCGTCGTCTCCTACCTGCCCGTCGGCTCCGAGGACGCGACGAAGTGGTACGTCGAGCAGGTGCTCGAGGCCGGCTGCGGCTTCGTGAACTGCATCCCGGTCTTCATCGCCCGCGAGGACTACTGGCACAAGCGCTTCAAGAAGGCCGGCCTGCCGGTCGTCGGCGACGACATCAAGTCACAGGTCGGCGCGACGATCGTGCACCGCAACCTCGCCCGGCTGTTTCATGACCGCGGCGTAAAGCTCATGCGCACCTCGCAGCTGAACGTCGGCGGCAACATGGACTTCTACAACATGCTCGAGCGCGAGCGCCTGGAGTCCAAGAAGATCTCCAAGACGAACGCCGTGACGTCGATCATGGGCCATGAGCTGCCGGCCGGCGACGTCCATGTCGGGCCGTCGGACTACGTCCCGTGGCTCACGGACCGCAAGTGGGCGCACATCCGCCTCGAGGGTCAGTCCTTCGGCGATGTGCCGCTGAACGCCGAGCTGAAGCTCGAGGTGTGGGACTCCCCCAACAGCGCCGGGATCGTCATCGACGCCGTGCGCTGCTGCAAGCTCGCGCTCAACCACGGCCTGTCAGGCCAGCTCGACGGCCCGTCCTCCTACCTCATGAAGTCGCCGATGAACCAGCGCCCCGACGAGCAGGCGCATGAGGACACCGAGGCGTTCATCAAGAAGTACGCGCGCACGCCGGGCACGAAGCCGAAGACGACCGCGGCGAAGCGGCGCCCGAGGAAGAAGGCCGCCGCGAAGGGCTAACGGACTGCATCAGGTCGCGCGGCGGGTCCGGCGAACAGCAGCGATAAGGGAGTCAGGACGGGTCCGCGCGGCGAGCGCTGGCGCGGTCGTGTCGCCTCAGGCTCGGATACAGAGCCTGGCGCGACACGACCGGGCCCCGTCGATGCTGTTCGTCGGACCGACGCGCCGACCCGCCCTAGCCGCGCGGCAGCCGGACGTGCAGGTGGTTGTCGTGGTTGGGCCAGACCATGACGATCCCGCGCCGGCCCCGCAGCGATGTGTTGGGCCCGACGAAGGCGTACTGCGCGCCGGCGCGCACGAAGCGGTTGACGAGATCCTGCGCGAGCCCGTGATCGATCTGGCTGACCGACATCGGCGCGCGCTCGCGGCGGTCGCGGCGCGGGTAGTAGATGTCGACATCGAGGCCGTTCTGATGGGATGCGTGGGCGCCCGATCCCCAGCCGCCGCCCTTGGGGCGGCTGAGGTCGCCGATCACGAGCCGCCCAGCGCCCGGGTGCGCGCGCCCGAACTCGGCGGCGACGGTCAGGACGACGCGGACGAGATGGCCGGTGCCATAGCGCCGCTCCATCGGGCTCGGGCTGCTGTGGCGGTTGTAGTCCCACGTGACGAAGTGCCGACCCTCGGCGGGCAGCTTCGTGGCCCGGACGAGCGCGCCGGCGGTCGGCTGACCGATCGCCAGCGAGCGGCGCCACTTGACCCGCGGGTACAGCCACGACGGTGACCCCGCCCGCGTCGCCGGCGTCAGCATCGCTCCCGCCTGGGTGCCGGCAGGCGAAACCGCCGGCCGCTGCGCACCGCTCACCGCCGCCCCGAGCGCCATGAACGCCGTGAGCGTGCCGAGGGCGGTGAAGCCGGCCGCGCGCCGGCGCACGCGGTAGGCGGGAACGGGTCGTCGGGGAACGGGTCGTCGGGGATCGGGTCGTCGCGAGGCCGGGTGCGCCATCTCGGGCACCTTAGGACACGCATGGCCGCGAAGACGCACGCGGCATTGCGGGCGCTTCGCGCATCGCGGTGTGATATCCGTGCTCAGGTGGACGACACCGAAACCGGCTCCAAGACCCTGGCGCAGCTGGTTCTCAGCTCCGTGGCGACGCATCGCGGCCCCGCGCTGCGCTATCCCGAGGGCGACCGCTGGCGCGACATGTCCTATGCGCAGCTGGGCAGCGACGTGCGCGCGATCGCCAAGGGGCTCATGGCGCTCGGCATCGAGGCCGGCGACCGCGTCGCGATCCTGTCCAACACCCGCGCCGAGTGGACGCTCGCCGACTTCGGCGCGCTCTGCGCCGGCACCGTCGTCGTGCCCGTCTACCAGACCAACTCGCCGGAGGAATGCCAGTACGTGCTCGAGCACTCCGGCGCGCGCGCCATCTTCTGCGAGGACGCAGACCAGGTGGCAAAGCTCGACGACGTTCGCGCAGACCTGCCCGACCTCGCGCACATCATCTGCTTCGAGGACGAGCCCGCCGGGGTCCTGACGCTCGACGAGCTGCGCGAGCGCGGAGCGGATGTCAGCGACGAGGACTTCGAGCAGCGCGCTGCTTCGGCGCAGCCCGGGGACGTGGCGACGATCGTCTACACGTCGGGGACGACGGGCCCTCCGAAGGGCTGCATGATCACCCACGCCAACGTCATGGCGGTCGTGGACATGACCCAGCAGCGGCTTGAGTTCACACCCGGCGACGACGTCCTGTACCTGTTCTTGCCGCTCGCCCACGGCCTTGCCCGCGCGGTCCAGATCCTCGGCGTCGGCACCGGGTCGACGGTCGCCTACTGGCGCCGGGACCCGAAGCTCATCATCGACGACGTCGCGCAGATCAACCCGACACACCTGACCTCCGTCCCGCGCGTCTTCGAGAAGATCTACGCCGCGGCGACCGGCAAGGCACAGGCCGCTGGCGGCGTGAAGGCCAAGCTCTTCTGGTGGGCCGTCGGCATCGGTCGCGCGGTGCGCCAGCGCGAGCGGCGCGGCGGCCATCCGGGCCTCGTCCTCAAGGCGCAGCTCGCCCTCGCCGACCGGCTCGTGCTGCACAAGATCCGTGCCCTGTTCGGCACGCGCGCAAAGCTCGCGATCACCGGCGCCGCGCCGATCGAGGAGGACATCATCGCCTTCTTCCACGCCGCCGGCGTCTGGGTGCTCGAGGGCTACGGCATGACCGAGACGTGCGTCGTGGCGACGCTCAACACGATCGAGTGCAACCGGCCGGGAAGTGTCGGCAAGGCGCTGCCCGGCTGCGACGTGCGGATCGCGCAGGACGGCGAGGTGCTCATGCGCGGCGCGAACGTCTTCCTCGGCTACTACCGCAACGAGGCGGCCACGCGCGAGGTCCTGATCGACGGCTGGATGCACTCCGGTGACCTCGGCACGCTCGACGACGACGGCTTCCTGCGCATCACCGGTCGCAAGAAGGACCTCATCATCACCTCGAGCGGCAAGAACATCTCGCCCTCGAACATCGAGAGCGCGATCAAGCAGTCGCGCTGGATCTCGCAGGCCGTCGTCTACGGCGACCGGCGCTCCTATCTCACCGCGCTCGTGACGCTCGACGCCGACGAGGCCGCGGCGCTGGCCGAGAAGGTCGGCGCCGACTCAAGCGAGCCGGCGGCGCTCGCCCGGGACCCCGCGGTGCGAGCGGAGATCCAGAGCGCGATCGACGAGGCCAACCGCCGCTTCGCCCGCATCGAGCAGATCAAGAAGTTCGCGATCCTCGATCGCGAGCTCTCTCAGGAGCACGAGGAGCTGACCCCGACGCTGAAGGTCAAGCGCAACGTCGTCTACGAGCGCTACGGCGAGGTGTTCGCCGAGCTGTACGACGGCGCACCCGCTCCGACCTGATCGCTCGGCGCGGAGCGCGTCTGGCCAACCGCGAGCGGGCGCCTGGCGATCATGAACCGCGACCCTGGCGGACAGCCGCCCGCAGCCCCGGTCTCGGCATGGACGTCGGGCCGGGCGTGTTGAAGTCCTTCGCCGGGACACCTGCGCGGGCTCCCTATCCTCAGGGCGTGCCCCACGACCGCCTCGCGATCGCCCACGTGAGTCCCCATCCCTGGGGCGCCGGAGATCACGTCATCACGTCGTTCGTCGAACGCGTGACGTCCGAGCTCGCCGGCCGCGGCCATCAGGTGCTGATCGTCGCGCCGTCACGCTCCACTGGCGCCGTGCGCGACACCCGCCAGGCGCTGCTCGCCGCGCGCGAGAAGCCGGTGTCGCTGCTGCCCGAGCCGGGCGACGCGCCGCGCGTGCTGGCCGTCGGCGACGCGCTGCCCGAGTTGCCGGGCAACTCGCGCCGCGACGTGCCCGCCCTGCCCGTCGACGTCTCGCGCACGATCGAGGACCTGCTGACCATCCTGCCGCTCGACGTCTGCCACGTGCACGAGCCGTTCGCGCCGTCGGCCTCCAGCGCGGCGCTGCGCCATTCGCGCGCGCTGAACGTCGGCACGTTCCACGCGCCGACCGAGCGCCTGCTGTCGACGCAGGTCGCCCGCAAGGTCGTCCAGCTCGTGCTCGGCCGTCTCGACGCCCGCACCGCGAGCTTCGCGACGACCCGCGATCTCATGCAGCGCTTCTTTCCGGCCGACTACCGCGTCGTGCTGCCGGGCTGCGACCGTCCGGACGAGAGCGGTTTCGCTCTGCGGTCATCGCAAGCGACGACCTCCGAGCGACGTCACATTCTGTTCGTTGACGACGAGGAGCGTCCCGCGCTGCGCCTCTTCTTGCGCGCGCTGCGGCGGCTCGATCCCGACGGCGAGTGGGAGGCGACGATCCTCTCGGCCCGCGGCCCGTCGAGCAGCACGCCGCTGCGGGCGGATCTCGCCCAGCGCGTGCGCTACGTGACGCCCGACGAGCTCGGTGTGGACGCGGCGCTCGCGCGCTCAGACGTCCTCGTCGCCGCCTCGGAGGGCGCCGCTCCCGCCCCGACGCTGCTGCTGCGGGCGCTGAACGCCGGCAGCGTGCCGCTCGCCTCGCGCCTGCCCATCTACGACGAGGTGCTCGACGAGGGCGAGCGCGGGCTGCTGTTCGAGCCGCGCGACGTCGAGACGCTCAGCGCGCAGCTCGCGCGCCTGATCGACGACTGCGCGCTGCGCGAACGCCTGCGCGAGCAGGCGGCGCCGCTGCGTGGCGACCTCGGGTGGTCGCGCGTCGTCGACGAGCTCGAGGACGTCTACGACGGGGTCGTCGCGCGCCGCCACCCGGCCGGTGGGAACCCGCAGCTCGCCAAGCGCCTGCGCGGCCGGCCGCGGATCGACGTCGACCTGCACATGCACACCGATCACTCCCACGACTGCGCCACGCCGGTCGAGGTGCTCCTCGCGACCGCCCGCGACCAGGGCCTGGGCGCGATCGCCGTGACCGACCACAACGTCATCACGGGCGCCTACGAGGCGCGCGACAAGGCGGCCGAGTACGGCGTGAAGGTCATCGTCGCCGAGGAGGTCAAGACCGCCGATCAGGGCGAGGTCATCGGGCTGTTCATCGAGGAGAAGATCGAGCGCGGGATGTCGCTGCATGAGACCGTCGCCGAGATCAAGCGCCAGGGCGGGCTCATCTACGTGCCGCACCCGTTTGACCGCATGCACGCCGTGCCCGACTACGAGCACCTGCTGACGATCATCGAGGACATCGACGCGATCGAGGTCTACAACCCGCGCGTCGCGATCGGCTCGTTCAACGAGGAGGCCGCGCGCTTCGCCGCCAAGTACCGGATCCTCGCAGGCGCCGGCTCGGATTCGCACGTGGCGCCGGGACTCGGCTCGGTACGCGTGCGCATGGCGGACTTCGACGGACCGCAGGAGTTCCTCGAGGCGCTGCGCGAGGCGGAGATCACCTGCAAACCGTCGTCGCTGCTGTACGTCCAGGCGCTGAAGTTCCTCGAGACGAAGGCGACGCCGGCGGGCGCCCGCCGCGCGGTGCGCGAGCGGCGGGTGCGCAAGGCGACGCGCAAGTCCTGAGGAGTCCGCAGCGCTAGTGGCCCACTAGCAGTACGCGGCGATGTCGAACGGGATGTCGGCGAGCGTCAGCGCGGTGGTCTGTGTGATGACGTTGACGGTGCTGCCGGCCGACAGGGTGCTCGACTTCCTGACGAAGCCGGTCGTGAGGTCGAGCGTCATGACGAACGCGCAGCGGTCGATGTGGGCGGGGCTCGGGAACGTGACGTCGGTGCGCCCGGCGCCGTCATCGGTGGCGGTGACGCCGCCGCTGCTGTCGACGACGACCGGATCGGCCGCGGGATACCTGATCAGTGCCCAGAACTGCGCGGCCGGTTTGCCCGCCGGGCCTGCGGGACCCGCCGGCCCCGGCGGACCGGTGGCACCCGCCGGCAGCTGGCCGGCCTTGAAGTCCTTCGCCAGCAGCGAGCCGTTGCTGACCTTGCCCGAGGTCACGGCGTTGTTGCGGATGTCCGCGCGCTTGACCTGCCCGTTCTTGATGTCGCCCGAGTCGACCGTGTTCTTCCCCGGCAGCGCGATCGCGGTACCGCACAGCGCGGCGATCAGCGCGCAGATCGCGACGACCATGGCCGGCGACGGGCGTGGCATCAGCACCGACCGTACCGCGGCGCGCCCTGCGCGTGGAAGATCCGTCCTTATCCTCCAGGGCGTGCCTTCCCGCCAGACCACCGCGGCGCCGACGCGCAAGTCGTGATGCACGCGCAGGGTCGCCCGTCCGAGCCGTCGAAACCACCGGCAGCCATGAGTCCGGCCACCGACGACGAGATCCGCGAGAAGTACCTCGAGCGCGCGATCCGTGAACTGAACACGCTCACGCGCGAGCTGCAGGCGTGCCCGCACTGTCCGCGCGGCAACCTCATGCCGGTGCTGGGCTCCGGTCACCCGCAGGCCGACGTCTTCCTGCTGAAGTACGCGCCGACGCCGCCGGAGATCGAGGAGGGCGTCGCGTTCTACGGTCGCGCCGGGTCGGCGCTCATGAAGGCCTTCAAGCGCCTCGCCATCGATCCGCTCGCCGTCTACGGGACGCTGTGCATCAAGTGCCCGGTCAGCGACACGTCGCTCGCCGACCCCGCGTGCATCGCCCGGATCGCCGAAGAGCTCGCGATCGTGCGGCCGAAGATCGTCGTCGTCATGGGCGAGGATGCGCTGGCCGTGCTCAACGACCTCGGCGTCCCGCTCGCGCGAACCGTCGATGCCGACGCGGGCGAGGTGCAGCGCCTGACCCCGTCGATCGAGGCGCTGTACGTGCCGAGCATCGACGAGGCCCTGGACGAGGAGGCCGCCAAGCGCGCGTTCTGGTCGGCCTTCCGGGTGCTCGGCGAGTGGTACGCCGACCTCCCCCCGTACTAGAGGGTTTAGCCGTCCGGTCCCCGGCACCGACCGCGAAGCGGGTGGTGCGGTGATCTCCCGGCGACGTCACGAGTGGGTGAGCCCGGCCAAGCTCAGCTTTGGCATCCCGCTCGCGGCGTTGGTGTACTTCATCGTCGCTCCCGCGCTGCCGGAGCTGCCCGCGGGCGACGTGCGCGTGCTGGTGGCGGGCGGCGTCGGGATGCTCATGGTCGCGGCGACGACGCTGTCGCTCGTCCCGGCGCGGGACACGACCATCGGCCCGCTGCTGATCCTGCTCGGCGCCGGGCTCCTCATGGCGGCCCTGAACGCCGGCGGTGTCGGGGCGACGGCGAATGTCGTCGAGGCGCTCGTCGCCGCGATGCTCGGCCTGTTCTTCGCTCGCGCGCTCTCGATGCCGGTCATCGCGATCGCGGTGGCGCTGTTCGTCGCGGCGATCGACATCGTGTCGGTGGCCACCGGCCCATCCAAGCAGTTGCTCGAGCGCCCGGGAGACCGGGTCGATGCGCTGAGCTTCGACCTGCCGACGTGGGGGGACGCAGGCAGCGTCGGGCGGCTCGGCGTGTCCGATGCCGTGTTCCTGTCGATGTTCGCGACCTGGGCGTGGCGCTACGGCTTCCGGCGCGTCCCGACGCTCATCGGCATGGCGCTCGGGCTCGTCGCGTCGCTCGTGCTGGGGGTGGCCTTCGACCGCGCCATCCCCGCACTGCCGCTCATCGCCGCGGGCTACCTGCTGCCGAACCTCGACCGGATCTCCCACCTGCTTCAGGAGAATCGGTAGCGCCGGCCATGCGACGGAGAGCCTGACGCTCCGCGGTCAAGGCGCCAAGATGACCTTGCCGAACTTCCCACCCACCGCGAAGCGCTCGTAGGCGTCCGCCACGTCGTCGAGCGCGAACGTCCCGGCGACGGGCACCCGCAGCGCGCCGCTTTCGAACAGCGGCAGCACCTCGCGCTCCATCGCACGGGCGGTCGCGGCCTTCTCCTCCAGAGAGCGCGCACGCAGCGTCGAGGCCATGATCCGACCGCGCTTGCCCATGAGGGCGGCGAGGTTGAGCTCGCCCTTCGCGCCGGCGCCGATCCCGATCACGACGATCCGCCCGCCCGTCGCCAGGGCCTTGACGTTCGCGCCGAGGTTCGGCGCGCCGACGAGCTCGAGCACGACGTCGAACGGGCCGTGCTGCTCGAAGCCGTCCGGGTCGATCACCTCGTGGGCGCCGAGGTCGGCGACCGCGTCGCGCAGGTCCGCGTTGCGCACGCTCGCCGTGACGTGGGCGCCGGCCGCGTGCGCGAGCTGCACCGCGGACGTGCCGACGCCGCCGGCTGCCCCGTGCACGAGGAGCCGCTCGCCCGGGCGCAGGCCCGCCTGGGTGAAGACCGCGTCGTGCGCGGTCGTGAAGACCTCGGGCAGCCCTCCGGCGGCCGGGAACTCGACCGCGGCGGGCACCGGCATGAGCTGGCGCTCGTGGACGACGGCCAGCTCGCCCTGGCCGCCACCGCCGACGATCGCCATGACGCGGTCGCCCGCGTCGAAGCGCGCCGCGCCGGGACCGAGCGCGGCGACCTCGCCCGCGAGTTCGAGCCCCGGGATGTCCGGCGGGCTGCCGGGCGGCGCCGGGTAGCGGCCACGGCGCTGAAGCATGTCGGCGCCGTTGATGCCCGCCGCGCGCACGCGGACGAGCACCTCGCCGGCCCCCGGCGCGGGATCCGGATGTTCCTCGACGAGAATCTCGCCGTCGCGGATGGTGGCGGCGCGCATGCGGCGGAAGTCTAGGACCAGTCGCGCCGCGGCGACCGCTCGCGTAGGCTCAACGGATGAGCGTTCCGGCAGAGGCATACCGGCTGAGCGGCATCTCGCCGAAGGCCTACGAGCACCCAGCCGACCGCGCGGCCACGGCCGCGCTGCAGTCCATTCCGATGCTGGACCTCGTCGTGCGCAAGCTCATCGAGTTCGGCTACGAGCGCGCGCTGCGCCAGACGTACCTCGGCGCGTCGGTCCGCCTTGGCACCGACCAGCTACCCGAGATCTGGACGCTCTACCAGCACGTCCTCGCGGTTCTCGACATGCCCGAGGAGTACGACCTCTACATCACCCAGCAGCCGATGGCCAATGCGATGACGGTCGGCGCGAGCAAGCCGATCGTCGTGCTCAACAGCGCGACCGTGTCGCTGCTCGACAACGGGCAGCTCGAGGCGGTCATCGCCCACGAGGTCGGGCACATCCTGTCCGACCACATCATGTACCGCACGGCGCTGGAGATCCTGCTGCGGATCGGCACATCGCGCCGGCTGCCGGCGGTCGCCGGGCTGCCGCTGGCAGCCGTCCAGTACGCGCTGCTGGAGTGGTCGCGCGCCTCGGAGCTGACCTGCGACCGCGCCGCCGCGATCGTGACGCGCGACCCGCGGCTGGTCTGCAAGATGCTCATGACGATGTCCGGCGGGGCCAAGGCCGCGGACCTCAACCTCGACGCGTTCATGCGCCAGGCGATGGAGTACACCGAGGCCGGCGAGGGCCTCGATCGCCTTCAGCGGCTGATGAACGACCTGCGCCTGACGCACGCGCTGCCGGTCAAGCGCGTCGCGGAGCTGCTCGCGTGGGTGCGCGACGGCGACTACGACCGCATCGTCGGCGGCGAGTACGTCCGCCGCGGCCAGGAGCGCCCCGCGCGCGAAGAGGCCGCCGAGGCCGCCACGCACTACGGCGACCGTTTTCGCGAGTTGTTCAAGGAGGCCGGCGACCACGTCAACGACGCGGGCCAGAAGCTCAGCGAGTGGCTGAAGAACCTGGACGACAGCGACAGGAAGGCTCCGCCTCCCGACTAGTGGCCCTTCTCGGAACGTTCGGTTTGCGGTCAGACGTTTGGAGAAGGGCCACTAGAGGTCGAGCGCCGGGTATCCCCGCTCATGGACCTCACAGCCCCAGAGATCCGCGTCCTCGGCTGCCTGCTCGAAAAGCAGCGCACCACCCCTGACGGCTATCCGCTGACGCTCACCGCGCTGCGTGCGGCGTGCAACCAGTCCACCAATCGCGATCCGGTCGTCTCCTACGACGACGCGATCGTCCGCGACGCGACGACCCGGCTGGCGCGCCGCCGGTGGGCGCGCCTGGCGAGCGGCGGCCGCGCGCCGAAGTTCCGCCACCTGCTCCACGAGTCGCTGACACGCGCGCCCGACGAGCTCGCCGTCCTCTGCGTGCTCATGCTGCGCGGCCCGCAGACGCCGGGCGAGCTCAAGCAGCGCGCCGACCGGCTACACCCGTTCGCCGAACTCGCGGCCATCCACGACACGCTGGAGCGGCTCATCGGGCGCGGCCTCGTCGCGCAGCTCGCGCGCCGGCCCGGCCAGAAGGAGGAGCGCTACGCGCACCGCCTCAGCGACGACGCCGCCGCCGCGCCCGCGGTCGCCGCGCCACCCGTTGCCACCGCACCGGCCATGCCGGCCCCGGGTCGGCCGATGCCGCCGGCCCCCGTGGTCGAGCGCGCCGAGGTCCCGCTCACGGACCGTGTCGCCAGGCTCGAGGACGAGATCGTGCAGCTGCGAGCCGAGTTGCGCGCGCTGCGCGGACGCTAGCCGAGCTTCGGCGCGACCCTCAAGCTGCGAGCACCCAAGAACACCCGACCGCTCGTCCACGCCGAGGCCCGTCCCTTCAGCCCGCGCGGCTGACATCCGATGGGCCAGCGCGTTGCGGGAGTGCCTGAAGATCCACGGGCTGAGGCACTGAGCTCTCACGGGTTCAGACGTCGAGTTGATATCGGATGCGATATCTTCACGGCCGCATGTCGATCCTCGGTGAGCAGCTCCGCGCGGCACGCCTGCGCCATCGCATCACCCAGCGATCCCTCGCCCGCCGCGCAGGCACCACGCAGGCTGCGATCAGCCGCATCGAGTCGGGTGCTGAGTCGCCAAGCTTCGAGCGGTTCAGCCAGCTGCTGCTCGTCCTCGGTGAGCGGCCCGTGCTCGAGACGGCGCCGCTGGAACTCGATCTCGACCCCGCCGAGCTCGCCCATGGACGACGGCTGACGCCGGAGCAGCGCCTCGCCGAATCGGCGTCGTGGAACCTCGTCGCCACGCAGCTTGAGATCGCGGGCGCAACGGCGCGATCAGGATGACCGACGACGCGCCGTCGGTCGCGCTGAATCTGCGTGAGCTCCTCGCCACCCTCGACACGCACGCGGTGCAGTACACGGTGATCGGTGGCGTCGCCGTGCAGGTTCACGGCCACCGACGAACGACCAAGGATCTCGACGTCATCCCAGCGCCCGACGAGGACAACATCGGGCGCTTGGCCGCCGCTCTCGCGGCGCTTGAGGCCCGGCCGCGCGACATGCCCGGCGGGCGTCCGCCGACGACACAACAGCTCGCGGCGGCGGCGATCGTGCCACCGCTGACGACCCGGCACGGAGAGCTGCACATTCTGCGTGATGTTCCCGGTGCACCGCCCTACCCGGAGCTGCGCGCGCGCGCGCTCGTCATCGACCTAGACGGGATCGCAATCGCCATCGCCGGCCTGGACGACCTCATCGCGATGAAGCGCGCCAGCGGCCGGCCGGCCGACATCAGCGACATCGCGGCCCTGACGGCCGCGACCGACGCTGGGCCCTAGCGACCTGCGGCGTCGATTGGGTTGTTCCGGGTTCAAAGCCGTCCGTTACCCGTGCCGGAGATCTCAGCGGCGTTCCAGCAGCGCCACGCACTCGATGTGCGGCGTCTGCGGGAACATGTCGACCGGCGCGACGCGCTTGAGCGCGTAGCCGGCCTCGACGAGCTGGGCGGCGTTGGGCGCGAGCGTCGTCGGGTTGCACGAGACGTAGACGATCCGCCGGGGCGCCGCCTCGATCACGCGCCGGACGACCTTCTGCGACAGCCCCGCGCGCGGCGGGTCGATGATGCAGACGTCGGGGCGGCCGGACTGCTCGACGAGCTCGCGCATTGCGGTGCGCACGTCGCCGGCGAAGAAGCGAGCGTTGTCGATCTCGTTGCGGCGCGCGTTGGCGATCGCGTCGGCCACCGCGTCCTCGACGATCTCCAGACCCCACACCTCACCCGCGCGCGACGCGAGGCTGAGCCCGACGGTGCCGATCCCGCAGTACAGGTCGAACACGCGCTCCCAGCCCTGCAGGCCGGCGAAGTCCGTGGCGATGCCGTACAGCCGCTCGGCCATCTCCGTGTTCGTCTGAAAGAACGCCAGCGGCGAGATCGCGTAGCGCAGGCCGCAGAGCTCCTCCTCGAGCGCCGCGTTGCCCGCGATGATCGCGGTCTCGCCGCCGATGGTCGTCTCGGCGAGAGCGTCGGTACGCGTCCACATGAGCCCCTCGCAGTCCACGGCGGCGGAGAGGCTGGATGCGTCGATGTCTCCGGGACCGGTGACGAGCCGCACCTGCAGCTCGCCGGTCCGCCGACCCTCGCGTATGACGAGGTTGCGCAGCATCCCCTTGCGGCTGCGGCGATCGAAGGCGGTCAGGCCCTGCTCGCGACACCACGCGAGCATCTGCTCGCGGGCGACGTTCGAGCGCTCGGAGGCGAGCAGGCAATCGTCGACGGGCACGATCTCGTGCCACGAGCCGGGCGCGTGGAAGCCGCACAGGAGCCCGCCGTCCGGGTCCGATCCGAACGAGTACTCGAGCTTGTTGCGGTAGCGCCACTGCTCGACGGCGGGCACGATCTCGTCGAGCGCGAAGCCCTCGAGATGGCCGATCCGCGTCAGCGCATCGCGCACCTGCTCCTGCTTGACCTCGAGCTGGCGCTCGTAGGGCAGCACCTGCCACGGCGCGCCCGGATGATCGGCGAGCGGCGCGATACGGTCGGCGCTGCACTCGAGCACCTCGAGCGTCCGCGCCTCGGCGTACGCCCGCTTGCGCTTCGTGACGACCGCCCGCACGGTGTCGCCCGGGATGGCGCCGGAGACGAACACGACGTAGCCCTCGAGCCGGGCGATGCCGTTGCCGCCGTTGGCGAGCGCGTCGATGTGCAGGTCGATCTCGGCGCCGCGTTCGGGGCGCGTGAAGGTGGATGTCGAGGACTCCATGAGCCGACCAGGATAGGCCGCGCCTACCGAGCCCCCACGCGGCCCGTCAGCCGAGCTGCTTTTCGATCGCGGCGAGCACGCCCTTGCGGTTGGCGTGGCGGCGCTCGTAGTCGCGCACCTTGCGCAGCTCGGGAGGCGTTAGCTCCGCGACGCGTTCCTTCACCTGGGCGGCCGTCAGGTCGTCGTAGCCGATGACCGGGAACGCCGTGCCCAGGCCGGCCGCGCGGCGGGCGCGGTCGACGGTGCGCAGCGCGCGATCCGTGCCCGGCGTGCGGCGCGCGGCAGAGGCGACGCTGCGAATCCGCGACTGCGTGCGCTTGCGCGTCTGTTCCGCCGAGCGCTCGACGAGGCCCTCGAGCTCGGCCAGCGCGTCCTGCGTCTGGCGGCGGCCGATCTGCACGAGAACCTGGATGAGCTCCTCGGCATCCGTGCGCGTCATGCGCCCGCGCTTGACGGCCTCGTCCATCGTCTCCTGCAACCGATCGCCCGTGATCATCACGCCGCGCGAGAGCAGTTCGCGGACGGAGGCGATCGCGGCGCGCAGCGCGTCGTCGTCCTTGTCGGCGGCGGGCGACGGCGGCGCGGGAGGAGGCGTGCGCGACGAAGCGCGCCCACCGCTCGCAGCGCCACGCTTGCGGGCGCCGGCGGCCTTCGCCGGCGGCGCCTTGCGCGTCGCCTTCTTGGCGGCCGGCTTACGCGCGGCCGGCTTGGCGGCACCCTTGCGCGCGCTGGACTTGCGACCGGATGAGCCTGACTTCTTCGGCTGCGGCATGAAACTCCTTTCGCCGTCCGCGCGACGTTACACAAGCAGCTCCAGCAGCGCCTTCTGCGCGTGACGGCGGTTCTCCGCCTGGTCCCAGATGCGCTGGCGCGGGCCGTAGAGCAGCTCGGCGGTGATCTCCTCACCCGGGTGCGCGGGCAGGCAGTGCAGTGCGATCGCGCCGGGCGCCGCCTCGTCGAGCAGCGCGTCATCGAGGCGGTAGGGCTCAAGCGCCGCGCGACGCGCATCGGCGGTCGCCTCGTCGCCCATGCTCACCCAGACATCGGCGTAGACGGCGTGCGCGCCCCGCACCGCCTCGAGCGGATCGGTCGTGAGCTGGGCATCCGGCGCGCCGGTGAGCGTGTAGCCCTCCGGGGAGGCAACCGCCACCTCGACGCCCGCACGCGAACCGACGAGCGCAAGCGAGCGGGCGACGTTGTTGCCATCGCCGACGTAGGCAATCTTCAGGCCCTCGAGACGACCGAACGCTTCGCGCAGCGTCATGAGATCGGCGAGCGCCTGGCACGGGTGATGACCGGCGGTGAGCATGTTGAAGACCGGCACGGTCGCGACCGCGGCGAGCTCCTCGAGCAGCGCATCGGGGCCCGTGCGGACGCCGACCGCGGTCATGTGGCGCGAGAGGATCCGCGCGGTATCGGCCACGGACTCGCCGCGCGCGAGCTGCATCTCGTCGGCGCGCAGCACGACGGGCTGGCCGCCGAGCTCGAAGATCCCGGCCTCGAAGGACAGCCGTGTGCGCGTCGACGGCCGCTCGAAGATCAGCGCGATGCTGCGACCTTCCAGCGCGCGCGACGAGAGCGGCGCCGCCTTCAGCGCGTCCGCGCGATCGAGCAGTCCGAGCAGCTCGTCGCGTTCAAGCTCGGTTCCGGTGAGCAGGTGACGCGTCAAGCAGGGCAGTCTATGGCGCAATGCGGGTGCTGACCTGGAACCTCTTGCACGGCCGCGCGGTGCCGCCCGCGGGCCGTGATCTGCGCGCGGAGTTCGCCGCCGCCCTCGCCGGCTGGGACTGGGACGTGGCGCTCCTGCAGGAGGTCCCACCGTGGTGGGCGCCGGGACTCGCGCGGGCGTGCGACGCCGACGCCCGCACGGCGCTGACCGCGCGCAACGTGCCGCTGCCGGCGCTGCGCCGCTGGCTCGCCGACCGCGCGCCCGACGTCATCAAGTCCGGCGGCGGCGGCGCGAACACGATCCTCGTCCGGGGCATGACGATCACCGGCCACCGGCAGATCGTGCTGCGCCGCTGGCCGGAGCGGCGCGTCTGCCACGCCGTCGCGCTCGACGGCGCTCCGTGGTGCGCGAACCTTCACGCGCAGGTGCACTCCGAGCAGCGCGCCGACGCGGACATCGAACGCTCCGCGCGCGCGACGCTCGCCTGGAGCGGGGGCGGGCCAGCGCTGCTGGGGGGCGACTTCAACGTCCGTGAGCCACGCGCGCCGGGCTTCGTGTGGCTCGCTGGGCACGGCGTCGATCACGTCCTCGGTCACGATGTCGCGGCGGGCGACGATCACGCGCAGGTTCTCGACCGCGGCGAGCTGTCAGACCACGCGCCGGTCCTCGTCACGGTTGTGCCGCACCGGCCTGCGCGATCGGGCTAGTCTCAGCGTCGGCGCTCGCCCGTCCCGATCCCAGGAGAACCTTCATGACCAGTTTGCCCCGCGTCGCCCTCGCCTGCCTCGCGCTCGCGCTCGGCGGCGCGTTCGCCGCCGGTTGCGGCGATGACGACGACAAGTCCGCCGACACGCCCGCTGCGCTGCCCGCGCCGGCTGAGACCACCACGCAGGAGACGGAGACCGCAGGCGGCGGCGAGGAGACCACATCGACCAAGCCGGTCGTGGTGACCATGAAGGGCAACGTGAACACGCCGGGCGACATCACCGTCAAGGTCGGCCAGAAGATCGAGTGGAAGAACGAGGACGGCTACGCGCACAACGTGACCTCGACGTCCGGCGAGAAGATCGAGTCGGGCAACTTCACCGACAAGTACGAGTACGCGCCCAAGGCGGCTGGCGCGATCGCGTACGTGTGCACGATCCACTCGGGGCAGGGCGGGAACATCAGCGTCGAGTAACCGGGGGCGCACGCACGCTGCGGCCGCGCGGCGAGTCCAGACGAACAGCATCGACAAAGACGGCCGGTCGGGCCGCCGTGGCGGGTCCACGAAACGACGTCAGCGCAGCCCGAACCCGCGCAGCAGGAACATCGCCCGCTCGCCGAGCGAACCTGGCTTCGGCAGCACGCCGAGCTGGATCGCCGCGTCATACAGATCGAAGAACGCCCGGACGCGCCACATGCGTCGCCGGGTCTCGTCGAGCTCGCAGTAGAAGACGGCATGCAGCGCGATGCTCCGCCCGGTCGGCGGGAACTCCTCGAGCTCGCCGCTGTGCGTCCCGATCAGCCGTACCGGCGCGGAGATGAAGCGCCCGTCGGTAAGCCGCTCACCGGCGCTCTGCAGCCGGGCGTCGGGGGCCGCCGCCCACAGCCGCGCCGCATGCGCCGCGAGAGCGCCGGGGCCCTTGAGCGGCTTCGGCGTCAACGGGTCCTCGTAGTGCAGGTCCTCGGCGCAGGTCGCCGCGAAGCCGTTGCCGCTGTGATCCGACCAGGCGGCTTCGAAATGCTCCATGACCCCACTCACTCGGCGAACTCCGGCATGCCCTCAAGCGGTGAGCTCGCGCGGGCGTGGGTGCGGCGCTCGATCCGGCCCGCGCCACGCGCCAGCGCGCCGGCCTCGACCGCGAGGCGGATCGCGCGCGCCATCGCCACCGGATCCAGCGCGCGCGAGATCGCGCTCGCGCAGAGCACCGCGTCGCAGCCGAGCTCCATCGCGAGGGCCGCGTCCGACGCGGTGCCGACCCCGGCGTCGAGGATGACGGGAACGCCCGCCTGCTCGACGATGAGCGTGAGGTTCGCCGGGTTGGCGATCCCCATGCCGCTGCCGATCGGCGATCCGAGCGGCATCACCGCGGCGCAGCCCACGTCCTCGAGGCGGCGCGCGAGGACCGGGTCGTCGTTCGTGTAGGGCAGCACGACGAAGCCGTCGTCGACGAGCTCCTCCGCGGCGGCGAGCAGCTCGCTCGCGTCGGGCAGCAGCGTGCGCTCGTCGCCGATGACCTCGAGCTTGACCCAGTCGGTCTGCAGCGCCTCGCGCGCGAGCTTCGCGGTGCGCACCGCGTCGCGGGCGGTGAAGCAGCCGGCGGTGTTCGGCAGCGTCCGCACACCGCAGTCGGAGATGACATCCAGCACGGAGCCCTCCGCGGCCGGGTCCACGCGCCGCATGGCGACCGTGACGAGCTCGGTCCCGCTGACGCCGATCGCCTCGGCAAGCGTCTGCGGGCGCGTGAAGCCGCCGGTCCCGAGCAGCAGTCGGGAGCGCAGCTCGCGCCCGGCGATGACCAGCGGCGCGGTCATCCGCCCTGCGTCGCCGTGACGATCTCGACGCGCGCGCCGTCGGCGACCTCGCGCGTCGGCCAGTCCCCGCGCGTGGCGACCTCGGCGTCGACGGCGACCGCGATACCCGGCGCGTCGGGATCGATGTCGCGCGCGATGAGCACGTCGCGGATCGTCGCGGGAGCGTCGACGTCGGTCGGCTGGCCGTTGACGTAGATCACGCGCGCACCTTGAGCTTCCTGCGGGCGAAGCGGCCGGGGTCAAACGCGGCCGGGGCGGCCTCGCCGGCAAGCGCGCCGGCGACGATCTGCGCGGTCAGCGGCGCGAGGAGGATCCCGTTGCGGTGATGACCGGTCGCCCAGACGAGCCCCTCGACGACCTCGCTGCTCCCGAGCAGCGGCGCGTTGTCGGGCGTCGCGGGGCGCAGGCCGGCCGCCGACTCCTCGACGACCATCTCGTAGACGCCGGGCACGAGCTCGCCCGCGTCGCGCAGCAACTCATAGATGCCGCCGGCGGTGACCGTCGTGTCGAAACCGCGTTCCTCGACCGTCGCGCCGAGCACGTAGCGGCCGTCACCGCGCGGGACGAGGTAGCCGCCCTCGAAGCGCACGATTCGCTCGAGCAGCCCCGGGCCGTCGGGGTCGCGCAGCCGCAGGATCTGTCCCTTGACCGGGCGCAGCGGCGGCCGCGCCGCTGCGGGCAGGCCTTCGAGCTGTGCGCTCCACGCGCCGGCCGCCACGACGACCTGGCGCGCGCCGACGTGCTCACCGCCGGCGAGCTGCACCCCGGCCACGCGGCCGTCGTCGACCACGAGCCGCTCGACGGCGGCGCCGGTCCGCAGGACCGCGCCTGCGCCTCGCGCGGCCTCGGCGAGCGCGAGCACGAGCGCGCGCGGATCGGCGGCGTGGTCGCCGGGCACGTCCACGGCGAGGCGCACGGTCGGGGCGAGCGCCGGCTCGAGCCTGCGTGCCGCGCTGGCCCTCAGGCGGGTCGCCTCGAGCCCGAGCTCGTGGCGCAGGGCGAGCTCGCGTTCGAGCGCGTGCGCCTCGTCGCCGTCGCGTGCGACGACCAGCGCGCCGCAGCGGCGCAGGATCGTCTCGCGGTCGACGCCGGCGGCGCTGGCCAGCTCGGCGGCGAACTGCGGCCACGCACGGGCACTGCGCAGGCCGAGGTCCAGCAGCGCGAGCTCGCCGGCATCGGCCTCGGTCACCGGCGCGAGCATGCCGGCGGCGACGTGCGAGGCCCCGGCGCCGAGCGCGCCGCGATCGAGCACGCAGACCGGCTCACCGCGCTGGGCCACCCGCCACGCGATGGCCAGGCCGATGACCCCGCCGCCGATGACGACGACGCCGGATCCTGTACTGCGCTGTTGCGACATGACACCTCGCTTCGCCGGCATGACCCGGATCAGCTGTTGACGGTCGGCGTGACGCCCTCTCAGCCCGCTCGCTGCGGGCTCCCGTTGAAGCGTCAATGCTAGCGCCGCGCAGCGCCTTCTCCCGACGGGTTGGGAGAATGGCGGTCGTGTCCGCCGCCCTATCCGATCGCCGCCTGCGGCTCGAACGCGCGCACCTGTACCTCGTGTGCTCCACGCGGCCCGGCGACCGCGCCCTCGCGGACGTGCTGGAAGGAGCCCTCGCGGGCGGCGTCGACGTCGTGCAGCTGCGCGACAAAGAGGCCTCCGACGACGCACTGATCGCCGCCGCTTCGGTCGCGCGTGCGCTGTGCGACGAGGCGGGGGCGCTGCTTATCGTCAACGACCGGCCCGACCTCGTGGCGACCACAGACGCCGACGGCTGTCACGTCGGCCAGGAGGACATGACGCCGGCCGCGGCACGCGAGCTCGCCGGGCCGGACGCGCTCGTCGGGCGCTCGACGCACTTCCCCGAGGAGATCGACGCGCCCGACGGCGCCGACTACATCGGCGTCGGCCCCGTCTACTCGACGCCGACCAAGCCCGGCCGTGCCGCGGTCGGCGTCGAGCTCGTCCGCTACGCCGCCTTCCATTCGACCGTGCCGTTCTTCGCGATCGGCGGGATCGAGCCGGCCAACGTCGGTGCGGTCATCGACGCGGGCGCGCGGCGGATCGCCGTCGTCCGCGCGATCGCGGAGGCAGACGACCCGCGCGCCGCCGCGCAAACGCTGCGCGGGGCGCTCGACGCGGAAGCGATCGATGGGGGCGCGTAGCCGCAAGCGCCGGCGTGGCGAGGCCGTCGCGACGGACCCGGTCGCCGAGGCCGCGCCGCCGCCACCGTCGCCGCCGCCCAAGCCCGCCGAGGTCATGCGCCGCGGCTACGCGCGCGGGCGCGAGCGCGACGAGCAGATCCGCCAGAGCCTCGAGCCGCTGGCAGCGGGCGAACGGCCGCGGGCGGTGACCGTCGCGGCGATCGTCGCGCTCGGGTTCGCGGTCGCGAACGTCGGGGCCGCGCTCGGCGGCGCGGACCTCTCCGCGGAGGAGAACAACCCGGCCGCGGTCACCACCGTGACGACGGCGATCCTGCTCATCGCGGCGGCCGGCATGTGGCGGGCGAGGTACTGGGCGGTGCTCGGCTTTCAGGTGATCCTCGCCCTGCAGATCATCGCCGGCTCGCTCGCGCTGATCCGCGTCGAAAAGTGGTGGATCGCGGCCGGCCTGACGGTCCTCCTCGGCCTCCTGGGCTGGCTGTTCTGGAAGCTCGTGCGCGCCATGGCCCGCATCCAGATGCCCGACCGCGCGCCCGAACGTCCCTCCAGCCGCCGGCAGCGCGAGGTGCTCTCTGGACAGCTCGCGCGGACCAAGGCGACCTGGAGGGCGCTGCGTGAGCGCGGCGTCGCCGAGAACTCCGAGCTGTCCGTGAGCTTCTGCTTCGGCGCCCCTGACGAGGAGCAGGCCCGGGCCCTCGCGGCGTTCCTCGACGAGGCGACCGACTACTCGGTGCGTGTCGACGGCCTCGAGGGCTGGATGGTGACCGGCGAGACGTCGCCGATGGCCGTCTCGCTGCCCCACCTCAAGCGGTGGGTGCGCTGGATGGTCGCGATCGGCTTCGAGCACGGCTGCGAGCTCGATGGCTGGGGCGTGGACAGCCCAGTCGATAGGCTCGACGGCGATGGCTGAAAACGCTTATGACTGCATCGTGATCGGCTCGGGGCCGGGAGGCTACGTTGCCGCGGTCCGCGCCGCGCAGCTCGGCATGAAGACCGCCGTGGTCGAGTCAGACCGGATCGGCGGGCGCTGCCTGAACTACGCCTGCATTCCCGCGAAGGCGGTCCTGCGCGTCGCCGACGTGCTCACCGAGATCCGCGCGGCCGGCGACTTCGGCCTGAAGGTCTCCGACCCCGAGGTCGACTTCGACGCTGTGGGCGCGCGCCGCGCGAAGGTCGTCAAGACGCTGACGGGCGGCGTCGCCGGACTCATGAAGAAGAACGGGATCGACGTCATCGAGGGCCACGGCTCGGTGACCGACGACGCCAACGTGAAGGTCGGCGCCAACTTCGACGGCACCGAGATCGCCGCCAAGGTCGTCATCCTCGCGACCGGCTCGGTGAAGAAGCCGCTGCCCGGGACGCAGTTCGGCGGCCGCGTCATCGGCACCGAGGAGGCCTGGGCGCTCGAGTCGCTGCCCGCCACCCTGGCGGTCGTCGGAGCGGGTGCGTCGGGCACCGAGATCGCCTCCGCGTACGCGCGCCTGGGCAGCGACGTCACCCTCTACGAGGGTCTGGACCGAGTGCTGCCGACCGAGGACCCCGACATCTCGAAGATCGCCGAGCGCGGCTTCTCAAAGCAGGGCATCAAGGTGCGCACGGGCGTCTTCGTCGAGGACGTCGTCAACCACGAGGAGCAGGTCCGCTTCAAGGTCGCCGGTGAGGCAGGCGAGGCGGACTGGCTCGTCATCGCGGCCGGTCGGGCACCCGACATCGAAGGCCTCGGGCTCGAGGAGGCTCACATCAAGCTCACGGACGGCGGGCTCGTCGCCGTCGACGGCGCGATGCGCACGTCGCTGGACGGCGTCTACGCGATCGGCGACCTCGTGCCCGGCCCGGCGCTGGCGCACAAGGCCTCCGACGAGGGGATCATCGCCGCCGAGGACGCCGCCGGCCTGAAGACGCATCCGATCGAGTACGTCGACGTCCCGCGCGCGACGTTCTGCTCGCCGAACGTCGGCAGCTTCGGGCTCACCGAGCAGCAGGCACGCGACGCCGGGCACGACGTCGTCGTCGGCAAGCTCTCGTTCGGCGCGGTCGGAGCCGGCACGGTGTACGGCGATCGCACCGGCATGGTGAAGATCATCGGCGAGAAGACCTACGGCGAGCTGCTCGGTGGCCACATCGTCGGCACGCGCGCCACCGAGCTCATCCAGGAGCTGGTCAACGTGCGTTCACTCGAGGGCGGCTTCGCCGAGGTCGCGCGGATCGTGCACGGCCATCCGACGCTGTCGGAGGCCGTCATGGAGGCCGCCCGGGACGCCGATGGCTGGCTCATCCACGGCTAAGTGCTGCCCGCACATCGCTGACGCGCACGGCTTCTGTCATCATCTGATGTCATAGTTGATGACTCCACGAGAGGAGGCCGGATGCGCACGACGCTCTCGCTCGATGATGGCCTGCTGGCCGAGGCGCAGCGACTGACGGGCACGAACGAGAAGACCGCGCTCGTACGCCAGGCGCTCGTCGCGCTGATCGAGCGCGAGAGCGCCCGCCGCCTGGCGAAGCTGGGCGGCAGCGAGCCGACGCTCGAGCCCGCGCCCAGACGGCGGACCGCATCCGCGTCGGCGTGATCCTCGTCGACACGTCGGTGTGGATCGATCATCTCCGCAGTGGCGACGCGACGTTGGCGGGCCTCCTCCACGACGGCGCGGTGCTGGGTCATCCCTGGGTGGTCGGCGAACTCGCGCTGGGCAACCTGCACCGGCGCGGCGAAGTGCTCGGCCTGCTCGACGGGCTTCCGCAGGCGGTAACGGCGACGCCCGCAGAGGTGCTGACGCTCGTGGAGCGCCACGAGCTGCACGGCATCGGGATCGGCTACGTCGACGCGCAGCTTCTGGCCGCCACCAAGCTGAGCGACGACAGCACGCTCTGGAGTGCGGACCGGCGCCTCGCAGCGGTCGCGTCGCGCCTCGGCTGTGCGTTCGGTCCGGCGTGAGCAAGGAGCGCGCGACGCCGATGAGCGACCGACGTGGCGAGGCGCGCGCCGCGTTCTACTTCGACGTCGCCGTGCCCGAGTGCTACCTCGTGGCCGAGCGCATCCTGCACGTGCTGCCCGTCGCCTGCGAATGGCGGCCGGTGCTCGCGACGCGGCTGCCGGGCGGCGGTGGCGGCTTCGGCGCCTGGCGCTGCGCGGAGGAACGCGAGATCGAGCTCGCCCAGCTCGAGCGCGACGCGGCACGCCACGGGCTCCAGCCGGTGCGCTGGCCGGTGCAGCTGCCGGTCGACAGCGCGTTCGCGATGCGGGTCGCGACGTACGCCGCGGGCATCGGCCGAGCCGTCGCCTTCGCCCAGGCGACGTTCCGCCAGGCCTACGCCGGGGGCCGCGACCTGTCGATTCCCGACAACGTGCTGATCGCCGCATCGGCGTGCGAGATGCACCCGGCGGCCGTGCTGAAAGCGGCGGGACTGCGGTCGGTGGCCGAAGCGCTCGAGCGCACGACGCAGGCAGCGGCCAAGCGCGGCATCACGACGCTGCCCGCGATCTGGAGCGACGGCGCGATCCACTACGGCGACGCGGGGCTCGACGTCGCCGCGGCGGCGATCGTCAGTTCCTCAGCCTGATCGTCCGCCTCGCCTTGGCGCTCGCGTTGTTGGCGCCATCGCGGGCGATGACCGACACGCGCACGCGCGGGGTCTGGCCGGCCGCGATCGCGCGCTTGACAGCGCGCAGGTCGGCGCGCTTGAGCTTCAGGCGCAGCCTCGTGTTCGCGCTGGCCTTCAGCGCGACGGACGCGGTGCGAAAGCTCAGCGTGCGTGTCTTGCCGCCGCGCCGCACCTTCACCGTCCCGGTCGCGGCCGCCAGCCCGGCCTCGCTGGAGCGCACCCTGACGGCGAGCCTGTCGACGTCCTGGTTGCGCGATCCGAACAGCCGCGCGACCGGCTTGGTGGTGTCGAGCGCCGCCGCAGTCATGTCGCCGAGGCCGTCGACGGCGATTCCCCAGGGGTTGCTCGCGCCGCTGATGAACGCGGGGTTCACGCCGGTGCCGGCGAGGGTCGAGATGCCTATGGCGCCGGTGTCGTAGTTCGACCAGTAGATCCGCGAGCCGTCGACCGCGATCCCGGACGGACCCCGGACGTTCGGGATGAACGCATCGTCGACGCCGGTGCCGTTGAGCTTCGCGCGGCCGATCGAGCCGCCGCTGTAGTTCGCCCAGTAGATGTGCGACGCGGTGACCGCGACGCCGTCGGGGAAGAGCCCGGCGGGCGAGATGAAGACGTGGTTGGGTGCAGATCCGTCCGCCTTGTTCGCGCGGCCGATCGCGCCGCCGGCGCTGCTGGCCCAGTAGACGTACGTGGCGTCGACGGCGACGCCGTAGGGATCGGCCGTCGCGGGAATGAAGGACTGGTTCATGCCGGTGCCGTCGAGGCTCGCGCGGCCGATCGCGTTGCCACCCTGGTTGGCCCAGTAGATATGAGTGTCGTCGACCGCCACGCCCTGCGGGCTCAGAACCCCGGTGATGAACGACTGGTTGACCTGCGTCCCGTCGACCTTCGCGCGGCCGATCGTTCCGATGGCGTAATTGCACCAGTAGACGTAGCCGCCGCCGACGGCCACGCCCTTCGGGCTCTTCGCGGCGGCGATGAAGAACGGCTTGAGGTCCCCGCCGCCGATGGTCGCGCGGCCCAGCGTCGTGCCGGCGCCGTTGACGCCGTTGTTCGCCCAGTACAGGTAGGCGTGCGCGTTGGAGACCAAGACCCAGCCGGCGACAACGAACAGCGCCGCAGCCACGAAGCCGATCCGTCGACTGCCGGGGTTAGCCACGTGTGCAGGTTACCCTCGGAGTCGATGAAGGCCAATCGCTCCTACCGGCTGTTGCACACGCGTTCCAGCCGCCGCCCGGGCCGCCTCGATCCCACGCGCATCGACCACCTCGAGGTCGTGGAGGTCGCGTCCGGCGAGGTCGTCCTGTTCTGGGATCTGCCGGCGCCGGAAGCCGCCAAGCGTGCGCGGCGCCTGCGCGAGGATCTCGTCGGTCTCGACGAGGCGAGCTTCCTCGCGCGCTGGGGCGAGGCGTAGCATGGCGCGCCCATGCCCCGCCCCCTCCGCCAGCTTCGCCATGAGCTGACCGGCAGGATCCGGCACTACGGCTCCCACGCGTTCGTCCGCCTGTCGCCGCAGCAGCGCGAGGCGTGGTCGCGGCGCATCTACGCGCGCGACGGGCTCGACTCGCACGGCCGCCTCGCCGGCTGGTTCGGCCGGGCGCCGCTGACGATCGCCGCCGGGCCGGCGCAGGGCATGGCGGTCTCTACCGCGCACCTGCCGCTCAACCACGGCCAGTTCGCCGACATCATCCGCGGCACGCTCGAGCCGTCGATCGCCGAAGCGCTGCTGCGCACCGTGCTGCCCGGCGACGTCGTCTACGACATCGGCGCGAACGTCGGCTACTGGACGCTCGTCGCCGCCCGGCTGACCGGGCCTGAAGGCCGCGTCGTCGCGTTCGAACCGGTGCCGTGGTGCGCCGACGCCGTGGCGGCGAACATCGCCCTGAACGAGCTGGGGTACGCGGAGATCCGGGCCGTCGCCGTGAGCGACACGAGCGGCCGCGACCGCCTCGTCGTCGCTGGTGACGCCGACCACTCGCTGCTGGCCTCGGTGGCCTCCCACCCCGACTCGCGCGAGGAGATCGAGATCGACACGGTCGCGATCGACGACCTCGTCGCGGCCGGCGCGATCGCACCGCCGGACGTCCTGAAGATCGACACCGAGGGCGCCGAGCTGCGCGTCGTCGAGGGCATGCGCGCGACGATCGCCGAGCACGGGCCGCGGCTCATCTGCGAGCTGCACGACACCAACGCCGCGTTCGCCGCGCTCATGGACGAGCTCGGCTACCGCATGACGAACCTGTCGAGCGCGCTGCCGATCAGCGAGGCCGGCAACCACATCCACGTGCTGGCCGAGCCGCGCGACTGACGTCAGCCGTCAGCGGGATGCTCATCCAGCCAGCGCTGCGCGGCCGCGCTGGCCTGCTGGGCGATGTCGGCGCCCGGCGCCGGCGGTGGCATGACCCGCAGATCCACCAGCGTCCGCACGACGGACTCCATCGGCCGCAGGGCCCAGCAATGCGGCTCGGGCAGCGGCTCGCCCACCTTCGCGCGCGCCACCCACTCGACCAGCCGGCGCTCGGACAACAGCAACCGCCGCGGCGGCTTGTTCGGCTCGAGATCCATGCCGCGAGCATGCCACGACGCCGCTGAAGACCGATCCACGACCGGCCCGCACGCGGGGGACCGCCGCCGCCGGCCACATGTCCGGCTCCGGCACTCCCAGCCCGCTCGGTACGCTCATCCGCAATGGCAGAACGCGTCACCGAGACCGCCGCGCAGGGGGCCCTGCCCGAGCCGGACGCCGCGCGCGAGTGGCTCGCCACGATGCTGCTCATCCGCCACTTCGAGGAGCGCGCCGGGGAGATGTACGCCAAGGCGAAGGTCGGCGGCTTCCTGCATCTCGCGATCGGCGAGGAGGCGACGATCGTCGGCTCCACGCGCGCGCTGCGTGACCAGGATTACCTCATCTCGACGTACCGCTCGCACGGGCACACGCTCGCGCGGGGCTCTGATCCCAACCGCGTCATGGCCGAGCTGTTCGGCCGCGTCGACGGGCTGTGCAAGGGCCGCGGCGGATCGATGCACATGTTCGATCTCCAGCAGCGCTTCATGGGCGGCTACGGGATCGTCGGCGGCAACCTCCCGCTCGCCGCCGGCTTCGCGCTCGCCTCGGACTACCTCGAGCTCGACGAGGTGACGCTGTGCCAGTTCGGCGACGGCGCCTCCAACCAGGGCACGTTCGGCGAGACGATGAACCTCGCCGCGCTGTGGAGCCTGCCGGTCGTCTTCATGATCACGAACAACCAGTTCGGCATGGGCACGTCGCTGGAGCGTCACTCGGCGATGACCGACCTGCTGCGCAAGGGCGAGGGCTTCGGCGTGCCCGGCATGCGCTGCGACGGGATGGACATCGCCGACACGCACGCGGTGACGACCGAGGCCCTGCGCATCGCCCGCGAGGAGCGCAGGCCGGTGCTCGTCGAAGCC
The DNA here is from genome assembly GCA_963705315.1 of uncultured Actinomycetes bacterium. Classification (GTDB taxonomy): domain Bacteria; phylum Actinomycetota; class Thermoleophilia; order Solirubrobacterales; family Solirubrobacteraceae; genus CADCVQ01. Next base: position 183,234 of record OY970068.1, read on the forward strand.
GTCACCTACCGCTTCCGCGGCCACTCGATGGCCGATCCCGAGGAGTACCGCACTAAGGAGCAGGTCGACGAGTGGCGCAAGCGCGACCCGATCGCCGTCTTCGGCGACCAGCTCGTGGCCGCAGGCGTCCTCGACGAGGATGCGCGCGAGCAGCTGGACCGCGACACGATCGCGCGCGTCGACGAGGCCGTCGCCTTCGCCGACGCCTCGCCGCATCCCTCGCCCAACGACCTCTACGACGACATCTACGTCCTCGGCGACCAGGTCCGCGGCTGGTACTCCGTCGACGAGCGCACGCCGACCCCGCATCGCGGCGAGGACGAGCGCGGGATGGATCGCGCCGACCTGCCCCGTGCGGCCGAGCACAGCGCCACCACGACGCCGAAGCCTGCCGACGCCGCGCAGCGAGACGACGACTGATGTTTCCTCACGTGAGGGACCGCTAATGGCCGTCATGCGCTACCGCGAGGCGCTGAACTCGGCGCTGCGCGAGGAGATGCAGCGCGATCCGAACGTCATGCTCATGGGCGAGGACATCGGCGTCTTCAACGGCGCGTTCAAGGTTACGGCCGGCCTGCTCGAGGAGTTCGGCGAGAAGCGCGTGCGCGACACGCCGATCTCCGAGAACACGATCGTCGGCATGGGCGTCGGCGCCGCGATGACCGGCCTGCGACCCGTCGTCGAGCTCATGACGATCAACTTCTCGCTGCTGGCGATGGACCAGATCGTCAACCACGCGGCGACGATCCGCTACATGTTCGGCGGCCAGGTGAAGGTGCCGCTCGTCGTGCGCATGCCCCAGGGCGCCGGCCACCAGCTCGGTCCCACTCACTCGCATTCGTGGGAGGCGCTCTTCCTCCATGCGCCGGGCCTGCTCGTCGCGACGCCGACGACCGCCGCCGACGCGAAGGGCCTGCTGAAGTCCGCCATCCGCGACGACAACCCCGTCGTGTTCATCGAGCACGAGTACCTCTACGGCCAGCGCGGCGAGGTGCCCGACGACGCGGACTTCACGATCCGCTTCGGCGAGGCGGCGGTCCGCCGCGAGGGCTCGGACGTGACGATCGTCGGCATCTCGCGCATGGCGCTGACCGCCGCCCGCGCGGCGAAGACGCTCAGCGAGGAGCACGGCGTCGAGGCCGAGGTCATCGACCCGCGCACGCTGCGCCCGCTCGACCTCGACACGATCCTCGCCTCCGTGCGCAAGTGCAACCGCTGCGTCATCGTGGAGGAGGGCTGGCCGCACGGCGGCGTCGGCGCGAACCTCGCCGCGCTCGTGCAGGAGCAGGCCTTCGACGACCTCGACGCACCGGTGCAGCGCGTCACGGGCGCCGACGTCCCGATGCCGTACTCCAAGCCGCTCGAGCAGATCGCGTTCCCGCACGAGCCGCAGATCATCGATGCCGCGCTGGCGACCATCAGAGACCGCTGATGGCCGTCGAAGTCGTCATGCCGCGATTGTCGGACTCGATGGAGGAGGGGACGATCCTCAAATGGCTCAAGGCCGACGGCGAGCAGGTGAGCCGCGGAGAGCCGCTCGCGGAGATCGAGACCGACAAGGCGACGCTGACCTACGAGGCCGACGCTGACGGCGTCCTGACGATCGTCGCCGAGGCCGGCGCGACGCTTGCGATCGGCACGGTGATCGCGCGGCTGGACGCCAGCGGCGTCGCGCCGGCCTCCGCCGAGCCCCCGGCCTCCGAGCCCCAGCGCGAGCCGGCGGCGCAGTCCGCGCCCGAGCCGGCAGCGGCGCCCGCGCCCGCGAAGACACGCAAGCCCGCCGCGCCGCCCTCGACGCCGGCGTCGCCGCCCGGTGTGCCGATCCCGTATCCGAACGACGGCGGGCGCGTGAAGGCCTCGCCGGTCGCGCGGCGGATCGCCAAGGAGCGCGACGTCGACCTGCATCAGCTCACCGGCACAGGTCCCGGCGGGCGGATCGTGCGCGCCGACGTCGAGCGCTTCGACCCGGCCGCGGCGCCACCGCCAGCGCCTGCGCCCGCCGAGCCCGCAGCGCCGCTACCCGCACCCGCAGCGGTCGTGACGCGCACCGAGCCCGGCGCCACCAAGGGCGAGGTCACCATCCTGGAGCCCACACGAATCCAGCAGCTCATCGCCCGCCGGATGGCGGAGTCCAAGGCGACGATCCCCGACTTCACGCTGCGCATCGAGGTCGACATGGAGGCCGCCGTTCAGATGCGCACGGAGCTCAAGGCGCTCGGCGGCGAGGTGCCGTCCTACAACGACATGGTCGTCAAGGCCGCCGCGCTGGCGTTGCGCGAGTTCCCGCGCGCGAACGGCAGCTACCGCGACGGGCGCTTCGAGCTGTACGCCCGCGTGAACGTCGGGGTCGCCGTGGCCGCGCCCGGTGCGCTCGTCGTCCCGACGATCTTCGACGCCGACGCCAAGTCGCTGCGCGACATCGCCGGCGAGACGCGCGCGCTGGCCGAGCGCGTCCGCGCCGGGACCGTCACGCCGCCGGAGCTGAGCGGCGGCACGTTCACGGTCTCCAACCTCGGGATGTACGGCGTCACGGACTTCACGGCGGTCATCAACCCACCGCAGGCCGCCATCCTGTCGGTGGGCGCGCTCGCGCCGCGTGCCGTCGTCCGCGATACCCCGTCCGGGGCACAGGGCGGCGAGCTCGTCGCCCGCCACACGATGGCCATGACGCTCGCCTGCGACCACCGCATCCTCTACGGCGCCGACGCCGCCGAGTTCCTCGCCCGCGTCCGCGGCCTGCTCGAGCAACCGCTGGCGCTCGCGTTCTGACGCCGGGCGAGGCTGGCATGCCACCGCGCGGCATCTTCATCACCGCCATCGAGCCGGCGCACGACGGCGTGCGGCTTGCCGTCAAGGACCTGTTCGACACCGCGGGCGTGCGCACGACGTACGGGTCGGCGATCTTCGCCGACCACGTCCCGACGGTGACCGCGGAGGCCGTGGCGCGGCTGGAGGCGGCGGGCTACGTCAACGTCGGCAAGACCAACCTGCACGAGTTCGCGTACGGCATCACATCCGACAACGAGCACTACGGTCGCGTGCCCAACCCGCTCGCTGCCGAGCGCGTCGCGGGCGGATCCAGCGGCGGCAACGCCGCCGCGCTGGCCGCGGGCCTCGCCGATGCCGCGATCGGGACCGATTCCGGCGGGTCGATCAGGATCCCGGCGGCGTGCTGCGGCGTGACCGGCTTCAAGCCGAGCTTCGGGCTCGTGCCGCTCGACGGCTGCTTTGCGCTCGCGCCGAGCTTCGACCACGCGGGGCCGATGGCACGCGACGTCGGCGGTTGCCAGGAGATGATCGACGCGCTCGTGCCGGGCTTCGGCGCAGCCGACGTCGGCGGCCTGCACGACGTGCGCATCGGTGTGGCGTGGACCGATCTCGCCGACCCGCTCGTCCGCGATCGCATCGCCAACGCGGCCGCCCTGTTCGCACACGTACAGACGCTTGAGTTGCCGCTCTGCGAGGGCACGCAGCCGGCGTTCCAACGCGACGTCGCGGAGGTGCACGGCGACCTGTGGCGCGAGCACCGCGATCGCTACGGCAAGAGCTTCGCACGCAAGATGGAGCCGGCACTCGCCGTCACCGACAGCGAGGTCGCGGCGGCGGTTCGCGCGCGCGAGCTGTACCGCGAGCAGCTCGCCGAGCTCATGGCGGGCGTCGATCTCGTGCTCACGCCGACGCTGGCGATGGTCGCTCCGCCGGCGGCGCTCGGCGAGTTGCCCGTGCGCGAGCGGATGTTGCAGTGCACCTATCCATGGAACGCCATCGGCGCGCCTGCGCTGGCGTTGCCGTGCGGCCCGGCCGAACACGGCCTGCCAGCGTCGGTCCAGCTCGTCGGCCGCCCCGGCGACGACGCGGTCGTGCTGGCCGTCGGCCGGCTGCTGGAGCAGGCGCTGGCGCTGTAGGAAGGCCCCTGAAAAGTCCGCCACACCGCCACCCGAATTCTCGGAGCTACGTACGTGATGCGTATCCGGTTTGCTGCATCGGGTCGAGCGGCGGGTCCGGCGGACAGCATCGATAAAGGACGAGGGTTCGGATAGCTCGGAAGGACGCGAGCGCGCCAATAGGTCATGAGTTCGCACTTGAGCGTCATATAGACGTCGAACTGCGAACTCGTCGTGTTTTGGGGGCCGGTCGTCGCGCCTCAGGGGCGATGTCCGCGCCTGAATCGCCATGACCGCGTCGGCCTCCCCGCGCGGCCCCGTCCCGACGCCCTTATCGATGCTGTTCGCACCCACGCGACCGCCGATGCCGCGTGCCCAACCCGGCGCTGGCGCTCAGGGACCCGGCTCGGCGCCGAGCACCGTGCCGAGCAGGCTCATCGTCTGCTGAATGAGCGCTGCAACCACGTTGAGGACCTGCTGAACCGCGGCGCTCACCGGCGGGCCGAGTGGTGCGGTGGCCTTCGCGAGGTTGGAACCCGTCTGCTGCACGGTCGAGCCGAGGTTGTCGCCGAGCTTCTTGACGCTGTCGCCGACGTTCGGCTTGGGCGCCGCGGGCGGAGGTGGCGGCGCGGGTGTGCTGCCGACGTCACCGGTCGGGCTGCCGCTGCCCAGCTGGTCGGCCTGGGCGCTGCTCGCGGCCGACGAGGTCTTCGCGGGCGCGCTCGAAGTCGCGCGGGCGCGACGGCGCGCCGCGGCGGCGGGTCGGCTCGCCCGCGCTGCCGGCGCCCTGACCGAGAGCGCGGCCTGGGCGGCATCCCTGCCGCCCGAAGACCCCGCGCGCTCCTGTGAGTCGTCAAGAACAAGGGCATGCGGGGAGCCGGCTGACGCGGTCCCCGAGAGGCCTCCAACGGCAAAGACGACGGTGACCGTCAGCAGCGAAAGAACGGACGCGGCGATGACCAGCGCACTGGTACCGATCGATGCGAGAAGTGCCCGTGCGTCACGCATGTATTGGGTCCATCGGCAGATGTACGGGTCACCTAAAGCCCCCACGGCTACTTAATGAAGCGTTGGCCTCGCGGTTGTCGTCGCGGCGGACCTTCGGCGGCGAAACGCTCGTGTCGATCACAAGGCACACGTAGCGCTTCGGGTCGGGCGTCGGGACGCACGTCCGGTACAGATCGCGAGCGACACGCAGCGAATCGGCGGCGTCGACGTGCGCGCGCGTGAAGGCGTCACCGTTGGCCTGCACCCACCGGCGCGCGGCGAACGACTGCTCGGTGAACGCCTCGCGGTCGGCGTCCAGCTCGGGGTCGTGGACGATCCCCGCGGTGAGGAACGCGCACGCCAGCACTCCCAGCACTGCGGTGCCCGCGTAGTCGTCGGCGACGACCTTCGGCAGGCTCGGCCGCACGCGGCGCAGCAGGACCCCGCCGAGCCCGCCGAGCAGCGCGACCCCGGCGATGTTCAGGCACCCGGCGAGCAGGAGCGCCGGGATCCAGTGGGTGCCCTCGCCGGCGATCGGCAGCCAGTGCATGATCGCCGCGTCGAGCACCGTGATGAGCCCGAACGCGGGCCACAGCACCGCCCCCCGCAGCCTCCAGCGCAGCCGTCGCAGCCCGCGGGAGCCACCCTCGCCTACCTGATCGTTCATGTCACGCAGCGTACGTACCCGTTACCCTCGGAGGTCGAGGAAAGCGTCCTGCGCGGAGATCCCGACTGGATGACGAAAGGTGCGATCGGAGATCCCGATCTCACCGCAGAGCGAAAGGCAGAGATGGCGACCAGCAGCACGGCAGCGCAAGCCGGTCCCAGCACACCTTCCGACAGCCTTCCCGAGCACCTGACCCCGGACGATCGGGTGGGTCTGCTGCGGGCGATGGTGCTCATGCGCACCATCGAGGAGCGGGCGATGAACCTCTATCGCCAGGGCAAGGTGCCGGGATCCTTCTACGACGGGTTCGGCCAGGAGGCCGTCTCGGTCGGCGCGACCTGGGCGATGGCGGCCGCCGACCGCCTGTGCGTCCTGCACCGCGACCTCGGCGCGCACCTCGTGCGCGGCGTCGACCCCGCGCGGATCTTCAGCCAGTACATGGGCCGCGAGGCCGGCATCACGAGCGGGCGCGACGGCAACGTGCACTTCGGCGACCACCGGACCGGCTGCGTCGGGATGGTCTCGATGCTGCCCGACATGATGCTCGTCGCCACCGGGATGGCGATGGCCTTCAAGATGCGCGGCGAGCAGCGCTGCGCGCTGACCTGGTTCGGCGACGGCTCGACCTCCCGCGGCGACTTCCACGAGGCGATGAACTGGGCCGGCGTCCAGCACCTGCCGGTCATCTTCGTGCTCGAGAACAACCAGTTCGCGTACTCGACGCCGATCAAGCAGCAGTTCGCGGTGAACCCCGTCGAGCGCGCGGCGGCGTACGGCTTCCCCGGCGTCAGCGTCGACGGCAACGACGCCGAGGCGATGTTCGAGGCGACCCGCGTGGCGCGCGAGCGTGCGCTGAACGACGGCGGGCCGACGCTCATCGAGGCCGTCACGATGCGCATGCACGGCCACGGCGCGCACGACGACATGAAGTACGTGCCCAAGGCGCTCGTCGAGGAATGGCGCAAGCGCGATCCGATCGACCGCCAGAGCGCACGGGTCGCCGCGCAGGGCGTCGACGTCGACGCGCTGCGCACCGAGATCCGCGAGCAGGTCGACGCGGCGGCCAAGAAGGCCCTGGCGGGCCCGATGCCCGATCCCGCGACGGCGACCGACCGCGTGTTCCATCCGCGCGACGCCGAGGAGATCCTCTTGGAGGACGGGGCTGCGCCCTGGAGCGGGTTTGGTGTGACGTCGTCCGAAGGTCGTCGGTCCCGATGACCGAAGGACGAAATACCACGACCATGACCTACCTGCAGGGCATCTCCGACGGGCTGCGCTGCGAGATGCGCGACGACGAGCGCGTGATGCTCATGGGCGAGGACATCGGCGTCTACGGCGGCGCGTTCAAGGTCACCGACGGCTTCATCACCGAGTTCGGCGCCGACCGCGTCATGGACACCCCGCTCGCCGAGTCGGGCATCGTCGGCACCGCCGTCGGCGCGGCCGTCGTCGGCATGCGCCCCGTGTGCGAGATGCAGTTCGCCGATTTCGTCACGTGCGGCTTCGATCAGATCGTGAGCGTCGCCGGGAAGATGCTCTACCGCCAGGGCCTGCCGGTGAACATCACGATCCGGCTGCCCGGTGGCGGCGGCTTCTCCGGCGGCCCGTTTCACTCGTCCAACCCCGAGGCGTGGTTCATGCACGCGCCCGGGCTGAAGGTCGTCGCGCCGAGCACACCCGAGGACGCCAAGGGCCTGATCATCGCGAGCATCCGCGATCCCAATCCGGTCATCTACATGGAGCACAAGAACCTGTATCGCCGCGTCAAGGGCGAGGTGCCCGAGGGCTCCTACGAAACGCCGTTCAGCGCCCGCGTCGCGCGCGAGGGCACGGACCTCGTCGTCATCACGTACGGCGCGATGGTGCACACGGCGCTCGAGGCGACCGAGGAGATGGAGGACGCGTCGATCATGGTGCTCGATCTGCGCTCGCTCGTGCCGCTGGACTGCGACGCGATCCTCGCGGCGGTCCGCAAGTGCTCGAAGGTCGTCGTCGTCGACGAGGCCAACCAGACGTGCGCCGCGGGCGCGCAGGTCGCCGCGCTCATCGCCGAGCACGCGTTCGAGGACCTCGACGGCCCCGTCGTGCGCGTCGCCTCGCCGGACGTCCCGATCCCGTTCTCGCCACCGCTGGAGCAGGCCGTGCTGCCGTCCGTCGACCGCGTCAGGGAGGCGTGCGTTGAGCTCCTCGAGTACTGAGTCGGCGGTGATCGACGTAACGATGCCCCAGATGGGCGTCTCCGTCGCCGAGGGAACGGTCGTCGAGTGGCGCAAGCAGGTCGGCGACTGGGTCGAGGCCGACGAGGCCATCGGCGAGGTCTCGACCGACAAGATCGACACCGAGATCCCGGCCCCGGCCGCCGGCCGCGTCGTCGAGATCCTCGTCGAGGTCGGGACGACCGTCGATGTCGGCGTGACGCTCGCCCGGATCGCGACGAACGCCCGGCCCGGTGAGGCGCACGCCTCCGAGAACAACGGCCCGCGCGCCCCGGCCACCGGCGCGCCGCCGGACGAATCCGAGCCGCCCTCCGACACGCCGTCGCCCCGCGCGCCGCGACCCACCCACCGGCGCTACTCCCCGGTCGTGCAGCGGATCGCCGACGAGCACGACGTCGACCTCGACCTCATCGAGGGCACGGGCCGCGAGGGTCGCGTGCGCAAGCAGGACGTCATGGCCCACGTCGCCCGTCACCGCGCCCCGCAGCGGCCGGCCGACTCGGCCGAGTCGGCCGAGTCGGCCGAGTCGGCCAAGGAACCGACGCTGCATATCGAGAGCCCGTACCGGCCGGATGCTCCGAGCGGCCCGACCGACGGCCCGTACGAGCCGCCCGAGGGCCGCGCGCTGTCGCGCATGCGCGCCCAGATCGGCGCGCACATGAAGCGCTCGCAGGAGACGGCAGCGACCTGCACGACGTGGATCGAGGTCGACGTCTCGCGCATCGAGCTCGCGCGCAAGGAGCTCGGCATCACCGCGCTGCCGCTCATCGCGCGCTGTGTCATCGGCGCGCTCGTCGAGTACCCGCTGATCAACGCCTGGCTGCAGGACGACGTGCACACCGTTCACGAGCAGGTCAACCTCGGCATCGCCGTCGCGCTCGGCGACGACGGGCTCATCGTCCCGGTCGTCCGCGGCGCGCAGGACCTCAGCCCGGAGGGCCTCTCGCGGCGCATCCGCGACCTCGCGCGGCGCGCGCGGTCACGGCAGCTGCGGCCCGACGACATCCAGGGGGCGACGTTCACGCTCACCAACCCCGGGCAGTTCGGCTCGATGATGGCGACGCCGGTGATCAGCCAGCCGCAGGTCGCGATCCTCGACGTCGAGGCGATCACGAAGCGGCCCGTCGTCGTCACCGACGCGTTCGGCGAGGACGCGATCGCGATCCGCCCGATGGTCATCCTCGGCCTGTCGTGGGATCACCGCGCGCTGGACGGGGCGCTCGCCGCGAAATTCCTGGCTAATGTCAAGCGACGTGTGGAGTCCTACGAGACGTAGCGGCCTGCGCGCGCTGACTCTGGGCGCGCTGTGCCTCGCGGTCTGCCTGGGCCTAACCGCCGCGCCCGCGCTCGCCAGCGGGCCGGGCGTGCGGATCATCAACGAGGCGGACGGCACGCAGTTCGAGCGCTCCGGCATCGACATCGCGGCCGCCGCCGACGTCGTCTCCCGGCCCTACACGCTGCGCTCGAGCACGAGCGGCGGCAGCACCGTGCGGCTTACCGGGCTGTCGATCCGCGGGCTCCTGCGCCTGGCGGGCTTCGATCCCGACGCGGTGCGCTTCATCGCGATCACGCGCGACGACGGCAGCCGCGCGACGCTGCGGCGCGCGGACTTCGCCGACCCCGGGCCGTTTCCCGAGGGCCCCGCGCTGGTGACCGACAACGGCGACGAGACGGGCTTCTTCCGCCCGATCCGCGGGGCCGGCGACACGAACGCCCGCGACAACATCACCTCCAGCGACGCCGGGCCGCTGGACATCAACGTCGAGGGCGGCGCGCTGCTGGCGGTGCGCGCCCGCGCCACGCCGCGCCGCGCCGAGGTCGGCCGCACGGTGCGATTGCGCGCGAGCATCGACTTCAAGCCGCCCGGCGCGACCTTCACCTACGCGTGGGACTTCGGCGACGGCTCGGCCGGCGCGACGGGCGCGAGCGTGACGCACAGGTACACCCGCGAGGGCAGCTTCCCGGCGCAGGTGACCGTCGAGGGACGCGGGGGAACGGGCGCCGTGTGCCAGAACTTCTGCGGCAACGGCGCCAGCGTCACGGTGCGCGTCGGCGACGCGCGCGCGAGTCCGAAGCCGGCCACCCAGCAGGGCAGCGGCGACGCCAACCTGAACGGCAGCGGGTCGGGCGGGAGCGGCTCGGGCGGCAGCGGCAGCGGGAGCGGGAGCACGAGCGGCTCCAGCGGCGCCAAGCAGCCCGGTAGGCAAGCGCCGAAGCAGACGGGTGAACCCGCGCCGAAGGCGCCCACCGGGCCGATGGTCACCGGCATCCTGCTGGCGAACTCGCCCACCGCGCTGAAGAGCAGCCTGCCCGCGCTGAGCCGCGCCGGCGGGCGGTCGACCGCCTCGCGGGCGGCCGACGAAGGCGCCGCGCGGGGCGGGAACGCCGGCGGCAGCGTCCTCGTGACGCTCGTGCTCGTCATGGTCGGCGCGCTCTACGAGCGCCGACGCGGCACACTTCGCCTCGCATGATCGCCGCCGCCGGTATCGAGGAGCTGCTGTTCGACATCGCCGAGGCGCTGCGCTGGCCGGTGCTCGCCGCCGCGCTCGCGGCGCTGGTGTTCGTGCTCGTCGACCTCGGGGCGTTCCTCGTCGAGCTGTCCAAGCGCAACCGGCGTGACAGCTTCGAGAAGGTCGACGAGGCGTCGGCGAGCGCGCGCGAGGCGCTCGATCAGGCCGATCCGGACGCCGCGGCGCAGGCGCTGCTGCCGCTGGCCTCCAGCGCGCAGATGGCCGAGGCGCTGTGGACGCTGCTCGCGCAGTACGGCCGGCCCGGGGCCGGTGACCGGATGGCCAAGACCCTGGCGGACTTCGATCTGCGCTCTCTGCGGCGCCTGGAGCGCAGCCGGCTGCTCGTGCGCTTCGGCCCGGCGCTCGGGCTGATGGGCACGCTGATCCCGCTGTCACCGGCGCTCGCGGGCCTGGCCAGCGGCGACGTGCAGAAGCTCTCGGAGAACCTCCGGGTGGCGTTCAGCATCACGGTGGTGGGGCTGCTCATCGGCGCGATCGCGTTCGCGATCTCGCTCGTGCGCGACCGCCTGTATGCCCAGGATCTGTCCGACCTCGAGTACGTCGCCTCGGCGCTCGCGCCCGCTGAGACCCGATGAGGCCCGTCGTCACGCCACGCGCGCGGGTGCGCATCGACCGGGCAGGCGACCCGCTGGACGGCCTCGTCAACCTCTTCGACCTCGGGATAGTGCTCGCGGTCGCGTTCCTGCTCGCCGCGCTGCAGTCGGTCAACCTCACCGACCTCTTGACGAAGTCCAACGTCACGCTGCTGCGCACCCAGGGCGATCAGCAGACGCTCGTGATCAAGGAGGGCGACACGATCAAGACCGTCCGCCTGGGCAAGCGGACCGTCACCGGCACCGGGACGCCGGTCGGCCAGGTCTACCGCCTCTCCGACGGCCGGCTCGTCTACGTCCAGGGCAAGAAGACCCCCTGACGCACCGCTGAGTACTCATACCGGAGTACTGACATACTCTTGGTATCTGAAGTCAACGGGGAGGTCGCCGGTGGGGCAGAAGGTCAAGCTGTACATGTTTCCCGGCTCGAACTCCGCTCTCACCGGGCGCCTCATGCTCGAGCACAAGGGCATCGAGTACCGCACCGTCAAGCTGCCGCCGGCGGCGCACACGTTCATCCTCCTCGCGCTCGGTTTTCAGACGATGGGCGTCCCGGCGCTGAAGATCGGGCGCGAGCGCGTGCAGGGCACGCGCTGGATCGCGCGGGCGCTGGACGAGCGCTATCCGCAGGCGCCGCTGTTTCCCGCCGACCCCGAGCTGCGGCGGGCCGTCGAGCAGGCCGAGCGCTGGGGCGAGGGCTTTCAGAACTCGACGCGGCGCATCTTCTACTGCGCCGCGCGACGCGACCGCAGCGCCTTCAGGAGCGTGATGCTGGCCGAGCGCTGCCTGCCGATGCGTATCGTCCTGCGGGCGGCGACGCCGCTGATCGTCCGCCTCGCGACGGGCGCGCACCGCGCCTCGGACCCGGCCGGCCGCGAGGATCTCGAGCTGCTGCCCGAGCGCCTGGACCAGATCGACGCGTGGATCGCGGAGGGGCTGCTCAACGGCCCGCAGCTCAACGCGGCCGACTTTCAGATCGCGCCGAATGTCGCCGTGCTCATGCTGTCGAAGGACATCGCCCCGTTCGTGCGCTCGCGCCCGGCCGCGGAGCTCGCGCGCCGCGTAGCGCCCGACTATCGCGGCCACGTCGGCATCGTCCTGCCCCGGGAGTGGCTCGCGCCGCTGCGCGCGGCCGCGTAGCGTCGCGATCGATGGCGCACACGCAGCGACTGACGCGCCCCGAGAAGTCAGCCCTGACGCGCCGGGAGCTGCTCGAGGCAGCGGAGCGGCGCTTCTTTGCCGACGGCTATCACGGGACGACGCTCGACGAGATCGCCGACGACGCGGGCTACACGAAGGGCGCCGTGTATTCGACGTTCAAGAGCAAGGGCGGGCTGTTCCTCGCCCTGTTCGACGACGTCATCGAGCGGCGCCTGGACGAGTTCGGCACGCTCGTCTCCGAGCACGAGACGGGGCCGGAGATCCTCGCCGCGCTCGCCCGGCAGCCGACCGAGGAACGCAACACGCAGTTCCTGCTGCTGTCGATCGAGTTCTTCGTCCACGCGGCCCGCGACCCGGCGTTGCTCGACGGCTTCGCCGTGCGCTACCGGCGCCTGCGCGCAGGACTCGCGCAGATCGGGCCCGCGGCGGCTGAGCTCGGCGGCGCCGAGCGCTGGGCGATGGTGACGCTCGCGCTGTCAAACGGCTTCGCGCTCGAGCGCCTCATCGATCCCGAGAGCGTCCCCGACAACCTCATGGCCACAGTCCAGACACGCCTCCTGCGATCATCGCAGTCATGAAGCGCGACGCGCTCTGGGTCAGCCGGCTGGGCACCGTCGAGTACCGCGAGGCGCTTGACCTGCAGCGCCGCCTGCGGGCCGCGCGCCAGGACGACCGCGTGCCCGACACGCTGCTCTTGCTCGAGCATCCGCCCGTCTACACGCGCGGGCGCCGCTCCGATCCCAGCGAGCTGCCGATGGGCACGGCCTGGTATCTCACGCAGGGCATCGACGTCGTCGACACCGACCGCGGCGGCCGGGTCACCTACCACGGCCCCGGTCAGCTCGTCGGCTATCCGATCATGCGCATCGACGACGTCATCGTCTTCCTGCGCACGATGGAGGCCGCCATCGTCGCGGCGCTCGCCGATGCCGGCGTGCCCGCCCACTCCCGTCCCGACGCCGGCCCGGACTTCACCGGCGTGTGGGCGCAGGACCGCAAGATCGCCTCGATCGGCGTCCACGTCGCCCGCCACGTGACGACGCACGGCTTCGCCGTGAACGTGCAGAACGACCTGCAGCCGTTCAGCTGGGTCGTGCCGTGCGGCCTGGATGGCGTGAGCATGACCTCCGTGCTGAAGGAGACGCGCGGCAGCGGCGAGCTGCTCGCGCCGTTCGCGGAGCACGCCGCGCAGCGCTTCGCGGAGGCGTTCGGCCGTCGCGCGCAGGACGTGCGGATCGAGGAGATCGAGGTGCGGCTCGCTCAGCCCGCCGCGATACGCGGCTAGTGCGTATCCGGTTTCTCCATCGGCCGGTGTCGGCGGGCGACATCGGCGGTCGCGTGGACGTGAACTACATCGACAAGGGACGAGGGTCGGATGGCTTGGACGGAACGCGGGAGCGCGAATAGGTCACGAGTTCGCAGTTGAGCGTCATATAGCAGTCGAACTGCGAACTCGTCGCGTTCCGGGGTCCGGTCGGGGCGCCTGGGGCATATCCGCGCCTGATTGGCCAAGACCGCGCCGACCGCGCGGCCCCGTCCCGACGCCCTTATCGATGCTGTTCGCCGAACCCGCCGCACGACACGATGGAGCCAACCGGATAGCCACTACCCGGCTAACCGGAGCGTCAGCTCTCGGTGGCCGGGCCCTCGAGCTCGAGCACGTCGAATGACCACAGCTCGCTCGACGTGCCGACGGGGCCGCCCTTGCGGTGCTGCGAGTGGCCCGCGGCGAAGTCGGGGCCGGTGAGCCACGCCTGGAAGTCCTCCTCCGAGCGCCAGCGGGTGAGCACGAGGCAGACCTCGCGGTCGTCGTTGGGCGCCAGCAGCTCGAACGCCTCGAAGCCCTCGGCGCTTGAGACCTTCCCCGCGCGAGTGGCGAAGCGCTGCTCGAAGTCCGCGAAGCGCTCGCGCGGCACGGTGATGGCATTGATCTTCACGACGCTCATGGCCTGAGATCCTACGACGGTGAGATCGATCCGACGCGTCGCCGGCGCGCTGTCGCTGCGCGCGAGGACCGCACGCCACCGCGGCGACGCGGTCGCCTGCCCGGTCTGCGAGCACCGCTTCGACCGCTTCAAGGACGACCGCAACCGCCCCAACGCCCTGTGCTGGCGGTGCGGGTCCCAAGAGCGCCACCGCGCGCAGTGGCTGCTGCTCGAGCGCCGGCCCGAGCTGCTGCGCGACGCGGCGACCGTGCTGCATTTCGCCCCCGAATGGTGCCTGCGCCGGCGGCTGAGCGCGATCGGCGGCCTGCGCTACGTGACCGCCGATCTCGACGGCGCCGGTGTCGACCTGCAGCTCGACATCACCGCACTCGACCTCCCCGACGGCGCGTTCGATCTCGTCATCTGCTCGCATGTCCTCGAGCACGTCCCCGACGATGCCGCGGCGATGCGCGAGCTGCGGCGCATCACGGCAGCTCGCGGCCACTGCCTCGTCATGGTCCCGCTCGCACTCGACCGCGCAGGCACGTACGAGGACCCATCGATCACCACGCCCGCGGACCGTGAGCGCGAGTTTCTCCAGCACGACCATGTGCGCCTGTACGCGCCGGACATCGCCGACCGCCTGCGCGGCGCCGGCTTCGACGTCGAGGTCGTCGACATGCACGCCGACCTCGGCGAGCAGGCGCAGCGCTACCGCCTGCTCGCGTCAGACCTCACGTTCGTATGTGCGGCTTGAGCAGCTGCTCGGTCGCGTCGACCTTCTGCTTGTACTCGGCCGGGCAGCGCTGCTGGCGCTCCGGGCTGAGGATCTTCAGCGCCGCGACGTCGTTGAACGCCTTCTCACTGGAGCCCGCGATCAGGCAGACGATGCTGTATGCCCGCTGCTTGTCCAGCGAGTGCTCGTCGAAGTAGTCCGCCGCCGACAGACTGCGCTGGCGCGCGGACAGCGCGTTCAAGAACTTCGCGGCGATGAACGCGTACTCCGGCCCGTTGTCGACGCCCTCGGTGAAGAACGTCGTCGAGATCGCGTCCGCCGCGTCCTCCTCCTTGCCGAGCACCGGCAGCTCGAACACGTGCACGAACGCGTGCCCGAACTCGTGGATGAGGAAGAACGCGTCGACTGCCGCGAGCTGTTTGCCGAACTCCTCGCCGTTCGTGCGCAGCTCCGGGAAGTTGCTCTTCAGCACCCCCGCCGTGAAGTTCACGAACCCGTACGACAGCGTGATCGTGAAGTTGCTCGGGTCGTAGTTGGGCCCAACCGTCCCGTTGACGACATGGATCCTGAGGTTGTGCGGCAGCTTGAAGCGCTTCGTGAAGCCCGCGGCCACGCCGTCGGTGCCGCCCAGCTGGAGGATTTCCTTGGCCTGCTTTCCGACCGTGTCTGTCGGCGTGTCGTAGACGACCCGGATCTTGCCGTTCGGGCCGTCGCCGGAGGTCGTCGTGTTGGATGTGTCACCCGACCCTCCGTCGCCGTCGTCCGAGCTCCCGCAGCCGCCGGCGAGCAGCGCAACCAGGGCCAGGACGACGAGCGGCCGGCGCGGGGACGTCATGCGATCAGCCCGACGCGCACTCGTCCGCGCCGACAGCCGCGGCCTCGGTCGCAAACTTCTCGCCGATTCTCGCCGCCACAGCCGCGGCCCAAGCTCGTGCGGGTTTTTGCGATCAGGTGCAGGTGGCGCCGATCTTCTTCGCCGCCGCGTCGACGTCCTGGCCGATCTTCGGCGCCTCGGCCTGGAACTCCGTCAGTCCGGACGGGTCCTTGTCGACCGCCGCGTCGCGCGTCTTCGTGATCAGCTCGGTCGCCGCCTTCTGTGCCGTCAGGAAGGCCTCCCAATCGTCCTTGGCGTCATCCGCCGGCTCGAGGTCCTCGAGCTTTGAGGTCTGCTCCTCGGTGATGTCGCTCAGCTCGCCGAAGTACGCCGCGGCGGCGCCGGCGTCCCGGATGTTGGAGGGGGTGTCGACCTTGTCGGCCTTCGCCTTGGCCTCCTTGCAGATCTCATCGGTCTTCGAGGCGAGCGCGCTCTTTGAGAGCTTGTCAGCGCCGTCATCGCCCCCGCAGGCCGACAAGCCGAGGCTCACGGCGACCGCGATCGGGACGACCAGCGCCCTGCGATTCATGTCCTGCCTCCTGAATGGCTCATGACGCGACACTACCGTCGTCGTCCCGGGCCGTGCCGCTTTTTCGAACGGTGCGCCGCGCTACCCTCGAAGGAAGCGATGTCCAGCGACGACCGCAGGCTCTCCACCCGCTCCCGCGCCAACCCCGGCGGCATGGACGTGCTCAGCGTGCTCGGCCCCGATGTCCGGCCGCTGCGCGAGCGCAAGCCGCCATGGTTCAAGGTCCCCGCGCCCGGCGGTGAGCGCTACCGCGAGCTGACGAAGCTCATCTCAGACGAGAACCTGCACACCGTCTGCCAGGAGGCCGCGTGCCCGAACGTCGGCGAGTGCTGGGAGCGCGGCACAGCGACCTTCATGATCCTCGGCGACACGTGCACGCGGCGCTGCGGCTTCTGCAACGTCCGCACCGGCAAGCCGACCTGGAACGACCCGCTCGAGCCCGCCCGCGTCGCGCGCTCGATCGCGAAGATGGGGCTGCGCCACGCCGTCATCACGTCGGTCGACCGCGACGACCTCCCCGACTACGGCGCGTCGGCGTTCGTCGGCGTGATCCGCCAGATCCGCGCGCAGGCGCCGCTGTGCAAGGTCGAGGTGCTGACGCCCGACTTCCGCGGCCAGGAGATGCCGCTGGCCAAGGTCATCGCCGAGCGCCCCGACGTCTTCAACCACAACGTCGAGGTCGTGCCGCGCCTGTACCCGGTCGCGCGCCGTGGCTCGCGCTTTGAGCGCTCGTGCCGCGTGCTGCGCAACGCCAAGGAGATGGGCGGCGCCGAGGTCACGACGAAGTCGGGGCTCATGGTCGGCCTCGGCGAGACGCACGACGAGATGGTGCAGACGTTCGCCGTGCTGCGCGAGCACGGCGTCCAGGTGCTGACGGTCGGCCAGTACCTGCGCCCGACCGAGCGCCACCTGCCGGTCGTGCGCTACTGGCACCCGGACGAGTTCAAGGCGCTGGAGGTGGCCGCCTACGAGCTCGGCTTCGACCACATCGCCGCGGGGCCGCTCGTGCGCTCCAGCTACCACGCCGACCAGCACGTCGTGCAGGACCAGCCCGGCAGCGGACCGCTCGCCGCCACCGCCTGACGTACTAGTGTCAGCGCCGACGCGCGCGCATGTTCCCGCTCAAGGACAACATTCCGACCGGCAGGACGCCGTACGTCACGATCACGCTGATCGCGCTCAACGTGCTGGCGTACTTCTTGTGGCAGCGGGGCGGCTTCACCTTCGGCGACCCGAGCTCGATGCACTACGTCGAGCACCTCATCGACTACGGCGCGATCCCGTACGAGATCACGCACCCGGGCAGCGAATGCGACCTCGTCCAGAGCACGCTCGCCTGCGAAGGACAGCCGGGCGTAACCGGCACGACAGAGCCCCAGCCCAGCGCCTGGCTCACGCCGTTCACCGCGATGTTCATGCACGGCGGCCTGCTGCACCTCGGCGGCAACATGCTGTTTCTGTGGATCTTCGGCAACAACGTCGAGGACTCCATGGGCCACGTGAAGTTCGTCGCCTTCTACCTGCTCGGCGGACTGGCGGCGATGGGCTTGCAGGTCGCGATCGACCCGGATGCCGCGGTCCCGACGATCGGCGCGTCCGGTGCGGTCGCGGCGGTGCTTGGCGGCTACATCCTGCTGTACCCGCGGGCCCGCGTCGTGACGATCATCTTCATCATCTTCTTCTTCACGATCGTCGAACTGCCGGCGATGCTCATCCTCGGGTTCTGGTTTCTCCAGCAGGTCGCGTTCGGATACTTCGATCTCGCCAATCCCGAGGGCGGAGGCGGTGGGGTCGCGTACTTCGCCCACATCGGCGGCTTCGCGTTCGGCCTGCTGGCGATAAAGCTGTTCGCCAGCAGGACCAAGGACTACAGCCCGCCACCGAAGTACCCCGTCTATTGAACGCCCGCGGAGCGACCCTCGCCGCCGTGCTCCTGTTCATCATCGGGCTCGCCGGACTGACCGTCGCGGCCGCCATCCGCGACGGCGTCACCGTGCTCACGTTCGTCTCCGCGCTCGTGCTCGCATTGCTCGGCTGCGGGGTCCTCGGCGCGCTCCTGCACCCTCCGCCGAACGAATGAACGTGGCCCGCGCCGGTACGCTTGGCGCGTGACCGTTTCGCCGGACCGCCAGCCAGTGGTGGTTGCCAACCTCGACGAGGCGATCACCGCCGTACGCGATGGCGGGCTGCGCCTGACCTCGGCCCGCAGGCTCGTGCTCGAGGCACTGCTCGCGGCCGGCGGACCGATCTCGGCCGAGGACATCGCGGACGGCCTCGGCGGCAGGATGACGCAGTCCGACATCGCGTCGGTCTACCGCAACCTGGAGACCCTCGGCGAGCTCGGGCTCGTCCGCCACTTCCACGCCGGTCACGGGCCCGGACGCTACGTCCTGGAAGGCCTCGGCGACCGCGAGTACCTCGCGTGTGAGGCCTGCGGCGCGCTGGAGTCCGTCGACCCCTCGTCGCTGGACGGCGTCAGGGACGCGGTACGCGACCTGTCGGGCTTCGAGGCGCGCTTCTCGCACTTCCCGATCGTCGGGCTGTGCCCGGATTGCGCCGCGAAGGGCTCATCGCCCAAGCCGGCCGCGGCCCACAACCACAGCCACTGACCTCAGGCGGCAACGCGGCGCAGCCGACCCGCGGGCCCGGTGACGAGGAAGACCGCGGCAAACAGCGTCGCGGCGACCAGCACGATCGCCGGACCGGACTGCACGTCCATGTGGTAGCTGAGGTTCATCCCGATGAACCCGCACGAGGCGCCGATCGCCGCCGACATCCACAGCATGCGGCTGAACGCGTTCGTGAGCATGCGGGAGGTCGCGGCGGGAATGACGAGCGCCGCGGCGACGAGCGTCACGCCGAGCACCTGCATCGTCGCGAGGATCGACCCTGCGAGCACGACCATGAGCAGCGCATCCATCCGCGCGGTGTTGACGCCCGAGGCCTCGGCGACCTCCGGATCGAACGTCGTGAACAGCAGCGCCCGGTAGCGCAGGAAGATCAACGCGCCCGCCAGCAGGCTCACGACGACGAGCGCGATGACGTCCTGCGTGCCGACGCCGAGGATGCTGCCGAACAGCGCCGCGTCGAAGTTCGTGCCCGCAGTGCCGAAGAGCGCGAACAGGGCCAGGCCGAGCGCAAATGATGCCGTCGTGATCACCCCGATCGCGGCGTCCGATCCGATGACCCGCCGCCGTGTGACCTTGTTGATCATGAGCGCCGACGCGATCCCCCATGCCCCCGCGCCGAGCAGGAAGTTCACGCCGAGCAGCGCGCTGGCGGCAAAGCCTCCGAAGAGCGCGTGGGACAGGCCGTGGCCGATGTAGCTCATGCCCTTCAGCACGACGTACACGCCGATGAGCCCGCACAGGCCGCCCGCCAGGGTCGCGACGATGAGCCCGTTGCGGAAGAACTCGAAGTCCAACGGGCGCAGCAGCTCCTCGATCACGTGACGTGCTCCGCTTGCATCGCGCGCTCGGGCACGCCGTGATCGTGCGGGGGACCGTGGCGGTAGCCGTCGACGACGACGCGCATGCCGCCGTGCTCGAGCACGGCCATGCTCGCGCCGTATGTGCGCTCCAGGACATCCGGCGTGAGCACCTCGGCCGGCGTGCCCGCGCCGATCACGGCGCCGTTGAGGCAGACCAGGCGCGGCAGGTGGGCGGCGATCCCGTTGAGGTCGTGGGTGGTGAGCGCGATCGCCAGGCCGCGGGCATTGAGGTCCTCGAGGAGGTGCAACACCTCGTGGCGCAACCGCACGTCGACGCCCGAGACCGGCTCGTCCATGAGCAGCAGCTCGGGCTCGCCGAGCAGGGCCCGGGCAATGAAGACGCGCTGCTGCTGGCCGCCGGAGAGCTCGCGGATATGGCGATCGGACAGCTCCTCGATCCCGAGGCGCGCAAGCACCTCGGCGACCGCGGCGCGCTCGGCCCTGCTGGCCCACGGGACGCGCCGCCCGGTCACCCGCGCCATCAGCACGCATTCGCGCACGGTGACCGGGAAGCTCCAGTTGATCGTCTCGACCTGCGGGACGTAGGCGACGCGCAGCCCCGGCCGCCGTGTCACCCGGCCGCCCACGGGTGCGATGGCGCCGGCGATCGCGCGCAGCAGCGTCGTCTTGCCCGATCCCGAGGGCCCGACGATCCCGACGAACTCGCCGGCCCGGATCTCAAGGCCGACGTCGCGGAGCACCGGCTCGGCCGCGTACGCGCACGTGAGCCGCTCGATCGTGACCAGCGGCTGGGTCACTGCGGGTACTCCGCCGTGTCCGGGGCGACGTTGCGCGGCTTGAAGGCCTGCAACGCCGACGCGTCCCCGCCGAGCGCCTCGGTCATCGTCACGTAGTCGAAGTGCATGAGCCCGACCCACGAGTGCTGCGCAGCGCCGGGCTCGCCGGGAAGGTCGTCGTCGCGCAGGACGTCGACGTACTTCACGCCGGTCTCCTTGCCGATCTGCTCGAGCACCGGGCTCGGAAAGACCTCGGAGCCGAAGATCGCGGGCACCTTCTCCGCGCGGACCTGGTCGATCAGATCGGCGACCTCGCTCGGCGTCGGGTCCTCGAAATCTGAGACCTGGATCGCGCCGACGACGTCCCAGTCGTAGTCGCGCGCGAAGTAGGCGTAGGCGTCGTGGTAGGTGAGCAGCTTGCGCCGGGCCCGCGGCAGCGTCGCGAACGACGTCCGCATCGCCTTGTCGAACTGGTCGACCAGCGCGGCGAACTTGGTGTAGTTGGCGCTGAAGTAGGCGGCGTTGTCCGGATCGCGCCGGCTCAGGTCGTCGCGGATGACCTGCGCGTACTTCAACGCGTACTTCGGGTCCGTCCACAGGTGCGGGTTGGGCTTGCCCTCGGACTTGGGGAACGAGAAGTCGTAGGCGTACTGGCTCTCGGGGATGGACTTCGTCCCCAGCTCGACGATGTCGGCGTCGTCGCCGAGGTTCTCCTCGGCGAGCTCCTTCGTCGGCTCCTCGAGCTTCAGGCCGTTGATGTAGAGCACGTCAACCTCGGAGAGCAGCTCCGCGACGCTCGGCTTGGGCTCGAACGTGTGCGAATTGGTGCCCTCCGGGACGATGCCCGTGATGTTGACGCGGTCGCCACCGATGTTGGCGGCGATGCTCGTGATCGGAGCGACGGTCGTGGCGACCGAGACCTCGCCGTCCGAGCTCCCGGCCTCGTCCTCGCCGCAGCCGGCCACGGCGAAGGCAGCGCACGCGGCGACGACGCCAGTTCCCCTGATGGCGAGTGCGAGCACAGCGCGACCCTAGCGTTACAACGACTGGATCGCAATAGTGATTGGGTCGGGCTTCGCCCCTCGGTCGCCGGCACCGGCGACCTACGGTCGACGTTACCTCTTTGACATGTACGTGTGTGCATGTAAGCATGCGGGTATGGGTTGGGAACATGGCGTCTCTGCCAGCACCCCCGTCAGCGTCGACGACGCGCGGCAGGTCGCGCGCGTCATGGGCGCGCTGTCGACGCCGAGCCGCGTCCGGATCCTCGGGCGCCTGCGTGAGGGGCGGTGCACCGTCGGGGAACTGACGGCAGCCGTCGCGATGGAGCAGCCCGCGGTCTCCCATCAGCTCAGGGTCCTGCGCGACCTCGGGCTGGTGACCGGGGACCGCAACGGGCGCCACGTGACGTACGGGCTCTACGACTCGCACGTCGCCAGCCTCCTCGACGAGGCACTGCGCCACATCGAGCACCTGCGTCAAGGCGCAGTGCAGGCGTCCCGACCGGCCATCGACACGACAACGAAAAGCGAAGGAGCAGCATGATCGACGACCACACGCACGACACTCACCACGCACACGAGCACGAGCACGACGGCGAGAAGCACGAGCACGCGCACACCGATCACGACCACGAGCACGTCGAGCACGAGCACGAGCACGCCCACGACGGCGAGACCCACGCCCACACGCACGTGCACGAAGAGGGCCTGGAGGAGGTGCACGAGCACAGCCACTAGTGGGCGCTCCCTCTAGGAACCAGGCGGGCGATTGGTCATCATCATCAGCCCATGCCCGTGAAGTACTGGTTCTGCTGCGACATCTGCGGCTGCGTCGCGGATGACGCCACGCGGGCGAGCATCGGGGCGACGAGCCGGGAGGACCTCTTCGGCGAGTTCATCGACGCCATGCCGGGGCGCTGGCTCGTGTGGCACGCGGGGGGGCTGCTTGGGCCGATGCGCTACGCGTGCCCGGACCACCGCAAGGACCTGCTGCGCAACATTCGCTTCCACTACGCCTACACCGGCGAGCAGTGGGTCTGGGAGCGCCCGCCCTACGCGCAGCGCTGGCCGCCGGACCAGATCCTCCACAACGACGACGGCACGCTTGCCATCCCCGACTGGTCGGACCCGGACGCCGACGACGTGCTGAGCGACGACGACTGGTCGTCGCGCCGGCCCGGATCTACAGGTCCTTGAGGCGCTCGTCGTCCTCGGTGCTCTCCAGCGCCGCCTCGAGCGAATCGAGCTCGAGCTTCTTGCGCGTCTCCGCCACGGTGTCGTAGGGCAGCGACGGTAGCTTGAACGTCGTGATCCCGTAGACGAGCGCGAGCTCGATCTGCGCGGCGTCATACGCGCCCTTGGCCCGTGCCCAGTCGCTGCCGTAGCCGTTGAGCTGCAGCCAGTGGCCGTTGTACTCCAGCGTGATGCGCGCGTCGTCCTCGTTGATGTGCGACAGCTCGATCTCCATCGACATCACGTGCGGGTTCGAGTGCAGGTGCAGGGCGGCCTCGTCGAGGCTGTGCACCGTAACCGGGTCGAAGTCCGCGTCGAAGACGACCTCGAGGACGGGAGGGTCGAATGGCCCCTCTTCGATGGCCGCGCGCGCAGCCTTGAAGATGGCGTTCAGATCCTTCCAGCCGCACCACCGCTCACTGAGGGCGAAGCGCTCCATACCGGCAGGTTAGACCCCGTGGCGCGCGGCCGCCACAGCGACTTGCCCGTAGGCAATCTGGCCGTCGTTCGGCGGCAGGCGCTCAGGCACGAGCACGCGCAGGCCGGCGGTTTCGATCGCCGCTTTCGTGAGGTCCAGCAACCGGCGGTTCTGGAAGACGCCGCCCGAGAGCGCGACCGTGTCGAGGCTCGCCTCCCGCGCGATGATCCCCACGGTCTCCGCGGTGACCTGCGCGAAACCGGCGTGGAAGCGCGCGGAGATCGTCTCGACCGGCACGCCGTCGGCAAGGTCCGCGAGCACCGCGATGATCATCGGGCGCGGATCCAAGATCAGCGTCGGGTCGGTCGTATCGATCCGGAACGGATAGGGCTCCGCCTCGCCGAGCTCGGCGAGCGCCTCGAACTCCACGGCGGCCTGGCCCTCGTAGCTGACCTCCAGGCCGATGCCGCACATCGCGGCGACGGCGTCGAAGAGCCGCCCGGCGCTCGACGTGAACGGCGAGCCCGTGCCCTGCGTCACGAGCCGCGAGACCATGCTCCAGCGCTGCTGCGCGATCGGCTCGAAGGCCACCGGAAACCGCGCGCCCGCCTCGGCCAGCTGTGCGTGCATGATGGTCAGCCACGAACACGCCATCCGCCATGGCTCGCGCACCGCGCGGTCGCCGCCGGGCATCCGCACCGGCCACAGGTGCCCGACGCGTTGGAAGTCCACGAGCCCGGCGACGAAGAACTCGCCGCCCCAGATCGTCTCGTCGGTGCCGTAGCCGGTGCCGTCGAAGATCGCGCCGACCGCGAGCCCGGTCTCGCCGTGCTCGGCAAGCGTCGCGGCGTGGTGGGCGTGGTGGTGCTGCACGCCGGTGAGCGCGATGCCGCCCTCCTCCTCGCGCTCCCTGGCGTAGCGCGACGACAGGTAGTCCGGGTGCAGGTCGTGCGCGATCAGGACCGGGGCGACCTCGAAGAGCCGCTGGTAGTGCTGGACGCCGTTCTCCAGCGAGGAATACGTCTCGTAGTTCTTGATGTCGCCGATGTGATGGCTCACCCAGGCGTGCTTGTCGGCCCCGATGCAGAAGGTGTTCTTCTGCTCGGCACCGACGCCGAGGATCGGCGCGATGCACGTGATCGGCAGGTCGATGCTGGCCGGGACGTAGCCGCGCGAGCGGCGCAGCAGCAGCGGGCGCTCACGCACGACGCGGACGACCGAGTCGTCGGTGCGCGTGGCGATCGGGCGGTTGTGGACGAGGAAGCGGTCGGCGATGTGGGCCAGGCGCTCGCGCGCGTCGTCGTCGTCGAAGGCGATCGGCTCGTCGGAGACGTTGCCGCTGGTCATCACCAGCGGCGTGCCCGTGTCGGCGGCTAGCAGCTGGTGCAGCGGCGTGTAGGGCAACATCAGGCCGAGATCGGGGGCGCGCGGCGCGACGGCCTCCGCCACGGGCGCGTCGGGCAGCCGGCGCGACAGGACGATCGGCCGCTCCCGGGAGACGAGCAGCGCCTCCTCGGCCTCGTCGAGCTCGACGAGCGTGCGCGCCGTCTGAACGTCGGCGACGAGCAGCGCGAACGGGCGGTCCTCGCGGCGCTTGCGCCCGCGCAGCGCGCTCACCGCCTCCGCGTCGTCGGCGCGGCAGGCAAGGTGGTAGCCGCCGAGGCCCTTGACGGCGAGGATCTTCCCGGCGAGCAGGTCGTCGGCGGCCGCTCGCACCGCATCCGCGGCGTCGAACTGCACCTCGCTGCCATCGCGCTCGAGCAGGCGCACCTGCGGCCCGCAGACGGGGCAGGCGTTTGGCTGCGCGTGGAAGCGCCGGTCGGCCGGGTCCTCGTACTCGGCCTGGCAGGCGTCGCACATCGCAAAGCCGGCCATCGTCGTCATCGGCCGGTCGTAGGGGATCCCGGTCACGATCGTGAAGCGCGGGCCGCAGTTCGTGCAGTTCAGGAACGGATAACGGTGGCGGCGGTCCTGCGGGTCTGAAAGCTCGGCAAGGCACTCCTCGCACGTCGCGCTGTCGGGCGTGACGGGCGCCGTCGCGGCGCCGCCGTGCACGCTGGCGACGATCTGAAACTCCGTCTCGCCGACGGCGTCGATGTCCTCGGACTGCACGCCGGTGACGTCGGCCAGCGCAGGTGCGTCGTCGCGCAGGCGAGCGACGAACGTCTCGACGGCATCCGGCGCGCCCTCGGCCTCGACGAGCACGCCGCGCTCGTCGTTGAGGACGAACCCCGTGACGCCGAGCTCGTTGGCGAGGCGATAGACGAACGGCCGGTAGCCGACACCCTGGACGGTGCCGTCGACGCGCGCCCGGACGCGCCGCGGCGTCTCCTCCGACGCGGTGCTCAACTGTCCGGCCCGGGCTCGGGCGCGCGACGATCCTGCGCCGCCGGACGCGTCCAGGCGGCGGTGTGGGTCGCGGAATCAGCCATCCAGCTCGACGAGTTCGCGCAACACGTGGTAGACGCTCGCCTGCGCCTCTTGGATGCGCGGGATGTTCTGCGAGCGGCTGATGACGATGTGGTCGGCCTCGTTGCCGGCGGCGACGTTGCCACCGTCATAGCCGACGAACGCGATCGTGACCATGCCGCGGCGGCGCGCCTCGCGCAGGGCCTCGAGCACGCTCAGCGAGTTGCCGCTCGTCGACATCGCGAGTAGCACGTCGCCCTTGCGCCCGTAGGCGATGACCTGGCGCGAGAAGATCGCGTCGGTGCCGATGTCGTTGGCGACCGCGGTGATGATCCCGGTGTCCTCGGTGAGGTCCAGTGCGCGTCGCGCCGGCCCGCCGAACATCGCGGTGCGGAAGTCGGCGACGACATCCATCGCGTCGGTCGCCGAGCCGCCGTTGCCGAGCGCGATGAGCCGGCCGCCCGCGTCGAGACTCGCGCGCAGGACCGCGGCGGCCGCGAGCAGCGTCGGGGCTCCCTCGGTCAGCGTCTGCACACGCAACGCGGTGACCTCGTCGGCCTTCATGAGCATCGACTTGCGCACGTCGTCGAGGATCGCGTCGAGGTCATGCTCCTGATGGCCGAGGAACGGATAGAGGAAGCTCGACGCGCCGCTGTCGTGCACCTGCCGGGCCTTGGGACCTTCCAGCAGCCCGCGGTGGTCGAGGAAGATGTGGACGAGCTCCCACAGCAGGTGGTAGAGCGTCTCGGTGATCTCCTGGCGGATGAAGCCGTCCTCGATCGCCGATAGATCGAACTCCCACTCGGCGCCCGAGTCCTTCGTGAACGCGACCGTCAGGCACCCGCGCTCGCGCGCCGCCGCGGTCGCGGCAAGGATGTCCGGCTCGCCGCCGAATGCCATCGCGATGTCCTCGGCCTCGGCCTCCAGCGCGACCTGCGGCGCGATCTGCCCACCCTCGCCCGCCAGGCCGAGCGCCGGCAGCGCGCTCTTGCCGACGATCACCGGATGGACGAACTCGACCGCCACGTGGCGCGCGTCCGAGCGATCCGCCGGCGACGCGCCGAACGCGACGAGCCGGCCGTCGCGCGCGAAGCGCTCGGCCATCTTGTGGCACAGCGTCGCGAGACGCTCGGCCTCGGCTTCGAAGAACTGCGCGTTGGCTTCGCTGCGGTCCCGCAGCCGCAACTCGACGCGCTCGGCGCCGGCGACGGCGGTGTCGCTCACGCGGTGGCGCCCACCCGCGCCGGAATCGCGGTCAGCCATTCGCGGAAGGCGTCGACGCCCTCGCCGGTCTTCGCGCTCACGCGCATGACCGTTGCCTGCGGGTTGACCTGCAGGATGTTCGCCTCGAGGCGGTCGATGTCGAAGTCGAGGTACTCCAGCAGGTCGATCTTGTTGATGACGACGAGCTCGCACGAGCGGAACATGAGCGGGTACTTCAGCGGCTTGTCCTCGCCCTCGGTCACCGAGCAGACCATCATCTTGGCGTCCTCGCCGATGCGAAACTCGGCCGGGCAGACGAGGTTGCCGACGTTCTCGACGAGCAGCAGGTCGATCTCCTCCAGCGGCACCGTCGGCAGCGCGGAGCGGACCATGTTCGCGTCGAGGTGGCACTCGCCGCCGAAGCCGTTGTCGGTGTTCAGCTGCACGACGGGGATGTGCAGGACCGACAGCCGGTCGGCGTCGAAGCTGCCGGCCACGTCGCCCTCGAGGACCCCGACGTGAACGCCGGCGTCATGCAGATCGGGCAGTGCGCGCTCGAGCAGGCTCGTCTTGCCCGCGCCGGGGGCGCTCATAAGGTTCACGACGGCGACGCCGGCACGATCGAAGTCGCTGCGGTTCGCAGCGGCGATCGTGTTGTTGGAGTCGAGGGCGTCCTCGACGACTCTCACCTTGGTGCGGTGCATGCGGCGCTCTCCTCGTCTTCAACTTCGATCGATTCGACCATGAACTCTTCGCCTGTCAGCACTTCCACTGCCCCGGTTCCGCAATCGCCGCAGATAAACGCGGGAATCTCGATCTCCCACTCGTTCTTGCAGGTGTTGCACCGCAGCACAGCGGGGACGTCGACGATTTCCAGAGTAGCGCCCTCGCAGACCGTGTCCTTGCCGACGATCGCCCAATAGAACTCGAGCGTGTCCTTGACGACCTGGCGCAGCCGCCCGATGCGCAGCGTGACGTGCGTGACCTTGCGCCCGTCGGCGTGCTTGCGCACCGTCGCGACGATCGCGCTTGACAGGTCGAATTCGTGCATCTGACGCCCGCTACTTGGGCTCGTCGACCGAGGCGTAGGCCTCGTCGGTCAGCAGCTCGGCGGCGGTCTCGAGCACGAGCTTCACCGCGCGGTCGACGGCCTCCTCGACGACGGGCGACAGGCCCATGCCCATCTCCTCGATCGTCTGCGGCTCGCAGGCGACGATGACGACCTTGCCCGGCCACGACCCCATCACCTTGATGAAGCGCAGGACCGTCTCGGGGTCCATGCCGTGCGGGTTGAGCG
The DNA here is from genome assembly GCA_963705315.1 of uncultured Actinomycetes bacterium. GTDB lineage: Bacteria > Actinomycetota > Thermoleophilia > Solirubrobacterales > Solirubrobacteraceae > CADCVQ01. The sequence goes on from OY970068.1 coordinate 211,125, forward strand.
TCTCGCCGTCCTCGACGGCGCCAGCCGCGACCTCGTCCTCGTCGACCTCCATGACGTACAGCGTGCCGGGCTCCCCGCCCTGCCGGCTGATGTCGATCATGAGGATCGCGTCGTAGCCGTTCATCGCTTGGTAGGCGAGATCGAGTCCGCCGGTACCGAAGTCGATGACGGCGACGCCGTCGGGCAGCTCCTCGTGTTCGAGCTTGCGCGCGACCTCCGAGCCGAAGCCGTCGTCCTTCTGCCACGCGTTGCCGATCCCGGCGACAAGGACGCGCTTGGGCCGGTCGGAGACGTCGACCTCGATGAGCTCGAGCGGCGAGCTCATGTCCGGTGGGCGCCAGTTGTCGACCGGCGGCGTCGACTGCTCGGCGCCGCGCTCCTCGGGCTGCTTGTCGTCGCTCAAGACACCACCTCGACTTCGTCGGAGAAGAAGAACAGGAAGCGACCGCTCTCGCCGAGGATCTCCTGCATCGGGTCGTCGTCGACGGTGACGCCGAGGTGTAGGCGCTCGTCCATCCGGATGAAGAGCCGGTGGATCGTCGCCGGCCGGCCGTCGAGCATCTTGTCGTAGACGTCCGCGCTCGGTGCCGGGTGCAGGATGACCTTGTCGCCGCGCTTGTAGGTGACGCCGTCGACCGTGTACTCGCGCTCGCCCGGCGGGTCCTCGAGCCGGACGCGGCCGTGGAGGTCCATGAGCTGCTGCGGCGTCGTCGCGTCGGCGCGGGCGAGCATCTCGCGCACCTTCGGGTCCTGGGCGGCGATCTCCTCGCGCTCCTGGTCGGACAGCGCCTGGATGTGCAGCACCAGCGCCTCCTCGATCTCCGTGCCGTCGAAGAAGTCGTTGACGCTCTCCGGCGCGATCTCGGGATGGTCGGGCAGCATGATCGTCGGGCCGAGGATCGCGGTGTCCTCGAGGTTGGCGAGCACCGGCCAGGTGTTGACGTTGCAGCAGCCGGCGACGCCGTCGTCGCCGCGCTCGAGCGGCGAGATGAACGTGTGTCCCTCGCTCTGCACGCGCGTGAGTAGATGCGTGGAGAGCATGCTCTTCAGCAGCGCGTCCTTGCGGTCCGCGGTCGCCTCCTCCTCGGTCAGCGGCGTGACGTTCATGACGCGCAGCGTCACGCGCCCGTTGCCGTCGGGCAGCCGCTCGACCTCGATCTCCGCGCGACCCTCGAGCTCGTCGAACTCAAAGGAGACGACCGCCGGGGCGGCGCCGAGCTGCACGCGCCGCTCGACGGCCTTGTGCTTGTCGCCGGAGGGCTGCAAGAAGCGCACCTCACCGGTGACCAGCGCGTCGGCGTTCGTCACGACGCACTGCAGCTGCATGCGGTCGAAGGCGTGCGTCTGCTGGTCGGCATAGTCGGCCGGATAGACGATCCCGAACGGCGTCGGCGTGGCGTTCTTCGTCGCGCCGGGCGTGTACGGGTACAGCGCGTAGCCCTCGAACAGCAGGGAATCGACGAGCCGGTCCAGATGCGACTTCGACGACGTCGCGCTGACGTTGGTCCAGTTCTCCGGATCGATCTGGGGGATCTCGGTTTCAGTCGGTTCGGCGCTCATCCGAGGGCCTCCTCTTCTTCGACGGACGCCCGCTCGATGAGATCGAGCACGCAGGCATCAAGGGTGTGCAACCCGCGGGCGCGCTTGTAGTTCTTCAGCGCGACGAGCGTGTCGTTGTGCAATGCCGCGAAGCCGGACTCGCCGTGGTGATGCTTGATCATGTTGCGCCAGATCGACACGGGCATCCGGTACTCGGCCTTCGTCGTCCACGGCAGGTGGACGACCTGGACTCGCTGGTCGGGCGCCGCGTAGAGGATGCGGCCGGTGAAGTGGAACGACAGCGGCACGTCGCCGTCGGGCAGCGCTGAGATGTAGCGCGAGGCCACCATCTCGAGGTCCGCCGTGCAGGGCACCTCCATGCCGAACGTGATCGCGCCGGTGAACGAGTGCACGAGCGCGGTCGCGTGCGTCCAGAGGAAGCTGCGCGTCGTGGCCGGCCAGCGCTCCGGCGCCCCGAACAGCTCGAACAGATCCTCTTTGGTCTGGGGGTCGTAGTCACGCCGCGCGGGATCGAAGTTGATCTGCGCGGTCAGCGTGACCGCGTAGATCTCGCGCCCGCTCGGCTCGGACGCGCCGAGCTCGAAGCGCAGCGTGGGCTGCGCGGCGAACGGCTCGTGGGCGGCGCCGAGGACTTCGAAGGTCATCTCCGGGCCGTAGTCGCGGGACTCCGCGGGAGGCGGACCGCTCCGGGCCGTCGAGACGTGCTTGACGTGGTCGACCTCGTTGCCGGTTGGGACGGATGGGAACGATGGAGCGCGGGGCGCGGTGGGTGGGCGCATCTCCGGGCCCTCTGGCTTGTCGGCCTCAGTCATCAACTCTCGCTTTGTGACGAACGTATTCAAAGAATTTGGGCACCGAATTTTCGATCGCAGAGCCGCCGGAGATGCCCTCCCAGGTCGACTTGATGAGTCCGACGAGCCGGTAGCACTCGTCGATCGGCACGATCGCGTACTGCGGCTCGTCGTCCATGCGGTTGACGACAAACGCCTCGGCATCGGCCTCGAGGTTGTCCAGGATCGGGTTCAGCGCCTGGAGCTTCTCCCAGCTCTCGAGGTGCAGCTCGGACTCGGTCGCGCCGGCCGGGCTCGGGTAGAGCGCCACGACGGCATCGACGCCGGTCGAGCGGAAGAAGAACGCCAGCCCGATCGGCAACTGGAACGCCGCCCACAGCTCGTCGGGCATCTCGAAGTCCTCCAGCCACACGAAGCGCGTGCCGACCGGGCAGTAGTTCTCCATGCCGGAGCGCATCGCGATGCACGGCTCGCACGAGCACAGAATGCGCCGCTCGCCAAGCTCAAGCAGGTGGCGGTGGTCCTCGGAAATGCCCTGCCCGCAGATCTCGCACTTCTCTGCCTCCTCAACAGGCGAGGACCGCGCTAGGCGGCCCAAGCCTGCTACCAGCGTGGAGGGCAGGCGACCGCTTCCGGTCACTTCCCCACGCCCGAGGGACATTCTGTGTACGGCGAGTCCGCCATCGGCAGAGTCGGCGCACCAACCTGCACAACGGGCAGCGACAGCCCGCCGTTGGAATCGCCCGCGTCGTCCTCCAGACCCACCACGCCTTCGACTTTCAGGCCCAGCAGATCGGGTGCGGTCGCGTCGATTGCTTCCTTAAGCGCGTTTTCGAGCGTCGCCGCCGAGGAGGGACACCCATTGCAGCTGCCTTCCAGCTTCAGGTGTGCCACGCCCTCGTCGATTCCGACGAACTCGACATTGCCTCCGTGCGACGCCAGGAAGGGACGCACGCTGTCCAGAGCCTCCAGCACCCGCTCTTCGAGCGAGATCGGATACAGGCCGTGGATCAGCAAGAGGCTTGAGACGACACCGTCGTCGAGCAGTGCCTGGCGGATGGGGAGCGCGACGTCCCCGGCATCTGAAACGATGCCGAGGACGCGCTCCAAACCCGCTCCGTACAACTCGAGAACTGTGCCGATCAGCTCCTGCACGCGCTGCTGCGCGACAGGATCGGCGATTTCGTCGAGCGAGCCCAGGAGTTCCTGGACCCGCTCGACCAGCTCTTCCGGAGCGTGTTGCTCAGTAGCCATTTAGGCCCTCAGCACATCCCCGTCGGCGTGTGCTGAACCTTCTTGACGCGGCCCTTGCCGGTGTACATGTGCACACCGCACGGCAGGCACGGGTCGAAGGAGCGCACAGCGCGCATGATGTCGATCCCCTTGAAGTTGTCCGGACCGTTCTCCTCGAAAATCGGAGTGTTCTGGACAGCGTCTTCGTACGGACCGGGGGTCCCGAACTTGTCGCGCGGGTTGCCGTTCCATGGGGTCGGCGGGTAGGGCTGGTAGTTGGCGATCTTGCCGTCGCGAATCACCATGTGGTGGGAGATCACGCCACGGGCTGCCTCGTGGAACCCACAGGAGACGGCCTCGTCCGGAACCTTGAAGCTGTTCCATGACTTGGTGCGTCCTGCGCGAACCTCAACCAGCGCCTTCTCGAGGTTGTACAGACCGATCAGTGCGGAAATCGGCTGGTGGTAGGTCCGGGCGCGGTCGCGCTCAACTGCGTTTGACCACGGCGGAATCTTCCACTCGAGCTCCATCTCCGGCATGTTCAGGCTCTTGGGCAGCACCATCTGGATGCTGTGTCCGGTCGCCTTCAGGTAGCCGAGGTCCACGAGGCCGGCCTTCGCGGTGCACCAGTTGCGGGCGAACGGTCCGCCGCCGGTGTCCGTGGCCACGTAGATGTCGTTGCGCTTGTCATACATGCGCGGCGCAGCGACCCACGAGTACTTGTCGTTGAAGTCGCGCTTCTGCGGCTTCGGGATGGTCTGCTTGTTCCACGGGTGGCGCTTGTCAACCGGGTTGCCAAGCGGGTCGTGGGTGACGAACGTCTCGGCCTGATCCCAGTCATCGAAGTACGAGTGACCGAGCAGGATCCGCATCGCCAGGTTGATCTCGACCAGGTCGGTCGTGATCAACTCGCCCTTGAAGACGAGGCCCGGCGTGATGAAGCGACGCCGACCCCAGTCCGTCATGGTCGTGTAGTTGTAATCGACGTACTCCGGGTCGTCGAACGCGCCCCAGCAGATGATGTCCGTATCGCGGTAGCCGACCTGCTCGTAACCCGGCATGGCCTCGTAGAAGAAGTCATACAGGTCATCGTGCATCGGCACCGTGCGCTTGATGTAGTCCATGTAGCGCATGAGGCGGACGTAGTAATCCGTCATCGTTTGGTGCGTGATGTCGGCGCTGCAGCCACCCGGCAGAATCGTCGAGGGATGCGTGTGCCGACCGCCGAACAGGCAGTACATCTCACGCGTGTACCGGGCGACGCCAAGCGTCTCCAGGTAGAACGAACCCGTGAACGGGTTCAGCGCGCGCATGATGTCGGCGATGGTCTTGTACCCGTGGATGTCGCCGTGCGGGGCTGACGTGTTCTCAGCCTTCGCGAGGACGGACGGGTTGGTCTCCTTGACCATCTGCTCGCAGAAGTCCACGTTCGCCATGCAGTCGTTGAAGATTGCGTGGTCGAACATGTAGTCCGCGGTCTCGGCGAGGTTGAACGCGTAGTCGCCGAGCTTCGGCGGCTTCACGCCATACGCCATGTTCTGGTTCAGGCACGAGACCGTACAGTGGTTGTCACCGCAGATCCCGCAGATTCGACTCGTGATGAAGTGCGCATCACGTGGGTCGATGCCCTTCATGAAGATGTCGAATCCACGGAAGATCATCGACGTGCTGTAGCACTTGTTGACCTTGCGGTTCGTGAAGTCGATCTCCGTGTGGATACCGAGCGACCCCACAATGCGGGTGATCGGATCCCACGCCATCTCCTTGACGACTACGCCGGACGTTGCCGACGGTGTCTGAGCAATTGCCATGTGTTGTGTTCTCCTCCTACTACCAGGTAGGCGTGAAGCCGGTCGTCAGTTCCGCACGCGGGTGACGCCACTCCGGCTCCTTGTCGTAGGTCGTCTTGATCGACTGGTTGCGGAAGTACCGCAGCAGCGGACCGTAGGTGAACTTCGCTGCCGTCGAGGACAGCTTCGCCTTCGAGTCCTCGTCCATGAACGGCATGTACTTGTCGGGGAATCCCGGCATCGTGCATGCCATGCAGATGCCACCGACGTTCGGGCACCCACCGACACCGCTCTGCCATCCGCGGATCGGCACGTTGCACTTCACGACCGGGCCCTTGCAGCCGAGCTTGACCAGACAGCGATGGTCTGAGCCGTACTCCGTTGCGAAGTTGCCGTGCTCGTAGTAGGCCGCTCGGTTGCAGCCCTCATGCACGGTCCGGGTGAAATGCATCGCGAGCCGGTGCTGCTCGTCGATCTCTGGGATCGGCGCAATGCCGGCCAGAGCCATGACGAGAACCGTCAGCGACTCAGTCGTGTTGTCAGGCTGCGCGGGGCAACCGGGAATGTTGACTACCGGAATCCCTGCCGCCGAGGTCCAGCCCCAGCCCAGGTAGTCGCACACGCCCATGGCGCCCGTCGGGTTGTTCTTCATCGCCGGAATGCCGCCGTACGTGGCGCACGTTCCCAGCGCAACAACCGCCGCTGCCTTGGGGGCAAGACGATCGATCCACTCGTTGGTGGTGATCGGCTGGCCGTTCGAAGGATTCACGCCCATGCCCGACCAGTGGCCTTCGCCATTGATCTTCTCGTTGGGAACGGATCCCTCGACGATGAGGACGAACGGATCGAGCTTGCCGGCCTCGGCGTCATACCAGGCCTGCATGAACTCGGCTCCCACCTCGTACGCGAGGACCGGGGTATGTGCCACGACCTTCGGCATACCGGGGATCGCGCCCGTGATGATGTCCTCGAGACTCGGGTTGACAGCCGACGTCATGGAAACCGAGTCACCGTCGCAGCTCAAACCAGACGTCATCCAGATCACGTGAGCCGTGATCTGCTCCGTCTCGTGCTGCCGTGGTGCGAACTCGATTGATGCCATGTGAGCTCCTTCCTGTCGCTAACAGATGCGCGGCAACGGATCGCCAACAAGCTGATCCATTACGCGCTTGCCTCCGAAGGCGGTGGCCATCAGGACCATGCCTTCGGGTTCGGTCTTGCATTCGCCTATTTCGGCGGCCTCTTCGCCGCCGGGCACCGACCGCAATGCGGCCAGCGCGTCGTCCGCCGCCTCTGGGGCGACGATCGCGATGAGCTTCCCCTCATTCGCCACATGCATCGGGTCGATCCCAAGGATCTCCGCCGCTCCGGCAACTGCCGGATGCACTGGCACTTTTGCCTCGTAGATGATCATTGCCACCTTTGAGGCACGCGCAAGTTCGTTGAGGACTGATGCCGCACCGCCGCGGGTCGCATCGCGCAGGCAGCGCAACGACGGGCCGGCTGCGTCGAGCAGCGTGTCGACCATCGGCCAGAGGTTCATCGTGTCGGACTCGATGTCGGCGTCGAGCTCGAACTCCCCGCGGGCGAGCATGATCGCCGTGCCGTGGTCGCCCACGCGCCCGGAGACGAGGATCTTGTCGCCGGGTCGCAGCGAGGACGGCGACAGCGTGGCGCGCTCGTCAACGAGCCCCAACCCCGTGGTGCAGATGTACATCTGGTCGCAGTGTCCTCGTTCGACCACTTTTGTGTCGCCCGCCACGATCGGGACGTCCGCGGCGGCGGCGGCCGCGGCGATCGCTTCGACCTCGGCCTTGAGCGCGTCCGCGGGCAGGCCCTCCTCGAGGATGAGCGACAGCGTCAGGGCGACCGGCTTGGCTCCGGCCATGGCCAGGTCGTTGACCGTGCCGTTGACCGCGAGGTCCCCGATCGAGCCGCCGGGGAAGACGATCGGCTTGACGACGAAGCTGTCGGTCGTCATCGCGACGTTGCCGCCGAGGATCGACACGGTGCCCGCGTCGGCCATCTCGGTGAGCGTCTCGTTCGCGAACGCCGGTACGAGCAGGCCCTCGATGAGGCCCTGCGTCGCCTTGCCGCCGGCCCCGTGAGCCATGGTGATCTGGGTATCACGGAACTTCTGGCGCTTGGCGCGCGCAGTCTCGATGATATTGAGGACCTTCTGCTCGCGCTCTGAGACGTCAGACGGCAATTTCGCCCTCCGGTCCTCTCAAGTTCGGACCTACGGTCGACGAGTCCATTTAGACGACTTCACGCTCCCGAGCGAAGCGCCCGTAGTTGTAATACGCGGCGCAGGCTCCCTCGCTGGACACCATGCACGTGCCGATCGGGCGCTCCGGCGTGCAGCCCGAGCCGAAGACCTTGCACTCCCACGGCTTGATGACGCCCTTGAGGACCTCGCCGCATTGGCATGCCTTCGGGTCGGCGACGCGGATGCCGGGGACCGTGTACTCGATCTCGGCGTCCATGTCGGCGTACGCCTCGGAGAGCTTCAGGCCGCTCTGCGAGATGAAGCCCATGCCGCGCCACTCGAAGTGGGGCCGCAGCTCGAAGACCTCGGACATGACCTCGAGCGCGCGCGGGTTGCCCTCCCACGGCACGACGCGGGCGTACTGGTTCTCGACCTCGCAGCGCCCTTCCTTGATCTGCGTGAGGATCATGTGGATCGCGTGCAGCACGTCGAGCGGCTCGAAGCCGGCGACCGCGATCGGCTTGTTGTACTCGCGCGGGATGAACTCGAACGGGCGGACACCGACGACGGTCGAGACGTGGCCGGGGCCGATGAAGCCGTCCAGGCGCAGGTCGGGGGAGTCCAGCAGGGCGCGCAACGGCGGCACGATCGTGACGTGGTTGCACATGCAGAAGAAGTTCTTGACGCCTTCCATCTTCGCCCGCTTGAGCGTGAGCGCCGTCGACGGCGCCGTCGTCTCGAAGCCGATCGCGAAGAAGATGACCGGGCGCTCCGGGTTGGCCTTGGCGATGCGCAGCGCGTCCAGCGGCGAATACACCATGCGGATGTCTGCGCCTTCGGCCTTGGCGTCGAGCAATGTGCCGTCCGACCCCGGGACGCGGAGCATGTCGCCGAAGCACGTGAAGATGACGTCGGGCTGATGCGCCAGGGCGATGCCGTCGTCGACGCGTCCCATGGGGATGACGCAGACCGGGCAGCCGGGCCCGTGCACGAGCTCGACGTTTGCCGGGAGGAGATCGTCGATCCCGTACTTGTAGATCGAATGGGTGTGCCCGCCGCAGACCTCCATGAACTTGTAATGACGGCCGGGCTCGACAAGCCCCAGGATCTCGCCGGCTAGCGCTTCACCGAGCGCGGGATCGCGGAATTCCTCGACGTACTTCATGCAGGGACCTCCTGAGTAAGACGTGCAATCGCCGTGCCGGCGTGGACCAGGATCTTGTCCCCCGGCGCAACCGGGGCGACTAGGTCGGTTTCAACAGTCTCCGAGTTGCCGTCCTCATCGGCGCAGAGCGCCAGCCCCCGTTCCTCGTCGAGGCGCATGACGCTCATCGCGACAGCGACGTCGCCGCACGTGATGCAGTGCGTCGACCCGTCACAAACCGGAGCCGCCAAGGCGGCAGCCGCGTTGGCGATGATGCGGGTCATTCGATGATGCTCGCCTTCAGATCCTCGAGCTCCTGCTCGTAGTCCTCGCCCATGCTCTCGAGCATGCGGCGCGTCTCGTGCGCTTCCTCTTCGTCGATCTTAGACATCGCGAAGCCCACGTGGATCAGGACCCAGTCCCCCGGACCGACGCCGACACCGTCGTCGTCGAGCAGGCCGATGTTGACGTTGCGCTGTACGCCCGCGACGTCGACTTTGGCTAGGCGGTTCGATTCATCGACCACGTCGAGAATCTGGCCGGGAATGGCGAGGCACATAGATAGGTCCCTGGGTTAGAACGACTGTAAGACGGCTCGGACTTTGCGAGCAGGGATGAGTCCTACCACTCGTGCACGCCCCGCGCTAGATGTTTGGATCACCTTGTGCCGCTGATCGACATCGTGGTACTCAACCAGACCGTTCGGGTCGACGTTCGGGTTGAGCCGGTGTGCCTAGCAGCTAGGAAAGTGAGGAAGTCCGCGTGGCTACGACGCAGGAACCCATCGAGCAGGTGCTCGACAAGCTTGGAGAGTTCGGCGTGCCGGTTGGCGAGATCGGCGACAAGGCGAAGGGGCTCATCAGCCAGATTGGCTCGATGGACCCCGGCGCGATGGTCGAGCAGGTCGGCTCGATCGACTTTAGTCAGATCGATCCGGGCGAGATGCTCGGCGAGCTGAAGGACCGGGTCGACAGCCTCGATCCCGCCCTGCGCGTTCCCGTGATGCTCGCGGCCGGCTTCGTCGCCGCTCGCGTGGTGCGCTGGGTCATTCGCTGACCCGCCGACCGTTACTCGCGCACGAGAGACCAAGGGAACCATGGACCAAGAGATCTCCAACTCCGGCACAGACACGCCGGTGCCGCATGAGGCGACATCCAGCGATATTGTCGCCGCGCGCCAGATGCGCGTGGCGCAAGGAGCAGCCGCGCTCGGTTTCGTGGCCGGCATGCGACACACTGAAGCTTGGAAAGGCAGCCATATGCGGAGTCGAAAGTTGAACCAGCTCGCGCCGGCGATGATGTCACTGGCCGCGACGAACCAGCAGCTGCTCGGCCTCGTCGGGTCGCGGCGCAGCATCCTGTGGCGGGTGGTCCCGCTCGGGATCGCGGCCGCTGGCGTGGCCTACCTGACCGCCGACGAAGACGGGCGCGCGGCCATGCTCGAGCAGGGCCAGGCACTCGCCGAGCAGGCGGGCGGGCTCCTCACGAGCTCCGGAGTGCTCGACAAGCTCTTCAAGTAGCCCCGGCGCGCACTGACGCGCCCGATGACCGGCGCGGTGCGGCACCGCCACCCGTTCAGCGTACGAGGGGTACGCGGAACGGGTGTCGTCACCGCACCGCTTGGTCCTCGAACCCGTCAGCACACGCAGGTCGCGCCTATTTCGCTGATCCAGCGCCGGCGTGGACGCGCTTCTCGCCCTTGATCGCGCACAGCCGTCCGCCGTCTGCGCCGTGGCGCACGGCGGCGACCTCGGCCATGATCGACAGTGCTGTCTCCTGTGTGGACTTCGCGCCGAGGTCGAGCCCGATCGGCGCGCTGATCCGGGCCATGTCCTGCTCGCTGACGCCGGCGGCGAGCAGGCGCTCACGACGGGCCTTCTGCGTCTTCTTCGCGCCTATGGCGCCGATGTAGGCGGCGTCGGACTCCAGCGCGCTGAGCAGTACCGCGTCGTCGAGCTTGGGATCGTGCGTGAGGACCGCGATGTACGTCGCGGGATCGGGCGCGCCGATCTGCTCAAACGCCTTCTCGGGCCACGCGGCGATGACGTCGTCGGCCTCCGGGAAGCGGTCCTTGGTGGCGAAGCGGCCGCGCGGGTCGACGACGTAGGACCGCCAGCCGGCGACCTTCGCCAGGCGCGAGAGGTGGTCGGCGTACTCGACGGCGCCGAAAATGATGAGCCGGGGCGGCGGCGCGCAGATGTCGATGAACAGGTCACCGCGCATCTCGGACTTCTCGGTCCACATGAGCTCCTCGGCAGCCGCGCAGCCCTCGGCATCGAGCTCGGCGTCGCCCAGCGTGCCGCTGCACGCGCCGTCAACGTGGACGAGCATGCGCGCACCGGCGTGCGGGCCGTTCGTCGCGGTCACGAGGGCGGCGCGCCCGTCGGTGCGGGCGATCTCGGCGAACTGCGTCTGGACGCTCACGGCTCGAAGACCTCGACCCACACGTCGATCTCGCCGCCACAGGGCAGGCCGACGTCCCAGGCCATGTCGTCGCTGATGCCGAACGACACGAGCTCGGGATCGGCGCCCTGAAGCACCTTGTCGGCGACCTCGATGACGGCGCCCTCGACGCAGCCGCCGGACACCATGCCGGAGACCTCGCCCTTGTCGTTGATCGCCATCTTCGATCCGGGCGGCCGCGGTGCTGAACGGCGAACCGCGACGACCGTCGCCAGCGCCACGCGGTCACCCCGCGCGACCCAGCGATCAACGTCCTCGATTACGTCCCTCATGCGCGCGCCCTTTCCGGTCAAGATGCGGCCTGGTGTGGATGCTACCCCCGGGTCTTGTCTGCCCGGAGCGCCGATCGGAAGCTGGCGCGTTGGCGTACGCCAGCCGCACGGTTCGGCGCCCGGCGGGCGGCAGAACGCGCCTACGCCGTCGACACGTTCCCGGCGAACTGCTTGACGAGCTGCGTGAGGACGGCGACGACGGTGCCCTCGCCCATCGACGCAGCCTTGCCCTGCACGTTGGCGATCGCGCTGATGTTGCACGTGCCGCCCGAGACGGTGATCGTGACGTCGCCGCTGGCGGCGCTCTGCCCACCGGCCTCGCGCGTGTCCGTCTTGATCTTCGCGGTCTTGGACGCGTCGTTCTGCTCGTAGATGTTGACGGGGCCGGAGAACTTCATCCCCATCGAGCCCATCTTCACGTCGATCTCGGCCGTCACGGACGCGGGCCCGGTCGACTCGGTGACCTTGGCCCCGGGGACACAGGGGACGAGCTTGTTCAGGTCGCTGATGATGCCCCAGGCATGATCAGCATTGGCAACGGGAAACGACTCGCTCAGCGTCGGCATTCGGTGGGTCTCTCCTTGTGATGACCACGCGCCGGTGCGCGCGTGAGGCCGGGCAGTATGCCACCTGACCCAGCCGCCGGCCAACGCATCCTCCTTCATACAATCGCGGGATGGCTATTGAGGCAGGGACGTACAACCTGGGACCAGACAACGCCGACCTCCGCGTGAAGACCGGCCGCGGCGGGGCGGCGGCGAAGGCAGGACACGACCTCACGATCGACGTCACGTCATGGAACGCGACGCTCACGGTGGGCGACAGCTCCAGCCTCGAACTCAACGCCGACGCGACATCGCTCAGCGTGCTCAAGGGCGAGGGCGGCATGAACGCGCTCGGCGACGACGACAAGGCCGACATCAAGAAGACGATCGACAAGGACATCCTCAAGGCGCAGGACATCCAGTTTCGCTCGAGCGATGTCACCGCGACCGACGCGGGCCTGAAGGTCAACGGCGACCTGACGATCGCCGGCAAGAGCCAGCCCGTGTCGTTCGACCTCAGCGTCGGCGACGACGGCGCCCTGAGCGCCAGCACGACGCTCACCCAGAGCGACTTCGGCATCAAGCCCTACTCGGCGCTCTTCGGCGCGCTGAAGGTCAAGGACGACGTCGAGGTCTTCGTCGTGGGCAAGGTCAGCTGATCCGACGGCCCGGCACGGCGCCTAGCCGGCCCGCGGGCGCGCCATTCGGGGACGCCCAAGTGCGCGAACTGCCATACTTCACGGGCTATCTTGCGGCACGGAATTCGGGAGCCGCGCCGTTCATTTAGGAGGAACTTACGTGCAGTTGATTGACACCATTCGACAGGGGAGCTGACCGTGGCTGGAGCTTGGAGAGCAGTGTTCCTTCGGGTCCACCCGACGGGAAAGCCAGTGTTGAGCCTCACCACGGAGAGCGACGGGCAGGAAGCGCAGTACGCCCAGATCGTCTCTGATGAGCTCGGCATCGCAGCAGCAGACGTCAAGGTCGTCGCCAACGACCTCGACCGCTTCGGCGAGGGTCACGGGTTCGGGACGTCGCCGAGCGCCGGGACGCCCAACGCGATCCGCAGCGTATGCGGCAAGATCAAGGCGAAAGGCCAGATCCTGGCCGGCGGCATGCTCGGTACCTCGCCGCAGAGCCTCGCCTGGACCGGCGACCGCTTCGCCCCGGGTCGCGACCCGTCACAGGGCAAGCGCATCGAAGAGATCGCGCTGTACGCGCACGGTGGCGCTCTCGAGCTCCCCGCCGGGCTCGACGGCTCGCTCGACGCGCAGACGGCCTACCGGGACTAGGCAACGCCCGACGAGCGTCGGCGGCCGGCGCGCCGTTCGGCGCGTCGGCGCCTTGCAGCGTGCAGGCTCGCCATGATGGCGACGCACGTCGCCCCGAAGATTGGGGCGGCCATCGCCACGGTCTCCTCGACCGGCATACCGGCGATGTGCGCGAGCGTCGTCATCAGGGCCACTAGTCGGCCCAGCTGCGGCCGGGGGCGGTCTTGCCCTTCTTCGGGCTGTAGCCACTGGGCATCGCGATGCCCGAGATGCCTGAGCCGGCGTAGCCCCACTGCTCGGGCTCGGGCTCGTTGTCGACCTTCGGCGGCTTCCAGCTCGCGCTCGTCAGGAGCGCGTCGACCTCGAGATCGGCGGAGATCGCGTCGGCGACCTCGTCGAGCGAGCGCAGGCTGTGGCCGCTGACGAGCGCATTGCAGAACGGGAGCGCGGCAACGAGGCCGCCGGCGCGCGGCGCGAAGCCGGGCGCGCTCACGCGCGGGTTGACCCACACGATGCGGTAGGCCAGGCGGGAGAGGCGCTGCATCTCGCGCTCGACCATCTTTGGGTCACCGCGCTCCCAGCCATCGGACAGGATGACGATGACCGCCCCGCGGGCCATTCCGCGGCGACCGTGCTTGTCGTTGAACGTCTTGAGGGCGTCGCCGATGCGCGTGCCGCTCGACCAGTCCGGAGCGGCCTCGGCGGCCCGGCGGATGGCGCGCTGCGGGTTGCGCCCCGCCAGCTGCTTGGTCAGCCGCGTCAGGCGCGTGGCGAACACGAACGCCTCGGCGTTCGGGCCGGTCGCCCGGGCGCAGTGCAGGAACTGCAGGTACGCGCGCGCATATGGCTCCATCGACCCCGAGATGTCGCACAGCAGCACGAGCCGGCGCGGCTGGATGCGGCGCTTGCGGTACTTGAGCTTGATCGGATCGCCGCCGGTGCGCAGGCTCGCGCGCAGCGTGCGGCGCATGTCGATGCGCTCGCCGTGGCGCTTTCGCTTGACGCGGCGCAGGCGCCGCGTGGGCGTGGCGAGCTTCAGCCGGGTCATCATGTGGTAGAGCATCGCCAGCTCGTGCGGCTCGAGGTCGGAAAAGGACTTCTCGGCCAGCAGCTCGTCCTCGCTCGCCTGGGCGATCGGGACCTCCTGGTCCTCCTCGTCGTCCTCGTCGTCCTCGTCCTCCGGCGCGTCGCCGGCGTTCATCTCGCTGCCCTCGTCCTCGGGCGGCGGCGGCTCGTCGGGGTCCTTGGTGTCCTTCTTCTTCTTCACCTCGGGCTCGCCCGCTTCCGCGTCGGCGTCGCCGTCCTCGTCGTCGGCGAGGTTGACGAAGATCTCCTCGAAGACCCGGTTGAACGCGGGCAGCTGCTGCACCGCGGTCACAAAGACCGCGCGCGTCGTCCAGTACAAGCGCCGCCGCGACTGCGGCTTGACGAGGGTGAGCGCGTTGGCGTAATTGGCCGACTGCAGCGGCGTGACCGGGACGCCCTCGTCGTGCAGCCGCTGGCTGAACGCGCCGACGAGCGCCGGCAGGTCGAGGTGCAGCGTCTCGACGCTGAAGCCCTCGTCCTCCGCGTACCGGTAGACCCCGTCTTCGCCTTGTACGACCTCGTCCGCCATCGGCTCAGGCGGGATCCTCGACGAGCATCTCCAGCCCCGCGGCGCGGATGACCTCCTGGTCCTCTGAGTACTTCAGCACCGAGCCGAGGGTGCGGTCCATCGTGTCGGGGTCGAGCTTCTCGATGCCGAGGAGGTCGAGCGCGGCGACCCAGTCGATCGCCTCGGCGATGCCGGGCGGCTTCTGGATGTCGGAGTCGCGCATCCGCGAGACCGCGTCGGCGACCTGGACGGCGAGCCTCTCCGAGACGCCCTTGACGCGGCGGCGGACGATCTCGACCTCGCGCGACGGCGTCGGGTAGTCGATCCACTGGTACAGGCAGCGCCGCTTGACGGCGTCGTGCAGGTCGCGCGTGCGGTTGGACGTCAGGATGATGATCGGCGGGTGCTCGGCGGTGATCGTGCCGATCTCGGGGATCGTCACGGTCGCCTCGGCGAGCAGCTCGAGCAGGAAGGCCTCGAAGTCCGCGTCGGCGCGGTCGATCTCGTCGATGAGCAGGACGGCCGGCCGCGGGCCCGGGTGCTGGAGGGCCTGTAGCAGCGGCCGGCGGATGAGGTAGTCCTCGCCGAAGAGGTCTGACTCAGCCATCTTCTCGCCGCTCGAGTCCGCGACGCGGATGGCGAGGAGCTGACGGGGATAGTTCCACTCGTACAGCGCCTCGGATGCGTCGATGCCCTCGTAGCACTGCAGACGGATGAGCGGCGTGTCGAGCACGGCCGCCAGCGCCTTGGCGGCCTCGGTCTTGCCGACCCCGGCCTCACCCTCCAAAAGGAGCGGCTGGGGCAGGCGCAAGGCGAGGAACAGCGACGTCGCCAGCGCATCGTCCGCGAGATAGTCCTGCTTGCCCATCGAGATACCGAGGTCCTCGACGCTCGAGACGAGCTGGCGGATCTCCTCCTCTGCTCCAAACACCTTGCTCATGCACGTGCCTCCGTAAATCCGGCTTCAGCGAGGACGGCCTCGTAGTCCTCGGGGGTATCAACGTCCAGCGGGACCTTGCCCGCGATCGGGACCTCGACAACCTCGTCGGCGCGCTGATCGAGCAGGCGCCACACGCCCTTGTCGCCGTGCAGGCTGGCGAGATCGCCGAAAACGCTGCGGTCAAAGGCAAACGGATGACCGCGGCCGTCCTCGTAGCGGCAGACCGCGAGCGGCGCGCTCGCGCGATGCTCAAGCAGCGCCCGCACGGTGGCGGGCGTCACGCCCGGTTGGTCGCCAAGCATCAGCACAAGCACCTCGCAGCGGTCGTCGACGGTCTCGAGCGCGGCGGCGATCGATGACGAACAGCCCTCACCGAAGGCGTAGTTCACGACGACATCCGCGCCCGAGAGGTCTACGCGCCCGCGTACCTCATCGGATGCCCCGCCGATCGGAACGACGATCTGATCCAAGCCGCTCTCGCGAGCGGTGTTGACGGTGTGATCGAGCAAGGTCCTTGCACCATAGGGCAGCAATTGCTTCGGTCTTCCGAGGCGCGTGGAGCCTCCGGCACCGAGCACGATGCCCGTCACGAAGCCGCTATTTCGCGGCGACGGCATGGGC
The DNA here is from genome assembly GCA_963705315.1 of uncultured Actinomycetes bacterium. Classification (GTDB taxonomy): domain Bacteria; phylum Actinomycetota; class Thermoleophilia; order Solirubrobacterales; family Solirubrobacteraceae; genus CADCVQ01. Next base: position 227,557 of record OY970068.1, read on the forward strand.
CTGTTCCTGCTCAAACTTCTTCTTGCAGCCCTCGCAGCAGAAGTAGACCGTCTCGCCGTTGTGCTCCAGGTGGGGCGTGTCCGGGGTGGCCGCGACGGTCATCCCGCAGATCGGGTCGACCGCCATCGCCGGAACCTCCGCGGCTGCCTTGGCCTTCCCGGTGCTCCGCTTCGCGCCGGAGCGCGCCGCGACCAGGCCGTGCTGCTCCTCGTACTGTTGCTTGCAGCCGTCGCGACAGAAGTAGATCGTCTCGCCGTCATGCTCGATCTGGATCGAGTCGGCGATGGCCGGGACGGTCATGCCACAGATCGGATCGGTGGCGAGCTCGGGCGACGCCACCGCCGGCGAGCTGACGTGCACGTACGCGCCGCTGCGGCGCACCGCGATGACGCGCGCGAGGATCGTCAGCGCGATCTCCGACGGCGTGACCGCATGGATCTCGATGCCGGCCGGCGACTCGATCTTCGCGAGCAGGTCGTCCGGCACGCCGTTTTGGCGCATCTCCTCGATCAGCGCGTTGCCACGCTTCTCGCTGGCGACGAGGCCGACGTACGGCACCTCGGCCTCAAGCGCGATCTGCAGCGCATCGAGTTCCCCGCGACCGTGCGCGGCCACGATGACCGCGAGATCGCCCGGTTCGAGCGCGAGCGCCTCGTCCTGCACTGCGACGATGTCGAGCCCGAGATCGGGCCCGAAGCGCTCGAGCGCGCCCGCGATCGGCGTGTCGCCGGCGACGAGCACGCGCGGAGCCGGCAGCACCGGCTCCAGGAAGACCTCGATGGCCCCGCCCGACAGGCAGGGGTTCTGCACGGTCACCGCTCCATCCTCCTTGACGGCGCCTTCGCCGTTTCCCTGCGGATCATCGTCGGGCAGGATGCGCAGCAGCATCGGCTCGCCGGTCTGCATCGTCTTCAGCGCGTACATGCGGACGCTGTGCTCCGCACAGACGCCGCCGACGAAGCCGTCGACCGTGCCGTCACTGAGAACGAGCGCGACGTTCCCGGCCCGAGCAGATGTCGGGCGCTGGGCGCGCACGACCGTGGCCGTCACGAACGGCGCGCCCTGCGCGGCGAGCTCGTCAGCCCGCCGCGCTAGAGCGTCCGATTGCATCTCTACTGCGGTGGCTCGGCACGGCCCTGCATCGCGGCCCAGACGCGGCCGGGATTGCAGGGGATGTCCATGTGCTTGATGCCCTTGGCGTGGTACAGGCCGTCGATCACCGCGTTGGCGATGCACGGCGGGGACCCGACGCACGGGGACTCGCCGACGCCCTTCGCGCCGATCGGGTGGTGGGGGCACGGCGTGACTGTCTCGCCGAGCTCCCAGTCCGGGCACTCCATCGCCGTCGGGAGCAGGTAGTCCATGAACGACGAGTTCAAGCAGTTGCCCTGCTCGTCGAACGAGATGAGCTCCATCAGCGCGATGCCGACGCCCTCGGTGAGACCGCCATGGATCTGGCCGTCGACCACGAGCGGGTTGATCCGCACGCCGCAGTCGTCGACTGCGATCAGGCGGCGCATGAACACCTTGCCGGTCTCGGCGTCGATGTCGACGACCGAGATGTACGCGCCGAACGGGTACGTCAGGTTCGGCGGGTCGTACACGGCCTGCGCGTCCAAGCCGCCCTCGAGCCCTTCGGGCATCGGGTTCGGACCGTACGCGTAGGAGGCGATGTCCTCGATCTCCGCACCGCGGGACGGGTCGCCCTTCATGTACCAGCGACCCTTCTCCCACGCGAGGTCGTCGGGGTTGGCCTCGAGCATCTTCGCTGCGATGAGCCGCGCCCTGTCGCGGACGCGACGGGCGACGACGGCCGTCGCGCCGCCGGAGACCGGCGTCGACCGGCTTCCGTACGTGCCCAGGCCATACGGGGTCTTGTCCGTATCGCCGTGACGCACCTGGATGTCGTTGGGGCTGATGCCGAGCTCCTCGGCGACGATCTGAGCGAACGTCGTCTCGTGGCCCTGGCCCTGGGTCTGCGCGCTGATCGACAGCACGGCCTTGCCGGACGGGTGGACACGCAGGTCCGCGCCGTCGTTCATGGCGAGGCCGAGGATGTCCATGTGCTTACGCGGACCGGCGCCGACGCCCTCCGTGAAGAAGGCACAGCCGATGCCCATGATCTCGCCCCTGGCGAGCTTCTCCTGCTGCTCCTGGCGCAGGGCGTCGTAACCCGCCATGTCCTTGGCGAGCTGCATCGCCTTCTCGTAGTTGCCCGAGTCGTAGACCCAACCCGTCGGTGATTCGTACGGGAACTGCTGGGGCTGGATGAAGCTGCGTATGCGCAGCTCGACCGGATCGACGTTCATCTCCATGGCCAGCGCGTCGACCATGCGCTCGACGAGGTAAACGGCCTCGGTGATGCGGAAGGAGCAGCGATACGCCACCCCGCCCGGCGCCTTGTTGGTGTAGACGGCCTTGACCTGGCAATGCGCGGCCGAGTAGTCGTACGAACCGGTGACGATGTGGAAGAACCCTGCGGGGAACTTCGTCGCCTGCGCGGTCGAGTCAAACGCGCCGTGGTCGGCGATCACGTCGACCCGCAGGCCGCTGATCTTGCCGCCCTTGGAGCACATCTCGCCGTGCATGATGTAGTCACGCGCGAACCCGGTCGTGACCAGGTTCTCCGAGCGGTCCTCGATCCACTTCACCGGAGCGCCGGCGACGATCGACGCGGCAATCGCGCAGACGTAGCCGGGGTACACGGGCACCTTGTTGCCGAAGCCGCCGCCGATGTCGTTGCACAGGATGCGGATGTTCTGCTCGGGCAGACCCGCGACCTGGGCGTACACCGTGCGGTGGGCATGGGGCGCCTGGTTGCCGTTGTAGATGTCCAGCTGACCCGTGGCCGGGTTCATGTCGGCGACCATGCCGCACGTCTCCATCGGAGACGGGTGAACTCGCGGCATGATGATGTCGCGAACGGCGATCGTGTCGGCCTCGGCGAACGCGCGGTCGGTGGTGCCCTTGTCGCCGGCCTCCCAGCTCGGGCTGGCGAGGTTGTCGGTCTGGCCGACCTTGTCGTCGCGGATGAGCGGGGCGTCGGGATCGAGCGCCTTACGGGCGTTGACGATCGCCGGCAGGACCTCGTACTCGACATCGATGAGCTGCAGGGCGTCCTGCGCCGAGTAGGCGTCGAGCGCCACGACGAATGCGACCTCCTGCAGGTGGAAGCGGACCTTGTCGCCCGCGAGCACGGCTTGCGTGTCGTAGGAGATGGTCGGCATCCAGGCCAGACCGAGCGTCTCGAGGTCCTTCGCGATGACGACCGCGGCGACCTTCGGATGCGCAAGCGCCTTCGACGTGTCGATCGACTTGATCCGCGCGTGGGCGTACGGGCTGCGCAGCAGCGCGCCGTGCACCATGCCGGGAAGCCGGACGTCGTCCATGTAGTTGCCCTTGCCACGGATGAAGCGCGCGTCTTCCTTGCGCTTCATGCGCCCGAAGCCGATGGGCGTCTCGGAGACCGGTTGCGTGGCCATCTCCAGCCAATCTGGAGACCTGCCGGGTGCGGGTTCAACAGCCATAAGTGTCTACCTCTCCTGGTTGACTACCTGCATGGCGCCGTGCGTCGGCTGTCCGGCGCGGTATGCGGCAGCCCAGCGAATAGCGGCGACGATGTTCTTGTAGCCCGTGCAGCGGCACAGGCCGCCCGAGATGGCCATACGGATGTCTTCTTCGGTCATGTTCGTCGGATCCGGGTGGTTGTTGATGAGCCAGTTTCCGGTGACCATCATTCCCGGGGTGCAGAAGCCGCACTGCAGCGCGTGGCATTCGTGGAAGCCCATCTGGATCGGATCGAGCTGGCCGTCCTTCTCGAGGCCCTCGACCGTCAGGATCTCCTGGCCCTCGGCCTGGGCGGCCAGGGTCGTGCACGACTTGATCGGCTCGCCGTTCATGAGAACGACGCAGATCCCGCAGTTGGACGTGTCACAGCCCCAGTGAGTGCCGTGCAGTTCCGCCATCTCGCGGATGTAATGCACCAGCAGCATGCGCGGCTCGACGTCGTAGGAGTGCTCCGCGCCGTTGATCGACATTGATACTTGCATCGTGTTCTAAAACCCCTCTTCTCAGGCCACGTACGCTTGCGGATGCCAGTGCGAGTGGCGCGGCAGGACTTCGCCCTGCGCGCGACGCAGCGCCCGCTTCAGGGCGCGCTCGGTGAGCGCACCGGCGACGTGACGCTTGTAGTCGGCGGCCCCGCGGCCGTCCGAGCTCGGGTCGCAATCGGCCGCAGCGATCTGGCGGGCCTGCGCGAAGAGCTCGTCCGAGGGCTGCTTGCCCTGCATGAGCTCCTCGGCACGGGTCATCTGGATCGTCGTCGGGCCGACCGCGCTGCAGGCCAGTCCGGCCTTGGCGATCGTTCCGCCCTGAAGCCAGAGTGCCGCTGACGCCGCCACGATGGCGAAGTCGCCGGCGCGGCGCTCGACCTTCTCGTGCGAGCTGCCGTGCTGGCCCGAGCCGATGTCGAAGCGCACCTCGGTGAGCATCTCGGTGGGCTGCACCGCGGTCATGTACGGACCGAGGTGGAAGTCGTGCATGCCGACGACGCGCTCGCCGTCAGGTCCCTTGAGCACGGCCTGGCCGTGCAGTGCCGTGACGACGCCCGAGAGGTCCTCCGCGGGGTCCGCCTGGCACACCGATCCGCCCATCGTGCCGCGGTTGCGCACGACGGGGTCGGCGAGTACCCACTCGGCCTCCTCGAAGATGTTCGGGAAGGTCTGCTTGAGCAGATCCGAGGAAAGCAGATCCTTGTGACGCGTCATCGCGCCGATCCGGATCTCGTTGCCCTCCTTGCGGATGTAGCTGAGCTCCGGCTCAAGCGGGTTGATGTCGATCAGGTGGCCGGGGTTGGCCAGCCGCAGCTTCATCATCGGGATCAGGCTGTGCCCGCCCGCGAGGATCCGTGCATTGCCGCCCTGCGCTACAAGCTGCGCTATCGCATCGTCGACGCTGGTCGCCCGCGAATACTCAACGGGCGCTGGGGTCTGCATTGCCAAGGTGTGACGCTCCTCTCCACTTCACGAGAACAGGTTGTCTCTCCCGCGATCCTATGCACGCTACGATCGGGTTTGTCAAACCGGATGAAGCAAACGCTTAATTGACCCTGTCGCAGCTCCGAACGTTCCTCACCGTCGCACGGCTTGGCTCCGTGAGGGCGGCCGCGCGGGAACTCGAAGTCAGCGATGCGGCGGTTTCCGGAGCGGTCCGCGCGCTGCGCATCGAGTTCGATGACGAGCTGTACCTCCGCACCGGCGGCGCGCTGGCGCTCACGCCGGGCGGACGGCGGCTGGCGAGCGGCGCGAGCGAGATCCTCGGGCTCGCCGACCACACGCGGCGCGCCGTGCGTGAGGCGGGGGAGGACAACCGCACGCTGCGCGTCGCCTTCACGCCGGCGGTGGCGGAGTTCGCCGCCGAACCACTGCTGGAGGCGTTCAAGCGCCGCTATCCGAGCATCGACATCGCCGCGCGCGTGGCGCGCAGCGTGGAGTTCGTGAACCTGCTCGGCGATCGCACAGTGGACATCGCGCTCGGGCCGCGCGTCGGCGGCGCGCTTGAACCCGTCATCGACTCCGAGCCGTTCTTGCGCTACACGCTCGTCGTCGTCGCGGCACGTGGCCACGCGCTGGCGGGATCCAAGGCGGTGGCGCCCGCGTCGCTCGTCGGCACGCCGTGGCTGCTCGGGCCCTTCGAGGCCGATACGTCGACCGAGACGGGCGGCTTCCTCGCCCGCCAGGCGATCGTGCCGCAGCGCATACACGCGTACCCGAACTTCGCGGCCGCGCTCACGCAGGTCGTGGCCGGCCGCGGGATCACGCTCGCCATCAAGCACACGGTGATCGACGAGCTGGAGCGAGGCGCGCTGGTCCAGCTTGACGTCCGCGGAATGCCGCTTCACGGCATCTGGCACGCCAGCACGCTGCCGCGGCCCCGGCGAATTGCCGCCGCCGAGGCGCTCCACAGCTTCCTCATGTTGCCGGAGACGACCCGCGTTCTGCTGTCACGGGGCGGCGGGGTGCCGGCGGAACGGTTCCGGGCACGCGCGCCGATGTACTCCGAGCGGCGCGGATGAAGCCTGGCTACGCGCTGTCGGCGGCCGCGTCGGTCTCGACGAGCGTCATGCCTTCGCCGCTCTCGCGCAACGCCCGCTGCATGCTCGCGGCGTTGTGCTCCTCAAGCTCACAGTAGTTCGCCTTGTAGCCCTGGCGTCCGGGCCCGCGTGGCCGGGTCTCGACCGCGAGGCGGTCGCAGCCGGGGAACAGGCAAACGTTGTCGTTGTGGCGCTCGGTCGCTTCTTCTGTCTCGGCCATCGGCGTCTCCTCTGTCGAACTGGTGTACCCGCCCGCGCGGAACGTAGCATCACGGATCGGTCGCGACGGTCCGCGCCGCGTTGGCGCGCAAGCACTATCCGGCCTACGGGCCGACGCGTGGATCGGATCAGCGCGTTCGGGACGCGCGACGGACTACGTAACGCGCGAGCGCGGCTGCGGCAGGGTGCCCTGCACCCACTCCGGCGGACCGTCGGCGGGATGCTCCTGCTTCCAAATCGGCGCCTCGGACTTCACGGCGTCGAGGATCGCGCGCGCGCCGGCGTACGCCTCGCCGCGGTGTGGCGCCGATACGGCGACGACGATGCTCGGCTCGCTGAGCTCGACCGTCCCGATGCGGTGGGCGACCGCGACGGCGGGCAGCCCGTACTCCTGCGCCGCGGCCATCGCGATGCGCTCGATCTGCTCGCGGGCCATGTCGACGTATGCCTCGTACTGCAGCGACGGGACGTCGCGCGTCGTGCCCAGGAAAATCACGGTGCCGCCGCAGGCGGGGTCGATCACGAGCTTGCGGATCGCCTCGACATCGAGCGGTTCGGCCGAGATCTCGGCGAGCCGCACCGGGTTGCGCTCGCCGTCCTGCGCGCCATCCCCGCCGCTCACGGGCGGCACGAGCGCGAGCTCGGCACCGTCGCTGAGCGGGTGATCGGACGCGACGTACTCGCGATCGACGGCCGCGACAAACGGTGCCCGCTCCGGCAGGCCGCTGAGCGGTCCGCGCCGTAGCTCGGAGATCGCGTCGGCTACGGTTGCGCCCTCGCTGAGGCGCAGGTCGAGGGTGCCTGCGCCCGCCTGCTCGCGGAGCACCGCGAAGAGTCGAACTGTGATTTCCACGACGGTGATGTTAGTGCTGCCCGCCGTAGGTTCCGTCGGGATCTCCGGGATGCGCGGCCGCGATCTGGCGGTCGGCGGTGACCCGCCTTCGTGCCGGCGGCACGGGGGCGGGCGCCGGCGGCGGTCAGGCGCGGATCGCGCGCCGGGAGAGACCATGGAACTTCCGGCGGGCAGCACTTAGGACCATGAACGCTCGACCTGCCATGCTGATCCAACGTTGGCGTGTGTACGAACGCACGCGTAACCGCGTGCAACGGGGGTAGTGCAGAGGGATGGAGAGCAAATCGATGTCGTCGCGTGAGCCGTTGGTTGATGGGCATGGCCGACTGATTCGGGATGTGCGCGTGTCGGTCACCGACCGCTGCAACTTCCGCTGTCAGTACTGCATGCCAGCCGAGGGCCTGCCGTGGCTCGAGCGCGACCAGGTGCTGTCCTTCGAGGAGCTTCACCGGCTCGTCTCGGTGCTTGCTCGGATGGGCGTGCACGACGTTCGCCTGACCGGCGGCGAGCCGCTCGTGCGCCGCGAGTTCCCGCGGCTGGCGGCGATGCTCGCAACGATCGAGGGCGTCGAGGATCTCAGCGTCACGACCAACGGCTTCCTGCTCGAGCGCGACGCCGAGGCACTCGTCGCGGCCGGCATCAACCGCTTCAACGTCTCGATCGACTCGCTGCAGCGCGACCGCTTCTTCGAGATCACCCGCCGCGACAGTTTGCCGCGCGTGCTCAAGGGCCTAGAGGTGCTCGGGCAGTATCCCGAGGCGCACCCGATCAAGATCAACGCCGTCGGCATGCGCGGCTTCACCGAGACCGAGATCCTGCCCTTCGCCCGCTTCGCCCGCGAGTACCCTTACGAGGTCCGGTTCATCGAGTTCATGCCGCTGGACGCCGACCACAAGTGGGATCCCGCAAGCGTCCTGACGGGCGACGAGATCCGCGCCGCGATCCACGACGTCTATCCGCTCGAGGCCGAGCCGCGCGAGCCGTCGGCAACCGCCCGCGTCTACCGCTTCGCCGACGGCGAGGGCAAGATCGGCTTCATCAACCCGGTGTCCGAGCCGTTCTGCGGCGACTGCGACCGCATTCGCGTAACGGCCGAGGGCAAGCTGCGGACGTGCCTGTTCAGCCTCCATGAGACCGACCTGCGCGAGCCGATGCGCGCGGGCGTCAGCGACGCTGAACTCGAGCAGACGATCCGCGACGCCGTCTGGCGCAAGGAGCTCAAGCACCACGTCAACGATCCCGGGTATAAGCAGCCCCATCGCACCATGAGTCAGATTGGCGGTTGACAGGGCGTAGGCAACCGAATTGACTGCTATCTGGCGCGCACGATCGGGCGGCGCGCCTATAGACTCACGGACTCATCAAGAGGGAGGAGTCGGACCACATGACAGGGAACAACAGCCTTGCGGCGAGGGTGGCGCTCGCATTGGGCTTCTTTTACGTTGCGATCGGCGTCGTTGGCTTCATCGTAACGGGCTTCAACGACTTCACGCAGAACACCGACGAGGCGCTGCTCGGGTTCCAGATCAACCCGGCGCACAACCTCGTTCATCTCGTCATTGGCGCGTTCCTGCTCGTCATGACGAGCTTCTCGGCACCGGTCACCGAGGGCGCGCTCATGGGCGTCGGACTGTTCTACGTCGTGGCGTTCGTCATCGGTTTTGTCGACACGAGCCCGCTCCAGGTCGGCGACAAGGTCGACAGCCTGACGATCATCTCGATGAAGGGCTCAGGCGATCTCGAGAACTTCAACCACCTGTTCTTCGGGGTGGTTGCGCTGGCGTCGGGTCTGTTGTCCTCTGCCGCCACCTCTGCGCAATCCAAACGCAGCGGTATTCCCTCTTAGCACGCGGGAGCATCACCAGGCATCTGTCTCTGGTGCGCGAGTTCTGCCCCCGCGCGCCGGGCGACTCCTCACGCCGCGTCCCGACGGGGGCGCGGCGTTTCTTTTGGTCTAGTGGGCGTGACTGCCGAGCATGAGAGAGAACGCGCTCGCCGAGCCGAGCATGATCGCCAGGCGCGTGGCGTTCATGCCGGCGAGCCAGCTCAGACGGACGGCAAAGCGGCTTGCCGGCGCCACGATGACGAGCACGAGCGCCGCGATCACAAGCTCGTCCAGCGTGGCCATGATGTCCATCGCGCCCGAGCGCTCCGCCTGCCAGCTCTCCGGGCCGATCGGGACGCCGATGGAACGTGACCACAGCCACACGCCGACGACGGCGAGGTTGCCGACGGCGCCCGCCACGAGCACTCGCCGATCCTCCGGGTGGCGGTACATCCAGATCCCCCAGAGGACCTGGCCGTAGGTCACAAGGACAAAGAAGACGCCGTAGAGCCAGTAGTGGTCGACGTGGTCGACCATCGCGACGCCGTGGATGACACCGGCGGCGATCGACACGGCGACGGCCGCGCGTAGCGTGTCCGAGCGGGCTAGCGTGCGGCGGGCGGAGACGGCCGCAGGGTCCTGCGGGCGGGCCTCGTCGGGCGGCAGGGACTCGGCGACTGTGGCCACGGGCACAGCATATGCGCGGGTTGCGCCATTCGAAACGCTCGAGCGCGCCACGCTGCGTATCCCGTGTCTCCTCTGGACGCGTCAGGCCGGTGCGCCGGTACGCAGCGATGCCACGATGCGGTCGAACTGCGCAACGAAGGTGCGCAGGCGGCCGGCGGGCTGCACCTCGAAGACGAGCGCGATGAGGAACTCGTCCTTGAAGAGGAAGTAGTGGTCGCGGGCTCGCTTGTCCCCGCCGATGGTGTACCTGTAGCGCCAGCCGAGCAGCCCGCCGCGCTCCACGGGTGCCGCCGGCTCGGTGAGCTTGGCGCCCTTGATGACGGCAAACAGCGGATCGGTCACCTTCTTGGCGATCGGCAGGGTCTCGCGCGTGATCTGCTCGACGCCGGCGACCGAGCGGCGGACCTGCAGCACCGCGGACTGGTCGGGTGCGAGTACGAGCAGCGGGATCTCGGGGTCCGCCGACGGCGCCCGCTTCCACGTGCGGGGATAGGACAGCGAGAAGTCCGCCACCGTCTCGTGGAACTGCACGACGTTCGAAGCGGCCGGCTTGACCGGCTCGTCGTCGTCGGACAACAGGTCTCTGCCCAAACGGGCGCCGAGCACGATCGCAAGAATGGCCGCCACAGCACCGGCGACCATCCAATTGCGGTTCACAGCTTCACCAGGCCGAGACGATGCCGGGAGCCCGGCCGGTGGCCGGACTCCCGCAACGATTCAGCGTTCCCAGGGTCGCTTGCCCCTGACGTTCAGCTTGGCAGGCGCAGCCGGCGCGTCGCCACCAGCATCCGCGGCAGGCGGAGCCGGAGCTGCTGGCTCAGGTGCCGGAGGCTGAGGCGGTGCGGCGGCCGCTGGTTCGGGCTTGCGCAGGCTGATCCGGGCCGGCGCCGGCGGTGCCGGCGCTGCTGCCGGCGCCGGCGCTGGCGCCGATGCCGGGGCCGAAACTCCTCCGCCCCTGCCCGGACGCACACCTGGCGTCGCCGACGGAACGTACGCTTGCGGTCCGCCCATAGGACCGTAGCCCGAGCCGACGACCGGCGAACGGCCGATCTTCTGGCTCACGTCGCCACGCCGATCCGCCGGAGCGGGATACAGCGAAGCGGCCGCCGACGTCGAGTACTGCGCGTCGCGGACAGCCGCGCCCTTGGCGTGCGCCGCACCGATGGGGGCACCGCGACCAAGGCTGGCCAGGATGCCGACACCGCGCGTGTACACGACACCGACGTTGACGACCTTGCCGCTCTTGCCGACACGACGCAGGAAGTTCGCGCCCTCGCCGGGAAACAGCGACTCGACGAGACCCGCGCTGTCCGGCCCCGCCTTCTTCAGTAGCAGGCCTTCGAGCAGATTGCGCCCGGCGACCAAATTCGCGTTGATCGCGTCCAGGACGCCGTTGACGGGGGCGCTCTTGGCGACGATCTCGCCCACGCCGCCGATGACGACGTCGAGGCCGTTCGTGATCTTGATCAGCTCGGCGATCGTCGCGATGAGGTAGATGGCCAACGCCGCAATGATCAGCGTGACCAGGAGGATCATGACTGCAACTGCTGGATCCATGTCCTACCTCCTAGGCGTCCGGGAGGGCGACGTCAAGCGAGCCCCCGTAGTTGGCAACACTGGCGACGATCTGACTGATGTAATTCTGCGTCGTCAGCAGGACGACGACGGCGTCCAGGTCGCGAGATGCGGCCTGAGCGACGCCGGCGATTGCGTCGATGGTCGGCGGGATGCTCTTCGCTGCTCCCAGGACGCCCTTGAGCAGTCCGACGAGCACGATGATCACCAGGACCAGGACGATGTTCATTCCCCATACAACTTCCATGGTTTCTCCTAGCCCCCTGTCGCCTTGCGCACCACGAGCGCGGCTTTCGCCGCGATCCCCGGCAGCACGCCGGAGATCGTGTTCAGCGGCCCGTTGACGTCCGCCACCAGCTTCGGCAGCGGGCGCAGGTGCTGCTGCTCAACGGTGACGAGCATCCCAGCAAGGTCTTTCAACCCGTTGGAGATGATCGTCAGGCGCTGGCGCACGCGGGTGAGCGCGATCGCGAGGATGACGACGAGCAGTACTGCCTCGACGACGCTGAGGATCGTCATGAGCTCTGTGCTCATAGCGTCTCACCTGCCGCGATGTAGCCGTCCGTGAGGGCGTTCATGTAGCCGTCCTGGATGATCGCTTCCTCGATGACGAGGTTCAGCACCGGGGGCGTATGCACCAGGAGCGGAATCTGCGACGTGTGCGAAGCGACGATCGGCGCGGTCTCCAGAAGGATTCCGACGCTGATCTGAATGTCCTTGACGAGGCTCAACAGGAGCATCATCAAGATGATCACCACGGCCAGGACGACGGCACCCATGCCCAGCACGATCTGCCACAAGGCATGGGTGTCGAATGCTGCGAGCGTTGTCATTTGCCCACCGCCACCTTCCTGAGGGTCCGGGCCATATGCAGGATCCGGACCGCCGAGTCGTTGACTTGGGCCACTCCCGTCTTAAGGGAGGTTGTCTGGGCACGCACTGTGTCCACGCCGGCCGCGGCGCCACGCGCCTGGTCGGCGATGCGCGCCGCCAGCGTGAGGATGATCGCCACGATGACGACCACCACCACGATGACGAAGAACACGAGTGCGAGCCCTATGTACCAATCGGTGTATGTAGCTGCTAGTTGAGTCATTCGGTGTATGTAGCTGCTAGTTCATTCGTTCGTTGGATGTACCCGCTAGTTCGTTCATCATCTCACTTGTTGCACTCGACCGAGCCGGAACCCGGCGCGCCGGGCGGAACGAGACCGAGAGTGGCTAGTAGTGCGGTCACCGGTGCGAGCAACGGACCGAGCACACCATTCAACAGCGGGCTGCAGTCGATCGTGTTCGCATGACCGTGAATCGTCGCGCCGTGTCCAGCGACGCCTTCCTTGCCGACGGCAGCCAGGATCTTCGCCACGTTCGGAGCGATGACCTTGGTGTCCGCGTCGATCGAGTCCGCCTGGCTGTTGGCGCGAGCGACCTTGCCGTCGATCACCTGAACCAGGGCCAGAATGGACCCGCCTCGACCGAGGATGCTGCGCGCGCTGCCGTTGATCTCGCGCGCCCGCCTCAAAATCGAGTGGCCGCTGTTGTTGATCGACACGACGCTGCCGTTGATCGAGCTGGCGTTGCCGAGGATCGAATCCACGGTGGACCCGATCTGCAGCACGTTCGCGTTGATCGAGCCGGCGACCTCGTTGATGTCGCCGACCTTGCCGAGAACCGACTTGAGCTTCGGGTCGATGCCCTCCCTGGCCGTCTTCTCGATCACGGCGGCCTGAGCCGACAGCGGCTTCGCCGCTTTCAGGATGTCTCCCGAGATGCCTACGATCTTGCGGGCCTCGTCGATGAACTTGGCGTCCTTGCCAATGTCCTCGACGACGGGATTGATGCCGGTCGTGACGGTGTTGACGCTGCGGTCGATCGATCGCGCCGCGAGCAGTGTGCCGGTGAGGAAAATCACCGACAGCAGAGCCCACGCGATCAGGACCACGAGCACCAGACCGGCCATGCCCCGGGCACCGCTGAGAATGCTACGCATAGCTGCGTCCTCTCTCTGGTGACCGTGCGCTTAGCACTTGCCCAATGGCGGCAGGATGTCGAGCAGAGCCGAGTTACAGGCGCTCGTCAGATGCCGCTCGGTGGCCCGCAGACCCAGGTTGGTCTGGAACAGGCCGCCGTCGCCACCGACCGCGTTTCCGCCTTCGGCAGCCACGAGGTCAGCGTTGATGCTCGTGACCTGCGGCGGCACCGCTGCCGTACCCGCGCTGCTTGCGCTCCGTGCGGCTCGCAACTCCGCGTTGATCGCCTTGACGCGCGAGCTGACGCTCACCAGCACTCCGGAGGTGTTGATCAGCGAACTGCGGATCGTGACCAGGATGTTGGTGGTGTCAATCAGCGAGCCAGAGGTGTTCTGGAGCGAGCTGGTGATCGTGCTGAGGTCACCCGAGGTGTTGACCAGTGAGCCTGACGTGTCAACCAGCGAGCTCGACGTGTTGCCGAGTGCCGCGTTGATCCGACCCGCCGACTGATCGATCGAGGTCAGGGAGGCAAGGATCTTGCCGGCCTGATCCGGGATCGGCTTCAGCGCCGTGTCGATGTTCGTCAGGTTGTCGTTGATCGCCCGGATGTACTCGGGCAGAGGCTTGGCCTCGCCCTGCACGTCAACCAGCGTGTTGTCGGTCGTGTCAAGTGCGTCGTCGATGCTGCTCAGCGCGCTCGTGATACCGAGCAGGAACGCGATGACGACGATGACGACGAGGATCAGGATGGTTCCGAAGATCCATGTCCACCGTGTATCTGATGCGGTTCTCACAGGGACCCTCCGAACGCGTCGTCGTTAGTCATGAAGTAGGCGTGGTTGCTCATCGTCGACCTCATGGCTGGACGTTGTTGCATTGGCCGGCGGCAGCGTCGGCGCCGGGCAGCTTCTCGTCGATGCATGCCGCGGTGTCCAGGATCTGCTTGGCGACCTCGAGGATGTTCTCCGAGTCGACGCGAATCGCGTCCGCCACGCTGACCGTGCTGGAAAGACCGCCGACGATCTGCGACGCGTCGCCGTCGATCAACCGTGCCACACCCAGGATGCCTGCGCCGGGGCCGGCGGTCGTGTTGATCGTCTTCGCCGTGCTGTTGATCGTGCCGGCGACGTTGTTGATGCCGCCCGCGACCTCGTTGATCGCGCCGGCCGTGCCGTTGATCGTTCCGGCGACCGAGTTGATCGCTCCGGCCGTGCCGTTGATCGTCGTCGCGCTGTTGTTGATCGTGCCAGCGGTCGACAGGATCGTGCCGGCGAGACCGTCGATCGAGGCCGCTGAACGGTCGATCGAGACTGCCCGGTTGACGATCTTGGCGAGCGCCGGCTGCAGCGGACGTGCAGTCCGCAGGATGGACCGCGCGATGGCGGTCGTCTTCTGCAGCTGGACGATCGAGTCAGTCGACGTGTTGATGCCCATGCCGGTCTCGCGAATGTTCTTCGCGGTGCCGTCGATGCTGCGGGCGGTGTTCACGGTCTTCGCGAGGAGGCCCGCCGCGATGATGACCGAGACGGCAACAAGCACGAGGATGATGAGGTTGACCCCCTGCACCCCGGCGCCACCGGAACTCCCTGGACGACCGGGAGCTGCGGCCCGCTGGGCCTGCTGCTTTTGCGCTTGCTGCTGCGGAGTACGCGTGCGCTTTAGTGTCGGCACGGCACGCTCCCCCTATATGGCGCCCAAGATGCGCCGGGCCGTCTAAGCACTGTGGCCTCCCTCTTTTCTGCCCCTGCTCGGCCACGGCATCAGCCCCGACCGGACAGTTGCTCGCTCCCTAGTGGTTCAAAACTTTCTGGGTCTCGGCCTGTCACCCTCTACCCCGACCCAGCCGAATTCCGTCCGCGACACTAGTACAACGCGCCCCGGGATGTCTAGCGGCCCCTCGAACCCGCCGCCCTCGGTCAGCTTTAAAACCCGGCATTTGCAGGTGATCTTTGCAGGTGCGGCGGACGAATCTGTGCGTCCCTTAACGCCGACATAAGGGCGAGATAAGGCCCGGGTTCGCGCCAGATCAGCTCGAAGGCCGTGGTTTTCGGCCTCGGCGGGTGGCTGAACCCCGTTTCTGGAGTACGGTGGCTCAATGGCCGTCGACACCGACCTGGCCGGGCATGTCCTGCCGAAGAACTTCCTCCGGCCGTGCCTGCTGCTGTTGCTGCACGAGAGCCCCGCGCACGGCTACGAGCTGCGCGAGCGGCTGCGCCCGCTGGGATTCAACCGCGACGATCCCGGCCGCCTGTATCGCGCGCTGCGCACCCTGGAGGGCGCCGGCCTCGTGCGCTCGGCGTGGCAGTCCTCTAGCGGCGGCCCGGATCGGCGTACCTACCAACTCACGCGCGCGGGCGAGGAGCGGCTGGCTGACGCCGCCGCGGAGCTGCGCTCGATGCACACGATCCTCGACAGCTTCCTCGAGCGCTGCGACGACGGGCTCGAGGCGAAGGCCAAGGCGCGGCGCAAGTAGCTGGGGCGCGGGGCTCAGGCACCAGGGCTCGGGCACCAGGGCTCGGGCACCAGGGCTCGGTCATCAAGGCTCGGGCACCAGGGCTCGGTCATCAAGGCTCGGGCACCAGGGCTCGGGCATCAAGGCTCGGGCACCAGGGCTCGGGCATCAAGGCTCGGGCACCAGGGCTCCGCGGAGAACGGTTTCGCCCTCCGGTCACCGGAACCGGTGACCTGCGGGCGACGTTACATAGAGAAACGACGGCGGTCGGCATTGCCGACCGCCGTGCTCTAGCCGTGGCTTGGGCTGTTGTGCTGCGCCTGTATCGTCCTTGGCAGCTCGACTGGCCAGTCAGCCAATCCCCCTATCCGTGGACCTCAACGACACTCCCGAACAGGCTCGGTACCGCACCAAGGCGCGTAGCTGGCTCGAGGAGCACAAGCACGAGGCTCCGCCGGTTCAGGGCGACGACGAGCCCGCGATCATCGCGGGGCGCAGGGCGTGGCAGGGCACGCTGGCGAAGGCCGGGCTTGCGGGCGTGACGTGGCCGACCGAGGTCGGCGGGCAGGGGCTCGGGCCCGTCGAGCAGGTGATCGTCAACCAGGAGGTCGCGCGGGCGGGCGTTCCCGGGATCCTCGACGTCATCGGCGTCGGCATGCTCGGCCCGACGATCATCGCCCACGGCACCGACGAGCAGAAGTCGCGCTACCTCGGGCCGATGCTGCATGGCGACGAGGTCTGGTGCCAGCTGTTCTCCGAGCCGGCCGCCGGGTCTGACCTCGCAGCGGTACAGGCGCGCGCGACACGCCAGGACGACGGCACGTGGCGCCTGTCGGGCCAGAAGGTGTGGACCACCAACGCGCACTTCGCCGCCCACGGGCTGCTGCTCGCGCGCACCGATGCCGACGTGCCCAAGCACAAGGGCCTGACGATGTTCATCGTCCCGATGGACGCGCCGGGCGTCACGATCCGCGGCCTGCGCCAGATTTCTGGCGAGGCCGAGTTCAACGAGGTCTTCTTCGACGAGGTTGCCCTGGCCGCCGACGCCGTCTGCGGTCCGCTCGGCGGTGGCTGGGGAACCGCGATGACGACGCTCATGTTCGAGCGCCTGACGATCGGCCTGGGGTCCGAGGCGCTCGGCTACCGCACCGAGCGCTTCGCCGAGGCGATCGCGGGCGACGAGCACGCGAGTGCCGATCCGGAGGTGCGGCGCCGCCTCGGCGAGCTGGCGGTCGAGCTGCTGGCCGTGAAGTTCAGCGGCTACCGCACGCTCAGCGCGCTCCAGCACGGGCAGATCCCAGGCCCCGAGGCCGGGCTGGCGAAGGTCACGACGGTCAAGGCCGCCATCGAGGCGGGCGACCTCATCGCCGACGTCCTCGGTCCCGAGGCGCTCATGCAGGACAGCGAGTGGGCGTACATGATCTCGTTCCTGCCGGGGCTGAAGTCCGCCGGCGGCACGGAGGAGATCCTGCGCAACACGATCGGCGAGCGCGTCATGGGCCTGCCGCCCGAGCCGCGCCTGGACAAGGGCATCCCGTTCTCCGAGCTGCGGGCGAAGGAACGCGCGGCGGTGTCGTCCTGATGAGTTGGAGTCCTCGCTCGACCATGGCCGCAACCCACTAGTGGGCCTTCTCGGAACGTTCGGCCGGAAACCCCGGGATGCCGGCGCCGGCTGGCAAGGACGCAGGGAGGGCGCAATGGCAGGGCCATTGCCCCGACCGAGGACGCCGCCAGGCGGCGATCGGCGCCCGGGGTTTGCGGTCAGACGTTCGGAGAAGGCCCACTAGGGACGGAGCTGCTCGCAATGGACCTCGAGCTCACCGACGAGCAGACCTTCCTGCGCGAGGCGGCGCGCAACGCCCTCGCGCGCGCGGAGACCGTAGCGGCGGCGCGCACCGCCCTGGAGGAGCCCGGCGCGCTGCCTGACCTGTGGCCGACGGCGTGCGAAGCCGGCTGGACGGGGTTGCTCGTGAGCGAGGAGCACGGCGGCGCCGGCCTCGGCGCGTTCGACGCCGCGCTCGTGATGATGGAGGCCGGCCGCGTGCTCGCCGGCGTGCCGCTGCTCGGCCACCTGCCGGCGTCCGCGCTCGCGGACCGCGCCGGCGCCGACATCGTCGGCGAGCTGGCGGAGGGCGTGCGCCGCGGCTGCTTCGTGCCGGCGCGGCCGCCGGGCGATAGGACCGCCGGCTGGACCGTCGAGCCGCGTGCCGGCTCGGTGCGCGCTCCCGCGCCGACCGTCGGCGAGGACGCAACGGTCACCGGCACGGTCGCCTGGGTGCCCGACGCGCCTGGCGCGGACGGCTTCGTCGTCGTCACGACCTCGTCTGACGGCACACCGGTCGCGGTGGCAACCGCGGGTTCGGGCGATGGCGTGAACGTCGAGCCGGTCGTGCGCTACGACGCGACCCGTCTGCTTGGACACGTCACGTTCCAAGGCGCTCCCGGCACCGTGCTCGACGGGATCGATGGCGACGCGCTCGCGAGCGCGTGGTACCTGCAGCAGGTGCTGCTCGCCGCCGAGTCGATCGGCGCCGTCGACACGGCGCTCGCCACGTCGGTCGAGTACGCCAAGCAGCGCTTCACGTTCGGTCGTGCGATCGGCTCCTACCAGGCGGTCAAACACAGCCTCGTCGAGGTCCTGCGCCTGCGTGAGAACGCCTACTCGGTGCTCGTCTACGCCGGCTGGGCGTACGAAGACGGCCGCGACGAGTTCCCGCTCGCCGCCAGCGCCGCGCGGGCAGCCGCCGGCCACGCGCTGGACTACGCGAGCCGCGCGATGATCTCCGTCCACGGCGGCATCGGCGCGACGTGGGAGCACGACGCGCCGCTGTTCTTCCGCCGCGCGCAACTCTCGCGGCGACTGCTCGGCGGCCTCGGCGACGCGACCGATCGCGTGGCCGGGGAGCTGCTGAGCGCCGCGTAGAATCTCCCGCCAGATGTTTGATTCCGATTTCGCGGGTGGGGGAATTCGGAGTCAACCACCCAGGGGCCATAGCTCAGATGGGAGAGCGCCTGCTTTGCAAGCAGGAGGTCGCCGGTTCGATCCCGGCTGGCTCCATGGCTGAAGCGGCGCCCGAGACGCCGCGAAACGCCCGCGCGCGCCGCAGCGCAGGCAGGACTGGGCGAGCAACGCCGCTGTCCGCCGGCCCGCGGGTAGCAAGCGATGCGGCGGCGCCCCGCGCCGCCTTCCTGCGTGATCGCGTCGCTGCCTCAGGTGGGCTTGATCTGAGCGGGCACGACAACCGACACCACGCCGCTTGAGTCCCAGCGGACGTCGACGCCGCCCATCGGCCCGATCTCGACGACGACGCCGACGGCCCCGTCGTTGAGGCGGCTGACCCGATCCCCGACCGAAAACGAACTCGACATGGCGCGATGGTACTCGTGCCCGCGCCTGCCGATCGTCCGCTCGATCTGATGCGTCAGCGGCTGGCCTCCAGCCTGCGAACGCGCTTGTCGAGTTCCATCACGATCCGCTCGAGAGTCATCTCGCGATCGGGCGACGCGACGGCGGCGGTCCCGCAGCCGCAATCGGCATCCGATCCGGTCGCGCACCTACAAGGGGCGACACCGGCTGTGATTTCGCATTGGCAGGACACCTCGATCACCTCGGTATTCGCGTTTGGTCTCATGGTTCGGGGACATCGTCAAGGCAGCCACAAAACGCACCGTGGCCGCAGGATCGGCGCGCAGCGCCGCGCTTGCCCGCGCGGTACTCGATGAGGTGATCGCGAAAGGCGGTCAGCTCGACGATCTTGGCGTCGAGCTCCTGCACCTTCTCGTCCAGCAGCCGCATGAGCTCGGGCACCGTGGCGCCGCAGCCGCCCTCGGCCGCAGCCATCAGGCCACGGATCTCGTCCAGCGAGAAGCCGAGCCGCTTCGCGCGCCGGATGAACCGCAGCCGGCCCTCCTCCTCGGCGCCGTAGAGCCGATAACCGGCGTCGCTGCGCTCGTCGGCGGGGACGAGCCCGATGCGGTCGTAGTAGCGGACCGTCCGGCTCGGCAACCCCACGCGCTCGGCAACCTGTTTGACGGTGATTCCCACCCCTTCAGAGTACGCCTGACACCCGGGTGTCAGGTCAAGCGTGACGCGACACGCCTCGGATCGTCCAAGGGCTGGACAGAGGGGTGGATGCGCACGGGCGCCCGCCGACTGCGGGTGCGCGGCCCGTGGCCGGGCAATGGGACCACGGGCCGCGCGGCCCCGGTCGAGCGGCTGCTCGAGCAAGCGCTGTGGGACGTCGTCCGGGCGATCGCGGCGCTGCTCCCGTTCAAGGCCGCGCTCGGCGCCGTCAGCGCTGGACTCCCACACTCGGCGCGTCGCGCCGTCAACGTCGGACTCCCACGTTCGGCGCGTCGCGCACGCACCTCGCCGCGCTGATCGCCGTTCGGCGCGGCGCCGGCTGCGGCACTTCGCCTGACCATCGGCCTATCCTCGCCGCGATGAGGGCGCTGAGCCGATGAGCGGGGTGACGCTTCCGCGGCGGGCGGTCGCGGGCAGCGCGGCCGGCAAGGCGCTGGAGGCGGTGACGCTCGCCGGGCTCGTGCTGCTCGTGCCGCGCGCGCTCGGCGCCGCCGACTACGGGGGGTTCGCGGTGGCGCTCGCCGTCGCGACGGGCGTCGCGACCGCCACGGGGGTGGGAGGGCCCGCGCTGTTCGCGCGCGTGCTCGCACCGGCGCGCGCGGGGAAGGCGCGAAGCGGCCTCGCGCACGCACTCGCGCGTCGCGTCGCCCGCACGCGCGGGATGCTGCTGCTGGCGCTCGCGGCACTGGCCGCGCTCGGGGCCGCCGCGGCGCCGGGCTCGGTCAGCGCGCTCCAGGTCGGGCTCGTCGCGACCGCGGCGCTGCTCGGCACCGCGGCGACGCTGCTGTCGCAGCTCGCGCTGGGGCTGGAGCGCACATCGGCGTGGAGCCTGCGCTATCCGCTGGAGAACGCCGTCATCGTCGCGGGTGCCGTCGTGCTGTATCCCGTCGCGGGCCTCGACGGCGCGGTCGCGGCGATCGCGCTCGGCGCCGGCGCGGCGCTGATCCTCGGCCTCACGGTCGCGTGGCCCGAGCTGCGCGGGGTGCCCTGCGGCGTGCTCCCGGACGGCACGCTGCGCTTCGCGCGGCTGCAGGCGGCCGGCGGCGCGCTGACGCAGGTCGTGCACCGCGGTGCCGCCCCGGCGTGCGGCCTGCTGGGGGTGACCGCCGCGGCGACGGGGCATGCGGCGATTGCGGCGGGCGCGGCACTCGCGATCACCTACGCCGTCATGCAGACGACGCTCGTCGCGCTACCCGGCGCGGCGCGGGCCTTCGACACCAACCGCGCGGCGGCCGAGGCAGCGCTGCGCCGTGTCGCGGGCATCTGCGCCATGGTGGCCGTGCCCATCTGCGTGGCGCTCGCGCTGGCGGCCGAGCCGCTGCTCGCCTTCGCCCTCGGCGACGGCTTCCGCGACGCGGCCGACCCGCTGCGCATCGCGCTCGTGGCCGCCATGCTCGCCCCGCTGTGGACGCTGGCGACGCAACTCGCGGCGTTGCGCGGGCGCCCCGAGGCCGCTGTCGCGGGAGCGGCACTCGGTGTCGCGGGCTTCGTCTGGGTCGCGCTGCTGGCCGTGCCGGACGCGGAGGCCAGCGGCGCCGCGGCGGCGATGCTCGCGGGCGTGGCCGCGACGATCGCCGGAACCTTCGCGGCGCTTCGGATCCGCGGCGCCGAACCGGCATGACCGCGCAGCGCATCTCGGTCGTGGTTCCGACGCGCGACCGGCCCGCGGCGCTCGAGCGCTGCCTCACCGCACTCGCGCGCCAGAGCGTGGCGGTCGAGATCGTGGTCGTCGACGACGCGTCGCGCGACCCGGGCGCGATCGCGGCGGTCGTCGCCCGGAGCGCGCCCGCAGCACTGGTCGTGAACGGCGCGGGCCGGGGCCCGGCCGCCGCGCGCAACCGCGGCGTCGCCGCGGCAAGCGCCGGGGTCATCTGCTTCACCGATGACGACTGCGCTCCCGATCCGCACTGGGCGCAGCTGCTGGCGGCGGCGTGCGCTGACGGCGGCGCGGCCGCGGGAACGACGGTGGCCGATCCCGCCGCCGGGTCCAGCGCGGCGGCGGCGCAGCTGCTCACGCACGTCCTGCAGATGGCGTCGCTGCACCCGGCGACCGGGACGCTCGGCTTCGCGCCGACGTGCAACGTCGCATGCCCGGCGCGGGTCGCGCGCGGGCTGCCGTTCGATGCCTCGTTTGCGTCCGCGGCGGGCGAGGACCGCGACTGGTGCGCACGGCTCGGCCGGGCGGGCGTCGCGTTGCGCCACGTACCGGCGGCCGCCGTCACCCACCGCCCGCAGCTCGGGTTGCGCGGCCTCGTACGCCAGCAGCTGCGTTACGGCAGGGGGGCGGTGCGCTTCCGCTCCGCCGGGGATGGACGCAGGCTCGCGGGCTGGGCGTTCTACGCGCGCCTCGCGCGCGAGGCCGTGCGGGCGGGCGTGCCGGTCGCCAGCCTCGTGGCGGTCGCGCAGGCGGCGGTGGTGGCCGGCGCGGGACGCGAGCTCGTGGCGGCGCGGCTTGCCCGACGGCGTCGTTAGCGCGTCGTGCGATACGCCGCGTCAGGTCCGAGACAGCTTGCAGTGAGAGCGGCGGTTGGACTCGGCGCGGCGGGCGCGGCGAAGGTGCGGGAGGGTCAGCCGCGCGGCGCGAGCAACGGCGAACCTGCCAGCCCAGCCCCGTCCACGCCGCACACCGCGGCGATCGTCGCGGCCACGTCGGCGAGCTCGCCCCCGTGTCCGTCGCCGATGAGCGACGAGCCGCCGGGCGCCACCACCGCCCACGCGTCGCCCGGCGTGTGGTTGCCCGACCGGCCGCTGCCCGCGCCGCGTCGCAGCACGGCGCCGAACGTGTCGGACTGCACGCCCGACAGCGTCGTCGCCGGCCGCGGGCTCCATTGCACGACGAGATCGGGCAGCCGGTCGAGCCGGTCGCCCGGGTGGTGCTCGGCCACGCGGTCGACGCTCGCCACGGCGGGCTCCCCGTCGGGATCGCGAAACGTGCGCAGTCCGGACGCGATGCGCGCCATCAGCTCCTCGGCCTCGCCGGGATCGACGACGCCGTCGCGCTCGCGGCCGCGCAGGTTGAGGCGCACGTAGCCCTGGTTGTCGGCGGGATGGGCGAAGGCGGCCGTCTGCGCCCAGTCGATCCCGCGCAGCTCAAGCCGCGCTGTGAGCTCGAGCGCGGCCCAGTCGGGCAGCGCCTGGGCGATCTTCCCGCGGGCGCCCGGGGGGATCGCCGCGCGCAGGCGCCAGATCGCCCCGGCCCCCGCCCGGTCGCCGTCGCGCCTGAGCGCCCCGCCGGACAGGACCGCCGCCAGCATCTCCGGCAGGAGGTCGGCGCGCGAGCTGTTGACGTCCATGCCGACCGCCGACGTCACGATGACGTCGGCGTCGTCGGGCAGCGCGGCAAGCACGCGCGCGAACGCGTCGTCGACGGCGGCGTAGACCGTCTCGAGCGCGCCTCCCAGCAACTCCCGCGTGGGCTCATCCGGCGCACCGCCGAGCTGCGACAGGTCCCAGAACTGATGACCGGCGAGGTGCGCTGCGCTGAACGTCAGCCAGACGAGGTCGTACGTCTCACGCGCGAGGTGGACGAGCGCCGCGTCGGCCACCCGTCCCGGCGCGGCGATGAGCTTGTCGCGCAGCGTGAGCAGCTCGCGCACCCGCGGCCGGCCAAAGATCTCCGTCGCGTGCGGGCCGGACCCGTAGCGCCGCGCGAGCTCGCGCGCGGCACCGCGCGGCAGCGACCAGCGCGGCAGGACGACGCGGTCGGTGAATCCCCAGCCGCAGACGTACGTCCCGCGCCAGTCGCTCGGCGGGCGGCTCTCGTAGGGGTCGATCGCCAGCGTCCGCATACCCGCGCGCGCGAGGCGCTCCCAGATCGCCGGCGGCGCGTCGAACGCCGTCGCGTAGCGCGCGCGCTGCGAGCTCGCGTCCCACTGGAAGGGATAGAAGAGGCCGTGGTCGCCGAGGTCGACGCCGCTGTAGAGCGTGTAGAACGCGCCGGCGGCGAAGTGATCGGCGGGCGTGCGCAGCTCCGCGCGGCGACCGCGCGCGATCAGGCCGGTGAGCGCCGGCAGCCGCCCGGCGGCGAGCATGCGGTCGAGCACCGCGACGCTGGCGGCGTCGAACTGCAGGACGCAGATCACGCCTGGACGACCACGCCTTCGACCGGCACGGTGTCGCCGCCGACCGCGTCGGAGCGCCGGGCCGCGTCGAGGACGCACATCGTCGCCGCGCCCTCGGCGGCGGTGGCGAGCGGCCCCGGGTCCTCACCGCGTAGCGCCCGCGCGTAGGCGTCGAGCTGGCGCGCGAGCGAGCGCACGAGCGGGTGGCCGCCGGGAACGACGCGCCGGACGAGGCCGCGCGCCTTGCCGCCGCGGATGGCGCGCGCGATGCGATGACCGGCGGCGTCGCGGACCTCGATGAGCTCGCGGTGCGGACGGTTCGTCGCGCATTCGATGCGCACGTCGCCGCGTGTCGTGGCCATGACCAGGCCGCAGCGGTCGTGCTCTGACTGCGCGCGCACCGCGACCGGCAGCGCGGCCGTCAGCATCAGCGACAGGTCGATGAGGTGCGGCGCGAGATCGAGCAGCGCGTCGTCGCCGCGCGAGATCGGCCGCCACGACTTGCGCCGGTAGTGCAGGACGAGGCGCAGGTGCACGTCGCCGAAGTTCGGCACGCGCCGATCCAGCCGCAGGCCCTGGTCGAAGCGCCGGTTGAAGCCGATCCACGGGACCGGTGAGAGCGCGGCGATGCGCAGCGCGCCCGCCGCGTCCGGGGCCGGTGGCTTCTCGACGAGCGCGGTGATCCCGGCCGCGGCGACCGCGCGCGCGGCCTCTTCGTGGTCCTCGGGCCCCGAGCAGATGATCACGCCGTCCAGCGGACCGGCCGCAAGCATCTGGCTGAGCTGCGCATGTGCCGACGCCCCGGTACGGCGCGAGAGCAGCCCGCGGCGATTGCGGTTGGGGTCGGTGACGGCGACGATCTCGATGTCCTTGACGCGACCCGCGGCGGGCGCGTAACCGACCTCCGCCAGGCGACCGCAGCCGACGAGCCCGAGGCGCAGCGGTGCTTCGCTCACGGCCTGCCCCGGCGAAGCCAGACTGCCAGGCCGGCGGGCACGGACGCGACCGCGGCGAGATGGTGCGCGAGGTGCAACGCAACGCCGGCGAGGGCGAGCCGCGGTCCGCCCGTCCGCACGAGCAGCGCGTAGAAGCGCGTGTTCGGGGCGGCCATCGCCGCCAGCGCGCCGGCGACCAGCCAGGGGCGGCGCGCCAACGCGGCCGCGACGACGAGGACCGCGCCGGCCGCGGCGGCGCGCTGTCGCAATCCGAGGTTCAGCGAGCGCTCGGCGCCGCCGCGTTCGAGCAAGAGCGTCACCCACGGGACGCCGCGGGCGGCGAAGTCCGTGTGCAGCATCGACCGCAGCGTCCAGCGCTTGAGGTGCGTGCCGCGGGCCGCGGGCACGAGCTCGATCCGCGCGCCGGCCGCTCGCATCCGCATCCCGAGCTCGACGTCCTCGATCGACGGGCGCGGGTAGCGACGGTCGTCGAAGCCTCCGGACGCCTCGAACGCGTCGCGGCGGATCGCGCCGAGCCCCGCCCAGAACGTCTCGGCCGGCCCGGGTGAGCTGACGTGGATGTGATGGTGCAGGAGGTTGCGAAAGCGCGAGACGTGCGAGCGCACCGCCGGCCGCTCGTCGTAGGCCCCGAAGACCGCGTCGAGGCCCGGGTCCGCCTCGAGCGCCTCGCGCAGGCGCCGCAGTGCGTCGGGGTGGACCTCGACGTCGGAGTCGACGAACACGAGGATCTCGCCGCCGGCGCCGGTCGCCCCGCGGTTGCGTGCCGCGGCCGGGCCGGAGCCCGCCGGCTCGGCGACGACCCGCAGCTCGAGGTCCTCGCCCGTGTGCTCGAGCGCGGCTAGGCAGCGCGCGAGCGTGGGCGGCCGGTCGGTGGCTGGGATGACGACGGAAAGCAAGTTAGGAAAG
The DNA here is from genome assembly GCA_963705315.1 of uncultured Actinomycetes bacterium. GTDB lineage: Bacteria > Actinomycetota > Thermoleophilia > Solirubrobacterales > Solirubrobacteraceae > CADCVQ01. The sequence continues at coordinate 253,235 of OY970068.1, forward strand.
CCTAAGTTAGAGTGCCCTAACATGGGCGCCCGCGACGAGCAGCAACCGTACGCCGTCCTTGGCGCCGGACCCGCCGGGCTCACCGCAGGGTACGTGCTCGCAGGGGCCGCACGCCCGGTAGTCGTCTTCGAGGCCGACCGCCAGGTCGGCGGACTGGCGCGAACCGTCGAGCGCGACGGCTACCGCTTCGACCTCGGGGGGCACCGGTTCTTTACGAAGTCGGCCGAGGTCGAGCGACTGTGGGACGAGATACTCGGCGACGAGCTGCTCGTGCGCCCACGGCTGTCGCGGATCCTCTGGCGCGGGCGCTTCATCGAGTACCCGCTGCAGCTCGCCGACGTCATCCGCAAGCTCGGGCCGCTCGAGCTCTCCCGCTGCTTTACCTCCTACGCGGCGGCGCTCGCGCGCCCTCGCCGCGAGGCCGAGAGCTTCGAGCAGTGGGTCTGCGCGCGCTTCGGCCGCCGCCTGTTCGAGCTGTTCTTCAAGTCCTACACCGAGAAGGTCTGGGGCGTGCCCACGTCGGAGATCCGCGCCGAGTGGGCCGCGCAGCGCATCCGCAGCCTGTCGTTCGCGCGCGTCGTGCGCGCCGCGCTGCTCAACGACGCGGGCGACCTGCACAGCCTGATCGACGAGTTTCGCTACCCGCGCCTAGGCCCCGGCCAGATGTGGGACGCGATGGCGACCGAGATCGTCGGCTCCGGCGGCGAGCTGCGCCTCGATGCACGCGTCGCGCGCGTCGAGTTCAGCGGCGACCGCGTCGTCGCTGTCGAGGCCGGCGGCGAACGGGTGCCGACCAGGCACGTGATCTCGTCACTGCCGTTGCGCGACATCGTGACGATCGCCGATCCCCAGCCGCCGCCCGCCGTGCTCGCCGCCGCGCAGGGGCTGCGCTACCGCGACTTCATCACGGTCGCGCTCGTGGTCGGCGGCGACGACCTCTTCCCCGACAACTGGATCTACGTGCACGATCCCGAGGTCCGCGTCGGGCGGATCCAGAACTTCCGCGCGTGGAGCGAGGCGATGGTCCCCGATCGCGGCCACACGTGCGTTGGCCTCGAGTACTTCTGCTTCGAGGGCGACGACCTGTGGAACGCGCCCGACGCGGAGCTTGTCGCGCGCGCGACGCGCGAGCTGGATGCGATCGGCCTCGCGGACGCCGGGCGCGTCGAGGCCGGCTACGTCGTCCGCGTGCCCAAGGCCTACCCGATCTATGACGCCGAGTACGAGTCGCGTGTGCGCACGATCCGCGACTGGCTCGAGCAGATCGAGAACTTCCAGCAGATCGGCCGCAATGGCCTGCACCGCTACAACAACTCCGACCACTCGATGCTGACCGCTCTGCGCGCCGTCGAGAACGCCTGCGAGGGCGCGACCCACGACCTGTGGAGCGTCAACGCCGACACGGCGTATCACGAGGAAGGCCAGCGGACCGAGCGACAGCCCTATCGCCGCGCGCCGCTCACCCCGGCGCTCGTGGCCGCGGGCGAGGCTGCAGCGGTGGTGCCGGCGGTCGCGGGCCCCGCGCAGGGCAGCGAATAGACCGACCACTCGCCCCGCCGGGCGAGCAGCTCGGCGCCCGCGCCAACCACCCGCCGCCCCCGGGCCGGCCCCTTGGGACCGATGACGAACGAGCCATACAGCCGGACGCTCCTGCCGAAGCTCGTGACGTCGTGCAGCGGAGCATCGAGCTCCCAGGCCAGGGCCGGGCGCAGGAGCACGTCGCTCGTCACCATCCGGCCGCAGCGCATGAGCGCCCGGAGCCCACCTGCCTCGCGCGTGACCGCCCGCAGGCGGTCGTGCGAGTCGCCGACGCGCCCGATCGTCACCGCGGCGTCACGCAGCTGGTAGCCGCGCAGCCCGACCTGCGCGGCGAGTCCGAGGACGAGCGCCGCGAGCGCGACGGCTGGGAGCACCGTGCCCCTGCCCCGAACCGCGGCGAGCAGGTGCGCGAGCCCGACGCCGCCGAGGACGCCCACGATCGCAGCCGCCGGCGTCATGAATCGCGGCAGTCCCCAGAACCCGGCGACGGTCATGACGAGGACGATCGCGATCCACCCGAGCACGCCCGCGGCGAGCAGCCGCATGCGCGGCGCCCGGCCGATGACCGCCAGCGCCGCGAGCGGCCAGGCGACGCCGAGCGGCAGGCGCGCGGCGTGCTCGAAGACGTCGGCGAGCGCGTCGAGCGTGCTGCCGCCGGAGCGCTGGGCGCGTTCGGCGCCGCTCAGCGCGTCGCCGGCGCTCAGCAGGTCGGGCCCGAGCCACAGCGCCGGGATCGTCACGGCGATCGAGGCGAGGTACGGGCGCAGCGCGCGGTCGCTGCGCCAGAGCCACAGCCCGTAGAGCGCGAGCAGCGGCCAGATCTCCGGACGCAGCAACGCGCCGAGCGCGGCGAGGACCAGCGCGATGCGGTGCCGGCCGTCGATGCCCGCACGCACGGCGCCGAGGACGAGCGCGACGAGCAGCGGCTCGGACATCCCGCCCGCGCCCTGGCGCAGCCACGCCGTGATCGGGTCGGAGAGCAGGAGCAGCGATGTCGCCGCGAATGCCGCGGCCGCCATCCGCTCGAGCGGCGCGTGCCCGAGCGTGAGCCGGTAGGCGAGCTCAGCCGCGAGCACGATCGCCAGCAGCCAGGCGCTGCGAACGAGGACGAGCCAGAGCTCGGGCGCCGCGTCGCCCGCCACCGAGAGGACCGCGGCGATGCCGGCCGGCAGCGGCTTCCACGACGGGCCGGAGCTCAGGTCCAGGCCGCCGCCGGCGAGTTCGCGACCCCAGATGAGCCACGCCCACGCGTCGTAGACCGGAGCGCCGGGGAACGCCAGCGACGCGGCGGCGATCGCCGCGCAGCACGCGGTGCAGACGGCGAGCAGGCGCGCGGTCATCGCATCGCGTTCAGAGCGACACGTGGCCGTCGGCCACGATGACGACGTCGCCGGCGACGCGCGGGCGGTCGTCCTCCCAGCTGCAATCGATGACGCTCGGGCGGCCGATCTCCGCGCCCTGCTGCACCGTCAGCGCCTGCGTCCCCGTGTACTCGCGCACGTACGCGAGCAGCGGGCCGGCCGCCGAGCCGGTCGCGGGGTCCTCGATGATGCCCGCGGGATCGAGGAAGAAGCCGCGCGCGCGGGCGGTTCCCGCGGCCGGCTGCAGCGCGGCGAGGTAGAGCACGATCGCGCCGAGCGGCTCGAGCAGCGCCGCCAGCGCAGCGCGGTCGGGCGGCTTGGCCGCGGCGAGCGCATCGGCGCGGACCGGTGCGATGACGTGCGCCAGGCCGGTCGACACCGTCTGCGGGCGCAGGTCCGGATCGGCGCTGTCGGTGCTCAGGCCCGCCGCGGTCATGACGTCGGCAACCGCCGGGCGCACACCGAACGTCGCCGGCTCCTGGAGCATCGAGGCGCGGGCGATCGCGCCGTCGAACGTGACATCGACCGGTTGCAGGCCGGCGCCCGTCTCCTGGACGAACGCCGCCTGCGATTTCCCGCGCGCGTGCGCGACGGCGACGGCCGTGCCCAGCGACGGGTGACCGGCGAAAGGCAGCTCGCCGGCCATCGTCCAGATCCGGTTGCGGTAGTCGGCGCGGTCGTCGGTCGCGCTCTGGACGAAGGTCGTCTCGGACAGGCGCGTCTCGCGCGCGAAGGCGAGCATCGTCTCGTCTGAAAGCCCATCGGCATCGTGCACGACGGCGAGCCCGTTTCCGGTCAGCGGCGTGCGCGTGAAGACGTCAAGCCAGGTGATGGGCCGCCGGACGGCCATCCGCTGCTACTTGTCAAAGTCGAAGTCGCGCGGGGGCCGCTGCTCGAACCAGAGCCGGTCGTGCTCGGGCGTCTCCTCGAGGAAGTCGGGCGTCTCCTCGAGGATGTCCTCACCCTCGGGCTCGTCGTCGGCGGGGACGATGTCGGGCTCGGGCTCGTATTGGGCGGGCGGCGGAGGTGGAGGTGAAGGCGGAGTTGGAGGTGGAGGCGACGCTTGCGGATAGGGCTGTGAGGTGCCGTAGCGCGTGGGATCGGCGTACTTCGCCGGGTCCGCGAAGGGCACGTCTGCGGCCGGTGCGTCCGGCAGATGCGGCGGGGGCGGCGCTGCGTCGGGCGGATCGGGCGCGATCGGCGCCGGCTCGTAGGAGAAGACGCGCGGCTCCTCGGCGTGGGGAGGCGGGGGCGGTTCGTACGCCGGGGGCGCGGGCTCGCTGCGCTCGTAGCGCAGCCGCGAGGGCGCGGAGCGGAATTGGCTCGTGGGCGGCTCGACGGGCGGGGCAGCCCGATCATCAGCCTGGGGCGCCGTGGGCGGTTCGACGGGCGGGGCAGCCCGATCAGCAGCCTGGGGCGCCGCGGGCGGTTCGACGGGCGGCGGTGCCGGGATCGGCGGCGGATCGGCGGCTCGTGGCTCTGCGGGCGGGGGCTCAAAGCCCGACGGCTCGTCCGCGGCGACGTGCGGGACGTCCTGGGGCTCCCACGACGGCGGCGGCGGCGCGTCGTCGGTGTGATCGGGCGCGAGCGGAGCGCCAACATCGGCGGATGCCGAGGTTGCACCAAGCACCTCGCGCTCCTGCCGCGAGATCTCGCTGGCGTCGGCACCTCGTCTCCGCTTGAGCTCGAGATGCTCCCGGATGGCGTCGTCCAGCAGTCCCATCTCGATCGACAGCCTACCTCGCTCGCACGGTCTTGTTCTTGCCACTGCGCTTGGCTTCATACAGCGCCGCGTCCGCGGCGGCGACGAGGCCGCGCTCGTCGGTCGCGCTATCGGGCACCGAAGCGACGCCGCAGCTCGTGGTGACGTGCAGCACTGCGCCGCTGTCGGAGCGCTGGATCTGCAGTCCGGCGATCCGCTCGCGGAGGCGCTCGGCGAACCGCTCGGCGCCCTCGACGTCGGTCTCGGGCAGAAGGATCGCCATCTCTTCGCCGCCGTAGCGGGCGGGATAGTCGATCTCGCGTGCCGTCTCGCGCAGCACGACCGCGACATCGCGCAGGACGATGTCGCCCTGCGGGTGGCCGTACGTGTCGTTGATGCACTTGAAATCGTCGAGATCGAGCAGCACGAGGCCGAGCTTCTGGCCGAACCGCTTGGAGCGCTCGATCTCCATCGTGAGTGCATCATCGAACCCGCGCCGGTTGGAAAGCCCGGTCAGCTCATCTGTGACCGACTCGCGGGCGACGGTCTCGTGCAGATCGACGTTCTCGATGGAGACGCTGGCCTGGCCGGCGAGGTAATGGAAGAGGTCGCGATCCTGCGCCGTGAACTCGCGGCCCGAGCGGCCGATCGACACGACTCCGACGATCCCCGCGTCCCCGTCGCGCGATCGCAACGGATGCGCGATCGCGCTCGCCGTGCCGATCGTGACCTCCTGGGGAGAACCGCTGCGCAGCGCCTGAGCCTCGACGGACTGCACCGCGTTCTCCAGGCCGTTCATGTTGCCGATGCGCGCGAGCTCCTCGAGCACGACCTTGTCCCGCGCACGCACGCTGACGCGCCCCGCATCCGCGCCGACACCTTCGACGGCCGTGCTGACGACGAGGCGCAGCAGCGTATCGCGGTCGAGGTTCGAGGCGACGGCCTCGCCGAGGCGGCGCATCGAGCCCACGACGCGGACCCGTTCCTTGCGCAGGTCCTCCACGCGGGCGGCAAGCTGGCGTGACATCTTGTTGAACTCGTCGCCGAGCTCGGAGAACTCGTCGCGGCCGACGCTCGGGGCCTCCGCGCTGAAGTCGCCCTCGCCAAGGCGCTTGGCGGCGCCGAGCAGGCCGAGGATCTGCTGCTGCAACGCCCTGGAGACGAGCACGGCACAGGCGAGCGCCGCGATGAAGAACCCGAGCAGGATGCCGCCGGCCAGCAGGACGCCGTTCCTGATTTCCTTGGCGGCGTTCCCGGGCGCGGCGAGGGCAGCGACCTCGATGCGCTGCCCGCCGGCATCGGTCCCGTCGAACGTCGCGGCGACGTAGTTCTTGCCGTTGACGCTGACCTCGTCGCCGTCCTTGGCGGGCATCTCCACGTTGCCGGCGCCCGGCAGGGTGCTCGCCAGCACGGCGTCTGCGCGGCGCACGACGATCTTCAACCCGGTGATCGCGCTCAGCCGTCGCGCGAATGTCGGCGCGTCGACGACCCAGGCGCGCAGCGTGCCGAGCGCACGCCCGGACTCGGTCTCCAGCGGCTGGCTGTATCCGGCGATCGACAGGGGGTCGCCGACCGCGATCGGGAAGGGCCCACCGGTGAGGACGAGCCGCTCGATCTCGCGCCCCGGCGACGCCACGAGCTGCTGCGCCCGCTCGGTCGCGCGCCGGCGCCGGTTCAGCTGGATCGAGCCGATGAAGACGTCGTCCTTGGTGATCTCGTCCTCGATGACCGCCCTGGCGCGATCGCGCTCGGCCCTGAAGGCGTCGCGTACGACCTCCTGCTTGGCCGAGATCCCGGCGTCCACCTTCCCGTTCTCGCTGTCGTTGATGATGCCGTACATCAGCAGCGCGACCGCCACCATTGGGACGATCACGATGATGAAGAAGAACAGCGTCAGACGACCACGGAAGCTCACGTTTCCTGAGCGTATCGGCGCACCCGGGCCTGTCCGCCACCTCGACTGGCCACGTGGCCGAGATAGACTGCGCTTCCTCGGGGCTATAGCTCAGTTGGGAGAGCGCCTGGATCGCACCCAGGAGGCCGGGGGTTCGAGTCCCCCTAGCTCCATCGACGGCTGACGGTCAGCGTCCAGCGACGGTGCGAGCGCCTTGCGGCGCGGCTTGACGGAGCGCACCGCAGGCGGCGAGGTGCGCATTTCGTGACCGATTGCGGATAGTTCCGTGCATGCCCGTTGACGTGCTGAGTGAGATCGAGATCGCGCGGCCGCGCGGCGTCGTCGCCGCCTACGCGTGCGACCCCGACAACGCGCCCTCGTGGTATGAGAACTACAAGGCGGTCGATTGGCGGTCGTCCAAGCCGCTGGAGGTCGGCTCCCGGGTCGCGTTCGTCGCGCAGGTCCTCGGGCGGGACCTCGCCTACACCTACGAGGTGCAGGAGTTGGTGGCGGGCGAGCGTCTGGTCATGAACACCGACGACGGGCCGTTCCCGCTGGAGACCACGTACACCTTTGAGGATGCGACCGACGGCGCGACCCGGATGACGCTGAGACATCGCGGCGAGCCGGCGGGGCTCTCGAAGGTCTCCGCGAGGATGGCGGCCGCGGCGATGCGCCGGACCAACCACAAGAACCTGCGGGCGCTCAAGGCGATCCTCGAGACGCCGGCCGGCGAGTCGTGGCCGTGAGCGGTCATGACGCCACCAGGCCACGCGCGATCGTCTGCGACGGCCGCGCCTTGGCGAGGAAGACCAGCGGCGCGAGCAGCAGCCGCTGGACGCCGACGCTGAGCAGCGGCGCGTGGGCCTCCTGGTCGTAGCGGCGCGCGAGCGCGGCGAGGTCCAGCGGATTGCGTGGCAGGCCGCGGTCGTTCATTCGCCCCGACTGCGCCAGCTCGATGACCTCGGCGAACATCTCCTCCATCGCCAGGGCGGGGCGGACCTCGACGCGCAGCCGCGCCTCGCCCTCGCCGGCGTTGGCGAAGCCGTGGACGACACCGGGCGCGACCTCGATGACGTCGCCCGGAGCAGCCAGCCGCGTGCGCAGGCCGATCCGGAAGCGCATGTGCCCCTCGACGATCTCGAAGCGCTCGGTCTGGATCGGATGCACGTGCGCGATCGGCACGGCGCCGCCGGGGCGCAGGGCGAGGTCGAACGCGAGCAGCTCGCCGCCGGTGCTCGCCGCGGTGTGGGTGAACGTAAAGCGCTCGCCGGTGACGGGGTTCTCGAGCGTCTGGCCTGGGCTGATCATGGTGTCTCCTGTGGGGCTGGGTTGGTGATGGAGACATCAAATCCCGCCCGGATGAGACGGTCCATAGCTCATAGTGGCAATAGCATGTCTGATCGTCTACAGTGCTCGCATGGACGCTGTGGCAGGCATCCTCGACGGACCCAGAGCGCGAGAGGCGTTCCTCCTGCGCTCGAGCCTCGATCCGCCGTGGTCGCTGCGCATCCAGGACGAGGCGCCGCTGACCGTCGTCGCGATCCTGCGCGGCGAATCGTGGTTCGTGCCCGATGACGGCGACCCGGTGGCCTTGCGCGGCGGCGACGTCACGATCATCCGCGGCCCCGATCCGTACACGTTCGCCGACGATCCGCGCACCACGCCGCAGGCCGTCATCCATCCAGGCCAGCGCTGCACGACGCCCGACGGCGCGCAACTCGAGCAGATGCGCGACCTCGGCGTGCGCACATGGGGCAACGCGCCCGACGGCGAGACGCAGATCCTCACCGGCGCCTACCACCTGCACGGCGAGGTCAGCCAGCGGCTGCTGCGCGTTCTGCCGGCGGTCATCGTCCTGCACGAGGACGAGTGGGACTGCCCCGTCGTCCCGTTGCTCGCCGACGAGATCGTCAAGGACGAGCCGGGACAGGAGGCCGTGCTCGACCGGCTGCTCGACCTGCTGCTGATCGCCGTGCTGCGCGCGTGGTTCGCGCGCCCCGAGGCCGAGACGCCCGGCTGGTACCGCGCCTACGGCGACCCGGTCGTCGGCCACGCGCTGCGCCTCATGCACCACGATCCGGCGCATCCGTGGACGCTCGCCGCGCTGGCACATGAGACGGGTGCGTCGCGCGCGGCGCTCGCGCGGCGCTTCCATGAGCTCGTCGGCGAGCCGCCGATGAGCTTTCTCACCGGCTGGCGGATCGCCCTCGCCGCCGACCTGCTGCTCGAGCCCGGCACGACGATCGGATCCGTCGCCCACCAGGTCGGCTACGGCAGCCCGTTCGCGCTCAGCACGGCGTTCAAGCGCGTGCGCGGGATCAGCCCGCAGCAGCACCGCTCAGCGGCACTCGCGGCCTGACGCCGGCTCACCCCGGCCGGGCGTGCAGTCGCATCCGATCGCGACAGCGCGAGGAGGGCGACGAACACGAAGCGGATCGGGAGGCGGCGCATGCCGCCGATCCCGTCACGACACGCTGGCCGCCCGGATTTCCGGCGGCGCGAGGCGGTCGGCGCAGACGGCAATCGCCGCGGGGTTGGAGTCGATCAAAACGAAGTGGCGGCCGAGCTTGCCGCACACCGCGCCCAGCGTGCCCGAGCCGGCGAACGGGTCCAGGCACCAGCCGCCGGGGCGCGAGGACGCCGCGACCATGCGGCGGACGATCCCCTCGGGCTTCTGGGTCGGATAGCCGGTCTTCTCGCGCGAGTTCGTCGGCACGATCGTGTGCCACCAGCAGTCGCTCGGGCGCTTGCCGCGGGCCGTCTTCTCCGGCCCGACGAGGCCGGGCGCCATGTACGGCTCGCGGTCGACCTCGGCGTCGTCGAAGTGGTAGCGCGACCGGTCCCGGACGTAGACGAGGATCGTGTCGTGCTTGGCCGGCCAGCGGTTCTTCGGGCGCCCGCCGTAGTCGTAGATCCAGATGAGCTCGTTGAGGAAGCACTCGGGCCCGAACAGCTCGTCCAGCGCGAGCTTGCAGCGGTGCGCCTCGCGGTAGTCGAGGTGCAGGTAGAGCGTGCCGTGCGGCGCGAGCAGCTCGCGCGTGCGGCGCAGGCGCGGCACCAGGAACGCGACGTAGTCGTCAAACGTGTCGGCGTACCCCAGCGCGCCGCGGCGCCGCTCTATGCCGGTGTTGAAGGGCGGATCGAGGTAGGCCATGTCGAACGCGCCTGCGGGCAGGGCATCCATCGCGGCGAGGTTGTCGCCCTCGATGAGCAGGTCGTCGTCGAGCGCGACCGGGGCGCCGGGGCCGAGGGTGCGCATACGCAGGGCAGGCTAGATGAGCCACAGGCGTGTGCCAGGGTATGTCGGGATGTCGTCGTTTGCCGTCCGCGCGCTCGCGGTGCTCGTCGTCGCCGTGGTCGCGGGGCTCGGCGCCGTGCTGCTGCTCGATTCAGGCTCGAGCGGTCCGCCGACGCTCGTGCCCGGCTCGGGCAAGGCTCCCGGAAGCGACGACGAGTCCGTCGACCCGCTCGCCTACACCCCCGCGCGGGAGCCGGCGATGGTCGCCGCCGCGGCGCGCGGCCACGCGCACGTCATCTACGCCAAGAGTCCCGGCGGCGTCCAGGCGAGCGCGGCGCGCACCGAGCGCTACCGGCCGGTGATCGAGACCGTCGCCAAGCGCAGCGACCTGGACGCCGACACGCTCGAGGCGATCGTCCTGCTGGAGAGCGCCGGCCGCCCCGACGCCATCGCCGACCCGCAGCTCGAGGGCGCCGTCGGCCTCACGCAGATCCTCGCCGAGACCGGGCGCAACCTCCTGAAGATGCAGGTGGACACCGTCGCGTCGCGGCGCATCTCGCGCTCGATCACCCGCGCGAACCGGCGCGGCCGCTCAGCGCTGGTGCAGCGCCTGCGCGCGCGCCGGCGCAGCGTCGACGAGCGCTTTGATCCGACCAAGGCGATCGAGGGGATGGGGCGCTATCTCGTCTTCGCCCGCGGCGAGCTCAAACGCGACGACCTCGCCGTGACGAGCTACCACATGGGCGTCGGCAACCTGCAGACGGCGCTGCGCCTGTACGGCGACAGCGACATCTCCTACGCGCGGCTGTACTTCAACTCGACGCCGCTGCAGAACCCGATGACGTACGCGAAGCTGGCCTCGCTCGGCGACGACTCCTCGACGTACTACTGGCGGGTGCTGGCGGCCAGGGAGATCATGCGCTTGCACCGCAGCGATCCCGCGCAGCTCGACCGGCTCTCGGCGCTACAGAACGCCAAGAACTCCGCCGAGGAGGTGCTGCACCCGCGCAATCAGAGCGAGCGCTTCGCCACCCCAGGCCAGCTGAGCAGCGCGTACGCCGACGGGCGCATCGTGGCGCTGCGCAGCCCGCTGCTCGAACGCCATGGGCTCGCGATCGATCCCGGCATGGGCCAGCTCGCGCCGCGGCTGAACAGCTTGCGCGGGATCTACCGCGGACTGCGGCCCGAGGCGCTCGCGCTGCTCGTCTACCTCGGCGCCGGCGTGCACGCGATCTCCGGTCAGGCGCCGCTCGCCGTCACGAGCACCGTCCGTGACGAGCGCTACCAGCATCTGCTCGTCCGGAGCAACATCGAGGCGACACGCAACTACTCGCTGCACACGACCGGCTGGGCATTCGACGTCCTGCGCGCCTACCGCTCGCGCGCGCAGGCTCGCGCCTTTCAGTTCATGCTCGGCCGGCTGCAGGCGCTGGACCTCATCGCGTGGGTGCGCGAGCCGGCCGCCATCCACGTGACGGTCTCCGCCGGGGCGAAGCAGTTGCTCAGCCTGATCCGGTGACGCGTCAGCCGAGCAGCTCGCGCACGTGCCCGGCGACGTTCGCCGGCGTGATGCCGAGCTTCTCCAGCACGGTCTCGCCCGGGGCGGATGCGCCGAAGCGGTCGATCGACACGCTCGAGTCGGCGTAGCGCTCCCAGCCCAGCCGGACGCCGGCCTCGACCGAGACCGTCGGCATGTCGATCGGCAGCACCGACTGCTGGTAGTCCTCGTCCTGCTGCTCGAAAAGCTCCCACGAGGGCATCGAGACGATCCGCACCGGGACGTCGAGCTCGTCGCGGGCGGCGAGCGCGGTCGCGACCTCGCTCCCGGTCGCGACGATCGTCGCCTGGGCGTCCTCGGCCTCAACGAGCACGTAGGCGCCGCGGCCGACACCCGACACCTCGCCGTACTCGCCGCTGGAGCGGTCGAGGATCGGCAGGTCCTGACGCGACAGCGCCATCGCGGCCGGGCCCTCGAGGTCCTCGAGGATCACGCGCCACGCCTCGGCGGTCTCGGTCGCATCGGCCGGCCGCAGGAACACGAGCCCGGGGATCGCGCGCAGCGCCGCGAAGTGCTCCACCGGCTGGTGGGTCGGCCCGTCCTCCCCGAGGGCGACCGAATCGTGCGTGAAGATCCACGCGACCTTCAGCCCCATCAGCGCCGACAGGCGGATCGAGCCGCGCATGTAGTCGGCGAACTGCAGGAACGTCGAGCCGTAGGGGCGCATGATCCCGCCGTGGGCGGCCATGCCGTTGACCGCGCCGCCCATGCCGTGCTCGCGCACGCCGAAGAAGATGTTGCGCCCGGGAACCTCGGCCGTGAAGCGCTCGGAGTTGGGGAACTCCGTCTTCGTGGACTCGCTGAGGTCGGCGGCGCCGCCGAGCATCGTCGGGGTAAGCGCCTCGAAGGCGGCCATCGTCTTGGAGCCGGCGACACGGGTCGCAAGCGCGTCCTTCTCCCAGTCGATCGCGGCGAGCTCGTCGGCGAGGCCGGGCACCGGGCGGCCCTCCCACGCGCAGTCCCACTCCTCGGCGCGCGCGGGATCGGCCTTGCGCCAGGCCTCGAAGCGCTCGGTCCACTCGGCGTGGCGGCCCGCGCCCTCGTCCTGCATCGAGAAGGCGTCGTAGACCTCGTCGGGCACGAGGAAGTGCGCGTCGGGATCCCAGGCCATCGCCTGCTTGGTGAGCGCGACCTCGTCCTCGCCGAGCGCGGCGCCGTGGGCCTTGCTCGAGCCGGACTTGTTCGGCGACGGGTAGCCGATGACCGACTTCACGCGGATGAGCGACGGCTGGGAGTCGTGCTGCTCGGCGTTGCGGATCGCCGTCTCGAGCGCGACGAGATCGTTCGCGTCGTGCACGTCCTGAACATGCCAGCCATAGGCTTCGAAGCGCTGGTCGACGTTCTCGCGATCGAAGCTCAGCGACGTCGGGCCGTCGAGCGAGATGTCGTTGTCGTCGTAGAGGTAGATCAGGCGGCCGAGCTGTAGCTGGCCGGCGAGCGACGCGGCCTCCGACGCGATGCCCTCCATGAGATCGCCGTCGGAGACGATCGCGTAGACGCGGTGGTCCTGGACCTCCGCGCCGTAGTGCTCACGCAGGTAGCGCTCGGCGATCGCCATGCCGACCCCATTGGCGAAGCCCTGGCCGAGCGGGCCGGTCGTGACCTCGACGCCGGGCGTGACGTTGGTGCGGTCGCGCTCGGGATGGCCGGGCGTCTTTGACTCGTACTGACGAAACTGCTTGAGCTCGTCCATCGGCAGGTCGTAGCCGCTGAGGTGGAGCACCGCGTAGAGCAGCATCGAGCCGTGGCCGGCGCTCAGCACGAAGCGATCGCGGTCAGGCCACTCGGGATCGGCGGGATCGTGGGCCATGATCCGGCGATAGAGGAGGTAGGCGGCGGGAGCCATGGCCATCGGCAGTCCGGGGTGCCCGGAGTTGGCCTTCTGGATCGCGTCCATTGCGAGCGTGCGGATCGTGTCGATGCACAGCTGCTCGGTCTTCGTGTCGATTGCGGTCTCGGTGCTCATTGCCCGTAGTATCGCCGGTCCATGCCGCCCGGCGTCGTTGGGTCGCGAAACTCACGCAATACCCGTGCGCGCCTGTGACTAACGCGATCCGCACCCCCGACGAGCTTCTCGCCGGCCTGCCGGGCTTTGCCTACGAACCGCGCTACCGCGAGTTTCAGGGGCTGCGGCTGGCCCACCTCGACGAGGGCGAGGGGCCGCCGGTGTGGTTCATGCACGGCGAGCCGACATGGTCGTATCTGTGGCGCAAGGTGTTCGCGCCCGTCGTGGACGCCGGCTTTCGGGCGATCGTGCCCGACCTGCCGGGCTTCGGTCGCTCCGACAAGCCGACCGACCAGGACTGGTACACGTACGACCGCCACGTCGAGGCGATGGCCGCGCTGCTGGCTGACCTCGACCTCAGCGGCGCGACGATGGTCGTCCACGACTGGGGCGGGCCGATCGGCCTGCGGCTCGCCGTCGAGCACCGCGAGCGCTTCGACCGGCTCGTGATCCTCGACACCGGCCTGGCGATGGGGAAGTCGGGGATGAGCGACCTGTGGCTCGCGTTTCGCGAGTTCGTCCGCAGCACGCCGGACCTGCCGATCGGCGGCCTCGTGCGCGCGGGCTGCCATGGTGACCCTGGCGAGGACGTGCTGGCGGCCTACGACGCGCCGTTCGTCAGCGCCGCGTCGAAGGCCGGCGCGCGCGCCTTTCCCGAGCTCGTCCCGACCGGCCCGGATGATCCCGTCGCGGCGATCGGCCGGCGCCTCATCGCCGCGCTGCGCGAGGACGACCGCCCGACCCTCGCGCTGTGGGGCGAGCACGATCGGGTCCTGTCCGTACAGCTTGGCCGCGCGTTCACCGCGGCGATCGCGTGCCACGAGCCGGAGATCATCGCGGGCGCCGGGCATTTCCTCCAGGAGGACGCCGGCGAGCAGATCGGCCGGCGGATCGCGCAGTGGCTGACGAGCTGACGTGGCCAGCGATGGCCTGGCGCGTCAGGGGCTGGCCGCGCGCGCGCCGGCCGAGCCGGGCAAGGACGTCGTGGCGCCCGCGGCCTGCACGCCCAGGTTGGGAGCTCGTCCGAGCTGACGCTCTGGGCGCGCGTCGGAGGCGGAGCCGCCGGCGAAGTCGCCTGCGCAGGTCGCGCCGGAACCTGTACGAGTGACGGATGGCCGCTCCGCGGTCGATCGACTGTCGATCATTCACGTATGCCATGTAGCAGCGACGGTTCGTCCTGGCGCCAATCGCCATCCGTCGCTGCTACAGGTTCGCGAGCCCCCGCGGCAAACGAACCCTCCTCCCTCATCGATGCTGTTCAAGGACCCATCGAGGCGCGACGCGGACGCTCAGCCGACAACCGCCCCGGCCGCGCGCAGCTCCGCCAGCGCCCGGTCCGCATCCCCGACGTTCACGTCCACGCCGCGCACGGCGTCGAGATCGACGCTGACAGCGAACCCCTCGGCGAGCGCGTCGAGCGTCGTGTGCTTGACGCAGTAGTCGGTCGCCAGGCCGGTCACGAGGAGCTCGTCGACCCCGCGCTCGCGCAGCACGTCCCCGAGGCCGGTCGCGTCGAAGGCGGAGTAGCCCTCCGTCGCCGGATCGGTGCCCTTGTCGATCACGAGGTCGACGTGCTCGCGCTCGAGCGCCGGGTGCAGCTCGGCGCCGGCTGTGCCCGCGACGCAGTGCACGGGCCAGGGGCCGGGCGAGTCGGAGGTGATGAACGAGCTGTGATCGGCCGGGTGCCAGTCGCGGGTGGCGACGACGAGCTGAAAGTCGCCCGACGCGGCCAGCTCGTTGATGCGCTCGGCGATCCGGTCGCCGGCGGGCACCGACAGCGCGCCGTCGGGAGCGGCGAAATCGTTCTGGTAGTCGACGACGATGAGCGCGCGGCTCATGGCTTGAGCCTGCGCTCGGACTGCGTGGCGCGCAGCTCGTACGCCGCGCGGCCCGCCGGGTCCATGTCCGACAGCGAGCGGTCGATCCGCAGCACCCGGCAGATCGCCTCGCGCGCGGTCTGCGGCACCGCCGCGCCGAGCTTGACGAGCGGGGCGACCGAGCGCGGGACATAGACGTCGAAGCGCGGCTTGCGCATCGCGGCGATGGTCGCCGCCGCCACGTCCTCGGGTTCGATGTGCTTGATGAAGCGACCCGGCGTGAGACCCGATCCGAGCTCGGTGCGCACGACGACCGGCATGACGCAGGTGATCTCGACGCCCGTCCCGCGCAGCTCGCTGCGGGCGGCTTCGCTGACGCCGACGACGAAATGCTTCGTGCCCGAGTAGGTCGCCCCGGCGGCGAACCCGACCCGGCCGGCGACCGAGGCCGTGTTGATGATCTGGCCGCGGTCGCGCGCGCGCATGCGCGGCATCGCCTCCTTCATCCCGTGCAGGACGCCGTGGACGTTGATGTCGACCTGGCGGCGCGCGGTCGCGTCGGCCTCGTCGGCGAGCGGGCCGAGCTGCATGATGCCGGCGTTGTTGAGGAGCACGTCGAGCGGCCCGAGGCGGGCTTCGGTCTCGTCGAGGAAACTCCCGAACGAGGCGCGGTCGGTGACGTCGAGCTCGACCGCGATCGTTCCGGCACCGAGCTCGGCGGCCGAGGCGCGGGCGGTGTCGATGTCGAGGTCGCCGAGCGCGACCTTCATCCCCGCGTCCCGGCAGGCGCGCGCGGTGGCCAGCCCGATGCCCCGCGCACCGCCGGTGATGGCGATGACGCGTCCGTTGAGCGATACGGGCGAACGTACCAAGACGACGAGGCTAGCGAGGACGGCTGGTGCCGCCGCGGTCCGGCTGCCCGGAGCGGCCACCGGGTCCCGAGCCGGGCTGCTTCTTCTGACTTGCAGCTGCGAAGGATTTGGCGGCGTTGGCGCCCGGCGCGCCGCTCGCGCCGCCGGCCTGCTCGGGTGGCCGCGCCTGCTTGCCGGCGGCGCCCTGGCCGGAGTTCTGCGACGGACGCTGAGCGGTGGCGCCGGTGCCCGTGTGGGGGCGGCCGTCCTGCGGCCGGTCGGCCGGCGCACGGTCGCCGCGGCCGCTCTTGCCCGCCTGCCCGCCGCCTTCAGGGCGAGTCCCTGCGTGCTCGTTCACGCCGCTTGCGCCGGGCCGAGCGGCCGGGCCGGGCGCGGGCGCGGCAAGTGCACCGACGGGCACGCGGCGCGGCGCCTGCGCAGCAGCCCCGGTGGCGGACTGCACCTTCGCGGCGGGCGGCGCGGAGCGCGACTCGTGCGTGACCTCGTCGACGGCGACGTAGCCGCCGCCGCCCGTTCCCGCGACCACCACGAGGGCCGCCAGAGCCTTTGCACCGACCGACTTGGACCCGACCATGAGCCCGGCGGTGAGGATCGTGCCGCCACCCATCGCAGCGCTGCCGGCCGCGACGCCCGTCCCGCCGGCGGTGAAGGCGGCCGCCAGCGAGCCGTGCTTCAGCGCGAGCGTCGGCGCGACGGGCAGCAGCAGCGCCATGCCGGCGCGCTGGCGGCGGACCTCGATCTCGAACGCACAGCACTCCGCGCAGCTCTCGACATGCCGGCGCAGCTCGCGGCGGCGCAGCGCCGAGCCGCGCAGGACCGAGAGCTGCGAGCGCACCTCCGTGCAGTCGGCCTCGCGGGCCTGGCGGCTGATCATGAGCGCCTCGCGCGCCTGGAACACGAGCGCCTTGACCTTCTTGGGCGCCACCCCGAGGATCTCCGCGATCTCGGCATGGGAGTGCGCCTCCAGCTCGGAGAGGACGAGCGCCGAGCGCTGCTGTTCGGGCAGCCGCTGCAGGTCGGCGAGCAGCTCGCGCAGGTCGGCCCGCTGCTGCACCTCCGCCGCGAGGCCGATGGTCGTTGGCAGCACCGCCTCGACGCTGTCGAGGCCGATCTGCTCGCGCCGCGCCGCCAGGACGGACAGGCAGCGGTTGCGCGCGATCGCGTAGAGCCAGGCGCGCACCGCGATCTCGCGGTTGTCGAGCAGGATCGCGCGGTAGGCCGAGCTGAAGGTGTGCTGCACGACATCCTCGGCCTCCTCCTGGGAGCCGAGCAGATGGCGGCAGTAGGCGAGGATCCCGCGGTGATGACGGTCATACAGCGCCTCGAACGCCGTCCGGGCGGTCGCCCGATCGCGACCTCGCACCTGCGCGACGAGCCGCTCGTCGGAGGCCCCCCGCAGCGAGCGTCGCGGCAATGCAAGCCGGAGCGGCGGTGCGGCGGGCCAATCCATGAGAGTCCTATCGGCGCGCACTGCTGTGAACCTGACACATCTGTTGAACCTGCGCGACGGCTGGAGGTTGGCCGGTGGCGCGGCAAGCCGTTTGGAGCGACTACGCTTCTGCGCCGAATGTCGAGCCGGCAAGAGGAAAAGGAGCGCCGTAAGCAGGAGCGCCTCGAGCGCGAGCGCGCCGAGGCGGCTGCCGCGCAGCGCAAGCGCCTGGCGCAGATCGTCGGTGGCGTGGTGGTCGCCGCTGTGGTGACCGCCGGGATCATCATTGCCGCGGGCGCCGGCGGCGGCGACGAGAAGGGCGACACGGCGGAGGTCCCGGCGAACACGCTCCCGATCCCCGCCCAGAAGATCACCGATCTCGAGGCCGCGGCGAAGGCGGCGAGCTGCGCCCTGACCGACCCGCCGATCGAGGGCAGCGACCACGTCACGACGAAGGTCAAGTACAAGACCAACCCGCCGACGTCCGGCGACCACGTGCCGCCCGGCGAGCAGGCCAGCGACGGCAGCTATGTCGGCGAGGGCTACACGTCGCCCGAGCCGGAGAACTACGTCCACTCCCTCGAGCACGGCCGCATCATCATCCAGTTCAAGCCGGGCCTGGCCCCGCGGCGCATCAGCCAGCTCGAGACGCTCTTCGTCGAGGACTCCGACACCGACTTCGGGCTGAGGTCCGAAGACGGCGGCTACACGCTGCTCATGGCGAACAACACCGAGATGCCCTACGAGGTCGCGGCGACCGCGTGGGGCCACATGGTCGCCTGCAAGACGATGAACGACAAGACCTTCGACGCGCTACGCGCGTTCCGCAAGAAGTACGTCCTGCAGGGGCCGGAGAAGGTCACCGCCCCCGAGTAGCTGAGGTTCTGGCGCGCGCAAGCGGTCCTGCGGACCGCAGCGGAGCGTCTGCCAGGGTGTTCGGTGGTGTGATGGGTCGCCGTCTTGTCCTTCTCCTCGCGGCGACGGGCTCGCTTCTGTCGATCGCGAGCCCTGCCGTAGCCG
Source organism: uncultured Actinomycetes bacterium (assembly GCA_963705315.1). Classification (GTDB taxonomy): domain Bacteria; phylum Actinomycetota; class Thermoleophilia; order Solirubrobacterales; family Solirubrobacteraceae; genus CADCVQ01. The sequence goes on from OY970068.1 coordinate 271,673, forward strand.
CGCAGCCGTCCGGCCCGCGCGCGGTCGATTTCGAGCAGGCGCTCGACCTCGGCGGCGAGCGGCGCAGCGCGGTCATCGAGGCGCCCAGACGCTTCGATCTCGTCGGCCTGCGCTGGCGCGGCGATGCGCACGTCGACGCGGAGATCCGTGTGCGCGACGCGGACGGATCGTGGAGTCAGTGGACGGCGATGGGCGACCAGCATGCGAGCGGTGCGGGTACCGAGCCCGTCTGGGCCGGCGGGGCGGACGCCCTGCAGCTGCGGCTGAGTCGCGTCCCACCCGGCCTGCGTGCGCACTACGTCCAGGCCCGCGTACCGCGCGCCGCCACGCGCCGCGCGGGTCCGCGTGCCGGCCCACCGGCGATCATCCCGCGCGAGGCCTGGGGCGCCGATGAGTGTTTGCCGCGCTCCACTCCGAGCTACGGGGAGATCCAGACGGGCTTCGTGCACCACACGGTCTCGGCGAACACGTACGCGCCTGAGGACGGCCCAGCGATGGTGCTCGCGATCTGCCGCTTTCACCGCAACTCAAACGGCTGGAACGACATCGGCTACAACTTCCTCGTCGATCGCTACGGGCGCGTGTACGAGGGCCGCGCCGGCGGCGTCGACCAGCCCGTGATCGGCGCGCAGGTACAGGGCTACAACGGTGTCTCGACGGGCATCGCGAACATCGGCACGTTCTCGAGCGTCGCGCAGACGCCCGCGGCGGTGCACGCGACGGCGAACCTGCTCGCCTGGAAGCTGTCGCTGCATGGCGTGCCCGTCACCGGTGCCGTCACGGTGGGGTCCGGCGCGACGTTCGAGCGCATCTCCGGCCACCGCGACGCCAACGCGACGGCCTGCCCCGGCGACGCGCTGTACGCCCAGCTGCCCGAGATCCGCGCTCAGGCCGCCGCGCTCGCCCCCGGGTTCGGCGGGCCGGCGGGCGGCGCGCTGACGATCCAGGCCATCGACCGCTCGCTGGCCTTCGCGCAGCCCGCGCAGCTCAGCGGCCGCCTCACCGGTTCCGGCGGCGCACCGCTGAGCGGGTCGCGGGTCTCCCTGCAGCTGGCGGGCGCGAAGGGGTTCTTTACGTCCCGCAGCGCGACGACGAGCGCCGACGGATCGTGGTCGGTGACGCTGCCGACGTCCTACTCGCGCACGCTGCGGGCCGTCGCCGCACGCGCCGGCGGCGGGCTCGTGACGTCGCGCCAGCTGCGTGTCGGCGTGGTCCCGCGCGTCCGCGTGCGTTCCATTCGGCGCGTCGGCCAGCGCCGGAAGTTCACCGTCAGCGGCTTCATGCGCCCGCGGCGTGAGCGGATCACGCTGGAGGTGCAGCGCAAGGGCTCAGACGGGAAGATGCGCACGATCGCGCGCATCCGCGTGAAGGTACGGGCGGGCCGCTTCAGCGCCCGCCTGCGCCTGCGCCGCGCCGGGCTGCACCGCGTGCGTGCGGTGTTCGGGGCGGACGCGCGCAACAGCTTCGGCAGCTCCCCGCGGCGGTCCATCCGCGTCGTGCGGCGCGCCCGCTCGCGCTGAGCGCGCCGCGGCACAGCGGCCGGGCTACGCTTCGCCGCCATGCGGCACCGGCCCGCCACCGACGACATCGAGGACCACGACAGCCCCTCGCCGATCGTCCGCGGCTGCGCGGACCTCGCCGACTCGACGGCGTTCAACGTCGCGATCTTCGGGGTCATCCTCCTCAACGCCGTGGTGCTCGGGATGGAGACCTACCCCGCCCTGGCGCGCGACTACGGCGATCTGCTCGGTGCGCTGAACGACATCTTCCTCGGGATCTTCGTCGTCGAGCTGGCGATCCGCATCGCGGCCTTTGGCGCGCACCCGGGCGGTTTTTTCCGCAGCGGCTGGAACGTCTTCGACCTTGTCGTCGTCGTTGCGGCGTTCCTGCCGGGACTGCGCGAGAACTCGACGCTCCTGCGGATCGTGCGGCTCGCGCGCGTGCTGCGCATCGTCCGCCTGCTGCCGGATTTGCGCGTGCTCATCACGGCGATCTGGCGCAGCCTGCCGGGCGTCGCGAGCCTCACCGTGCTCGCCGTGGTGACGCTGTTCATCTACGGGATGGTCGGCTGGACGATCTTCGACGACCACGCGCCGGCCGAGTACGGCACGATCGGCAACGCGATGCTCACGCTGTTCGTGATGCTGTCGCTGGAGAATCTGCCGCAGAACATCGAGCTGGGCCGTGAGCTGTCGGACTGGACGATCCTCTACTTCGTCTCCTACGCGCTCGTCGCGGCGTTCCTGCTGTTCAACATCCTCATCGGGATCGTCATCAACTCCCTCGAGGAGGCGCGGGTGATCGAGCACGCCCGCGAGCGCGCGGAGAAGGTGGCGGAGACCGGCGCGCCACCCGAGGTGGCGATCGAGGAACGGCTGGTGAACCTTCGGGCGGCGGTGGACGAGTTGGAGGCCGACCTGAAGACGTAGTCGCCCGCGATCAGCGGTCGCGCCAGCCGCCCGTCTCGCCCTTGTAGAGCCCGTCGCCGCCGAACACGAGCCGCGCGCTGCGCAGCAGGATCTGGAGATCCAGGCGCCAGCTGCGGTGCTCGATGTACCAGAGGTCGAGCTCGATGCGCTCGGCCCACGGCAGCGACGTGCGGCCGTTGACCTGCGCCCACCCGGTGATGCCGGGGCGCACGGCGAGGCGGCCCCGTTCGCGGCCGGTGTACTGCGCGACCTGCACCGGCACGGTGGGGCGCGGGCCGACGATCGCCATCTCGCCGCGCAGGACGTTGACGAGGTTCGGCAGCTCGTCCAGCGACGTGCGCCGCAGCACCCTGCCGACGCGGGTGATGCGCGCGTCGCCGGCGTCGACGGCGAGTCCCGCGCCCATGGTCTCGGCGCCGGCGACCATCGTGCGCAGCTTGATGACGTCGAACTCCCGGCCGTCACGACCGACCCGCCGCTGGCGGTAGATCGGGCTGCCCTTGGACTCCAGCCGGATCGCGACGATCGCGATCAGCACGAGCGGCGAGGTGACCACGAGCGCCGTCGCCGCGACGGCGATGTCAAACGCGCGGCGTGCCATCACCGCGTCCCCTCCGCCGGCTCCCAGCCGGCGGGCGTCCCGTGGCGCAGCCAGTCCCACAGCCCGGCGGCGACGGACGCCGTCGTCAGGACGTAGTAGCGCGCCACGAGCAGCGGGCGCCAGCGCACGACGCGGCCAAGCAGCGCGGCCGCGATCAGCGTCAGCTGGAGCACGAAGAGCAGCAGGTAGATCGGGGCCTTCGGCGCGAGCGCCGCGCTGAGCACGAGCGCGACGACGTGCAGGAACGGCGCCGCGTAGCGCAGCACGCGATGCGAAGCGATCATCAGCGCGTACAGCGGCGGGTAGCCGCGCGGCGACAGCAGCCCGCCGCGCAGGACGATCGGCCACGCGTGGCTCATCATGCGCCGCTTGCGGGCGAACTCGCCCTCGATCGACGGGACCATCTTCTCGGTCGCGCGTGCGCCCGGGACGTACACGGCACGCCACCCGCGCTTGACCATGTTGAACGGGAACGACAGGTCGTGGCCCATGATCGGGTCGACCTCGATGTAGGACTCGCGGCGCGTCGCGTAGATCGCGCCGTTGCCGGCGGTGATCGAGCCCAGCGAGGATTCGCGCGCGCGAATCGCCATCTCATAGCGCCAGTAGAGGCCCTCCTGGTTGGTGCCTGCGTCGTCGTTGACGAACTTGACCTGGCCGCAGGCGTAGCCGACGCGCGGATCGGCGAACGCGCCGACGAGGGTCCGCAGCGCGCCGGGCTCCCAGCGCGCGTTGGCATCCGAGAACGCGACGAGCGCTCCGCCCGAGCGCGCGACCGCCGCATCCTGCGCGCGGATCTTGCCGCCGCGCGGGAGGTCGAGCACGAGATCGGCGCCGGCGGCCCGCGCCGCGTCGGCCGTTGCGTCGGTGGACCCATCGCTGACGACGACGATCTCCAGGCGCTCGCGCGGGTAGTCGAGCGCCAGCGCGTTGGCGACCTTGGCGGCGATGACCGCGCGCTCGTCGTAGGCCGCCACGATGAGGCTCACGGCGGGCAGCCCGGCCGCAGGCGCCTCGATCGCGGCCGCCCGGCGGCGGCGCAGCCGGGTGATCGGCGTGAGCGCGACGAGCAGCAGCGGGTAGCCGAGCTGCGCGTAGACGAGCAGCCCGATGCTCAGCCAGAAGACGACCTCGACGACGATCACGCAGCCATTGTCGCGGGCCGCGTGGTCGTCGGCGCGGCGGTCAGTCGCGCGCGCTGAGCTGCGTGACGGTCAGCTCGCTCGAGGCGAGCGTGTTGGCCTTGATCGTGATGCGCAGCTTGCGCGTCCCGCTGGGCTTCTTGAAGTCCAGCACGAGGAACGTCGGGTTGAAGAGCTTCTTGACCTTGATCTTCCGCGGCTTGCCCTTGCCCGACAGCGTCGCGAGGAGCTTGTTCTTCTTGCCGAGCGCGCGGATGGCCGAAATCGTGAACCTGTTCGTCGGCTGCGCCCAGTTCAGCACGATGCTGAAGCGCTTCGTGGACTTCGAGACCTTGAAGCCGCGGGTCTGCTGCTGGCCCTTGCTGAAGAAGATCTTCGAGGTGAACGTCGCCGGCAGCGCCTGGCAGTTGACGAGCGAGCTGATCGAGTTGAAGACGGCCTGTGCGCTCGCCTGCTGGACGTCGGGGAAGTAGCGCCCACCGGTCTGCTGCGCGATCGCCGCGAGCCGGTTGGCGTCATCGCCGGTGCCCGCCTTGCCGATGCCGAGGCCGACGACGTACATCGGCGGCGGCTTGGAGCCCTGCGGGTAGGACAGCAGGTGGGTGTTCGTGAAGTCGCCGTTGTTGGCGCCGTCGGTGAGGAAGATCCGCGCCGCCGCCAGAGGGTTCTGGAGGAAGCCGGAAAGCAGGCCGGAGTCATAGTCCGTCCCGCCGTTGTCGGCGTCCGTCACGGCGCGCAGCCGCGCGATCATCGCCGCCTTGTTCGGTCCGATCGGCGCCGGCGCGAAAACCGTGCCGGCGGGTGGCGAGCCGAACTCGACCGCCCCGAGCACCTTCTGGGCGTTCTGGGGGGTCTGGATGAAGAGCTCAAGGCCGCTACGGCGCAACTCGTTGAAATCGGAGAAGGACATCGATCCCGAGTCGTCGATCACCGCCTCGATGTTGTTGGCCGGCACGCATTGGGCCGATGCCTCCGAGGCGAATGCCCCGGCGGCCGCGAGCGCGGTGATGACCGTCGCAATTGCAGTCTTTGCCGTGCGCCACATGCGATTCCCTTCTCTGTTGGACCGCGAGCACCGCAACACTCTCATATCCGGTGCGGTTGGCGTAAGGCCTCGTAGAGCTCGAGGTGACGGGCGGCGATCGCGTCCCACGAGTACGCGCCGACGGCGGCGCGGCGGGCGCCTGCGGCGAGCTGCTTTCGCTCTCCCGCGTCGTCGAGGAGCCGCCGCAGCGCGGCCGCGAGCGCGACCGGGTTGCCGGGCTCGGCCAGCGCCGCCGCGCCGGCGGCCGCGACCTCGGGGAAGCCGCCGATCGCGCTCGCCAGCAGCGGCGTGCCGAACGCCAGCGCCGTGAACAGGACGCCCGACTGGTCGATCTCGCGGTAGGGCAGCACGACGAGATCGGCGCGGCGAAAGTACGCCGCGATCTCGTCGTCGGGCACGAAGCCCTCGATCCAGCGCACCGACGGCGGCGACAGGGCCCGCAGCCGCGACGTGTCCATCCGCGGCCGCCCGACGATCCACAGCTCCGCCCCAGGGTTCGCCCCGAGCCGGCGCCACGCCTCGACGAGGACGTCGATGCCCTTGTACGGGCGCATCAGCCCGAAGCACAGGACGACCGGGCCCCGTATGAGCGCGAGCTCCTCCGGCAGCGGGGAGGCGCCGTCGACGAGGTGCTCGAAGGCGCCGTGCGCGATGACGTGGACTTTCTCGGGCGCCATCCCGAGACCGGTGACGAGCCGGTCGCGACCGTGCTCGGAGTGCACGACGATCGCGTCCACGCGGTCGTACAGCGCGCGCTGGGCGACGAGCTGCCCGCGACGCGGCTCTCGCGGCAGGACGTCGTGCGCGGTCAGGACGACCGGCCGCGAGCGCGGCAGCAGCCGGACGTCGAGCTGCTGGATCGTGAGCCACTGGAAGTGGACGACGTCCGCGGCTTGCGCCGCCCGCGCGTAGCGCAGCATGTCGGGAACGTGCTGCGCGAGCTTGGCGGCGAAGCGCCTGCGCGAGCCGGCGGCGCCGCCGCCACGGCGGTAGAAGCGCTCGTAGCGCTCATAGCCCTGCGGGGTCGCGACGGCGCCGTAGGGAAAGCGGCTCGTCTGCAGGCGAACCTCCGCGCCGGCGCGCGCGAGGGCAGCCGACAGCGCGTGGTCGTAGGGCGGCGTGTAGGCCGATGGATCCACAATGTCGATGCGCATCGCGGCGAAGTATCGTCGGCGTGGTGGGGGTGGAGCTCTCCTATTGCGTCGTCAACACCCAGAGGCGGGAGCTGCTGCTGCGCTGCCTGGACGCGATCGCCGCCGAACGCGACACGCTGGACTTCGAGACCGAGGTGCTCGTGCTCGACAACGCGTCAGGTGACGGGTCGGCGGGCGCGGCGCGGCGGCACCCGGTCACGACGGAGGTCGTCGCGCTCGAGCGCCGCCGGGGCAAGGGCGAGAACGACAGCGACCTGCTGCAGCGCTCGCGCGGGCGCTACAGCCTGCTGCTCAACGAGGACTCCGAGCTGCTTGCGGGCGCGACCGCGGCGCTGCACACCGCGCTCGAGGCCAACGCGGACGCCGCGGCCGGCGGCGCGCGGCTGCTGCGGCCCGACGGCGCCGGCCAGCCGTCCGCCTGGCGCTTTCCGACGCCGGCGACGGCGGTCGTCGGTGCGCTCTTTTTGCACCGCCGCTACACGGTGCAAAGCCGCGGGGAGCAAATCCGCGACGTCGACTGGGCGCAGTCGGCGGCGCTGCTGGTGCGGCGCTCCGCGGCGGAGCAGATCGGCTGGTTCGATCCGGCGTTCTTCGTCTACTCCGATGAGGTCGACTTCTGCAAGCGCCTCGCGGACGCCGGCTGGCGCACGCTCTACGTGCCGGGCGCGGTGGCGATCCATCACGAGCAGCTGTCGACGGGGGGCGTACCGGAGCGGCGGATCGTCGAGCTCTCGCGCAATCGCGATCGCTACATGCGCAAGCACCACACGACAGCGGCGGCGTGGGTCGTGCGGCTGCTCACGGCGTGGACCTACGCGGTCCGTGCGACGGCGGCGCTGGCGCTTCCGGGTCACGACCCGCGGCGCTACTGGCGCCACGTGACCGCCACGCTGCGGCCGGGACGCGGCGAGGGCCTGCGCGAGGCGGCGACGGACTACAACCGCGGCAGGCGGCTCTGAGTACCGGTCCTTATGGGTTCTTGCGGGACCCGTCGGGGATGGGCCTGTCGGTCACGCGTGTACTGTCACGCCAGGCGAAACGAGGAGGGGCAGATGGCGGCTTCGAGCAGCGCAACGACGGTCTGGGAAGGCGATCTGGGACACGGTTCGGGGGTGACCACACCGGCCAGCGGCGCCTTTGGCACCGTTGACGTGAGCTGGGCGTCGCGCACGAAGCGCGCGGCCGGCAAGACGAGCCCGGAGGAGCTCCTGGCCGCGGCACACGCGGCGTGTTATTGCATGGGCCTCGCCCACGAGCTCGGTGAGGCGGGCACGCCACCGGATCGCCTCGAGGCGACGGCCGAGATCGAGTTCGAGCCGGGCGTGGGCGTGCGGTCCTCGCACATCACGGTCAGCGGGCAGGTGCCCGGGATCGATCAGGGCACGTTCGACGCGGCCGCCGCCGCCGCGGGCGAGGGCTGCCCGATCTCGGGCGCCCTGAAGGGCAACGTCGAGATCACGGTCGACGCGACGCTCGAGTCCTGAGGCTGCGCAGGCCGGCGATCTCGTCAGGCTGCGCGAAGCGCGTCGCGTACAGCAGGACGGGGATCGCCGCGAGCGCGAGTGCGCGGGTGACGAAGCCCTCCGCGCCGGCGGTCGGGAGGAGAAGCTCGCCGGTGACCGCGACCCCGGCAAGCAGCGCGACGGCGTGCGCGAGGCGCCCCCACTCAAACGGCACGGTGAACAGCCTGCGCGTGAGGAGGTGCAGGACGACGAGCATGACCGCGTAGGCGGCGACGAGCGCGATGCCGGCGCCGGCGATCCCGAGCGGCTCGACGAGGAGGACGAGCACGACCGCGTTGACGGCGACGCCCGCCAGCGCCGCAGGGAGCGTGCGCGTCGTGATCCCGACGCGCCCGGCGATCGTCACGAGGACGAGGAACAGCCCGTACATCGCCCAGCCCAGCGCGACCCACGGCAGCGCCTCGTGCGCCTCGAAGTATTCCGGCGCGGCGAGCAGCCGCACGACCCAGCGGCCCAGCAGCGTGAGCCCCGCGACGACGAGCCCGGTGACGACGACGAACCACGTCGTGACCGCCGCGTAGAAGCGTCGCGCGCGGTCGTCGTCCGCGATCGAGTACGCCAGCGGCGGCCACGCGAGCTGAAAGCCGCGCACGGCGAGGATGACCGCCGTCGCGAGCTTCACCGACAGCGCGAAGACGCCGGCGGCGGCCGCGCTCTGCGTGCGCAGGAGGTACGTGCGGTCGATGACGTTCAGCGCGAAGACGGCGGCGTCCGCCGGCACGGTCGGGGCGCCGAAGCGCAGGAGCGGGCCGAGCGGCATCTGCACCCGCAGCCCGATCCGGTCGCGCAGGATCCACCAGAGGCCGAGCAGGACGACCGCCGAGGCGGCGTAGTTGCCGGCCAGGTAGCCGCGGGCGCCCTGATCGAAGCCGACGACGAGCGTCACCGTCAGCGCGACGCTCAGCAGGACGTTGGTCGTCGCGGCGATGAGGTACGTGCGCCGGCGCTCGTCGACGCGCAGCAACGCGTAGGCGATCTCGAGGTTCGTGAACGCCCACAGGCCGAACACGGCGATCCGCATGAGCCCGGCTTCCTCGAAGCCGAGGATGAAGTCGCTCAGCGGCCCCGCGAGCGCGGCCGTGACCAGCGCGGCGCCGGTCGTCGTCAGCAGCACCGCGGCGGTCGTCGTGCGCGCGAGCCGATCGCGGTCGGCGGGCTCGTCGTGCGTGAAGTAGTAGCGCACGAACGCCTCGCCGAGCCCGAAGCGCAGGAGGATCGAGGCAAGGATGATGAACGTCAGCAGCGTCTCGGCGACGCCGAAGTCCGCCCGGCTCAGCGCGCGGGTGTAGAGCGGCAGCGTGATGAGCGCCAGGACCGCCGCCAGCACGCTCGACGCCTGGTAGGCCGCACCGCCCGTCAGCAGGCGGGTGTAGAGGCTGCGCACTAGATGGTCGACTCCAGATTGACGCGCCTGCGGGGGCTGGTCAGGGCGGATGCCGGGCGCCGCATGCATCCGAAGCCGGTACTCCTCGTACCGGCGAGGATGTGTGTGGCGAGCCGGCGCCGACCCTGGCCAGTCATCCGCAGGTGCGTGAATCGGGAGTCGGCCATCTAGTGCCACGGTACTGTCCGCACGTGCTCCAGGCGCGCGCCCTGCTGTTGCTGCCACGCCCGCTGGAGGGGTTCATCCTCGCTGACCAGGCGCGCGACCTGCTGCGCGCCCGGGGCGTCGCCGCGGCCGACCCGCCGCGCATTCCCTACGGCGCCGTGGCACGGTTGCCCGCGCCGCTCCGCGACCAGCTCGCGCGGCGCACCGCCCAGCGGCTGCTGCGCTCGCTCGACGGCGATCTGCGCGCGGTGGCGATCTTCCACCCCGTGCAATGGCCGCTCGCGCGGGCGCTGCTGGCGCTGCGCCCGCAGACCGAGCTCTGGTACGGGCGGTGGGACCGCTACGAGGTGGCCTACGACGCGGCGCCGAAGATGCGCGCTCGGCTGGCCTATCTGCACGAGCAGGCCGCGTCGCGCTCGACGCTGACGTTCGTCGTCTCCGGCAAGCTCGCCGAGCTCGAGCAGGAAGCCGGACGCGAGGCGCAGCTCGTCGGCCTCGCGGCGGACTCGTTCCCCGCCCCCGACCCCGGCGCGGCGGTCATCGCCGTCTCGCTTGGCCACCTCGGCTGGCGCACCGACTGGGCGCTGCTGCGCGCCGTCGCCAAGCGGATGCCCGAGCTCGTGCTGCTGCTCGTCGGCGATGCGCACCCGGACGAGTGCAAGGACGACGAGGACTTCGCCTGGTGTCAGTCGGCGCCGAACCTCGTGTGGCTCGGCCGGCGCACCGACGACGAGGCGGCGCGGCTCATCCTCTGCGCGGACGTCGGGATCCTCCCGTTCCGCGTCGAGCCGTTCAACGACGCGGCGCTGCCCTACCGGATCCTCAAGTACGCGCGGCTGGGGCGGCGGACCGTGTCGCCCCAGCTGGCCGGGGTGAAGACGTGGGCGCGGGCCGTGACGACGTGCGCGGACGCGGAGGAGTTCGTGGCGGCGCTGCGGGCGGCGGCGGGGGCGCGGGTGCGGCCGGATGCCGAGCTGCGGGCATGGGCGCTGGCGCAGACGGCGCAACGGGTCAATGCGCCGCTCTGGGCGCGGCTGCGGGAGCTCGGGATCGCGCACGATCCGGTCGGCGGCGAGGAAGACGATTCAGGTCCCTCGCCGCGAAGCCGCCCCGCACTCAGGGATTAGCCGACCCGGGCCTTCGCCCCTCCGGCTTGCCGGTCGCCCGCAATCGGCCCAGCTTGCTCAGCGCGTCAAACCAGAACGGGGCACCGAACGACACCGCCAACGCCGTGATCAGCAGGCCGATCAGCTTCATCAGGTTGATCGACTCCGGGAAGCGCCGCGGGTCGTCGGGATCGTCCGATGTCGACCAGCCGACCGGCAGCTGGAGCGCCTGGATCGCCTGGTAGCTGTCGGCGATGTCCTCGAGCTGCTCGGTGCTTTCCCGCTGTGAGGCCTGGTTGGCCTGGACGAGCACCGCGGCGCGGGCGGTCTTGTCGTTCCACAGCCGGTTGACGACCTGGAGCGTGTCCACGTTCCACGCCGACACGACGAGCACCCCGAACACCATCAGCACGACGTGGGACTTGCGCTTGTACCAGCCCGATACGCGGTTCATCCCGTCGTCGTACCAGTGCTCGATCTCCGTCCGCAGCCGGTCGATGTCGTCGCCGGCGGTGTCGATCATGCTCGCGAGCTTGCGTTTGAGATCTGACTCGGGCAGGCCACCGACCTTCTCCCTGGCACGCCCGACGAGATCCTGACTGTCGGCGTCCGCGCCGGGCGGCGCGATCGTGTCGAGCAGCGTCAACGAGAACGTGCGGGCGCTGACGTAGCTCGGCAGCGGCCGCGTCCTGCGCAGCTTCGAGGACGTCGTGAGCTCGACGATGCGAGGGTGGTCGAGCAGCGCGTCGAACGCCGGCGTGCCGTCATCGAGCTCGCCAGCCAGCAGCTGGCGCAGCCCGCGCTCGAGGTACTCGGCCCGCCACCCGAAGATCGTGGACACGAGCTCCTGCAGCGCCGAGCACACGAGGCTGAAGACGAGGTAGACGAAGACGAGGCCGAGCGCGACCTCGAGCACCTGCGATCCGCCGTCCGGCATGGCGCGACGTTAGCTTCGCGACCGGATGCCTTCAGCGACAGCGCACGTACACGACCAACGGCCCGTGGCGCACGGTCGGCGGGCCGCTCGGGAGCACGTTCGTGCTGCGCCTCACGCCGTCGGCGCGGCCGAAGCGGCGCGCGAACTTCTGCTCGCCGGCGATGTAGACGGCAACCGCGCCGGGCGCCGAGTTCTTCGCTCGCGAGCGTACGCGCAGGTCGCGGTCGTCGAGGATCCAGCGGGCGTCCGGCACGAGCCGGTAGGTCGGGAACGTGAGCTCTCCGCACGCCATCCCTGCGCGCACGCGCGGCTCGTCGAGCAACCCGGTCACCTCCGCGTGCGTGCGCTCGATGAAGCGCAGCTCGTCGCGCAGGCGCTCGAAGCTCGAGGCCTTCACGGCCAGGAAGACGATGCCGACGACGAGCGCGCCGATCGCCGCCCTGCGCCAGCGGTCGCGTGCCGGTCCCGGGTCGAGCGTCGTGAAGCCCATGACCGCGTATCCCGCGAGCACGCACAGCGCGACCGCCGGCACCGTGAGATAGCGCTGGATGATCGACAGGCCGGCGATCCCCGTGGCGACGAACGTCAGCGCGCCGGCAGCGAGCAGCGCGAGCGGGACCGCCAGCCGTCGCGGCCCCGAGCGCCGCCAGGCGAGGACGAGCCCGATCACCCCCGCGAGCGCGACCGGCGGCCGCGCGACGTCGGCGAGGAACGTCACGAACGCGGAGGGCACGTGCTCGATGCCGCGCTCGCGCCCGAGCCTGGCGGCGAGGTCGCCCGTGTTGTTGAGGCTGAAGAGCGGATCGCGAGTGACGGCGAGGTCGACGCACGCCCAGCCGACGGGCCCGACGGCCGCGAGCGCCGCGAGGATCACCCGCGACCGCGTTGTACCTCCCGGCAGGCACCACAGCCAGTAGAGGCCGGCGAGGACCCACGCCTCCGGGCGCAGCAGCCCCGCGACCGCCAGCAGGGCCATCGGCAGCACGCCGCGCCGCGGGCGCGCCGCCTCGAGCGCGGCCGCCCAGATGACGAGGGCGAGAAACGGCACGTCGACGAACGCCCGCACGGCGTACAGGGCGAAGGCAAAGCTCGACCCGACGAAGAGCGCCGCCAGCGCCGCGGCCGGGCGCCCGAACAGCGCACGGCCGAGCGCGTAGGTCCCCGCGCTCAGCGCGACGAGGCTGAGCACCGTGAAGAGGACGAGCAGCCGGTCGGCGTGCTGGCCGGCGAGCGACAGGACCGCGGCGATCGCGAGATAGAGCGGGTGCTGGGTCGGCGCCGCGAACTCCTCGAAGCCCGGATTGACGCCGTCCAGCAGGCCGCGACCCCAGTTGAGGTGGTGGTAGGCGTCGTAGTCCGGATAGGTCGGTACGAGCGCCCACGCGGCGACGGCCGCGAGCGCGAACAGCGCCAGCGCCCAGCGCTCGGCCGTGCGAGGCGCGATCGGTCTCACGACGGCACGGTCGCCGCCGCCTGCGCGCGCTCCGCGGCACGCTGCGCGGCGGTCGTCGCCGCCGCGGCCTGCCCGGCGAGGACCGTGCCCACCGCGAGCAGGACCCAGGCGAGCGGGTCCTCGAGGAACGCCGCGTACATGAGCGTGTGCACGACGAGCGCGACGAACGCCGCGGCGACCGCCGCGCGCAGCGGCGAGCCGCGGGCGCCGCGCAGCAGCTGCGCGAGGGCGACGGCGAGCAGCGCGAGGTAGAGCGCGAGGCCGGCGATCCCCTGCTCGGCCGCGACCGTGATCGCGATCGTGTGCGACGCCGCGGTCGCCTGCTCGCTGGAGGCCTTCTCGTGATCGCGGTACTCGCGCCGGAAGGCGCCCGAGCCCCAGCCCTGCAGCGGCCGGTCGGCGAACAGCTCGACGCCGCCCTGGATGAGCTCCGAGCGCCCGCTCGACGCGTCGTCGAGTGACTGATCGAGGCCGACCGCACCCGGTGCCGCGAAGACCACGACGACGGCGACGAGCGCGAAGGCGCCGATCACGGCCCCGGTCCGCCGCGTTCCCCAGCGCAGCGCGCCGAGCACGGCGAGGCCCGTCAGCAGCGCCGTGAACGACGACTGCGAGAGCGTCAGCACGAGGCCGGACATGAGCAGCGCCAGCGCGGCGGCGCAGCCGGCCGCCACGATCGTCCGCCGGCTCCACAGCAGCACCGCCGAGACCCCGAGCATCACGGTCACGAGGAAGCGCCCGTAGATGTTCGGATCGAAGAACAGCGAGTTGACGCGGAAGTACGTCTCGAACTGGTTGGAGCTGATGACCTTCGGGTTGAGCAGCAGCTCGCGCTGGGCGTACTCGACGAATCCGATGGCGACGAACACGGCGGCCAGCGCGAGCAGGACCCCGAGGCACTGCAGCGCGAGGCGCCCGGTCCATTCGATGCGCACGAGCAGCGCGAACAGCAGGGCGAACGGCACGTAGAAGAAGATCGTCTGCGACAGCGCGCGGTCGAAGTCCGACGAGTAGGACGCCTGAACGGCGTAGAGCACGACCGTCGCCGCGAGCAGCCACTCGAGGCGGCCCGGCTCGCGCTCGGGCTCGGGGTCCTCCTGCCACCCCTGCGCCCGCAGACGGGGTCCCGCGTAGGCGAGTCCGCCGGCGGCGATGACCAGGTACAGCGGCACGAGCAGGTTCGCCGTGTCGCCGCCCGATTCGATCGGGATGCGAAACGGCAGCGCGGCGGCGGCGGCGAGCACGAGCAGTTCGGGCCGGCGATGAATCGCCATCGCGCCGAGGACGAGCACGACCGCGACGACCGCCGCGGCGGCGGCGGCCACCGCGGGACGGTCGCGCAGCGGCTCGAACTGCTCGGTGGACCAGATGTTCGCGACGAGCAGGACGGGCGTCAGGACCAGCGCGCCGAGCATGGCGACCGCCCGCGCGCGCGGCGAGCGGGCGAGCAGCACGACCCCGGCGAGCAGCGCCGCCACGACGATGCCGGCCGCCTGCGTGGCCTCGCCGAGCGTCGAGAGCGCGACGGTCAACGCAGCGCCAGCAGCGTCCACGCGCTCTCCATTAATCGGCTGATCTCGCCCGGCGTGCGCAGCCGCAGCGCGAAGTCGGGCAGGCCGGGGCGGATGACAAGGCCCCTGCCCAGCCGCGTGGCGACGATCACGCGCCGCCGGCCGTCGTCGGCCGCCGCCGTCGCGACGATGCGCCCGCCCGCGACGCCCTGCGTCTCCTCGAAGACCGAGATGCCTCCGAACTGGCCCTCGGTGCCCGCGAACAGGCCGATCTCGTCGAGGGTGCTGACGAGCGTCAGCGGCGCGCGCTCGATCGGGCGCAGGCGCGAGCCGAAGAGGTCGCGCGTCGTCGGCAGCGTGGGATCGCTCGCCACGCCGTCGTTTCGGACGCGGACGCTGCGGCGCAGCGAGTTGGTCCCGACCGACAGCACGCGCCCGCCGCCGCGCACGTAGCGGCGCAGCGCGCGGCCGACGCCCTCGTCCAGCCAGCGCGTGTCGCCCGCGAGGATCACGCCGCGGTGACCCGCGAGCCGTGGCCCCTCGCCGCGGGCCAGCGCGACGTCGGTGGTGAGGTCGTAGCGGTGGCCCTGGCGGTCCAGATAATTGAGCACGAGCGCCTCGCCCTTTGCGAGCTGGGGCGGGAGCCCGCGCAGCCCGTCGCCGGCGTAGGGCCGCGTCGTCTGCACCGGCCCGCCGGTCAGCAGCGTGTTCGGCAGCCCGTCGCCGTCGTCGTCGACGGGATTGACGCCCTGCCACGTCGTCGCCGGCAGCACGACGAGCACGGGCGCGGACTCCTTGGACTGCACGAGCAGCGGCGCGGTCGCGCGGCGCTTGGCCGTCCGCACCTCAAAGAGGTACAGCCCGGACTTGCCGCCCGGCGTCGGGAAGCGCACGACGCGCGACTTCGTCCCCCGGCCGTCCTTGCGCGGGCGCACCGACCCGACGCGCCGCAGTCGCCAGCGGTAGTCCTTGTCGAGCGAGTCGACGGCGACGCCGCTGCGACCGCCCGCCGGCACGGGAGAGGACGGCGCCTGCGCGTTGAGGTAGCGGACCGTGATGCCCCCGCGCCCGGGGTTGCGCCCACGTCCGCTCGAGCGCTGCGGGTCCGGCGCGGACGCGCCGACGTTACCCGCGGCATCGCGTGAGCGCACGACGACGAGATAGGTTCCCGCCGCGACGTTGCGGCCGCGGACCGTGCCGTCCCATTCCCAGCCAATCGCCCGGTCCCCGAGGCGCTCCTGGAGGATCGGCTTCGCCGGGCGCACGTCCGTGCGATAGACGAGCACCTCGGTGTTCGTGCCGGGCGCGCTGAAGCGCACGCGCGCGGGCGTGCCGTCGACGTGCGGCAGCAGCTCAGGCCCCGGTCCCTGCAGCGGGCCGATGTCGCGCACACGCGGGCGCGGCGGGCGCGTGTCCTTGTAGATGTTGCGCTGGATGGTCACCGCGCGCCCCTGGCGGCGCAGGTTGAGCCGGATGCGATACACGCCGTCTGGCACCTCGCGGCCGCGATCATCGCGGCCGTCCCATTTCAGGAGCTGGCGCTCGCCTGCCCGGACCGCGCGATCCTCGACCAGCGTGCGCACCGCGTCGCCGTCGCGCTCGACGACCTTGACCGTGACGTCGTCACGGTGCTTGAGCGCAAACCGCGCGAAGACACGGTCGTGGCGCCCGTCGCCGTTGGGCGACAGCCGATCATCGACGTTTGCGAGCTGCACGATCGGCGGCTGGCTCTTGAGCTCCTGCGCGCCGAAGAACGCGGCGAACGTCGCGCATACGAGCACGGCGAAGACGGTCCGGGCCAGGCGCGTCACGGCGCGTGCTCGACGGAGTCGGCGAGCCGGTACAGCGCGCAGTTGCCGACGAAGTCCCCGACCGGGACGGCACCCGGCAGCGCGCGGATCGTGCCGCCGTGGGTGACGACGAGCGCGGGCAGCGCGCCGGCCCGCACGTCCGCCAGCGCCGCCTCGGCACGCGCGGCCTGCTCGACGACCGACTCGCCGCCGGGAAACTGAAAGCCGCGGTCGGCGCGCCGCCACGCACGGAACTCCTCGGCGGCGGCGGCGATGACCTCGGCGTAGAGCAGGCCGGTCCAGGCGCCGGTGTCGGCCTCCATGAGGCGCGCATCGAAGACGGGCTCGAGGCCGAGCCGGTCCGCGACGATCTGCGCCGTCTCCCGCGCGCGCGACAGCGGGCTGGCGTACAGCGCGCGCAGGCCCTCGCCGGCGAGCGAATCTGCCAGGGCGCGCGACTGCTCGCGCCCGCGGTCGTTGAGCCGCGTATCGCGCTGTCCCTGGAAGCGGTCGGCCGCGTTGTCGTCGGTCTCCCCGTGGCGCACGAGCAGGATCTCGTTCGAGCCGGCCATGTCAAACCCCTGCCTCGCGCCGCGCGCGGGGCGCTACTCGATCAGGTCAGAGCCGACCGTGACCACGACGCGCGCACCGGAGCTCGCGACGTCGATGCTGCGGTCCGCCGGCTGGACGGCGCTCGACGACACGCCGATGATCTTTGCCACGGCCAGCGCCCCGCGCCGGTTTCCGTCGCTGTAGAAGACCGCGGTCTCGGTCAGCGTCTGGTCGACGTTGTCGCCGACCTCGGCGATCTTGAAGCCGTCCTTCTCGAGCTTGTTGGCGACGTTGCGCGCGAGCCCGGCCTGCACGGTCCCGTTGAGGACCTTCGTGGTCGTCGCACCCTTGTCGAGCGGCGCGGGCTCGGTCGACAGCGGGGTGCTGTCTGCGGTCTTTTCCTGCGCCGGCGGCGGCGCGTCGTCGATCCTGTTGGCGGTCGGGGTGGGATCGTCGCCGCCCATGAGCACGACGATGAGGCCCACGACGAGGACGAGCGCGAACGCCCCGCCGACGATCGCGATGATCCGGGTGATCGGCGTCCCGTCGTCGTCGGGCGGGCGCGAGGCGCCGGTCGCCGTCGGCCGCGATGGTGGTGGCCCGAGCGGCGGCGGCTCGGGGCGCGCGGCGGCGGACTCGCGCGTCTCCTGGCCAAGGCTGCCGTTCGCCATCGCCGGAGGCTGGGCGACCACGCGCGGCTTCGTCCCCGAGGCGGGCGGCGCGCCGGCGGTCGCCGTCGGCGGCTTGGTCGCCATCGCGGCGACCACGGACGGGTTGGCCGGCGCGGGCGCCGGGACGGCCGGCTTCGGTGGGAGCGACGGGGCGGCCGAGCCGAGGCCCGGGGACTGGAGGGAGCCTGCGGCGGGGGCGGGGGCGGGGGCGGGGGGAACGCTCCCGGGTGCGGCCGGAGCGCGCGGGGTCCCCAATCCGCCGAGGCTGGGAGCCGGCGCTGGGCTACCGGGTGTGCCCGCCGGCGCAACGGGCGGGCGCGCGAGCTGGCCGGGTGGGCCGACAGCCGGCGGGTGCGTCGCGCGCGCGGCGACGATCGCGGCCGCGGCAGCGCGCGTCGCCGCTTCCCCGGTGAGGCCCGCGGTCGGTGAGGGGATGCTCGCGGGCGGGGCGGCGTACTGCGCGACCGCAGCGGGCGTCGCCGGCTGGGCGATCACGCGCTTCTGGGCGTCGGCCTGAACGCGCTGCTCGATCTCGGCGGCGCGCTCGGGCGCGCGGCCGGCCCACTCACGCAGGCGCTTGACCTCGCGCGCTTGGGCGAAGTAGAGCAGCGCAAGGACGCCGAGCCCGATCATGGCGACGAGGCCCCCGTATGCGCCAATACGCTCGACAGCGTCGCCGAGCGTGCTGGCAACGATCAACGCAGCAGTCACGTGCGCAGGATCCTAGTCATGTGCCCGGCCACAATGCCGCGCCGACGGCGCGGTCGCGCAGGTGGGCCTGTCCGGCGGCGCGCTCACGCGTCCTGGCTTCCCACCAGCCAGGCACCGCGATCGGCCGACAGCTCGGAGACCTTCGCCGCCAATCCAGCCGCGTCGCCCTCGAGCACGAGCAGGCCGATCTGGTCGAACATCGCGTCCACCGCCTCCGGGTGGCGGCGCTCGCGCTCGGCGCGCAGGATCTTCTCCGCCGGGGTCGGCTGCGGTCGCTCGTAGGGGTTGAAGAGCTCCTCGTGAAGCTTCTCGCCGGGGCGCCGGCCGATGACCTCGATCGCGATGTCGCGATCGGGATCCAGGCCGGACAGCTCGATCATCGTCTTCGCGAGATCCATGATGTTCACCGGCTCGCCCATCTCGAGGACGTAGATGTCAGACCGCGGCGCCTCCTCCTCCTCGGACTCGTCGGGGGGCGGCGCGGCGCGCGTCAGCCCGCCCGCGCGGATGATGAGCTGCACCGCCTCGGGAATCGTCATGAAGTAGCGGGTCATCCGCTCGTCGGTGACGGTCACCGGGCCGCCGAGCGCGATCTGGCGGCGGAAGATCGGCACGACCGAGCCCGACGAGCCGAGCACGTTGCCGAAGCGCACCGAGCAGTAGCGCGTGTGGGCGAAGCGTGCCTGCTCGGCCTCGATCGCGAATTCGGCCAGCGCCTTGGACGCGCCCATGACCGTCGCGGGCGTGACGGCCTTGTCCGTCGAGACGAGGAGGAACGTCTTGACGCGCGACTGGCCGGCGATGCGCGCCATCAGACGCGTCGCGATCGCGTTGTTGCGGACGGCCTCGACCGGGTTGTGCTCCATCAGCCCGACGTGCTTGTAGGCGGCGGCGTGGAAGACGATCGTCGGGCGGAACTCGGCGAAGACCTCGCGCATCCGCTCCTCTTCCTTGCAGTCGGCGAGCACGGCGTCGAGCGTCGAGGGGTGCACGTGGCGGTCGTGCTCGAGCTCGCGCTGGATCGTGAAGAGGTTGTCCTCGGCGTGATCGAGCAGGACGAGCTTGCGCGGCCCGACGCGCGCGATCTGGCGCGACAGCTCCTTGCCGATCGAGCCGCCCGCGCCGGTCACGAGCACGACCTCGCCGTTGAGGTACGCGCCCACGCGGTCGAGCTCCATGCGCACCGGCTCGCGGCCGAGGATGTCCTCGACCTGCACGTCGCGCACCTGGCGCACGGCGTTGCTGGCACCGGATTGCAGCAGCTCGAACACCGTCGGCAGCGTGCGAACCGGGATGCCGCGCTCGCGGCACGCGCGCACGACCGCAGCGCGCACGGTGCCTGGTGCCGACGGGATCGCGATCGTCACCTCGTCGGGCTCGGCCTCCTCGAGGATCCGCGGGAGGTCGGTCGTCGCGCCGAGGACCTTCACGCCGTCGATACGCAAGCGGCGCTTGGTCGGATCGTCGTCGACGAAGCCGACGGGCTTGAGCCCGAGCTCGGGGTTGCGCAGGATCTCGCGCAGGACCAGGCGGCCGCCGTCACCGGCGCCGACGATGAGCAGCCCGCGGGCCCCCTTGCGGGCGCGAAAGCCGGTCAGCGGGCGCTCGTGAATCGACCGGGCGATGAAGCGGGCGCCCGCGATCGACGCGAGCATGATGAGGAAGTAGAGGGCGATGACGCCCGACGGGGCGGTGACGCTCGTGACCGGAGCGGGCGGTTCGCCGATCGTCTCCGGCTTGACCAGCGCGACGTACGCGGGCAGGAGCGCGGCGGCCGCGACGACGGCCTGGAGGATCTTCACGTAGTCGCGCTGCGTGACGTAGCGCCACCACTTCGCGTAGAGGCCGGCCACGCTGAACACGAGCAGCGACCCGACGACGACCGGCACGATCGTCGCGTCGAAGAGGTTCTCGTAGCGTCCGGGAACGCCCTGCTCGCCGTCGAAGCGCAGCTGGTAGGCAAGCCAATACGCGAGAGCGACCAACACCCCGTCGACCGCGATCTGCGGCAGCGAATGGCGGCGGAGGGGGAAGGCCGCGGAGCGGATCCGTCGGCGCATCGGTCAGGATTGTACGGGCGCGCGGGGCACGGGGAGTTGGCACCATCGGTGTTGTGCACTCGGTAATTCGTGCCGGGTCGGTCGCTCTCCTGCTCGGCGCCGTCGTCGGGATCGTGGCCCAGCTCTCCGACGCAGTCGTCCCAGAGCTCGCCAAGGCGACGTCGCTCGGCGTTCCGTGGCTCGTCGCGGCGTTCGCAATCGGGGCCCTGGAGCGCGATCGGGCGCTGGGCGCGCTGGCTGGCGCGACGGCGCTCGTGTCGGGCACGATCGTCTACTACGTGCTGCGCGTGCTGGGCTGGGGGACGCTCGACGCCACCGTGCCGATCGCGATCGGCTGGTGCCTCGCGGCGGCTGCGGGGGGCGGGCTGTTCGGGCTTGCCGGCACGGCGTGCCGGGCGGGCGGGCAGTCGGCGCGGGTGACCGGCGCGGCGATCGTCGGCGGCGCTTTGGTGGGTGAGGCACTGCTGTTCACGACGGCATGGGACAGCGACGGAGCGCGGCTGCTGCTCGGCTGCGAGCTTGCGGCGGGCGTGGCGCTGGCGTTCGTTCTCGCGCGGCGGCGCGGGCTCGTCGTCGCCTTGGGGCTCACGCTGCTCCTGGCCGTGGCGGTCTTCGTCGGCGAGCAGGGCGTGCGCGATGCGCTACGCGGCACGGGGTGGAACGGGGCGTAGGGCTGGAGAACAGCATCGATAAAGAGGATGAGGGAGCGGTGCGGGGAGGCGGTCGCGAGACGCGGTTGGCGATTTCACGGGTGTGGTTCAAAACGTCCATATACGGGACGTTTTGAACCCAACCCCCGCAAGCCGCCCACGGACGGCGCCGCCGCCGAAAGCGCCGCTCCCCTTCGATCCTTTATCGATGCTGTTTCGTCAACCAACCGGCCGCGTCAGCAGCTCGACCAGCACCGCCGGATCGCGCCGCACGCGCTCGGGTCCTGACGACGAAGGGCGCTTCACCAACACCACATCCTCCGCCCGCTCCAGCAGCCGCAGCCGCCCCTCCGCGATCAACCGTTCGTCGACCGCGCCCAGCTTCCCCTGAAACGTCGTCCACACCGGCGTCCCGAGCGCGACGGCCTCGCGGTTCATCGTGCCACCCGCCGACACCACCAGATCCGCGTACGCGATCAATGACTGGGCGTCGATCGCGCGCTCGGGCACGATGAAGCCGTCGCCGAGCTCAGCGCGCTGCTGCGGCGTGCGCGGCAGCACGACGGTCTGCGCCCCCCGCAGCCGGTCGAGCACCTCGGCGAAGACGTCGTTCTCGAAGCGGTGATACAGCGACGCCTCGGGCGGGGTGCGCACGACGGCGATCGGCCTGGCCGGGTCGAGCCGGAGTTCGTCCAGCACCGCCGGGTCGCGCTCGAAGTCCGCGAGGTAGTACTCCTCCTTCAGGCCGGGGTACGGCGCGATCTTGCCGGCCGCGCCGTAGCGCTCCAGGCGCTCGGGCGGGATCGCGTCGGGCACCACGACCGTCCGGGCGAGGCGGCAGTTGACGTTGTGCTGCACGGTCGCCCACTCGTAGTCGAACATCGTCGCGCAGGGGATTCGCAGCAGCCCTGCGGCGACGCTCACGTCGTTGGAGCCATGCCCGAGCGCGAGGTCGAAGCCGCGACCGCGGGCCCAGCGCGTCAGGGCGCCTGAGCGCTGCGCGAGGCCGACGGCCTTGGCCGACAGGCGCTCGCCGCGATGGCGGCCGACAACCGTGTGGCCGATCCCGAAGCGCTCGAGCAGCCCGAGCGTCTGCGCGAAGTCGCGCGCGGTGATCTGCACATCATGGCCGCGCGCGCGCAGCGCTTCCACGATCGGCCGCAGCACGAGCACATGGGGGCTGTTGGTGAGGTCGACCCAGACGTGCACCGTGCCCGCACGCTACTCGCGCCGCACCTGCACAAGAGCCGCGCCCCGAGTCGCTAGCCTGTCCGCGCGTGTTCGTCATCGCTTCCGTGACGGACCCGATCGTCAACTTCGCGGTGGACGTCGTCGCCGACCTGGGGCTGCTCGGGGTCTTCGTGCTCATGTTCTTCGAGAGCGCGTGCATCCCGATCCCCAGCGAGGCCACGATGCTCTTCGCCGGGTTCAACGTCAGCGAGGGCGAGTACAGCCTCGTGGCCGTGACGCTCGTCGGGTCCTTCGCCAACCTCGCCGGCTCGTGGCTGGCCTACGCGGTCGGCTACTACGGTCGCGTCGACATCCTCGAGAAGCACGGGCGCAAGCTCCACATCAAGCCCGAGCACCTGGCCACCGCCGACCGCTGGTTTGAGAAGCACGGCGACGCGACGGTCTTCTTCACGCGCATGCTGCCGATCATCCGGACGTTCATCTCGCTGCCGGCCGGCGTGGCGCGGATGCCGATCATCCGCTTCTCGGTGCTGACGTTCGCCGGCTGCCTGCCGTGGGTCTTCGGGCTGACCTACATCGGCATGAAGGTCGGCGAGAACTGGGAGGACTGGAAGGACTCGCTGCACTACATCGACTACGCCGTGGCGGCGATCATCGTCATCGTCGTCGTCTACCTCATCGTCAAGCACCGCCGCGGCGGTGGCGACGACGTCCCGGTGGGACCGGCGGAGCCGGCCGCCGATGTCTCGCGCAACTGACCGGGCGCTGCGCACGCGCGACGCCATCGCGCTCGGGCTGCTGCACGGGCCCGCGGAGCTCCTGCCGGTGTCATCCTCCGGCCACGTCGCGGTCGTCCCCTGGCTGCTCGATTGGCCCTATCAGCACCTCGACGACGAGCTGCGCAAGGCGTTCGAGGTCGCGCTGCACGCCGGCACCGCGGCGGCGCTCGTCGTCGGGCTTCGCGACGAGGTCGCCGACGCCGCGCGAGGCCTGGATCGCCGGCGCGTGCAGCTCATCGTCCTGAGCTTCGTGCCACCCGCCGTCGTCGGCTACGTCCTCGAGCGGCCGATCGAGCGACGACTCGGAACGCCGGCGACGATCGCCGCCGGTCTCGTCGCGGGGTCGGTCGCGATGGCCGCGGCGGACCTCGCCGGCGGCGGACAGCAGCGCCGCCGCGAGGACGCCGACTGGCGCGACGCGCTCGCGCTCGGCCTCGCGCAGGCCTGCGCGCTCATGCCCGGCATCTCGCGCAACGGCGCGACGCTCGCCGCCGCGCGGGCGCGGGGGTTCGCGCGCGAGGACGCAAACGTCCTCTCACGTCATGTCGCGCTGCCGATCATCGTCGGAGCCGTCGCGCTGAAGGGCACCCGCCTCGCCCGCCGCGGCCTGCCGCGCGGCACCGCACGCGCCTTCGCCGCCGGGATCGCCGCGTCGTTCGCCGCGACGCTCGTCTCGATCCGGATCATCCGGGTGGTGGAGCGCGACCGCTCGCTGCTGCCGTACGCGGCGTACCGCCTGGCGCTCGCCGGCGTCGTGGCGCGCAAACTACGGCGCGGCTGAAGGAGCCGTTCCCGGTCCGCCGGAGGCGGTCCGGGGCTACGTCGCCCGCAGGTCGCCGGTTCCGGCGACCGGAGGGGGTAACGTCGCCCGCAGGTCGCCGGTTCCGGCGACCGGAGGGCGAAACCGGTTACTTCTGCCCGCGCCAGATCTCGCGATCCGCCGGTGGCGGGATGTCCCAGCCTTCGATCACCCGGAACACGCCCGCGTCGTCTGACGCGAACGCCGTGTGTGCCGTGCCGTTGAACGTGAACGTGATCGCCTCCATGCCGGGGCCGAGCTCCTCGACCTCGTAGACGTTGTCCACCTCGATCTCCGACTTGACGAGCAGGCCGTGGGCCCGCTCCTTGTCCGAACCCTCCTCATAGCGCCCGGACAGCTTGATCGTCATTGGCTGCTCCTCCTCGCGGTATGACCAACGCTACCTGTCCGGCCGTACGCCGTGGGAAGCAGCGCGCGCCGGGCGCTGCGCTAGGTTCGGAAGCGATGAGCGACGCGTATGCAGCGGCCGGTGTTTCGATCGCCTCAAGCGACGCCGGCGTGCGAGCGCTCGTCGACGTCCTGCGCACGATCGACACCGGCAGGCCGAGCGCCTCGCTGCTGCGCTCGGGGCATTACGCGAGCGTCCTGCGCGTCGCGCCCGACCTCGCGATCGCGCTGTCGACCGACGGCGTCGGCTCCAAGCTCGTCGTCGCCGAGCAGACCGGGCGCCTGGATACGGTCGGCATCGACTGCATCGCGATGAACGTCAACGACCTCGTCTGCGTCGGCGCGCAACCACTGGCGATGCTCGACTACCTCGCGGTGCAGCAGCCCGACCCCGCGGCGCTCGAGCAGATCGCGCTCGGCCTGAAGGCCGGCGCCGAGGACGCCGGCATCGAGATCCCCGGCGGCGAGCTGGCGGTGCTGCCCGAGCTCATCCGCGGCCATCCCAGCCCCCACGGCTTCGATCTATGCGGCGCGGCGTTCGGGACGGTCGCCCCCGACGCGATCATCACGGGCGCCGACATCGCTGCAGGCGACGCGCTCGTCGGCGTGCCGTCCAGCGGACTGCATTCCAACGGCTACACGCTCGCGCGCCGCGCGCTCCTGCACGACGGCGGCCTCGCGCTCGACGACACGCCGCCCGAGCTCGGCGGCGCCTCGGTCGCCGACGCCCTGCTCGAGCCGACCGTCATCTACGTGCGCGCGGTGCTCGACCTGCTGGCCTCCGGCGCCCGCGACCGCGTCCACGGGCTCGCCCACATCACCGGCGGCGGGCTGACGAACCTCCTGCGCCTCAACGACGGCGTCGGCTTCGCCGTCGATGCGCCGCTGCCCGTCCCGCCGGTGTTCGCGCTCATCGCGCGCTGCGGCGCCGTCTCCGAGGCCGAGATGTGGGACGTCTTCAACATGGGCTGCGGCTTCATCGCCGTCGTCGGCGACGGCGCCGCGGACGAGACGGTCGCCCTGCTGGGGGCGCGCCATCCGGGCACCGCACGGATCGGCTCCGTCACCGATCGCGCCGGTCAGATAAACCGGGGCTGAGTCAGCGTCCCCCGGGGAACCCGCTCCTCGCAGGGGTTGATGAGCGCGCGCAGCCGCTCATGTCCCCTGAAAACCCGTCAGCCGCTGCCGGCCGAGCGTGCGCGTAAGGCGACCGGTCACCGGGTTCCACAGCCGTACCGTCGTGTCCTCGCCGGCGCTGGCGAGCGTGCGGCCGTCGGGCGAGAACGCCAGCGCCCAGACCGAGTCGGTGTGGGCGACGAGGATCGCGATCTGCATGTCGCTCGCGGTGTCCCACAGGCGCACCGTCTTGTCCTCGCCGGCGCTGGCGAGCGTGCCCCCGTCCGGGGAGAACGCGACCGACGACACCCAGTCGGCGTGCGCCTCGAGGATCGTGCGCTGCGTGCCGTCGACCGGATCCCACAGGCGCACGGTGCCGTCGTCGCCGGCGCTGGCGAGCGTGCCGCCATCGGGCGAGAACGCGATCGCGCGCACCCAGCTCGTATGGCCCTCGAGCACCGCCAGGCTGCTGCAGTCCGCCGGGTTCCACAGGTGAACGGTGCCGTCGCCGCCGGCACTTGCGAGCATCGTCGCGTCCGGCGAGAAGACGACCGCGCGGACGCGGCCCTGCCCGGCGTCGATCGCCGCCGTGCACTCGCCGCTGGCGATGTCCCACAGGCGCACCCGGCCGTCGCCGCCCGCACTGGCAAGAGCACCGTCCGGGGAGAACGCGACGGAGCGCACCCGGCCGGCGTGCCCTTCGAGCACTGCGGTGTGGCGACCGCTGGCGGCGTCCCACAGACGCACGATGCCGTCATCGCCGCCGGTGGCGAGCGTGCTGCCGTCGGTCGAGAACGTGGCCGCGCGCACGCGGCCGGCGTGGCCTTGCAGGATCGCGGTCTGCGCGCCGGTCGCCGGATCCCAGAGGCGCACCGTCCCGTCGTTGGCGGCGGTGGCGAGGGTCTCGCCGTCGGGCGAGAAGACGACCGCGCGGACGACCGCGGTGTGTCCCTCGGCGGCTCCGGCGTCGAGATGATCGGCCTCCCGGGACGCCCGGCTGCGCGCGGCCTCGAGCTCGGCGAGGCGGCGTTCGAGGTCGGCGAGGCGCTCGGCGACGGTCCTCTCAGGCGGGGTCATGACCGGCCGCAGCTTGTCACAGTGCGAAGTTGACAGACACCGCCCGCACGCGACTGCACAATAGAGCCATCACTTCACCGGTCGGCACCCTGCTCTCCCAGCGCTACCGCCTCGACGCCCAGGTCGGAGCGGGCGGCATGTCGACGGTCTATCGCGCGTTCGACACGGTCCTCGAGCGCCAGGTCGCGATCAAGCTCATGCACCGCGAGATCGCCCGCGATTCCGATCAGCTCGAGCGCTTCCGCCGCGAGGCGCGCTCCGTGGCGCAGCTCAACCATCCCCATCTCGTGGGCGTCATCGACGCGGGCGAGGATGGGGATCCTGACTTTCCGACCCCGTACATCGTCTTCGAGTACGTCGAGGGCGAGACGCTCAAGGACCGCATCCGCCGCAACGGGCGCCTTGACGTGTCCGAGGCGATCGCCTACGCGATCGAGATCGCGCGCGGGCTCGGCGTCGCGCACGATCGCGGCATCGTCCACCGCGACGTCAAGCCGCAGAACGTGCTCATCGACGAGGAGGGCGCGGCGAAGGTCACCGACTTCGGGATCGCTCGCTCGCTCGACCAGGAGGGCCTGACGGCCGACGGCCGCGTGCTCGGGACGACGGACTACGTCTCGCCCGAGCAGGCACTCGGCCACGCCGTGTCGGGCCAGTCCGACCTCTACTCGCTCGGGATCGTGCTCTTCGAGATGCTGACCGGTGACGTTCCGTTCAAGGGCGAGACGCAGGTGACGGTCGCCATGAAGCACGTCCGCGACGAGCTGCCCGACGTGCAGATGCGCCGGCCGGAGGTCAGCGCCGCGCTCGCCGCCGTGCTCGACCGCGCGACCGCCAAGGAGGTCAACCGCCGCTACGCCGACGCCGACGCGCTCATCACCGACCTCGAGGATGCCCTGGCGATCGAGACCGCCCGCAGCGGCCAGATCACCGGGGAGGCGACGACCGTCCTGCGTTCCCTGCCGGAGGGCACCCGCCGGCGCGTCCCGCTGCGCCTGCGCAGCCCGGCGAAACTGATCGCGACGCTGGTCATCGTCGGATTGATCGTGGCGATCGCGATCGTCAGGCTCGGCGTCGAGCACACGGAGAGCGGCACCGGCAAGCGTGCGAAGGCCGCGACGCCGCCCGGCCTCGAGGAGGTCGGGCTCAGCCAGCGCGCCACCTCGGACTTCGATCCGATCGGCGGCGACGGCGAGCACGCGAGCGAGACGAGCGCGGTCGTCGACGGCGTCTCTGCCTCGACATGGTCGACGGAGGGCTACCGCAACGGCGACCTGCAGAAGGCGGGCGTCGGCGTCGTCGTCGACACCTCACCGGGCGTCGCGGCCCGCCAGATCGAGCTGCGCACGCCGACGCCCGGCTTCACCGTTGAGCTGCACGTCGCGAAGTCCTCGACGCCGAAGACCGCGCCGCCCGACGGCTGGACGCAGGTCGGCGGGCCGGTCGTCGTGGAGGACCGCAGGAAGATCAACCTCGATACAGCCGGCCAGCGCTTCGGCCGCTACCTCATATGGATCACGAAGCTCCCGCCGGGCAAGGAGCGCGCGGAGATCTCGGAGGTTCTGTTGTACCGCTGAGCCGCACGACTTGTGGGGAGCGAAGCGCGCGGCCGCAGCGCGAAAGCCAGTCCAGGGTGGGACGCAGAGTGCAGCTTCCGTCGAAAGCTGCACAGCGAGCTCCGGCGCCGGACGGTCCTGCGGCGCGTGTCGCCTATGCAGCGTCATAGGCAGCAACTTCGACACGCACCCGTCTGACAGGCTCAACGCAGACGAACGATGTCGCCTATGCAGCGCCATCGGCAGCAACGTCGACACGCACCCACGGTGCGCGATCTCGCACCGCCCGGTCGGCACACGCCATCGCTAGGGCATCGCTCGGGTGGTGCAACGACGGCTTGAAACCGCCGGTGCGCGTTCCGACCCTCTGCTGATGGGCTGGCTCGGGACGATTACGAGTAGCCCGCCCGCGTGACCGATCCGGCCTCGGCCTAGAAGCGGTACGTGCGCTCGTCCGCGTAGCGCTCCATCGCCAGGTCGCACAGCCGCGAGACGAGCTCCTCGTAGGGGATCCCCGAGATCTCCCAGAGCTTTGCGTAGACGCTCGTCGTCGTGAAGCCGGGCATCGTGTTGAGCTCGTTGAGCAGGACCGTCTCGCCCTCGACGAAGAAGTCCGCGCGGGCGAGGCCGCTGCAGCCGAAGTGTGCGAAAGCCGCCAGCGCGGTCGCACGGACGCCGTCGCGGGCCGCCGCGCTGATGCCCGCCGGGACCGTGAGCTCCATGCCGCCCGGCTCGTACTTCGCCGCGAAGTCGTACCAGTCGCCGCCGAGGACGATCTCGCCGACCTCGGAGACCTCGGCGGCGCGCGTCGAGCCGAGCACCGAGCATTCGACCTCGGCGCCCGTGCTCATCGCCTCGACGATGACCTGCGGGTCGTGGACGAACGCGGCGTCCAGCGCGGCGGGCAGGTCGCCGGCCGCGGAGACCTTCGAGATCCCGACCGACGATCCCTGGCGCACGGGCTTGACGAAGACCGGCAGCCCGAGCGACGCGAGCTCGGCGAGGACGGCGTCGCGCTCGTCCGCCCAGCGCGCCGCGCGGATGCCGGCGTAGTCGACCTGCGCGATCCGGGCGCGTGCGAGCAGCTCCTTGGCGACGAACTTGTCCAGGCAGACCGCCGACGCCAGCACGCCCGAGCCGACGTACGGCATGTCGAGCAGCTCGAGCAGTCCCTGGACCGTCCCGTCCTCGCCGAACGGGCCGTGCAGCACCGGAAACGCGACGTCGGCGCCGAGCAGCCCGCGGCCGGGAGCGACGGCGAGCGGCGTTCCGTCGTGGACCCAGGTGCCGTCGGTCCTGAGCGTCACCTCGACGATTTCGTGGCCGGCACGCCGCAGGCCGTCGGCGACCGCCGACCCGCCAACGCGCGAGATGTCGTGCTCGGACGAGCGTCCGCCGGAGAGGACCGCGACTCTCACGGCGGTGGCGGTGGTGCTTCGGGCGGGGGCGGGGGCGCGTCGGGCTCGAGATCGGGCTCGAAGCTGCCGACCGTGATCGTGATCGTCGACCCGCGGTCGAGCTCTTGCCCTGCCGCGGGCGACTGCTCGGAGACGACGCCGTCCTCGTCGGGACTGGTCACGGAGGTCTGTCGCACCACGACCTTGAAGTCGCGCCGCTCGAGGACCGACCTCGCGGCGTCCTGCGTCCGACCGACGACGTTCGGCAGCTCGACCTTCGCCGGCTGCTTGGCGACGGTGATCGTGACCCGCGAGCCGCTCGCCGCCTGCTGACCGGCGCCCGGAGCCTGCTCCAGCACCGTGCCAGGATCCTCGTCGGCGGTCTCGCGCCGGGTCACGCCGACGGTGAAGCCCTCGTCCTCGAGTGCCGTGCGGGCCTCGTCCTCGCTCTTGCCGACGACGTCGGGCACCGCCACCTGCTCGGGCCCCTTGGACACCGTGAGCTCGACGGTCGAGCCCTGCTCGGCCTGCGAGCGGCCCGACGGCTGCTGGGAGATGACGCGGTTCTTGCGCACGTCGTCGGAGAAGACCTCGACCTCCTCGACCTTGAAGCCCGCCTGGCGCAGGGTCCGGGCGGCCGCCTTGCGGCCCTGCCCGACGACGTCGGGCACCGCGGTGATCCGCGGCCCGTCGGAGATGTTGAGCGTCACGCGCGCGCCCTCGTCGGCGGTCGTGCCCGGTCCCGGGCTCTGCCCGATGACCTGATTGCGCGGCTTGTCGGAGTTCGCGCGCACCGGCACGACTTCGAAACCGGCCTTCTCCAGGCGCTGCTGCGCGACGGCGATCGAGCTGCCGACGACATCGGGCACGCGCACGCGGTCCGGGGCGGAGAGCAGCAGGATCGCGATGAGCACGAGCGCGCCGAGCGCGGCGGCGAGCAACACCCACGGCCAGCGGGCGCGGCGCGGCACCACCGGCCGCCCGTCGGGCACCGGGTCGTACGTCGCCATGCCGGGATACACGCCGGTGACCGGGCCGGCCGCGCCGGCCATGACGACCGCGGGGAGCGCCGCCGCGGCGGCCTCGGCGGCGGCCATCGCGGCCGGGGACGGCAGCCGCGAGCCGGCCGCCTCGAGCGCGGCGATGAACTCGTCGGCGTCGGCGAAGCGGTGGGCCGGGTCCTTCTGCAGCGCGCACAGCACGACCGCCTCGAGCTCGGCCGACACCTCGGGGTTGATCGCGCTCGGCGGCACCGGCGCCTCGTTGACCTGCTTGACGGCGATCGTCACCGCCGAGTCGCCCTCGAACGGCACGCCGCCGGTGAGCATCTCGTAGAGCACGATCCCGATCGCGTAGAGGTCCGAGCGGGCCGTCACCGCGTGCCCCTGCGCCTGCTCGGGCGAGAGGTACTGCGCGGTGCCCATGATCGAGCCGGTCTGCGTCATGTCCGACGCGCCCTGGCGGGCGATGCCGAAGTCCGTGACCTTGGCGCGGCCCTCCTCGTCGACGATGACGTTGTGCGGCTTGAGATCGCGGTGGATCACGCCCCGGCGGTGGGCGAAGCGCGTGGCGCGCAGGATCTGGATCGCGAGATCGACGGCGCGCGCCGTTGGCAGCGGCCCCTCGTCGCGGATGACCTGCTTGAGCGTGCGGCCCGCGACGTACTCCATCGCGATGTACGACGTGCCGTCCCAGTCGCCGCGGTCGTAGACCGAGACGACGTGCTGGTGCTGCAGGCCGGCAGCGGCCGACGCCTCGCGCTTGAAGCGCTCGACGAACTCCGCGTCACGCTCGAAACGGTCGTGCAGGAGCTTCAGCGCGACCTTGCGCCCGAGCTGCAGGTCGGTCGCGCAGTAGACCTCGGCCATGCCGCCCGAGCCGAGATGCGCGATCACCTGGTAGCGATCGTCGATGACCGTGTCGGCTTCGATCCTCACCGCAGCAGCTCCTGCATCACAGCCCGGGCGATGGGCGCGGCGACGATGCCGCCCTGCCCGCCCTGGACGTTTTGGATCGTCACGGCGACCGCCACCCGCGGCCGGGTCTGCGGCGCGAAGCCGATGAACCACGGCTGGTTGAGCCCGCGCAGGTTGAGCTCCGCGGTGCCGGTCTTGCCGGCGACATCGATGCCGGCGAGCGCCGCGGCGGTGCCGCTGCCCTCACGCACGACGTTGCCCATCATCTCGTTGAGCGCCCGCGCGGTGCTCGGCTTCATGACGCGGTCGCCCTCCTGCACGCCGATCTCCTCGACGACGCGCCCGTCGCGGTCGACCACGCTATCGGTCAGTCGGGGCTTGGCGAGCACGCCGTCGTTGGCCACCGTGGCCGCGACGATCGCCATCTGCATCGGCGTCACGCGCAGACGCTCCTGGCCGATGCCCACGCGGCCGATGTCGACCGACCCCGACGACGCCTCGATGAGCCCCTTGCGGGCGTAGATGCCGCTGGGGATGAGCTGGTCGCCCGGGTAATCGAGCGGCGGGTCCTTGGAGAACCCGAAGCGGTCCATGTAGTCGTTCATCGTGTCGCGCCCGACCTTCTCGGCGACCTGCGCCCAGACGGTGTTGACGGAGTTCGTCAGGGCCGTCGTGAGCGTGATCGGGCCGTAGTCGCGGTCGCCGAAGTTCTCCAGCGGCACCCCGGAGATCTCCTTCGGCGAGTCGCCGTCGACGATCGAGTCCGGCGTGAACTCGCCGCTGTCGATCGCCGCCACCGCGGTTATGACCTTCATCGTCGACCCGGGCGGGAACCCCGACTGCGTGGCGCGATTGACGAGCGGCGCGTTGGTCTCGTCGCGGTTCAGCTGCCCGACACGCGTGGCGTCGTCGAGCACGTTCGGGTCATAGCCGGGCGTCGAGGCCATCACCCGCACCTTGCCCGTAGCGGGCTCGATCGCCACGACGGCGCCCTTGCGGGCGGCGAGGCCCTCGAGCGCGAGGCGCTGCGCGTCGGGATCGAGGTTCAGCTTGATGTTGTCGCCCTGCTGGCGCTCGCCGCGCAACTCGTCCAACAGCGACGCCAGCGCGTTGCGCTCGCCGATGAGCTCGTCGTTGCGCGAGCGCTCGATCCCGGCGCGACCGATCGTGAGCGGGAAGTCGTAGCCGAGCGCGTGCGCGAACGGCTCCGCGGCGTCGGAGTAGCGGCGCTCGAAGAACTCGTCCGTGCGCCCCACCCGGACCGACCGCGCGAGCAGCTCGCCGTCGCTCGCGCGGATGGTCCCGCGCCGGATGCGCTGCTCGGCGAGGAGCGTGCGCGAGTTCTTGGCGTTGTCGCGGTAGGCCTCGGCGTTGATGACCGTGTTCCAGCTCGTCAGGGCGACGAGCCCGCCGAACAGGGCCAGGACGACGGCGAAGAGCTTGAGGATCGGCGCGTTCATCGTGCCTGCGCCTCGCGTCTTGCGCGATTGGAGATGAGCAGCAGCAGTGCGAGCAGGATGAAGTTCGCCACGATCGACGAGCCGCCGTAGGAGACGAACGGCAGCGTCACCCCGGTCAGTGGGATGAGCTTCGTGACGCCGCCGACGATGACGAAGACCTGTAGTGCGAACACCGCCGTCAGGCCGGTGGCCAGCAGCTTGGAGAACGAGTCCGTCGCGATCATCGCGGTCTTGAACCCGCGCTCGATGATGAGCAGGTAGACGAGCAGCAGCGCCACCGCGCCGAGCAGCCCGAGCTCGTTGGTGATGACCGCGTAGATGAAGTCGGTGTGCGCCGCGGGCAGCAGGCGCGTGCCATCGGGTGCATCGATGATCGCCTGGCCGAAGCCGCGACCGAAGAGCCCTCCGTCGGCCTGCGAGAAGACGGACTGCGCGAGCTGGTAGCTGCCGCCGACCGCCTTGTCGTAGAGGTCGTTCTCGAACGGGTGCAGCCACGCGTCGACGCGGCCTTCGATCGTCGGCCGCACGGCGTACAGCATCCGCGCGCCCACCGCGAACAGCGCCAGGCCGATGACGACGAACGAGATCCGGTTCGTCGCGACGTAGACGAGCGCGAGAAACGCGCCGAAGAACATGATCGATGAGCCGAGGTCCTGGATGACGAACAGCAGCACCATCGCCGTGCCCCACACGGCCAGCAGCGGCCCGAGGTGCTTCAGCGGCGGAAACGTGATGCCCGCGAAGCGCCGCGCGCCGACGACGAGCACCTGGCGCGTGTCGCGCAGGTACGACGCGAGGAAGATGACGATTGCGATCTTCGCCAGCTCGGCCGGCTGGAACACGATCGGGCCGAGGTCGACCGCGAGGTACGCGCCGTTGATCGGGCTGCCCAGGCGCGGCAGCAGGAGCAGGACGATCCCTGAGAGCGCGATGACGTAGCGGTACTGCTCGAGCACGCGATGGTCGCGGCGCAGGAGCACGATCGTGGCCGTGAAGAAGATGAGCCCGACGACGAACCACTGCGCCTGCTCGCGCGCGAGGTCCTCGTCGAGGCGATAGAGCATGACCAGGCCAAAGCACGCCAGCACCGCCACGAGCGCGAACAGGTACGGGTCGGCGTGCGGGAGAAAGACGCGCAGCACGAGGTGCGCAGCGAGGCACAGCCCGAGGAAGATCGCGCCGTAGGTCAGCGACAGGTCGGACACGAAGTCGTCGCGCTGGATGAAGATCGCGGCGAAGCCCGCCGTGACGAGCAGCGAGGCCGGGATGAGCGCGAACAGCTCGCGGTTGCGCTCGGTCATGACTGCAGCCGCCCGAGCTCGAGCTCCCTGACAAGGTCCTCGACGTCGTCGTTTGAGCGCAGCGTGTGGTCGGTGAGCTGCTTGCGGCGGCCCTCGGGCAGCGAGCTCGTCGGCACGCCCGAGACGTAGTTCTCCTTGTACAGCGAGATGCCGCCCGGCAGCTCGTAGGGCAGGCCGCGGTAGACCGTCACGAAGCCGTCCTCGTCGGTGCCGAGGAAGTAGACGGCCTGATTGGCGACGTAGGCGCCGAACACCAGCGGCACGAACAGGACGGCGAAGACCGCGAACAGCACCGCCAATCGCCGGCCACGGCGCTTGCGCTGCGGCGGCGGCTCGGTCGCCGGCCGGCGCGGCCGCAGGCGGCGCGGTTCGTCGGGCGGGGCCGTCGTGGCCGGTGACTCGCGCGCCGCGGCACGCACGTCGGCCGTCGTCAGCGCCGCCTGGCCGGTGCTCGTCGGCTGCTCGTAGCCGATGCCGGAGGCGCCTTCGGCATCGAGTCCAACCTCCTCGAGCGCGAACAGGACGACGGTGATGTTGTCGCGGCCGCCGGCGTCGTTGGCGGCCGCGATCAGCGCGCGCCCGGCGTCGTCGAGGCCGTTGGCCGAGCGAACGATGTCGGCCACGCGCGCTTCGGAGACCATCGACGTCAGGCCGTCGCTGCACAGCAGGTAGACATCGCCCGCCTCGCCGCGCCAGGAGTGCGTGTCGACGCGGACGTCGGGCTCGGGCCCGAGCGCGCGGGTGATGACCGAGCGCTGCGGATGCTCGTCGGCCTCCTCGGCGGTGAGCTGCCCGCGGCGGCGCATCTCCTCGACAAGCGAGTGATCCTCGGTCAGCCGCTCGAACTGCCCGGCGCGCAGGCGATAGGCGCGCGAGTCGCCGACGTGCGCGATCGCGACGTCGTGCGCGCCCACGTGGGCGGCGGTGAGCGTCGTGCCCATCCCCGCCTTCTGCGGCTGCTCGCGCGACATCTCGTGGATGCGCGCGTTGGCCTCCCGCACGCGGTCGGCCAGCAGCTCCTCGGCGCTGGATGCCGACGCCTCGCCGAGCCCGTGTTCGAACGTCTCGACGGCGAGCTGCGAGGCGACCTCGCCCGCCTGGGCGCCACCCATGCCGTCGGCGACGACGAAGACCGGGGCGCGCGCGAGGTAGGCGTCCTCGTTGGATCGGCGCTGGCGGCCGGTGTCGGAGTGCGAGTAGTGGTCGGGCGCGACGCGCAGCATCAGCGATCGTCGTAGACGAACGTGCTGTCGCCGATGCGGACCCGGTCGCCGGCGTGCAGCGGCTGGGGCCCGCGCAGCAGCTCGTCGTTGAGATACGTGCCGTTCGTGGAGCCGAGATCCTCGATGACGACGATCACCCCCTGCCGGCTGAGCTTCGCGTGGCGCGAGGAGGCGAACGGGTCCTCGAGGTGGATCTCGACCTCGCCGCGTCCCAGCGTGGCGCCGTCGGAGAGGTCGTACTCCATCCCGCGCTGAAGACCCGGCACCGCGTCCACCACGAGTCGCGGTGTGCCGGCCTCGTCAGCGCCGATCCCCATCTGCGATGCGGGATGCATGCCCGTCGCGTCGGGCGCCGGCAGGGAATCCAGCCCCATCCGCCCGCCGCCGAACGCGCCCCGGCGCAGGTCCTTGAGCACGCTGCGCGACACCCAGAGCAAGAACAGATACAGCACGGCGAGAAAGGCGAACTTCAGCCCAACGGAGACGGGTTCGAGCATGACCTACCGATCGTGCCCGTCGCGCGGTGCAGCGGGCGTCATTCGGTCTCGAACGTCATGTCGGCCGTGCCGAGGGCGATGCGGTCGCCCGTGGTCAACGCCTCCTGGCCGGCGATCTGGCGACCGTTCACGCGCACCCCGTTCGTCGAGCCGAGGTCGGAGATCAGCCATGTGCCCGCCGCGGCCGGGCGCACCTCGGCGTGGCGGCGCGAGACGTTCGCATCCGACAGCACGACGTCGCACTCGCGGCTGCGGCCGATCAGCGCGCCACCGGGCGCGATGACATGGCGACGGCCCTCGGCGACGATCAGCGCGCGCGTCGGCCGGGTGGTCGGGATCCGGTTTTCCTCGACGGGGCCGCGCAGCCGGCCGGCCGTCGAGTAGACCATCGTGTTGCCGTGGTCGGCCTGCACCGGCACGGCGCTCTCCTGCTGCTCGGGCTCGTCGGGCGGGCGCACGAGCCGCGCCTGGATCCCGAACTCGCCCAGGGACAAGCGGTCGTCGGTGCGAAACCCGATCTGCGGGCGCGAGACGAGCGCGAGCTTCTCCCGGCGAGCATGCTCGAGCAGGTAGGCGCTGAGCTCGTCGATGAGCGAGTCCTGCACGCCCTCGAAGCGATCGGCGTCCTCCGGCGACAGCCACACGACGTACTCGTTGGGGACGTAGACGCGCGAGACGGAAACCGTCTTGTGCTCGTCCATCTCGCGGGCAAGCTTGCGCGCGATCTCCACGGGCCGTACCTCGGACCGAAAGACGCGTCCAAAGGTGCCCTCGACGAGATCGGCGAGCTTTGCCTCGAGGTTGCGCAACACGCTCATCGATGCTGGTCATGCTACGGACAACCGCGCCGCCGACGTCTCCGCAACCCGCTCATGCGCGGCCGCGGACAGCTCGCGCCGCGACCGCGAAGAGCGCCGCCACGACGGCGCCCGCCACGAGGCCGTCGGGCGAGGGCAGCGCCAGCGCCCCCGCGAGCGCCCCGGTCCCGATCGCGAGCCCCGCGGCCCACACGGCGGCCATGAGGACGTCGGCGGCGGCCGAGCGCCCGCGGACGAGCAGCGGCAGCAGGGCGGCGGCGAGTGCCCACAGTGCGGCCAGGGCAAGCGCGCCGCTGGACAGCAGCGGCACGAGGACATCACGGCCCGCGTCGACGACCGAGTCCTCCCAGTTGCCGCGCGGCATGACGTCGCGCGGCGGCCCGGTGACGAGGCGATCGGACGTCAGCGCCTCGACCAGCAAGAGCCACCAGGCACCCAGCGCGCCGAGCGCCGCCCGCGTCTGCCAGCGCGCGGCCTGGCCCGCGAGCGCCGGCCACGCACCCGCCAGGCTCATCGCGCCGAGCGCCGGAGCGGCCGCGGGGAACGACCATCCGCCCGGACGGCGCGCGAGCAGCACGGGGACCGGTCCGGCGGCGAGCAGCCCGAGCAACGCGATCCCCGGCGCCTCGACGGCGAGCCACATCGCGAGCGCGAGCACCGCCAGCAGCCAGCCGGCGCGCGGGAGCAGCGCGACCGCGATTGCGGCCGTGAACGCGCCGGCGCTCATCGCCACCGGCGGGGACGGCCCGAGTCCCGCCAGCGCCGCGCCGACCACGGCGGCGGCGGCCATGCCCGCCACGAGCCGGCCCGCCGGGCCCAGCCGCTCGGGCACGATCGCGCTCTGGGTCTGTGGCGCGACGGCGCGGCGGCGCTGCATCTCGCGCTCCTGCATCCGCCGCTCGCGCTCGAGCTCCTCAGGCGTCAGCGGCTCGCCGGCGAAGCGGCGGCGGCGGTGCCGCGTGGCGTCGACGAGTGCCCGGCGGGTCGCGGTCAGGCTGTGCTCGCGCGGAGCGGCGATGGGCCCCGGGTCGTCGTCGACGAGGTCGATCGCGCCGGCGAGCGCGCGACGCAGCGTGCCGACGCTGATGCGGGCATCGGGATCGGGGGCCACCGCGGTGTCGATCGCGCGGCACAGCTGCGCCGGCAGGTCGCGGCGCACGCGCTGCAGCGCGGGCAGGCGCATTCCGACGCGGCGGGCGGTCGCGGCCGGGTTGCCCGCGCGGATCGGGTTGACGCCGGTGAGCGCCTCGTACAGCACGACGCCGAGCGCGTAGACATCGGCCGCGCCGGTGAGGCGCTTGCCGCGCGCCTGCTCGGGCGCCATGTAGGCCATCGTCCCGATGACGTCGCCGGTGCGCGTCAGGACGTCGCCGTCGGCCATCCGGGCGATCCCGAAGTCCGTCAGCTTCGCCGCGCCCGTGCCCTCGTCGATGCGGTCGGGGCAGATGACGTTCGACGGCTTGACGTCGCGATGGATCACGCCGCGCGCGTGCGCGTGCTCGAGCGCGTCGCAGAGCGTCACGCCGATGCGCAGCGCGGCGCGATCGGACAGCGCGCCGTCGCGCAGCAGCTCGGCGAGCGTGCGGCCGACGACGAGCTCGGAGACGAGGTAGACGGCCTCCTCGTCGCGGCCGGACTCGTAGAGCGCGACGATCCCGGGATGCGAAAGGCGCGCCGCCGCGAGCGCCTCGCGCTCGCCGCGACCGGCGGGATCGAGCTCAATGGCGATGCGCTTGACGGCGACGTCGCGCTCGAGGTGCTCGTCGCGCGCAAGGTGCACGACACCCATGCCACCGGCCCCGAGCCGGCGCTGGAGGCGGTAGCGGCCAAGGACGAGCTCGCCCGCGAGGGCGGCAGGGGCAGGCGTGCGAACGTGGGTCACCGACTCAGCTTTCGTCGTGCTCGTCGCGCGATCCTTGCGGGCGCAGGGAGGAAACTGGCCGCTGGCAGGAAAGTTGCACCGTGACGGCCCTAGCGCGCGCGGGGTCATACTGCCCAAACTTCGCGATCTCGCCAAGGAGCGGATCCCCCTGTCCTTCTTCGACGACGACGAGCCTCCGACCCGTACGCGCCCGCGCAGGCCGACGAGCGCGCCGCTTGGGCCGCAGGACCCGCAGCAGCTGATGGTGCGCCGCGCCGTGGCCGCCGGCGTGGGCCTGCTCGTCCTCGTGCTGCTGGTGATCGGCGTGCGCGGATGCCTGAACAGCCGCAAGGAGCAGGCGCTCAAGGACTACAACCGCGATGTCGCGAGCCTCGTCCAGGAGGCCAACGAGAACACGGGCGACTTCTTCCAGACGCTGTCGACCGGCGGCTCCTCGCCCGGCGACCTGCAGACGCAGGTCAACCAGCTGCGCGTCCGCGCCGAGGGCCACACGAAGAAGGCCGTCGACCTCGACGTACCGGGCGAGATGCTGCCGGCCCATCGCAACCTCGTCGTGACGCTCTCGCTCGTGCAGGAGTCGGTCGGGAAGGTCGCCGAGAAGCTGCCCAGCGCGCTGGCAAGCGACGCCACGGTCGCTGAGAACGGCGTGAAGTCGATCGCCGGCGAGATGCAGGCCTTCACGGCCGCCGACGTCGTCTACACGCGTCGCGTCGCCGCGCTCATCCAGCAGATCCTCGACCGTGAGGAGATCGGCGGCCAGACGATCCAGCGCTCGAACTTCCAGCAGAACCTCGGCTGGCTCGATCCCGACATCGTCGCTCGCCGCATCGGCTCGGACGCGGGCCGCGGGGCAGGCGGCGGCGCGACGCGCGAGCCCGCCCCGGGCACGCACGGCCACGCGCTCATCAGCACGGCGGTCGGCGACAAGAGCCTCGTCTCCGGCGGCGCGCCAAACCGGATCGCCGCGAGCTCGAACATCACCTTCCGCGCCGTGATCGCCAACCAGGGAGAGAACATCGAGACGGACGTCCGCGTGCGGGTGCGCATCCGCGGCTCCGGCAAGACGATCTCGGCCCAGAAGACCGTCGACGAGACGCGGCCGGGCACGAACACCGAGGTCTCGATCCCGCTGGGCCAGGCGCCGCCGATCGGCGAAGCCGTGACGATCACGGTCGAGGTCAGGCCCGTCCCGGGCGAGAGCAAGACCGACAACAACTCGCAGAACTACACCGCGCTCTTCACGCGCTAGCTACCGTTCCCGCGATGGGCAGTGAGCTGACCACCACCGTCGGCATCGTCGCGCTGGCCGCGGGCGGGCTGGCGCTCGTCGCCGTCGGGCTGGCGGCGTTCCTCTTCGCGCAGCTGCGCAAGGTGCGCGCCGACCAGCGCGCCGTGCTTGGCGACAAGCAGGCGCAGGATCTCGTGACGCACGCCGCCGCGCTCGAGACCTCGTTCCGCGCGCTGCAGGAGTACGTGACCGACGTCGGCGGTCGGCTCGACGGGCGGCTCGGCACGGTCGAGGCGCGCCTGGACGGCGCGATCGCCCACTGCGGCCTGATCCGCTATGACGCCTACAACGAGATGTCCGGGCGCCAGTCGACCTCGATCGCGCTGCTCGACAGCTCGCGCTCGGGCGTCGTGCTCTCGTCGATCCATCACCGGGACCAGGCGCGCCTGTACGCCAAGCAGATCTCCGCGGGCAAGGGCGAGCTCAAGCTGTCGCCCGAGGAGGAGGAAGCGCTACGTCTCGCGCTGGCATCCTGATGCGGCTCGGATACCTCGGGCCCGAGGGGACGTTCTCCGAGGAGGCCGCGCGGTCGGCACCCAACGCCGGCGAGGCCGATCTCGTCGCGCTGTCGACGGTGCGTGACACGGTCCTCGCCGTCAACGAGGGCACGGTCGATCGCGCCGTCGTCCCGATCGAGAACTCGCTCGAGGGCCCGATCGGCGTGACGCTCGACACCCTCGCTGCCGCGGACACCGACGTGACGATCGTCGGCGAGGTCGTCATCGCCGTCTCGCCGTGCCTCATCGCGCGCGAGACCGTTGAGCTCGAGCGGATCGAGCGGATCGTGTCGCACCCGCAGGCCACGTCGCAGTGCGCGCGCTTCCTGCACGAGCGCCTGCCCGGCGCACTCGTCGCGACGGCGACATCGACCGCCGAGGCGGTGCGGATCGTCGTGGCCGAGCAGGCGCACTGGGCCGCGCTGGGGACGCGCCGCGCGGCCGAGCTCTACGGCGGGACGGTGCTCGCCGAGGAGGTCGAGGACGAGCCGGGAAACCAGACGCGATTCGTCTG
The DNA here is from genome assembly GCA_963705315.1 of uncultured Actinomycetes bacterium. GTDB lineage: Bacteria > Actinomycetota > Thermoleophilia > Solirubrobacterales > Solirubrobacteraceae > CADCVQ01. The sequence goes on from OY970068.1 coordinate 312,276, forward strand.
GCTCGCGCGCGAGCCCGTGGCGCTCGACCCCGCACAGCCGGCGAAGACCTCGCTCGTGTTCCAGGGCGCGGGCGACACGAGCCCGGGCTGGCTCGTGCGCTGCCTGTCGGAGTTCGCCTTCCGCGGGGTGAATCTCACGAAGATCGAGTCGCGCCCGCAGCGTGCGAGGCTCGGGCACTACCGCTTCTTCGTCGACTGCCAGGGACCGGCCGGCGACGCGGCGGTGGCGGACGCGATCGCGGGGCTGCAGAAGCATTGCGACGCGGTCAAGATTCTTGGGTCCTACGCCACCGCCGACGGAGTCGCTGGTTAGACTTCCGCGATCACATGGCGACTCAGGCTCCGCCACCAGGACCAACTGGGTTCGCGCCGCATCCGGAGCACCGGCGGCGCGGGCGTGAGTCTGGCCGTGTGCTCGTCCTGAACGCCACGTATGAGCCGATCAACGTGTGCACGGTGCGCCGCGCGGCCGTGCTCCTGCTCAAGGAGAAGGCCGAGATCATCGAGCACTCGAGCCTCGAGCTGCGCTCCGAGCACGCGACGCTGCCGCGGCCGATCGTCATCCGCCTCGTCACCTTCGTGAAGGTCCCGCGCGACACGCACCGGCGCAAGATCACCCGCCGGGCGGTCTTCGCCCGCGACGGCTGGACGTGCCAGTACTGCGGCGTGCGGACCAACCTCACCGTCGATCACGTCATTCCGCGCTCGAAGGGCGGGACGTCGACATGGGACAACATCGTCGCCTCCTGCGCCCCGTGCAACCGCCGCAAGGGCGATCACCTCCCGCAGAAGGTCGGCATGCACCCCCGCCACCCGCCACGCGTGCCGCACCCGCAGGTCTTCATCCACGTCGCCAGCCCGACGATCCCGGCGGCCTGGAAGCAGTGGCTGCCCGAGGCCGCGTAGCCATGGCCGCCCGCCCGACTTCGATCTTCGTTTCAGTAATACTCAAAGCGGTGGGGAACATCGGGATTCACCGTACGGGACGTCGGGCCGCTCTCGTGCTGGCGGCGTTCGGAGTCCTTCTCGTGGCGCCCGCTCCTGCGCAGGCCGCCGAGCCGCCGAAATGGACTCTGGGCTAGGTCGGCGACAGCGCCGTTCTCGCCAAGAGCACCCCGGGGATGATGAGCTACTTGATCGTCAAGAAGGGAAGCCCTAGCGGCTTCGGGCGCGTCGCGGGGTCGCCGTAGGCGACGGCGGCCAGCCGACGCACGAGCTCCTCGATGATTAGCGGGATGCTCAGCACGGAGATGAATCCGGAGAGCGCCGCGTACATCGCGCCTCCTTCGGAGACGAAGAGGTCACGGCCTTCGGTGCGCACGTCGAGCTTGCGGTAGACCGGTCGGCGGCGGACCTTCGCCCCCTCCTCGGGCGACGTCGTGAACCAGACGAGCACGCCGATGTCGAGCAGGCGGGCACGCTCCGCGGACACCTGGCGGCCGAACTCCTTCGCGCCGCCGACGTCGCGCAGCCCGGCGCGGCGCATCGTGCTCTACAGCGGCCGCGGCGGGCAGCTGCTCAACGTCGCAGCCGTCGTCGCCGGGATCGACGCCGTCGTCGGCAAGTCCGCCACCCGAGCGGCCCTCCTCGAGGCCATCCGCCACGCCCGCGACCGCCCAGCCCAGCCCGTATCGCTGCAATCGCGGCCAAGAGCAGCCGCACGCCTGGACCCAGCCGACCACCCCATCCTCGCCATGCGCCTCGCCGGAACCTCCCTGACCGACATCGCCACAACCCTCCACCTCCCGACCAAGGCCATAGCCGACCGCACCGCCGCGATCGCACTGACGCTGGCCCAGGCCGGGCATAGAGCGGCGGGCAAAGCGAACCACCGCTGGACCCAAGCGGTCACGATGAGGTCCGTGACCGAGATCGCGACCGCGCTGCCAAGACCGCACGCGCAACAGCGCGCCCTCACCACCGCTCGCAGTCCAACAACCCGGCGCCAGCCCCGGAAGGCGTGCGGGCGGGTGGCGCGGCGCGAGGGGGCCGGCGAGGAAATCGGTCCGCAGGACCCGAGCCGGTCCCCTCGGCGCCGCGCCACCCCACCACACCGCCCCACAACGCACGAAGGGCGCCAAAACAACAGCGCCCTTCGCAATTACGACATGACTGGAACTAGAGCCCGAGCTGAACGTGCTTCAGCATCAACCGGTGGGACCAGTCCGGCAATCCCAGCTCGGGGGTGGCCCGGTGTGGATTCGCTGGGCGGAGCCAGCCTTCCGACCTAGCGGCCGGTCACCTCCAGGGTCCCGTAAGAACTTGAGCTGATTCGGACCACCTCCTTTCTCTGGTCCGTGCAGAGTACAGAACGGCGCCGATGACTTCCGCCCAAACGATCAGGCTGGCGCCGCCCCGTCATCCTCCGGCGTCGCGCCATCCACGGCCGGTAGCCGCTCGCCGATCGGCGGGACCTCGGCCTCGTCGCCGTTGGCCGACTCGACCACGAGCGCCACGGCCGAGACGAGGTCGTCCTCCTTCATGTTCATCACGCGCACGCCCTGGGCGAGGCGCCCGTAGCGGCTGATGCCGCGCACGGCCGTGCGCTGGACCATCCCGCTCTGGGAGATGAAGACGAGCTCCTCGTGCTCGCGGACGACGAGCGCGCCGGCGAGCGCGCCCTTCGCGTCGGTGAGCTTGATCGTGCCGACGCCCATCGCGCCGCGCTTGGTCTTGCGGTACTCGGCGATCGGCGTGCGCTTGCCGTAGCCGTTCTCCGTGACGACGAGCAGCTCCTGGTCGTCGCGGGCGACGTCCATCACGAGCACCTCGTTGTCGGGCTGATCGACGTTCATCCCGCGCACGCCCGACGTGTCGCGCCCCATCGGCCGCGCGTCGGCCTCGTTGAAGCGCACGGCCTGACCCTTGCGCGAGACGATGAGGATGTCGTCGTCGCCGCTCGTGCCACGCACGCTGACAAGCTCGTCGTCGTCGCGGACCTTGATGGCGATGATCCCGTCTGCCTTGATCGGCGTGTTGTAGGCCATGAGCTCGGTCTTCTTCACGACTCCGCGCTTCGTCGCGAAGATGACGTACTTGTCCTCCGTGAAGTCGCGTGTCGACAGGACGGACTGGATGCGCTCGCCCTCCCGCAGCGGCAACACGTTGACGAGCGCGCGGCCCTTGGCCGTGCGCGACGCCTCCGGCAGCTCGTAGACCTTGGAGCGGTAGACCTTGCCGCGGTTGGAGAAGAACAGCAGGTAGTCGTGGCTCGAGCAGACGAACAGGTGCTCGATGAAGTCGCCGTCCTTCATGTCCATCCCGGTCACGCCGCGCCCGCCGCGCTGCTGGGCGCGGTACGTGGTGAGCGGCAGCGACTTGATGTAGCCGGACTTCGTGATCGTGATGACCATCTGCTGCTCGGCGATGAGATCCTCGATGTCGATCTCATCCTCGGAGTCGGTGATGAGCGTGCGGCGCTCGTCGCCGAAGCGCTCGGCGATCTCCTCGAGCTCCTCCTTGATGATCGCGAACACGCGCGCCTCGTCGCCGAGGATCGCGCGCAGCTCGCCGATCCGCTCGACCTTGTCGGCGTGCTCGGTCTTGATCGCGTCGGCCTCGAGCGCCGTGAGCTGCGACAGGCGCAGGTCGAGGATCGCCGACGCCTGGATCTCGGTCAGCGCGAAGCGCTCCACGAGCTGCTCGCGTGCGGACTCGCGGTCGCGCGACGCGCGGATCAGCTCGATGATCGCGTCGAGGTTGTCCAGCGCGATGAGCAGGCCCTCGAGCACGTGCACGCGGCGCTCGAGCACGCGCAGCTCGTGCTTGGTCCGGCGGACGATGACCTCGCGCTGGTGGGCGACGTAGTACTTGATGACGTCGCGCAGCCCGAGCGTGCGCGGCACGTTCTCCACGAGCGCGACCATGTTCACACCGAACGTCGTCTGCAGCGGCGTGTGCTTGTAGAGCTGGTTGAGGACGACCTCCGGGATCTCGTCTCGCTTGAGCGCGATCACGATCCGCATCCCGCCGCGCTCGGACGAGTGGTCCTCGAGATCGGAGATCCCGGTGATCTTCTTGTCGCGGACGAGGTCGGCGATCTTCGTCACGAGACCGTTGTCACCGCCCTTCTTCACGGCGTAGGGCAGCTCGGTGACGATGATCGCCTCCTTACCGCGACCGATGTCCTCGGTGTGCGCCTTGCCGCGCACGCGCACGCGCCCGCGCCCGGTTTCGTACGCGTCGAGGATCCCGCCGCGGCCGAGGATGATCCCGCCGGTCGGGAAGTCCGGGCCCGGCATGTGGCGCATGAGCTCGACGACCTCGATGGCCGGGTTGTCGATGAACGCGATGACGGCGCTCGTCACCTCGCGCAGGTTGTGCGGCGGGATGTTCGTCGCCATCCCGACGGCGATACCCGAGGAGCCGTTGACGAGCAGGTTCGGGAAGCGCGCCGGCAGCACCGTCGGCTCCTGCTTGCGCCCGTCGTAATTCGGCACGAAGTCGACGGTGTCCGCGTCGAGGTCGCGCAGCATCTCCATCGCCATGCGCTCCAGGCGCGCCTCGGTATATCTCATCGCCGCCGGCGGGTCGTCGTCGATCGAACCGAAGTTGCCCTGGCCGTCGACGAGCTCGTAGCGCATCGAGAATTCCTGGGCGAGGCGGACGAGCGCGTCGTAGATCGCGGTGTCGCCGTGGGGGTGATAGTTGCCCATGACGTCGCCGACGATCGACGCCGACTTACGGTAAGGCCTGGTCGGCCCCAGTCCGTTCTCCGACATCGAGAACAGCACGCGCCGGTGCACGGGCTTCAGGCCGTCGCGCACGTCGGGCAGCGCCCGCCCGACGATGACGGACATCGCGTAGTCCAAATACGCTGAGCGCATCTCGTCGACGAGCGCGCGCGGCTCGATGTTGCCGCCGCTGAGGGTGTCCAGTGATGCCATCGCTTACACGTCCAGGTTGGCGACGAGGCGCGCGTTGTCCTCGATGAACTTCCGCCGCGGCTCGACCATGTCGCCCATGAGCGTCGAGAAGATCTCGTCGGCCTCCACGCCGTCCTCCATGGAGACCTGGGCGAGCGTGCGCGTCGACGGGTCCATCGTCGTGTCGCGCAGCTGCGAGGCGTTCATCTCGCCCAGCCCCTTGAAGCGCTGCAGCGTGATCCCCTTCTGGGAGACCAGCAGCACCGCCTCGCGCAGGGCATGGAAGGTCAGCGCGTCCTCGGTCGCGTCGCCGAGCTTGATGGTGAACGGGGCGTTGCCGGCCATCTCGGTCAATTGCGTGTGCACGCGGGTGAAGTTGCGGAAGTCCTGGGCCTCGAAGAGCCGCTTCGGGATCGGCAGCAGCCGCGCGAGCCCGGTCTTGGACTCGACCGCCCGGATCATGAGGTTCACGTCGTCCTGGCGGACGAGCGTCGTCTCATACGGCGCGTTCTCGATCCCCTCGCGCTCGATGAGCTCGATCGCGCCCTCGACGGTCGAGATCTGCTCATCCAGCACGCCCGACTCCTCGAGGAAGCCGACGGTGTCGTGGCCGTACTCGGCGCGCAGCGTCGCCGACCAGCCCTCGTACTGCTTGAGCAGCCGCGAGAAGCGCTGCCAGCGCGACTCGGTGAGCTTGAACTGCGTGCCGTGGCGGTCGAAGACCATCGTCTTCTCGAGCTTGTTCGACAGCAGGATCTGCTCAAGCTCTGCGTCCTTTTCGATGTAGCGCTCGCTCGATCCCTGCTTGAGCTTGTACAGCGGCGGCTTGGCGATATAGACGTAACCGGCGTCGATGAGCTCGGGCATTTCACGGTAAAGCAATGTGAGCGCCAGCGTCCGGATATGGGCGCCGTCGACGTCAGCGTCGGTCATCAGGATGATCTTGTGGTAGCGCGCCTTCTCGATGTCGAACTCGTCGCGGATGCCGGTGCCGATCGCCGTGATGAGCGCCTGGATCTCGACGTTCTTGAGCACCTTGTCGATGCGGCTCTTCTCGACGTTGAGGATCTTGCCGCGCAGCGGCAGCACCGCCTGCGTGTTGCGGTCGCGGCCCTGCTTGGCCGAGCCGCCGGCGGAGTCGCCCTCGACGATGAAGATCTCGGCGAGCGACGGGTCCTTGACCGAGCAGTCGGCGAGCTTGCCGGGCAGCGTGGAGTTCTCCAGCGCCGACTTGCGCCGCGTGAGGTCGCGCGCCTTGCGCGCGGCGGCGCGCGCCTGCGCGGCCTGAACCGCCTTGCGGATGATCGCGTTGCCCTCGGTGGGGTTCTCCTCGAGGAACTCGGTCAGCCGGTCGTAGACGATCGAGCGCACGAACCCCTCCATGCCGGGGTTGCCGAGCTTCGTCTTCGTCTGGCCCTCGAACTGCGGGTCGGTGAGCTTCGCCGAGATGACCGCGGTGAGGCCTTCGCGCACGTCCTCGCCGCTGAGGTTGTCGTCCTTCTCCTTCAGCAGCCCGCGCGCGCGGGCGTACCGGTTCAGGACGGTCGTGAGCGCCGAGCGAAAGCCGGAGAGGTGCGAGCCGCCCTCGTGCGTGTTGATGTTGTTGGCGAACGAGAACACGGACTCCTGGTAGGTCGTGTTCCACTGCATCGCGACCTCGACCCCGCCCTCGGCGCTGTCGCCCTCGAAGAAGATGACCTTCTTGCCGATCGGCTCCTTGTTGGTGTTGAGGTAGCGGACGAAGTCCTCGATGCCGCCGTCGTACTGAAACTCGGCCGCGGCGCCTTCGCCGCGCTCGTCGGTGATCGCGATGCGCAGCCCGCGGGTGAGGAACGCGGTCTCGCGCAGTCGCTGCTCGAGCGTGCCGAAGTCGAAGTCCGTCGTCTCGAAGACGTCGGCGTCGGGACGGAAGATGATCGTGGTGCCGGTCCGCGTCGTCTTCTCGCCCTGCTCGAGCGGCCCCTGCGGCACGCCGCGCTGGTACTCCTGGCGCCAGACGTGGCCGTCGCGGTGGATCTCGATCCAGAGCTGCTCGGAGAGCGCGTTGACGACCGAGACGCCGACGCCGTGCAGGCCGCCGGAGACCTTGTAGCCGCCGCCGTCGCCGAACTTGCCGCCGGCGTGCAGGACGGTGAGGACAACCTCGACAGCGGGCTTGCCCTCCTTCTCCATGATGTCGACGGGGATGCCGCGGCCGTCGTCGGTCACGGTCACCGAGTTGTCCGGCTGGATCGTGACGAGAACCTCGTCGCAGTGGCCGGCCAGCGCCTCGTCGACGGAGTTGTCGACGACCTCGTAGACGAGATGGTGCAGGCCGCGCACGCCGGTGGATCCGATGTACATGCCGGGTCGCAGGCGCACGGCCTCCAGACCTTCGAGGACGGTGATGTCCTGGGCGTCGTAGCCGGTGGAGCCGGTCTTGCCGTCGAGCCTTGAGTCGTCCTTCGCCAACTGATCCTCCGAACGTGAGAAAGCCCCGGGTCCGCGTCAGTCCAGGACGGGCCGGGGCCGGTGCTTCAGGTTGACGTAACTATACCAAAGCCGAGTCGGTGACCCGCGCCGCCAGGCGTTACAAATGTCCTGCAAAATCCAGCAAAAACAGCGGCCGCGGACATCCGGCGCGCGCGGCTTCTCAGTCGTCGGGCGACGGGTGGCGGCCACGGGTCGCCGTGCAGCGCACGCCGCGCACCCGCTCTGCGCCCAGCGCGCCGTTGAGCTTGTCCACCAGGACCGGCCCCATGAGGTCGATTTCCTGCATCCAGACCGCCGACGAGCACAGCAGCGTGACGGTCCCGCCGCGCTCCGACAGCGGGCTGGCCTCGCGGGCGATCGCCGCGCCCACGGCGTCCTCCCAGACGCGCTGGACGTCGCCCAGGAGCGTCGCCGGCGCCAGCGCGTCGGCGAGCGCTTCGACCGCCGGCCGCAGCGGCCGGAGGGCGCGCGGGCGCACCACTACGCGGCCACCGCGTCGTGTGACACGACGCCGTCGGCGACGCCGAGCCGCGTGACGCTCGCCGCGTCGCCACCAGGGACGTGCGCGAGGTCCGTCGTGGTGATGATGCTCTGGCCCTCTGCGCCGAGCATCTCGGCCAGCAGGGCGCGCCGCTGCGGATCGAGCTCGCTCATCACGTCGTCGAGCAGGATGAGCGGGGGCGCGTTGCGCGTCGCCGCCAGCGACTCGCGCTCGGCGAGGAGCAGGGCGAGGAGCCCCAGCCGCTGCTCCCCCTGTGAGCCGTAGGCGCGCAGCTCGCGGCCCGCGCGCAGCAGCGCGAGGTCGTCGCGGTGCGGCCCGTGGCCCGTGAACCCGCGCTCGAGGTCTGATTCGGTCCGCTCGGCGAGCTCGGCGGCGAGCTCCTCCGCGGTCTGTGCGCGCGAGCGTGGCCGGTAGCGCAGCTGCGCGTCGTCGCCGAGTCCCAGCGCCGCGCCGACCGACGCGAAGCGTGCCGCGAGCAGGTCGATGACCGCCGCGCGGTCGTCGCGCAGCGCGATGCCGTGGCGGGCTAACTCGGCGTCCCAGGCCGGCAGGGAGCTCGCCGCGGCGCGGCCGCGGCGCACGCGCGCCAGCAGCGCGTTGCGCTGCGCGAGCGCCTGCGAGTACGCCCGCCGCGTGCCCACACGAGCGGGCCATGTCGCCGCGACGACCTGGTCGATGTGCGACCGGCGCAGGGCGGGTGGCCCCTTGACGAGCTCGAGGCGATCGGGCAGGAAGACGACGACGAGCGGGCGCGTCTGGACGTCGACGAGCCGCTCGACGGGCGCTCCGTCGGCGAGGAAGCGCTTGGCCTCACCCGGCGCGAAGCCGACCGCCAGCGCGTGCGGGCGGTCCTCGTCGTCGATCAGGTCGACCTCGACGCGCGTGGCGCCGGCGCCGAAGCGCACGACCTCGCGCTCGTTGGTCGTCCGGCACGAGCGTCCCGTGCAGCCGAAGTACAGCGCCTCGATGAGGTTCGTCTTGCCGGCGCCGTTGGAGCCGTGGACGACCGTCAGCCCGGGCCCGAGGGCGACGTCCGCGCTTTCGTAGCTGCGAAAGTCGCGCAGCCGCAGATGCGTCGCGATCATCGCTCCGCGCTGCGCATGACGGGCCTCGGCCTTCCCTAGACGTTAAGCCTGATCGGCATGATCAGGTACAGGAAGCCGCTGCCGTCGGCGGACTCGATGAGCCCCGGCCGCAGCGGGCTGATGAGCTTCAGCACGAGGTCGTTGCCCTCGGCGCTCTCAAGGCCGTCGCGCAGGAACTCGGGGTTGAAGCCGATTTCGAACGGTTCGCCGGCGAACGGCACCGGGAGCTGCTCGCGCGCCTCGCCGACGTCCGGCGTCTGCGCGGAGACCGTCAGCTCGCCCTCCGCGAACTGCAGGCGCAGCGGCGCGTTCTTCTGCGCCATGAGGCTGATCCGCCGGACGACCTCGCTCAGCTCGCCGGAGGCCAGCGTCAGCTCGTGCTCGTAGGCGTCGGGCAGCAGCTGGCGGTAGTTCGGGAACTGACCATCGATGAGGCGCGAGGAGAGCACGTCGCCGCCGACCTCGAAGACGATCTGGTTGGCGCGCACCGAGACCCGCAGCTCCTCGGCGTCGCCGGTCTGGGCGATCCGGGCGAGCTCCTGGAGCGCGCGTGCCGGCACGTTGGCCTCGAAGCCGCCCTCCAGCGGCGCCTCGAGCTTCGTCTCCTTGACGCTGAGCCGGTAGGAGTCCGTGGCGACCATGCGCAGCTCCGCCTCGCTGGCGGACACGAGGATGCCGGTCAGGATCGGGCGTGTCTCGTCGCGCGAGGCCGAGCGCGCGACGCGGTTGATCGTCTCGACGAATGCGGCTGAAGGCACGGACACGACCGTGTCGCCGCCCGGCTCGGGCAACGGTGGGAAGTCGTCGGCGCGCAGCGTCCGGATGTGGAACGTCGCGGCGCCGGAGACGATCTCGACGTCCTGCTCGGCTGGGCGCAGCTCGATGGTCGCCGTCTCGCCGGGCAGCGAACGGGCGATCTCGAGCAGCAGGCGGGCGGGGAGCACGACCGTGCCCTCGCGCTGGACGGTCGCCGACAGCGGCACGCGCAGGCCAACCTCCATGTCGGTGGCGCGGAGCTCGGCGCCGTCGGTGTCTGCGTTGAGCTGAACGCCGGAGAGCGCCTGCACGGCGCTGCGTGTCGAAGCGACGCGAGAGACGACGCCGAGCTGTGCCAACAGCTCCGCACATGGCGTCTCGAGCTTCACGATGAACACCTCATATAGGAGATAGGGGTCATAGGGGCTGTGTAGATGTGCAGAACTGCGAAAGGGCCCTGAAATCACGGGCAGAACGGCGACGGCCGGCCGTTCGCTGAGGGGCAGAGTCTGTCAAGTCGCCCGGTCGATCATGTCGGGGGCGGTGAGGCGGTGCTCGAGATCGCGCACGAGGGCCTGCGCCTGGGGATCGGCGGCGATGCGCTCAGCCGCGCGGCGGCAGGCGTACATGACGGTCGTGTGGTTGCGCCCGCCGAACTCCTTGCCGATGGTGGGCAGGCTCGCACCCGTGTGCTCGCGGGCGAGGTACATCGCGACTTGGCGGGCCCAGGCGATGCGGCCGCTGCGGGAGGGCGAGAGGAGCTCATCGCGCGTGACGGAGAAGGCGTCGCACGCGAGCGCCTGCACACGGTCGATCGTTGGTCTGAGGCGGGCCTGGCGCGACGGCGGATAGAGCGTCGCGAGGACCTCGTCGGCGAGCGCGGCGTCGATGGTGCGGCCCGTGAGCGAGTGAAACGCCACGACACGGATCAGCGCGGCCTCGAGCGCGCGGGCGTTGGACGTGATGCGTGCGGCGATGGCGTGCAGCGCGCTGTCGTCGTCGAGCTGGACACCGTCGTGCTGCGCGCGCTTGCGCAGGATGGCCATGCGCGTCGGCAGGTCCGGCGAGCGCAGCTCAGCGACGAGGCCGGACTGAAAGCGCTCGAGCAGCCGGGCCTCGAGCGCCGCCATGTCGGCGGGCAGCCGGTCGCACGTGAGCACGAGCTGGCTGCCGGTCTCGTGCAGCGCGTTGAAGGTGTGGAAGAACTCCTCCTCGGTCTTGACCTTCTTCTGGAGGAACTGGACGTCGTCGATGAGCAGGACGTCGATGTGCCGGAAGCGCGCCTTGAAGGGCTCGGTGTCCTTGGCGGCCAGCGCGGCCAGGAACTCGTTCGTGAAGCGCTCGGCTGTCGTGCCGCGGACGCGCAGACCGCCGCCGTGCGTGCGGACGTAGTTGCCGATGGCGTGCAGGAGGTGTGTCTTGCCAAGGCCGGGCGGGCCGTAGAGGAAGAGCGGGTTGTAGGCCTGGCCGGGCAGCTCGGCGACCGCGAGCGCCGCGGCGTGGGCCATGCGGTTGGATGAGCCGATCACGAACTGGTCGAAGGTGAGCTTCGGGTTGAACGCGATGCCGCCGGGGTCGGCGAACGTCGGCTCCGGCAGCCGGCGGGATCCCTGCGCCGCGGGCGCCGCGATCGGGGCATCGGGCGAGATGACGTCGACGGTCGTCGCCGGCCCGAGGACCGCCGCCGCGGAGGTCTGCAGGACGCGCGCGAAGCGGTCCGCTACCCAGGTGCGGATCTCGTCTGGCGCGGCGACCAGCAGGACGCCGTCGACGAGCGCGCGCGGCGCGAGGGGCGCGAGCCAGATCTCAAACGTGGAGTCGGGCACAGCTCGGCGCAGCTCGGAGCGTATGAGCGCCCAATCGTGCGCGAGTTGCTGGGGTGCGCCAGGCGTCATCGACTCCTTCGGAGCGGGTCCGTTTGCACGACAGAGGGGCCCGAACAGCGCCCCGGCGGCGGCGAATATAGCAGCGCCACGGGGGCCGGTCGGAGGGGTTGACGCGGCCTCGCGGGCGATACCCCGCACGTCGCGGGAAAAACGTTCGGACGCCCACGGAGGTGGTTGGCGGTGGGAGGGACGGCGCCGAGTCCGCTAGGATCTCGCGCCGATGAAGCGCACCTATCAGCCCAAGAAGCGCAAGCGCGCCCGCGCGCATGGATTCCGTGGCCGGATGCAGACGAAGGCCGGCCGGCAGGTACTCAAGCGTCGCCGCGACAAGGGCCGCAAACGGCTGACCGTCTGAGGCCGGATGGACGCGCGAGGAGCGCGTCGTGCGGCCCACTAGGCTCCCTGGCAGTGCATGAACCGAGCCCTCGAGCCTCGAGTGGGCGACGACCGCGGCGAGGCCGCCTGTCTCGCAGCGCGGAGTTCGAGCGGGCGTACCGGCAGGGCCGATCGCACGGCAACCGCCACCTCGTCGTCTACGCGTTTCCTCGTGGCGCGGACGGGGAGCCGCGCCTCGGCGTGTCGGTGTCGCGCAAGGTCGGCGGCGCCGTCGACCGCAACCGGGTGAAACGCCTGCTTCGCGAGGCGTTCGCGGCAGAGTCCGCGGCCGTCCCGGCGGGGCACGATGTCGTCGTGGTCGCCCGCCCGGAGGCGCGCGAACTGGCAGAGCGCGAAGGCCTGGCGGGCGTACGCGGGGCGCTGCGCGAGCTGCTCGAGCAGGCGGCGAAGGCCGCATGAGGCTCACGACGCGGATCGCGCTCGCCCCGATCACCTTCTACCAGCGCTTCATTTCGCCGGCGCTGCCACGGCGCTGCAAGTACGAGCCCACCTGCTCGCGGTATGCCGCTCAGGCGCTGCGGGAGTTCGGCATACTCCGGGGGCTGGCGCTGGCTGGCTGGCGGCTGCTGCGCTGCAACCCGTTCAGCCACGGAGGCTACGACCCCGTCGAGGCCCAGCGCCTGTTCTCGTCTTCCCGTTCGCCGGCTCACCGATCTCCATGACTCCACTCGCGCTCTTCGCCCCGATCCAGGTGATCGTCGACGTCCTCGAGCCGATCCTCGTGTTCTTCCACGACAAGGTCGGCGTGGGCTGGGGCACGTCGATCGTCCTGCTCACGATCTGCGTGCGCGCGGTGCTGACGCCGCTGATGGTCAAGCAGTTCAAGTCGATGAAGGCGATGGCCGCCTTTGCGCCGCGGATCAAGGCGGTCCAGGAGAAGTACAAGGGCGACAAGGAGCGCCAGCAGCAGGAGGTCATGAAGCTCTACCAGGCCAACGGCATCAACCCGTTCGCCTCGTGCCTGCCGCTCGTCGCGCAGTTGCCGTTCTTCATCGGGCTGTTCTACCTGCTGCAGGGACCGCTGCGAAGCGAGATCTGCGGCCAGACCAAGGTGCCGTGCGGCCAGGTCGAGGGCATGATGAACGGCGCCGAGAAGTTCCTCTTCATCCCGGACCTCACCGCCAAGGCCTCGGGCTGGGTACTCGTCACGCTCGTCGTGATGTACATCAGCTCGCAGCTCGTCTCGAGCCTGCTCACGCCGTCGACGGGCGATCGCAACCAGAAGCTGATCATCTACGGCCTGCCGTTCGTCTTCACGCCGTTCATCATCAGCTTTCCCGCGGGCCTCATCGTGTACTGGATCACGACGAACCTCTGGACGGTGGGCCAGGGCTACATCCTGCGCAGGCGGCTGGGACCGATCATGCCCAAAGCGGACGAGGACGGTGATGCGCCCGCGGTGCACGACGATTTCGATCCGGACGCCGTGCCGAAGAAGCGCGGCCTGATGGCCCGCCTGGCCGAGGCGGCCGACAAGCAGGCGGCCGCGAAGGGCGAGCCGGCCGCCGCGGCCGCGAAGTCCTCCGGGGGCAACGCAAAGGCGTCGGCGGCGACGAAGTCGAACGCGCGGACGAAGTCCGGCGGCGGTACGAAGACGAGCGCGGCTACGAAGTCCAGCGCGGGTACGAAGTCCAGCGGCGGTACGAACGGCAAGGCGGGCGGGAGCGCGGCCGCGAAGCCCTCGCGAACCGGTCCGCCGCCGCCACCGCCGCGCAAGAAGAAGAAGCGCTCGGGGCGCCGCCGCTGATGTCCGGCGACGATCAGCACGATCCGAGCGAGGCCGTACGAGACTTGCTCGAGCAGGTCGTCACCGCCCTCGGACTCGACGCGGAGATCGAGATCACCGACGACGAGGAGACCTGCACCGGCACCCTCCACGGCGAGGATCTGGGCCTGTTCATCGGCCGCCACGGGCAGACGATCGACGCCGTGCAACATCTGGCCCAGCGCGTCACCGGCGCCCGGCAGCGCGACGGGCGCCAAATCGTCATCGACGCCGAGGGCTACCGCGACCGGCGCGAGGCCATGCTCCAGCGCCAGGCCGACGGCGCCGTCGAGGATGCGCTGCGCTACGGCCGGCCCGTGGCCTTGGACGCGATGACGGCCAGTGAGCGCCGGCTCGTGCACGAGTACCTGCGCGATCGCGCCGAGATCCAGACGTACTCCGAGGGCGACGAGCCCGACCGCCACCTGATCGTGGCCCCGCTCGCGCAGTAGCGATCGAGCGCGCGGGCCCGCCTCCGCCGGCCACATGGCCTGACAGACGGCGCCGTTTCACGTTTTTCTCCCCGGTGAAACACTTTCCGGGATGCTGACCGAGACCGAGCGGGGTGTCGTTGCCGGGGTGCTCATGAGCGAGGGCTCCTTCGGTGGCGACGGCAAGCAGCCCCACGTGATCCTGCGCAAGCACGTCCGCCACGAGTCGCTCATGCGCTGGCTTGTGGCGCGCTTTCCGCGGTCGCGCCTCTACGGCCCCTACCACCACGGCAATCGCTCGTACTTTCAATGGGTGGCGCGCGGGCCAGCGCTCGTCGAGGACGTCCTGCCCGTGCTCGAGGCGATCGTCGTTGCCGATCTCGACGAGCACGCTGCGGGCCGGCTGGCCGAGATGCGCGAGCGCTACGCGGGGTACATCACCCGCCTAGAGGAGCGCGGGCGCCCGTGAGCGCGGCGGATCCGGGCAGGCGGTTGCGGGCCCTCGCCGGGCGCTACGACCTGCCAGAAGCGGCGCCGGCGCAGCTCCAGCGGCTGCTCGAGATCGTCGCGGAGGACCCGCTCGCGCCCACGGCGGTCCGCTCGCCGGCCGTGGCGGTCGACGTTCACGTCGCCGACGCGCTCGTGGCGCTCGCCGTCCCGGCCGTCCGCGACGCTGCCGCGATCGCGGATCTCGGCTCGGGTGCCGGGTTTCCTGGGCTTGTGCTCGCCGTCGCGCTGCCCGGGGCGCACGTCTGGCTCGTGGAGAGCAACGGGCGCAAGTGCGCCTTTCTGAACCGCGTGATCGCGGAGCTCAGGCTGGGCAACGTCAACGCGGTACCCGAACGGGCCGAGGCCTGGCAGGACGGCATCGCGGCGTGCGACGTCGTGACCGCCCGCGCGCTCGCGCCGCTCAACGTCATCGTCGAGTACGCGGCTCCGTTGCTGCGCGAGGGCGGCTCGCTCGTCGCCTGGAAGGGCCGCCGCGACGAGGGCGAGGAGGCCGATGCCGACGCGGCGGCCGCGGCGACCGGTCTCGAACGCACCGCGGCGCTGCCCGTGAAGCCCTGGGCCGCGGCCGAACACCACCACCTGTACCTCTACCTGAAGGTTGGTTTGACCCCGAACCGATACCCCCGCCGGCCAGGAATGGCCAGCAAACGGCCACTCCGAGCGTCGACCTGAGCCTGCGTGATGGTTCGCCGCCGAACCATCACCGTCTCCGACCGGGCCGCCGAGTAGCGTGACGAAGTCGATGGGCACCGTGTACGCGATCGCCAACCAGAAAGGCGGCGTCGGCAAGACGACGACGGCCGTCAACGTCGCCGCGTGCATCGCCGAGGCGGGCTACGCGACGCTGCTCGTCGACATAGACCCGCAGGCCAACGCGACGCTCGGGCTCGGCGTCGCCAAGGACACGGAGCCGAACATCTACGACGTGCTCTCGGGGGCCTGCTCCCTGGACGAGGCCGTGTGCGACACGGCGATCGAGCGCCTGAAGCTCGTGCCGGCCCATCCGGACCTCGCGGCCGCGAACGTCGAGCTCCCGCGCGAGCCGGGATCCGAGCGGCGACTGCGCGCCGCGCTGGCCCGCGTGCTCGAGCGCTTTGACTACGTGCTGCTCGACTGCCCACCGTCGCTCGGGCCGCTCACGGTCAACGGGCTCGTCGCGGCCGACCGCGTGATCGTGCCCGTGCAGACGGAGTACTTCGCGCTCGAGGGGCTCGCGGGGCTGCTCGACACGCTCGCCCTCATCCAGCGCGAGCTCAACCCGCGCCTCACGGTGGCCGGCATGCTGCTGACGATGCACGACGGGCGCACGCGCCTGGCGCGCGATGTCGAGCGCGAGGTGCGCGAGCACTTCCCGTCGCTCGTCTTCGACACGGTCATCCCGCGCAACGTGCGCATCGGCGAGGCACCGAGCTACGGCCGTCCGGTCACGCACCACGATCCGCACTGCGCCGGGGCCGACGCGTACTTCGAACTTGCCAAGGAAGTCGTCCGAACGGGAGCCGCGACATGACCGCCACGCAACGAGGAATGGGCCGCGGCCTCGCGGCGATCCTGTCCGTATCCGGCGACGGTTCGCCCGCCGGCGACGACCTGCGCGCGTTGGCGGTCGACCTCATCGCCCCGAGCCCGAACCAGCCGCGGCGGACGTTCGACGAGACGGCGCTCGAGTCGCTGGCCGGCTCGCTGCGCGAGCGCGGCGTGCTCCAGCCGGTGCTCGTCCGTCCCGTCGCGGGCGGCACGTACGAGCTCGTCGCGGGGGAGCGGCGCTGGCGCGCGGCGCAGATCGCGGGCCTCCAGACCATCCCGGCGCTCG
Source organism: uncultured Actinomycetes bacterium (assembly GCA_963705315.1). GTDB lineage: Bacteria > Actinomycetota > Thermoleophilia > Solirubrobacterales > Solirubrobacteraceae > CADCVQ01. Next base: position 328,757 of record OY970068.1, read on the forward strand.
TGCGCGAGCGCGACGACACCGAGGCGCTCGAGGCAGCGCTCATCGAGAACATGGCGCGCGAGGACCTCAACCCCGTCGAGGAGGCGCGCGCGTGCGCGGCGCTCGTCGAGGAGCTCGGCCTCACGCGCGAGGTCGTCGGCCTGCGCGTCGGCCGCAGCCGCGTCGCGGTCTCCAACCTGCTGCGGCTGCTCGACCTGCCCGACGAGGCGCTCGAGCTGCTCGAGCGCGGGGACCTGTCGGCGGGGCACGGCCGCGCGCTGCTGCTCGCCGCCGACCATGGCGACCGGCGCGACCTCGCCCGCACGGCCGCCGCCGAGGGATGGTCGGTGCGGACACTCGAGGGCCGGTCGCGCGCGGCCAACGTCGCCGCGGCACCGCCGCGCCCGCGGGCCGAGGCGCACCCCGACCAGGTCGCCGCGGCGTCACGGATCACCGACGAGCTCGGAGCCGCCCTCGGCATCGACATCACGGTCCGGCCACGTGGCGCCGGCTACCGCGTCGAGCTGACCTTCGACGATCCCGACGAGGCGCTCGCGCTCGCCCGCCGCTTGCGCCCGCGCGCAGTCGCGTAGAATCGGCCGCCCTCAAGGGCGATTAGCTCAGTCGGTTAGAGCGCTTCTCTGATAAGGAAGAGGTCCCAGGTTCGAGTCCTGGATCGCCCATCGCACGGCGCCGGCCGCCACTGCGCCTCTCACGCCGCATGGACCTAGGTAGAGTGGCGCTCGGTTGGCGCGTTCTTGGGGCCGCGCCGATCCAGACGCACCCAAGGTAACGTCGCCTGCCGCGCTCCGGCAGGGGCTTGGCGCCGCGGCAATCAGAAGGTGTGGGGATGAGCGACGCCGACCCGACGGGGCCCGAGCCATCACGAGCCGCCCAGCTCATGCAGTTCGGTGCGCTCGGCATCAGCTCTGATCGCGATGGCGAGGTGCACATCGTCGCGCTCTCGGGCAACTCGACCTCGCCACGGCCGGCGACGTAGCCACAGAACTCGAGCGCGTGGAGGCGTCGGATGCCAGCGCGATCGTCGTGGACCTGTCCGGCCTGACGTTCATGGACTCGACCGGGTCCGGTTGCTGTGGCGTGCTCACGAACGCTCGCGCGCGGACGGGTACCGCTTGACCCTGTTGCGTGCCTCCGGCGCCGTGCAGCGCACGCTGGAGCTGACGGGCCTCGACCGCCAGCTGGCCTTCGCGGACTAGCGGGCTTCGCCAAACGTCTGACCGGAAACCGGCCGAGAAGGCCCACTAGGTGCCCGGCTCAGGCCAGCACGAGCGGCTCGTCGGCGATCTCGTGCAGCTGGCCGATCGCCTGGCGAATGATGCGTGAGACCTGCATCTGGCTGATACCGAACGCTGCACCGATCTCGGCCTGTGTCAGATCGTCCTCGAAGCGCATCCGCAGGATCTCCCGGCTGCGGCGCGGAAGGCCGCTCATCAGGGCGTCGACCCAGACGCGCGCGTCGGCTTGGTCGTAGCCGTTGTCGCTGGCACCGAGAGCGTCCTGGAGTTGCGGCCGCGCATCCAGGCCCCCCACCGGAGCCTGGAGTGAGACCGTGCTGCGCCCGCCGCTGGCCTGCAGCGCCTCGAGGACCAGCTCGTCAGAGGTTCCGATCTCGGCCGCGAGCTCGCTCACGGTGGGCGCGCGGTCCAGCGTCATCGAAAGCTGCGTCGCGGCGCGGTCGACGCGCAGCGTCAGTTCCTGTAACTCGCGCGGCGGGCGCACCGCCCAGGTCCGGTCGCGGAAATGCCGCTTGAGCTCACCGACGATCGATGGAACGGCGAAGCTCGAGAACGCGCATCCACGAGCCGGGTCGTAGCGATCGACCGTCTTGACGAGCGCGAGCGAGGCGACCTGAAAGAGATCGTCAAAGGGCTCGCCGGACTTCTGGTAGCGGCGCGCGACCGAATGCGCGAGCGGGAGAAAGCGCTCGATGAGCTCGTCGCGGGCCCGCAGGTCGCCCTTGTCGCGTCGGGCGAACAGGGCGCGCTCGATCTGCGCGCGACGCTGGGGAGAGTCGGCGGCGGGAGTAAAGCCGCCGGCATCTGAGGAATGGTGGGGGGAGTTCGCCATCGTGAGCCCCTTCGTTGGGATGACACGTGCGTGACCCCGACGATCCGCGGCGACCGTGTCCCACGATCAAGCGCGTCCCACCGGCTCTTCATGCGCTGCCGGCGGTCGTCTCGCCAACCCGGCAACGTGCTTATGCGCTACCCGTGAATCCCCGGATTCCAAACAGCGCCCTGCGCGCAATCGCTCGGGCGGCTCAGATCACCCGAGCCGGGCGGCTCGATGGCGTGGTTCAGGCCGGCAGCGCGGCGCCGTGGCGAGCGAGGAGCAACTCGCCGAGCTCACGCGCCTTCATCGCGGCATCTTTGTCGCCCTCGTGCGCCGCGACGATCGAGCCCTTCATGAGGATGTGCCACTGCGCCGCGAAGCGGTGCGGGTCCGCGATCCCGGCCGCGGTCGCCAGCTCGCAGACGAACGAGCGGATGTTGGCGAGGTGCGTCACGCACGCCTGGCGCACGGGGTCCTCGCGATCGTCGAACTCGAGCAGGCTCGTGATGAACGCGCAGCCCTCGAAGTCGTCACGCTGAAACCACTCGGAGAAGATCTCGAAGATGGCGAGCAGCTGTCCGGTGGGGGTCGCGGCGCGGCTGCGTGCCTCGGCCTGCACCCACCCGACCGTCCAGCGCTCCTCGCGCAGTTCCAGGAACGCCAGCGCAAGCGCGTTCTTCGAGGCGAAGTTGCGGTACAGCGTCATCTTCGCCACGTCCGCTTCGGCAGTGATCGTGTCCACGCCGATCGCGCGCACGCCGGACCGGCTGAACAGGTCGTACGCGGCATCGAGAATGCGGTCCCGCCCGCTGCGCGGGCGGTCCGCGTTGTGTACAGCCATGCGCAGACGATAGCGCCAGCGCATGCGCAAGAGCGCTTTTTCGACATATCTCCGAGCACCTTGCGTGGAAGCATGCCGCGCCCCGGCGCGATCGCCCGGCCGCCAGGGGTCCGTAGCTATGCTCCACGACATGCAGGAGATGGTCATCTACGGGGTCAGCTTCGACATGGTCGGCAAGCAGCCGATCGTCTTGCTCAAGACGGTCGACAGCAACCGCTTCCTCCCGATCTGGATTGGACACCCCGAGGCCGCGGCGATCCTGATGAAGCTGCAGGGCGCCAGCACGCCCCGTCCGATGACGCACGATCTGCTGTGCGACATGCTCGGCGAGCTCGACGTCCGCTGCACGCAGGTCGCGGTCACCGAGCTGCGCGACAACACGTTCTTTGCCTCGATCACGCTCGCCGTCGACGGCAAGGAGATGGAGATCGACTCGCGCCCGAGCGACGCTCTGGCGCTGGCCGTCCGCTCCGGAGCGCCGATCTTCGCCGCCGAAGAGGTGATCGCCGAGTCGGCGATCGAGTTCGAGCATGACGTCGAGGACACTGAGGAGGTCGTCGAGAAGTTCAAGGACTTCCTCGACCAGGTGTCGCCGGAGGATTTCGCGGGGGAAGAGTAGTCGGCGGCGGGGCGCTTGCGTCCGTCGGCGGCTCCGCGCGGCCGGGATCGGGAAACGGCTTTCGGGCCGGGGCGCTTGCGTCCGTCGGCGGCTCCGCGCGGCCGGGATTGGGAAACGGCTTTCGGGCCGGGGCGCTTGCGTCCGTCGGCGGCTCCGCGCGGCCGGGATTGGGAAACGGCTTTCGGGCCGGGGCGCTTGCGTCCGTCGGCGGCTCCGCGCGGCCGGGATTGGGAAACGGCTTTCGCCGTACGGCCATCGCAAGCGATGACCTCCCGGCGACGTTACACCCGGTCCGCCTGCGGCGGACCGGGAAGACCACTGCGGTGCCCCAGCGGGTGGCTCAGCGCAGCGCTAGCTGCAGGACGCGCTCTATGAGCTCGTCGAAGCTCATTCCTGCTGCGTCGGCGGCGAGGGGGAGTAGCGACGTGTCGGTCATGCCCGGGATGGCGTTGGCCTCGAGCACTGTGAGCTCTTCGTTCTTCGGGTTGAACATGAGGTCTATTCGGGCGAAGCCCTGGCAGCCGAGGATGTTCCAGACGTCGAGGGCGAGTACCTGGGCTCGCTCGGCGATGCCGTCTGGCAGCTTGGCGGGGCAGACGAACGTCGTGCGGCCGATCTCGTAGCGCGATTCGAAGTCGTACAGGCCGTCCTGAGGGACGGCTTCGACGACGGGCAGGGCCTCGCCGTCGATGATCGACACGGCGAGGTCGCGGCCCTCGATGTGCTGCTCGAGCAGGACCTTGTCGCCGTAGGAGAAGGCCGCGACGAGCGCGCCCGGAACCTCCTTGGCGGACGCGGCGAACTTGATCCCGAGCGCGGATCCCTGGCCGGCGGGCTTGACGACGATCGGGAATTTCAGGCGGCGCTCGATCTGCGGTAGCGCGTCGGCGGCGCCGAGCTCCTTGAACGCCGTCTCGTTGAAGGAGAAGAAGTCCGGTGTCGGGATCCCGGCGTCGAGCATGTGGTGCTTGGCGAGCACCTTGTCGGCGCAGCGGATGCATGCCGACACGCCCGACCCGGTGTATGGGATGCCGACCGCCTCGAGCAGCTCCTGCACGGTGCCGTCCTCCCCGTCGCGGCCGTGCAGTGCGACGAACGCCACCTCGGGCGCGGCGTGCTCCAGGCGCGCGACGAGGTCGTGCCCGACGTCGACGGCGATCACGTCGTGACCGTTGCGCTCCAGCGCGTCCTGCACCCGCGCACCGGACTTCAGCGACACCTGACGCTCCAGCGAGCGCCCGCCCTTGAGGACCGCTACTCGCGTCATCCCTCGCGTGCGTCGCGCTCACGGCGCTCGGGCGCCGGCAGGTGCAGCACTTCGGCGAGCTCGGGATCGGGCGCGCTGGGCACGGGCTCGGCGGGTTGCTGCGCCGGACGCCCGCCGGTCAGCGTGCCGTAGAGCTCGATCTGCTCGCGGACGACCTCGCCTATGCGCCGCACGCCCTCGCGGATGTCGGCCTCGCCGACCCCGGAGAAGTTCAGCCGCATCGCGTTGCCGCCGCGCCCGTCGAGGAACGCCGCCCGGCCGGGGACGAACGCGACGTGCTGGTCAAGCGCCCGCGCGAGCAGGTCGGTCGTGTCGATGTAGTCGGGCAACGTCGCCCAGATGAACAGGCCGCCCTGCGGGTGCGTCCAGCTCGCGTCGCGCCCGAAGCAGTCGGCGAGCGCGTCGAGCATGACGTCGCGCCGGCGGCGGTAGATCTCCTTCAGCGAGCTGACGTAGTCCTGCCAGCGGCCGCTGGCGAAGTACGCGGCGACGAAGTACTGCGTCAGCGACGACGAACAGAGGTCCGATGCCTGCTTGCCGAGGTTCATCTTCTCGAGCACCGGCCGCGGGCCGACGCTCCAGCCGAGGCGCACGCCCGGCGAAAGGATCTTCGAGAACGTCCCGAGGTAGATGACGAAGTCGCCGCCGTCGAGCGAGTACAGCGTGGGGAGCGGCTCGCCCTCGTAGCGCAGCAGCCCGTAGGGGTTGTCCTCGAGCACGAGCAGCTCGCGCTCGCGCGCGACCTCGACGAGCCGCTTGCGCCGCGGCAGCGACATCGTCGTCCCGGCCGGGTTCTGGAACGTCGGCACCGTGTAGATGAACTTCGGCGTGCGGCGCTCGCGGTGCAGGCGGTCCAGCGTCTCCTCGAGCTCGTCGATGCGCATTCCGTCGGCGTCGACGCTGATCTGGACGACGTCGGCCTGGTAGGAGCAGAAGGTCGGCACGGCGCCCGGGTACGTCGGCCCCTCGGCGACGATGACGTCACCGGGGTCGACGAGCGTCTTGCAGACGAGGTCGATGACCTGCTGGCCGCCGGTCGTGACGAGCACGTCGTCGGGGTCGATGATCGTGTCCTCCGCCGCCATGACCTCGGCGATGCAGGTCTTCAGCGTCGTCAGTCCCTCGGTCGGCCCGTACTGCAGCGACCGCGCACACGAGTCGACGGCGACGCCGCCCATGATCGCCGCGAAGGACTCGGGAGGAAACGACGCCGTGTCGGGCAGCCCGCCCGCGAGCGAGATGATGTCGCTGCGCTCGGTGAGCGCCATGAGGTCGCGCATCGCCGAGGACTTCATGACCTTCGTGCGCGCGGCGAAGAGCCCCGCGTAGCGCTCGAGATCTCGCGAGGTCGGGCGCGCGCCCGGATGAGTCGCCATACGCCGGGGTTCGCCGGGGGGCGCACCGTCCCTGTCGTCTATGGTCATCGCACTTCACGCTACCGGACGCTTTGCGACTGCTGATCGACATCCTCCAGAGCGCCGGGCTGGCCGGCGCCGCGGGCATCCGCCCGTTCCTCCCGGCGCTTGTCGCGGGAGCGTTCGCGAGCAGCGACTTCCTCGTCGACTACGACGGCACGGCGTTTGCGTTCCTCGAGCAGCCGGGGTGGCTGCTCGCGATGGTCGCCGCCGTGGCCGTCGTATCCGTCCTCGAACGCCGTGAGATCAGGCCGGACGTGGTCGAGTCCGCGCTCGCCGGCCTGGGCATCGGGATCGGCGCGCTGCTGTTCGCCGGAACGCTCGACGACCGCTTCGATCTGTGGTGGCCGGGCCTCATCGCCGGTGGCCTGTGCGCCGCGCTTGCCGGTGCCGCGACGCGGGCGCTGCTTGCCCGCACCCGCGCCCGGCTCGACCCGGCCGCGGGCGACGCGCTCTCGATCTATGCCGAGGGCACCGCGCTCGTGCTCGCCGCGCTCGCCCTCCTCGTCGCTCCGATCTCCCTCGTCGCGCTGGGCTTCTTCGGCTTCCTGCTGCTTCGCGGTCGCCGCCGCGAGGGCGAGAAGTACGCCGGCCTGCGCATCCTCAAGTGACTAAGCTCGTGCTCGCCGTCATCGACGGCATGAAGCCGTCGATGCTCGAGCGGGCGATGAACTCCGGCAACGCGCCCGCCCTGACGGCGATCCGCGACCGCGGCACGTACGTCAGCGAGTGCTGCGCGGCGTTTCCGTCGGTGACGCCGGTGTGCGCCGCGACGATCGCGACCGGCGTGCTCCAGGACGAGCACCACATCCCGTCGATGAACTGGTACTCACGCGCCGAGGCGCGCTACGTCGAGTACGGCTCGTCGTTCTCGGCGTCGCGCAAGTTCGGCCTCAACCGCCAGCTCGTCGACACGATCTTCAACATGAACGCGGCGCATCTGAACCCCGACGTCGAGACGATCTTCGAGACGCTCGACGACGGCGACGTGCGCACCGCCGGCACGACGTACCTCATGTTCCGCGGCCGCCACCCGCACGAGATCTCCAAGGACTTCGCGCTCACGCGTGCCGCGTCGTCGCTGTTCAAGCGCTCCGTGCTCGGGCCGCGCGAGCTCTTCTACGCCGACATCTTCGCCAGCCGCAAGACGGGCTGCTGGTCGCGGATGGGGCTGCCGGGCCTGCGCGACCAGCACTCCGGGTGCGTCGGCTCCTATCTCGTCGAGCACGACCTGTTCGACTTCCTGCTGCTGTCGCTGCCCGACAACGACGCGCACTCCCATAAGAACGGTCCGCACGCGCAGATCGACTCGATCGCGCGCGCCGACGCGGAGCTGTGGCGCGTCATGGAGGCGGGCGGCGGAGCGGACGCGTTCCTCGACGCGCACGCCGTGATCGTCGTCGCCGACCACTCGCATTCGCCGATCGAGCGGGTCATCGATTTCACTGGGCCGTTCGCGGACTGGAAGGTCGTCCAGCCTGCCGCGGCGAAGGCGCGCCAGGCCGAGATCGCGCTGTGCCCCGCGCAGCGCTCGGCGATGGTCTACTCGATGCTCGAGACGCGCGGCAGCGCGCTGCCGGTGCTGCTCGCCACCGCGCAGGAGATCGACGGCGTCGACCTCGTCATGTCGTGGGCCGGCGGCGAGGCCGGCGGCGAGGCGCGGATCGCCGGCGCGGGCGGGGAGCTCAAATTCACGCCCGGTACCGACGACGACGTGGCCGATGAGCGCGGCCGGCGCTGGCACGTCGAGGGCGACCTCGAGACCCTGCGGGCGACGATCGAGGACGGCATGCTCGTCAGCGATCACTATCCCGATGCCCTGGCCCGCGTGTGGGCCGCGCTGAGCTGCCCGACGTCCGGCGACATCCTGCTGTCGGCCGAGCCGAACTACGAGTTCCCCGACTGGGGCGGGCGGGCGCACGTGCGCGGCGGCAGCCACGGGTCGCTTCACCGCCTCGATTCCCTCGGCGCGCTGCTGTTCTGCGGCGTGGCCCCGCCGCCCGGGCGCGAAGCCGGTGCATGGTCGATCGCGGACATCGCTCCCATGGTCCGCGGGCACTTCGACGCCGGGTAGCCTCTGATCGCATGACCGACGAGGCTGTGGCCGCGGCGCATCCCGAGGGGGATCTACAGGACGCACCGAGGTCGCACCGGCGCCTGCGCGCGGGCCTGCGCAAGCCGAGCAACTGGTTTGAGCTCGTGCGCTTCGCGAGCGTCGGCGCGAGCGGCTACGTCATCAACCTCGCCGTCTACAGCGCGCTCGTGCACGGCGCCGAGGCCGACTACAAGCTCGCCGCCGTCGGCGCGTTCTGCGTCGCGCTCGCCAACAACTTCTTCTGGAACCGGCGGTGGACGTTCCGCGCCCGCGACGGGCATGCCGGGTTTCAGGCCGCCCGCTTCGTCGTCGTGTCCCTCATCGCACTGGGCTTCAACCTCATCGTCCTGTACGCCCTCGTCGAGGGTGTGGACGTGGCGAAGGTGCCGGCGCAGGCGCTCGCGATCGCCGCCGCGACGCCGCTGAACTTCATCGGCAACAAGCTCTGGAGCTTCCGCAAGTGACACGCAGCGCGGCCGGCTGCATCGGCGCCGCGCTCATCTGCCTCCTCGTCAGCGCCGCTCCGGCCGCGGCGCAGGAGCGCACCCCGGGCAGCACGCCGGCACTGAAGCAGAGCGTGCCGACCGCGGCCGCGCCGGGTAGCGGCGACCTGGTCAGCGCGCCGCGCGGTGACGTCGCACCGGCGGGCCGGCGCCTGACCGCCAACCGCGCCGGGCGCATCGCCGACGACATCGACAAGGTGCGCCGCGAGCGCGGCGAGTACCCCGGGTCCACGCGCGAGGTCTACCTGAAGGGCTCAGATCGCTGGCAGGTCTCGTACTTCGCGAAGGTCCCGCCCGGCAAGCCGCGCAAGGAGATCGCGCAGGTGCTCATCGCGGACTCCTCCGGCCGCGTGCTCGAGGCATGGACCGACTACCAGGTCGCCTGGACGATGGCGCGCGGCTACCCCGGCGCGTTTGGCCGCATCGTCAACGCGCCGTGGGTGTGGATCCCGCTCGCGCTGCTCTTCGTGGCGCCGTTCGTCGACCCGCGCCGGCCGTGGCAGGTGCTGCACCTCGACCTGCTCGTGCTGAGCGCGTTCTCCGTGTCGCTCGCGTTCTTCAACGCGGCGAAGGTCGGCTCGTCCGTGCCGCTCGTGTACCCGCTGCTGCTGTACCTGCTCGGGCGGATGCTGTGGATCGGGCTGCGTCGCAGGGACGCCGCCGAGCAGCAGCGGCGGCCGCTGAAGCTGCTCGTGCCGGTGACGTGGCTGACGATCGCCGTCATCTTCCTGCTCGGGTTTCGCGTCGCGCTGAACGTGACGAAGTCCAACGTCATCGATGTCGGCTACGCGGGCGTGATCGGGGCCGACCGCTTCGTCGACGGGCGCCAGCTCTACGGCGCCTATCCGCAGGACAATGCCTACGGCGACACGTACGGGCCGGCGACGTACCTCGCGTACGTCCCGTTCGAGCAGGCGATGAAGTGGAGCGGCACGTGGGACGAGCTGCCCGCGGCCCACGCCGCCGCGCTCGTGTTCGACGTGCTCGCGTGCCTGCTGTGCTTCCTGCTCGGGCGCCGCGTGCGCGGCCCGGCGCTCGGGGTCGCGCTCGCCTACGCGTGGGTGTCCTATCCGTTCACGCTCTACATCCTGATGACCAACGCGAACGACGCGCTCGTCGTCGTGCTCGTGCTCGCCGCGATCTGGGCGGCGGGGAGCCCGGGCGCGCGCGGCGCATTCACCGCGCTCGCCGGGCTGACGAAGTTCGCGCCGCTCGCGCTCGCGCCGCTGCTGGCGACGTACCCGCACCCGAGCGGCCGGACGATCACGCGGTTCGCCGCCGGGTTCGCCATCGCCGCGGTGCTCGCGTTCGTCCCCGTGCTGGCGCACAACAACCTGCGCGACTTCTGGGACGCGACGATCGGCTTTCAGTCCCAGCGCGGCTCGCCGTTCTCGGTGTGGGGCCTGTATGACCCCGACGTGGGGTGGCTCGACGTCGCGCAGCGCGCGGTGCAGGTCGGGGCCGTGCTGCTGGCCGTCGCACTGGCGTTCGTGCCGCGCCGGCGCGACCTCATCGGGATCGCCGCGCTGAGCGCCGCGATCCTCATAGCGCTGCAGCTCGGCGTGACGCACTGGTTCTACCTCTACATCCCGTGGTTCTTCCCGCTCGTCATGCTCGCCCTCGTGGGTCGCTGGGGCGAGCCGGCGCGGACATGAGGTGGCAGGCAGGCACGGTTGCGCCGGCCGTGGCGCTGGCGGTGCTGTGGGCGCTGGCGACGACGATCGGGCCGTTCGCCGACACGACAGTGAACGACCTCTACGTCTACCGCACGTACGCCGACCTGCTCGCGGACGGTCAGCTGCCTTACCGCGACTTCGGCTTTGAGTACCCGCCGCTGGCGGCCTTCGGACTCTGGCTCGCGGGGCTGCCGGGGCGCGACGAGGCGACCTACGCCGTCAGCTTCGCCGTGCTCATGGCGGGCTGTGCGCTCGCCGGCCAGCAGCTGGCCGCACGCCTGGCCGGCGCGGGAGGAAAGGGCGTGACCGTGGCCTGGCTGCTCGCGCTGACGCCGATCCTCATAGGCGCGTCGCTGCGCACGCACTTCGATGCGCTGCCGATCGCCATCGCGCTCGCGGGGCTGCTCGCGTTCGCCAAGGAGCGTCCGGACCTCGGCTTCGTCCTGCTTGGCGTGGGGACGATGACGAAGCTCTTTCCCGCGCTGCTGGCGATCGCCGCGTTCGTCTGGCTGCTCGGTCGCGGCGATCGCGGCGCGGCACTGCGCGGCGCGGCGATCTTCGCCGTGGTCGTCGTCGCGATCTCGCTGCCGCTGGCGGGCGCGGGCTACCGCGACTCGTTTGAATTTCACCTCGACCGGCCGGTGCAGATCGAGTCCGCGCCCGCGACCGTGCTGTTCGCGCTCGGCGACTCGCAGGTCACGGGCACGAACCTGCGCCCGGACCGCTTCAAGTCAAACGGCCTCGAGGGCGGGCACGCCGAGCTCGTCGAGCGGCTGTTTCAGATCGCGCTCGTGCTGGCGCTCGCGGCGATCGCCGCGCTGGCCGGCCGGCGGCCCGACGCGCGCCACCTCGTCCTGTGCGGCTTCGCCGCGCTGCTGGCGTTCGTGGCGCTCGGCAAGGTCTTCTCACCGCAGTACGTCATCTGGCTCGCGCCCTTTGCCGCCCTGGCCTGGGTGTGGCGCGAGCGCGCAGTCGCCGTGCTGACGCTCGCCGCGATCGTGCTCACGCACGTCGAGTTCCCCAGCCGCTACTTCGACCTCATCAACGAGCACGACGACGTCATCCGCATCGTCGCCGCGCGCAACGCGCTGCTGCTCGCGGCGTTCATGCTGCTGGCAGCATCAGTTGCTCGATCGCGGCGGCCTTCATCGGCTCCGAGCAGGTGACGAGGACGCCCATGAGCCACGGATCCTCGTCGGAGGTCTCGAAGCGCTCGCTCATGTGTGTGACGAAGCCGCGGATCGCCTGCTCCCTGCGCACGCCGATGACGCCGCCGCGCGGGCCGGTCATGCCGACGTCTGAGATGTAGGCCGTACCGCCGGGCAGCACGCGCCCATCCGCGGTGGGCACGTGGGTGTGCGTGCCGACGACGGCGCTCACGCGGCCGTCGAGGTACCAGCCGAGCGCGATCTTCTCGCTCGTCGCCTCGGCGTGGAAGTCGACGAGGACGTGGTCGACGCGGCCATCCAGCTCGCCCAGCGCGACGTCGATCTCGGTGAACGCCGGCTTTCCCGCGCGCAGGAAGACGTTGCCGGAGAGGTTCACGACGCCAAGCCGCACGCCGCCGTGCTCCACCACGCAGAAGCCGTGGCCGGGCTGGTTTTTGAGGTAGTTGTACGGGCGCAGGATCTCGGCGTGGTCGTCGAGGTAGCCATAGACCTCCTTGCGGTGGTACGTGTGGTTGCCGAGCGTGATGACGTCGACGCCGGCCGCGAACAGCTCGTCGGCGATCTTCGGCGTGATGCCCAGGCCGCCCGCGGCGTTCTCGCCGTTGACGACGACGAACGTCGGGTCGTGGCGCTCGCGCAACACGGGCAGCAGCCCCAGTAGGGTCCGCTTGCCGATCGATCCGACGATGTCGCCGATGAAGAGAATGGTCGCGGGAGCCGCTGGCACGACCCATACTCTGACGGGGGATGGCTGACGAGGCCGACACCCCACGCAGCGACCCTCCTGTGCGGGGCACGCTCGTCGTCGTCGCGCGCTGGGTGCAGCTCGTCATGCTGCCGCTCGCGGTGCTCGGGCTCTACGCTCTCGCGCACGCGGCCGGCACGGTCCTGCTGCTGTTCGTCGTCGCCGCGGTCATCGCGCTGATCCTCAACCCGCTCGTCGCCTTCGTGCAGCGCGCGCGGATGCCGCGCACGCTCGCGGTCATCACGGTGTACGCGGCGTTCTTCACGCTCATCCCGTTGGTCGGCTTCCTCGCCGCAGGCCCCATCGCCGACCAGGCGAGATCGTTCGCCAACGACGTTCCCGGGCTCGTCGAAGACACGAACGCGTCGCTGGACGACCTGCAGCAGTTCTTCGATGACAAGGGCATCGACGTGCAGATCAAGGGCGACAGCGACAGCGCGCTGGCGTCGCTACAGGACCGGCTCGTCGAGGGCTCGGGCGAGATCGTCTCGTTCACCGGAGACCTGCTGCGCACGCTCGTCGAGCTGTCGTTCTACATGATCCTCGTCGTCGTCCTGTCGATCTACATGCTCATCTACGGGCCGCGGATCGGCGAGCTCGTGCGCTCGATCATGCCGCCGGGCGACGGGACGCCGCAGGACGACTATCCGACCCGGGTGCAGCGGGCGGTCTTCGACTACGTGCGCGGCCAGTTGCTGTTCAGCCTGATCATGGGCACGAGCGCCGGCGTCGCGCTGTGGATCTTCGGGGTCCTCGGGATCTTCCCGGAGGGCAAGACCTACGCGCTGGCGTTCGGCGTGTTCTTCGGGATCATGGAGCTGATCCCGTACGTCGGGCCCGTGCTCGGCGCGCTGCCGCCGATCCTCGTCGCGCTCGTCCAGGACCCGCTGACCGCGGTGTGGGTCGCGCTGCTGTTCGTCGCGCTACAGCAGCTCGAGGGCCACATCGTCGCTCCCAACGTGTTCGGCCACGCGCTGCGGCTCAACCCGCTGCTGGTGATCCTCGCGCTGCTGCTCGGCGGCGAGATCTACGGCCTGGTCGGCGCGCTGATCGCATTGCCGATCGCGGCGGTTCTGCGCGAGACCTTCGACTACCTGCGCCGCCACCTCATCTTCGAACCGTGGGGAACGTCAGGCCCGCTCGTGCTCGGGCCGCCGGGAGCCCCGGCGGCTGCCGCGGAGCCGGCGCCGGTGGCAGAGACGCGCCGCGCGCGAGACGAGCCCGCCGAGAATCAGACCGAACCCGCGGCGCCCCGACGGCGTAGTTCGAAGCCGAGCGCACAAGCGGACCGAGAGGGCTAGGTAAAGACAGGGCTCCGATGTGTCCGCGAGAGTGCGACTTCGCGCCGACGGGCACTCTCAGTGTCGACCTGTCGGCACATCAAATGCGGTTGCGCTCGTTGCCAATGCCGCCGGTGCCCCCACCTTGAACATCGCGCGCGTGAGGCTCATGAACGCCTCGGCCGCCGGGGAGTGACGGCGCCGCGCGCGCGAGGCGAGCGTCACGTCGCGCGTCAGCGACGGCTGGACGAGATCGGCGACGGCGACCGGTGCGCCCGGGTTCGCGGCGTCCGAGCGCGGCAGGATCGCGACGCCCAGGCCGCGCGAAACGAGGCTGCGGATGCTGCGGCTCTCATTGGATTCGAACGCGATCCTTGGCACGAAGGCGTGCTCCGCGGCGGCGGAGACGAGCAGCTCGCGAAGGCGCGCGCCCTCGCGGAAGCTCACGAACGGCTCGCGGGCGAGCTCGGCGAGACGCACGCGCTGGCGCCGCGCGAGCCGGTGCGTCGGCGGCAGCACCACAACGAGCTCCTCGCTGACGAGCCGCTGGAGCGTCAGGCCGCGGCTCTGGATGCGCTCGGTGACCGACAGGAATGCGAGGTCGACCTCGTCGTCGCGCAGCATCGTCGCGAGCTCGTCGCTGGACTGCTCGCGCACGGTGAGCTCGACGCCGGGATGGCGCTCGTGAAAGGACGCGAGCAGGAGCGACAGGTCGACGGGCCCCATCGTGTGCAGCGCGCCGATCGACAGGTGCCCCGCCTGCACGCCCGTGAGGTTGTCGAGCTCCGCCAGGCCGGAGTCGAGCTCGGCAAGCGCGCGGCGCGCACGCGCGACGAGGAGCTCGCCGGCCTCGGTGAGGGAGACGCGGCGCGTGGTGCGCTGCACGAGCGACAGGCCGAGCTCGTTCTCGAGGCGGCGAATCTGCTGCGACAGCGCGGGCTGGGCGACGTGCTCGCGCGCCGCGGCGCGCGTGAAGTGGCGCTCGTCGGCGACGGCGACGAGGTAGCGCAGCTGCCGTAGTTCCATGCATCTAGCTTATAAATCTCCGGCGAAATGCGTCTTGGACATCTGGATCGGCGCTTGCCACCATTCCTCACGTCGTCTCCTCCCAGTTGCGCCCCGCCGGACCGGCCACCTCCCCCTTTGCAGGCCGGTCCGCGGGGCGTAACTCATTTCTGGGCACGGTCGGCGGCGCAAAGCAGCGCCCGGTGCGACGCGCGAGCGGAGGTACCCTTGTCCGCGATGCCCTTCCCCGCGACCCGTCTGCGGCGACTGCGCGCCACCCCGGTCCTGCGCGACCTGGTGCGCGAGACGCGCCTGCACGCCGAGGACCTCGTCCTGCCGCTGTTCGTGGAGTCCGCGCCTCAGGATCGGAGCGGCCGCAGCCCGATCGCCTCGATGCCGGGGGTCGACCGGCTGTCGATCTCGGCGGCCGTGCAGGAGGCGGGCGAGGCCCAGGCGCTCGGGCTCCCGGCGGTGCTGCTGTTCGGCATCCCCGAGCACAAGGACGCCGAGGGGAGCGGCGCCTACGACGACGAGGGGATCGTCCAGCTCGCCACGCGCGCGATCAAGGACGCGCATCCCGACCTGCTTGTCATGACCGACGTCTGCCTGTGCGAGTACACCGACCATGGCCATTGCGGGCTGCTGCGTGGCGACGGCGGCGTCGACAACGACTCGAGCGTCGAGCTGCTGGCGCGCACGGCTGTCTCGCACGCACGCGCGGGCGCCGACGTCGTCGCGCCCAGCGACATGATGGACGGGCGCATCGGCGCGATCCGCGCGGCGCTCGACGACGAGGGCTTCACCGACACGCCGATCGTCGCCTACAGCGCGAAGTTCGCCTCGGCGTTCTACGGGCCGTTCCGGGAGGCCGCCGACTCGACGCCGGCGTTCGGCGACCGGCGCGCCTACCAGCTGGATCCCGCCAACGGCGACGAGGCGCTGCGCGAGGCGCTGCTGGATGTGCAGGAGGGTGCGGACGTCGTCATGGTCAAGCCCGCGCTCGCGTATCTCGACGTCATCCGTCGTGTGAAAGAGGGCACACATCTCCCCGTGGCCGCCTACAACGTCAGCGGTGAGTATGCGATGGTGAAGGCGGCGGCCGCCGCCGGAGCGCTCGACGAGCGCGCCGCCGTACTGGAGATGCTCACCTCCATCCGCCGCGCCGGCGCGGACATCGTCATCACCTACCACGCGAAGGACGCCGCACGTTGGCTTCAAACGTAACGTCGCCCGGAGGTTCGTCGGTTCCGACGACCGGAGGGCGAAACCTTAAGATCCGATCGCGCAAGGACGGCGCTGCCGTCTCCCTCGACGACGTCGACCGCCGCGTCCTGAACCTCATGCAGGGCTCGTTCCCGCTCGTCTCGCGGCCGTACGCCGCCGTCGCCGCCGAGGCCGAGCTCACCGAGGACGAGGTGCTCGCCCGCGTGCAGCGCCTGCTCGACGAGCGCATCATTCGCCAGGTCACGCCGATCTTCGACACCCGCGCGCTGGGCTACGGCTCGATGCTCGTCGCGGCGAAGGTCGACGCCGAGCACCCGTGGCGGGCGGCGAAGATCATCAACTCGCACCCGGGCGTCAGCCACAACTACCTGCGCAACCACGACTTCAACATGTGGTTCACGCTCGCCGTCGAGGGCGACTCGGAGCTCGGCCTGCAGGGCACGCTCGATCTCCTCCAGGAGCTCACCGGCGCCGAGTCGATCCGCCAGCTGCCGACGCTCAAGCTGTTCAAGATCCGCATGGACCTCGAGATGGAGGGCGACACGGCGGCCCTCGCGTCCGAGGGCGAGTCCAAGGAGCCCGTCGCGCTCGAGGGCGTGGCATACGACGAGCGCGACAAGGACGTCATCCGCGCGACGCAGGGCGACATGCCGGTCGTGTCCGAGCCCTATGCGCCCGCGGCCGCCGAGCTCGGCATGACCGAGTTCGAGCTGCTGCACCACCTCAGCACGATGCAGGAGCGGGGGATCCTGCGCCGCGTCGCCGCGATCCTCTTTCACCGCCGCGCCGGCTTCTCCGCGAACGGCATGGGCGTCTGGAACGTCCCCGACGAGCAGATCGCCGAGCTCGGACCGCGGATGGCGGCGTTCCGCGGCATCTCGCACTGCTATCAGCGCCCGACCTACGAGGACTGGCCCTACTCGGTCTTCACGATGGCCCACGGGCGCTCCAAGGAGGAGTGCGACGCGATCCTCGACGCGATCGCCGCCGAGTTTCACATCACCGAGCGCGCGACGTTGTACTCCTCGACGGAGTTCAAGAAGATCCGCCTGTTGTACTTCACGGACGCCTTCAAGGACTGGGAGAAGGAGTACGCCGGGGTTCCCGGTTCGCCGTAGGCGGACCGGGCCTCACGTCGGTAGGCGAAACCGCTATCCGCGTAGCCTCCACCCGGCATGACGATTTCATTGCGCGACGCCCGTTCCGCCGAGCAGTACCAGCGGGCGCTGACCTACCTGCCCGGCGGCGTGAACTCCCCGGTCCGGGCGATGCGCTCGATCGGACGTGACCCGCTGTTCATCGAGCGCGGTGAGGGTGTCGAGCTCGTCGATCTCGATGGCAACCACTACGTCGACTGGGTCTGCTCGTGGGGCCCGCTCATCCACGGCCACGCGCACCCGCAGATCGTCAAGGCGATTACCGACGCGGCGCAGTGCGGCTCGACCTTTGGCGCGCCGACCGTCGCAGAGGTCGATCTCGCCGAGGAGGTCACGCGGCGCATGCCCGGCGTGCAGATGCTGCGGATGACGTCGTCGGGCACGGAGGCGTCGATGAGTGCGATCCGCCTCGCCCGCGCCGTGACCGGGCGGGAGAAGATCCTGAAGTTCGCCGGCGCCTACCACGGCCACGTCGACGGGCTGCTGGCCGCAGCCGGCAGCGGCCTCGCGACGCAGGGCATCCCCACGAGCCCCGGGGTGCCCGAGGCGGCGGCCGCGGCAACGATCGTCGTGCCGTGGAACGATCCCGAGGCGCTCACCGAGGCCACCGCCCGCCATGAGCTCGCGGCGATCCTCGCCGAGCCGATCCCGGCGAACATGGGTCTCGTGGCGCCGGCCGAGGGGTTTCTCGAGCTGCTGCGCGAGCGCGCCGACGAGACGGGCGCCCTGCTCGTCTTCGACGAGGTCATCACGGGCTTTCGCGTCGGCCCCGGCGGCGCGCAGGCGCTCACCGGCGTCATCCCCGACCTCACGATCATGGGCAAGATCATCGGCGGCGGGCTTCCGGCCGCGGCGTACGGCGGCTCGAGCGAGCTCATGCAGCGCATCGCACCCGCCGGCGACGTCTACCAGGCGGGAACGCTGTCGGGCAATCCGCTCGCCGTCGCCGCCGGCCTGAAGACGCTCGAGCTGCTCGCGGGCGAGCAGCCCTACGCGCAGCTCACGGCGACGACGGCGTCGCTCGCCGAGGGGCTCATCGGCGCCGCGTTCACGGCCGGCTACGAGGACGTCCAGATCGCCTCGGCGACCGGCCTGCTGACGGTCTTCTTCAGCGCGGCGCCGGTGACGGACTATGCCGGTGCGCAGGCGTGCGACCTCGGCGCGCACGCCGCCTGGTGTCGCGGCCTGCTCGCCCGCGGCATCTACGCCCCGCCGTCGCAGTTCGAGGCGTGGTTCCCCTCGCTCGCCCACACGGCGCAGGACACCGAGCGCACCGTCGCCGCGGCGACCGCGGCGTTCGAGGAGCTCGCAGCGTGACATCGAGCTTGGAGGCGTTGCGCGCCGTCATACGCGCCGACGGCGGCGCGCTTGGGGCGACCGTCGACGACGGGCCCGCGCGGGAGGGCGATCCCGATCACGCGGCGCGCGCCGCCGCGGGCCCGCGGGTAGCTGAGTACCGCGCCGAGGCGGAGCTCGCCATCGCGGCCGTGCGCGAGGGTTACGAGCTGCATTACGGGCGCTCGCGCGCCCTGCGCATCGAGGATCCGGACCTCGCGCTGCTCGCCGGCGACCGGCTTTACGCCCTCGGGCTGGCGCGCCTGGCGGGCGCCGGAGATCTCGGCGCGATCGCCGAGCTGGCCGACGTCATCTCGCTGTCCGCACAGGCGCACACGGGCGGCGACGTGGCGCTCGCCGAGGCCGCGTGGGACGCCGGGATGCGCGCGATCGGCTGGGGGCGCACGGCAGCAGCAGAGTAGTCCTTGTGCAAACGTGCACAAGGACGTTGTGCCGCAGGGCACAACCCGCCAACGACCTGACGCACGCCCGCTCTCCGCGCGAGGCCGCTTGCGGTCGCGGGTCGGTAGATTCCCCTGCCCCGTGCCCGAGAAGCCCAAGGACAAGAAGCCCAAGACGACCGCCGAGGCGCAGATCCCGGGCGCGTTCGAGGGCGAGACCGTGACCCGGCGTCGCTTCATGACCGGGACCGTTCACGGCGCCGGCGCGATTGCCGCCGCCTCGTTCACGCTGCCCGCCGTCGCCGTCTCGCTCGGCCCCGTGCTCGAGAAGACCGAGGAGCACTGGCAGCCCGTCGGGCCGCCGGCGGACTTCAACGCCGACGCCTACGTCGCGAAGGTCATCAACGTCACGACGGGCATCGGCGAGGTCGGCAAGTCGACCGTCTACGTCCGCCGCTACAGCCCCGAGATCGACCAAGAGGCGCGCGACGACTACAACGAGTACATCGCGATCTCGACGCGCTGCATGCACCTCGGGTGCCCCGTCCGGTACGTGCCGGCGTCCGAGCGCTTCATCTGTCCCTGTCACGGCGGCGTGTACGACAACGAGGGCAAGGTCGAGGGCGGCCCGCCCGTGCGCCCGCTCGACCGCTTCTACACGCGGGTGCGTGAAGGCCTCGTCGAGATCGGTCCGCGCTTCAGCCTCGACAGCGACATGAACCGGCTCTCGCCGCGCGAGCCCGGCCAGGCCGTGGACGGCATCGGCAAGTACGTCTACCCGGCCCGTCCGACCGCGCGCAAGCTCCCGGGGACCTGATGGCCAAGCTTCCCGCACCCCCGAAGGCGCTTCGCCCGCCGCCCAAGCGTCCCAGCGAGGACGACGGCGCGCAGGACAACGGCAAGCTCAAAAAGATCGGGACCTCGGCCGTCGACTGGATCGACGAGCGCACGGCATTGTCGGGCGGCGCGCGCTGGATGATGTTCCGCAAGATCCCGCGCGGCACGAACTGGTTCTACACGCTGGGGTCGGCGACGATGTTCGCTTTCCTCTCGCAGGCGGTGACGGGCGTCTTCCTGGCGATGTACTACGACCCCAACCCGAACCGCGCCTACGAGTCGATGCGCCACCTGACCAACGAGGTCTTCCTCGGCGAGTTCGTGCGCGGGATGCACAAGTGGGGCTCGACCGTGATGGTCATCCTCATCTTCCTGCACATGGGCAGGACGTTCTTCTTCGGCGCTTACAAGTACCCGCGCGAGATGAACTGGATCATCGGCGTCGTCCTGCTGATCCTCACGCTGCTGATGTCGTTCAGCGGCTACCTGCTGCCGTTCGACCAGCGCTCGTACTGGGCGACGGTCGTCGGCGTGGCGATCCAGGGGACGGGCCCCCTCATCGGGCCCTATCTCGCGGACTTCCTGAGAGCCGGCCCCGAGTTCGGGGCCACCACGCTGCCGCGGTTCTACTCGATCCACATGCTGATCCTGCCCGGCGCGATCGCCGCGCTCATAGGCGCCCATCTGTACCTCGTGGCGCGCCAGGGAACGACGGCGCCCCCGTGGCTGCGGGCCGAGAAGGATCCCGACCTGCGCCGGGACGAGGCGTAGGCCGTGAACGCTCGCGAGAAGGAGGCCTACCTCCGCGAATACGCGATCCTGAAGTCGCAGGGCAAGCCGTTCTTCCCCTACGCCGTCGCCAAGGACGCGCTCATGGCGGTCGTCGTGATGATCTCGATCATCGCGATGGCGATCGTGCTCGGCGCCGAGCTCGGCCCGAAGGTCGATCCCACGACGACGACCTACACGCCGCGGCCGGAGTGGTACTTCTACTTCCTCTTCGAAGTCCTGCGGATCATCAAGCCGCCGGAGCTCGTGCCGCTCGCGGCGATCGGCGTGCCGACGCTCTGCATGATCCTGCTGTTCCTGCTGCCGTTCTACGACCGCAGCCCGGAGCGCCGCCCCGAGCGCCGCCCGGTCGCGATGGCGGCCGCGTTCTTCACGATCGCCGCGATGGCCTTCCTCACCTACGAGGGCGCGATCGCCGGCTCGCCCAACCAGATCGACATGGAGACGCCGGCGCGCATCCAGGTCGCGGGCGGCGAGACGCTCAAGCAGTTCGAGTCGGGCAAGATGGTCGTCGCGCAATCCGGCTGCCTGGCCTGCCACAAGATCGACCACAACGGCAACACCGGACCCGGGCCGGACCTGACGGAGATCGGCGCCCGCCTGCCTCGCCAGGCTATCCAGCGCACGCTGATCGAGCCGTCCGCGCCGATGCCGTCGTTCAAGAACCTCCCGCCGGAGAAGTTCGCGAGCATGGTCGAGTTCTTGGCTCAGTTGAAGTGAGCCGCGTGGCGCGTGGCGCGGTCGGCTCAGGGCGCGAGCTATTGAGGAGATCGCTTTCGCCTTACGGTCATCGCTTGCGATGACCGACGGCGACGTTACACCCGGATCGCCTTCGGCGAACCGGGAACCGGGAACGCTGGACGAGCCTCAGGTCCGAGCGATGTTCGATCGGATCGCTGGTTTCTATGACGTCATGAACTCGGTGATGACCGCCGGGCTGCATCACAAATGGCGGCGGCGTGCAGTTGAGCTGGCGGGCGTAGGGCCGGGCGACCGGGTGCTGGATGTCGCGACGGGGACGGGGGACCTCGCCCTGGAGCTCGCGCGCCGCGTGGGATCCGACGGCGAGGTCATCGGCTCGGACTTCTCCGAGGAGATGCTCTCCCGAGCCCGCGTGAAGGCCCCCGAGATCACGTTCGAATGGGGCAACGCGCTCGCCCTGCCCTATCCCGACGAGGCGTTCGCCGCGACGACGGTCGGCTTCGGGGCGCGCAACTTCTCCGACCTCGATCAGGGGCTGCGCGAGATGACGCGCGTCGTGCGTCCCGGAGGACGCGTGGTGGTGCTCGAGATCACGACGCCGACGCGGCCGCCCTTGTCGACGTTCTACCGGCTCTGGTTCGATCGGGTCGTGCCCCTGATCGGCCGCGTCGCCGGCGACCCCGAGGCCTACAGCTACCTGCCCAACTCGGTGAAGCGCTTCCCGGGCCCGCACGAGCTTGCGGCGCGGATGGACGCGTGCGGCCTCGACGTCCGCTACGTCCTCACCGCCGGCGGGATCATCGCGCTGCACGTCGGGACGCGGCGCGGGACGGCCACGGAGGCGCGATGACGAGCGCGGCGGCGCGCGTCACGGCGATCGTCGAGGTCGCCGGGCCCGAGATCCCGGCGCTGCTGCACCGCGTCGAGGGGCGCCTCGCCAAGCTTGCCCGCGGCTATGGGCCGCTGCTGGCGCAGCACGCCGGGGCCACGATCGCCGCGGGTGGCAAGCGTCTGCGCCCGCTGCTCGTGCTGCTCGCGGCCGGGCCCGCGCACGACGCTGACGAGCGCGAGCTGCTCGCGGCCGCGGCCGCCGTCGAACTCATCCACTCGGCGACGCTCGTCCACGACGACGTCCTCGATTCGGCGACGCTGCGGCGCGGCGTGCCGACGGTCTGGTCGCAGGGTGGCCGCGAGCTTGCGACGGCGACCGGCGACCTGCTCTTCTCTCGCGCGTTCGCCGAGCTCGCGGCGGCCGGGTCGCTCCCCGCCGTGCGCGTGCTCTCGCGGGCAAGCTCCGCGCTGGCGGAGGGCGAGCTGGCGCAGCGCCACGACGCGTGGGACGTAGAGGTGTCCGTCGAGCGCTACCTGTATCGCTGCGAGCTCAAGACCGCCCGGCTGTTCGAGGCGGCATGCGAGCTGGGCGCGCTCGCGGCGCGCCGCGACGAGGGCGACGTCGCCGCGCTCGGCGCGTTCGGCCGGCGGATCGGCCTCGCGTTTCAGCTGCTCGACGACGTGCTGGACATCTCCGGCCCGGAGTCCGTCACCGGCAAGCATCGCGGCACCGACCTGCTCGACGGCACCGTCACCCTCCCGCTCATCCTCGCCCGCCAGCGCGAAGCAGACCTCGCCACCCTCGACCTCCGCGCGATCACCACGGCCGACGAGGCGATCGCGCTATGCGACGTCATCGAGGCCACCGGCGCCCTTGACGAGTCTCGGGTGCAGGCGCACGCGATGGTGGAGCAAGCGAAGGCGGATCTGCGGTCACTCACGCTGGCAGAACCCCAGCGTGCAGCGCTCGAGCTCGTCGCCGACTCGGTGGTGGCGCGGCGGGCCTAGAAGTCTTCGGGCAACACGTGCCCGGCGAACAACGCCTGCGCGAAGCGCTCGACGTCCTCTTCCATGTTCGCCCGGGACAGTTGGCGGAGGTCCGAGACGAGCGCCTCGGTGCCGCGGTCCAGGGTCTCGTCGAAGCGCTGAATGGCTTCTTCTTCGAAGATTCCGGTGACAAGCCACTCGCAATTGGGGCAACGCAAAGTGACTTCCCACGAGGCACGATCGGCTTCTTCCCAGGCGATCGGATAGACGAGCTCGGAGCTACAGTCGGGGCAGACATGCAGATCTTCACCAGCAGGAGCCAGGTCGTCGAAGGAAACGACCTCGATCGTCTTGCCCGAGGGAAGGACCACCTTGCGGACGTACTGCTTGTGATCCGACTCCGGCCTGTTTTCGAACTCCTGCATGCCTCCCTCATCGGCACGTTGGTGGGGAACTTGAATGTCCGTCCACACCCGTCCACTCGGCGTCCACCCGACGTCCATCCGGCCGGGTCGCGGTACGCTGTGACGTAGCACCCCAGAGGAGCACTTCATGCCCGTCGGCCCAACTGAACTCATCATCGTGCTCGTGATCGCTCTGGTCATCTTCGGCCCGAAGCGGCTGCCGGACCTCGGCCGCTCACTCGGTCACGGGATGCGCGAGTTCAAGGACTCGATCAGCGGCAACTCCAAGGACGACGACGACGATGACGACGAAGCCGCGGTGATCGCGGCTTCATCGAAGGCGTCCGCTGGTGAGCCCGCGACCACGGGGCAGCAGGACGCGAAGTAGGCCGCTCGCGCGGCATCTGCGCGCTGCGAACCGAGACTGAGCACTGACCATGGCCACCGCTATGCGGCCAATCGGTCACGAGGATCGCCTGAGCCTCGTCGACCACCTCTCCGAACTGCGCAAGCGGATCGTGATCTCGATCGTGGCGCTCGTCGCCGCCTTCGCGCTGTGCTTCTGGCAGAACGACGCCGTCCTGGACATCGTCACAAAGCCGGTGCGGACCACGCAGAACCTCGAGAACACCTCCAAGGACAGCAAGGATCCGCTCGAGCAAACGGCGCTCTTCAGCCGCACGCTCGCCACGGCGCTGCGTGGCGTGGCGCCGGCGCTGTCTGAGACCGGGTCCTCCCTGCAATCGCTCGGCGAGGCCGACAACCTCACCGCGGCGCAGCAACGCGATCTCGACACGGCGGCGCGTTCGCTGGCATCCGCGAGCAAGCAGGTCCAGGCCGCGGCCGATGCCGCCCCGCGCAACCAGCAGCGCAACCTCGTGACGCTCGGCGTCACCGAGCCCTTCACGGCGACGATCACGATCGCCTTCTACGCCGCGCTGCTGCTCGCGATGCCGCTGCTGCTCTACCAGGCCTACGCGTTCGTCCTGCCGGCCTTCAGCCCGCGCGAGCGCAAGGTCGCCCTGCCGCTGATGCTCATGGTGCCGGTGCTGTTCATCGCCGGCGTGTGCTTCGGCTACTTCGTCGTCTTAGACCGGGCCGTCCAGTTCCTGCAGAACTTCAACGACGACTCGTTCGACATCCTGCTCCAGGCCAAGGACTACTTCAAGTTCGCGGTCCTGTTCGTCGCCGGGATCGGGCTGCTGTTCCAGATCCCCGTGGGGGTCCTCGCGATCACGCGGCTGCGCATCCTCACCCCGAAGCAGATCGCCAAGAACCGCGGCTACGTGATCCTCGGCATCGCGATCCTCGCCGCGATCGTGACGCCGACGCCGGACCCGGTGACAATGTCGCTCGCGATGGTGCCGCTGATCGTGCTCTTTGAGCTGAGTATCCTGCTTGCAAGGTGGCTCGACCGGATCAAGCCGCCCGTCATCGACGAAGAGGTCGAAGGCGAGGACGCGGATCCTGAAGACGATCCCGACGACGAGGACCCCGACGAGGACCCCGACGAGGACCCCGACGAGGACCCCGACGAGGACCCCGACGACGACGATCTCACCGAGCTGTTTGCACCCGACCGAGAACCAGACCAAAAGGACTGACGCCGTATGTTGTTCGATCTGCGCGGGCGTGGCCGACGCCGCACCGTGCAAGCCATCTACCTGACCCTCGCGCTCCTGCTCGGAGTCGGCCTCGTTGGGCTGGGCATCGGCAGCAACACGTCCGGCGGCGGCATCCTCGACGCGCTCAAGGGCGGCGGTGGCGCAGACAGCCCCGACAAGGAGCTCGACAAGGACCTCAAGGCCCAGGCGGAGAAGGCCAAGGCCCAGCCGAACAGCCCCGCGGTGTTCGCAGAGCTGACGCGCCTGCGCTTCCGGCGCGCGAACCTCGACGGCTTCACGACGCAGAAGGCCAAGCCGCGGCTCGAGCTCGCGGCCGCGTCATGGGAACGCTACCTCGAGCTCAAGCCCGAGAAGATTGAACCGGGGCTGGCATCGACGATGGTGCGCGTCTACTCACAGGGCCTCAACGAGCCCATCAAGGCCGTGCGCGCGATGGAGGTCTTCACGGCGGCGACCACGCCGCCCAACGCGAATCTCTACGCGCAGCTGGCGCAGCTCGCCTACCAGGCGGGCGAGGAGCGCACCGGCGACCTCGCGGCGGACCGGGCGGTCGATCTGGCCAAGGCCGATGAGAAGAAGCCGCTGCGCGATGCGCTGAAGGCAGCGAAGGAGGCCGGCACGTCGGTTCAGCAGAGCCAGCCCGCCGAGCCGAGTGGCTAGTGGGCCGTCCATAACGTTCCTGGTCGACCCACTAGGATCACCGACTTCGCCCCTGTAGCTCAACTGGCAGAGCAGCGGACTCTTAATCCGAAGGTTCCAGGTTCGATTCCTGGCGGGGGCACTGAATAGGGCTGCAAACCGGCATGTTTTGCGCCGAGTACCTGCCTACGTCGCCGACGAGCGCACGCAGCCCGTGGCCCGGCGCGGGCATTGAGGGGTCCGTCCGCGAACTACGCCGCGCGCGTGATCTGGCGATCGGGTACGACGGCGCCGCTCCAGTCAAAACGCTCCAGCTCCACGGCGTGGCCGTGGCGGCGCGCCTCAACGATGATGCCCCGGGGTTTGTGATGCACGAGTACGTCTGCACACGGGTGACGGCGCCGCAACAGCACGATCTCGCGCATCTGCCGCATTGTGAGCTCGTCGGCCATGACGTCAAGGGTTCCACGGCTTGGTAAAGGCGCCGATAAGAGCCGTCGATCACATGGGCGTCCCGGGGCCCGGTGGCAACCGAAGGTCAGGGGTTGCAATCCTCTCGCGTGCGCTTCGGTCGGAGGACGGCGGCGGCGATCACCGCTGCGATCAGCAGAAGCGCGAGCGCGATCGTCCACTCCGCGAACGCGCTGCCGGCGGCGCCGGCGGCGGAAGGGCTGGATTCGCTGAGCGCGATCGGGCCGTCTGGCTCAGCCTCCCTGGCCGGCGCCCCGAGCGATGGGTTCGTCGCGCGGCGCCGCAGCGCGGCGGCCCGGGGCAGCGGGAGCGCCGACAGCTCGCGCTAGGCGTTCGCCCCCAGAGCGGGCGGGCCGGAGCATCCGTGCGCCCGGGGAGGAAGCGGTCCCTCGCGTCGTCGCTCATGGCGCGGCAGGCTGTCCGCGCCCCGGGCGGCGTGCCCCCGTCAGCGGGGCGCCGGTGCGCCCGCCGCTCTCCAGGCGGAACGTGCGCGCCGGGTCGACGGCGACGGTGACGGCAAACGTCCCGTCGTCCCGCGTGCGCACGCGCGCCAGCGTGGACCACGTGCCGCCGGCCGCGCGGACGGTCACCCGCGCGCGTCCCGTCGGCCCGACCCGCGGCGCACGAGGCCCCAGAACCTGACGCGACCCGGCCCGGCGCGGTGCGCGACGAGCGCCAGCGCGAAGCTGCGGTGCGCGGGCTTGGGACGCCCGTCGATGAATCGCAGGCCGGACTGGTAGTCGCGCCAGCGCGCGCGCTCGTCGGCCCCCGGGCGCTGCGGCAGGTCGCGCACGAGAAACTGGGCGACGCCGCGCAGCGACGGCTGCGTGCGCGCGATCCGCTCGGCCTCGGGCAGCCACCGCGCCTGGTCGGCCAGGCTCACCCGCCACGTCGGATCGGGCGGGTTGGTCTGGTAGCCGGACTCGGTGAGGTAGAGGTCGAGGTCGTTGCGGGTCCGGCCCGCGCGGTGCAGCGCGCGCAGCAGCGCGGTCAGCCTGCCGAGGTCGGCCATGCGCACGTTCTCGCGCTGCGGGTCTGCGACCCACGGGGCGAGATCGAGTGAGTAGGGATGGTGCGACCAGCCGTCACCCGGCAGCGGCTCGAACGCGCGGCAGTCGGCGCGCCGCAGCGGCGCGATCCGCTCGTCGACGCATGCCATCTCGCGCAGGAACGTCAGCGGCGCCATCCGGTCGGCCGCCTCGTCGGCACGATCGAGGCCGACCGAGGAGGTCGCGCCGATCAGCACGCGCGCGGCGGGTGCCGCCGCCTCGATGCGCGGCGTGGCGGCCCGCACCATCGCGCGGTAGCGGTGCGGCGACGCGGGCCGCCAGCCGCTGCTCGTCCGTTCCACTGGGGCAGCAGGAACGCGTTGTGGTTGGGCTCGTTCCAGATCGTGAAGGCGACGGCCTGCGGGTACCGGCGCGCGACCGCCGCGGCGAAGTCGGCGAACTCGCCGACGACGATCGTGTCGCGCTCGCGGTCCGCGCTGTCGCCGGGGCGCCGCACCGCCCAGCGCGGTGCCCAGAACGCGATGTCGATCGCGACGCGCAGGCCGCGGTCTCGCGCGAGTTGCATGACCCGTCCAGGCGGCTCCAGGCGCCGGGCGGATAGGCGCCGTGGTCGGTCGCATCGAACTGTGGCCGGCGGCGGGCGCCGGGATCCGGGGCGATGACCGACCAGCCGGCGGTGATCCGCACCCAGTCGACCCCCAGGTCGCGCAGATCGTCAACCGTGGCCGCGGTCCGCTGCGGGCTGCGGTGCAGCAGCTCGGCGTCGTCCTGGACGATCGTCGCGACGCGCGGCTGCGGCGGCTGCGCCGAGCGGTCGTCGTCACCGCAGCCGGCGAAGGCGGCAAGCGCCAGTACGGCGAGGAGCGCTCCGGCGGCGCGCACCGCGTGCACGCTAACGCGTGGACCAGGGGATACGCTGAACCCATGTCCCTGGCGGTTCTCGACGGCGTGTTGATGGATGCCTCCGAGGCGTTCGTGCCCGTCACCGACGAGGGGTTGCTGCGCGGCGACGGGGTCTTCGAGGTCATCCCGCTGTATCGCGGCCGGCCGTTCGGCCTCGACGAGCACCTCGCACGGATGGGCCGCAGCGCCGAGGGCCTGCGCCTGCCCCTCGACGTGGACGCCGTGCGCGGCGACATCGCGACGATGCTCGCCGCCATCGAGCCGGCCGACGCGGCGCTGCGCGTGCTCGTCACCCGCGGCGGACACCGGGTCGCCCTCATCGAGCCCCGCAGAAAGCTGCCGGCGACGATGCGCTTGGCGACGATCACGTACTCGCCGACGCGTCTGTTGGACGGCATCAAGTCGCTTTCCTACGGCGCGAACATGCTCGCCACCCGGCTGGCGAAGGAGCAGGGCGCCGACGAGGCGCTGCTCGTCACGCCGCACGGGCGCGTGCTGGAGGGGCCGACGCTGTCGTTCTTCTACGTCCTGGACGGGCAGCTCTACACGCCGCCGCTCTCGGACCGGATCCTCGATTCGATCACGCGCCGGATGCTGTTCGAGATCGTCGACGTCAGCGAGCGGGTGACGACGCGCGATGACCTGAGCGCGATCTCCGAGGCGTTCCTGTCCTCCTCGACCCACGAGGCCCAGCCGATCAGCGCGATCGACGACATCGAACTTGCGGCCCCGGGCCCGCTGTCGCTCGACGCCGCCGAGCGGGCGCGCAAGCACATCGAGGCAGCGCTCGCGCGGTGAAGATCGCGACGGTGATCGGCAACCGGCCGCAGTTCGTCAAGGCGGCCGCCGTCTCGCCGTTGCTGCGTGCCGAGCACGACGAGCTGCTCATCCACACCGGTCAGCACTACGACGACGAGCTGTCGACGATCTTCGTGGAGGAGCTCGGTGTGCCGCGGCCGGAGGTCGAGCTCGGGCTCGGCGGCGGCACGAACTCAGACCAGACCGCGCGCATGCTTGCCGCGCTCGCGGAGCTGCTGGCCGGCGAGCGCCCGGACGCGGTGCTCGTCTACGGCGACACGAACTCGACGCTGGCGGGCGCGCTCGCGGCGGCACAGGCGCAGATCCCGGTCGCGCACGTCGAGGCGGGCATGCGCTCCTTCGATCGCGCGATGCCCGAGGAGACCAACCGCGTGCTGACCGATCACCTCGCCGGGCTGCTGCTCGCGCCCTCGGCGGTTGCCGTCGCCAACCTCGAGCGCGAGGGCGTCGCGGGCGACGTCGAGCTCGTGGGCGACGTCATGGTCGACGTCGCGCGCCTCGTCGCGCCGCGGTGCAGCGAGAACGAGGCGCCGCTGCACGCAGCGGGCGTCGCGGCGGGCGAGTACGTGCTGGCGACCGCGCACCGGGCCGGCAACGTCGACGACCCGGCGCGGCTTCAGCAGCTCGTCGACCTGCTGGTCGGGCTCGGCGCGCCCGTCGTCCTGCCGCTGCATCCCCGCACGCGCACGCGGCTGCAGGAGGCCGGCCTGCTCGCACGGCTCGAAGCTGGCGCCGTCGTGCTCGGGCCGCTGGGCTATCTCGAGTTCACCGCGCTGCTCACGCACGCGCGCGCGGTGCTGACCGACTCGGGTGGCGTGCAGAAGGAGGCCTACCTCGCGGGCGTGCCGTGCATCACGCTGCGCGACACCACGGAGTGGGTCGAGACCGTGGAGGGCGGCTGGAACACGCTCGTCGACCTCGACGCCGATGCCGCCCGGGCGGCGCTGGAGCGGCCGCCCCCCGCCGACCGGCCCGAGCTGTACGGCGACGGACACGCGGCGGAGCGCGTCGTCGCGGCCCTGACCCGCTGGTCCCCTAATCTGTCGCGCTCGTGAGCGCCGACGCCCCCAATCTCATCCTCAGTCCGACCGCCTCGGTCGGCAGCGACGTGCGCTTCGGCGCGAACGTCGTCGTCCACGACGGCGTCGTCATCGGCGACGGCTGCGTGATCCTCGACGGCGCGGTGCTCGGCAAGACGCCGAACCTCGCCCGCCGCTCGTCCGCGGCGCGCGGCGAGCTCGAGCCGCTCGTCATCGACGCGGGGGTGACGATCTGCACGCACGCGATCGTGTTCGCGGGCACGACGATCGGCGCCGGCGCGATCATCGGCGACCAGGCCTACGTGCGGGAGCGCTCGACAATCGGCGCCGAGACGGTGATCGGCCGCGCCTCCGGCGTCGACAACGACGTCACGATCGGCGCGCGCGTCCGGGTTCAGTCGCAGACATATCTGACCGCGTTCAGCGTCGTGGAGGACGACGTCTTCTTTGGCCCGTGCGCTATGACGACCAACGACGACCACATGGGCCGCCACCCCAAGGACTTCCAGCTGCAGGGCGCGACGCTGCGCCGCGCGTGCCGCATCGGCGGGGGCGCCGTGCTGCTGCCCGGCGTCGAGGTCGGCGAGGAGGCCTTCGTCGCGGCCGGCGCGGTCGTGACGAGCGACGTTCCCGCCCGCAAGGTCGTCATCGGCGTGCCCGCCCGGATGGTGCGCGACGTGCCCGACGAGGATCTCATCGAAAGGTGGAGCTGAGCCGCCAGGTCGCACGCCGCCGGCTGCCCGGAGCGCTCGAGTTCCCGTGGGCGCGCCAGCGACGGCTGCGCATCGAGCGGGGCACCGTGATGCTGGGCGTCGTCAGCGTCGGCATGACGCTCGCGGCGCTCGGCATCGAGTTCCTGCGCGTGTGGCGCGAGCGGGCGCAGATCCTGGCCGAGCCCCCGGACGTGGCGATGCGCGAGACGGTCGAGGCGACGGTCGAGGCCTACGAGCAGGCGCCGACGCGCGAGCGAGCGCTGCTCAACGTCCTCACGTCGTTCTCGGTGACGTTCGCCGGCGCCCGGCTGTGGACGTACCTCATCCGGCGCCGCGGAGGCAAGGACAGGTGGCCGGTGCGCGACCTGCTCGTCGGCGAGCGCCACATCCACCACTTCGTGCCGGGCATCGTGCTCGCCTTTGCCGCCGGCGGCGCGTCGGTGATCTCGCGCAACGAGGAGCTCGATCCGCTCCTGGCCGTGCCGTTCGGCGCCGGCGTGGCGCTGACGCTCGACGAGTCGGCGCTCCTGCTCTCGCTCGACGACGTCTACTGGAGCGAGGAGGGGATCGTCAGCTTGCAGATCACGCTGGCGGCGCTGGCGCTGCTATCGGCCGCCTCGCTCGCGGCGCGGATCCTGCGCCGCGGCGAGCGGCAGATGCTCGAGGAGTTACTTACGCGACCGCGGCCAGCTGCGGGGCGTCCTGCATCCAGATGACCTGGTCGCGCCCGGGCCCGACCCCGACGAGAACGACGGGGACGCCGATCTGGTCGGCGATGAAGTTCAGGTAGTCGCGCGCGGTGTTCGGCAGGTCAGACGGGCTGCGGCACTCGGTGATGTCCTCGCTCCAGCCGGGCATGTCGATGTACTCGCCGCGCGCGTGGTGCAGCACCGACTGGTGGTAGGGGAAGTTCGCGAACTCGGCGCCGTCGGGGCCGCTGTAGGTCATGCAGACCTTGATCGTGTCGAAGCCGGACAGCACGTCGAGCTTTGTGATCGCCAGCGACGTCAGGCCGTTGATGCGCGCCGCGTAGCGCAGCGCCGGGATGTCGAGCCAGCCGGTGCGTCGCGCACGCCCGGTCGTCGTGCCGAACTCCCCGCCCTTGGTGCGGATCTTCTCGCCGACCTCGTCGTCGAGCTCGGTCGGGAACGGGCCCGATCCGACGCGCGTCGTGTAGGCCTTGGCGATGCCCCACACCTCGTTGATGTCCTTCGGGCCGACGCCCGCCCCGACGCACGCGGCGCCGGCGATCGGGTTGGAGGACGTGACGAACGGATACGTGCCGTGATCGATGTCCAGCAGGGCGCCCTGCGCTCCCTCGAACAGCACGATCTTGCCGTCGTCCAGCGCGTCCCAGACGATCCGCGCGCAGTCGGCGATGTGGCGCTCGAGGCGGTGGCCGTAGGTCAGGTAGTCCTCGGTCATCGACTGCAGGTCCAGCGACGGGTCCTTGATGTACGGGCGCAGGCTGAGGCGCTTGGGGTCGATCGCCGCGGTGATCTTCTTCTTGAGGATCTTCTCGTCGAGCAGGTCCTGCATGCGGATGCCCAGCCGCGCGGCCTTGTCGGCGTAGGCCGGGCCGATGCCGCGCCGGGTCGTGCCGATCTGCAGCTTGCCGAGCTTCGTCTCGCCGGCCGTGTCGAGCAGCATGTGGTACGGCATGATCAGGTGCGCGTTGGCGCTGATCCGCAGGCCGCTCGTGTCGATGCCGCGGGCCTTGAGGCCGTCGAGCTCGTCGGTCAGGACGCGGGGGTCGACGACGACGCCGTTGCCGATGATGCACCGCTTGCCGGGATACAGGATCCCCGACGGGATGAGGTGGAACTTGAAGACCTCGCCGTCGCGGATGATCGTGTGGCCGGCGTTGTTGCCGCCCTGGAAGCGCACGATCGCATCGGCCTGCTCGGCGAGCAGGTCGACGACTTTCCCCTTCCCCTCGTCACCCCACTGGGCGCCGACGATGCAGATTCCTGGCATGTCGTTGAGACAGTCTAGGCGGGGTCGTCAGGCTGAGGGCCCTCGTAGCGAGGGGGGCGCAGGTCTTGGCCGTAGAGCGGAAGCACCTCGCACATCTCCTCCAGGCGCGAGACTGTGCGCGCGTTGATCTGCGCCGCGAGCTCGGTGGACTTCTCGAGATTCGTCGTGATGGTGATTGAGCGCTCGTCCTCGTAACGCGCGTTGACGACCGAGTAGAGCTGCTCGAGCACCCACGGGCTCGTCTTCTCGGCGCCGACGTCGTCGATGTGCAGCAGGTCGACCTCCGTCAGGCGGTCGAGCAGGTCGGTGTAGGAGCCGGAGCGATCGTCGTCGTCGTACGTCGTGCGGATCTCGGCCAGCAAGCGCGGCAGCGAGTAGATCGCGACGCTGCGCCCAGCCTCGAGCGCGTGGCGCGAGACGAGCATGGCGAGCGTCGTCTTGCCGGTCCCGTGTGGGCCGAAGAACC
This sequence comes from uncultured Actinomycetes bacterium, assembly GCA_963705315.1. GTDB lineage: Bacteria > Actinomycetota > Thermoleophilia > Solirubrobacterales > Solirubrobacteraceae > CADCVQ01. Next base: position 361,757 of record OY970068.1, read on the forward strand.
ACAGGCCACGACCGGCATCGAGTTGCTCGTCGATGGTGCGCACGTAGCGGCGCACGAAACCGACGACAGGCCCTGGGATCTCGGTCACCGGCGGGCGGTCGAACGACACGCCGCGGTAGCGGCGCGGGATCGTGCCGCTCAGCGTCCGCGAGCGCGCCCGGTTGACGCGCTGCGCGCGGCAGCGGCAGTCGCTGGCGCTGTTGGTGGCTTCGTCGATGACGAAGCCGCTGCCGTCACACACGTCGAACGGGCAGGCGTCGTCGGCGCTGCGGATGGTGGATATCGAAGTCTGCGGGCGGGCCATGTGAAGCGGTCTTCAGCGTAGGACACGCTGCGGCTGCGACGCATGGCCCGTTGCACGTCGTTGGCCCAATCTCCGCGCGTTACGCGCCCGTGCGGCAGGCGATGTCCGTCTTGGTCTGCAGACCCTGAGCCTCCTTGAGCATCGCCCGGGCCTTGTCCAGTGCGCCCGACTTCGACGAACCGGCCTTGCGCAGCTTCTTGCGCGCGGCGGCGATCGCGCGGTTGACGTCCTTCCCCGTGGGTGCGTCGTCGGGCAGGTACTTCGTCTCGTCGGTCTGCAGCGTCTCGAAGTCGTCGATGAGCTTGCTGATGGCGCCGTTGACCGTGGCCGTGCTGGTGGCCGCACGTTCCTGCTTGTCCTCCAGCGCGGTGACGCCGCTCCTCAGCGAGCTCGTCGCCGACTGGACCTGCGCGGCGCTCGAGCACACGCTGAGAGCGTCGGCGGCGAGCGCCTCCTTGGCGTAGCTGCGCACGCCGTCGAGGTCGCGCTGCAGGCGCGCGAGGTCCGACTCGAACGTCGTGGCCTTGGACGGCAGGGCCGAATCGGCGGCCAGCTTCAGCGCCGCGATGTCGTCGGCCACGATCAGGGCGTGCTCGCTGACACGCTGGCCCTCCACGCTCTCGGCGGCTTCGATCTTCGCGTCGGCCTTGGACTGCTCGGCCGTGTCGCGCAGCTGCGCGAGCGCGGCGTTGAAGACCTCCGCGCCGCCCTCGCGCATCTGCACCGTCGCCACACCCGACGAGCCACTGAGGTACTCGAGCGCGAGCTCGTCGCCATGCAGCCTGCCCGTCAGCCGCGTCGTCTCGCCGTACTGCTGGATGACATCGAGCGCCACGCCCGAGCCGGTCAGCTTGCCGCTCAGCGACCCGCGCTTGGTGGCGACGATGCCCTTCTTGGAGTCGAGTACGCCCTGGGTGAGCGAGCCGGTGACGTCATCGCCGTCGCGCGTCCATGTGACGTACAGGACGACGCCCGCAGTCTCACCGACGAACGACTGCGTCGCGTCCTTGTCGTCCTCGCCGCCGCAGCCGGTCGCGAGCAGCGCGACGAGCACCGCACCGATGAGGCAGACCAGCTTCGCTCGCGACGGCTCCCCCCGCACGAGGGCGACGTTACTTGGATGCGATGCCGGACGGAAGCTTCGCTGTCCGCCGCCGGCTACCCGTAGCGCTCGGGCGAGGTGTAGCTGAGGAACTTCGGGTACTCCTTGGCGAACGTCAGCTCGACGTCGCCGAGGGCGCCGTTGCGGTGCTTGGCGATGATGATGTCCGCGATCCCCGCCCGCTCGCTCTCCTTGTCGTAGTACTCGTCGCGGTAGATGAAGGCGACCAGATCTGCATCCTGCTCGATCTGGCCGGATTCCCTCAGATCGGAGAGGATGGGGCGCTTGTCCGTGCGCGACTCGACGGCGCGGCTGAGCTGCGAGAGCGCGATGACCGGGACGTTCAGTTCGCGCGCGAGGATCTTCAGGCCGCGGCTCATCTGGCCGACCTGCTCGACGCGCGACTCCACCCGGCCGTCGGCGCGCAGCAGCTGCAGGTAGTCGACGATGATCAGCCCGAGTGGGTTTTGCTGGTGCAGCCTCCGCGCCTTCGCCCGGATCTCGAGGATGCCGACGTCGGATGAGTCGTCGATGTACAGCGGCGCCTCGGCGAGCCGCTGCGAGGCCTCGACGATCTTCGGCCACTTGTTGGCCTTCACCCGCCCCTTGCGCAGCTCGTCGCCCTTGATGCGCCCCTGCGACGCCACGAAGCGCTGCGCCAGCTCGGCCTCGGACATCTCCAGCGAGAACAGCGCCACGGGACGCTTATGGTCGATCGAGGCGTTCTCGGCGATGTTGGTGACGAGGCACGATTTTCCCATCGACGGTCTTGCCGCAATGACGATCAGGTTCCCCGGCTGAAAGCCGCCCGTGATCTCGTCGAGGTCGCGGAAGCCGGAGGGCGTTCCCGTCAGCGCCGTGCCCTCGCGCGAGAGCCTCTCCATCTTCTCCAGCTCGTCGTGGAGGATGTCGTCGATCGAGCGGAAGTCCTTCTGGCGGTCGTCGTGGGCGACCTCGAGCATCGCGCGCTCGGCCTGCTCGACGAGCTCGCGCGGCGCAGCCTCGTGGTTGAGGACCGACGCCTGGATCTCGTACGTCGTCGTGAGCAGCCGGCGCATGAGCGCGTGCTCGCGCACGATCTGGGCGTAGCGGCGAATGCCCCCGAGCCCGGGGACGCCGCCCGTGAGCTCGTCGATCGCGGCCTTGCCGCCGGCCTCCTCGAGATCGCCCGACGCGCGCAGGTGCTCTGAGACGGTCAGGACGTCCACGGGCTCGCTCTCGCGGTACAGCGCGAGCATCGCCTCGTAGATCGCGCGGTGGCGCTCGCGGTAGAAGTCCTCCGGCTTCAGGCCCTCCTCGATGACGAGCCCGTACATCGCGCGGTCCGAGAGCAGGATGCCGCCGAGCACCGACTGCTCGGCCTCCAGCGAGTGCGGCGGCGCAACGCCTGTGGACACCGGAGCGGGTCCGCGGTGGTCGGGCTGATCATCGGCGAAGCGGTTCACGCGCACCGCAGCCTAGGCGGGCGCCGGTGGTGCGTCGCCGGCGCTGGGCGGGAATGCCCGCTCCTTACGGGAGAAATGATTGACACGAACGTATGTTCGCACAGGATGCAGATGGACCGACCGTGCCATACGGGACTCGCATCCCCGGGGCATGCCTTGCGCTAAGTGCGGGCAGCACTAAGCCTCTTCCTCGTCGGGCCAGCGCCCGTGGCGGTCGTAGAAGTCGCGCGCCGCGTCCTCGTCGTCGCGGTCGGCGTGGCCGCGCCCGGCGTACCAGGCGAGCCCGGCGATCGCTCCGAGGCCGCCGACGACGCCGACGACCGACCACAGCGTGTCGACGACAGAGGCGAGCGGCAGGGAGCTACTTCTTCTCGACGACCATCGTCTTGACCGACGCGGTCACGCCGTCGGCGACCTCGACGAGGACGACGTACGTGCCGACGTTCTTGATCGGATCGTCGAGGTGCACCTTGCGCTTGTCGATTTTCACGCCACGCGCCTCTTCGATCGCGTCGGCGATGTCCTGGTTGGTGACCGAGCCGAACAGGCGGCCGTCGTCGCCGGCCTGCTGGCTGATCGTCAGTACCGTGCGGTTGAGCACGTCGGCGTCCGCGGACGCCTGCTGCACGACGACCTGCTGGGCGCGATCGGCGGCTTCGGCGTGCCGGCGGGCGGCATCGAGGGCGCCGCGCGTCGCGGGCTGGGCGAGCTTGCGCGGGATGAGGTAATTGCGCAGGTAGCCCTTGGAGACGTCGACGACGGCTCCGCGCTCGCCGAGATGCTCGACGTCCTTGAGGAGAATGGCCTCAGGCATGTGCGCGGCTAACGGTCGTCGCGGCCGCGGCGGCCACCGCGCTCGCGTTCGGCGTCGTCGCGCCCGCCCTCGTTGACGTACGGCAGGAGCGCGAGCTCGCGGGCGCGCTTCACGGCGCGGGCGATCTGGCTCTGATGACGACGGCAGGCGCCGGTGATGCGGCGCGAGCGGATCTTGCCCTTCTCGGAGATGAACTTGCGCAGGGTCGCCGTGTCCTTGTAGTCGACCTGGGCGATCTTCTCCTTGCAGTACGGGCAGGGCTTGCGCCGGCCGCTGCCGGGCCCGCCCTTCTTGTCACGTCGGCGCGCGGGCTTACCGCGATTGCGCTGCTTGGCCACTGACTGAAGTCCTTGTTCGAAAGCGTTGTCGGATGCGCGCGGCGGCGCGCGCGGCCAAACATTGTGGCACGCCCTCGCCGCTCGCCGCCGTTTGGCCTCCACAACGCACGACGGCCGGGCCCAGGGACCCGGCCGCCGGAGAGGTGTCTGCTGCTACGGGGCAGACACGACTATGTTTGAGCCAGTCGCGCTAGAACGGGATGTCGTCGTCGCTCGCGGGACGGCTTGCGCTGCTGCCACCGGCCGGCACGGTCTGGAAATCGTCGGTGTTCGCGGGCACGTCGGAACGCGGGGTGAAGCCGTTCTCGCTGCCGCCTGTGCCGCCGCCGCTCTCGTCGCGGCCGCCGAGGAACTGGACGGAGTCAGCGACGATGTCGATCGACTCGCGCTTGTTGCCGTCCTTGTCCTGCCACTCGCGCCATTCCAGGCGCCCGTCGATCGCGACGGGGCGACCCTTGCTCAGGAAGCGGGCGCAGTTCTCGCCCTGCGCGCCCCAGACGGTGACGGAGAAGTAGTTCGGCTTGTCGCCCCACTCGCCGTCGGCGCCCTTGCGGCGCGTGTTGCTGGCGATGCGCAGCGAGCAGACCGACATACCGCTCGACAGCGAGCGAAGCTCGGGGTCGCGCGTGAGGTTGCCGGTCATGACGACCCGGTTGATGTTCACGGAACTCATGTATTGAAAGCCCTCTTTCGGTTGCTCAAGCAGCCTGCCACAACCACCCGACGACACGCACGCGAAACTGCAGTTTCGACGCAAACGAGCCCGCGTCTTGCGCCGAACGCGTGGTGGGCCGCGCGCTACTCGTCGTCGTCGGCGGGCACGGCGGCGAGCTCTTCGGGCTCGGCCGGTGCGACTGCGACCGGCGCCGGCGCCTCGGCCGCCTCGGGCCCGGCGGCTGCCGGCGCGACCTCGGAGATGCCCGTCGGTCGCGGCTCGGTTCGGCTCGCCGGGGGGGCCGGCGTGCCGGGCTTGAGCTTGATGATCCGGAAGCGGACGACGCCGTCGGCGATCTTCAGCGTGCGCTGCAGGCGCTCGAGGATCTCCCGTGTGCCGTGGAACTGGAGCAGGTGGTACTCGGCATCGGTCTTGTGGCGGATCTCGTACGCCGTCTGGCGCACGCCCCAGTCCTGGCTGTTGACGATCTCGCCACCGGCGTTGATCGTCTGCTCGGCTGCGGCCAGCACCTTTGCGCGCTGATCGTCAGGCGCGGCGCTGTCGAGCATGACCACGAGGTCATAGAGGGGATCGATGGCAGGCATGGTGTTCGGGTGCCCGAGGGGCGGCGCAGCATGATAGCGATCAGGGGGCGAATTCCGCCCGGCCTGGGCCTATGTGGGGCATGGAGGCTGATCGCCCGCCACCGCTGCACGCCCGCGTGCGCTGGGGAAACGTCGCGCGGGCGGCGGCCCTCGCGGCCCTCGCCGGCATCGTCATCGCGTGGCCGGCGCTGAAGGGATCGGAGCCCGCATTGCCGCCGCCCGACCCGGTGCCGGTACCGGTGGTACCACCGCCGGCGCAGCCAGCCGCACCCGTTGGCGCCACCACGACGCCAAGGGCCGCGCCTTCGGCGGCGCAGGAGCGCGAGCGCCGTCGAGCTGCGCGCCGGATCGCGGCGAGGACGTCGCGTGCACGCGAGGAGCGCGCTGCCCGTCGCCGCTCGCTCGCTCGCAGGCGCGCGGCCCGGGCGCGCCGCCCGAGCGCCGTGCCTGCGGCGAGCTCACCGGCGAAACCGCCCGCGCCGCCGCCGTTCGCGCCGGTGCCTGGGCCCGCGCCCGAGTTCGGCTAGATGTCCGATCGCGCGGCGGGTCGAACAGCATCAATAAAGGATGCGAGATCGGCGTGCGTGTCCCCGGTGGGGTCGGCAGCCGACGTAGCGGAGGCGCGTGGTTCAAAACGTCCTGCATGTGGACGTTTTGAACCATCCGCCCGGCTTCGCTTCCCGCATTTGTCATCGATGCAGTTCGTGAACCGTGCGGATCGCCTCTAGCCCGGCGGCGTCGACGCCCCATTCGTCGCCGCGCCCTTCGCGCGGATGTCCTCGAGCTGCTCGTCGATCCAGTCGCCCGGGTCGCGCGCCGTCACGACATCCTTCAGGCCCGTCGCCCGGCGCTCGCGCTCCTCCGCGCTCATCGTCAGCGCGGTGAAGATGCAGTCCGCCGTCTCCTTGATGTCGAACGGGTTGACGCTCAGCGCGAACTCGCCGAGCTCTTCGTGCGCCCCCGTGTTCTCCGACAGGATCGAGACGCCGTGGCGCTCGTTGACGAGCGGCCCCTCCTTGGCGACGAGGTTCATGCCGTCGAACATCGCGTTGACGATCATCACGTCGTAGTTCTTGTACGCCGCCACCGCCTCCTCGAGGTCGTCGCGCAGCTTGAGCTGGATCGGCATCCAGTCCGGTGTCCCGTGGCGGTGGTTGACGAGCGCCACGAGCGCCTCGATGCGGTCCAGGTACTCGCGGTACTCGGGCACGTCCATCCGCGACGGCATGAGCTGCGCGATGAACGTCACCTTCTCGGCGAACTCGGGGTGCTCGTCGAGGAACTGGTCGAAGGCGGTGAACCCGCGCAGGACGTTCTTGGATAGGTCGGCCCGATCGACGCGCAGGATGATGTGCTCGCGCCGGCGCCGCTTGAGCTCGGCCTCGAACTCCAGCGTGCGCTCGCTGCGGGCGATCTTCTGCGTCGCCTCGTAGTCGATCGGCAGCGGGTAGGCGCGGACCCACGTCTCGCGCCCGTCGTGGCGGACGATCCCGCGCTCGAAGTCGACCTCGACGTCGTCGAGCAGGTCGCGGCAGCCCTGCAGGAAGTTCCAGCGGTACGAGCGCGTGTGGAAGCCGACGATGTCGTTGGCGAGCACGCCGGCGTAGATCTCGTCGCGGATGCGCTTGGGCAGCACGCGCCACGCGTCGGGCTGCGTCCACGGGATGTGGATGAAGTGGTGCAGGAAGACGTCGGGCCGCGCCTCGCGCACGACCGCGGGGAGCGTGTAGAGGTGGTAGTCGTGGACCATGACCACCGGGTCCTGCTCGCCGGCGATCTGCTCGATGACCGCCTCCGCGAGGTCGGCGTTTACGACCTGGTAGCCGCGCTCGTAGGCCTCGACCTCGTTCTCGCGGATGTCGGGCGCGTTTGACAGGTCCCACAGGTAGTGCTGGATGAACCACAGCAAGGGGTTGGCGACGACGTTGTAGAAGCGGTCGTAGGCCTCCGGGTCGGAGGTCACGAGGCGCACCTGGAACTCGCCGCCCGCGTCCGTGCGTACCGCGAATGCCTGGCCGTCCGTCGCCTGCGCCTTGGCGACGTCACCTTCGGTCATCGCCGAGGCGATCCAGACGGCGTCGCGGTGCGTCGCCAGGCCGGTCAGCGCCGTGACGAGCCCGCCGCCGCCGCGGGTGAACGAGCCATCGACGTCGAACGTCACCGGCCCGCGGTTTGAGACCAGCACGAGCGGCGAGCCGTTGGACGAGTTCGCGTTGCTCTGATTCATCGCGCCTCTGCTTACCCGAAATCCCGCGTCAGGGGTTGATGACCTGCCCGGTCTGCTGCGGGCGCTCGCCGAGCGTCACCGAGACGGTCCGCAGTTTGCCGTCGCGGTAGAGCTGCATCGCCACCTTGTCGCCGGGGGCGAAGCGCAGCAGGGCGACGCCGAGGTCGGCTTCGGATCGCAGCTCGCGCCCGTCGACGGCGACGATGATGTCGCCGCCGTCGTTGATCGTACGGGCCTGAAATCGCTGCTCGTCGCCGCCGGCTTTCAGGCCGGCCTTGTCTGCGGGACCGCCGTCGACGACCTCCTGCACCCAGGCGCCGGTCCGCACCGGCAGGTCAAACCGCCGGGCGAGCTGCGGGTAGATGCGCGCCGTCGATACGCCGAGGTACGCGTACCGGACCTTGCCCGACTTGCGCAGCGCCGCGAGCGTGCGGCGCACCGTGTCGGCCGGCACCGCGTAGCCGACGCCCTCGCCGCCGCCCGACGTCGTCTGGATCTGCGAGTTGATCCCGAGAACCTCGCCCCGCGCGTTGACGAGGGGGCCGCCCGAGTTGCCGCGGTTGATCGCCGCGTCGGTCTGGATCGCGCCCGCGATCTCAAAGCCCGTCAGCGACGTGATGGAGCGGTTGACCGCCGAGACGACGCCGACCGACAGCGACTGCGGCTCGCCGAACGGCGAGCCGATCGCCGCCACGGGCGAGCCGACCTCGAGGTCGCGCGCGGTCCCGAGCGGCAGCGGGCGCAGCGTCAGGCCGCGCGGGTCGATCTTCAGCAGGGCGACGTCGGAGTTGGGGTCGAAGCCGACGATCTTCGCCGGGACCTGGTTGCCGTCGGCGAACGCGACGAACACCTCGCGCGCCTTGCGGATGGACCGCCCCTCGCCGGTCGTGACGACATGCGCGTTCGTCGCGATCTCGCCGTCGCCGTCGAGGACGAAGCCCGATCCGAGACCCTGCCCGTCCGAGCCACCGACCGTGCCCGAGTCCACGACGCTCGAGACCGTCACCACGCCCGGCGCCTCGCGCTCATAGATCGCCGCCGGATCGAAGACGACCCTGCCGCCGCGCTTGACGACCTCGACGCGCGTCGTGCGCTCGACGGTCGTGGCGCCGGTCGGGCCATCGCCGTCGCCGCTGGATCCGCCGCAGCCTGCAACTGCCAGCACCGCGATGCCAGCGCCCAAAGACAGGACGCGTTTCACGACTTCGAGCCGTTGCTCGTCACGCAGAGGTGGCAAGGCAAGCAGGTCATGCTCGCTACGCCGGCAGCTCCAGCGAGAATGTCGTGCGACCGGGTGTCGCGTCGACCTCGAGCGAGCCGTCCATGCGCTCGGCCAGCTCGCGCGCGATCGCGAGCCCGAGGCCGGACCCCTGCGCGTCGTCGGAGGTGAAGAACGGCTCGAAGATGCGTTGCGCCGCCTGGCCGTCGATGCCCGGGCCGAAGTCGCGCACGTCGATGCGCGCGGCGCCGTTCTCGCGCACCGCCGTGACGAGCACGTCGGTGCCCGGCGGCGTGTGCGTCAGCGCGTTGTCGATGAGGATCCGCAGGACCTGAGCCACGCGCTCAGGATCGCAGACGACCTCGATCTCGCCGTCCAGCCGCAGCACGAGCTCGGAATCGTGCTTGTCCAGCGCGGGGGAGAACTCGGCCGTCACGGTGCGCGCGATCTCGCCGAGATCGGTGTCCTGGGGGCGCAGCTCGAGCGAGCCCGCCTCAAGCCGCGAGAGGTCGAGCAGATCCGTCGCGAGCTTGCCGAGCCGGTCGACCTGGCCGCGCAGCTCGCCGACGAACTCGCGCCGCGTGTCCTCGTCGAGATCCTCGTCCTGGAGCAGCTCGAGGAACCCGCCGAGCGAGAAGATCGGCGTGCGCAGCTCGTGCGATGCAGTCGCGATGAACCGCCGCCGCGCGCGCTCGACCTGCGCAAGCTGGCGCTGCATGTCATCCAGCGCCCGGGCAAGCTGTCCGAGCTCGTCGTCCTTGTCCACCGGGAACGTCGCGGTGAAGTCGCCCGCGGCGACCTGCGCGGCCCCTTTCTCGAGCACCTTGACGCGGCGCGCGATCCGGCGCGACACGAGGAAGCCGGCGAGGAGCGCGAGCGCGAGGCCGAGGCCGCCCGCGATCAGGATCTGACGGCGGATGAGCGCGACGTTGCCGTGCAGCTCCGACAGCGGCGAGGAGAAGACGGCGATCCGGCTCACGGTGCCGCCGTCGCGGATCGGCACCGCTGCCTGGCCGACGAGCCCGTCGTTGGTGTCGAGCAGGGCCGTCACCGGGCGCCCGGTCCGCTCGACGCGGCGGGCGATGTGGAAGCGCAGGCCCTTGACGTCGGTCTCCGAGGCAGAGTCCGAGAAGATCGGCAGTTGCAGACCCTCTGTGCCGTCGCCGACGAGCAGCAGCGTCACGCGCGTATTCGTGCGATCGCCGATGAGCGCGACGAGCGCGTCGATCTCCTGTGACGTCGCGTTGGACCGCACCGGCTCGCCGATCAGCGGCGTGAACGCCTGCGCCGTCTTGCCCAGCGCGCGCAGCTTCTCCTTGCGCAGCGAGCTCTCGAGCTGTGGCGCGACGTAAAAGAAGACGACCGCGACGGCGACGAGCGTCACCGCGAAGAAGAGCAGCGTCAGCCGCGTGCGGAGCGAACGCAAACGCATGGCTTTGCCCGGTTACTCCTCGGTATCGCGGAACCGATAGCCAACGCCGCGCACCGTGAACAGGTACTCGGGCTGCTTGGCGTCGGTCTCGAGCTTCTCTCGCAGGTGGCGGATGTGGACGTCGATCGTGCGCGGGTCACGATACGCCGCATCACCCCATATGCGCGTCAACAGCATCTCGCGGGTGTACACCCGACCCGGATGGCGGGCGAGCGCGCCGAGGATCTCGAACTCGACGTACGTCGTCTGGACGTCCTGGCCGCGCACGCGCACGGCGCGCTTGTGAAAGTCGATCCGCAGGTCGGCCGCCTCGAGCGAACCGTCGGCGGCGGCGCCCTGATCGTCGGGGCGCATGTCCGCCCGCCGCAGCGCCGCCTTCACACGGCTGCGGAACTCCCGCATCGAGAACGGCTTGGTGATGTAGTCGTCGGCGCCGAGCTCGAGCCCGACGACCGTGTCGATCTCCTCGGCGCGGGCCGTGAGCATGATGATCGGAACGGTGCTGCGCGCGCGGATGCGGCGGCAGACCTCGAGGCCGTCGAGCTTTGGCAGCATGAGATCGAGCACGACGAGGTCGTAGATGCCCTCGTCGAAGCGTGCCAGCGCCGCCTGCCCGTCGGTCGCCTGCACGACCTCGTAGCCGTCCTTGCGCAACGGGTAGGACAGGAGCGTCTGGATTGCGTGCTCGTCGTCGACGAGGAGGATGCGGGGGGCGCGATCCACCATCGGCAATAGTCTGACGACGCAGATGCCGCATCTGCCAGAACTCGCGTCTCGATGATGGACCCGCGCATCTACCGGGCCGCGTTCGTGCCCGTGCTGTTCGCGTTGATCCTGCTCGCGTTCTCGCTCGAGAATCGCCCGCGACCGCTCGTCACGCCGCTCGCCCCCGACGCGTTCGAGGGCGCGACGGCGTACACCGAGCTGCGCCAGCTCGCCGGTCGCTTCTCAGACCGGCGACCCGGCTCGGCCGGTGACGAGGGACTGGCGCGCGTCGTCGCGAGCCGCATGCAGGCCACGCGCGGCTTTCGGGTTCGCACCGTGGTCCATGACGGCGAGACGATCGACGGCAAACGCCCGCTGCAGACCGTCATCGCCGAACGCACGGGCACCGTCGACGAGCGCGTCGTCGTCGTCGCCCACCGCGACGCGGCAGGCTCACGGGCCGTGGCCGAGCTGTCGGGGACCGCGGCGCTGCTTGAGCTCGCGCGGGTCTTCGGCGCGCCGCGCCAGACGCGGCGCACGCTCATCCTCGTCTCGACGAGCGGCGCCAGCGGCGGCGCGGCGGGCGCGGCCAAACTCGCCGAGGATCTCGGCGGCGCCCCCATCGCCGCCGTGCTCGTGCTCGGCGATCTCGCCTCGTCGACGGTGCGCCCGCCGTTCGTGATCCCGTGGTCCAACGCGCTTGGCGCCTCGCCGCTGCGGCTGCGCTCGACGCTGCAGGAGGCCGTGCGCATCGAGACGGCAAGCGGCAGCGGACCGCCACGCGCGCTGACGCAGTTCATGCGCCACGCGCTGCCGGCAACCTACGGCGAGCAGGGCGTGCTGCTGGCCAAGGACCTCCCGGCCATCCTGCTGTCGGTCGGAGGGGACCGTCCGCCGGCCGCCGACGCGCCGACCTCGCGCGCACGACTGCAGTCCTTCGGCCGCGTCGCGCTGCGCACCGTGACGGCCCTCGACGCGGCGACGGCGCCACGCGCGCTGAACGCCGAGACGAGCAGCCGCGATTTGTTGACCAATCGCAAGGTCGTGCCCGGCTGGGCGATCCGCCTGTTCATCGGCGCGCTCCTGCTGCCGCCGCTGCTGGCGGCCGTCGACGGGTACGCCGCGGTGCGCCGCCACCGCGGCCGCGTCCTGGCGTGGCTGCGCTGGTCGCTCGTCTGGGCGCTGCCGTTCATCGTCGCGGCGCTGTTCGCGATCGCGCTCAGGCTCGTCGGCCTGCTGACGGCGGCGCCCGGGGCGCCCGTCTCCCCGCAGGCGCTGCCGGCACAGCTCCCCGCGCTGCTCGCGGTGGCGCTCGTCTTCGGGCTCGCGTGGTGGGGACTGCGCCCCGCGGTCATGCGCATCGTTCGCGCCGGCGGCGATCTCGCGGAGCCCGGCGCAGGGTCGATGGTCATGCTCGTCGCGATCGCGGCGACGATCGCGCTGTGGATCGGCAACCCGTACGCGGCGGCGCTCGTCGTCCCGGCGATGCACGCGGGCCTGTTCGCCCTCGCGCCCGAGTTGCGCGTACGCCGCGCCGCTCGCCTGGCCGCCGTCGCGGTGGGCGCGCTGCCGCTGGGCATCGTGGCGATCGCGTTGTCGCGCGCCCTCGGCCTCGACGTGCTCGACAGCCTGTGGACCGGCCTCCTGCTCGTCGCCGGCGGGCACGTGTCGCTGCCCAGCGTGCTGCTGTGGAGCCTGCTCGCCGGCTGCGCGGCCGGCGCGCTGCGCATCGCCGCGCGTCCGGATGCGGGCATCGAGGAGATGCCGATCACCGTCCGCGGCCCGCACTCCTACGCGGGCCCAGGGTCGCTCGGCGGCACCGAGTCGGCGCTGAGGCGATAAACATCCGCCTCCTCTGATGCGACGCACACTTCGGGCCCTCTCGACCGTATTGATCATCTCCGGCGTTCTGATGCTCGTCGACGCGGGGTTGACCGTCGTCTGGCAGGAGCCGGTCTCGGCGATCTACGCGAAGATCCAGCAGGCGCGCCTCGGAGACGACCTCGAGGACGCGGAGCGCGCGACGCCGACCCCGCTGGAGGCACGGGCGCTGCAGTCGCTGACGGACAACCGGCGGCGGATGGCCTTCCTGGCGCGCGCGTGGAAGCGCAAGTCGAAGATCGGCGCCGCGGTCGGGCGGATCGGCATCCCGAAGATCGGTGCGAACTACGTGATCGTCAACGGCACGGACACCGCGGCGCTGCGCAAGGGGCCGGGCATCTACGAGCAGACGCCGTTCCCGGGCGCGCCCGGCACCACGGGGATCGCGGGCCACAGGACGACGTACCTGGCGCCGTTCCGGAACATCGACGACCTCGAGCGCGGCGACAAGGTGCGCGTCGAGATGCCCTACGGGATCTTCGAGTACGAGGTGGAGCGCAGCCGGATCGTGGCGCCGACGGAGGTCTCCGTCGTCCGGCGCGTCTCCTACGACCGGCTCGTGCTGTCGGCGTGTCACCCGCTGTACAGCGCGGCGAAGCGGATCGTCGTCTTCGCGCGACTCGTCCAGGCGACGCCGCGCGGCGCGGCTGCACGCTGATCGGTGTGCGGCGGGCCTCGCGCCCTCCCCCCGGGCCTCCGGTCTAGACCCAAATTGCGTCACATTTGTGGCGATACCTGCCCATTGAGGGACGTTGAACTCAAGCGTGGCCGCGCTGCGCTCGATAGCAAGGTCGGGATGCGAACGCAAGAGATAAAGCTCCGCGTGCAGCGCGCGGATTACGTTGTTGACTCCGCACTCGTCGCCGAGGCGATGTTGCGCCACGCCGTCAGTCACAGACGGTGGTGGAACCCCAGCACGGGCTGTGGGACTCCGTCCGAGCACAGCTCGGCGTGCGGCGGACCACCGGTGACTTCACCGATAACGGCGAGCGCGGGCAGCGACCGCGCGGCCGACAGATCGTCGGCATTGATGCAGACGCAGAGCTCGTAGTCCTCACCGGCGGCGACGGCGAGCTCCCACGCGGGCACGCCGAGTTGCTCGGCGACGGCTGCGACCCCGTCGGCGATCGGGAGCGCGCCGAGGTCGATGCGCAGCGTCGCGCCGCTCGCGCGCGCGACGTGGCCGGCGTCGGAGGCCAGCCCGTCGGAGAGGTCGATCATCGCGTGCGCGCCTGCGCGCGCGAGCGCCGCGCCCTCGGCGAGCCGCGGCTCGGGTCGCAGATGGCGAGCGACGAGGACGTCTGAACCCTCGGCGCGCCCGTCCAGGATCGCCAGGCCGGCGCCGGCGGCGCCGAGCGTTCCGGTGACCGCGACGAGGTCCCCCGGCCGCGCGCCGTCGCGCCGGACGATCTCGCTGAGATCGTCGGCCCACCCGACGACGGTGATCACAAGCGTCAGCGCGGGCGCGCTGGTGATGTCGCCGCCGATGAGCGCCACCCCCGTGCGCTGTGCGAGCGCCGCCATCGCGTCGGCGAGCTCGAGCGCATCCGCATCTGCGAACGACGCGGGAAGGCCGAGCGCGACGTACGCTTCGCCGGGCTGCGCGCCCATGGCGGCGAGATCGGAGAGCGCGGCGGCGAGCGCGCGGTGACCGGCGTCGGCGGGGCTCGCCGTCTCGCCGAGGCGGAAGTGCACGCCGTCGACCATCGCGTCCGTCGAGGTCACCGACAAGGCCCGCGCGCGGACAACCGCCGCATCGTCGCCGCTGCCGACGATGACGCGCTCAGGCGCGGACGGGAAGCGCTCCCGCATCGCCCGGATCAGCTCGAACTCGTCCACGTCCGGGCGGACGCCCCGCGCCTGCTAGCGGTGGCGGTAGACGATGCGCGCGCGGTCGAGGTCGTACGGCGACAGTTCGCAGCGCACTCGGTCACCCGGGAGGATGCGGATGCGAAAGCGCCGCATCTTGCCGGCGACATGCCCGAGCACGACGTGGTCGTTGTCGAGCTTGACCCGGAACATCGCGTTGGGCAGAGCCTCGATCACCTCGCCCTCGAACTCGACCTTTTCTTCTTTTGCCATTCGGTCGCCAAAGGTAGCAGCGCGCCGCCGTTCCTACGGTGGCGGCTCGTTGGGATCGATCGGCCCGCCGCCGTCCTCGTCGGGGTCATACGGCGGGTCCTCCTGCACCTGCGGCGCCGTGTCGTAGAGGTCGGGGTCGTAGCCGCCCGTCCCGCCGGTGTTCGGCACGGTGCCACCGGGCGGCGGGTTCTCCAGCGGCGGCGGCTTCTTGCGCTTGCCGGTCTTCGGATCGATCTCGGAGTCCTTGGACGGCGCCGACCGCGCGTAGCGCCCGACGAGCGGCGTGCCCGAGAAGGACTCGTCGGGCTTCTCAAACTGCCCGCAGAAGCCGCGCTTGGCGGACTTCATGTAAATGCCCCAGATCTCCGCCGGGAACGTGCCGCCGTCGACGGGCCCGCCGTTGAAGAGATTCGGCATCGGGATGTTCGCCTTCGGGAAGCCGACCCAGACGGAGGTCGCGAGCTTCGGGCTGAAGCCGACGAACCAGGCGTTGCGGTTCTGGTCGGTCGTGCCGGTCTTGCCACCGACCGGGCAGCCGGTCGCCGCGCGCCCGCCGGTCCCGCTCTTCACATTCTGCTCGAGGATCTTCACGACCTCGTACATCGCGCCGGAGTTGAACTGCTTGTGGCGGCGCGGCTTGCCGATCTTGTCGATCTTGCCGTTGGGGAACTTCACCTGGGTGATCGCCTGCGGCTTGCTGCGCCAGCCGCCGCTGACGATCGTCGCGTACGCGTTGGCCATCTCCAGCGGCGTGCAGCAGCGCGCGAGGCCGCCGAGCGTCTCGGCCGGATAGCCCTGCAGGCGCGACTTGATGCCCAGGCCGCGGGCGGCGTCCTTGACGGCCTCGGGACCGATGTCGAGCGCGAGCCGCGTGTACACGGTGTTGTCAGAGCGCAGCGTGGCCTGCGTGAGGCTCGGGGTGCCGCCACCGCACGCGCCGCCGTAGCAGTTGACGTTGATCGGGCCCCACTTCGGGTCGGTGACCGTGAGCTTGCCCGACGGGATGTACGTCTTGTTGGGGTCGACGCCCTGGTCGACGGCGGCGACGAGCGCCATGACCTTGAAGGCCGAGCCGGGCTGGCGCTTGGCGTTCGCGGCGAGGTTGAACTTCGAGGTCGCGTACTTCGCCGAGGAGGCCATGGCGCGGATGTAGCCGGTCTTCGGGTCGATCGAGACGATCGCCGAGGACGGCGCCCCGCCGAAGCTCAGGTCCTGCGCGATCGCCGCTCGCGCCTTCTTCTGCAGGTCGAGGTCGATCGTCGTCTTGACCTTCAGCCCGCCGCTGCGCACGGTCTTGACGCCGTACTCCTTGATGAGCTCGTCGGTGACGAAATCAAAGAAGTAGCTCTCGCGCTTGCGCTGGAAGTACGTCGTCGGCTTGACGCCGAGCTCCTCGCCCTGCGCCTCGCGCGCGTCGCTGGATGAGATGAAGCCCTGGTCGGCCATCGTCTGCAGCACGTCGTTGCGCCGCGCGGCGGCCTGGTCGGGGTTCTTGAACGGGTTGTAGTTGCTGGGGGCCTGGGGCATGCCGGCGAGCATCGCCGCCTGCGCGAGCGTGAGGTCCTTGGCGTGCTTGGAGAAGTAGACGCGCGACGCGGCCTCGATGCCGACGGCGGTCTGGCCGTCGTTCGTGCCGTAGCCGACGGAGTTGAGGTACTTCGTGAGGATCCAGTCCTTGCCGCGGCGGCCGGGGTGGACGTTCTCGAGCTCCTCGGCGAGCTTCGCCTCGCGGATCTTGCGCTTGAGCGTGCGCTCCTTGCCCGAGCCCGGCACGTAGAGGGTGCGGATGAGCTGCATCGTCAGCGTCGAGCCGCCCTGCACGGTCTTGCCGGAGTTGACGTTCTTGATCGCCGCGCGCACGATGCTCTCGAGGTCGACGCCCTTGTGCTGGTAGAAGCGCCTGTCCTCGATCGCGACGGTTGCGTCGCGGATGTTCTTCGGGATCTTCGACGACCCGATCGCGGTCCGCAGTACGTCGTTCTGGATGATGCCCAGGCGCTTGCCGTCCGCGGCGTAGACGATCGAGTTGCGACCCGGGTCCAGCGGCCTGAGCGTCTTGAGGTCGGGCGCGGAGTTCGCGATGCCGACGACGTAGCCGACGGCGCTGAGCACGGCGATGATGGCGCCCGCGACGAGAACGGCGACCGTGACGATGATGACGCGTCCGGCCCCGCCCCTTCGGCGGCGTCGACGCTGGCGTTCGGAGCGAGCGGACATCGGATCGTGTCGCGCGCGGGATGCGATGCCAGCGCGCGGATCGACGGATTCTAGGGGTAGCGGCGTTCTTCGCCCTCCACCAGCCCCGATCCTGCGTGCCAACATCTGGCCGATGCAGCCGCGTGCGCTTCCTGCTCGCGCTCGATGGCGCGCCATCGATGCGTTCGCCTGGGGCCGCGACGACGCGGTCCGCGACGCCTGGCGCGCGCTGTGGATCTCGCGGCTGCTCGTCCTGTGTGCGGGCGCCGGCGCGGTGCTCGTCTTCGGCCTTTCGGGCCGCGAGGCGGCGTTCGACCCGGCCGGCGCGACCGCGCCGTTCGGCGACGTCGGCGACACGCTTGCCGCGCCGTTCGCCCGCTGGGACTCCGTCTGGTATCTGGCGATCGCCGACGGCGGCTACGGCGACGGCTCGAAGGAGGCGTTCTTCCCCCTGTATCCGCTGCTCGTGGCGATCGCCGGCGCGGTCGTGCGCTCGCCGCTCGTCGGCGGCGTGCTCGTCTCGACGGCGTGCCTCGGCGCCGCGCTCGTCGTGCTGCACCGGCTCGTGGCGCTTGACCACGATCGCGCCGTCGCGCGCAACGCGGTCCTCGTCACGGCGCTGTTTCCGATGGCGTTCTTCTTCTCGGCGGTCTACAGCGAGTCGCTGTTTGCACTGCTGTCGGTCGGCGCGGTGTACGCGGCGCGACGCGACCGCTGGGCGTGGGCGGGCGCGCTCGGCGCGCTGGCCGCGACGACCCGCAGCGCGGGCGTCCTGCTGCTCGTCCCGCTCGCGCTCATCTACCTGTGGGGTGTTGCCCGGCCGCGCATCGCAACCCGTCGGCGGCTTGACCGCGACGCGCTGTGGCTCGGGCTCGTGCCGCTCGGCCTGGCGGCGTATTGCGGGTACCTCGCGATCGCCGGCTACGACGGGCTCGCGCCGTTTCATGCCCAGGAGCAGTGGTTCAGGTCGTTCGCGGGGCCGTTCGTCGGCGCGTGGGACGGCATGGTGGCCGCGGTGCAGGGCGCCCGCCAGCTGCTCTCGGGTTCGCGCGACCCGCTGTACTTCACGGCCGCCGGCGGCGATCCGTACTTCGTCGCGCGCCACAACATCGAGCTCGCGGCCTGGCTCGTGCTCGCGGTGCCCGCGGTCGTCGGCGTCCTGCGGCGGCTGCCGCTGGCCTACGGCGCGTACGTCGTCGCGGCGCTCGCGCTGCCGCTCTCCTACCCCGTGGGACCGCAGCCGCTGATGTCGCTGCCGCGCTTTCTCGCGGTCCTGTTTCCGCTCGCGATCTGGCTGGCGCTGTGGATGACCGGCCGCGCCCGGCGCGAGCGGCTCGTCCTCGGCGCGTTCGCCGGCGCCCTCGCCGTCTACACCGCGATCTTCGCGACATGGCACTTCGTCGCCTGATCACGCTTGACGCCCTCGGCACGCTCGTCGAGCTGCGCCAGCCCGCGCCGCTGCTGGCCGCCGAGCTGCGTGCGCGCGGCGCGCAGGTCGGCGAGCGCCAGGCGGCGGCCGCGATCGCGGAGGAGATCGCCTACTACCGCGTCCATCACGACATGGGCGCCGATCCCGCCTCGCTGGCGCTGCTGCGCGTGCGCTGCGCGGAGATCCTGCGCACGGCGCTGGAGCGCGCCGGCGCCGATCTCGGCGGCCTGTCCGTGTCCGCCGTGCTCGAGGCGCTGCTCGCGGCGCTGCGCTTCGAGCCCTATCCCGAGGTCAAGCCCGTCCTGCGAACGCTGCGCGAGCGGGGCGCGCGGCTCGTCGTCGTGTCCAACTGGGACGTGTCGCTGCACGACATGCTCGAGCGCAGCGGGCTGCGTGAGCTCGTCGACGGCGCGATCAGCTCGGCCGAGGTCGGTGCGGCCAAGCCAGATCCGCAGATCTTCAGGCGCGCGCTCGCGCTGGCAGCCTGCGACAGCGAGGGCGCGATCCACGTCGGCGACTCGCTCGAACACGATGTCGCGGGCGCGCTCGCGGCCGGCTTGCAGCCCGTCCTCGTCGCGCGTGGTGAGCATCCCGCGGTCGCGCCGGACTACGTCGAGGTCGTCAGCTCCCTGGACGGGCTCCTCCCGCTGGCTGCGTAATCTCCCGCGTTCGTGACGAGCGTGCCGCCTTCAGGATCTCCCGCCCCCGGCGAGCCGCCATCACACGGCGGACCGGCGCTCCCCGGACGCAGGCCGCGCGGTCGCGCCGGCTGGCGCCCGTGGACGGCATGGGTCGCGCTCCTCACCGGCTTCGCGGTGACGATCGTCGGCAGCATCATCGTGGGACTCGTCGCCGGCGCGGCCGGGGCGGACCTCGAGAACTCGCCGGCGGGCGTGGACATCGGCCTGACCGTCTTTCAGAACGTCGCGCTGTTCGGTGCCGCGTACGTGTTCGCGCGCGCCCTGTCGCGCCCGCGGGGGGAGGACTTCGGATTGAAGGCGCCGCCGAGCCCCGGGCTGGCGGTCGGCCTGCTGTTCGCGGTGTGGGTCGCGTTCTTCGCCTTCACCGCCACCTGGGTGTCGATCGTCGGCAGCGAGGACAGCGACCTGCCAGACCGGCTTGGCGTCAACGACTCGACGGTCAACCTCGTGGCCGTGGCCATCCTCGTGACGGTCGTCGCGCCCGTCGGCGAGGAGATCTTCTTCCGCGGCTACTTCTTCGGGGCGCTGCGCAACTGGCGCGGGCCGGTTCCGGCGGCGATCATCACCGGGCTCGTGTTCGGCGCGATTCACCTCGGCTCCGCGCCGGTGAGCCAGCTCGTCCCGCTCGCCGCGTTCGGCGTCGGGTTGTGCCTGCTCTATCACTGGAGCGGGTCGCTGTATCCGTCGATCGTGCTGCACGCGTTCAACAACGCCTTGGCCTTCGGCGTGGGGGAGGGCTGGTCGGCCGGCGAGATCCTCGCGGCGATGGCCGCCGGTGCGACCGTCTCGGTCGCGGTCGCCGCCGGTATCCGGTTGGCGCTCGGCAGTCGAGCCTCGGCGCCGCGCGCGGCCGCGGCGACGCCGCTGGACTGAGCGGCGACACGCCAACGCCGCCGGCTCGTGCCCATCCGTCGCGCCGGCGTGGCATATTTCTGCCAATGCGTCGCGCGGTCGTCTGGCTGGGTCTCATCACGGCCGCAGCATTTCCCGTCAGCGCCAGCGCGCAGGCGCCGGCCGACGCTCCCGCGCAGCCACAGGCCGCGACCGCGCAGGCCGCTGCCCAGTCGGCGATGACGCTGACGCTGGAGAAGGTCGGCGGCAAGCGACGCGTCGCGCTCACCCGCGACCGCATCCGTATCCGCGGGAGGGTCAGCGCGTTCGTCGCCAACGAGAAGGTCGTCGTGCGCGTGTACCGCGGCAAGCGCAAGATCCACATCAAGCAGATCAAGCTCCAGCCGAACGCCGGCGGGGCCGCCGGTGGGTACTTCGTCCTCGGCTACAAGCCCAAGCAGGCCGGCCGGATCGTCGTCCGTGCCGAGCACATCGCCACGCCGGCGCTGGCGGGCTTCTCCGCCACGTCGCGGTCGGTCGAGATCCTGCCGCGCCGCGTCGGGCCGGGCAGCGGCGGCAAGTCGGTGCGCGCTCTGCAGAACCGCCTCGCGCGGCTGGGCTACGTCGTCGGCCGCCGCGGCTCCTACGACGCGCGGACCGGCCGCGCGGTGCTCGCGTTTCGCAAGGTGACCGGCATGGCCCGCACGTCGTCGGCCACCAAGCAGGTCATGCGCCGCATCGCGCGCGGCGGCGGGCGCTTCCGGATCCGCTTCCCGAGCCACGGCCGCCACATCGAGGCCGACATCTCCCGCCAGGTGCTCGTGCTCATCGAGGGCAGGAAGGTGCGGCGCATCTACCCGATCTCCTCGGGCAAGGCCAGCACGCCCACCGTCCTGGGCAACTTCCGCGTCTACTCAAAGACGCCCGGCACGAACGCCAAGGGCATGGTGCACTCGGCCTACTTCATCCGCGGCTACGCCACGCACGGCTACGCATCGGTGCCGATCTACCCCGCCAGCCACGGCTGCCTGCGGGTGCCGATCCCCGACGCGCTCAGCCTGTTTAACTGGATCAAGGTCGGGACCCCGGTCGACACGTACCTGTAGGTCGTGGTCGGTGTTCGGGGCCGTGCGGTCCACGAACAGCATCGATAAAGGATGAGGGAGCCGGCAGGCCGGTGGGGCCAGGGGTTCGACCGACGCGGAGCTGTGTGGCCGATCGGCGAGGTGTCGCGTTCTGAAAGTGCAAGTGCCGGCTAGCACCAGTGCTAGCCCCGACTTGCACTTCCAATACGGAAGCGGTGTCCGAGCCGGTCCGGTGCTACGCCCTGTTCGACTCGCGCACCCCCGCGCCGACCCAACCCGCATTCCCTTATCGATGCTGTTTCGTGAACCGCGCCGCCCACGAACCGGGGCTGAGCTAGCCGTGCCCCTTGGCGAACCGCGCCAGATACCCCAGCGCGAACCCGTAGAGCAGCAGCCCGAGCAGCGCGGGGACGCCGCGCTGCACCCAGCGGCTGTCGGCGTCCTCGACGAGGCCGGCGAACGGCTTGAGCAGCACGTCGTTGGCGTCGTCGATGGCCTCGCGGACGGCGCCGTTGCGCCGCTCGCGCTCGGCCTCGGCGGCCGGTGTGGGGTCGGCCACCTGGTAGTTGTTGAGCTCGCCGACCCTGTTCGCCGACGCCGCCTCGACGTCGTCGAGGGCGAAGAGGACGAAGCCCAGGGCGACGACGACGCTGAGGACGATCGCGACGTAGCGCAGTGAACGTTCGAGCACGGCTCTAAGGTACGCGACCGATGAGCGCGCATGGACGTTTGATTGCCGAGCTGGCCGAGCACGCGCTCGTCATCGGCGAGGTGACGCTGACGAGCGGCGCGACGGCGCAGTACTACGTCGACGCGAAACGCGCGATCCTGCTCCCGGCCGGCTTCCAGGCGCTCGGCGAGCTGCTCGCACACCACGCGCGGGAGCTCGATGCGACCGCGGTCGGCGGACTGACGATGGGCGCCGACGCGGTGACCTGCGCGGCGCTCGCCGGTGGCGCCGACGTCAAGGGCTTCTTCGTGCGCAAGGAGGCCAAGGCTCACGGCCTGTCGCGGCGCATCGAGGGCCCGCTGCTCGCGCCCGAGGACCGCTGCCTCGTCGTCGAGGACGTCGTGAGCACGGGCGGCTCCACGATCATGGCGATCCAAGCGCTGCGCGAGGCGGGCCACGAGATCTGCGGCGTCGTCAGCGTGCTCGACCGCCTCGCCGGCGGCGGCGAGCGGATCGAGGCTGCCGCGGGTGCGCCGTACGTCGCGCTGACGACGATCGACGACGTGTATCCGGATCGCCCGGACCGCTGACGGCCAGGCGCCGCAGTGCCCCGACCTGGATTCGAACCAGGGGCCTACTCCTTAGGAGGGAGTCGCTCTATCCAGCTGAGCTATCGGGGCGGGGAAACCACGAGGCGCAGATCATGACATCCGGATCCGCGGATCAAGCGCGGCGTAGACGATGTCGACGGCGGTGTTCAGCGCGACGATCAAGAAGGCGCCGAGCATCGTCACGGCGAGGACGGGCGGCGCGTCGAGCCGGCCGATGGACTCGGCGAAGTACTGGCCGATGCCCTGCAAATCGAACACCGACTCGGTGAGCACGGCGCCGCCCCCGATGACCGCGGCGAAGTCCAGGCCGAACAGCGTCACCACCGGGATGAGCGATCCCGGCAGCACGTGGCGCGTGAGGACCTGGCGCTCGCTCAGGCCCTTCGCGCGCGCCATGCGGACGTGATCGTCGCCCATGACGTCGAGCGCCCGCGCGCGCACGACGCGCGAGTACACGCCGATGAACGCGACGGCGAGGACGCTCCAGGGCAGGATCAGGTGCCAGAGCCATTGCAGCAGGCCCTCCTCGCCGATCTCCGCGTAGCCCCCGTCGGGGAAAAGACCTAGCTCGAAGCCGAGGTAGTGACTGGCCAGCGCGCCGAGCCAGTAGACCGGCACCGAGATGCCCACGAGCGCGAGCACGGTGATCAGCCGGTCGGCGACGCGGCCTGTGCGCGCCGCGCCGTAGAGCCCGAGCGCGATGCCGGCGCAGAGCCAGATGATCGCGGCGCCGATCGCCAGCGCGAACGTCCGCGGAGCGCCGCGCTTGATCTCGGCGACGACGTCGGTCCCGTCCTCGTAGGAGACGATGTCGCCGGTGAAGATCTTCTGCATCGTCCGCGCGTACTGGGCATGGAGCGGCTTGTCGAAGCCCCACTCGCGCCGGATCGCCTCGATCTGCGCCGGCGTCGACGTACGCCCGGCCATGCGGTACTCGGGCGCGCCGTTGGGGATGACGGCGAAGATCGCGAACGTCAGCACCGAGACGGCGAACAGCACGATGACCATTCCCGCGAGCCGGCGGACGATGAAGCGGGCCACGCGCTAGCCCTCCAGGCGGATCTGTGCCCGCGGGTCGAAGGCCTGGCGCAACCCGTCGCTGAGGACGTTCAGCGCCAGGACCGTCAGCACGAGCATCAGCCCGGGGACGATCGCGAGGTGCGGCGCGCTGGTCAGCAGCGAGATGCCGTCGGCGATCATCGTGCCCCACGACGGGTCCGGTGCCTTCACGCCGGCCCCGAGGAACGACAGCGCGCCCTCGAACAGGATCGAGTTCGCCACCAGCAGCGGGACGAAGACGAGGATCGTCGAGCTGAGGTTGGGGAGCAACTCGCCGAGCATGATCCGCAGCGGCCCGGCACCCGAAGCGCGCGCGGCCTCGACGAACTCCTGCTCGCGCAGCGACAGCACCTGCCCGCGGATCGGGCGCGCGAGGTAGACGGCGCTGACGACGGCGATGATGAGCGTCGGGATCCACTTCGAGTCGCCGCTGATGCTCAGCGGGCCGATCTGCACGCCGTCGGCCGACAGCGACACGCCGAGCGCGATCCCCAGCAGGAGGACCGGGAACGCCCACACGACGTCGAGGCTGCGCGAGATGATCGCGTCGACCCAGCCGCGGAAGTAGCCCGCGAGCAGCCCGAGCGAGACGGCCAGGAGGATGCAGATGACCGTCGCGGCCACGCCGATGAACAGCGAGTTGCGAGCGCCGTAGAGCAGCCGGACGGCGACGTCGCGCCCGTTGCCGTCGGCGCCGAGGAAGTACTCGGGCCGCCCCGTCGGGCCGATCGGAGTGCGGTCCTCGGCGACGATGTCGCGCCGCTGCCCGTCGATGACGATCGTGTCGGTCAGGTGGTTGCGCGACGGCCCTCCGGTGCCGGCGATGTCCGCCCACAGCGGCGCCGCGAGCGCCAGGCCGACAAGCGCCGCCAGCAGCGCGCCGAACACGAGCGCGGCGCGGTTGCGTCGCAGGCGCCGCAGGGCCAGTAGCCACGGGGCAAGTCCTGCGGCCGCGCCGTTCGCCTGCCGCTCGTCGGCCTGCACCGGTCTGTCAGCCGGCTACTTCAGGCACAGGCTGGCGTAGTCGAGGTTGTAGACCGGGTGCCACACGGTGCACTTCTCGAAGTCGATCCGATCGGAGAAGAACACGCTGAGCTTGCGGTTGCCGTAGGGCGCGAGGTGCGCCTCGTCGACGAGGCGCTTGTCGGCCGCGGCGTAGTCGTCGGCGACGGCCTCGACGTCCGGGCTGCGGTCGGCGCGCGCGATGAGCGCGTTGACCTTGGGATCGTCGATGTTGCCGACGTTCAGGTTGTTCGTCGGTTGGATCGTCGCGCCGTCGACGAGGATGAAGAAGTTCGACGGCCGCGGGAAGTCCTGGAAGTAGTTGAAGAAGCCGACCTGCGCCTTCGTCTTGGCGTTGCCCACCTCGCCGGCGTAGACCTCGCCCGCGACGATGCGCGGCCGGGCCTTCAGGCCGATCTGCGTCAGGACGTCGGCGAGGTACTCGGCCGTCGCCCTGGGCTCCGGCTCGTCGGTGGCGTACACGCGGACCGACTCGCCCTCGACGCCCGCCTGCTTGATGAGCTGGCGCGCGCGGGTGAGGTCGGCCGGGCCGTTGGGGTCGCCGTACGGGCACGGCGCGATCTTCTCGTAGCCCTTCATCCCCGGTGGCAGGAAGTTGCAGCTTGGCTCGAACAGGCCGCCGTACAGGCGTGCGAGCGCGCGCTCGTCGATGGCGAAGTTGACGGCCTGGCGCACGGCCCGCTTGTCGAACGGGGGCGTGCGGTGGTTGAGGAAGAAGTAGTACGTCGAGTTCGTGACGTACTCGGTGTAACGCTTGCCCTCGAAGCGCTCGCGCACACTGCTGATCTGATCGGGCGCGGGCGGGTCGCTCATGTAGTCGAGGTCGTTGCGGATCGTGCTCTGCGTCTGGCGGCCGCGGTTCTTGACGACGCTGATCGAGATGCGGTCGAGCTTGACCTTCGGAACGCCGGCGAGCGCGAAGCCCGGGACGCGGACGAGGTCGTAGCCGCGGTTCACGCGCACCCCGGCGAGCTTGTACGGCCCGACGCCCGGCGGCGGGCGCTTGGTCTGGTTGGAGAACGGGGTCGAGCTCGGGACGATGCCGCCGAAGCTCAGCGCCAGCACGTTGGAGAACGAGCCGTTGGGCTCGGTCAGGCGGATCGTGATCTCGCCGGTCCCGTCATCCGTCTCGATCCCTGCGATGTCCGCGCGCGGCTTGCCCGCCTCGATGTACTCCTCGGCGCCGGCGATCTGCTGGAAGTACGGGGTGCCGCCGGACTGGAGGTTGAGAATCCGCTTGACGGTGAACTCGAAGTCCGACGCCTTGACCGCGGTGCCGTCGGAGAACTTCAGGCCGTCGCGCAGCGTCAGGCGATAGGTCTTTCCGTCCTGCGAGATCTCCGGCAGCGACTCGGCGAGGCCCGGGATGAGCTCCGAGCCGGCCGCGCCCTCCGCGTGGGCGTAGCTGAGTAGCGGCGTGTAGACGAGCCACAGCGCCTGCCACGCATCCGTGTCGTAGGCCAGGGCCGGATCGAGCGCGTCGGGGAACGACGTCAGGGCAGTGCTGATCACCCGACTCTCGGGCTTGTCGTCGCCGCCGCCACACGCCACGAGGCCCACGGCCGCGCACGCGCACGCAGCGCGGGCCAGCGCCCGGAGCATCCTGTCCATTCCCGCCTCCTCTGGCTGCGAACGGCGCAAGGGGTGGCGCACCGCCTGCAGGCGCGTGCAGCTTACTAGCCTCCACCGACGCAACGAAAGCCTGGGGGATACCCCAGCCGCCGGCATTTGCCTGCTAGTCGAGGTATGTGGCGATGTCGCCGACGGGCGCGCGCTCGGGCACGCGCGGCTCCTGGCGCGGGTGGCCGAGGTGCAGCATGCCGATGATGTGCTCGTCCTCGGGAACCTGCACGGCGGCCCGACCCTGCGCGCCGCGCAGGATGCCCGGCGTGCGCCAGTAGCCGGCCAGGCCGCGCCCGTGCGCAGCGAGCAGGACGACGTATGCGGCGGCAGCGCCGGCGCACGTGTCCTCCTCCGCGAGGACGGGATCGTCGGGCGACCGCACGACCGACACGACGACGAGCGTCGGGGCGCGATCGAGCTTGGCCGCGGCGATCGGATCCGCGCTGGCCGCCTTCAGGCGCTCGAGCGCCTGTGGCCCGACGACGCGAAAGCGCCATGGGTTCGTCAGGTGGTGATTCGGCGCCCAGCGAGCCAGCTCGAACAGCTCATCCAGCGTGTCGCGGTCGACCGGCTCGGGCTTGTAGGCCTTGTGCGTCCTGCGCGTGCGGATGGCCTGTTCTAGGTCCACCGGTTACGGCGTGCTCTCGCGCTCGGGCTCCTCGACGTCGTCGCCCTCATCGTCGTCCTCGTACAGCGACTCCTCCGCGATCTTCGATCCGCGCTTGTCGAAGAGCTTCACGTCGAGCGTGTCCTTGCGGTAGTTGTCGGGCGCCAGCAGCGTGAACCGCCCCTCGGTCAAAAAGCACTGGTCGACGGTGAGATCGGCGAGCTCCGCGGTCACGACCGTGCCGCCGCGAACGAGCGGCTGGCCCCAGACGAGCGTCATGTCAGCCGCGTTGCCCTTCTCGCCGCGCCACACGCCCACAACCTCCTCGGAGAGGTCGAGCTGCCAGTGCGGGTTGGCCTCCGCGGTGTCGTCGGTGGCCGCGGCGACCGCCGAGAACTCGCTGGGCTCCTGGTCGTCGAGCCCGGGGCGGAACGCGACGTAGCCGAAGAGCTCGAAGCCGGTCGACGTGACCGTCGTCGCGGGCACGAACGTTCGCCCGTGCCAGGTGCGGTCGGGGTAGAACGTGATGTCGCCTGGCTCGCCGAGGTCGTCGCCGTCGGGATCGATCGCGTCACAGGCGCCGAGGAAGTGGCGCGTCAGCGTGGCCGCCCAGCGGCCGGCGGGTAGTGGTTCCTGTGGCGGTTCGGCCACGAAGCGGCAGACGAAGCGTTGTTGGACGGGCATCAGCGGCGCAGTCTACGACGCGATCGCGGGCGAGCCGACGTGCTCCTCGAGCGGAGCCGGCCGCCCGAGGTGAAATCCCTGGCCGTAGTCGACGCCCAGCTCGCGCAGCGCGACGAGCGTCGCGTCGTCTCCGACGAACTCCGCGATCGTCTGCTTGCCCAGCCCGCGGGCGATGTTCACGACGGACGTCACGAGCAGCCGGTCGGTCTCGTTCGTGGCGCAGTTGCGCACGAACTCGCCGTCGATCTTCAGGTAGTCGAACGGCAGGTGCTTGAGGTAATAGAACGAGCCGAAGCCCGAGCCGAAGCCCGAGCCGAAGTCGTCCAGCGCGAACTGGCAGCCCAGCTCGGACAGCCGTCCGGCGAACTCGCGGGCGAGCGCGATGTTCGCGACCGCCGTCGTCTCGGTGATCTCGAACGTCAGCCGGCCGGGCTCGACGCCCATCGTGCGCAGGTCGCGCTCGGTCTGCTCGAGCAGGTGAGCCGAGCCGATCGACTTGCCCGACAGGTTGACCTCGAGCTTCAGCGACGCGTGCTCGGCGAGCATCCGGGTCGCGCGGCCGACGACCCAGCGGTCGATCTCCTGGATGAGATCCAGGCGCTAGGCGATGTACAGGAAGGTCCCCGGCGGGATCATGTCGCCCTGGCGATCGCGCATGCGCAGCAGCAACTCGAAACGCTCGGTGCGCCCGCCGTTCAGGTCCACGGTCGGCTGGGCCAGCAGCGCGAAGCGCTCGTCCTCGAGCGCGCCGCGGATCTCTTCGACCCACTTCACGCGACCGCGGGCGCGGACCCCGGCCGCCTTGCCGGGCTGGTAGAACGCGACGCGGTCGCGGCCCGCCTGCTTGGCGTCGTACATGGCCAGGTCGGTGTTCACCAGCACGCCCTCGGCACCGAGGTCGCGCTCGCTGTCGAAGGTCGCGACGCCGATGCTCGCAGTCAGCTCGTAGCGGTTGCCGTGCACGGACACGCCGGCCTCTTCGCGGATGGCCTGCATGAGCACCGCGGCGACCTCGCGTGCCGCCTCGAGGCCCTCGCGCGGCAGCAAAATGGCGAACTCGTCGCCGCCGAGACGCGCGAGCCCATCCGACGCCCGCACGCGCTCTTGCAGCACGTGCGCGATGCGCACGAGCACTCGTCGCCGGCGCGGTGACCGAGCGTGTCGTTGCAGTACTTGAAATGGTCGATGTCGATGATGAGCACGGCGCCCTCGACGCCGTAGCGCTCGTTGCGATCCACCTGGCCGGCGAGCTCGCGCTCGAACGCGCGCCGGTTCAGCAGCCCGGTGAGCAGGTCGTGGTCGGCCATGTGCTGCAGACGCTGCTCGAAGCGGCGGCGGTCGGTGATGTCGCGGATGTGACCGAGGACGTGCGTCGGGGTGCCGTGCCCATCGCGGATGCACGTTGCGCTCAGCGCGATCCAGATCGGGTGCCCGCCCGCGTGCACGTAGCGCCGCTCGGTCTCGACCGTCGTGCGCTCGCCCGCGACGAGCTCGCGCACGGCGTCGGCATCGGAGGCGATGTCGTCGGGATCGGCGAGCGACTCGACCTTGCGTCCCTCGAGTTCCTCGCGCGCGTGACCGGTGATCGTCACGAGCGCGTCGTTGACGCGCATGAACCGCCCGTCGAGGCTGATCAGCGCCATGCCGATCGGCGACTCGTCGAACGCCAACCGGAAGCTCGCCGCGGCGGCGCGCAGCGCAGCCGCGGCGTACACGCGGTCGGTGATGTCACGGGCGACCGTCGAGACGCCGGCCGGTGCGCCGTCGTCGCCGGTGACGAGCGTCATGCCGAGCGAGACATGGACGATCGTGCCTAGAGCCATTCGGCACCCGCGTTGCAGGCCGTGATGATGCCCGCGCGGTCGCATTGCACGATCGCGTCGTCGGAGGCCTCGATCGCGGCGAGCCGCCGCTGGACGAGCGCGCCCTCGCGCCGGGCGAGCGCGAAGCGCAGCGAGCGCTGCAGGCCGTCGGTGTGGACGTTCTCCTTCGTGAGGTAATCCTCGGCGCCCGCCTCGAGCGCGCGCAGCGCGACCGCCTCGTCGGCGAGCGCGCTGAGGACGACGATCGCGGTCTCGTCGCCGACGACCGGACGCAGCGCGTGCAGGCCCTCGAGCCCGGCCGCATCCGGCAGCCCGAGGTCGAAAATGACCACGTCGAAGTGCTGCGCGCCGGCGCGCGCGAGCGCGTCACCGAGCGTCGTGGCCAGGGTGACGTCGAAGTGCAACGTCTTCCCGGCGGACAGCATGTGTGCGGTGACCTGCGCGTCGATCGCGCCGTCTTCCACCAGCAGGACATCGACGGTCTTCATCTGACGACTCATGTTCGCGGTGATTTGTGCCGGCCCCGCCCCCGGAGCGCCACGCAGGTCTGGGATCATCGGCGCCACGTCGCGGGGCGGCAATCGAACGTCCGGCTAGTCAGGCCACATTTCTGGCTACTGAGGTGCTGCGGGCTCGACCTCGAGCATGAGCGTCACGGGCCCGTCGTTGACGAGCGAAACATCCATGTCGGCGCCGAAGACGCCGCCCTTGGCGCCGAGCTCGGCGGCGAAGATCTCGTACAGCGGCTCGGCGACGTCGCCGGGTGCCGCGGCGACGTAGGACGGGCGATTGCCCCTGCGCGTGTCGCCGTACAGCGTGAACTGGCTGACGACGAGCACCTCGCGATCGCCGAGCGGCTCGTTCATGCGCCCCTCCGCGTCGGGGAAGACGCGCAGCGCCCGGACCTTGTCGGCGAGCCGAGCGGCGATCGCCTCGTCGTCGTCGTGCGTGACGCCGAGCAGCACGAGCAGCCCCGGCCCGACCTCCGAGACGAGCTCGCCCTCGACATGCACGGCGGCGCGCGTCACGCGCTGCACGAGCGCCCGCACGGCGTTACCCGAAGAAGACCTCGGCCGTGGCGAACAGCTCGGGATCGAGCAGCTTGGGCTCGCTCAGCGCGTCCTCGAGCGCGACGAGCTCGATGCTCGTGCCGTGCAGCGCGGTCATCTTGCCGAAGTCGCCGTTCGTGGCGGCGTCGATCGCGGCGACCCCGAAGCGCGTGCCGAGCACGCGATCGAAGGCGACCGGCGATCCGCCGCGCTGGATGTGGCCGAGCACGGTCGCGCGGCTCTCGTAGCCGGTGCGCTGCTCGATCTCCTGCTCGAGCTCGAACGCGATCCCGCCGAGGCGGGCGTGGCCGAAGGAGTCGACCGAGTCGGCCGCCGTCGCCGCGCCGCCGCCTGCGGCGCGCGTCGCGCCCTCGGAGACGACGACGATCGAGAACGTCTTGCCGGTCGTCTCGTGACGGTGGCGAATGTGGTTGCAGACGTCGTCGATGTCGAACGGCCGCTCGGGCACGAGGATGACGTCGGCACCGCCGGCCATGCCCGCGTAGCAGGCGATCCAGCCGGCGTCGCGACCCATGACCTCGCAGACGATGACGCGGTCGTGCGACTCCGCGGTCGAATGCAGGCGGTCGATCGCCTCGGTGGCGATCTGCACGGCGGTCTGAAAGCCGAACGTGAAGTCCGTGGCGTTGAGGTCGTTGTCGATCGTCTTGGGCACGCCGACGGTGGGGAAGCCCGCAGCGAAGAGCTTGCGCGCGACGCCGAGCGTGTCGTCGCCGCCGATCGGGATGAGCACGTCGATCCCGCGCTCCTGAAGCGACGCGAGCACCTTGGCCTCCCCGTCATCGACCTTGTAGACGTTCGTGCGCGACGTCCCGAGGATCGTCCCGCCCTTGTGCAGGATGCCGCTCGTGTTGTCAAGCGTCAGCTCGATCGCGTCGTTGTCGATGACGCCTTTCCAGCCCTTGCGGAAGCCGAAGATCTCGTGGCCGTGGACCGTGATGCCCTTGCGCACGACCGCGCGGATGACGGGATTGAGGCCGGGGCAGTCTCCGCCGCCGGTGAGAAGTCCGATTCTTGCCATAGGCGCCAATCGTATGGATGGGACCGCCGAGGCGCGTTTTACTCGCGGGCTGGCTCATGACACCGCGACGGCGAGCCCGGCGAGCACCGCGATGGCGGTCGACCACGCCAGCGCGCTCGCGGCGATCGCCCGATCCAGGCCGTAGGCGTGGACGACGACCAGCGTGTTGATGCCGACCGGCATGGCGGCTTGGACGAGGTACGCGTCGGGGATGTCGACGGTGATCTCGGCCAGACCGATGAGCAGCAGCGGGGCGACCGCCAGCCGCAGCGCGACGACCAGCGCGACAGGCGCCGTCAGGCGCAGGCTCGTGCCGCGCGCCTCGGCCGCGAGCTGCACGCCGACGATGAAGAAGCCCAGCGGTGCCAGGCCGATGATGCCGGCGCGGGCGATGTCGACAAGCACGTCGGGCGCGAGTGAGTCGGGCGCGAGCAGCCCCGCGACGACGGCGACGAGCGGCGGGTTGCGGGTGATGAACGTCCGTATCCGGGCGCCCGCCGGTTCGCCGCGCGTCGTGAACGCGGCGGCCACGGCGAACGCGACGAAGAAGAACATCGGCCCGCTGACGAGCACGTCGTACGTGATCGCCGCCCCGAGCTCGTCGTGGCCGAGCAGCGTGTTGACGAGCGGTGCGCCGAGGAAGCCCGTGTTGGCCATGATCGTCGTCACGATCACCGTCGCGATCGCGATCGCGCTCAGGTGCAGCACGCGCGCCGCGACGAACCACGCGCTGAGACCGACGATCGCGTGCACGGCGTAGGCGAGGACGAGCCCGACACCCGCCGCCGAGCTGAAGTCCGCGCGCGCCAGCACGAAGAACGCGATGAACGGCAGCGCGACGTAGAGGATGAGGTCGAGCAGCCGCCGCGTCAGCGCCTCGGCGCCCGCGCCGAATCGCCGCTCCGCGCCGGCCCCGACGGCGATGGCCGCGCAGATCGCGAGGGCGAGGGCGAGCACGGTTTGGAGGCTAGATGGCTACGGCCGGTGTGCTTCATCTGTGCCCGGCGGCGTGGCGGGCCGGTGCGGACGGCAGGGGACCGTCTCGGGTCCTCCGGACCGAGTTCTTCGCCGGTCCCCTCCCACCGCACCGGCCTACGTTGCGCTCAGCGGATCGGCCGGTAGCGGGTTCGTCGGTTGAGGCGCCTGCTGATGCTCGGCCGCCGCCGTTGCGCGATCGCGATTTCGGTCACGGACCTCATCGCGACCGCTTAAGGTTCAGCCGGGCGGGTGGAGCGATCGTGCTGCTTTGCCTCGTTGGCGCAGTGTCGCCCGGGTCGCGGCGGCGCGCTCGGCGATAGTGCGGGTTTCGTCGAGGAGCTGCACTGTGGCGGGCGTCTGTGCGGAGTCGGAGCGGCGGGCCCGTCGCCGAGGAGCGTCGTGTCGCCTTAGTGGTCGCTATGCGCGCTAAGGTCGACACGATCGCTTGATTCCGTGGATCTTCGCGCCTGGCTGTGCCGTTGGCGCGATCATCATCGTGGTGCGACAGCGCTGAGCAGGAGTGCTCCAACCAGGCGCGACCCGCACTCTTCGCCGTCCGCGAGGACGGTGCTGGAGACGACCGCTGCGCGTCAGTCTCCGGCGGCGTGCATGTTCTTCGTGACCACCTCGATGGTGTGCTGGAGCTCCTCGGTCGGACTGAACTCGACGATTTCGGTGCCCGCGAACAGCACGGGCGTATGGCCCGGTGCGGCGTAGTAGGCATCGCCCGTCTCGAAGGTCTCCTCACCATCGGCGTTCTTGAAGGTCACCTTGCCCTTGATCACGTAGCCCCAGTGCGCGCACTGGCATTGATTGTTGGGCAGCCCGTCGAAGAACGGGCTCAGGTCGGCGTCCTGGGTGTAGGTCTCAAACGCGACTGTGTAGCCGCCGTCGAAGTTCTCGAAATGCCCTTCATAGCCCTCGAGCTGCACGGACTCCGACGTCGTTTCCTTCGATGCCTTGGGCATGCTGCTGCCTCCTTGATCATGTGTCCTGTGGCGACCGTACGCTGCGGTAGAAGGCCGGGCAAGAGTGACCGCGCACGCGTAATAGATCGGTCATCAGCGGCCGGCGGCCGTGATCCCAAGTGCGCTCTCCTATCAAAGGCCGTACTCGCGGGCAGCGGGGCACTCCACACCGTCCTCTAGGACAGTGCTGGATGTCGCGCGGAGCGCAAGCCGTTCCCCGGGTCAGCGATCGGCTGGGAGTACGCGAAACGGCTTGCCGTTCGCGACGAGCAAACGGAAATGGCGCTGATCGAGGGTCAGGACGTCCTGCGTGTTGTGTCGCGCAGCGAGAACGACGATCGAGGCGTCAGCGAGGCTGATCGCGAGATCGGCGTGGCGTTCGATGACCGTCACGGCGGCGCGTACATCCGCTGCCGAGAACGTTTCGAGCTGCAGCGCCCCGCGATGAACCTCGCCGAGCAAGCTCGTGCGTGCTGCCTGGCCCACACGTGTTGCGAGCAGGTAGTCAAGCTCAGCCAGCACGAACGGCGAAAGCAGCAGCGGCGGCGTGGCTGTAGCGAGGCTGGTCGCTGACTCGCTGTGCAGGCGCTGGGCGCAGTCCAGTGCGGCGAGCAACCCGCTTGTATCGAGCAGGATCAATCGCCGAAGCCCGCGGCGAGCTCTTCATCGACCCGCTCGGCCAAGGTCGCATCGCCGCTGTCGAACAACGGCATCCTTAGCGCCGGAACGGACTGCTCGGCGATCGCCGCCTGGAGGGCGTCGCGCACGATCTCGGCTTCGCTCGTGCCTCGCGCCGCTGCAGTGCGCTCGAGCGCGAGCTTCAGTTCATCGGGAAGATAGATCGTCGTTCGCCGCATGCCATACATCATGCCATACGTGTCGCGCGCCTACCCATAAGCCATGTAGACCCGCTCCCGCTCCTCGCGCCATCCGGCACCACGTGTCGAGCGCCGCGGCGGTCGACACGTGGCTCGGCCGACGTCCCCCAAGCAGGCGAAAGCAGCTCTCTGCGCGTAGCCTGCTCTGATGCCGTCGAGACAGGGCTGGGTCTCATCACTCGCCGACCGAGAACCCATCGCTCGACGCCTCCGGGAAGTGTTCGTTGGGCGCGAGGTCGTCGCTTCGCGGTACGTCGAGCTCGTGTACGACAAGCCAGCCTGGGACTGCGGCCTGTTCCACTCGATCGACTACGGCGTCGAACTCGATCCCGACGACGGCAGAACAACCAGTTTCATGTGGCAGCAGCAGGGCTGGAACGAGACGCTTCTCAGCTATGAGGGCTCAGTCCGCAACGAGCTTGTGCCCGACTGCGCGATTTCGACTTGGGATGTGACCGAGCGTTGGCGAGACCGGATGCCTGGGCCAATTCTCGCCCTCGAGACCGTCTGGACCAAGCACGTATGGGGACCGTCTTTTGGCGGTCCGAAGTTCGAGACGCAAATGGACGATGGACACGAGTCGGACTACTGCCTCATCACGGTGCACCTGGTCGGCGACGCGGACACCCACGCGGTAATCACGCTCGGAGGTGAGGCAAACAGTCCGGAGCCACGGACGTTTACCTACCTCGCCGACAACGTCGCGGTGTTCTTCTCACTCGAGGAAGCACGGAAGGCAGGCGCCTTGCTGCCTGGGGACCCCGACGCGCTGCCCCTCTAGCTACCGCTTTGAGGCAGTAGCGGTAGTCCGCGCGGCGCTCGACGACAGTGCCGGCTTTCGCGCCGTGCGGGACGGGTGGCGAGCGTTGGCTGAGACTGCGTCGCGGCGGTGTACGGTCAGTCGAGGTCGACGGGCAGCAGCGCCAGTCCTTCGGCGCCGGCAGCCGCGTGCAGGCGCGCGTCCCACGTGGCGAACAGCACATCGTCACCGGGCAGCACCAGCGCTGCTGCGAGATGGAGGGCATCCAAGCTGCGCAGGTTGCGCTGGAGCGCGAGTTCGGCGGCGTGCTCGACCAGGGCCTGGTCGATCTCGACAATTCCGAACGCCGGCCACTCGTCGGCGACGAGCTTCGTCGCACGAGGTCCCGCGACCAGACCGACCGCGCGGACGGTCTCAACAAACGCTGCCCGGCAGACAAACCAACCGTCGGCGCGCTGCATCGCGTCGACCACGATGTCGCTGCCCGACTCGGCGACGTAGCGCTTGACCAGCGCGCTGGCGTCAAGGTAGAGCTTCAGCGCTCTGCGTCCCGCTCGGACACCACCAGCGCCGACGCGCTTGCGGTTGCCCGCACCGGCTTGGGTGCGCGCGCCGGCCGAGAACGCGCAGGCGGCGCCAACCGACCCTCGGCGACCAGCGCGCGCAGCTGGTCTGGGCCGGTCGCCGCTCCGGCCGGCACGATGTCCGCCACCGCCTTACCGCGAACCGTGACGCGCACCTGCTCGCCCTCGCCCACCGCACGCAGCGTCTCGCTGAGCGAGCGCTTCAGCTCACGAACCCCGATCTCACGCATGAGGTCACCTTACCACCCAAGAGACCACCTGCCAGCACCCTGGATGAGCCGCTGCCACAGTGCGGGATTTCGCGCGATTTCGCACCGGTCGGGCGGTGGTAGTCGCGGGCCGGCGACGACGTGAAGTGCTGTATGGGATCGTGGCCTGGTGCGCGCTTCAGACAAGCGATCGGATGGCGCGAAGCGTTCGCGAACTTCCACGGTGGTCGCGGTGGCGATCTTTCTCGCGGCGTGGGCGATCACCCTGTTGACCTCGGTCGGTGAGCACGACAGCTTCGCCCTGCCCGTGATTGTCGCGGCGAGCGTCCTCGCCGGCGCGCTGGCGTGCGACTGGCGGGTGCTGCTCTTGGCCGTTGCTGTGATCCCGCTCGCCGCGTTCGAATCATGCGATGAGCAGGCATCGCGCTGCGAGATCAATGCTCCTGTGTACGCCGCAGTCGTGTTCGCGCCGCTGGCTGCGGTGCTGCTGGCGATCGGCGTGCGGCTAGGCAAGGCGCTTGGCCGCACGCGATGACGCGAACCTGACTGGTCCGACAGCTGCCCCCAGCTATCACACGACAGACGCCGAGACCGTGCTGCCTTGTCGCGCGAAGCGGCAGCGCGTCGCCCTTCGCGCTCCGCAGCGTACGGTCCTACGGGCTTCGCCTCCGCAACGCCCACCGCGACCCTCCACAGGGGGTCACTTTTCAAACGGCGCTAAGGGGTCAACTTTCAAGCGGCCTTGACAGTGACGACCAAGTACCTCAACGCACTTGCCGACATGGACTGGCCCGCCGCCTGTCAGACCCGTAGCCGTGAAGAGCGTCGCAGTTTCGTCCGCCGCGCTGGCTCGTGTGAGCGGGCGTTTGAGCTCATCGGGCCATCGAAAAACGTCGCGCGTCTATTTCGGCGGTCCCGAGCGAGGGCTGCCGAGATCGAGATTCGCGGCGACGGCGCCCGCGTGCCCGTCTTCTTCCCGCCAGGACAGGTTCCACCCCCCGTGATTGACGTGCTGGCACAGCGTGAGAGCGGCCGCTGGTTTCTCGTGTCGGTGCCCGCTGCGAAGCAGAAGGCGTTCCTGCGCGGTGAGTAGGTGTGAAGAAAGGACAGCGAGAGTGCGCGTCTTCGCGCGGTCCGCGAGCGCGCGTCTTGACGATTAGCGCATGCGGAGGGTGGATGGAGTGTCGTGGGTCGTGAGGTGCGATGCCACCGTTTCGAGGTGCCCCCAGAGGCGATCGCGGTGCTCGGGCGCAACGCCGGCCTCGTCGATGGCGATGCGCATCGCTTGCAGCCAGGCGTCCCGATGCGTTTTCGCGATCCGGAACTGCATGTGCCGCGCCGCCAGACGCGCCGGGCCGCGCAGTTGCGTGTACGCCGCAGGGCCTCCCCAATGCTCGACGAGGTAGAGCCTCAGGCGCTCCGCAGCCGGGCCGAGATCCGCTTCGGGATACAGTGGCCGCAGGATCTCATCCACGGCCACGAGCTCATAGAAGCGAGCAACGATCCGCTGAAACGTCGGCTCCCCACCCACGGCGTCGTAGAGGCTGTGCGGTTGCGAGGCATGCTCGGTGGTCATACGCGCAGGCTATCCCCGGCGCCACGCCGATCGCGTGCCGCCGCTGGTGCGGCCAGCCGTTTGGTGTGAGGACCGGTCCTCGCGCCCTGGTGGTCAGCTCGACCGGCCGCTGGGTTCAGGCGCAAGCAGCAGCGGCGAGGGCGGGACCGGAGGGGGTTGACTTCGTTCCGGTGTGCTGGGAGGGTCGCTCCAACGACCGGCGCCCAAAGCGCGTCGCACAGGGGGCGCAAGATGCTTGGCTCTGCTCGGCTACGACGACCCACGGGAACCCGTCTCGTCGCCCGGGAAAACCACCTCGGAAGGTGGTCCTTCGTGGACTTCTTCACGATCTTCCGTCGCGAAGGCCGCCGGCATCGCCAACAAGACCTTCGTCCACAGCGCCGGCGAGATTCAGGCGGCGCAGTAGGACCCGGCTCGGCGCGCAGCATACGTGCCGCATCCGGCACACCGTCGCGCCCGATCGCAACCTCGACCACTGGAGGCATCCGATGAGTGCCACACCCGTCAGCTACGACGTGCGCAACCTCAGCGATCCCGCCAAGTACGATCACTTGGTCGAACTTGAGTCGCCGGCAATCTGGTGGGACCTCACCGGACCGCTCGGCGGACTGCATCTCCTCAACCAGGTGCGTGTCCCGTACTTCGAGGAGATCCTCGGTGGCTTTGCCGGTAACCGCATCCTCGACGTTGGCTGTGGCGGCGGCATCTTCACCGAACCCCTGGCGCGCGGGGGGGCCAGCGTGGTTGCGATCGACGCCTCTCCCGGCTCGGTTCAGGGGGCGAGCGAGCACGCCGCACACGCCGGCCTGGACATCGACTACAGGGTGGCTCTCGCCGAGACCTTTGAGCCCGACGAACAATTCGACGCGGTCATGGCCGTCGACGTGCTCGAGCATGTCGAGGATGTCGATGCCACGCTTGCGATGTGTGCACGGGCGCTCAAGTCGGGTGGCATCCTCGGCTTCCTGACGCACAACCAGACGCTCGAGGCGTTCGAGGAACTCATCTGGATGGGCGAGTACCAGCTCGGCTTCATCCCCAAGGGCAACCACGACTTCCATAAGTTCCTCGCACCCGGTGACCTCGCCGAGCGAATGAGCGACCACGGCCTGCAGGTCGTTGAGACCAAGGGCGTGGGGTTCGACCTGGAGACCCCGCGCGCACTGCTGGTCGACTCGACCGACGTCAGTTACCTCGGCTACGCGACGAAACGGTGACGTACCGCCCAGTCCGCATACAAGCAGGTGCACGCCACTAGGACGCGGCTCAACCACCTCTCGCCCAGCAGCACGTCCAGGACCCATCGGTCAGAGACCGAGCGAGACTGGATCGCGAATGCTGCTCTCGCGCGATCCGAGAGCGTAATGAGGGTGCGCGCGTGGACCGGGGGCGCGTCGTCAGGCTCGGGCGCTACCGTGGGATCGCGTGAGTGGATCGTCTGATAGCTCGGTTGAGCAGCTTGAGGATCAGCTTGAGGGTGCTGAGCGCACGCTGTCGTCGCTTGGTGCGCTCAGCGATCAGCAGGCTGAGCGTGTCGCGCAGCGCATGGATCGATTGGCCTCCCAGCTGCTGGAGGTCAGCGCGCCCCCGCCGATGCATGGCGTGCATGAGCGCCTGGCGACGAGTCCCGCCAGCAGCGAGCAGTTCGACCACGCTCGCCGAGAATCAGTCAATGGGCGGCCTCGGCTGCCGCCCTCGATGACGCAGAACACGGCACCGACCGGAAGCTGGAGCAATTGTCAAGAGTTGTGGATGGGGCGATGAAGAGAAGGGCACCGTGCGCTCCGCCGTGAAGCACGCGACGTAATCGGAACCAATCGCGACTTCCCCGAGGAGGGGCCAGGTACTCAGCGCGCGGGGCACCTGATACCGGTCGCCTCGAGATCCTTCACCACCGAGCTGGACTCGTACCTGCGTTCGTTCGCGTCGACGGCCGCGTCGAATCTGGCCTGCTTCCCGGTTGCCGCAGCGGCGGCGAGCGGCTTGTCGGCCGCGTCGGACTCGCGCCGGAACGCGTCAAAGGCGTCGGCCTTGGATCGGTCGGCGCCAGCAACCTCAATCGCGTCGACCTTCGCATCGAAGGCCTTGTACAGCGCCGTTCTCTTCGGCCGCTCGGCGATGTAGTCCTCGAGTGGGAAGTGCGTCGGATGCCCCCCGCCGCTGGCCTCGAGGACCTTCGGTATGAGCTCCTCGCAGAGCCGGTTGACCTGGGAGACGTAATCGGTGTGTGTGACGACGGTGCTGGTTGTGGCAGCCGCCGGCGTGGCGTCGTCCTCGGAATCGTCGCCACACGCGGCGGCGGACAGCGCGAGAAGACCACAGATCAGAAGCGTCTTGGTGCGCATGTTCGTTGCTTTCATGGTGGCTGCAGCGTCGCCGCAGCACCGAGTCCGAGGTAGGTACCAGAGGGATGGGATGCGCCAGCCCGGTCGGGGCGTCAGCGCGCTACGCGTCGCGCAGCTGCGCCGCCGCCGCCTCGGGCGCCGCGACGTTCACGTGCACGCCCGTACCCAGTTCGAGCCCGCCCACGGCGGTCAGTCGCGGGACGATGTCGATCCGCCAGCAGAAGTGCTCGGCGTCGCGCGGTGCCGTGCGGACCCAGAGGTTGAGCGGCGGGTGCGCGCCGAAGCGGCGCCGCAGGCGCGACAGCCCGTCGTGCAGGAGCGCCGCGCCGGTCGCCCCGTCGTCGGCGAAGCGCGGACGTCCGCGTCGCGGCACGAGCATGAGCTGAAACGGATAGCGCGACGCGTAGGGGCACAGGAGCACCGCCTCGTCGTCGATGGCGACGACGCGGTCGCGGCGGCGAACCTCCTCCTGGAGGACGTCGGCGAGCAGGTTGAAGCCCAGCGTCCGGGTCGCGTAGGCGTGAAAGCGCTCGCGCTCGCGGGCGATGCCCGCCGGGACAAAGTCCAGGACGAACAGCTGGGCGTGCGTGTGGGGCAGCGACGCGCCCGCCTCGCGGCGCTCGTTGACCATGAGGTGCGTGTACGACGCGCCGTCGTGGGCCCGCATCCGCTCGCGCCAGACATCGACGGCCGCGACGACCTGACCGACCTCGAGCTGCGCCAGCGACTGCACCGCCTGCGGCGCGTTGACGATGACCTCGTGGCTGCCGCGCGCGGGGAGCACGGCGAAGAGATCGGGCTTCGTGTCGCGCGCGACGCCCGGGCGGTCGGGCGTGAGCGCCGGGAACGCGTTGGGGACGACCCGCACGGTCCAGCCGGGGCCGTCGGGCTCCCCGCCGTCGGAGCGCACCGCATGCAGCTCGGGCGGCGTCTGGTCCTCGTGGCCCGCGGCGAACGGATCGCTGTCGGGATCGATCGGTTCGGGCGCCGCCACGGCGAGCTCGCCGCCGGGACGCCCCGAGCGGTCCGGCGCGATGATCGCGCGCAGCCCCGTCAGCGGGTCGATGCGGATCTCAGACAACGGCGCGTCACTTCACCGCGTAGCGATCGATCGCATCGGCGAGATCCTGCTCGGAGGCGAAGACCCCCTGGTGCACGAGCTGCTGCTTGCCGCTCGCGTCGTAGAAGATCGTGACCGGCAGCCCGCGTGCCTTGAAGCGCTCGATGACGTCGTCGCGGTCACGAAATGACGGGTAGGGCATCGGGTACCTCGCCGCCAGCTCCCGCGCCCGGTCCTTGTCGTCGCGGTAGTTGACGCCGAGGAACGCCACCTCCTGGCCGCGGGCCACGGCCTGGCGCTGAAAGAACGGCAGCTCATAGCGGCACGGGTCACACCAGGAGGCCCACGCGTTCACGACCACGGGGTAGCCGCGCAGCGCGCGCAGCTGGGCGTCGAAGCTCTTGGCGCCACCCTCGTCGAGCTCGTTGATCCGGGTGCGCAACGCTGCGAGCGCGGGCGGCGCGCCCGCGATCGGCTTGGCCACCGCGGCGCGCGAGAGCGCCTCGACCTGCGCCGTCTCGGTCGAGCCGCCGGCCTGGAGGATGCCGATGACGAGCACGGCTGCCAGCGCGAGCGTACCCAGGACGATTGCCGGCCTTCGCACGCGCACAGGTTGGCAGAACCCGCTTGTCCGCTATGCTGATTGCTTCGCGGCGAGGACCGATCTCTGAGGGAGGCCGCCTCGCCACCCGACCGGGGTTCGTCCCGGTTTTCCGGAACGCGTCAGCAGTCGTTGTACGCGCTCCCACTACGTCCGAGTAGGAAGCCGATCTTGGCTGACCCCACGCCAGTGGCCACCGTGGCTACGTCCGTTCCCAATCCCGAGGAGATCTCACGGGCCGAGAAGTTCACCCGTGAAGGCTTCGTGCACCCCGGGGAGACCGTCGAGGCCGCGCTCGCCCCGGGCACGGCCCGTCGGCGCGCGCTCGAAGCGGCGATCCTGGAGATCGACGGCGGCGCGAAGTTCCCCTCGCCGCAATGGCGCCGGCGCTACTCGCTCATGCTCGGCCTCGAGCGCGTGCTGTCCGACGACGAGCCGCGTCTCGCCGACGGAGCGACGCTCAACCCCCACCAGGTCGACGCGCTCTCGGGCACGCTGACCGCGCTCCTCGCCGAGGCCCAGCGGGCACCGAACCAGAATGGCTTGGTCGGCGACAAGCCGCTGCCCGAGGCACCCGCGCCGGTGCTCGCACTCGAGGAGGACGAGCCCGACGAGGACGACGACGCGCCGGTCGTCACGGCGCACGACGAGCCCGACGACGACGAGGACGACGAGGACGACGAAGAAGACGACGGCGTCGAGCCGTTCGACATCGCGGCGCTCGGCATCGAGATCGAGATGCCGGAGGATGACGAGGAGGAAGAGGCCGAGGAGGAGCCCGACGAGGACGCGCCCGAGGTCGCGCTCGACGCGGATCAGCTCGACGAGGCGCCCGACGACCCCAACGCGCACAAGCGCTTCTGGTTCGAGCACGCCACCGGCGCCGGCAAGACCGTCGCCGCGATGGGCTTCGTCGACGCCTCGCGCACGGGCGGCATCCTCATCCTCACGCACCGCCGCAACCTCGTCGACCAGTTCCACGGCGAGCTGAAGGACCGCGGCTACGCCAAGCGCATCACGCCCGCCCTGCTCAAGAGCGAGGACAACCCCCGGGGCCCGGTCACCGTCGAGACCTACCAGTGGTTCGTGCGCAACGCCGGAAACGTCTCCGACGCCTACTCGATCGTCATCTGCGACGAGGCGCACACCGCGCTGGGCGAGAAGACGAGCGCCGCGATCCGCGAGTGGACCGGCCCGATCTTCATCGGCATGACCGCGACCGGTGCGCTCATCGCCCGCCACGTCACCGACCTCTTCCCGACCCAGACGTCGCGCTTTGATCTCGCGCAGGCCGCGCGCCGCGGCGTCATCTCGCCGCTGCGCTGTGTGCGGATCCCGCCGGGGCCGGGCGTGCGGACGATCGCCAAGGTGCCGCTGCGTCGCGGCGAGGTCGACACGGAGTTCGACCAGGAGATGCTCGCCGAGCTGCTCGACCAGGCGCCGTTCAACATCGCGATCGCCGACCTCTACAAGACGCGCTTCAACGGCGTGCCCGGCGTCGTCTACTCCGCCGGCGTGCGCCACGCCTACAACGTCGCCGAGGCGTTTCGCAGCTTCGGGATGAAGGCGCAGGCCGTCTCGGGCGAGACGCCCAAGCGCGAGCTGGCCGAGATCCTCGCCGCCTACGAGCGCGGCGAGATCGACGTGCTCGTCAACGCGCAGCTGCTCGCCGAGGGCTGGAACTCGCCGCGCGCGACGGTCTGCATGCACCTTGCGCCGACCGCCTCCAAGCGCATCTACCAGCAGCGCGTCGGCCGCGTCACGCGCCGCCAGCCGGGCAAGGAGGCCGGCATCGTCGTCGACTTCGTCGCGCCCGATACGAAGAACGACGATCCTGTCATCACGCTGCACTCGCTGCTGGACCGCGACGTCTACCGCGGCGGCGCGATCGTCGTCGGCCCCGTGCGCCGCGGCCGCGGACGGCGCGTGCGCGTCGAGCGCCGCGTGCTGCCGGTGACCTCCGACGAGGACCGGCGGATCGAGGTCTTCGAGCGCGAGCTGTGGCGGATCGCGGTGGAGCACCTGCCCTACGGCGAGCAGATCCAATGGGCCGCGCTCGCCGGCGCGCGCGTCGCGCCGAGCGGCTGGCGCCGCGCCCGGGCGATGCTGCACTTCGACCGCGAGGGCGCGATCAAGCGGACGTTCCTGCTGACGGCGGTGCAGCGCAACAAGAACTCGCAGCTGCGCGTCCGCGCATTGCAGGAGATCGCCGCCGCGCGCGATCCCGAGGCCTTTGACTCCGCGATCGACGTCATCGGCACATGGACGCGCGACGAGCGCCGCGAGGGAACCAAGGTCATGCTGCTCGCGCTCGCCGAGAAGCGCATCGGCCGCCGCGACCAGGCGA
The DNA here is from genome assembly GCA_963705315.1 of uncultured Actinomycetes bacterium. Classification (GTDB taxonomy): domain Bacteria; phylum Actinomycetota; class Thermoleophilia; order Solirubrobacterales; family Solirubrobacteraceae; genus CADCVQ01. Next base: position 405,305 of record OY970068.1, read on the forward strand.
ACGCGTGGATCTGGCGCCTGGCCGGATACACGCGCGACGTCCACGAGGAGTACGCCGTCCAGCGCTGGCCGGAGACCAAGCGGCTGCTCGGGCTGCTCGTGAACTCCAGCGGCGCGGCGCATGCGCGCAACGCGCGCCGGCTCGTGCACGCCGCGCGCAAGCACGACCGCAGGTTGTCGGCGGCGCTGCTCGCCGCCGCCGTCGCGCACTCGCCCGAGGGCGAAGAGATCCTGCGCGGAGCACGGACACGCATGGCGCGCAAGCCGAGCGCCCTGTCGCGCGAACTGCTGCGCAACTTCCCCAAGAGCCGTGGCAGGCGCGGCAGCCGGCGGCGGCGCAAGAAGGGCACGCAGAACGGCGCACAGAACGGGGCGCAGACTCCGGGACAGACCGCCGTGCAGGAGGCGGTCAAGGCCAAGGCGCCGGAGTCGGAGCTCCGCGCACCCGAGCCGAAGGTTTCCCAACCCGAGCCGAAGGTCGACGACGCGGCCGCCGTCGAGGCGATCGCCGGCGCCGCGGCCGCGCTCGCGGCTGCGCGCGGCCCGAGGCCGGCGGAGGACAAGCCCAAGCCCAAGCCCAGGGCGAGGGCGAAGGCCACGCCGGCAGACAAGCCGAAGGCCAAGCCGCGCCGGCCGTCGACGCGCCGCGCACCGAAGCAGGCGGCCGAGAACGGTGATGCCGGCGGGTCCGCACCCGAGCCAGAATCGCTCGACGACGGTGTCGAGTCCGCCGCGTAGCCGCGGCGCCTACGGCTTCACGCTTCGCGGTGTCGACGCCGCGCACGATCTGCTCGTCCCGGCGCCCGCTGCCTGGCCGCCGTTTGCGCTCGCCTGGCGCAAGGACGAGGGGCTGCACCGTCCCTACGACATCGTCGGCAGCGAGCGCGCCGCGGTGACCCTGACCTCGGGCGGCTGGGTCGAGATCGAGCGCGAGCCGGCCCGCGCGACGTTCGCGACCGCCGACCGGCCGCCCGACGGCAACCTCGTGCACCCGCATTTCGCGGGCGTCGCCGCCGTGGCCTCGCGCTGGCTCGGGCGCGAGAGCTTCCACGCGGGCGCGGTGGTCGTCGATGGGGGCGCGTGGGCGCTGCTCGGCGACCGGGAGGCGGGCAAGAGCTCCACGCTGGCGTGGCTCGCGCGTGAGGGCCATCCGATCGTCAGCGACGACCTGCTCGTGATCGACGGCCCGAACGTGCTCGCCGGCCCGCGCTCGCTGGACCTGCGCGAGTCAGCGGCGCGCCGGCTTGACGCGGGCGTGGCGCTGGGACGGGTGGGCCTGCGCGACCGTTGGCGGATCCAGCTCGACCCGGTCCACCCGGCCGTCGCGCTGCGCGGCTGGATCGTCCTGACCTGGCGCGACGGCGAACCCGAGCTCGTGCCCGTGCGCGGAGCCGAGCGGCTGCGAGCGATCGCCGCGCACCGCGCCGTGCAGATGCTGCCCAGCGATCCGGCGGTGCTCGTGGAGCTCAGCGCGCTGCCGTGCTACGAACTGCGCCGGCCGCGCGAATGGGCGTCGCTGGGCGACGCCGCGCGCGTGCTCGTCGACGCGCTCAGGACGTCTTGACCGGTCCGCCCCCGCCCCCGCCGCTGTTGCGGAAGAGGATGGCGTCCCCCAGGCCGAGTGTCTTGGGGGCCTGCGTCAACTCGTGTACCGAGCCGAGGACTCTCAGCTCAGGCGCTGCGTATGGCACTGGCACAGGTGAGAGTCCTTTCGAAATGCGCTCCAGGAAACGTGGCTATCGCAAGTATGGCGTGGCGGGTTGGCGCTCGCCTAGCCGATCGTCTAGGTCCGTCTGCAGCCATGCGGCCTGCAGCAGCGTCAGCGACTGCGAGGCGGGCGCGGCGGAGCACCAGTAGTCGCGCAGCGTCGCGGCGTCGACGAGCTCGTCGGGCACCCCGCGGCCGTCCCAGCGCGTGACGAACGCGCGGCTGTGGTCGTGGCGGAACGCCGCGTCGAAGCTCGCCTTGTCGCGGCGGTCGTACAGCGCGTCGGGCAGCCAGCCGCCGAACAGCGCGCGCGTGGCGTGCGACCGGCGCGACCAGCCACGCGGCGCGGCCGCCGCGCGGACGGCGCTCCACAGCTCGTCGGCGAGCAGCGGATGGCCGATCTGCACGTCCTCGCCGCGGGCCGCGCACGCGAGGCTGTCGACGGCGACGCGCAGGTAGCGCAGGCAGCGCGCGTAGGCCATCCGGCCGGCGAGGTCGCGTGGTTCGGCCGCCTCCTGGCGCGCGGCGGCGGCCGCGGCGGCGCGCCGGGCGGGCGGGCGCAGCCAGGGGAAGTGCACGGCGCGGCGCGGCGCGAGGACCTGGGCGCGCAGGCTCCGCGGGGCGAGGCTGAGCCCGAGCCAGGCGAGATCGCGCGGCTGGGGGCGCACGTCGCGTGCCGCCACCGCCGCCAGGCGCGTGCGCTCGGCGCTGCCGAACAGCTCGTCGCCGCCGAGGCCGGTCAGCAGCGAGCCGCCGCGCGCGGCGTCGACGAGCGGCAGATGGAAGTGCACGTTGCAGGGCCACAGCAGTCCGTGGTCGCGCAGCAGTCGCGTCGCGTAGGGCCCCACGACGTCGAGCTCGTCGTGCAGCTCGAGCTTCACCCAGTCGGTCAGCCCGAGGTGCGCGACGACCTGCTCCTGCCAGAGCGACTCGCCGGCGAGCGGCGCGTCGGGCAGGCGGATCGTCGCCGGGACCGGCGGTGCCAGTCCCGCGCGGCGGGCGGCGCGCGTCGCGGCCGCGAGCACGAGCGAGGAGTCGCCGCCGCCCGAGAAGCTCACCAGGCACGGCGGGCGGCGCAGCGCCGGCAGCACCGCGCGCTCGAGCGCGGCGGCGGCGCTTGGGCCCGGCGGCGGGAGCGGCGGCGGGCGCCGCGGCGGCCGCGACTCGAACGCGATGCCACAGGCGACGTCGAGCGGCGAGAGCTGTGCGGCGGCGCTCATGGCCGTAGGCGTCGCAGCTCCGCGAAGCCGCCGCCGTCGGGGTCGCCGTCGACCCAGGCGTGGGCCGCGAAGCTCTCGCTCGGCGCGCTCACGCCGATGACGACATCGCGGTCGTCGCCGAGGTGCGCGAGCCAGCGCTGGCGGACGAGCGCCCCCTCCAGGCAGCTGTGCGCTCGCCGGCGCAGCAGCGCGTCGACGCCGCGACCGGCGCGTTCGGGCAGGCCCGGCGGAGCGGGAAGGGCCACGCGCTCGAGCTCCTCGGCGCGCAGCTGGCGGCGCGCGCTCAGCAGCGCCCGCTGCGCCCACAGGGCGGCGCGCAGGGTCGGGATGTCGGGCGGGCGCCTCATCGCTCGTCGAGCAGGTCGCGGTCGCGCAGGACGTCGAGGAAGCTGTCGGTGTCGGCGCCGGCGCGCGCATCGCCGATGCCGTACTCGGCGACGAGCCGCGCCACGAGCTCCTCGCGCGTCGCGCCGTCGCTCAGCGCGCGCCACAGCAACGTGCCGGCGGCGTTCGTCGCGAGGTACGTCGACTCGGCGCCGTCGAGCAGCACGACCTCGTCGTCGATGATGCGCCAGTTGAGCTTGCCGGCGCGCAGCCGCAGCGTGGCGCTCATGATCCGCTCCGGCGCTCGGGTGCCGGCGCGTCCTGCAGATCGCGCGGCGCGCCGATCCTGCGGTCCTCCGCGGGTAGCCGCGCGTCGTGCTCGGAGTGACGCAGCCGGGCGTTGCCGGCCGCCCGGCGCACGCGCCGCAGCTTGCGCCGCCACGTCTCGTCGGCCGACGGCCGGATCCGCCGCGCGGTGACGCGTGCCAGGCCGGCGGGCGCGCGGATTGGCGGCAGGCCCCACAGCGGGCTCGTCGCCTCCTCGAGGTGGCGCGCGAAGAGCGTGCGCTCGCGGGCATCGAACAGATGGCGGCCCCAGAGCCGCATCGGGACCGTCGGCGAGGCGGCGCCGAACAGCGCCTCGGTCGCGGCGCGGGTCGTGTGCCACATCCGTGTCCAGCCCCAGTGCCGGGCCAGCGCGTCGATCTCCCCAGGCTCGGCCTCGGCCGCCAGCAGCGCGACGTCCGCGAGCTGGCCGATGCAGGCCAGCGGCGCGTGCGCCCAGGAGTGGGCGGCGGCGATGAGCGCGTGCGCGGCGGGCGCCGGAGCGAGGACCTCGCCGCCGCCGAAGCGGGCCGGCTGCGCCGCGTGGATGATCGCGCGCGTGTCCGGGGCGGTCAGGCCGGCGGGGACGTTCACGCGCGAATGCACCTCGACGGCGATCTCCAGGCCCGGCCAGCACAGCGGCCGCAGGTGGTGCAGCTCGACGTGGTCGGCCCAGCGGCCGGCGATCGCGAACCCGGCCTGCAGCAGGGCGCCGTGTGCCGCCGGAGCGTCGTCGGCGAGCAGGTCGAGATCGCAGAACGGGCGCAGCGCCGGCTCTGGGTAGCGCAGCGCGATCTCCGGCCCCTTCATGAGCACGAGCGGCCCGCCGTACGCCGCGCGGGCGCGTGCGAGCGCGACGGGCGCGGCGAGCGCCGTTGCGGCGGCGAGCAGCTCCTCGTCGCGCAGCTCGGCGGGCACGGGCTCGGCGCGCCGGCGGCACAGCTCGGCAGCGACGAGCTCGAGCCGGTGCACGCGCAGGTCGGCGATCGTCGGCGCGCGCTCGGCGAGTCGCTGGACGCGGTCCCAGATCTGCGGGCCGTCCATCAGTACAGCCCCAGCGTGCCGAGCCGGCGCTCGCGCGCCAGGCCGAGACGGAACGCCGCGACGCCGATCGCCAGCGACACGGCGGACAGCGGCAGCAGCACGAAGATGTCCGTTCCGATCGCACCCCAGCCCGCGCCGCCGAGCAGCGCCTCGCGGATGCTCTCCAGCGTGATCGCGATCGGGTTGACCACCGTGATCCACGACAGCCAGCCCGGCAGGAGGTCGGTTGGGAAGAACGCGCCCGACGCCAGGCCGAGCAGCGTCGCGATCGCCGCTGCACCGTTCGCGCCGCGCCGGAACGTGACGATCGCCCCGGCGCTGACGAGCCCGAGCCCCCAGACGAACGGAACGAACGCGGCGACCAGCACGATCGACGGCAGGACGCCCGAGGCGTGCATGTCCAGCCCGAAGGCGAAGGCGATCGCCAGCAAAAACAGCGCGGCCCGGATCGGGATGTAGAGGAACTCGAACGCCGCCGAGCCGATCTGGATCGTCGAGGCGGGCGTCGGCGTCGTCAGCAGCGACTCGAGCGTCCCCTGAACCTGCTCGGAGCGCATCGCGTTGGCGACGCGGTCCAGCAGGAGCGCGATCACGAGGTTGAGCACGATCCCGATCGCCACGAACTCCATGTACGTCGTGGTCGAGCCGCCGTACTCCGGCAGCCGCTCGGGCGGCACGAGCTTGCCGATGAGCGAGAACACGAACGCCTGCGCCGCCATGTTCACGAGGTCGGTGAAGAACGCGAGCTTGTAGCTCCACGCGATGAGCAGGTCGCGCCGGATGAACGCGCCGATCTTCGGCGCCTCGCCGGCGAGGCGCGCGAGCGGGTTGCGGCTGATCGCCGTGGCGCTCATCCCGGCTTTTCCTCGGTGGACGTCAGCGCGCGGAAGGCCTCCTCGACCTCCGAGCGCTCCTGCCGGCACGTGAGGACGTCGAATCCCGCGCCCGCGAGCGACGCGATCGCGCGCCCGAGCGGCGTCCCGCCGCGTGGGGTGAGCAGGAAGTGCTCAGGGCCGAGGGCGCCGCCGCCGGCGATCGCCGCGCCCGCCCCGAGCGCGCGCTGCAGCGCGTCAAGCGCGACTACGCGATCGGGGCGACCGTTGCTCACACGGACGACGTAGCGCGGCCCGGCGGCGCCGCGCTCGATGAGCTGCGCCACCGATCCCGCGAAGCGCACCTCGCCGTGATGCAGGAACGTGACCGCCGTGCAGAAGCCGCGGATCTCGTCGACGCGCTGCGTCGCCCAGATGATCGCCGTCCCGCGCGCGGCCAGGCCGGCAGCCAGCGCGCGGATCCGCTCGGCGCCCTCGGGATCGAGATCGTGCGTCGCCTCGTCGACGAGCAGCAGCTCGGGTTCGGTGATGAGCGCGCGGGCGAACGACAGGCGCTTCTGCATCCCGTGCGAGTAGCGCCCCACCGGCCGCTTGGTCGCGTCGCCGAGGCCCACGAGCCCGAGCAGCTCGTGGGCGCGCGCGACGGCCGCGGCGCGACCCAGGCCCTGCAGGCGACCGAAGAAGGCGAGGTTCTCCAGGCCGCTGATGCGCAGATAGAACGTGCGGTCGCCGGATGGAACCAGGCCCGCCCGCCCGGCCAGCTCGTTGCCATGCGCGGCGATGTCGCGGCCGAGGATGAGCACCTGCCCGCCGGTCGCGTCGGCGAGCCCCGCAAGGATCCGCAGGAGCGTCGTCTTCCCGGCGCCGTTGGGGCCGAGCAGCGCGTGGATGTCGCCCGGCGCGACCTGGATCGAGACGCCGCGCAGGACCTCGCGGTCGCCGAAGCGCCGCCGGACGTCACGAGCGTCGATCACGGGCTGGGATGGGTGTGCGGACCGGGGCGTAGCGGAGTAACGCGCGGGAGGGGCACGGGTTTGCGCGCCGGTTCAGCGGCGCACGAGCGCCCAGCCGGCCGTCAGCGCGACGGCGAGGGCGACCAGCGCGGTGCCGGCCAGCAGCCACGGGAGGTCGTGCACCGCGTTTGCCACGTCGTCGCGGCGCGTGACGAGCGCCGTGCCGGCAGCCGTCGCGAAGACGGCGAGCGCCGCGAGCGCCCCGAGGGCGGGGGCGAGCCGCGGCGAGCGGGCCGGCCGCCGCGCGCGCGGATGACGCCGTTCGGCGGCGCTCAGCGCGGCCGCTCCCAGCGCGGTGAAGGCCCCCGCGACGAGGTAGCCGGCGAGCACGTCACCGGGCACGTGACCCCCGAGTGTCACGAGCGCGCCACCGACCGCCAGCGCGAAGCCAGCGCCGGCGATCGCGGTCACCCGGCGCAGCCGCGGCCCCGCGACGAGGACGGCGACGAGCGCGAGAAACATCGCGGCCGTCGCGTGGCCGCTCGGCCACGACCCGATCTCGCTGAGCCGCGTGGCGCTGAAGTCGACCTGCCGCGCGGCGGTCAGCGAGGGCTGCGCGAGCTGCGTCGCCGCGTTGCCGACGAGCAGGATCAGGGCGCACGCCAGCGTGAGCCGCGGTCCGCCCCGCAACCAGGCGAGGGCGAGCAGCCCGGCCGCCGCGACCGCGAACGGCAGCGTGTCGGCCAGCGACGCGGTGCCGCGCAGGATCTCGTCCAGGGAGTCGCTGGTGAGGCCATGCAGCGCGTCGCCCGCGCCCGCATCCAGCCGGCGCCCCGCGGCGACGTCGTTGACGAAAAACCACAGCCCGGTCACCGCGGCGGCGCAGGCGACACCGAGTGCCGACAGGCTCGTCGGGCGGCGCAGCACCAGCTCAGCGGCGCAGCGCGAGCGTCAGCGCGGCGGTCAGCGTCAGTCCGAGCGCCGCGACCCCGGCCGCGGCGAGGAGGGCCGACGGGTGCTCGGAGGCAAACGCGGCGGCGCCCGGATTGCGGGCGAGCAGGACGAGGCCGCAGAGGACCGCCGCGGCTGCGGCGACAAGGGAGGCGAGCAGCACCGGGCGGTCGATCGCGACCGGCGTCCGTCTGCGCGCGGATACGGCGTGCGCTGCCGGCGCCTTTGGTCCTTCGAGCACGCTCAGGCCCGCGGCCCCGAGCAGCGTGAACGTCGAGGCGCTGAGAAAGCCGCCGAGCACGTCGCTGGGCAGGTGCCAGCCCATCGCGATGAGCGAGTAGCCGACCGCGACGGCGTAGCCCGCCCCGACCAGCGCGGCCAGCGGGCGCAGCCGAGGCCCGACGACGAGCACCGCGCAGAGCGCCAGCGACATCGCCACCGTCGAGTGGCCGCTCGGCCATGAGGCGGGGTAGGGCGCCTCGGTGCCGGAGAGCTCCACGATCCGCGGGTGTGCCAGGCCCGGCTTGAGCAGCTGGGTCACGAGGTTCGCGCAGAGCAGGATCGCGGGCACCATCGCGGCCATGAGCCAGCGCCGCCGCAGCAGCGCGATCGTGACGAGCACGAGCGCGCCGGCGATCAGCGGTCCCGGTCCGGCCAGCTCCGACACGCCGTTGATCGACGGCCGCAGCGGCCGCTGCGCGGCGGCCGTGAACGCGTCCAGCGCCGACGAGTCAAGTCGCTGACCGGCGGGAACGGCGAACGCCGCAAGCCAGACGCCGAGCGCGCCGATCGCGCTGGCGACGGCGAGCGCGAGCAGTGTGAGCGGGCGGCGCGACATCGGGCGGACAGGCTAGTGGGCCGAACGTTCCGACAAGACCCCCACTGGACGCCGTACCTATGCGCCGGCTCAGGCCGGTTGGATCGGTGCGAGATGCACCTCGCCGGCATCCAGCGCGTCGCGCGTCCCGTCGGCGCAGTCCACGAGAAGCCGTCCCTCGTCGTCGATGCCGGCGGCGACGCCGCGCCCGCGACCCCACTCGATCGCGCGCCCGTGCAGCGCGTCGCGCTCGCGCAGCGCGGCGACGATCACCGCGTCGTCATCGCGCAGGCGCCGGTCCAGCGCGGGGAGAAGCGCGGCGAGCGTCGGCTCGACGGCGCTCGGATCGAGGCCGAGCGTCGCGGCGCGCTCGCGCAGCTCGGCCGGCAGGTCGGTCTCGCGCACGGCGACGTTGATGCCGATCCCGAGCACCGCCCAGCCTTCCTGCGGGCGGCTTTCGACGAGGATCCCGGCGAGTTTGCGGCCGTCGAGGAGCACGTCGTTGGGCCACTTGACGGTCGCGTCCTCCCCGATGACGTCGGCGACCGCGACGGCGGCGGCGAGCGGCAGGAGCGTGGGGTACTCGCGCAGCACGAGCGACATCAGCAGCGCGCGTCCCGGCACGGCGCTCCACGTGCGCCCCTGGCGCCCGCGGCCCGCGGACTGCTCGGCGGCGGTGACGAGCGTGCCGTGCGGGGCGCCGGCCGTCGCCAGCGTGCGCGCTCGCTCGCTCGTGGAGTCCGTCCGGCGCAGGTGCAGGCGCGGAGCGCCGAGCCTCGGCGGGGTCATGTGGCGGGAGCGAGCTCGACCTCGGCGTCGAGCTGCAGGCCGAGCGTCTGGAGCGCCGAGCCGTGGTTGACCGCGACCGACAGGGCCCCGGACGCATCCTCGTAGAGCACGAGCTCGCCCTCGGCGACGACGCCGAACGTCGTGGCGTACAGCGCGCGACGCCCGTTGATGCTGACGGTCGCGCCGAGCTTGAACCCGCGCTCGGCGAGGTGGCGCCGTTCGGCGTCCAGCGCGACGTTGCCGAAGACGTCGGCGGTCACCACGTGCGCGATGACGGCAGCGCCGGTGATGCGCGGACGCGGCAGGTGCAGCGCCACGAGCGTCCGCGGATCGATCGGCTCCCCCGCATCGCGCAGCGTCCGGCCGGACGCGAGGTGCGCGGCGACCGGCGCGAAGATGTCACGGCCGTGGAATGTCCGTGAGACCGGTTCGAGGCGCAGCGGCGAGCGCCCGATGTCGACGGCTTCGACGATGCCGCCGAGCCGATCGGCCGCCGGGAGGAGCAGCCCGTTGTCGGGGCCGACGAGGATCTGCTCGTCGGCGGCGCAGCGCAGCGCGACCGCGCGCCGCTCCCCGCCGACGCCCGGATCGACGACCGCGACGTGGACCCCCGCGGGCATGAAGCCGATCGCCCGGCGCAGCGTGACCGCTCCGGCGCGGATGTCGTGGCGGTCCACGCCGTGCGTGATGTCGATGATGCGCACGTCCGGGGCGATCCGCGCGACGACGCCGTGGCACACGCCGACGAACTCGTCGCTGCTCCCGTAATCGGTGAGGAACGTCACGACTGCCACCGTCCGCCGAGTCTAGGTCGCGCCGCTACGCCAGGTTGCGCCGGGCGCCCGACCGGAACGCTAATCTCGCCTCCCCATGGAAGGGTTCGGGGGTCGACAACGGTGTGTGCGCCTCGCGGTGGCGAGCCTCGCTGCGCTCGCGGTCGGGCTGATCCTGGCGCCGGCCTCGTGCGCGGCGGTGAAGACGTACAAGCTGCGCAACGGGCCGATCACGCTTGGTGGCTTTCAGACGAAGTACCCGGTGCCGATCGTGCGCACGCCAAAGCGCAGCGGCTATATCGTCGCCATGAACGCCCGGCTCGTCGACGCGCGCGGCCGGCCCGTCCCGATCAGCCGCGTGATGCTCCACCACGTCGTCTTCATCAACGGCGGCTATCCCGGCGGGCCGGACAAGGTCAGCTCGTGTCCCGGTCGCAAGGGCGAGCCGTTCTACGGCACCGGCGAGGAGCGCCAGCGGCTAATCCTGCCCTCCGGCTACGGCTACAAGGTCAACCGCCGCGATCGCTGGCGGGCGGTGGCGATGTACATGAGCCACACGACCAAGGCGCAGGACGTCTATCTCGAGTACACGGTGAAGATGGTCACCGGCAAGCGCCTGCAGAACGTCCGGCCGCTGTGGCTGCGGGCCAACGGCTGCGAGCCCTCGTCGAGCTACACCGTGCCGGGCGGCGGAGCGCCGGGCTCAGAGGATGTGCGCGCGTATGACTGGAAGGTCCCGATCAACGGCCGCATCGTGGCGGCCGGCGCGCACCTGCACGGCAGTTCGAAGTCGATGCAGATCAGCCAGCGGCGGTGCGCGGATCGCCCGCTCATCACACACAAGCCGCGCTGGGGCATGCCCGACGACCCCGTCTATCGCGTGCGCCCGAACCTTCACGAACCGGGGCCGATCGCCACGGGCTACTTCCTCTCCAAGACCGGGATCCCCGTGCGCGCCGGCGAGTACCTGCGGGTCAGCGCCCGCTACGACGCGCAGATCCCGCACCCGCTCGTCATGGCGATCACGCACGTCTACATCGCGCGTGACAGCGGCGCGTCGCGTACGTGCGACCCGTTGCCGAAGGACCGGCGCATCCACTGGACGCGCAAGAAGGGCCGCGCGACCGTCGCGCCCGCCCAGGTGCCACTGACCGGCCTGGACGAGAAGGGCACCTTCGTCGAGCTTGCGAACGCGCGCGGGCCGCAGCTCATCGCCGGGGCGATCGCCAACGTCGACCTCACCCAGAACCGCTTCAGCCCGCCGAACCTCTCGATCGCCCGCGGCGGCCGGGTCAACTGGTTCTTCCGCGACCCCGGGGTGCACATCGTGCTGCTGGCCAACGGCCCGCGGGCGGTGGACTCGCCGTTGGGCCGTGCGGGGACCGTGTACTCCCAGTCGTTCCCCGTGTCGGGGCGCTACAACCTGTTCTGCTACCTGCACCCGGTGACGATGCACCAGACGGTGACGGTGCGCGAGTAGTTCTGCCGTGATGGCCGCGGTGATGCGGTGCGGTTACGACATCGATGAAGGATTGGGTTTCGAGGCGGCGCGGGGTCCGCGGGGCGGGTGTTTCACCGGGGGGTGGCAGAGATTGTTATCCCCAGAGGGACACAACTGCTGCCACCCCCGGCGCTGATCGCCGCGCCGTCCCGGAGCAACGAACCGCCGCTCGCAGTTCCCTCATCGATGCTGTCTCGTCGACCGCGCGGCGTCCTGCACGAGCGCCGCCACGAGCCCCTCGGGCGTGTGCTGCTCGGCCTCCACGTCGACCTCGACCCCCGCCTCGGCCAGGGCCGCGCTCGTGATCGGCCCGATCGACACCACGCGCGGGCCGGCCGCCGAGCCGCCGACCGCCTCCAGGAAGAACCGCACCGACGACGCCGACGTGAACGTCACATAGTCCGCGCCGAGCGCCGCCGCGCGGGCCTTGTCATCCAGCGGCTCGGCGACGGTGCGGTACAGCGGGAGGATCTCGACCTCAGCGCCGCGCGCGCGCAGCGCGTCGGGCAGCACCTCGCGCGCCTGCTCGGCGCGGGCGATCAGCGCGCGCCGCACCGGCCGGTCGGCGAGCGCCTCGACGAGCGATTCCGCGACGGCGCGCTCGGGCACGATGTCGGCCGCGATGCCGCCCTCGCGCAGCGCCTGCTCGGTTCCGGGGCCGATCGCGGCGACCCGAGGCCCCGCGAGATCGCGCGCGTCGCGGCACAGTTCGAGCAGCCGCCGCACGCCGTTAGGGCTCGTCACGCAGATGAGGTCGAATCCCGCCAGGTCCGGCAGCTGCGCGGCGAGCGGCTCGATGCGGATCGCCGGCGCCTCGACGACGCGCGCGCCCAGCTCGCGCAGCCGGGCCGCGAGCGGGCTCGCCTGCGCCCGCGCGCGGGTGACGGCGATCGTGCGGCCCGCGAGCGGACCCGCGCGAAACCACGACAGGTCGTCGTGCAGTGACGCCACGGGGCCGACGACGAGCACGGCGGGCGGGCGGACGTTGCCGCGCGCCGCGGCGGCAGCGATCTGCGCGAGCGGGGCCGTGACCGTCTTCTGGTCGGCGAACGTGCCGCGCTCGATCACCGCGGTCGGCTCGCGCCCCGCGCGACCGTGGGACTCGAGCTGTCCCGCGATGCGCGCGAGCTGGCGCACGCCCATGTAGAAGACGAGCGTGCCGGGGAACGCGGCGAGCGCATCCCAGTGGATCTGCGACTCGGGCTTGGCTGGATCCTCGTGCCCGGTGACGAACGCGACGGCAGCCGACATTCCGCGCTGCGTGACCGGGATGCCCGCGTACGCCGGCGCCGCGACCCCGGCCGTCACGCCGGGCACGACCTCGACGTCGATGTCCGCCTCGTGCAGCAGCGCCAGCTCCTCGCCGCCGCGGCCGAAGACGAACGGATCGCCGCCCTTCAGGCGCACGACGTGGCGCCCGGCGCGGGCGTGCTCGAGCAGCAGGTCGTTCGTCGCCTCCTGCGCGACCTGCTCGCCGCCGCCGACCTTGCCGACGTCGATGAGCTCCGCGTCCGCGCGCGCGCCGTCGAGGGCGCCGTCGGGGATGAGGCGGTCGTACAGGATCACGTCGGCGCGCGCGATGAGCTCGAGCGCGCGGGCGGTCATGAGCCCCAGGTCCCCGGGCCCGGCGCCGACGAGGTAGACGCGGCCGTCACTCATAGGGCGGCGAGCTCCTCGGCGAGCCTGAGCAGCTCGCCGCCGCCGGCGCTGAGCAGCCGCTCCGCGGCTTGCTCGCCGGCCTCGTCGGGTGAGGCGGCTGGCGGCGCCTCGTCGCGCAGCCACGCCGAGCCGTCGGGCAGGCCGACGAAGGTCCGCAGGACGATCCCGTCCGCGTCGACCGTCGCGTGCGCGCCCAGCGGCGTGTGGCAGCTCGCGTCCAGGCGCGCGACGAGCGCGCGCTCCGCGCACAGCGCGGTCCACGTCGCGTCGTGGGTGACGGCACGGGCGGCGTCACGCGCGCGCTCGTCATCGGCACGGACCTCGAGCACGAGCGTGCCCTGACCCGGGGAGGGGACGAGGGCGCTGAGGACGGCGCCGATGGCGTCCGCCCGATCGAGCCGCACGAGGCCCGCGGCGGCGAGCACGAGCGCGTCGACCTCCCCCTCGCCGAGCCGCCGCAGGCGCGTGTCGACGTTGCCGTGGATCGCGACGATGTCGAGGTCCTCGCGCAGCGCGCGCAGCTGCGCCGCACGGCGCACGCTCGACGTGCCGATGCGCGCGCCCTCGCCCAGCTCGTCCAGCGAACCGGCGCCGACGAGCGCGTCGTAGGGATCGGCGCGCTCCGGCGCCCCGGCGAGGGCCAGGCCGTCGGGCAGCTCGCTGGGCACATCCTTCGCGCTGTGCACGGCGAGGTCGATCTCGCCGTCGAGCAGCGCGAGCTCGAGTTCCTTGACCCAGCGTTCCTTGTCGGTGCCTGCTCGATCTCGGTCGCCGCTCGTCGTGACCCGCACGAGCTCTGAGTCGGCGCCGAGCAGGTCGGCCACCATGCCCGCCTGCGCAAGCGCAAGAGCACTCGCGCGCGTGCCGATTCGCACGGCGCCGCTACGAGCCCGCGGCGCGGCGCGGCAGCTTGCGCACGTTGTCCTTGCCCGCCTCCGCCGCCGGCTGCGCGGACTCGGAGTCAGGCGCGCCCTCGAGCCCGAAGAGCTCGCGCATGATCTGCAACCGGCCGTGGCTGCGTCCTTCGCTGAGCGTGCGCAGCCGCAGCGTCGGCTCGTGCAGCAGGCGGCCCATGACCGAGCGGGCGATCGCCTCCACCCGCGCGCGGTCGCGGTCGGACGCGCTCTCCCAGCGCGAGGCGTTCTCGGCCAGCACCTGCTCGACGATGCGGTCGCCGTACTCGCGCAGGTCGCGAATCGTCGGCTGCACCGCAAGCGACCCGAGCCACTCGGCGAAGCGCGAGATCTCCTCCTCGACGATCGAGTCCGCGCGCAGCGCCTCGGCCTCGCGCACGGACATCGTGTGCGCCACGGCGGACTGGAGGTCGTCCATGTCGTACAGCGTCACCCCCGGGATGTCGCGGCACGCCGGGTCGATGTCGCGCGGGACCGCGATGTCGACGAGCAGCAGCGGGCGCTCGCGGCGCCGGCGCATGACGAGCTCGAGCTCCTCCTGGCCGAGGATCGGGTGCGGCGACGCGGTCGAGGCGACGACGACGTCGGCGAGCTGGAGCGCGCCCGGCAGCTCGTCGAGGGCCAGGACGCCCCCGCCGAAACGCTCGGCCAGCGCGCGCGCCCGGTCGGCGTGGCGGTTGGCGACGAACATCGTCGAGACGCCGCGATCGGCCAGCGCCCGCGCCGTGAGCTCGCTCGTGTCGCCGGCGCCGATGATGACGACGCGCGGGTTGGTCGCCGTGCCCAGGACGTCGTGGGCAAGGTCCACGGCGACCGAGGAGATCGAGGCGCGGCCGAGGCCGATACCGGTCTCCGAGCGCACGCGCTTGCCCGTCTGCAGCGCCGCGGTGAAGAGGCGGTTGGTCAGCGGCCCGGTCGTGCCCGCGGCGAGCGCCATCTCGTAGGAGCGCTTGACCTGGCCCTGGATCTCGGCCTCGCCGACGATCATCGATTCGAGGCCGCTGCAGACCCGGAAGAGCTGGCGGGCGGCGTCGCAATTGCGCGGGGAGTAGATCCGCTCGGCGAGCTCGGTGGGGCGGACGTGCGCGCGCTGGGAGAGCACCCCGAGGACGCCGCTCTCGGCCGCGACGGCGTCACCGACGACGAGCGACAGCTCGGTGCGGTTGCAGGTGGAGATGACGACCGCCTCGTGGACCTCGGGCAGCGCGATGACCTCGTGCAGGAAGCCCTCGACCGCGCTCTGCGTCAGCGCCAGGCGCTCGCGCAGTTGCACCGACGCGGTCTTGTGCGAGATGCCCAGCGTGATGAGCTCGTGCTCGCTCATCGCGCGGGACCACGATCGGCGCGCGCGACGGCCATCGCCGGGCAACGACGCGATGTCACGCGACCGGCTCCTTCGCCCGCTCGCCGTCCAGCGCGGGCTCGCGCTCGGCGATCTCGGTCAGCTCGACGACCTCGCGCTCGAGGCGGCTGAGCTTCGCGGCCATGATCGCGAGGTAGACGAGGATGAGCGCCGTGAACACGACGTAGGCGCCGGCCACGTACTTCTCCCCGTCCGAGAGCGCGAGCATGAGCATCAGAGCTGGGGGGCCGCGGTCCGGCCGGTCGTCGGCAGCTGGTCGTCGTCGCCCGCGAGCCGGCGGCGCAGCCGGCGCAGCTGGAACGTGACGTTCTTCGAAGCCATCTCGTACTTACAGAGCGTGATGAACAGCAGCGTGATACCGAGCAGCGACGTGAGAAACACGAGCGTCACGCTGCCGGGCCCGCTCGTCGTCATCGTCCCGGTCTGCGGATGGGTCTGCGTGGCCGCCTCGGCCATGCGCACCGCACCGAAGCACAGCGGCACGAAGGCGCCCGCGACGATCGCGAACACCGAGGCGTAGCGGGCCTGCTTCTCCGGGTCCTCGATCGAGAAGCGCAGCGGCTGATAGGTCGCGTAGAGGAGGAACACGATGAGGAAGACGACGAGCATCGGCTCGTCCCACACCCACCAGTGACCCCACGACGCGCGTGCCCAGATCGAGCCGGTGATGAGCACGCCGACGGCCAGCACGATCGACAGGTGGATCGTCACGTAGGAGCGCATGTCCCACTTGCGATCGTTGGTGCGCAGGTACTGCACTGCCATCAGCGCGCCCGCGACGAAGCCGCAGAGCGCGACGATCGCCATCGGGACGTGCACGTAGAAGATCTTCTGGATGACGCCCTGGTCGGCGTCCGTCGGCGCGTGCGTCAGCACGAGCACGAACGCGGTGCTGAGCACGGCGACGGTGGCGATGGAGAGGGCCTTCAGGCCCTTGCCGTAGACGATGGGTCAGTCCTCCAAGAGGAAGTCGAAGACCGCGTAGGCGATCAGCGCGAACAGCAGATCATAGAGAGCGAGCAGGGACAGCCAGTCCCCTGGGAGCGCCTCTGCGCCGCCCAGCGCGAAGAGTGGCGCGCTGCATCGCGACGCGCCGAGAACCACCACGACGAGCAGCGGCAGCGCGAGCAACGGCACCATCAGATCGCGCGCGCGGGTCTGGATGGCGAGCGCGGCGACGAGCGTCCCGATGACCGCGATGCCGAGGTCGGCGAGCACGAGCACGAGCACGAGCTCGGGGAGCGCCTGGCCGAGCGACGGGTCGAGCAGCAGCAGGCCGAAGGCCGGCACGGCGATGATCTCCACGGCGACGAGGAAGCCGAAGAGCGCGATCGCCTTGGCGACGAGCAGTGATGTGCGGTCGACCGGCGCGAGCAGGAATCCGTCGAAGCCGCCCTGCTCATGCTCGGCGACGAACAGGCGGTTGATGCCGAGGATCGCCGCGAACAGCAGCGTCACCCACAGGACGCCGGCGGCGAGGTCCCCGTCGACCGCGTCCTCCCTCAGGCCGAAGTGAAAGAGCACGTACGTCGTGACGGTGAACAGCACCATCGCCGGCACCGATTCGCGCGTGCGCAGCTCGAGCGCGAGCTCCTTGCGCAGCAGCGCCGCGACGGTCGCCCTCATGTGTAGAGCTCGGCGATCTGCGCTGGCTTGACGTCGGCCGCCGGGGCGAGCAGCGCGACGCGCCCGCCCTTGAGGCCGAGCGCCACGTCTGCGCCGCTGAGGCCGCCCGCCGGGTCGTGGCTCGTCAGCACGCGCGTCGCACCGCTCGCGCGCCCGATGAGCGGCTGCACCTGCGCGACGGCCGCCGGATCGAGGTTCGCGCTCGGCTCGTCGAGCAGCAGCAGCTCGGGCTCGTGCAGCACGGCGCGCGCGACGGCCAGGCGCTGGACCATCCCACGCGAGAGCTCGGCGACCGGGTCGTCGGCGCGCGCGGTCATCCCGACGGCCTCGAGCACCGTCTCGACGCGCTCCACGCAGACGCCGTGCAGCCGCGCGTGGAAACGCAGGTTCTCGCGGCCGGTCAGCTCGCGGTACAGCAGCGGCTCGTGGCCGAGAAATCCGATCCGCCCGCGCACGGCGTACCCGTCGTCGGGCAGCGAGCTGCCGAGCACCCGCACCTCGCCCGCATGCGGGCGCAGCAGCGTCGCGAGCATCCGCAGCAGCGTCGTCTTGCCCGCGCCGTTGGGCCCGAACACGACGAGCGTCTGCCCCGCGGCGAGCTCGAGCGTCACGTCGCGCAGCGCGGCACGCTCGCCGTAGCGGCGTCCCGCGCCGCGCAGCTCGATGGCCGGGAGGTCGGCGTTCACCGCGACAGCATCTCAGCGCCCGACGGCGCCGGGCGGCGCGGCCGCCCGCGACAGCGCGGTGATCGCCAGGCACAGGACGCCGATCACGCTGAGCGCGAGCGGGAGGCTCGTCGCCTCGGAGAGCAGGCCGATCAGCGCGGGACCCGCGATGAAGCCGGCGTACCCGGTGGTCGCCACGGCGGCGAGCGCCGGCGCCGTGGGCCCGTCGCCCGCGCCGGCCGCAGCGAGGGCGAGGGGGAACGTGCCCGCCAGCCCGGCGCCCATCACGGCGAAGCCCGCGATGCCGGCCGCGGCGGTCGCGCCGGCCAAGGCCAGCGCGAGGCCGGCCGCCGCGAGCAGGCCGCCGGCGCGGATCACCGCGACGCGCCCGAAGCGCTCGGCGAGCGGGTCTGCCGCAAGCCGGCCGGCGCCCATCGTCAGGGAGAACGCGGCCAGTCCGAGCGCTGCGAGCGAGGGCCCCGCGCTCGTCTCGCGATCGAGCAGGATCGCGCTCCAGTCCGTCACCGATCCCTCGGCGATGAGCGCACAGAACGACAGCGCGCCGAGCGCCGCGAGCGCGCGGGTCGGGCGCGCCAGCCGCGGTCCCTCGGGCTGCGCGTCGGCCGACGGCGGGAGCAGCCAGCCAGACATGGACGCCAGGATCGCCAGCAGCAGGACCGCCGCGAGCGCGAGGTGGGCCGCGGGGTCGAGGCCGGCGTGGGCGGCGAGCGCGCCGGCGCCGGCGCCGGCCATCGCCCCGAAGGAGAAGGCGCCGTGAAACGACGCGAAGATGTGGCGCGGGTGGCGTTGATCGAGCGCGCTCGCCTGGGTGTTCATGCTCACGTCCAAGACGCCGTTGGCGGTTGCCAGCGCCACGATCGCGAGCGTGAACGCGAGCGCTGACGGCGCGACGCCGGGCAGCGCCAGGCAGAGCAGGTAGCCCCACGCGCCCGCGATGGTCGGGCGCCGGCTTCCCCGCCGCACGGCGAAGGCAGCGGCCAGCGGCTGGGCGACCATGAGGCCCAGCGCGCCGAGTAGCAGCACGAGCCCGAGCTCCCCGTCGCTCAGCCGCTGGTCGCGCTGCAGTTCGGGCAGGCGCGCGAAGAGGCTCGCGAACGCCGCGCCGTTGAGCGCGAAGATCGTCGTGACCGCGACGCGCGCGCGCCGGAGGTCGGGTTCACCAGCGGCGGCCAAAGGCCCTCGATCAGGCGGGCTGATGCGTGCGCTGCGCGGCGGCGATGAGGTCGAGCACCGCCTGCTCGTCACCGGCCCGCAGCAGCACCACCGGGTCCGGCTCGCCGTTGACGATCGACTCGAAGAACGCCTTGCGGTCCTGGTAGGTCGGGAGCGTACCCTTGGCCCAGCCGCGCGCGTCGTTGAGCATGATCGCGAGGCGCGCGTACTCCTCGCCGAAGAGCTCTGAGACCTCGCGCTTCATCCGCTTGGCCAGCGCCGGGGAGGCGCCCGCGGTCGAGATCGCGATCGCCAGCGGCCCGGTGCGGACGATCGCCGGCAGGATGAAGTTGCACAGCGGCGGGACGTCGACGATGTTCACGAGCATCGCGCGCCGCTCGGCGTCATCGAAGACGCGGATGTTGACGTCCGTGTCGTTCGTGCAGGCGACGGCCATGAACGTCGCCTCGAGGTCGGCGGGCTCGTACGCGCGACGCTCCCACGCGATCGAGCCCTCGTCGGCCAGCGCGCGCAGCGGCTGGATGGCAGCGGGCGAGATCAGCGTCACGTCCGCGTCGCAGGCGAGCAGCCCCTCGACCTTCTCGAGGCCGATGTCGCCGCCGCCGACGACGACGCAACGCCGGCCCGAGAGCTTCAGGCAGGCGATGTAGAACGGGGTGTCGAGCATCCCCTGCACGCAGGACTGGTCGCAGATCCCCTTGCGGAGCTGGCAGACGCAGTCTTTGCCGGCGTAGGCCTGGGCGGGCATGGTCGAGCAAGGTTAGATCAACCAAACGCCCGTCTCGTGCGGCAGGCAACCGTCCGAGCGGGTAAGACGTAACACCCGCCATGGAGTCCTATTTCGACGACAGCTCGATGCTGCGCCGCGTGCACCGCGAGATGGCTGTGGCCTTCTCAGGACCGCGCGCGCTGCTCATGCAGGCCACCCATCCCGTCGCGTTCGCGGGCTTCTTCGCGCACACCGGCGCGATGGACGAGCCGTACAAGCGCCTCGCGCGCACGGCCGAGGTCATGGACACGATCGGCTTCGGCTCGCGCGAGGACGCCGACGGCGCGACGCGCCGCGTGCGCGCCATGCACAAGCAGGTCCGCGGCGAGCTCTCCGAGCCGGCCGGCCGCTTCCCGGTGGGCACGCCGTTCGCCGCCGACGATCCCGAGCTGCTCATGTGGATCCTGGCGGCGCTCGCGGACTCCGCGCTCGTCGTCTACGAGCGCTACGTGGCGTCCTTGTCCGCGGTGCAGCGCGACGCCTACTGGCAGGACTACCGCGTGGTCGGCGGCCTGTTCGGTCTCGCCGACAGCGAGATGCCTGCGACGATCGCCGACTTCGACGCCTACATGCACGACATGCTCCGCGGCGGCGACCTCTACGTCACCGAGGCCGCGCGCGAGCTGGCGATCCAGATCGTCATGCGCCCACCCGTGCCCCTGCACCGCCGCCCCGTGCTGGAGCTCGTGAACTTCATCACCGTCGGGCTGCTGCCGACCTCGCTGCGCCGCCAGTACCGGCTGTCCTGGGACCCGCTGCGCGCGCTGATGCTGCGCGGCGGGGCGGAGTACGCCAAGCGCGTGCTGGTGCCGCTCGCGCCGGAGAAGCTGCGGCTGGTGTCGGCGGCGCGGACTTAGTGCCGCGGCGCCGCGGTTTGACGAAACCGCATCGATAAGGGAAGAAGGGAGCGGTTTGGTGCCTAGGCCCGCGGGATGTCTCCAAACCAGGAGGACATTCGTGCCGCCGGACGCCGAGGATGTCGCCGAATGGGCGGATATAGCCCAAAGATCGACATCCTCGCCTCGCGGGCCGGGCGGCGCCCCGCTCCTTCACTTCTCTAGCGATGCCGTTTTCGACGACCGCGCGGCTTCAGCGCCGCCGCGCCGCCCGCAGCGTCCGCGACGCGACGCGCAAGAGCGGCAGCGCGCCCTTGCGCCAACCCGCCTCGCGGTCGGAGTCGCGCACCGAGCGCATGCGCGCCAGTGCGCGCCACGCGGCGACGAGCGCGCGGTCATACGGATGCCACCACGCCATCCGCCCGGCCGGCGGGTCCCACGTCACGAGCTTGGGCTCGACCGACGCCCGCAGCGCGACCGCGCCGCGCGCGCGCCCGATCCCGGCGCCGTGCACGGCGCCCCACGGCAGCTGGCCGAGCGCGCGCGTCGTGAGGTGGTCGTTCATCCACACCATCCCGGCGCGGATCTCGCGCGCGACGCGCGCGCCCTTGTGCGGGTCCGCCGTCCACACCGACGCCCCGAGCCCGCCGACGCCCGCGTTGGCGCACGCGATCGCGGCCTGCTCGGACTTGACGGCCTCGATCGCCAGCCACGGCCCCGGCGCGTCCTCGGTGAGCAGCCGCGCGTCGGGTGCGACGCCGGTCAGCACCGCCGGCGCGAAGTACGCGCCGCGCAGCTCGCCTACCTCGACGGGCCCGCCGCAATGCAGCGTCGCGCCGCCGGCGACGGCCTCGTCGATCAACGCGACGAGCCGCTCCAGGCGGTCGGCGGCGAGCAGCGGGCCGATCTCGGTCTGCGGATCGGCGGGATGGCCGACGTGCAGCGCGCGTGCCCCGGCCACGACCTCGGTCGTGAAGCGCTCGAAGCGCTCCTCGAGCACGTACGCGCGCGCCAGGCTTCCGCCCGACTGGCCCGCGTTGGCGAACGCGCCCCACAGCGCCCCGGCCACGGCGCGCGGCACGTTGGCGTCGGCGAGCACGAGCATCGGGTCCTTGCCGCCGACCTCGATCGTCGCGCGCTTGAGGTCGCGCGCGACGGCCTCGCCGACGTCGCGACCGGCCGGTGCCGAGCCCGTGAAGCGGACGTGGGCGATCTCGGCGGCGACGAGCGCGCGCGCGGTCTCGGGCCCGCCGTGGACGATCTGCAGCAGCCCCTCCGGCAGGCCCGCGCGGACGAACACGCGGCCGATCCGCTCAGCCGCCAGCGCCGCGAGCGGGGACGGGTGCAGGACCACGCCGTTTCCGCCCATAAGCGCCACCGCGACGTCGCCGAGCGGCGTCGCGAACGGCTCCGACCCGGGGGTCAGCACCGCGACGACGCCGAGCGGCTCGAACGTCAGCCGCGCGCGCTTGACCGGCTGCAGGATGCGCGACAGGCCGACGCGCTCGGGCGCCAGCACGCGCGGTCCCTCCTCGGCAAGCCACTGCAGGTGCTCCACCGCGGGCAGCAGCTCCATGCTCTGCACCTCGGCGACCGGACGCCCCTGCTCGGTGACGATGATCTGCACGAGCTCGTCCCACTCGTCGATGACGGCCTGGGCGGCGCGGGTGAGGTAGCGCGCGCGGTCGGTCAGGCGCAGCTGCGCCCACAGCCGCTGCACCTCGGCTGCCTCCGCGACCGCGGCGGCGACGTCCTCGGGAGCGGTCGTCGCCACGCTGCCCAGCGGCGCGCCGTCGATCGGGCTGACCGACTCGATCATTCGCTAAACCGTGGGCCCTCGCGCCCGCGCGCCCGGCGGATCTCCGCGAGGCGATCGCGCAGCTCCGCCTCGGCGTCGTCCGGGTCGTAGAAGCGCGTGCCGGCGACCTCGTCGGGCGCGACCTCCTGCGGGCCGAGGTGGCCGGGGTGGTCGTGCGGGCTGTCGTAGCCGACAGCCTGGGAGCGCACCTGCGGCGGCGGGGATGCGGCGCCGTACTGGCGCACGTGCGCGATGGCCGCGCCGATCGACTTCGTCGCGGCCTTGGACTTCGGCGCCAGCGCGAGGTAGATCGTCGCCTGCGACAGCGCGTGGACGCACTCGGGCAGGCCGACGTGCTCGACGGCGGCCGCGGCGGCGGTCGCGACGCCCAGCGCCTGCGGGTCGGCGTTGCCGATGTCCTCGGACGCGATGACGACGATCCGGCGCACGAGGAAGCGCGGGTCCTCACCGCCCTCGAGCATGACCGCGAGGTAGTACAGGGCGGCGTCGGGGTCCGAGGCGCGCACGGCCTTGATGTAGGCCGAGATGTAGTCGTAGTGCTGGTCGCCCGCGCGGTCGTAGCGCAGCGCCTTGCGCTGCAGCGCCTCCTCAGCGCCCTCGATCGTGACCGCCTCGCCCGCCGCGACAGCGCTCTCGCACGCGAGCTCGAGCGCCGCCAGCGCGGTGCGCGCGTCCCCGCCCGAGCGCCCCGCGAGGAAGGCCAGCACCTCGTCGGGGACGCCTGCGTCAGCGCACTCGCCGCGATCGAGCGCCCGGCGCAGCAGCGCCTCGATGTCCCCGGCCGCGAGCGTCTGCAGCTCGTAGACCTGCGCGCGGCTGAGCAGCGCTGCGTTGACCTCGAAGTACGGGTTCTCCGTCGTCGCCCCGATGAGTGTCAGAAGCCCCTCCTCGACGGCCGGCAGCAACGCGTCCTGCTGGGCCTTGTTGAAGCGGTGGATCTCGTCGAGGAAGAAGATCGTCGGCTCGCCGCTGGACTCGCGCCGGTGCGCGGCGCGCTCGATCACCGCGCGAACCTCCGCGCGCCCCGCCTGCACTGCGCTGAGCTCCTCGAACGCCGCGCGTGCCGATCCGGCGATGATCCGCGCGAGCGTCGTCTTGCCGCTGCCCGGCGGGCCGTGCAGGACCATCGAATGCGGGCGCCCCTCCGCGATCGCGCGGCGCAGCGCGGTCGGCTCGTCCACGGTGCCGAGCAGGTGCGCCTGGCCGACGAGCTCGTCGAGCGTGCGCGGGCGCATGCGCACGGCGAGCGGCGCATCGGCGACGGGCACCGGCGTCCGGGTCAGCGGTGGAGCCTCGTCGCCGGGGTCGAAGAGCGTGTCGTTCATCGGCTCAAGTATCGCCATCGCGCTCTACTCTCCGCAGATGCTCGTCCGCTGGTTGCTCGGCCTGCTAGCAGTGATCGCCCCGATCCCCGTCATCGCCGGGTGTGGATCGGACGATGTGCTCTCCACCGAGGCCGTCGCGCAGGCGGCCGACAGGACCACCGCGAAGGGCGGGGTGCGCGTGGCGATCGATCAGACCGTGTCGCTGCCCGGTCAATCGTCGATCGCGATGACGGGCACCGGCGTCGTGGACTCCAAGGCCAAGCGCGGGCACATCGTCCTCGAGCTGCCCAACGTGCCGGGGCGGCCTAACGACATCGGCAGCGACACGAGCCAGGAGGTCATCTTCGAGAATCTCACGATGTACATGCGCTCGCCGGCCTTCGCCAACAACCTGCCGCGCGGCAAGCACTGGCTGAAGGTCGACCTCGCCAAGGCCGGCAAGGCGGCCGGCATCGACCTCTCGGCCCTCGCCCAGCAGGGCCAGGACCCGTCGCAGGCGCTGCGCTACCTCAAGGCGGCGAGTGGCGACGTCAAGCGCATCGGCGAGGCCGACGTGCGCGGGGTGAGCACGACGCACTACAAGGCGACCATCGACTTCAGCCGCTACCCCGACGTCGTAGCGGCCACGGACCGCGCGGCGGTCCGCCGCACGATCAGCCAGATCATCAAGCTCTCCGGCTCCGACACGGCGCCGATGGAGGTCTGGATCGCCAAGGACGGCGTCGTGCGGCGCATAAAGCAGACGATCCGCACGCTGCTGGCGCCGGGCGTCCGCGGCTCGATCGAGCAGCAGATCGACCTCTTCGACTTCGGCACGCCGGTGAAGGTCAGTCTGCCGCCGCGCGACGAGACGCAGGACGCCACGGACCTCGCCGCATCCGGCGTTCGCGAGCTCAACGAGTAGCGCTCGCGTCGTGGCCCGGCACCGACGCCTTCTGTCCACGAGCCTGGGCCTTGTCCTCGCCGCCGTGCTCGTCACGTCGTGCGCGTCAGACGAGGCCGGCAACGGCGACCCGATCGCCGGCAAGCAGCTGTTCGCCAGCGAGGGCTGCGCCGGGTGTCACACCTTCGGCGCCGCGGGCTCCAACGGCGCGCAGGGCCCGAACCTCGACGACGCGAAGCCCAGCCCGGCACACGTCCTGCGCCAGCTCCGCAAGGGCGGCGGCGCCATGCCGAGCTTCGCGGGCAAGCTCTCCGACAAGCAGATGCATGACCTGGCGTCGTTCGTCGGGGCGCAGAACAAGTCCGGTGAAGCCGTCGCCAAGCCGTTTGAGCCCGACAGCGTGCGCCTCGCCGACTGCGCCGACTCCAAGCCCGAGTGCCTCGAGCAGGCGTTCGGCAACATGACCTTCTACGACGGGCCGAAGCCGGCGCTCGCAAAGCTCACCTCGTCACAGACCGAGAACCCGGCGATCGCCGCCGACTGCCACCGGATCGCCCACCGGATGGGCTCGGCGGCGCTCAGCCGCTTCAAGGACCGCGTCGCGCCGGCGTTCATCGCGGGCACCCCGGTGTGCGCGTCGGGCTACTACCACGGAATCATCGAGCGGGCGTTCCTCGGCCAGCCGAAGGACAAGCTCGCAATCGTCGCCGGGCAACTGTGCAGCGACCCGCAGATCAACACGAAGCCGTTTCTCTCCTACCAGTGCATCCACGGCCTCGGCCACGGGCTGATGATCTACACGGGCTACGACATGCCGGGCTCGCTGAAGGTCTGCCACGGGCTCAAGGACGAGTTCACGCAGGTGTCCTGCACGGGCGGCGTGTTCATGGAGAACTTCAACTCCTCCTACGGCGTGAAGTCCAAGTACCTGCGCGACAACGACCCGATCTACCCGTGCAACGCGGTCGCCGAGCGCGACAAGACCTACTGCTACCTGCTCGTCACCGCAAACCTCCTGCGCGTCAACGGCTACGACCAGGCCAAGGCCGCCAAGGGCTGCCGGCGCAGCGAGCCCGAATGGGTCGGCACGTGCTTTGAGTCATTCGGCCGCGACGTGTCCGGTATCGCCGGCAAGAGCGCCTCCAAGGCGCTCGCCAGCTGCAAGCTCGCCGGGCGCAACGAGAGCGACTGCCTGTACGGCGTCGCGCGCGAGATCGTCAACGCCGATGCCGACGGCACGCGCGGCGGGCGCTTCTGCGGGCAGGCGCCCAAGCGCGCGCGGACGCGCTGCTTCACCGGCGTCGGATCGGTGCTCGCCGCGCTCGTCCCCGACCCCGCGCAGCTGCTCAAGACCTGCCGCGAGGTGAGCGGTCGTCACCGCGTCGCCTGCGAGCGCGGCGCCGGCCTGGCGCCGCCGCCCGCGTAGGGCGCGCCAAACAGGCCCACTAGCATGAAGGCGACCGTGCCCGCCGACCTCCAGCAGGAGACCACCGAGCTTCTCCAGCGCCTCATCCGTGAGAACACGGTCAACCCGCCGGGCAACGAGCGCAAGCTCCAGGAAGAGCTCGCGGCCGATCTGCGCGCGGCGGGGTTCGAGGTCGAACTCCTGGGCGCGGTGCCCGAGCGGCCGAACCTCATCGCCCGTTTGCGCGGCGCCGCCGACGGGCCGACGCTGTGCCTGCTGTCCCACGTCGACACCGTCCTCGCGACGCCCGCCGACTGGACGCACGATCCGTGGTCGGGCGAGCTGCACGACGGCTACGTCTGGGGACGCGGCGCGCTGGACATGAAGTCCCAGACGGCGGCGGAGGTCGTGGCGGCGCTGTCGCTGGCGCGCAGCGGCTGGCGCCCGGCCCGCGGCGACCTGCTCGTCGTCGTGGTCGTCGACGAAGAGGTCGGCGGCGAGCTCGGCGCGATGTGGCTGTGCGAGCAGCACCCCGACAAGGTGCGCTGCGACTTCCTGCTCAACGAGGGCGCGGGACCGGTCATCCCCTACGACGGCGGGCGCGTGTACGGCGTGTGCGTCGCCGAGAAGGGCGTCTTTCGCTTCCGCCTGACGACCGCTGGCGTCGCCGGCCACGCCTCGATCCCGAAGATGGGCGACAACGCGCTGCTGAAGATGGCGCCGCTGCTGCAGCGCATGCACGACCGCCAGCCGGGCTTTGATCTCACCGACGGCCCGCGGGCCCTGCTCGAGGGACTGGGCGTCGCGCCCAATGGCGACGCCGCCGGAGCGCTCGAGCGCCTGCGCGAGCGCGACGCGCCGCTCGCCGCGCTCGTCGAGCCGCTGCTCGGCGTGACGCTGGCGCCGACGATCATCGCCGCCTCGGAGAAGATCAACGTCATCCCGGCCAGCGCCGAGCTGTATGTCGACTGCCGGATCCCACCCGGGCTCGGCGAGGAGGAGGCGCTGCGGCGCATCCACGAGGTGCTCGGCGATGTCGGCTACCGACTGGAGTTCACCGAGCAGGTCGTCGGCAACCAGTCGCCGGTGCGCTCGCCGCTCATGGACGCGATCGAGGGCTGGATCGGCGAGCACGATCCGGGCGCGCGCGTCGTGCCGACGATCCTCTCGGGCTTCACGGACTCACGCACGTTTCGCGACGCGTTCGGGGACTGCGTCGCCTACGGCTTCTTTCCCCACCGCCACATGACCTGGTACGACGTGTCGCCGCTCATCCACGCCGCCGACGAGCGAATAGACGTCCGTGATCTCGGCTTCGCCGCGGCATTCTTCCGTGATGTGACGAAGGAGATGCTCGGTGACTGATCCAGAACCCAAGCTGCGCCTCGGCGGCATGGCCCTGCGCAACGGCCTGCTCGTGCACGGACCGACGCACTGGGCCGCGGCGGTGCGCCGCAGCGACGGCTCGATCGCCGCGGCGTCCGGGCGCAAGCCCCGGATCACGCGCTTTGAGAACGTCGCGGGAGTACGCGGCGTGATCCGCCTCGGCGAGGCGATGGCCGTCATCCCGCTCGTCAAGCGCGCGCTGCCCGAGGCCAAGCTCCCCTTCCAGGACGCGAAGATCCTCGGCACGATGCTCGGCGCCGCGCTGACCGGGCGGGCCGTGCGCGGCAGGCTGCGCGCCGGCATCGGCGCCGAGACCGCCGTCGCGGCGATCTCGCTCGTGCCGAGCCTCGTCGCCCTGCGCAGCGGCGACCTCGCCGCCTACCACGGCGTCGAGCACAAGTCGATCGCGGCGTACGAGAGCGACACGACGGACGCCGCCGGCGCCGCCAAGGAGCACGACCGCTGCGGGTCGCACCTCATGACGCCGCTGCTGGCATCGAACCTCGCCGGGGCCGCGCTGCTGCGACGCGCGCTCGATCGCCCCGGCGCGATCGCTCAGGGCGCGGTCGCGATCGCCTCGCTCGGCATCGCCGTCGAGGTCTTCGTCTGGACCGAGAAGCACGCCGGCAGCGCGGCCGCGCGCGCGCTGCGCGTCCCGGGCCACGAGCTGCAGCGCGTGCTCGGCACGCGCGAGCCGACCGGCGAGCAGCTCGAGGTCGGCCACGCCGCGCTCGCTGAGATCCTGCGCGTCGAAGCGCCGCCCGTTTCCTAGCCTGAGTCACAGGTAGCGTCCCGCGCGTGGACGAGCGCGCACGCCTGTCGCCGCAGACGTTCCGGCTGCCGGTCGATCGCCTGCGCGAGGGCTACTACTCCGACGCGTATTTCGTCTTCACCAAGCAGCTGCTCGAGGCCGACGACCATCACCCGCGCGTCCTCATGCAGGTCTTCCAGAAGGAGGAGTCGGTGCTCGGCGGCATCGACGAGGCGCTCGCGGTGCTGCGCGAGGGCGCCGGTCATCGCGCGGCCGCTGGCGAATGGGTCTCGGGCTGGGATGAGCTCGAGGTGCGCGCGCTGCACGAGAGCGACCGCATCGCGCCGTACGAGACGGTCCTGACGATCGAGGGCGACTACTCGCTCTTCGCCCACCTCGAGACGGTGTACCTCGGCGTGCTCGCGCGCCGGACGCTCATCATGCGCAACGTCCGCGAGGTCGTCGCGGCGGCCGGCGGCAAGCAGATCCTCTACTTCCCGGCGCGCCACGACCACTGGCTCGTGCAGACCGGCGACGGCTGGGCGGCGCACATCGCGGGCGCGATCGGAGTGTCAACCGACGCGCAGGCGTCGTGGTGGGGCGGCCGCGGTATCGGCACGGTGCCGCACGGGCTCATCGCGGCGTACGGCGGCGACACGGTGCGCGCCGCAACGGCATTCGCCAATCGCTACTCCGACGAGATGCACGTGACGGTGCTCGTCGACTTCGACAACGACTCGGTCGGCACGGCGATCGCCGTCGCCGACGCGCTGGGAGACCGGCTGTGGGGCGTGCGGCTGGACACGAGCGAGACGCTGGTCGACCGCGCGCTGGCCGCGGACGGCGATGCGCCTGAGCTGCGCGGCGTCAACCTCAAGCTCGTCGAGCGCGTCCGCGCCGCGCTGGACGGTGCCGGGCACGAGCGCGTGCGGATCGTCTGCAGCGGCGGCTTCGACGCCGAGCGGATCACGGCGTTCGAGGCCGCGGGCGCCCCCGTGGACGCCTACGGCGTGGGCTCCTCGCTGATCCGCGGGGCCAACGACTTCACCGCCGACATCGTGCTCGTCGGCGGACAACCCTGTTCTAAAGCGGGGCGCGCCTACCGCCCGAACCCGCGACTGTCTAACGTTCGCTGAAGCTACGGACAGCGCGAGCCGATGGAGGCAAGGAATGGATCAGTCATGGACGGAGAAGGTGAAGGACTTCGGGATCGAATGGTCCCCGATCTTCACGCTGCTGTTCATGATGCTCATCGTCTTCTTCTTGTGGCGGACGCTGAAGCTCATGCCGAAGACCAAGCCGCTGCAGATCAAGCCCGACACGAAGTCGTCGATCGGCTGGGACGAGATCGCCGGCGTCGACGAGGCCAAGGACGAGCTGCGCGAGGTCGTCGAGTTCCTGCGCGATCCCAAGCGCTTTCGCAAGCTCGGCGCGCGCGTGCCGAAGGGCGTGCTGCTGCACGGTCCACCGGGCACCGGTAAGACCCTGCTTGCGAAGGCGGTCGCGCACGAGTCCGGCGCCCAGTTCTTCTCGCAGTCGGCGGCGTCGTTCGTCGAGATGTTCGCCGGCCTTGGCGCCGCGCGGATCCGGCGGCTGTTTCGCGAGGCGCGCGAGCACGCGCCCGCGATCATCTTCATCGACGAGCTCGACGCCGTCGGCGGGCGCCGCGGCTCGGACTTCTCCGGCGAGCGCGAGCAGACGCTCAACCAGCTGCTGGTCGAGATGGACGGCTTTGACACGAGCGGCGATCTCGTCGTGATGGCCGCGTCCAACCTGCTCGAGAAGCTCGACCCCGCGCTGCTGCGCCCGGGCCGCTTCGACCGCCAGGTGTTCGTCTCCCCGCCCGACGTGGACGGCCGCGAGCGCATCCTCGAGGTCCATACGCGCGACAAGCCGGTCCGCGACGTCGACCTCGGCCGGATCGCCGCACGGACGAGCGGCCTGACGGGCGCCGACCTCGCGAACCTCTGCAACGAGGCGGCGATCCGCTGCGCGCGCCGCGAGGGCTACGCGCTCACCCGCCAGGACTTCGAGGACGCACTCGAGCGCATCCTCGCGGGGGTGCAGTCGCGCCGCCTGCTGACGCCGCACGAGAAGAGCGTCATCGCCTACCACGAGGCCGGGCACGCGCTGTGCGCGGAGCTGCTGCCAAGCGTCGACAAGGTGCACAAGATCTCGATCGTCCCGCGCGGCAAGGCGCTGGGCTACACGCTCAACCTGCCCGACGAGGACCGCTACCTCAAGACGCGCGAGGAGCTGCTCGACCTCATGACGATGCTGCTCGGCGGCCGCGTCGCGGAGCATCTGGTCTTCGGCGAGGTCACGACGGGCGCAGCGGACGACCTCAAGCGCGTGTCCGCGGTGGCGCGCGCGATGGTCCACGACTACGCGATGGGCACGCCCGGCACCGCCCAGCGCGCAGTGACGCCGGGCGACGGCGACTCCGAGCAGTTCCGGCGCATCCGCGACGAGGAGCAGCAGGAGCTGGCGTTCGAGGCGCATCGCGCGGCGCAGGCGCTGCTCAGCGGCCACCGCGAAAAGCTCGACGAGATCGCCGACGCGCTGCTCACCAACGAGGTGCTCGAGCGCGAGGACCTCGACACGATCATGTCCGGCGTGCCGCGCCTGGAGCGCCGCCCGGGCATCGCCGGGCTGGCGATCGTCGCGGCGACGCCGTACGACGAGCCGGCGCAGGCACCAGAGCCCACCCCTGACGCCCGCCAGTCCGTGCCCCCGCCGCGTGCCCAGGCGGCTGACGACGACGGTTGACCGGGCGGGCGGGCCCGGGTCTTCCCCCGGTCACTACGATGCGGGCATGTTCACCCGGATAGACCACATCGGCGTCGCCGTCGAGGACATCGACGCCGCGCTCGAGCTCTACGAGCGCGACTACGTGATGACGCTCGTGCACCGCGAGACCGTCGAAGCGCAGGGCGTCGAGGCGGTCCTGCTCGACGTCGGCGAAAACCACATCGAGCTGCTGGCCCCGACCGGTCCCGACACGCCGGTCGGCAAGTTCCTCGCCAAGAAGGGCCCGGGGATCCATCACGTCGCCTACCAGGTGCAGGACATCGAGGCGACCCTCGCGTCGCTCAAGGCGGCCGGACTGCGGCTCATCGACGAGACGCCGCGCACGGGCATCCGCAACTCCCGCGTCGCCTTCCTGCACCCGGCGACGGCGGGCAGCGTCCTGACCGAGATCGTCCAGCCGGCGGAGGATCACTGATGGCCAGCGCCCAGCGCGTGACGATCGGCTTCGGCCAGCAGGTGATCGGGGTGAAGGTCTCCGACGAGGCGCTCGAGACGCTCCTCAAGGCGCTGCCGGACGGCGACTGGCACGACCTCGCGGTGGAGGACGGCACGATCCGCCTGAACCTCAGCCAGGTCGTGTACGTCCGCACCGAGCTGGACGAGCACAAGGTCGGGTTCGGGCTCGCGGGCTGAGCTCGGCGGCCTGCGGGTCGCCGGCGGCGTCGAGGGACCCAACAGCAGCGATGAAGGCGATTGGGTGCGAAGCGCCGCGTCGCGCGCCGGCGGCCGTGTCGAGCGAGGTGCGTATATAGCGCCTGAGGCGACACGACCCGCGTCCTGAACAATCGAGATGGCTGAACACCACGTATATCGGGGTCTTCAATCGTCTCGATGATCAAGGTCTGATGATCGCGGGTGCCCGCCTCGCCCCGCCGCCGCGTTTACTCAGCGAGGCAGTTTTGTTGTAACGCGCGGCCGGGTCCTCAGCGATCACAGCTCGCGTCGCACCAGCGTCAGCGCCCGCTCCTTGGCCCGCTGCGCCACCGAGCGGCGGCGCCAGCGCTCGAGCGTGATCTCCTCAGCGTCGCGCAGGTCGCGCTCGAAGTGCTCGTCGAGCTGCGCCGCAAAGCGCTCGTCGCGGACGCACAGCGTCGCCTCGTCCTGAAGCTGAAACGAGCGGTTGTCGAAGTTCACGGAGCCGATCGAGGCCCACGCCCCGTCGATCGTCAGCGTCTTGGCGTGGATCATCGTGCGCTGGTACTCCCAGATGCGCACGCCGGCCTCGAGCAGGGCCTCGTACGTGGCGCGGCCGGCGTCACGCACCGGCGGCTTGTCGGCATGCGGCCCCGGCACGAGGACGCGAACCGCGACGCCACGCTGTGCGGCGTCGTTGAGCGCCTCGACGAAGGCCGGCCGCGGCACGAAGTAGCCCGCGGTGAGGTCCAGGCGCGTCCGCGCGCAGGAGATCGCCAGGAAGTACAGCGCCTCGACGTTCGTGTCGCCGACGCCGGCATTGGAGCGCACGAGCTGCATCGGGCATCCGTCGGACAGCGGCTTGAGCTCGGGCAGGTACTCCGGGCCGACGAGGACGTCGCCGGTCGCCTCGAGCCAGTTCTCGGCGAATGCGCCCTGCATCTCGCGCACGACCGGCCCGCGCACTGTCACGTGCGTGTCGCGCCAGTGGTCGGGATCCTCGGCGTTGCCGGTCCAGCGGTCGGCGATGCCCACGCCGCCGGTCATCCCGACCAGGCCGTCGGCGATCAGCAGCTTGCGGTGCGTGCGGTTGTTCAGCCGCCGCACCGCGTAGGGCTTGGGCGGCCGGAAGCGCACGACGCACGCGCCGGCGTCGCTCATCCTGTCGATGAGCTCCTGCGACATGGCCAGCGAGCCGACCGCGTCGATCAGTACGTTCACCGCGACGCCGTCGCGCGCGCGGGCGGCGAGCTCGTCGGCGATCTGCTCACCGATCTCCCCACTCCAGTAGATGTAGGTCACGAGGTTCAGCGAACGCTTGGCGCCCCGAATCGTCGCGACGAACGCGGGGAAGATCTCGTCGCCGTTGACGTGCAGGTCGGCCGTGTTGCCGAGCGTGCTCGGCGTGCTCGTCAGCGCTTCGGTCGCGGCGAAAAACGCGTCCTCCGTGACGTCGACGTCGTCGCCGCGCAGACGGTAGCCGTGGCGGCGCTGCTCGCGCCGGTGGCGCAGCGACTCGCTCGCATACCACGCGGTGAGAACAGCGGCGATCCCTGCCGGCCAGCGTTTGTTCACGGCACGACGACCTGGAACGGCTCCGGCCGCAGGACGAAATGCGCCGGCTCGCACCGGCACAGCTCGCCGTCGACGTTGAAGGCGTGCTCGCCCGCGAGCTCGACGTCGACGACCCGGCCGCGCAGGTGCGGCACGTCGTCCTGTGCGGTGAGCTTGCCGGTGCGCATCGCGTAGGCGCGCCGTACGAGACCCATCCGCGAGCCGGCGGGCACGACCGCGACATCGAGGCGGCCCTTCCCGGCGCCGCCGATCTCGCTGCCCCCGCCGAACGCCCCCGTTACCCCGACGACGACCTGCCAGACCTTCCCGGCGTACCGCTCGTCGCCGTCGCAGATCGCGCGGCAGCGCAGCGGCGAGGCCGTCAGCCCGGCCTTCAGCGCGCCGAACGCGTACGCGAGCGGCCCGAGCCAGCCCTTGTGCGGGCGCGCCTCGCGCGCGGCGATGACCGACAGCCCGGCCGAGGCGGCGTTCACGAACGGGCGCCCGTCCACCTCGGCAAGGTCGGCGGTGCGGGTCGCCGCGCCGGGGTCGCGCGCGAGCTCGCAGGCCTCGTCGAGCTTCATCGTGATCGACAGCGCCCGGGCGAAGTCGTTGGCGGTGCCGACCGGGATTACGGCCAGCGGCACGCGCAGCCGCTGCGCCAGGCGGGCGCAGAGGCCGATGGAACCGTCGCCGCCGGCGACGACGATCC
The DNA here is from genome assembly GCA_963705315.1 of uncultured Actinomycetes bacterium. Taxonomy (GTDB): domain Bacteria; phylum Actinomycetota; class Thermoleophilia; order Solirubrobacterales; family Solirubrobacteraceae; genus CADCVQ01. The sequence continues at coordinate 438,845 of OY970068.1, forward strand.
GGTCCGGCCGGCCGAGCGCCGCGCCGTCTGCGTCGCAGTCCAGTTCGTCGATCGGCGTGACCGTGACGCTGGCGCCGTCGGCGGCGAGCCGCCGCTCGAGCTCGCCGCGATCGGGGGCTGTGCCGGATTTCGGGTTGATGACGAGGGCCAAGCGCACCCCCGCAGTCTGCCCAGCGAGGCGGTCATCTAGACAGGCTCTACCGTACCGCCGATGTCTGAAGCCCCTCCCGTTGCACCCGCCGCGGATCCCGCCGCTCGCCGGTCGCTGCGCGAGCGCCTGCGTGGCGGGCCCGTGGCGCAGGCCGTCGCGCGCGTCGACGTGCGCCTGTACCGGCTGCTGCGCGAGGACGCCCAGAGCGCCGCGCTCGAGCTGCCGATCCGCCGGTTCTCGCGCCTCGGTGAGCACGCGCTGATCTGGCTGGCGCTCGGCGGCGCGGGGTGGCTCGTCGATCGGCCCCGGCGCAACGACTGGGGTCGCGCGCTCGGCGCGGTCGTCCTCGCGTACGTGCTCAACACGGCGCTGAAGCTCGTCGTGCGCCGCCACCGCCCGCGCCTGGAGGAGCTGCCGGCGCTGATCGCGACGCCGACCGCGCTGAGCTTTCCCTCCGCTCACGCGTCGTCGTCGTTCGCGGCGGCGCGGGCCTACTCCGCGCTTGTCCCCGGCGCGCCGCTGTACGCGGTCGCCCTCGCTATGGCGCTGTCACGCGTGTATCTCGGCGTGCACTACCCGTCGGACATCGCCGCCGGCGCCCTGCTCGGCACGATCGTCGGGTCGACGGCGCGATGAAGGTCGGCATCGTCGGGATGCCCAACGCGGGCAAGTCCTCGCTGTTCAACGCGCTCACGCGCGCCGGCGCGGAGGCCGCGAACTATCCGTTCACGACGATCGAGCCGAACATCGCCGTCGTGCCCGTGCACGACGAGCGCCTCGATCAGGTCGCCAAGACGATCGGCGCGTCGGAGATCGTGCCCGACACGATCTACTTCCATGACATCGCCGGGCTCGTCGCGGGCGCCCACACCGGCGAGGGCCTCGGCAACCGCTTCCTCGCGAATATCCGCGAGACCGACGCGCTCGTGCACGTCGTCCGCGCCCACAACGACCCGAACGTCATCCATCCCGACGGCCGCGTCGACCCGATGGCCGACATCGAGACGATCGAGACCGAGCTCATCTTCGCCGACCTCGAGCAGGCCGAGCGACGGCACGATCGCGTCGTGCGCACCGCGCGCTCAGGCGACCGCGCCGCGATCGCCGAGGAGGCCTGGCTGGGCGAGCTCGTCGACGCGCTGCACGGCGGACGGCCCGCCCGCACCGTGGCGCCGCCCGCCGACGCGCCGCACGCCTTGCGCGACCTCGGCCCGCTGACGGCCAAGCCCGTCCTGTTTGTCGCCAACGTCGACGAGGGCGACGAGGAGGTCCCGCCCGCCGTCGCCGAGCACGCCGCCGCGCAGGGCGCCGTCGCCGTCGCGATCTCCAGCCGGATCGAGGCGGAGCTCTCCGAGCTCGACGACGAGGATGCCGCAGCGATGCGCGAGGATCTCGGCGTCGGGGAGTCGAGCCTGCAGCGCGTCGTCGGGGGCGCCTTCTCCCTGCTGGACCTCGTCGCGTTCTTCACCGCCGGCGAGGACAAGCCCGCCCAGTCCTGGCATCTGCGCCGTGGACTCACCGCCTGGCACGCCGCGGGCGAGATCCATTCCGACATCCAGCGCGGCTTCGTCCGCGCGGAGATCGTCGGGTGGGACGAGCTCGTTGACGCGGGCGGCTATTCCGGCGCCCGCGACCGCGGGACGCTGCGGCTCGAGGGCCGCGACTACGCGATGACAGACGGTGACGTGATCACGGTGAAGTTCACGCCCTAGATGGCGAAATCGCAATCAAACATCTAAGTGGGCCTTCTCCAAACGTCCGGCCGAACGTTCCGAGAAGGCCCTCCTACGCCGCCTGGCGGCGCAGCTCGACGACCTCGGCCTCCGGCGGGCGCAGCGCGCGCCAGATGTCGCGCAGCCACATCGCGTTGAGCGTCAGCAGCGCGCCGACGAGCGCAAGGGCGAAGATGACCAGCAGCGCCGAGAGGATGATCGGGCGCGGGTGGGAGAGCTCGGCCCTTGCGACCGCCTGCGGGTCGCGGTACAGCGGCGTGGACCCGAAGGCCTTCTGGGCGGTCTCAAACGCCGGCTTGACCTTGCCGTCGTAGGAGATGAGGCCCTTGTTGTGAATACCGTCGCGGTCGCCCGGAGGGTGCGCGCCGCCGTCCCAATCGGGCTTGACCGCGAACTCGCGCGCGGTCCAGTAGATCGCGCCGTTCATGAAGCCGAGGCGGTCGACGATGTCGAGGTAGCGCTTGAGGTACTGGCTCTGGAACGCGTAGGTCTGCTTGACGTTCGCCGGTCCTGACTCCGTCGCCTCGGCGCCGAACTCGCTGATCACGAGCGCCTGGCGCGGGTACTTGGCGTGCATCGCGCGCAGGTACGGCGCGAGGTCGCCGATGTCTGCGGTCGAGCGCTCGGGCTTGCCCTCATACCAGCCGTAGTACGAGTTGATCCCGAGGATGTCGAAGACGCCGTACGTGCGCTGCCTGTCGATCCCGGGATAGGAGAGGATGTCGATCGACACCGGGACCGTCGGGTCGAGGTCGCGCGCGAGCTGCGCGGCGTTGAGCATCCAGGCCTTCGTCGTCCTGCGCTTGTCCGGGACCGACGTCAGCTCGTTGGCGACCGAGTTCGTGATGACCGCCGGGTGGTTGCGGGCGGCGAGGATCGTGTCGCGCAGCACGTCGAGTTCGTGGGAGCGCTGCCCGGGCGTCTTGAGCTGCTTGTCGCGGTGATACACGGGCGCCTGGTTCCAGACGAGGATGCCCTCCTCGTCGAAGCGGTCCAGCAGCCGCTCGTCGAGCAGGTAGTGCGCGCGCGTGACGTTGACGTTCAGCGCCTTGAGCTCCTCGACGGTGTTCTTGACGTCGGCGTCGGTGAGCGCCGGGCCGCGGCCCGGGACGTCCTCCTGGATCGACGCGCCGCGCAGGTCCAGCGCGCGGCCGTTGAGGTACAGCGTCGCGTCCTTGACCTCGATCGTTCGCATCCCGATGCGCTCGCGATCGACCTGGGCGACGAAGTCGCCGGCCGAGGTGGTCACCGTCGCCCCGTAGAGCTGCGGCTCCTCCGGTGACCACACCTTCGCGTCGCCCTTCACCGGTACGTCGAAGCGCACGCGCAGCCGCTCGCCGGGGCGCAGCCGCCGCGGCTGGCTGACCCCGGTCGACAGCGTTGCGTCGGGTGACCGCAGCGCGACGGCGATCGTGGGCTGCTGGTCGGCGGCGGTCGGGTTCTCGATCCACCCGTCGACGAGCACGCTCCAGCGACAGTCGCCGTCCGTGCAGCGCTGGCGGGGGAGCAGGCCGACGTCGTGCAGCACCAGCGGCCCGCGCGGGATGAGCGACACCGGCCGCGTGATCCCGCCCCAGTTCCACCAGCCCTCGCGCAGCGTCTCGGGCCGCCGGCCGTCGACGCGCAGGATGAGCGTGTTTGGCTGCCCGATCCGAAGCCCGCGCGCGGGCAGCTCAAACGGCGTGTACGGATCCTGGTTGGCGCCGATCAGACGGCCGTTCAGCCACGCCTGCGTGCTGCGCCGGACCTGCTCGAAACGCAATCCCCAGCCCATCCGCGCCGGAATGCGCGGCCCGTTGAAGGTCACGCGGTACCAGCCGACCGTGCCGAAGAAGCCCGCCTCGTCGGGGCTGGCGTTCATCACGCTCGGGACGGCGACGCCGCGCCACTGCGCCGTGCCGCGGCCGGACTGCCAGCCCAGCCGCGCCCCCGCATCGCCGGGATCGGGCGCGTACTGCCAGCCCTGCTTGATGGGCACGGGAGCGGGCGGGTCGGCAGCCGACGCCGCCGCGGGCAGCGCCAGGCCGGCGAGAATCGCGAGCACGGCGCTGAGGCCGCGTGCCGGTCGGAGGCGCACCGCCGAGATCATGGCGTACAGCCTTACAGCATGTGGCGGCTGCGTCGGTGCCATCACGGCGCGGTGGCGCGGTCAGGATCCCTCGCCCGCGAGCTTCGCCAGCCGCTCGGACAGCCGGTTCATCCCGTGGTCGGCGGCTGCGCGCGCGGCCGGCGCGGCATCGAGCGGGGCGTCGGGCGGGCGCTGGAGGTCGACCTCGCGCAGCGTGGCGATGTCATGGAAGGCGTGCAGCGCATCTGGATCGCCGGTCAGCGCGCCGGCGATGCGGGGCGTCATCGTCCCCGGCCTTCTGGCCGCCTCGATGACTCCCGCAAGCGTCTCGTGCTCGCGCAGCAGGTCACGCGCGGTCTTGGCCCCGATGCCCTTGGCGCCCGGCAGCCCGTCGGACGGATCGCCGCGCAGCGCGATGAAGTCCGGCACCTGCGCGGGCTCGATCCCGTAGCGCTCGCGCACCTCGTCGGGCCCGATCTCCTCCGGCCCGTCCCTGCCGCCGCGCGGGTACAGCACGCGCACGCGCTCTGACACGCACTGGAACATGTCGCGGTCGCCGGTGAACAGCAGCGTGTCCCCGCCGGCCGCCTCCTCGACGAGCGCGAGCGACCCGAGCAGGTCGTCGGCCTCGAGCTCCTCGTCGTAGATGCTCGTCCAGCCGAAGCTCGCAAAGAAGCCGGGTGCCTCGCGCCACTGGCGCTCGAGATCGTCGGGCATCGGCGGCCGGTCGGCGTGGTAGGGCGCGTAGAGCTCAGCGCGGTAGGCGGCCTTCTCGGCGCCCCAGCACAGGACGACCGCGCGCGGCGCGTAGCGCTCGAGGACGAAGAGGATGAGGTTCGTCATCCCCAGCAGGGCGTTGACGGGATACCCGTCGTCGTCGGTGATGCTCGACGGCAGCGCGAAGAAGGCGCGGTACATGAGCGACGGAGCGTCGACGGCGAGAAGCGGGGCGGCCACGAGTGCCACAGCGTAAGTGCTGCCCGCCGTAAGTTCCGCGGCCGTCAGGCGCGGATCGCGCGCGGGTGGAGACCACGGAACTTCCGGCGGTCAGCACTAAGCTGCGCGGCGTGGTCACGATCACCGGACTCGAGGAGCTGCAAGCCCGCGCCGGCGAGGAGCTCGGCGTCAGTGACTGGCACGACGTCACGCAGGACGCGGTCGACGAGTTCGCGCGGGTCACCGGCGACGACCAGTGGATCCACATCGATCCCGAGCGCGCCCGCCAGACGCCGTTCGGCGGCACGATCGCCCACGGCTACTACACGCTGTCGCTGCACCCGATGTTCGCCAAGCAGCTCGTGGCCTTCGAGGGCTTCGCCTTCGCCGTGAACTACGGCCTCAACAAGGTCCGCTTCCCCGCGCCGCTGCCGGTCGGCAACCGCGTGCGGATGCGCATGACGCTCGCCGAGGTCGAGGAGGTCCTGGGCGGCGCCCAGATCACGATGAAGCTCAGCTTCGAGGGCGAGGGCGCGCTGAAGCCGGTGGCCGTGGCGGAGCAGCTGACGCGGGTGTACACGCGGGCCTGACGCGTGGGCCGCGGGCGCCGCGGCGGGTTCCAAACGGCATCGATGAGGCAAGACGCAGCGGTTTGCGGCGGCGGGTCCGGCGGGCCGGGCCGAATCGAGGGGGTTTGGCGAATAACCGTGTCTGACGCACGGCTAATCGCCAAACGCCCCAACGAGCAAGGCTCACATCCTCTACCGATGCTGTTTGATCAACCCCGGCGGCCAACCCGCACCGGTGGACCCACCTCGCCGCGGTACGCAACCCGGTACAGGCCCGAGACCGCCACGTTCGCCCGGTAGCGCCCGCCACCGCGAACCGCCGTCGTCGCGACCTGCGCCCACCCCGAGGCGCCCCGGCGCTGGATCGCCACCTCGCTGCCCGCCACCGGCGGAGACACGCGCCCGCTGATCGCCCCCGCAGGCGCCAGGGCGCGCGCCACCGCGTGCGCCGCCTTGGACATCACGCCGATCTCGGCGCGCCGCGGCGTGTGGCCGTCGCCCTGGCTGCCGGCTGACGTGATGACCGTGAACCGCGCCCACGTGGCGAGCAGGCCGAGGCGTGTGCGCAGGACCGGGCCGGTCGTTCGCCTGCTGCCCTGCGTGCCGATGACCTGCGCGCGAACCACGCGCGGGGACTTGCCGCGGCTGAGCACCTTGATGCGCCGCAGCGAGCCCTTGACGAGGCCGCCGAGCTTGCGCTGCGCCCGGCCGAGACTCATGCGCACGACCCACGTGTGGTTCGGCGACGTGTCGTCGTACGGATCGGGGACGGACTTCAGCCACGGCTGCGGCTCCGCGCCGACGAAGGCGTACTCGATGTTCTCCGTCCGTCCGCCCGATGTCGAGAAGTAGTACGTCACGACCGGCTTGCCGTCGTATGTGACGACCTCGCCGCGCGTCGCCGTCGTGGCCGCGTTCGTGCTCGCGCGCTCCCCGGCGATGCCGTTGTAGACCTGCGAGCGGGTGTCGGAGTAGTGGTCGAAGCCGGGCCCGTTCTTGCTCGTCGTGATCGCGTACGTGCGTGCCGCGACCGCCTGGGCGCGCAGCGCGGCGGCCGGCCAGCTGGAGGGACTCTCACCCGCGACGACGCCGCGCACGTAGTGCTCGAGGCTGAGCTGGTTGATGGCGTTCAGGGCGCCGACCGAGGACGGGCGGATCTGGAGGTTCCCGCGATAGCGCCCGTTGGACACGGCGTGGCCGCTGCGCCCGCGCAGCCTGATCCCGCCCGCGGAACCGGTGATCGTCAGCGGCGAGCCGTAGTTGCCGACAAGGCTGCCCGAGGAGGTCCGCAGCGTCACGCCGCCGCTGAGCCTGCGTGTCGCGCGGTAGGTCCGGCTCGGGTTCAGCGTCTTCGCGCCGGGAACGTCGACCGCGCCGCGGAACGAGACGCGCGCCGCGCTCTGCACGAGCACGCGCACCTGCGTCGAGCTGTCGAGCTTGCCCAGCTGCGTGCCGCTGTAGTAGTGGGCGAGGATGAACCGGTGATCCCTGCCCTGCTTGGCGTAGCCGTACGCGCCGTACTGGCTCATCCCGATGCCGTGGCCGAAGCCGCCGCCGCGGATGATCACGCGCGACGCGGCGGGCGCGGGAGTGGCTGCCGCGACTGCCGCGACCACGGCCGCAAGGCCCGCGAGCAGCGTGGTTCGCAGTCGCATCTTCCTGCCCCGACACCGGGCTGCGGCTGGAGTTGCGCCCCGGCGCGTTGTGGGTAGGCGGCTCACCGTGTCAGCGCAGCCTACGGTCCGCCGATGAAGCATGAGTAACGTGCGCACCATGCCAACCAGCAGCGACCCCCGCGAGGCGGGCATCCTCGCGGCCGTCCCGCGCCAGCTCTACATCGGCGGCGAGTGGCGCGACGGGGCGGACGGCGCAACGGTCGCCGTCGAGGATCCCGCGACGGGCGAGACGATCGCCGAGGTCGCCGACGGCACGGTCGACGACGCGCTGGACGCGCTCGGCGCGGCCGACGACGCGTTCGCGAGCTGGCGCAACAGCGCGCCGCGCGCGCGTGCGGACATCCTGCGCGGCGCGTACGAGCTCGTCACGGAGCGCGCCGACGCGCTCGCGCTGGTCATGACCCTCGAGATGGGCAAGCCCGTCGCCGAATCGAAGGCCGAGGTCCTGTACGCGGCGAACTTCCTGCGCTGGTACTCCGAGGAGGCCGTCCGCATCAACGGCCGCTTCACGACGAGCGAGGCCGGCAACGGCCGCCTGCTGACGATCAAGCAGCCCGTCGGGCCGTGCGTGTTCATCACGCCGTGGAACTTCCCGCTCGCGATGGGCACGCGCAAGGTCGGCCCGGCGATCGCGGCCGGCTGCACGATGGTCGCCAAGCCCGCGAAGCTCACCCCGCTGTCGATGCTCATGCTCGGCAAGATCCTCGAGGAGGCGGGCCTGCCCGGGGGCGTGCTGAACATCGTCACGGCGCGCTCGTCGGGCGCGGTCATGGAACCGGTCATCAGGGACCCGCGCACGCGCAAGCTCTCCTTCACCGGGTCGACCGAGGTCGGCCGGACGCTCATCGCGCAGGCCTCCGAGCAGATCCTGCGGGTGTCGATGGAGCTCGGCGGCAACGCCCCGTTCGTCGTCTTCGAGGACGCCGACCTCGATGCCGCGATCGAGGGCGCGATGATCGCGAAGATGCGCAACATCGGCGAGGCGTGCACGGCGGCCAACCGCTTCCACGTCGCCGAGGAGGTGGCTGGCGAGTTCGCCCGGCGGCTGGCCGGCGAGATGGGATCGCTGAAGATCGGCCGCGGCACCGATCCGGACGTGCGCGTCGGACCGCTCATCGACGCCGACCAGCTCGACAAGGTCGCCGAGCTCGTCGACGACGCTGTCGCCAAGGGCGCGACGGTGCTGTGCGGCGGCGAGCGGATCGACGGCCCCGGCCACTTCTACCCGCCGACGGTCCTCACCGACGTGCCCGACGGCGCCCGCCTGCTGCGCGAGGAGATCTTCGGGCCGGTCGCGCCGATCAAGACGTTCGCGTCGCAGGACGAGGCGGTCGCGGCCGCCAACGACACGCAGTTCGGCCTCGTCGCCTACCTGTACACGTCCGATCTCAAGCGCGCCTTCAACGTCTGCGAGCAGCTCGAGACCGGCATGATCGGCCTCAACCAGGGGATCGTCTCCAACGCCGGCGCCCCGTTCGGTGGCATCAAGCACTCGGGCGTCGGCCGCGAGGGCGGCCCCGAGGGCATCGACGAGTACCTGGAGATCAAGTACGTCGCGATGAACGTGTAGCGGCGGCGCGCGCACCGGGCGGTACCGTCCGGCGCCGTGCAGCCAGACCTCGTGATCAGCCCGGATCGATTGCCGGCAGCCCATCCAGGCTCGCAGCATTCTTCTCGGCACGGTAGGCATCCAGCGCCTCCTGGCCACCGGTGCGCAGCTTCTTCTCGGCCCACAGCGGGGCGTGCGGCCGCAGTCCTTCGTAGTTCATGAGCGGCACGCCGTAGCCGCACGAGTCGGCGATCCGTGTCACGTGCACGCGGATGATCGCGCGGCGTCCCGCGGGGATCGAGGGGTCCTCGAAGTCCGCCTGCGCGAGCATCGCGGCGTAGTCGTCGTGATCGGGCAGCAGCGCCTCGCCGTGCCCGTGCAGCCGGACGATCCGTGGCGGGCCCTCGAACGCGCAGAACATGATCACGACGCGCCCGTTCTCCCGCAGGTGGGCGATCGTCTCCGCGCCGCTTCCGAGGATGTCGAGGTAGGCGACCGTCGTCGGCCCGATGACCCGCAGCGAGCCGATCGGGCCCTTCGGCGAGATGTTCACGTGGCCGTCGCCATCCAGCGGCGCGCTGCCGACGAAGAACAGCGGCTGCTGAGCGATCCAGCCCGTCAAACGCTCGTCGATGGAGTCATAGGTGCGGCCCATGCCTGAGGTGAGGACGCTACATTCTCCGTCCCGCCGGCCATACGGGGATTTCAGATACGGCGCCGGAGCGCGCTCGCGCGGCACGGACCGTCGGGGCGCAGGAACTTGAACGTCTTCGATGAACAGGGTCGGGTGAACGGGCGACTAGCAACGGCGGTCGGTGGTCTCATTGCGCTTGCGTTTGCCGCGGCGGCGATCGCGGCTGCCTCGACCACCGGCTCGTCGGACGCCGCTCCGCGCCAGGCACCGGTCGGCGCCGTGACCGGAACGATCCTCGCTCCGCACGGCGCCCAGCCGACGATCTACGCCGGCCCGCACGGGCGCGCGCAGCTCTCCGGCCTGTGGCGCTACAAGCGCGACGCGCGAAACATCGGCCTGAAGAGCGGCTGGCCGCGCGGCGGGTTCGGCGGCGCGCTCGTCAGGGTGCCCTTCGTTCCCAGCGCAAGCGTCATCAAGGGCAACGCGGGCAAGGCGAACTTCCGCGGCACCGTCGGCTGGTATCGCACGCACCTCGACGTGCCCGTCGAGCGGCAGTACGCGATCCGCTTCGAGTCGATCAACCACAAGGCGCAGGTCTACCTCGACGGCAAGCGCGTCGGCACGCACACCGGCGAGTATCTGCCGTTCGAGTTCACGGCGCGGCTGAAGCCGGGCGTGCGTCACGACCTGGTCGTGCGCGCGGACTGGCGCGACCCGAAGGCGATGAAGGCCGACGGCTGGCACCGCCTGTGGTTCAACTTCGGCGGCCTGAATCGCGGCGTCACGATCCGGCCGGTCAGCAATAGCGAGATCCTCTACCCGTATATGCAGACGACGCTCGCCGCGGACGGCTCGGCGACGGTCAGCATGCGCGTGCACGTGCGCAACAACGCCGCGACGCTGCGCACGATCGGGGTGCGCGGGGCGCTGACGCACGGCGGTCGCAAGGCCGACATCACCTTCGCCCCCGAGCCGGTGGCTCCCGGCGGGGCGAGCGTGCTGCGCGGTTCGGTGCGCATCGACACGCCGGACCTGTGGTCGCCGGGGCAGCCGACGCTGTGGGACCTCTCGCTGTTCGTGCCCAGCGAGTCGACCTATCACGCCAAGGTCGGCCTGCGCGAGGTGCGCGCCGATGGCGAGGACCTGCTGCTCAACGGCAAGCCGATCCGCCTGCGCGGCGCGTCGATCCACGAGGACGTCTTTCGCCGCGGCGACGGTCTGCTGCCCGCCGACCAGGACAGGCTCGTCGCCCAGCTCAAGGCGATCGGCGCGAACGCGACCCGCTCGCAGCATCCACTCGACCAGGGCCTGCTCGAGCGCCTCGATGCCGCCGGGATCATGGTGTGGCTCGGCGTCGGCCCGACCGACGCGCCCGGCGCGTGGACGTCGCGCGGCTCACGGCGCATCCAGGTCGCGAAGGCGCGCGTGCGCACGACCGTGCGCCAGAGCCAGCTGCACCCGTCGGTCATCACGTGGAATCTCGCCAACGAGGTCGCCAACCAGGGCCATCCGGAGGGCCAGATCCCGTACATCGACTCGATGGCCGCCGAGCTGCAGAAGGTCGACCCCGGCCGTCCCGTCGCGCTGGACATCTGGGGTGCGCATCCGCCCAGGCGCCAGTCCCGGATGTTCCGCAACATCGACATGATCGGGTGGACGAACTACATCGGTTGGTACGAGTCGACGAACGCCAGCGAGACGACGCTGCGCAACGAGATCCGTCGCCGGCTGGCGAGGCTGCGGCGGGTGTTCCCGAACAAGGTCATCGCGGTGACCGAGTTCGGCGCGGAGGCCAACGGCGCCAACCGGACGACAGAGCCGGGCGGCTACGCCTTCCAGTCGCACCTGCTCGACCTGCACCTCGCGACCTACCAGCGGATCCCCAACCTCGCCGGAGCGCTCATCTGGAACCTGCGCGACTTCGCCGTCGCCCCGTCGTTCGCCGGTGGCTCGATCAAGGGCCTCGTGCCGGGCATCAAGCTCGTCAAGGGCGTCAACCAGAAGGGTCTGTTCGACCTGAGCCTGCGTGCGAAGCCGTCGGTGAAGGCGGTCGCGACGAGGTTCGACGCGCAGGCGAAGGTGGACGGGGGTTAGCGGCTGGGCGCTCAGTGCCGAGCGGCGGTGTTGTACGGGCGGCGCTGAACGGCATCGATAAAGGACTCAGGGCGGGAGCGCGTTATCGCCGTCGATGTCGAATTTGCCGCCCATGGCGCGGCATTGGCGACATCGGGCCCGCCGAGCGCGACCGGTCGGAGGCGTGGTTCAAAACGTCCACTATGTCGTCGTCTTGAACCACCCCCTCCGACGCCGCCCGGATGGAACTCATTCTGTTAGCGATTCAACGCGCTTCGGGAACAAACACGCGCGGAACTGCAACATGACCGCCGGCGCCTACTCCTCCGCCGCCGACCCCCGAGCCATCCTGCGCAGGTCCATTGCCTCGTCGAACGTCGCCTCGTCGACACCCTGCTCGAGGGCGACCTCGCGCAGCATGCGCCCCGAGGTCGCGGCCTCCTTGACGATCGCGGCGCCCTTGTCGTAGCCGATGTACGGGTTCAGGGCGGTGGCCGCGGCGAGCGTCGACTCAGACGAGCGCTTGCAGCCCTCCTCGTTGGCCTCGATGCCGTCGACGCACTTGGTGGCGAGCAGCCCGCTCGTCGTCGTGAGCAGGTTGATCGAACCGAGCAGGTTGCGCGCGATCAGCGGGATGCGGACGTTGAGCTCGAAGTTGCCCTGCAGCCCGCCGATCGTGATCGCGACGTCGTTGCCGATGACCTGCGCGCCGACCTGCATGACGACCTCGGGGATGACCGGGTTGACCTTGCCGGGCATGATCGAGGAGCCCTTCTGCAGCTCGGGCAGGAGGATCTCGCCGATGCCCGCGCGCGGACCCGAGCCCATCATCGCGAGGTCCTGGGCGATCTTCGTCAGCGAGACCGCGACGACCTTCAGCGCCCCCGACAGCTCGACGAGCGCGTCGCGGTTGGCCTGGGCCTCGAACGGGTCCTCGGGCGCCGAGATCTCCAGGCCGCTCTTCTCGCTGAGCAGCGCGCGGATCTTCTCGGCGAACTGCGGGTGGGTGTTCAGGCCGTTGCCGACCGCGGTGCCCCCGAGCGGGATCTGCGCGACCTGCGGCAGCGCGTTGCGCACGCGGCGCGCGCCGAGGCGCACCTGCGCGGCGTAGCCGGCGAACTCCTGGCCGAGCGTGACCGGCACGGCGTCCATGAGATGCGTGCGGCCGGACTTCACGACGTCCTCGAACTCCGTGGCCTTGGCCGCGAAGGACTGCTCGAGCGCAGCGAGCGCCGGCAGCAGCCGGTTCGTGGCTTCGTCGAGCGCCGCGAGGTGGACGGCGCTCGGGAACACGTCGTTGGAGGACTGGCCCATGTTGACGTGGTCGTTGGGGTGCACGCCCTCGCCCGCGAGGTTCGCGATGACCTCGTTGGCGTTCATGTTCGTCGACGTGCCCGAGCCGGTCTGAAAGACGTCGATCGGAAACTGGTCGTCGTGGTCGCCGGCCGCGATGGCGTCCGCGCCCTGCGCGATGCGCTGCGCGAGCTCGGAGTCGAGCTTGCCGAGGTCGGCGTTGACGCGTGCGGCCGCGCCCTTGATGTCGGCCAGCCAGCGCACGACGCTCACCGGGACGCGCTCGCCCGAGACCGGGAAGTTCTCGACCGCCTTGGCGGTCTCGCCACCCCACAGCTCCTGCTCGGTCACGCTCATCTCTCAGGCCTCCGCATCGGTGATCAGTTTCGGCGACGTTACCCTTCCCGCCTAATCTGCGGGCCTGTGCCGACCTGGAACGATGTCATCGAAATCGCCCAGCGCCTTCCGGGCGTCGAGGTGAGCACCTCATACGGGACGCCGTCGCTGAAGTGCAGCGGCAAGTTCATGTGCCGTCTGCGCACCGATCCCGACGCGCTCGCGCTCCGCGTGATCGACATGGGCGAGCGCGAAGCGCTGCTCCAGGGCCAGCCCGACGTCTTCTTCACGACGCCGCATTACGACGGCCACCCGTTCGTGCTCGTGCGCCTCGAGGCCGTCGATCCGGTCGAGCTCGCCGAGCTGCTCCAGGACGCGTGGCGGTTGCGCGCGCCCAAGCGGCTGATCAAGGCCTACGACGCCGAGCGCGCGCCGGAGTAGTCCTCAGCCGCACGCGCGCGGCCGCAGCGGCGCGGGCAGCGCGGCCGCGAAGGCGGCGGGAAACGTCTCGACCTCGTCGCAGGAGAACGGCTCGGGCGCCGGCAGCGTCGCCAGCGCGGAGGCGCCGGTCACCTTCAGCCGTAGCGCGCGCGCCGCACGCAGCGGGCTGGCGTCGGCCGAGCGGATGAAGATCTCGGCCTTGCCCGTGTAGATCTGCAGCGACTCCGAGCCCGGGCAGGCCAGCGCCTGGGCGCGGCCGAGCGCGCGCCAGCACGGCTCCTCGCTCGCCGGATCGCGCTCGCGCACGGTGGCGACGCCGAGCGGATACGTGCAGCCCGTGCCCGCCTGGCACGCCGGCGGACCGTACTGGAAGATCGCGTCCGGTGGGTCCTGTGCGGTGAGTGCCGCCCGCGTCAGGCGCCGGTCGCCGAACCGGGGACCGAGCCAGTACAACGGCGCGTCCGGCGTCGACCGGATCTTCGCGAGCTCGGCCGCCGACGGTGGGCGCGCGGGCACCGTGGAGGGACGCGTCGTCGCCACGGTGTCGTCCGAGCCGCAGCCCGCGACGCCGAGGACGGCGAGCACGAGCAGGGCGGCTGACGCCCGCCGCCACGTCACCCGCAGAACGCCGCCAGCTCGCGCGCCACACCGACCGGATCGTCGTAGGCGAGCAGAAACCCGGTTCCCGCCAGGACGCGCAGCTGCGCGTCGGGCAGCAGGTCGAGCGCCTCTTCCGCACCGGCCAGCGGGTGGTAGCGGTCGCGATCGGCCCACAGCAGCAGGACGCTAGCGTGCAGCCGCGGATAGGCCTCGAGCAGATCGGTCTGCGCGCCCGCCGGCCAGCGCCGCACCCAGCGCGCCCACGAGCGGGCGAGGTTGGCGTTGCCGGCGACGTCGGCCGTCGCATGGCGCACGAGGTCACGCGCAGCCGGGTTGCCGCGGGCCGTGAGCTTCATCCCCGACTCGGGCCGGTAGGCGAAGCGCACCGTGCGCGCGGCGATGCGGTCGATCCCAGGGAGCGCTGCGGCGGGCGCGAGCGCGCGCAGCGGGACGGGCATCCGTGAGCGCTCCGGCGGTCGGTGCAGCCGGTTGGGCATGAGCACGAGCTTGGCCGGAGAGAGCTGTCCGGTCACGACGGCGCGCAGCAGGATCTCCGCGCCCGCGCCGTGCCCGCCGACGACCGGATGCGGGCCGCACGTCTCGCGGCAGAAGTCGGCCATCACCTCCGCGAGCCAGTCCAGCGTGTACGGATGGCGCGGCCGGTCCTCCGAGTCGCCGTGCAGCGGCAGGTCGGGCAGCACGAGCCGGAAGCGGTCAGCGAGATGCTCGACGACCGGCACGAACTCGCGGTGCGACAGCGCCGCGCTGTGCAGCAGGCACACGCTCGGGCCGACGCCGGCCTCGCGATACGCGATGCGGGCACCGTCGCGGTGGTGATAGAGGCGAAGCTTCATCCCCGGGCTTCGCCCGCGCGCTCGCCGCGCTGCAGCTCAGACCGGGTCTCGGGTTCGGCGCCGCGCGACGGCCCGCTCTGCTCGAGGCGGCGCACGAGGTTGGCGGCGAGCCCCGGGCTCTTGCGCGCCCCGCGCCGGGCGGCGCCGATCAGATAGCCGAGGCGCATGGTCGCCACGCGGTCTGCCGGCGAATGGGAGGTCAGGCGGTCGGCGATCCGCATGAGCGACGCCCCGACCGCCTGCAGGTCGCCGTCGCGGGCACGGGCCACGCAGGTGGACAGCAGCGTGCCGTCCTGAAGGGTCACGCGGCCGGGCGCGCTCGCCAGCGCGAGCTCGAAGCCAGCAGGATCGCCGAGGCATGCCGCGGGCACGTCCGCGCGATCGCTGCCGCAGCCGGCCAGCAGGAGCGCGGTGAGCAGCGCGAAGGATGCGGTCCGGCGCCACATGAGGCCATCGTAGAGTCCGGCGCGTGCGGCGCTCGCCGCGCGACCGCGAGATCGCGCTCGGGAGGTACGGCGGCCGGGCCGCCGTACCTGCTCGTCGACCCGGCGATCGTCGGGCATCCCGGCACGTCGCAGCCGCGGTCGCGCGCGCGGCTGATCGCGTCAGGTCGTCGGCTCGCCGGCCAGCGCGCCGGCGTTCGGCCCGCTCCCCGCGGAATCGGTCGACACGGCGTCGGCGATGCGGCTCTGCATCGCCAGCTCGCGGTCGAAGTCGGCCTGGTCGGCGTGGCGGTACTCCAGGCCACGGCCCGACAGGAGCGTCGCGAGCGCCTCGACGAACCGCGCGTCGAGCTGACGGCCGGCGACGCGCCGCAGCTCGGTCGTCGCCTGGAAGGACGTCATGCGGTCGCGGTAGGTGTCCTCGGCGGTCAGCGTGTCGTAGACCTCGGCGACCGCGACGATCCGCGCGATCTCGGGGATGTCGTCGCCCTTGAGGCCGTCGGGATATCCGCGGCCGTCGATCCGCTCGTGATGGGCGCGGACGATCTGCGCCACCGGACCGTAGACGCCGAGGTCCTGGAGGAGGTCCGCGCCGAGCTCCGGGTGCTCGCGGATGGCCTCCCAGTCGTCCTCGGTCAGCGTGCCGTGGCGCTCCATCACGCGGTCGGGCAGCGCGAAGCGCCCGATGTCGTGCAGGAGCCCGGCAGTGTGAGCGAGCTCGGCGGAGCGCTTGCCCATGCCGCATTGCACCGCGATGTCACGCGAGAAGGCCGCCACCGCCGCGCTGTGGCGCGCGGTCCGGCCGTCGCGGCGGTCCAGCGATCGCACCAGCGCCGACAGCACGCCCCACGACAGCGACGCGTACTGACCGGCGCGCTCGCGGGCGATAACGACGAGCCGCGACATGTAGGCGAATCCGACGATGATGAGGACCAGGAAGAGGCAGGCGGCCAGGCCGGCGCTGGCGTAGACGCCGGCGATGGCGACCGTCAGCGCGACGGTGAGCGCCAGCGACGGCAGCAGCTCGCGCGGCGGTCGCAGCGCCGCGCGCATGCTGCCGCCGTCGAGTCCCACGACGAGCGCCCGCAGCAGGAGGAAGTTCACCACGAGGAATCCGGACGCCACGACGGCGAGCGCCATGAGGTCGTTGACGCTGTCGTCCTGCAGCGTGCCCGCCATCTCCTCGAACGCGACCGCGGCCAGCAGGTTCGGGACGGCGTTGGCCGCGAGGTTGACCGGCAGGGCCACCAGCCGGTAGCGCCGGACGAGCCACATGCACAGCTCGGCGATGACGGGGATGACGAACGCGCCGAGCGGGCCGACGAACGCGACCGCCATCATGAAGCAGACGAAGGCCGCCGAGACGTCGATCGTCCCTTCCCAATGCGACGCGGTGAGCACGCTGCCGGCGGCGGCGACAGCGAGGATGAACGTCAGCCACTGGCTGTAGTTCCCAAGCGGGACGAACAGCAGCACTACGCCCGCCCCGAGCAGGAGCGTGAGGGCCGCCGCGACTGCGACCCTCGGATGAGCGTCGTTACGTGCGACCGTCACGGGGGAAACCGTAGCGGCCCCCCATGACTATCGCGACGAATGCAGCTAGTTCGTGCGAAAACCGCCCCCTGTTGCTGCGATGACGGTGACGGCGGCGATCAGGAAGGGGTATGAGCGGTACTTCATCTGCGTGAGCTTGGTCATCGTGACCTCCCGGTGGGGTGAATGGGGGGCCGAACGTAGCCAAGTGCGCCGAAGTTCTCAGCTTTGGTGGACGAACGTATGCAATTTGCCCCGGGTCGGGTTTGCAACTGCACTGATTTGGTCCGATGATCTGCACATGCGCACCCTTAAGACGAGCGAGGCTGCCTCGCTCCTCAATGTGAGCCCGAACACGCTCCGCGCCTGGGAGCGGCGATTCGGCTACCCCAAACCCCAGCGATCGGCCGGGCGGCACCGTCTTTACACCCACGGTGAGGTCTCCGCGCTGCGCGATGCGCTCCAGCAGGGCCTGTCCATCTCGTCGGCAGTCAGCCGCGCGCGCGAGGCGCTCAGCACCGACACCCACACACTCGTCGGGGCGCTGGCCTCGTTCGAACTCGATCGTGCCGACGCGGCGATGGAGTCCGCGCTGGCGCTGCGCTCGGTCGAGCGCTCGGTCGAAGAGGTCCTGCTGCGCTCGATCGACGAGCTCGCCAGCCGCCATGGCATCGAGAGCGCTCCGTGGGCGTTCGCCGCGCGCTGGGCCGACGGCTGGCTGCGTCGCGCGCAGCGCCTGGCCCCGCCGCCCGTTCGCCCGCTCGCCGTCCTCGTCGGCGACGCCACGCGCAACGAGCTCGATCCCGATGCGCTCGGCGTCCGCGCCTTCGAGCTGTTCTGCGGTCGCGCCGGCGTCCGCGTCATGGCACTGCCCGTGGCTGCGCTCGGCGGTCTCGGCGAGGTCGTCGACGCGCTGTCGCCCGATGGGGTCGTCATCGCCGGCGGCCATGTTCCCGACGACGATGTCGCGCGCTGGGCGTATCGCGTCCGTGCGACCGCCGGGGCGCTCCCGATGGCGCTCTATCGCCGCCCGCAGGCCGGCGGCGCGGTCCGCACCACCGGCGCACGCATGCTGCCGGACGCGCCGTTCGGCGCCCACCGCCAGTTGCTGGCGCTCATCGACTCGCACGCGGGCCAGTTCGACGAGGGGCTCGTGCTGGCGATGCGCGAGGTCGCGCCTGACGAACGCCGGGAGGCCAGCCTGTGAGGTTGCGCGCAGTACGTCCGCTTGCAGTCGACGAGCGCGGACAGGAGCTCGTCTCCTTCTGCGGTCACTGCGGGCAGGCGCCGACCGCCGGCACCGTCCCGAGCTCGCGCGTCTGCGGACACTGCGGCCTCGGTCTCGTGCTCCAGGCCTCGGCGGACATCGCACCCGGTCTGGACGAGCCGTTTCTCGTGATCGACTCGACGCTGTCGGTCTGTGCGGTGTCGGCACGTGCCGAGGAGTTGCTCGGGATCGACGAGACCCAAGCGGTCAACAAGCACGTCGCAGACTTCCTCGTACCTGCCGATGCGAATGCGCCGAGTGCCGCGAACCTGCTCGCGCTGCTCGTGGACGCGGCGTCCGCAACGGGCGAGCCACGGACCGCCGTGGTCCGGCCGCGACAGGAATTCGGCGTGCGGTTCGCTGCGCGCGTCGGTGCCTGCGGACCGCCGCACGCGGCGCTCCTCGTCCTGTCCAGCTAAGACGTTTACCTTCATTTCGCCCCTTGCGGGCGTGAATTCCGTAATGTGTGCGCATCGAGGCGCAAACTCCGTGCGAACTTGCGGGCACCACGCGTGTGGCGAGCCAGTCTCGATAGCTCACGATGAGTGTCCTACGCACCCACGCTGCCGCGGCCATGTTGGGCGTAAGCCCAAACACGTTGCGGTCCTGGGAGCGCCGGTTCGGCTATCCCACGCCGCGCCGCACGGCCGGCGGGCACCGGCAGTTCGATCTCGCCGAGGTCGAGGCGCTGCGCCAGGCCTTCGAGGAGACGCACAACGTGTCGTCGGCGATCTCGATGGCGCGCGAGCGCGGTTGCGGGCCCTCATCGCCGACGCGGCTGCGCTCCGCACTGCGCCGCTTCGAGGAGATCGAGGCGGACCGGATCCTCGAAGAGAGCCTGGCGGTCCGGTCGGTCGAGCGCACGGTGGAGGAGGTCCTGCTGCCGGCGGTCGACGCCTTCGCGGTTCCCCACGGCGAGCATCCGACGGCCGAACTGGGCTTCGCGTGGCGCTGGGCGACCGGCTGGCTCGCCGCCGCCAAGCGCGTGGCGCCGACAGCGTCGCGGCCCGAAGGCGTGCTGATCTTCGACGCGAGCGTTCCGTGCGACATCGACGCCCTGCACGCGCAGGCGCTCGAACTGTGCCTGCGGCGCGCCGGGATGCGCACGCTGATGCTCACGGCCGAGCTTGACTCGAGCCGCCTCTCGCACGTCCTGCACACGCTCAACCCGCGGCTCGTCGTGCTCACCGGGCGGCGCGCCTGGCTCGATGCGCTCGGCCGGATCGCCTACCAGGCACGGCGCATGTCCGAGCAGGTCGAGATCCTCGACTTCCGCGGCGCGCTCCCCGAGGCCGATGCCTCCGCGGTCCCGCGCCTGGGCACGAGCGCACTCGGCGCCCGCGACCTGCTGCTCGCCCGGCTGAACACACCGCAGGCCCCGGTCCCGAGCCGCCGGCCGACGTTCGCCCAGATCTCGTAGGCGTCTCTCGTCGCGCCTTGCCGGGTGCGAGCGAACAGCATCGATGAAGGGATGAGGGACTGTCCGCGCGGCGGGTTCACGGGCGGTGCGGGCGTCGTGTCGCATGGCGTGCGGATGTAGCGCTTGAGCCGACACGACCGACGCGCAGAGGATCGAGATGGCTCAAGACCCCGTCTATCGGGGTCCTCTCCCACCTCGACTACTGAGGAGCCGGATCGCGCTCGCGCTGCGGCGGCCGAACCCGCATCTCTCATCGATGTATTTCGTGAACCCCACCGCCACGTCCGAACCGCCCAGTACCGTCCAACCCGAGATGACGCTCGTGCCCGGTGACCCGCTCGCCCACCGCGCTCTCGAGTCCCTGCTGCGCGCCGAGGCGTCGGTCAGGCGCCGGCTCAGCGCCGACCTGGAGCGCGAAGGACTCTCGGCCACCGGCTTCTCCGTGCTCGTCATCCTCACGACCGCCGGCGGCGAGCTCGAGTTGCGGATCCTGCGCGCGCGCCTGCGCACGTCGAAGGCCAACGCCACCGAGGTCGTCACGACGCTCGAGCAGCGCGAGCTCGTCACGCGGCGCCGGCTGTCGAGCGACCGCCGCGCCGCGTCGGTGGCGATCACGCCGCGCGGCAGCGAGATCGTCGACCGGCTGTTCCCGGAGCACAGCGAGCGCGTCGCGGCGGCATTCGCCGTCCTCGACGAGACAGAGAAACGGTCCTTGGCGCAGATCTGCCGGAAACTCGCCGCCTGACCGACGGTGGCGCAGGAACTGCCTTGACACCGCGCACCCCGCCTGGTGGGGTGGCCGGGCCACGGGGACGGCGCGCGCGGGATGCCAGCGCTGATGAACATCGGAGCTCGTAGGGGAGCAGAGGTGGTGGGACATGACACGCCGCGGGAGGATGCTCGTGCCTGTGGTGTTGCTCGCTATGACCGTAGGCGCAACAACAGCCGCGCCTGCGTCTGCCGCGGCAGACGAACGCCCAGGGGCGCAGATGCGGGCCGCGCCGTGGTGCGGCAAGAACATTTGGAAATCGGGGCTGTGGAAGAAGGCGCCCCTGATCAAGCGGTTCGACGGGATCATCGCGATCGCTGACAAGGTGGACAGGGCGACCGACTTCGCGGCGCTTGTCCTGGCGGCGCTCTCGCTGAGCACGCTCGCGGCGCCCTCCGCGGTCGTCAAGCTCGTCGCCAAACTCGGGAAGAGCGCCCTGAAGAGGGTGATCGTCGGGCTGAGGAATGCAGCGCGTAAGACGAGGGCAAAGAAGGTCGGGGTGCGCGTCAAGGTCAACTGTGTGTGGGGCGTGTTGCCCTATCCGGGCGTGGGGATATACACACCCTGATGAGACGGGCGCAGCACTTCAGCGAGATGCTGTGAGCATGGGATCACAGCCGTCGACGGCGACGCCGATGCGGCACGTCGGCTCGTGGTCCTCCTGGAGCCACGGCCGCCGCCGGCTCGTCATCGCGGCGGTGACCAACTGGTTGGTCGCCGGGGTCATCGCTGCAACGGCGATCCTGGTCGGCGACGCGCGGATCCTGTTGCTGGGGATCCCGATCCTGGCGTTCGACTGGTGGGCCTCGAGCAAGCTGCTCGAGGCCCAGTATGCCGAAGGCGCGCTTGCGGATATCGAGCGTGTGCCTCCTACGCCGGAGGAGCAGGAGCTGCTGGACGAGCTCGATACCACGGAGGGCGACCGCGCCGCGAACCTCGTGCTCGTGCGCCGCTGGCTCGCCGGCGACACGGCGCTGCGGCGCTACGAGTACCCGACCCGTGAGCTGCTGCAGGTGCGCAGCATCTCCGAGGCGATCGAGGTGCTGGGCCTCGCGCTCGTGCTGCTCACGGCGCCCGAGGTCGTTCCCGTGGCGATTGGTGGCCTGCTGTGGTTGCTCGGCGGCCGTTGGGGCGTGAGCGTCGCCCGCGCGACCCTCGCAGAGCGGCTGTACCGCACGCCGGTCGACGATGCAACGCGCGAGCGCTGGCTGGATCGCGAACGGAAGGTCGTCGTGAGCGTCGCCGTCATCGTGCTGGCTCTCGCGGCGATCCGCTTCATCGCCTGACGCTCGGCGACTCCTCAGGGAACGCCTGCCATTCCGCCCTTCCTACACTTGCTCGTCCATGACGCGCCGTCCTGTCGACCCGCAGCAGTCCTTTCCCGACCTCGAGCAGCATGTGCTCGAGCGCTGGCGCGAACGCGACGTCTTTGCCGAGTCGCTGCGCCGCCGCGAAGGAGCCGAGCCGTGGGTGTTCTGGGAGGGACCGCCGACCGCGAACGGCCGGCCCGGCGTGCATCACGTGCTCAGCCGTGCGTTCAAGGACATCTTCCCGCGCTTCAAGACGATGCGCGGCCATTACGTCGAGCGCCGCGGCGGCTGGGACTGCCACGGCCTGCCGGTCGAGATCGCCGTCGAGCAGCAGCTCGGCATCAAGAGCAAGGCCGAGATCGAGGAGTACGGGATCGCGGAGTTCAACGCGAAATGCCGCGAGTCGGTGTTCACGTTCCTCGAGGACTGGAACGCGCTGACGGAGCGGATCGGCTTCTGGCTCGATCTCGACAACGCGTACCGCACGCTCGATCCGGACTACGTCGAGTCGGTCTGGTGGGCGATCAAGCAGATCGCCGACCAGGGGCTGCTCTACGAGGGCCACAAGGTCGTGCCCTACTGCCCGCGCTGCGGCACGGCGCTGTCGAGCCACGAGCTCGCGCTCGGCTATCAGGACGTCGTCGACCCCTCGGTCTACGTGCGCTTCGAGGTCGCCGAGGACGGCGGACCGCTGCAGGCCGGCGACGAGCTGCTGATCTGGACGACGACGCCCTGGACGCTCGTCTCCAACGCCGCCGTCGCGGTCGATCCCGAGATGATCTACGTGCGCGCGAAGACCGGCAGGCTCGACGCGCCGGTCGTGCTCGCCGAGGCGCTCGTCGAGCACGTGCTCGGCGAGGGCGTGAAGATCCTCGACCACTTCCCCGGGGCGGCGCTGGACGGCGTGCGCTACAACGCGCCGTTTCCCTACCTCCGTTCGGAGGAGTACGGCGAGCGTGGCCACACGGTTCTGCTCGGCGACTTCGTCACGGCCGATGACGGCACCGGCCTCGTCCATACCGCGATCGCCTTCGGCGAGGACGACTTCCGGCTCGGCGAGCAGTACGGGCTGAACGTCGTCAACCCGGTCGGGCTGGACGGCACGTACGACGCGCGCATCGGCCCGTACGCCGGGCGCTTCGTCAAGGACGCCGATCCCGACCTCGTCGAGGACCTGCGCGCGCGCGGGCGCCTGCTGCGCGTCGAGGACTACGAGCACGCCTACCCGCACTGCTGGCGCTGCGGCACGCCGCTGCTGTACTACGCCAAGCCGTCGTGGTACATCGCCACGACGAGCCGCCACGACGAGCTGCTGGCCGCCAACGAGCAGGTCACCTGGCATCCCGAGCACATCAAGCACGGCCGCTTCGGCAACTGGCTGGACAACAACGTCGACTGGGCGCTGTCGCGCGAGCGCTACTGGGGCACGCCGCTGCCGGTCTGGCGCTGCGAGAGCAAGCACATCACGGTCATCTCCTCGCTCGGCGAGCTGGCGCAGCTCTCGGGCACGCAGCTGACCGACCCGCACCGCCCGTTCGTCGACGACGTCACCTTCGGCTGCCCGCAGTGCGGCGAGACCGCGACGCGCGTGCCGGAGGTCATCGACGTCTGGTTTGACTCCGGCGCGATGCCGTTCGCCCAGCGCCACGAGCCGTTCGCGGGCGAGCAGGAGATCGAGAACCTCTACCCCGCCGACTTCATCTGCGAGGCCCTCGACCAGACGCGCGGCTGGTTCTACTCCCTGCTCGCGGTGTCCGCCCTGCTGCGCGGCGGCGAGCGGCCCTACGACCACGTCGTCTGCCTCGGCCTCCTCACCGACGAGGACGGCAAGAAGATGTCCAAGTCCGTCGGCAACGTGGTGACGCCGTGGGAGGTCATCGACACGTTTGGCGCCGATGCGCTGCGCTGGTACTTCTTCACCTCCAAGCAGCCGTGGGACGGCTACCGCTTCTCGGAGGAGGCGATCGGCGACGGCGTGCGGCTGTTTTTGCGCCAGCTGTGGAACACGTACGCGTTCTCGACGCTCTATCCGGCGGGGGACGACGGCGAGCCCAGCGATCTCGACCGCTGGATCCGCTCTCGCCTGAGCGCGACGACGACCGTCGTCACCGAGCGACTCGACGCCTACGACGCGACGACCGCCGGGCGCGCGATCACCGAGTTCGTCGACGATCTCTCCAACTGGTACGTGCGCCGCTCGCGGCGGCGCTTCTGGGACGGCGACGCGGCGGCGCACGCGACGCTGCGCAAGAGCCTCGTGACCGTCGCGCAGCTGCTCGCGCCGTTCGTCCCGTTCATCGCCGACGAGATCTATGAGGGCCTGGATGCCAGCGAGCCCAGCGTGCACGTCACCGACTGGCCGGAGCCGGGCCCGCGTGACCTCGAGCTCGAGGCGGCGATGGCGATCGCGCGCGAGACCGTGCGCCTCGGCCTCGCGGCGCGTGCCGGCGCGCGGCTCAAGATCCGTCAGCCGCTGCACGAGGCGGTCGTCGTCGCGGCGGGCCCCGAGCGCGCGGCGATCGAGCGGCTGGCCGACGTCGTCCGCGACGAGCTGAACATCAAGCAGCTGCGCTTCGTCGCCGAGGCCGGCGAGCTGGGCTCCTACACGCTGAAGCCGAACTACCGCACGCTCGGGCCGCGCTTCGGCAAGGCGATGCCGCGCGTCGCCGATGCGATCGCGTCGCTGGACGCCGACCACGTCGCCGCGGCGCTGCGCGGTGGGCGCGCCGTCGGGATCTTCATCGACGGCCACGACCACGAGCTCAGCGCGCAGGACGTGCAGATCGTCATGGCGCCGCTGGAGGGCTATCAGCTCGAGCGCGAGGGCTCGCACGCCGTGGCGCTCGAGCTGCGACTCGACGGCGAGCTGCGCCGTGAGGGGCTGGCCCGCGAGGTCGTGCACGCCGTGCAGAACGCGCGCAAGGCCGCCGGCCTCGCTGTCGAGGACCGGATCGAGCTTCTGCTGAGCGGCGACGGTGAGCTGCTCGAGGCCGCGCGCGAGCACGAGGCGTATCTCGTCGGTGAGGTGCTGGCGATCGCGATCGCCTACGACGGCACGGGCGGGCAGATCTCCGACGGCGAGATCGCGCAGATCTCCGGCCGCGAGCTGCGCATCTCGGTCACGCGCGCCTAGCTGGGTTTCCGGGTACCTCATCGATAGATGCCCGGAACTGACCAACAGAGGAAGACCGCATGAGCAACGAGAAGCCCCCGCCCACGACGACCGACGCCGGAATTCCGGCGCCCAGCGACAGTCATTCGCTGACCGTTGGGCCCGACGGGCCGATCCTGCTGCAGGACCACTACGTCATCCAGAAGATGGCGCAGTTCAACCGCGAGCGCGTGCCCGAGCGCGTCGTGCACGCGAAGGGCTCCGGCGCGCACGGCTACTTCGAGGTCACGCAGGACGTGACGCCGTTCACGCGCGCGGACTTCCTCTCAGAGGTCGGCAAGACGACGCCGATGTTCGCCCGCTTCTCGACCGTCGCCGGCGAGCTCGGCTCGCCCGACACGCTACGCGACCCGCGCGGCTTCGCGCTGAAGTTCTACACGCAGGAAGGCAACTACGACCTCGTCGGCAACAACACGCCGGTGTTCTTCGTGCGCGATCCCTCGAACTTCCAGGACTTCATCCACTCCCAGAAGCGCCGCGCCGACACCGACCGCCGCGACAACAACATGCAATGGGACTTCTGGACGCTGAAGCCCGAGTCGGCCCACCAGGTCACGATTCTCATGAGCGATCGCGGTACGCCGAAGACGTATCGCCATATGAACGGCTACGGCAGCCACACCTTCATGTGGGTCAACGCGGGCGGCGAGCGGTACTGGGTGAAGTTCCACTTCAAGACCGACCAGGGCACCGAGAACTTCACGGATGCCGAGGCGGCCGCCATGGCCGGGGAGGACCGCGACTTTCACCGCGCCGACCTATGGGACGCGATCAAGGCCGGCGACGCGCCGTCGTGGACCCTGAAGGTCCAGATCATGCCGTTCGACGAGGCGCCGGACTACCGCTTCAACCCGTTTGACCTCACGAAGGTCTGGCCGCACGGCGACTACCCGGAGATCGAGGTCGGCCGCATGGTGCTCGATCGCAACCCCGACAACTACTTCGCCGAGGTCGAGCAGGCCGCGTTCGAGCCGGCGAACATGCCGCCGGGCATCGGCCCGTCGCCGGACAAGATGCTGCTCGGGCGGCTGTTCAGCTACCCCGACACGCATCGCCACCGGATCGGGCCGAACTACCTGCAGCTGCCGATCAACCAGCCGCAGTGCCCGGTCCACAGCTACAACAAGGACGGGGCGATGCGCTTCGAGAACCCGGGCGACCCCGTCTACGCCCCGAACACGGCCGGCGGTCCGGCGGCCGACGAGAAGAACTACCGCGAGCAGGCGACGTGGGACGTCAACGGCGAGATGGTGCGCACGGCGGCGACGCTGCACGCCGAGGACGACGACTTCGGCCAGCCCGGAACGCTCGTGCGCGAGGTCATGTCACAGACCGACCGCGACCACCTCGTGACGAACATCCTCGGCCACGCCGGCGATCCCGATGTGACGGCCGAGATGAAGCCGCGCATCGTCGAGTACTGGACCAATGTCGACGCCGACATCGGCGCCGCGGTCGCGCAGGGACTCAGCGTCCCCGCGCCTCAGCCCGCGTAGTCAGTGCCCCACAAGTAGTTCGGGCGTATCTCTCGACGCTGGCACGGAGGCGGGCGCCCGACGGTCGCCAGGCGCGGATCGCGCGCCGAAAGAGACCACGGAACTTCCGGCGGTCAGCACTTAGGCGGCCGGCTCGAGCTCGAGCTGCTCGATGATCTTCTTCTTGGGCAACGCCCCGATGATCTTCTTCGCGGGCTGACCGTCCCGGAAGAGGATCATCGTCGGGATCGACAGGACCTGGAAGCTCGCGGCGGTTTGCTGGTTCTCGTCGACGTTGAGCTTGACGATCTTCAGGTCGTCGCGCTCGGAGGCGATCTCTTCGAGGACCGGTCCGACGAGCCGGCACGGGCCGCACCACGGCGCCCAGAAGTCCACCAGGGTGGCGGTCTCGGACTCGATGACCTCAGCCTGGAAGTTGTCGTCGGTGACGCTGTCGAGCGCTTCGGCCATGTGTCTCTCCTTCGGGGGAAGTGGACCCACCACTATACAAAGTGAAGCGATGAGTTAGCCGGAGAGGGCTCGCAGCACGTCCGCGGTGACGTACACCTCGACGAACGCCGAGGCGAGGAGCACCGGCACGGCGAGCAGGACCGTCACGCACGTCGCCGCGAGCAGCTGGTGCCAGTCGCCGCGGCGGCTGGCGATCGCCCACGCCGCGAGCGGCACGAACAGCGCGACGAGCTCCGGCAGGGCGTGGGGCAGCAATCCGATCAGCAGCAGCGCAGGCGAGATGCCGAGCTGTCCGGCCAGGGTCGACGTTCCCTGACCGAGCGTGATGGCCTGTGTGAGCAGCGAGAAAGCGGTCGCTCCGATCACGAAGAGGATCGCCAGCGGCCCCGCCTTGTCGTGCACCCAGCGCGACACCCCGGTGTGCTCCTTGGCCTGCAGCGGCAGCGAGCTGCCGGCGATGAACCCGGCAACGCAGGCCATCGCGTGCAGCGCCAGCACGAGGCCGTTGCGAAACAGCACGCTGGCGACCTCCGAC
Organism: uncultured Actinomycetes bacterium; assembly: GCA_963705315.1. Classification (GTDB taxonomy): domain Bacteria; phylum Actinomycetota; class Thermoleophilia; order Solirubrobacterales; family Solirubrobacteraceae; genus CADCVQ01. The sequence continues at coordinate 466,153 of OY970068.1, forward strand.
AGCGTCGGATCGTTGCGCAGGCCGGGGAAGTCCAGCCCGAAGGGGTCGGGCGTGGAACGAACTGCCACCACCCAGACGGCGGCCAGCAGCACGACGCTGATCGCCAGCGATCCGAGCAGCCACTCGCGCAGGACCGGCCCAGGCCGGTTGCTCCACGCAGCCAGCGTGGCGCGCGTATCGGAGAGCCCTCGTACGAGCGCCAGATCTGAAGCCGCCACCGAGACGGCATCGGCCCGGCCGGCGACCTTAGCGCTCAGGGGCGGTCGCGCTGGCCGGATATGCGAGCCGCGCGGCCAAAGCGCAGCTTGGGCACGAGCAGTGCGGCCTCGCCGGCGATCCGCCACGTCATCTTCGACTGGCCGCGCTCGCGCTCGCGAAAGATGATCGGGACCTCGACGACGCGGAATCCCGCCCGCACCGCGCGGTGCGTCAGCTCGACCTGAAACGCGTACCCACGTGAGCGCACCGACGGCAGGTCGATCGCCTCGAGCACCTCGCGGCGAAAGCACTTGAAGCCGCCGGTGAGGTCACGGATCTTCAGCCCCAGCACGATGCGCGCGTACAGCGATCCGCCGCGGCTGACGAGCTGGCGCGTGCGTCCCCAGTCCGACACGCCGCCGCCCCGCACGTAGCGCGACCCGAGCACGAGGTCGGCGTCGCGGGCGGCGACGAGCAGCCGGGAGAGGTCCGCGGGGTCATGGGAGAAGTCGGAGTCCATCTCCATGACGAACGCCGCACCGCGGTCGAGCGCGAGCGCGAAGCCCGCCAGATAGGCGGGACCGAGGCCTTCGCGCACCGTGCGATGCAGGACCTCCACGGGTTCGTGCTCGGCCGCCAGCCGGGCGGCGATCTCGCCGGTTCCGTCGGGGGAGCCGTCGTCGACGATGAGGATCCGGTGGGCGCCCGGCGCCGCGCGTCCGAGGACGGCCAGGGCAGCGTGGACGATCGGCTCGATGTTCTCGGCCTCGTCGTACGTCGGGAGGATCAGCCAGGCGTCGGAGGGCATCGGCGCAACTACCCTAGAGACCGATGGCGAAGGACCCGACCAACCTCGAGATCGCGGCGGCGTTCGACGAGCTCGCCGACCTCTACGAGCTCGACGGGGCGGTCGTTCATCGCGTCATGGCCTATCGCGGCGCGGCGAAGACCGCGCGCGACGCGAGCGCCTCGATCGCGGGCCTCACGCGCGCCGGGCGGGTGACGGAGCTGCCCGGGATCGGCAAGACGCTCGAGGTCAAGCTCAAGGACCTCCTCGAGACGGGCGCGATCCCCGCCGCCGAGAAGCTGCGCGCCCGCTACCCCGCCGGCCTACTCGACATGACGCGGCTGCCGGGCCTCGGGCCCAAGCGCGCGCGGCGGCTGTTCGACGAGCTCGGCATCGAGTCGCTGCGGATGCTGCGCGCCGCCGCCGAGGAGCACAGGCTACGCGAGGTCCGCGGCTTCGGCGCGAAGTTCGAGGACTCGGTGCTGTCGGCGATCGCGGCGGGCGCGGGCGAGCGTCCGGCCGCCGAGCAGCGGGTGCTGCTCAACCGCGCGCTGGACGTCGGCGAGGAGATCGTGGCCGCCCTGCGCGAGCACCCCGCGGCGCAGCGCGTCGAGCTCGCCGGGTCGGCGCGCCGCCAGGCCGATTCGGTGAAGGACCTCGACATCATCGCCACCGCGACCGATCCCGCCGCGCTGACCTGTGCGCTGGCCGAGCTCGAACAGATCGAGTCGGCATCCAACCCGGGCCCGAATGCCGCGCGCGGGCGGACGCACACGGGGCTGCCGGTCGACCTGCGCGTCGTCGAGCCGGAGAACTTCGGCAACCTGCTGCAGCACTTCACCGGCTCGCAGGCGCACAACGTCGCGCTGCGCGAGGCGGCCGTCCGCCGCGGGCTGCACGTCTCGGAGTACGGGATCCTCGACGACGCGACCGGCGAGACGCTCAAGTGCGCGACCGAGGAGGAGGTCTACGAACGCCTCGGCCTCGCCTACCCCGAGCCCGAGCTGCGCGAGAACCGCGGCGAGCTCGATCCGAGCTTCACGCCGCCGACGCTCGTCACGCTCGACGACATCCGCGGCGACCTGCACATGCACACGACCGCGTCGGACGGCCACCACTCGATCGAGGAGATGGCGCGCGGGGGGCTCGAGCGCGGCTATGAGTACATCGCCATCACCGACCACTCCGCGACGCACGGCTTCGGCGATCACGTCACCCCCGACGAGCTCCGGCGCCAGATCGAGCGCGTGCGCGAGGTCAACGCGCGGGTCGACGGGATCGAGGTGCTCATCGGCACCGAGACGAACATCCTGCCCAACGGCTCACCGGACTACGACGATGAGCTGCTTGCGCAGCTGGACTGGGTCATCGGCTCGGTCCACACGCAGTTCGCGATGACCGGCGCCGACATGACCAAGCGGATGGTCACCGCGATCGAGCACCCGTGGATCGACGCGATCGGCCATCCCACCGGGCGCAAGCTCTCCAAGCGCGGCCCGTACGCCCTCGACATGGAGGCGGTGATCGAGGCCGCCGCTCGCACCGGCACGATGCTCGAGATCAACGCCGCCCCCGATCGCCGCGACCTCGACGACGTCCACGCGCGCGCCGCCGCGCAGGCCGGCGTGCTCATCCTCATCGACTCAGACGCCCACCGCGTGCGCACGCTGCCGAACATGCGCTGGGGCGTGGCGACGGCGCGGCGGGCGTGGCTGGAGCCGCGGCACGTGGCGAACACGCGGTCGTGGACGGAGTTCGCGGCGTTGCGCAAGCGGGCGAAGTAGCGGGGTTGACGAACAGCATCGTGGGGGAGTGAAGGGCGCCTCGCGAGGCGCTACGCGAGGCGTCTCTGGCCGGCATCGATGTCGAAAAGTGGGCGGATACCGCCCAATCGGCGACATTGATTACTGAGCCGCGCCGCCGAGGAGCCAACCCGGCTGGGACACAAACCGAATTGCCTCAGCGCTGCTGTTCGCCGGTAAGCCGCGGCAGCAGTTGCTCCCGCACGACCGCATCGACCCGCTCGCGGCTGAACGGCGCCAGCACCTCGGCCGCCCGCGCCGCATACGCCGCAACAGGATCGTCGAGCGCCGCGCGCAGGGCGCGAGCGAGGTCGATAGGGTCGTCCACCACCAGCCGCGCATCCAGGCCCCGCGCCAGCGCCAGCGCGACGTACGGCCCGGGCGCCGTCGTCGTCACCAGCACGCAGCCGTCGGCGAGCGCTTCGAGCTGCGCGATGCCGTAGTCCTCGCGGCGCGGCGCGGTGACGAACACGCGCGCGCGGCGCAGCAGCGCGCGGTAGGCGTCGGGCTCGAGCCGCCCGGCGACGCGCACACCGGGGACCTGCAGCGCCAGGTCGGCGCCGGCGACGACGAGCTCCTCGCCGTCGCGGCGCGCCGCGCTCCACGCGGCGAGGATCCGGTCCAGGCCCTTCTTGTGCGGATTGGCGGCGTAGGCCAGCGCGGCGATGTCGCGCGAGCCGCCAGGGTCGGCTGACGCCTGTACCGGTACGGGCACGACGATCGCGTCGGCGCGCGGCTCGGGTGCCTCCGCGAGTGACGCGGCGTCCCAGGGCACGAGCAGCGACGCGGCCGCCAGGACGCGGCGCTCGAGCGGGCGCTGCCACACGCCGTGGCGACCCGGGCGGTTGGCGGCCGCCGGCGCGTCGAAGCGCACGGCGCCGCGCTGCGGCCACAGCAGCGCCGCGGTGAGCGTCGAGTACAGGACCGCTCGCGGGCGGTGCATCGCGATGGCCTCGACCGCGGCGGTGCGGGCGGCGCGCGCCCACATGAGATCGGTGAGCGCGAGGGTTCGCACCTCGCGCGGGGGATGGGTCTGCGCGACCGCGACGCCGGCTCCCGCGCGGCGCAGCGCAGCGGCGAGCTCGGCGTCCGCGGCACGCAGCCCGGCCGTCGAGCCGAGCGAGACGATGAGGACGTCGGCCGCAGGCATGCGCGCCTGGCATCCTCCCGCATCGCATGACGGGCACGTGGATCAACGTCGGCGCCATCCTCGTCGGGACGACCATCGGCGTCGGGCTCGGTGCCCGCTTCCCGGCTGCCGTCCAGCAGCGCGTGCTCGCCGGCCTCGGCTTGGTCACGGCGGTCATCGGCGTCGACCTCGCGCTCGCATGGCGCGACACAAGCGCGCTCTACGTCCTGGGCGCGGTGCTGCTCGGCGGGATCATCGGGGAGCTGCTCGGGATCGAGGACCGGCTGCAGCGTCTCGGCGACCGTATCCAGGCGCGCGTCAGCGGGCCGGACAGCACGTCGTCGGTCAGCCAGGCGTTCTTCACGGCGAGCCTGCTGTTCTGCGTCGGTCCGCTGACGGTGATCGGGTCCTTCGAGGACGGCCTGAACGGCAACATCGAGCCGCTCGCGACGAAGTCGATGCTCGACGGCTTCGCCTCGATCGCGCTGGCCTCGACGCTCGGGATCGGCGTGGCGTTCGCGGCGGTCACAGTGCTCCTCGTCCAGGGCTCGCTGACGCTCGGCGCCGGGCTGCTCGAGGACGTGCTGAAGGGCGAGGCGCTCGCCGCGATGACCTCGACGGGCGGAGTGCTCATCATCGCGATCTCCCTGAAGCTGCTCGACCTCAAGAACGTCAAGATCGGCAACTTCCTCCCAGCCCTGTTTCTCGCGCCGCTGCTCGTCGGCCTCGTCAGCCTCTTCTAACGCGTCGCCCCGTTCGCCGACGCGAGGTCGCGGCGGAAGCCCGGCGCGCGCACGAGCTTGATCGGCCGCATCGGTGACGTCGGCTCGACGTAGAAGGCGACGCCGTCGCGCTCCTCGATCGCCGTCACCGCCGCCTCCTGCCGGCGCCACGCGAGCGCCGCGATGATCGCGAAGCCGGTCGCGATGCCCGGGATCTGCGGCGCGACGAGCCCGAGGCCGATGGCGAGCACCGTCGAGAGCAGGAGTGGCCACAGGCGGTTGACGAGCAGGCTGCCGGGCCGGTGCTCGGGCAGCGACGTCGTCGACTTCGCGTCGGCGAGCAGGCGCGCGATCGGCGAGTTCGTCTCGGCGCGGCGGCCGAGCCACGTGCCGATGATGCCGGCGAGGATCCACCACCCCGCGATGAAGATGACCAGCGCGTTGTCGGCTTCGGCGCCGGCGCGCAGGACGGTGACGGTGGCAAGCACCGTCGCCGCAGCGGCACACAGGAGGATCGCCGCGCGCAGGAAGTCCACGAACCGCACCGGATCTACTCAGCGAGCGTCGTGAGCAGCGCGCGCACGCCGGGTGGTCCGTCGACCAACAGGTCCGCGCCGTCCTCGAGCCCGGCCGGCGTCTCGTCGGAGCGCACGCCGACGCAGATCGCCGCGCCGAGCTGTCCCTCCTCGACGAGCCCGCGCAGGCCGTCGAACGCATCGAGGTCGGTGACGTCGTCGCCGACATAGAGGCCGACGGCGAGATCGAGACCCTCGAGCAGGCGCCGCACGCCACGGCCCTTGTCCATCGCCACCGGGGGGCGCACTTCGAGCACCTTGCGGCCCCAGTGCGTCTTCAGGCCGGCCGCTTCGGCGCGCGCCGCGATATCGCGAACCGCGTCCTCGGCGGCGTTCTCGTCGGGGGCGCCGCGCCAGTGGTAGGCCGCGATCGCGCTCTTGTCCTCGGCGCGGACGCGCAGGCGCTGGAGGTCTTGAGTCCAGACCTCGCGGGCGAACCGCTTCACGGTCTGCTCGTAAGCGGCGATCTCCGGATCGATCTCCACGCCGCTGCCGCCGGGGCGCAGCAACTCAGACCCGTGGTTGCCGACGTAGGCGATCGAGCCGATCGAGACGATGCGCCGCGCGGTTGTCGCCTGGCGCCCGCTGATGCACGCGACGACGGCGTAGCGCTTGGCGACGGCGATCAGCGGCGCCCGGGTCGGCTCGGGCACGTGCGCGTCGTCGGCGTGACGGACGATCGGCGCGAGGGTTCCGTCGATGTCGAGCAGGACCGCCGCGCGGGCCGGATCGGCCCGCAACGGCTCGAGTGCCTCGCCCAGCGTGGTCGCGGCAGACATGACTTCTAGTATGCCGCGCATGCCGTCGCGCCGAACGCTCTGCATCGCGGCGATCGGCACCGCGGCGGGCCTGTTCAGCGGCCTCTTTGGCGTCGGGGGCGGCGTCGTGATCGTGCCGCTGCTCGTGCTCTGGCTTGGATTCGGGGAACGCGAGGCGACCGGTACGTCGCTCGCGGCGATCGTCATCATCGCGGCGGTCGCGACCGCAGTTCACGCGGCGTACGGCAACGTCCACGTGCGCGAGGGACTGCTCGTCGGCCTCCCCGCGGTCGTCGGCGTCATCGCCGGCACCGAGCTTCAACAGCGCATCTCGACGAAGGCGATCTCGCTGATCTTCGCCGCATTGCTCCTGGTCGTGGCGGGCGACCTGGTCCTGGGCTGATGATCGAGGCTGTCGCCATCGGGCTGGCAGCCGGCGTCGTCGCGGGGCTGCTCGGCGTGGGGGGCGGCGCGCTGTTCGTGCCCGCGCTGACGATCTTCCTCGGGCTCAGCCAGGTCGACGCCGAGGCGACGTCGCTGCTGGCGATCATCCCGGTGGCCCTCGTGGGCGCGTGGCGCCAGCATGGCCGCGGGAACGTCGACCTCGGCGCGGGAGCGCTGCTCGGCGTGCTCGCCGTCGGCGGCGCGGCGGCCGGCGCCGTGCTCGCCAACAACGTCCCCGAGCGGGCGCTCGAGGTCGGCTTCGCGGTGCTCATCCTCTTCGTCGCGGCGCAGCTCGTGCGCCAGGCGCTCAGCAAAGCCGGATGACCGCGACAGCGGCGTTCAATAGAAGCGAACCCGGCTCAGGGCAGGCCGTGCTCGAGCGCGCCCTTGACGGTCGCGTCGAGTGCGTTGAGGCGGTACAGCGCGAGCGCCTCGGGTGAGCCGAAGCGGCGGGCAGGTGCATTGTCCGGCCCGTGGTGGCACAGCACGCAGTGCGCGAGCGCGAGCATCCGGTCGGCGTCGAGCTTGGCAATGCCCGCCGCGCGCTCGCGCAGCAGCGCGAGCCCAAGCTCGACGTGCCCGAGCAGACGGCCGGCAGCGGTCAGGCCGATCTCCGCGCCGTAGCTGAACTCGCGCGTCTTGCCGAGGTCGTGGACGAGCGCCGCGGTGATGAGCAGGTCGCTGTCCAGGCGCGGGTGCAGCTGGCAAGCCTCGAGCGCGAGCGTCGCGACGGCGACCGTGTGCTCCAGCAGCCCGCCGAGGTAGGCGTGGTGGCCGTTGCGCGTGCACGGCGCGCGGCGCCACGCGGCGCGCATCTGGGCGTCGCCGAGCAGGTCGGCGAGCAGCGCCTGGAAGGTCGCGTCGTGCACCTCGCGCGCCAGGTGCTCGAGGAAGCCGTCGAGCTCGTCGAGGTCGCGGTAGGCGACCGGCAGGAACGCCGCCGGGTCGGACTCGCCGGCCGGTGCGCGCCCGATCGCGCGCAGTTCGACCTGCAGCTCGTCGCGGAAGCGCTCGACCCGTCCCGCGACGCGCACGAGGTCGCCGCGGTCAAAGCGCCCGGCCAGGACGTCGGCGTCGCGGAACGCGCGACCCTGCACGGCGCCCGTCCGATCGCGCAGCTCGACCGCGAGGTACGGCGTTCCCGCGCGCGACATGAGGCGATCCTTGCGCGTGCACGCGAACACGCCATCGACTTCCTGTCCGGCGCGTAGGGTCGCGATCGTCATCCGGCCATGATGTACCTTCAATCGGATGCAGCCCCTGATATGGGAAAGCAGGCCGGACGGGCTCAGGGCCCCGGCGCTCATCTGCGCGTTCAGCGGATGGAACGACGCCGGCGACGCCGCCTCTGCTGCGCTGACGTTCATCGGCGAGTCGCTCGGCGCGGAGCGCTTCGCGCGCATCGATCCCGAGGACTTCTACGACTTTCAGTCCACCCGGCCGCAGATCCAGCTCAACGAGGGACGCACGCGCGAGATCCTCTGGCCCGGCGTCGAGATCTTCGCCGCCCGCGTGCCGCGCGCGCCGCGCGATCTGATCCTCGTCCAGGGCCCCGAACCGTCGATGCGCTGGAAGGCGTTCTGCGCGCACATCGTCGACCTCGCCGAAGCGCTGGGCACGCAGATGGTCGTCTCGCTCGGCGCGCTGCTCGCCGACGTCCCCCACACGCACTCCGTGGTGATCACCGGGCTGGCGTCCGACGAAGCGCTTGTCGAGAAGCTCTCGCTCACGCAGTCGACGTACGAGGGCCCGACCGGCATCGTGGGCGTCCTGCACACCGCGTGCGAGGACGCGGGCCTGCCCGCCGCGAGCCTGTGGAGCAGTGTGCCGCACTACGTCGCCGCCGCGCCGAACCCCAAGGCCGCGCTCGCGCTCGTGCGCAAGGTCGAGAGCCTCATCGGCGTGACCGTCAACGCGACGGATCTCGAGAACGCGACGGTCGAGTACGAACGCCAGGTCTCGCTCGCCGTCGAGTCCGACCCCGAGGTGCAGGCGTTCGTCGAGCGGTTGGAGCAGGCGACGCCGACCGACACGACGCCGCTGGGGCCCGGCGACCTGCCGTCCGGCGACGCGATCGCGTCGGAGTTTCAGCGCTTCCTCAAGCAGCAGGGCCCGGAGCGCTAGTGGCCCGTCACGAGAAATCTCGCCAGCCGTTCTCCGGCGAGCCGCTCAGCGCCAAGATCCGCGTTCGCATGGGCAAGGACGGCAAGCCGGAGATCGTCCGGCCCGAGACGAAGGTCACGCCGACGACCGAGCCCGCCGAGCGCCCGCCGCAACCCGAGGACCCGAACCCGTTCACGGGCCACGGTCCGTACGCCGGCATCTGAGACGACCAGTCGGTCTACGCGACCGGCGTCGCGCTGGCTCGCCCGCGCCGGCCGGTGGCGCTGCCGGCGAGTTCGTCGTAATGCTCGAGCGCGTGGCCCGAGCCGATGGCGACGCACGTGAGGGGCGACTCGGTGAGCTGCGCCGGCGTGCCGGTCTCCGCCGCGACGAGGTCGGCGAGCCCGCGCAGGAGGGTGCCGCCGCCGGCGAGCAGGATGCCCTCGCGGTCGATGTCGCTGCACAGCTCGGGTGGGGTCTGCTCGAGCGTCTCGGTGATCGCCAGCATGATCGCGCGCAGCGACGGGTCGAGCGCCTCGCGCGCCTCCTCGCTGTGGAGCTGCACCTCGGTCGGCAGGCCGGTGAGCAGGTGGCGTCCGCGGACGGGGATCACCTGTTCCTCGGCGAGCGGGGAAGCCGATCCGATCGCGAGCTTGATCGCCTCCGCCGTGCGTGAGCCGATCGCCAGCTGGTGCACGACGCGCATGTAGTGGCTCAGCGCCTCGTCCATTTCATAGCCGCCGACTCGGATCGAGCGCGAGACGACGATGCCGCCCAGCGAGATGACCGCCACCTCGCTCGTGCCGCCGCCGACGTCGACGATCATCCGCCCGACCGGCTGCTCGATCGCCAGCCCCGACCCGATGGCCGCGGCGATCGGTTCCTCGATCAGCTGGACGCGACGGGCGCCCGCGGCCAGCGCCGCCTGCTCGACCGCGCGCTGCTCGACCTCGGTGACGCCCGATGGGGCGCAGACGATGACGCGCGGATGTGCCCAGCGACGATCCAGCACGCGCTGGATGAAGTGGCGCAGCATCTGCTCGGTGACGTCGAAGTCGCTGATGACGCCGTGGCGCAGCGGGCGGACGGCCGAGATCGTCGCGGGCGTGCGCCCGAGCATCCGCTCGGCATCGGTGCCCACGGCGTGCACCTCGCCGCTGTGGGCGTCGATCGCCACGACGGACGGCTCGGAGACGACGATTCCCTCCCCGGCGACGAACACGAGCGTGTTCGCGGTGCCGAGGTCGATGGCGATGTCGTGCACTCCGAGCGGTGACCCGAAGCGCCGCAGCGACGTCGCGCCCCGGCCGCGATCTTTACCCAAACGCACCGGGCAAGCGTGGCAGACCGGCGCCGGAGCCGAGCAATTCAGCGTTCCGCCGCGGGGCAGGCGATCCGGAAATCGCACATCGAGCAGACGGCGTAGGACGGCGCGGGCTCGAAGTCCTGGGCCATGATCCCGCCGGCCACCTCGTCGACCGTGTCGGCGATCCACGCTCCGTCGATCTCCTCCGACGGGACCTGGATCTTCGTGTCATCCAGGACGTAGAGATAGGCCTGCTGGGACGCCTCGAGCTGCCAGGCCTCGCGTGCCGCGACCGCGTACAACGAGAGCTGCACGTCCTCCTTGAGCGCGGCGCGTGAGCGGGGCCGGCCGGTCTTGTAGTCGATCAGCTCATAGCCGCCGTCAGGGAGCTTGTCGACACGGTCCACGCGACCGCGCAATGTGTGCGCGCCCATCCGGAAGGCGAACGCCCGCTCGAACCACACCGGCTCGACTGGCTCGGATGCGACGCGCTCGTGGTAGCGGCGCAGCGCGGTGCCGGCCTTCCTGCGCAGCTGGCGCTCTTCCTCGCTGTCGCCGAAGCCCGAGCGCCGCCAGCCGATGTCCATGAGGCCGAGCAGCTCATCCAGCGAGTCGCTCGGGGCCTGGTGGAAGCGCTCGAGCACCTGGTGGACGAAGATCCCGAAGCGCTGGTTGAGCGTCGGTTCCTGGGGGATTCGCAGGACGCGCGCGAACTTGTAGCGCAGCGGACACGTGCGGTAGGTCTCGATGTCCGAAGCCGACAGCGCGAGGCCGTCGCCGCGGCGCGGCAGGAACGCCTCGAGGCTCGGCTCCGTGCGGGCGGCGCGGGCCGCGGCGCGGGCGCGGTCGTCGCGCTCGGAGTCCAGCAGCAGCGCGTCGAGGGTCGACGTCGCGAGCACCTCGCGCTGTAGCGGGGAGACCGCGGCCGCGAGCCGTTCGTTGACGAGCCCGAGCGCGTCGGGCACCGACTGCCCGGCCGGGCGCTCGAGCAGCGCCGCGATCTTCACGAGCTCGAGGTAGCGCGCGACGGCGTGCGTGACGTCGAGGTCGGTGTCCAGACGCAGCTCGCCGATCCCCTTGCCGACGCGGGCGATGTCGGAGAGCACCTCGTCGCGCAATACCTGGAACGTGGCGTGCAGCGCCTCCTCGGGGCCGAAGAGCTCCTCCTCGACGTCCTCCCACGCGGCGCCCAGCGCGTCGCGCGCCTCCTCGGCGAAGGGCGACGGCGGCTGCGCGGCGCCGCTGGTGGCGCGCGCCGGGTACGCGAGCACGAGGCCGACCGACGCGCGCGTCATGGCGATGTGCAGCAGCCGGCGCATCGCCGCCCCGTGCGCCGGGCGGTCGTCGGGGCCCAGCGCCTCCTTGAGCAGCGCGTCGGGAATCGGCTCGCCCGCGCGCAGCCGCGCGCCCGGCATCCGCGCGGAGGTCAGGCCGACGACGAAGACCCAATCGAGCTCGCGCCCGGCTGCGGTGTCGAGCGCCATGACCTGAACCGCGCCCGGCTGCGGCTGCGTGCCGTCCTCGTCGCGCAGGCCCGCGTCGGCGACGGCGGTCGCGTAGCGCGCGAAGTCGCGCGGCGTGGCGCCGGGCGCGCGGTGGGCGTATGCGCTCGCCATCTCGCCGATGCGGGCGAGGTTGACGAGCCGCTCGACGACGTCGGCCTGCGCGGTGAAAACCTGCTGGCGGCGCAGGCCGAGGCGCTCGATGAGCCGGTGCACGAAGAGATCGGGCCGCGCGCTGTCGAGCGTCTGCGCGGACTCGCGGTAGAGCTTGAGGAACAGGTGGATGCGCTCGCGCGCCTCGGGCGGAAGCTGCGGCGACTCGGTTGCCGCGACGAGCGCGGAGACCATGTCGAGCTTGCGCCGCCGCGCGATCTGCACGCAGCGCGCGACGTCGACGGAACGCAGCGCGATCGGCGGGCGTGCGAGCGCGCGGACGACCGCGCCGGCGTCCGATGGATCGGCGAGCGCACGCAGCCACGCCAGCACGTCGCGCACCTCGGCGTGGGCGAAGACGTCGGCCTCGCCGACGATCCGCGCGCCGATCGCGCGCTCCTCGAGCGCGAGCGCGACGTCGCTTCCCTCGTCGCGCAGCGAGCGCACGATGATGCCGATGCGCTCCAACGCACAACCGCCGCGCACGAGCCGCTCGACCTCCGCCGCCACGCCCTGGGACTGGGCGCGCTCGTCGGCGGCGCGCCAGAAGCGCACGCTGCCACCGGGCTCACCCGTCACGGTCGTCGCGAGCCGCTCGGGGATCGGCGCGACGACCGCACGCGCCGCGTCGAGCACGCGCTGCGGGCAGCGCAGCGACTGCTCCAGGAGCACCGTCTCGGCGTCTGGCCAGGCACGCTGAAAGTCGGTGATGTTCTTCGTGGCGGCGGCGCGTATCCGCCGGGCCGACTGGTCGTCGTCGGCTGCGACCGTCACCGCGCCGTGCTCGGCGGCGAGCAGCTCGACGAGCAGCGCCGGCCCGAAGGCGAGGTCGGCGAACTCGTCGACGAGCACGTGGCGATAGCGCTGCGCGACGCGCGCGCGGACGTGCGGCCGGTCGCGCAGCAGCGCGATCGCGCGCAGCACGAGCTCGCCGGCATCGAGCGCGCCGTGCTCGGTGAGCAGCCGGTCGTGATCGAGGTACAGCTGCGCGAACTCGACCTCGCGGGCCGCCCGCGTGCGCTGCGCGTCCTCGTCGGCCGGCAGCGCGTCGGCCCAGGCGGCGTAGTCGGTCGCGCTGACGAGCTCGCCCTTCAGCCGGTCGATGCGATCGATGACGCCGGCGAGCAGCACGGCCGGCCGGCCGCCGAGGTCGTGGATGCGCAGGCGCAGGTCGTCCATGCGATCGAGCAGCAGCGCGAGCCGGTCGGAGGCCGTGACCGGCGCGAAGAACGGATCGACGCCGGCTTCGGCCGTCTCGTCGCGCAGCAGGCGCGTGCAGAACTCGTGGATGCTGTGCACCGCGAGCTCCTCGTATGGGCGGTGCAGCGCGTCCTCGATCCCGCGCCGCAGCACCGCCGCCCCGGCGGCCGACGGGCTGAGCCCGAGCACGGACTCGGGCGCCGCGCCCTGCGCGACGAGCCACGCGAAGCGCGCGATGAGCACGGTCGTCTTGCCCGTGCCCGCGGCGCCGAGGACGAGCAGCGGCCCGCCCGGGTGGGTCACCGCCCGTGCCTGTGCCGGGGTCAGATCCGCCGGCTGCGCGGCGGGGACGGGATGAGCAGGCACCCTCCTAGTATGCCCCCGATGGCGTCACCTCCGACCGCGCTCCAGGCCGACTGGCTCGGGGCGTGCCGCGCGGCCGCGACGGGGCTGCGCGACGTGCTCATCGAGTACCCGACGAGCACCGAGCGCATCGTGGAGACGGGCGATCGCGGGGAGGGCGGCGACCGCACGCTCGTCATCGACGCGCTGGCCGAGGACGCCGTGTTCGCCCAGCTCGATGTGCTGCACACCGCGGGCGCGCGCTTCTGCGCGATCAGCGAGGAGCGCGGCGTGGTGGACTACGGCGACGACGCGACGCTCGTCGTCATCGACCCGCTCGACGGTTCCCTGAACGCCAAGCGCGGGCTGTCGCACTACGCCCTGTCGATCGCCGTCGCGAGCGGGCGGACGATGGCCGACGTCGTGTTCGGCTACGTCTACGACTTCGGTCCCAGGGAGGAATGGACAGCGTGGCGCGGTGAGGGCGCGCGCCTGAACGACCACGCCATCGACAGTCCTGCGCCGGAGCGGCGCACGAGCGACGGCCGGCTGGAGATCGTCGCGATCGAGAACTCCGATCCGCGCTATATCGAGCCGGCGATGGCGGGTCTGCGCGAGCACGTGCACCGCGTGCGGGCGATCGGGTCGATCGCGGTCTCCCTGTGCCAGCTCGCGACGACGCGCGTGGACGGGATGGTGACGCTGTGGCGCACGCGCGCCGTCGATGTCGCGGCGGCGCAGCTGATCGCCCGCGAGTCGGGCGCGCTCGTGACCTTCACCGCGTACGACGACCCGCTCGGCGCGCCGCTCGACCTCGAGCCCCATTCCGCCGTCGTCGCGGCGCGCACGCCCGAGGCGCTGGCCCAGCTGCAAACGCTCGTAGCGGCGAGGCGGACCTAGTCCACGCGGCCGGAAGCTCTGCGCGTTTTCCCGGCGCCCGGTCGCACCTGACGGCCGCCGGTGCCCGCCCGCGTGCAACCAGCACGCTGGCGGATCACCGTCAACCGTCAGATCACGACCGAGCATCCGGGAATTCCACGCAGAGCTTGCGGCCCATGTGGACTAGCCGTACGCCAAGATGGACGTGTGCTCGATCGTGCGCTCACGCGGCGGATCGCCAACGCCGTCGCGAACGGGGGCAGGTCCAACGCATCCAACGGCACCGCCCCGACGCAGCTGCCGGGCGATCTCGCGGCGATCTGCGAGGACGCCCGCGAGCGGGTCGTCGCGTACACCGGGCTGAGCCCGGCGACCCCGCTGCCGCCGGCCGAGGCGGTCGGGCGGTCGGTCTGGATCGCCGCGAACGTCGAGTCGATGGGCGCCATGCTCGACCCGCTCAGCGCCCGGCTCACCGGCGGTCTCGGCGCCATGGCCGGCCCGCTGCGCTCCGCTGCCGGAGCGATCGTCTCCGCCGAGGCGGGCGCGCTCACGGGGTACCTCTCCCAGCGCGTCCTCGGCCAGTACGAGTTCGTCCTCGTCGATCCCGACTCGGTGCCGCGGCTGCTCTTCGTCGCGCCGAACATCGCCAACGCGGCCGGCCGCCTCGACGCCGACCTCGAGGAGCTGCTGACCTGGATTGCGTTTCATGAGGTCACGCATGCGGTGCAGTTCGCGGGCGTGCCGTGGCTGCGTCCGCACGTCGCGGGCCTGTTGCGCGAGCTCCTGGCGTCGCTCGAGGTCAACGTCGACCCGCGCGCGCTGCTGCGCACGCCGCCCCTCGAAGAGGTGCGCGAGCGCTTCGACGCGCTGCGCGACGGCGGCCTCGCCGGCGCGCTCGCCGGACCCGGCCGCCGCGAACTACTCGATCGCATGCAGTGCGTCATGGCGGTCATCGAGGGGCACGCCGAGCACGTCATGGACGTCGTCGGCGAGGCCGCGCTGCCCTCGCTCGCCGAGCTGCGCCAGGCGCTCGACCGTCGTCGGCGCGAGCGCTCGCCGCTGCTCGCCATCCTCGAGCGCCTCATCGGCCTCGACGCGAAGCTGCGCCAGTACGAGACGGGCAAGGCGTTCTGCGACGGCGTCGTCGCGCAGGCGGGGCCGGTGGCGCTGCACCGCGTGTTCGAGAGCGCCGGCCAGCTGCCGACGCTCGACGAGTTGAGCGATCCGGGCGCGTGGATCGAGCGGGTGGTCGCGCCGGCGCCGGCGTGAGCGAGGCCGGCTTGTGCCGCCGCTGGGGGACCGCGCGGCGACTCCCCGCTTTGCCTCGTTGCTGCTGTTTGGTCCTGCCACGCGATGGCGCAACGCACCCGGACGAACCGAACCCGCGTTCGTCCGGTAACTCTTGGCGGCTCGGGGTTTACAAACACACGTTCGGGTAGTACAGTCCTACAAACAAACTTAGAACTAAGTTCCTTACCTCCCAAACGAAAGCGAATACCTCATGGCCACCAGCTCCAGCACTCCCCGCACCACCGCCGCCAAGCGCTCTGCAGCCGCGCAGAAGGCGGCAACCACCCGCAAGACGAACGCCACCAAGCGCTCGACGACCGCCAAGAAGGCCGCTGCGACGCGTCGCGAGACGACCGCCGCCAAGCAGGCCGCTCAGGCCAAGCAGGAGACCAAGAACTCGGTCAAGCGCGCCGGCGTCCTCGCCGAGAAGGCCGTCCTCGTGCCGGTCGGCGCGGCGCTCGTCGCTCGTGACGGCGTCAACGAGCTGCGCTCGAAGTACTCGACGCGCAACAAGACCGAGAACGAGCTGCGCCGCTTCGAGCGCCGCGGCACCAGCGCGGTCAAGGGCGTCGAGCGCGACCTCAAGAAGAGCCGCACGAAGATCGAGCGCGAACTGCGCCAGCGGCGCACGAGGATCGAGCGCGAGGTCAAGTCGATGATCAAGGACATCGAGTCGCGCACCGAGCCCGTCACGAAGAACGTCGAGCTCGTCGGCGCACGCGTCGAGAGCGTCGTCGCCAGCGGCCGCAATGCCGCCGCGAAGGTCTCCGAGCGCATCACCGCGCTGGCGTAGAGCTTCCCTCACAGTTCGCAGTACTCCTCCCCCAAGCCGGCGCCGCACCCTTCCTCCCGGGTGCGGCGTCGGCGGTTTTCTAGACTGGTTGGTCGATGCCGACCAAGGACGCACTCCTCAAAGCGCTCGAGCGGGTCAACGACCCCGAACTGCACAAGTCGATCGTCGAGCTCGGCATGGTGCGCTCGATCGAGATCGACGACGCCGGCGCGGTTGCGATCACCGTCTCGCTGACGACCGCCGGCTGCCCCGTCCGCAACCACTTCTCCGAGGCCGTCGAGCGTGAGGCCCGGACCGTCGACGGCGTCACGGCCGTCAGCGTCTGCTTCGACGTGCTCTCCGACGGCGAGAAGGGCGCGCTGCAGAAGAAGCTCGGCCGCGGCTCGTTGCCCGCCGGCGCGCTGGCCCAGGTGGCCAACGTCCTGTGCATCGGCTCGGGCAAGGGCGGCGTCGGCAAATCGACGCTGACCTCCAACATCGCCGCCGCGCTGGTCGCCGACGGCAAGTCCGTCGGCATCCTCGACGCCGACGTATGGGGCTACTCGATCCCGCGCATGTTCAGCCTCGGCTCGCAGCGCCCGCCGGTGTCGGCCGAGCGCAAGATCATGCCGCTGGAGGCGCACGGCGTGAAGATCATGTCGATCGGCTTCTTCGTCGACGAGGACGCCGCCGTCGTCTGGCGCGGGCCGATGCTCCACAAGGCGCTGACGCAATTCCTCGAGGACGTCGACTGGGGCCAGCTCGACTACCTGCTCGTCGACCTGCCGCCGGGCACCGGTGACGTCTCCATGACGCTCGCCCAGCTTTTGCCGCAGGCGAAGTTCATCATCGTCACGACGCCGCAGCCGACGGCGCAGAAGGTCGCCCGCCGCGCCGCGCAGATGGCCGGCAAGGTGAACCTCGAGATCGCCGGCATCGTCGAGAACATGGCGGGCTTCACGGCCCCCTCGGGCGAGCGCTTCGCGCTGTTCGGCGAGGGCGGCGGCCAGCACCTCGCCGACGAGCTCGACGTGCCGCTGCTCGGCAAGGTGCCGCTGACGATGCCGCTGCGTGAGCAGGCCGACGAGGGCACGCCGCTGGTCTTCACCGATCCCGACGACCCGGCCGCCCAGGCGATCCGCCAGACGGCAAGGGGGATCGTGGCCCTCACCCCCATCGAGCTGCCCGTCCTTCAGGCACCCGCCCAACCCGAGCCACGAACGACAGGCGTCAGCCTGCCAATGGCAGGCTGACGCAAGTCACTCGTCGCCGTCGGTCGCCGGTTCCGGCGACCGTAAGGCGAAACCGTTCTCCCGACGCCCCTGAGGTGCCGGCCTAGCCGACACCGCATACGGCAGGACTCACTGAGCGCGACCGCCAAACCCGAGCCGCGAAACCGCTACTCGACGTGGACCTCGTGCAGGACGTGCGTGTCGACGTCGTAGACGAAGCCGCGGATCAGGTCGCGATGCAGCAGAAACTCCGACCGGCGGACGCGCAGGATGGATTGACGCACGTCCGCGTCGAGGTTCGTGAAGGACTCGATCGCGAACGCGGGCGCGACGCCCGTCGCCGCTTGAAGCTCGGCGCGAAACCCGTCGTCGGTGAGGGCTTGCAGGCCGCAGTCGGTGTGATGGATGAGCATCACCTCGCGCGTCCCCAATCGCCGCTGCGATATGGCGAGGGAGCGGATGACGTCGTCGGTGATCACGCCTCCGGCGTTGCGCAGGACGTGCGCCTCACCCTCACCGAGACCGAGCGCCGCGAACACGTTCAGACGCGAGTCCATGCACGTGACGATCGCCAGCCGGCGGTTGGGTCGGACGTCCAGGTGCCGGCTCGGAAGCGAACTCGCGAAGGCGCGGTTCTGGGCGAGAAGGTCATCGATCACGCCCACCGGAGAAACCACTAGTGGGCCTTCTCGGAACGTTCGGCCTGCAACCCCGGGATGCCGGCAGTGGCTGGCAAGGACGCAGGGAGGGCGCAATGGCAGCGCCATTGGGCCGACCGAGGACGCAGCCAGGCGCTGATCGGCGCCCGGGGTTTGCGGTCAGACGTTTGGAGAAGGGCCACTAGACGCGGCCGATGAGCGGCGGCGTCACTCCGCGGCCTGCGCGAAGTAGTCTGCGTTGAGCTTCGTATAGCTCTGCCACTCCTCGGGAAGCTGGTCCTCGGCAAAGCACGCATCCACCGGGCAGGCCTCGACGCAGGCATCGCAGTCGATGCACTCCTCGGGATCGATGTACAGCATCGTGGCGCTGTCGTAATCGGGCTCGTCGGGCGTGGGGTGGATGCAGTCGACGGGGCACACCTCGACACACGAGTTGTCCTTCGTGCCGATGCAGGGCTCCGCGATGACGTAGGCCATGAAGTTGTTCGCTTCCTTCGCTTGGTGTGCTGTTCGGGGGTCGAACATAGTATCCAGGCGTGCTCCTGCTGACCGGTGCCACAGGTCTCGTCGGACGGGCGCTCCTGCATCGCCTGACCGCATCGGGGGAGCCGATTCGCTGCCTCGTCCGCGATCCGCGACGGCTGGGGCCCGACCGCGTCCGGGTGCAGATCGCGCTCGGCGACCTCGCCGACCCACCGTCGTTTCGCAATGCCCTGCGCGGTGTGAGCACGGTCGTGCACCTCGCGGCGTCGATTCGCGACCAGCCCGGCGGATCGATCGAGGAGCTCAACGGCATCGCGACGTGGCGGATGGTGCAGGCCGCCGAGCGCGACGGCATCGAGCATTTCGTCTACTTCAGCTCGCTTGGCGCCGCGAGCCACGACCGCACGCGCTTCCTGCGGGCCAAGGCGCTCGCCGAGCGCGCGGTCGGAGATTCGAGCATGCGCCACACGATCTTCGCGCCGTCGCTCGTCTACGCCCCCGGTGACCGGTTCATGACGCTCGTGAAGCGCATCGCGATGGTGTCGCCGGTCATGCCGGTCAGCGGGCGCGGAGAGGCGCTCTACCAGCCGATCTGGGCCGATGACGTGGCCGATTGCGTCGTCGCCGCGCTGGGGCTGGCGCCGGCGCGCGAGCGCTACGAGCTGGCCGGCCCGGACACGCTGTCGCACCAGCAGATCGTCGCGCTCCTGCTGCGCGCGGCGGGCCGGCCGCGGCCGATGGTCAACGTCCCGACGCCGATCACCAGCCGCGCGCTGCGCGCCGTGCAGGCGCTCACGAAGTCGCGGGCGCCGGCGACGTGGGACGAGGCGGAGCTCATGGAGGTCTCGATGACCGCGCGCGACGGCACGGCCGACGCCGAGTCGCTGGGCATCACGCCGCGCACCATGGCCGCCGTCCTGGGCGTCCCGGACTAGTGGTCACTCCCGCAAGTACGTTCGGTTCTCGTCGCCGCGGATCGGCGCGTTCGTGAGCACTAGCGATCGGCGACGGGCGGGCGGCGACCGGCCCACGGGCGGGCCGCTTGGAGCTGCGACGCGAGCGCGAGCAGCGCGCCCTCCTGCGCGGGGCGGCCGATGAGCTGAACGGCGAGCGGCAGCCCGTCGTCGTGCTCATACAGCGGCAGCGAGATCGCCGGCGATCCCGTGACGTTGCTGATCGCCGTGTATGGCGTGAAGTGCCCGCCGCGCTCGAACGTGCCCGCGGGGTCGGGACCGCACGGATCGAGCTCACCGATCGCGACCGGCTTCTGCGCGAGGGCCGGGGTGAGGACGGCGTCGAAGGGATCCGCCCACGTCACGATCGCGCGGCCCAGCGCCTGGAGCTGGAACACGGCGAGCTGGGCGGTGACCGAGTCGATGCCCTTGGAGCGCTCCCACAGGCCCCAGCTGAGCGGCTCGACGTCGGCCTGCTCGGGCGCGCGGCCGGCCAGCAGGCCGGCGAAGGCGATCTGCGCGCTGAGCGCTGGACCGAACGCCGCGGTGAAGAGATCGAGCATGCCCGGCGCGCGCCACGGCGCCTGCACGTCCTCGACCTCGTGCCCGAGGTCGACGAGCAGCTGCGCCGCGTCGCGGGCGGCGCGCTCGCACGCCGGGTCCAGCTCGGCGTCGAGCAGCGGCATCGTCGTCGTCATGGCGATCCGCAGCGTGCCGGGCTCGCGCGCCGCCGCACGGGCGAACGGCTCGGCCGGCTGCGGCGCCCACGAGGCGTCGCCGAGCTCGGGCCCCGCGAGCACGTCGAGCAGCAGCGCGGTCTCGCGCACCGTGCGCGTCAGGACGCCGTCCTGGACGAGGAACTGCTCGCCGACCTCGGGCGCCAGCGAGATGCGCCCGCGCTGTGGCTTGAGCCCGACGAGGCCGCAGCACGCGGCCGGGATGCGTAGCGAGCCGCCACCGTCGTTGCCCTGCGCGATCGGCACCATCCCCGCGGCCGCCGCCGCGGCTGCGCCGCCCGACGAGCCGCCCGGAGTGCGCGCGAGGTCCCACGGGTTGCGCGTCGGGCCGAAGCGGCGCGACTCGGTAATCGGGGAGATGCCCCATTCGGGCAGGCAGGTCGTGCCGACGATGACGAAGCCGGCCGCGCGCAGCCGCCGGACGACGTTGTGGTCGTGCACCGCGCGGAAGTCGCCCATGAATTCGGATCCCATGGTCAGCCGCATGCCGGTGACCGAGCGGTTGTTCTTGATCGCGATCGGCACGCCGGCGAACGGTCGCTCGTCGCCGGGGCCGATCGCGTCGGCTGCGGCGCGCGCACCGTCGTGATCGACGTCGACGAACGCGTTGAGCTCGGGCTGGAGGGCGTCGACGCGCGCAAGCGACGCGTCGACGAGCTCGCGCGACGTCAGCTCCCCGGAGCGCACGAGCTCCGCGAGCTCGGTCACCGGCGTGAACATCAGATCGGCGTCAGACAAGCGTCACCGGATCGCCGCGGCGGACGACCGCGGGGCCGCGGGCACGCACGATAAGGCCGAACATCGTGCCGCGCTCGGCGGCCAGCCAGCGCAAAAGCTCCGGCCACTTCTTTTGCGTGTCGGGGTCGCGCGTGGGGATGGCGCAGCGCTCGCAGAGCTCGACGACTTCCAGCTCGGCGCCGGCGATGCGCAGCCGGCGTCCGACCCATTCGTCTTCGGCGAACGGGGCGGAATCGAGATCGAGGTGCAGGTTCGAGCGAAAGCGGCGCGGGTCGATCGGCCCTCCGAGCGCCTCCTCGAGCGCGCGAAGCGAGCCGTCGACGGTGACGTGCAGCGTCGACGGGCGGTCCTGACGCCCGAGCGTGTCGCGCACGAGGTTGACCTCGCGGCCGAGGTCGGCGCGCAGTTCGTCGGGCAGCGCGCGGTCGTCCCAGCTGAACGTCCGGCCGTCCGGGCTCGTGATGGCCGCCGCCGGCAGCCGCTCCCGCGTGACGGTGTGGTCGGTCTCCGGATAGGCCGCCGTCCAGGCGAGCAGGCGCGGAGCGCCTTCGGCGTTGACCTTGCGCAATTTGCCGTCGCGCGCGGCGTAGAGGCCGTGGGCTCGGTCGCCGATCGCGCCGCCCTCGTCGATCGCCAGCGCGTCGACCGACTCGCCGGCCATCGACTTGACGGGCCAGCGCCGGAGGGAGAGGACGGAGCCGCGCGCCATGGCGGCTCAGGCTAGATGGTGCGGCCGCGCGGTTCACGCAACTGCATCGACAAGGGAGTCGGAGCGACGCGCCCGAGGTCCCCGCCAACCGGTCATGTCGCGCATGCCGCGTCATGGGCGGTTAATTCGACACGCATACGCGGGCCGGGCGGCGAATGTCGCCTATGCGGCGCCATAGGCGGCAAGTTCGACACGACCGCCTCGGGGAGAGTCTCGGCGATCCTCCCCGCGTCCCTCGTGACTGCTGTTCAGAAACCCTGAAAGCGACTGAACGCAGACGAAGGGCCCGGCATGGCGGCCGGGCCCTTCGAGAACACAACAAGCTGACCGGGGCCAGCAAAGAGAACGGTTTCGTCCTCCGGTCGCCGGGCACCGCCCGCGTAGCGGGTGGTCCGGCGACCTTCGGGCGACGTCACCGTTCTTACATCATTCCGCCCATTCCGCCCATGCCGCCGTCTCCGCCGCCCATGCCGGGGATGGACATCTCCTTGCCCTCGATCTCACAGACGATCGCCTCGGTGGTGAGGATGTTCTTCGCGATCGAGGCTGCGTTCTGCAGCGCCGAGCGCGTGACCATCGCGGGGTCGATGACACCGGCGGCGACGAGATCCTCGATCTCGTTCGTCGCGGCGTTCAGGCCGTGGCCCTTCTTGGCCTTGCGAACGTCGTTGATGACGACCGAGCCCTCGAGGCCGGCGTTGTGCGCGATCTGGCGCAGCGGCTCCTCGAGCGCACGCAGGACGATCTTCGCCCCGGTCTTCTCGTCGTCCTCGTAGTCGTCGAGGTTGATTGCGGTCTCGGCCTGCAGCAGTGCGACGCCGCCGCCGGGAACGATGCCCTCCTCGAGGGCTGCGCGGGTGGCCTGCAGCGCGTCCTCGACGCGGTGCTTCTTCTCCTTCATCTCCGTCTCGGTGGCCGCGCCGACCTTCACGACCGCGACACCGCCCGACAACTTCGCGAGGCGCTCCTGGAGCTTCTCGCGATCGAAGTCCGAATCGGTCGTCTCGATCTCGGCCTTGATCTGGTTGATCCGGCCCTTGATCGCGGCCGGATCGCCGTCGCCGTCGACGATCGTCGTCGTGTCCTTGCCGACGACAACGCGACGTGCCTTGCCGAGCTGCGCAAGCGTCGTGTTCTCGAGCTTGAGACCGAGATCCTCGGTGATGACCTCACCGTTGGTCAGGATCGCGATGTCCTCGAGCATGCGCTTGCGGCGGTCGCCGAAGCCCGGAGCCTTGACGGCAACGCCCGTGAACGTGCCACGGAGCTTGTTGACGACGAGCGTTGCGAGGGACTCACCCTCGACGTCCTCGGCGATGATCAGCAGCGGCTTGCCCGACTGGATGACGGCCTCGAGGACCGGCAGCACGTCGCGCACCGAAGTGATCTTGGAGTTCGCGATGAGGAGATAGGGGTCGTCCAGGACGGCCTCCATGCGCTCCTGATCGGTGACCATGTAGGGCGAGATGTAGCCCTTGTCGAACAGCATGCCCTCGGTGAACTCGAGGTCCATGCCGAACGTCTGGCCCTCCTCGACGTTCACGACGCCGTCCTTGCCGACCTTCTCGATGGCGTCAGCGATGACGTCGCCGATCTCGTCGTCACCGGCGGAGATCGTCGCGACGCGAGCGATCTGGTCCTTGCCGGCGACGTCCTTGGCCTGGCGTGCGATGTTCTGCACGACCTGGTCGACGGCCTTCTCGATGCCGCGCTTGAGCGCGAGCGGGTTGGCACCGGCCGTGACGTTCTTCAGGCCGCTGCGCACGATCTGCTGAGCTAGGACCGTGGCCGTCGTCGTACCGTCGCCGGCGACGTCGTTGGTGGCCGTGGCGACCTCGCGGACGAGCTGCGCGCCCTGGTTCTGGAAGACGTCCTCGACCTCGATCTCACGAGCGATGGTGACGCCGTCGTTGGTGATCGTGGGGGCGCCGAACTTCTTGTCGAGGACGACGTAACGGCCCTTGGGGCCGAGCGTGACCTTGACGGCGTTGGCGACAGCGTCGACGCCGGCCTGCAGCGCGTTGCGTGCGTCTACGTCGTAGAGCAGTTCCTTATGGGGCATATGAAGTGTCTCCTACTGCCTAGAGGATCTTGGCGAGAACGTCGGACTCGCGGAGCACGAGCAGCTCCTCGCCGTCGACCTTGATTTCAGTACCGCCGTACTTCGAGTAGAGGACCTCGTCGCCCTCGGCGACGTCAAGCGGGATGCGCTTGCTTCCGTCCTCGTCGAACTTGCCGTCCCCAACCGCGAGGACCATGCCCTTCTGCGGCTTCTCCTTCGCGGTATCGGGAAGAAGGATGCCGCTCGCAGTGGTCTCCTCCTCCTCGATCGCCCGCACGATGAGCCGATCGCCGAGTGGCTTGAGCTTCATGTTGATGCCGACCTCCAAAAATGACGGTGGATTTGGCACTCGCGGGTGCAGAGTGCCAACGTGGCGCCGACTCTAGCAACTTGGCACTCTCGAGGGGAGAGTGCCAAAGGTCTTGCCCATGTGTTGAGGGCGGACCGCGGCGCTGGCGCGGAGCCGTGTCACGTCCGATGCAGCAGCGATGAAGCTGGATACGCGCAATCTCGGCGTCCTGCTCGGCGCGGCCATCCTCATCGGCGCGCTGGCGGCCCCGTGGTACGTGCTGGACCTCGGCGCGGCGCGCGACGTGATCGGCGCGCAGATCGGGAAACTACCCGGCGGGTTCGGCGAGTTCGCCCGCGAGCTCGTCACGGCGCTGCCCGACAAGATCAGCGCCGATGCCTGGACGGTGTTCGAACGTAACGACGTGGTCCTGCTGTTCGCGGCGCTCGCCGCCGCGCTTGCCGCGCTGCTCGATCGCCATGAGGTCACGACCTTCATCGGCGCTGCTGCCGCCGGCCTCATCGTCGTTGCGATGGTGTCGCGGCCCGGACAGGTTCCCAAGGACTTCATCTCGCTGAGCTGGGGTCCGTGGCTCGCGCTCGGGGGAGCCGCGCTCATCATCGTCGCGTCACGGATCGGCGACGCCGAGCCCGAGCCCGCCACGGCCTGCATCGAGGTCGACTGGTTCGCGCGCAGCGCGCAGCTCGAGCGTGAGCGGGCGGCCGCCGCGGCCTCCTGCGCTCCGCCGGCCTAGACCGGCGGCAACCCCTAGTTCTGCGCGCCGCCGATGCCGTGCAGCCGCTCGGTCATCGAAGGCGGGTTCTCGACGATCTGCGAGAAGCGGACGACCGTCACCGTGTCCTCGAGGGACACCTCACGCCCGTAGATCTGCTCGAGGAAGTGGACCATCTCCTCGGTCCGGCGAAACTCCGGGTTGTCGTGCTCGATGTCGCGCGGCGAGAGCTCCTTGACGCGCTTGACATCGACGCTGTCGATCACGGCCTGGAAGATCTTCTCGCGCGGCGAGTGCTGGTAGCCGATCGTCACGAGGACCGCCTCGTTCTTGCGGTACTTGTGCGACTTGTCGCCGAGCCGGATTGTGGCCGTCTTGCGGCCGCGTTTGAGCTGGTCGGCGAAGATCGTCGAGTAGAAGTTGAGGACCTGCACGACGCCTGAGATTACTCGGCGGGCCGCAACCGCGACAGCGCGCGTCGCACCATGTCGCGCTCGCCGGAGTAGCTCAGCACCTCGACGGCCTCCTCGAGCGGGATCCAGCGGGCGCTCTCGACCTCGTGGTCGTGATCGGCGACGTCCCCGTCGACGTACCGCAGGAGAAAGAACTCGACCGCCTTGGCGATCCGGCGGCCGCCGCGGTGATACCAGTAGCGCACCTCGCCGAGCGACTCGATGAGCTCGGCGTTGACGCCCGCCTCCTCTCGAACTTCGCGTAGCGCCGCCTCGACCGGGGTCTCGTCGCCGTCCGGATGGCCCTTGGGCAGCGCGCGCACCCGCGAGCCGTCGGCCGCCCGGCGGGTCGGCACGATGACGACGATCTCCTGCGCGTCGTTGATCACGACGCCGCCCGCTGAGAACTCGGTCGCCATCAGTAGACGTAGCGCTGTAGCGCTTCGGGGTCGTGAACGGTGAGGCGGCCTCGTCCCTGCGTCACGAGCCCCGCGCGCTCGAGCACCGCGAGGAAGCGGCTGGCGGACTCGCGCGAGGAGCCGGCGAGCTTGGCGACGTCGGCTTGCGTGACAATGACGAGGACGTCATCCGTCCCGGCCCCCTCGTGCTGGGCCTGCACGACAAGCTGGCCCAGCACGCCCGCGACCCGGCTCTGCACGGTCTGAAAGGACTGCCGGGAGATGCGCTCGTTGGCCGCCCGCAACCGGCGTCCGAGCGAGATGACGAGCTTGACCGCGATGTCGGGGTGCTCGCGCAGCAGGCGGCGCATGTCGGGCCCGAGCACGGCGATGGCGTCCAGCGGCTCGAGCGTCTCGACGGTTGCCGAGCGGCGCTCGTCGTCGAACATCGCCAGCTCGCCGAAGATGTCGCCGGGGCCGAAGTGCGCGAGCGTGATCGTGCGCCCGTCGCCGTGCCCGCGGATCGCGCGGGCGTGGCCGTTGCGCACGATGTAACACGTGTCGCTCGCGTCGCCCTCGCGGAAGATCACCTGTCGTGCGGCGAACGAGCGCGGAACCGCGACGGCGGCCACACGGGTCAGCTGCGCCGAAGCGAGGGTTTCGAAGACCGGAACCTGCGCAAGCAGCGCGGCGGCCTCTCTCTCCTCCGGGACCATAGGTGAGCAATAGCACACGCGACGCAGGCCGGAGCGCCGTGTCGGCAACGTTGCGCGCCGCGGCCTGGGTGGCCGCGGCGCGAATGGGGCAGGGGGGCGCGCCTGGAGCCGGCCACATGGCGGCTCCGACACCCTGGGCTACGCCGTGTCGAGCGCGTTCTCGCGCCGGCGCGAGCGCGCGCGCTGCGATCCGAAGCGGATCGCGGCGCCGAGGAGGCCGAGCGGCAGCGCGATCGCGATCGTGATGAGCGCCACTCCGGCGATGACCTCGAGCGCCCGCAGCGCGTCGCCGAAGGCGTCGCCGACGGACCAGCCGCCGGCGCCGGTCTCGGTCTTGCCGTCGCCGCGCACGGTTACGCTGACGGTCGACAGGCTCGCCCGTCGCTGGATCGTGTTCAGCTGCGTCTTGGCCGCTGAGATCTGACCGTTGACGATCCGCAGCCGCGAGCGCAGGCTGTCGATCTGCGATTGGCTGGACGCCTTGCCCAGCGCCCGCAGCAGGCCCTTGCGCTCAGCGCGATGGCCCTCGAGGCGCTCACGCGTCGACGTGAACGCCGCGGTGATGTCCTGGAGATCCTGCCGGCGCTCGGCGACGTGGCCGAGCTTGGACAGCTCCGCAAGCGCAGCGTCGAGCTTGTTCGTCGGGATTCGCAGGTCGAAGACGGCCTCGCTGCCCGAGCTGTCGTCGGCGCTGATCGACGAGGACGCGACGATGCCGCGGAAGCGGTCGACCGTGCGGATGACGTCGTCGGCGGTCTCCTGCACCTTGTCCTCCGGCTGCTCGAGGACGAGCGTCACGCGACGCTCGACCTTGCGGGCGACGGCGGTTGCCCCGACGTCGGCGCTGCTCTGCGCGCTCGGAACCGCACTGCGCCGCTTGGCCTGGGGCGCGGAGGAACCTGGCTTGTCGAGACTCGTCGCCTCCGGGCCAGTGGCGCCGGCGCCGGCCGACTCGTCGGTCATGGCTGCGGGCGCGTCGTCCCGGACGCCGCCAATGCTCTTGGCCGCGGGCCTCGCCATATCGCTATCGCCCTGACCGATCACGACGACGAGCGCGATCAGCGCGGCAGCAAGCGTGCCCATCGCGGGCACGAGCACCCGCGGGCGCGGGAGCTTCCACCGCGACTTGGACGCGACGGCCGCCGTCTCGGCCTCGAAGCCCTGCTCGATCGCGCGCTCCAGCCGCGCGGTCAGCGCGGGGCTCATCTGCGGCGCCGATGCGCGGACGTCGCGGACGAGGTCGTCGATCTCGCGCAGGTCGTAGTCGACCGTCTCGCCGGCCAGCGCCCGGTCGATCGCCTCGAGCTCGCGGACGGCCTCGGGGCTCAGTGGTTCATGACGGCGCATGACACGCCTCCCTCAGCTTGGTGACGGCCCGGTGCAGCCGGGTTCCGGCATTGGATTGGCTCGTGCCGAGCACGGCGGCGAGCTCGGCGTTGGACAGCCCTCCGTGGAACTTCAGCGCGACGATCTCTCGATCGCGCGGGTCGAGCGCCTGCAGTCCGGCGCGCACCGCGGCGCGGCGCAGCGACTGCTCGGCCTGCTCGTCGAGCGCGACAACCTGCTCGTCCTCGAGGTCGGTCACGAGCGGCGCGCTGCGGCGCCTGCGGCGCAGCTCGTCCAGAGCCGCGTTGCGCGCGATGCCGAAGAGCCACGCGCGCTGCGTTCCCCTGCGGTCGTCGAAGGTCTTGCGCCGGCGATAGGCGCGCTCGAAGGCGAGCGCGGTGACGTCCTCGGCCGACGCCTCGTCGTGCAGCAGCGTGCGCACGTAGGCGTAGAGATCGCGAGCGCTCTCCCGGTACAGCGCATCAAAGCTCTGTGCCGATGTGTTGAGAGGCTCAGCCATGGTCAGAACTCCGTTCATGCGACAACTACGCCGCACCGGCGAGATCATCACGCTTCGGCGCTACCCTCGCGATGTGTGCCCGAGGATCGGGATCGTGGTGCCGGTGCTGCTCGCTGCTCTCGCCGCGTCGCCGGTCATTCCGGCCGCATCCGCCAAGCCCAGCAGGTACCGCTGGGCGACGGTGAACATCTGCGACACCGCGAACAATCCGAACACGATCGGGATCCGCGCGTCGATGACGCGCGGCAGGGCCGGGGAGCGGCTCTTCATGCGCTTCCGCGTGCAGTACTTCTCGGAGGTCGACCTGAAGTGGCACCACGTCACCTCCGGCGGGGACTCAGGCTGGGTGGCGGTTCCCAAGCCCAGCGGCAAGGCGCGCCAGAAGGGCTGGTCGTTTCAGATCTCGCCGAACTCCGAGTCGATCAAGTTGCGCGGGATGGTCTCGATGGAGTGGCGCGTGAACGGCGAGGTCTCACGCCGCACGCGCCAGCGCACGCACAGCGGTTACAAGGGCGTCGCGGCTGCCGATCCGCCGGGCTACAGCGCGGCGAACTGCACGATTACGCGCTGAGCGCGTGGCACACGAACAGCATCGATAAAGGACCGGCGCTGAGCAGCCGGCCACTCCCGAGTTCCTTACCGATGTAGTTCGTCCACCGGACGGCCGACCTAGCCGAACAGCCGCGGGTCATTCGAGATCACGCCGCTGACGCCCATCCGCTCGAAGCGAGTGATCTGGTCGGCGTCGTCGACCGTCCACACGTACAGCTCACCGCCGGCGTCGCGCAGTGCCCGCGCGAGCCGCGGCGTGACGAGCCGCCAGTGCGCCATGAGCGCGCGGATCTCGCCGCGGCGGACGCGGTTGGCCGCGACGCCGGGCAGCGCGAGCCGGGCGTACTGCAGCAGCGCGAGCGCCGGCAGCGCGATGAGCGGGTTGCGCAGCGGATCGCGGC
This sequence comes from uncultured Actinomycetes bacterium, assembly GCA_963705315.1. Lineage (GTDB taxonomy): Bacteria > Actinomycetota > Thermoleophilia > Solirubrobacterales > Solirubrobacteraceae > CADCVQ01. Next base: position 495,075 of record OY970068.1, read on the forward strand.
GGATCCGCGGCACCGACCAGCCCAGCGCGATCTCCGGATGGCGGCCGCGCAGGAGCGCGAGCGACGGCTCTTCCATCGTCGACACGAGCGTGCGCTGCGCCAGCCCGTGCTCGTGCAGCGCCCGGACCACGCGCGCCTCGTAGCCGGCGAGCTTCATGTCGACGATGAGCTCGATGCCGTTGTACGCGACCTGGGTGAAGTGCTCCAGGCCCTCCTCGAGCGTGTGCGGCGTGCGCTCCTCGACATCGGCGAAGTCGTGCGCGAGCACGAGCTCGCCGGTGCCGTCGCGCCGCTGCGGCAGGACGTCGAACTCAATGATCTCCACGCCCGCCGTGAGCGCGGCGTCGAAAGACGCGAACGTGTTGCCGGGCGCGATGTGGTCGGCGCCCTTGTGACCGATGCGCTTCACCGCTGGCAGCCCGGACACCAGTAGGTCGGCCGGTTGCCGTCGCCCTGGCCGCGCTCGCGGATCGGCGTGGCGCAGCGCGGGCACGGCCGCCCGGTGGCCTTGTAGACGACGCGGTGGCGGTCCTGCTTGCCGTCGCGCGCGGACTGCTGCATGCCGGGCCGCGTCGCGCGGACGATCGCCAGCGCCTCGTCGTCGGAGACCTTGCCCGTCGCGCGCCACGGGTCGATCCCGGCGGCGAAGGCGCCCTCGCACTTCCACAGGTTCCCGATCCCCGCGATCGTGCGCTGGTCGAGCAGCGCGTCGCCGATCGGCCGCGTCGGATCGTCGGCCCGCAGCCGGCGCAGGAACGCCGCCTCGTCGAGCTCGGGCGCGAGGATGTCCGGGCCGAGCTGGGCGATCTGGCGATCTGAGCGCGTGCGCGCGGCGGTCAGCAGCTCGAGCACCGGCCCGTCGAACTGCACGACCTCGCCGCGATCGGTGCGCAGCACGAGCCAGGCCCGGTGAGCGCCGCGCCGCCAGCGCTGGCCGCGGTCGTAGGTGCCCCAGGAGCCGGTCATGCGCAGGTGCGAGTGGATCGTCAGGTCGCCGTCGAAGCGCAGGAACAGATGCTTGCCGAGCGCGTCGACGGACCGCACGGGGCGATCGGCGAGGCGCTCAGGCCAGCGGTCGCGGCTGAAACGGGGGTGCGGCGTGCTGATCTGCGGGACCTGTCCCTCGACGATCGGGCGGATGCGCCGCGCGGCGTAGTGAATCGTGTCGCCTTCCGGCATCTGCCGACTAGCGTAGGGCCATGATCGAGCTCGAGCGCATCGTCGGCGCGCCACATCTCGAGCGCGGCGCGACGGTCGGCGACCGGGTGCTGACGGGCCGCGCCGCAGCGCTCGTGCACCCGGGCGACGCCGACGAGGTCGCGGCGGTCGTGGCGTGGTGTTACGCGCACGACGTCGCGATCGTGCCCGTGGGCGGAGGCAGTGGCCTTGCGGGCGGCGCGGCGCCGCTGAGCGACGATGCGGTCGCGATCGCCCTCGACCGGTTGCGCGCCGTCCGCTGCTTCGATCCGACGCTGTGGCGGATGGAGGCGCAGGCCGGCGTCACGACGGCGACGATCGCGCGCCTCGCGCGCGAGAACGGGCTGCTGTTCGCGCCCGATCCGGGTGCGCCGGAGGACTCGCAGCTCGGCGGCATGATCGCGACGAACGCCGGCGGACCGCACGCGTTCAAGTACGGCGTGACCGGCGACTGGGTGACGGGAATCGAGGCGGTGCTCGCCCCCGGCGAGATCGTGCGCTTCGGCGGGCCGCTGCGCAAGGACGTCGCCGGCTACGACCTGCGCGCCCTGCTGACCGGCTCGGAGGGAACGCTTGGCGTCGTCACGGCAGCGTGGCTGCGCTTCGTTCCGGCGCCCGCGGCGCAACTGCCCCTCGTCGCGAGCTATCCCGACAGCGCCGCGGGAGTCGCAGCCGTGCAGCGGGTGCTCGAAAGCGGCGTGCTGCCCGCGGCGCTGGAGTACCTCGATGCCGCGACGATGGACGCCGCGGGCGGTGCGTTTCCCGGCGGCGCACTCGCCGGGTTCGTCGTGCTCGCCGAGGCGGACGGCTCCGCGGCCGAGGCAGAGCGGGTGCGCTCGGACCTTGCCGAGGCGCTCACGGACGGTGCGACGACGGTCCTCACGCCGCAGCCGCGTGTGCTGTGGCGCTGGCGCGACGGCGTCTCGCTCGCCGTGACGGCGGCGCGCGGCGCCAAGCTCTCGGAGGACATCGCCGTGCCCCTGGACCGGCTCGGCGAGGCCATCGACGAGACGCTCGCGATCGGTGCGCGCCATGACCTCGACGCCTGCTCGTGGGGCCATGCCGGCGATGGCAACGTGCACGCCACGTTCCTGCTCGATCCCGGCGACGACGCGCAGCGCGCACGGGCCGACAGTGCCGCCGGTGAGCTGTTCGACCTCGCGGTGCGGCTCGGCGGCAGCGTGACCGGCGAGCACGGCATCGGCGTGACGAAGGCCGGGCGGCTGTCGCGACAGTGGTCTGCGGCTGCCGTCGCGGCGCACCGGGCCATCAAGGCAGCCCTCGACCCGAAGGGGCTGTTCAACCCGGGCAAGAAGGCGCCCTGAAACGCAACGGGGCGGCCCGTGGGCCGCCCCATTCCAACCGCAGCGCCGACCGCTGATCAGGTCAGGCCGCCCACGAACACCGCTCCGTGGAAGTAGCAGGTGTTGGCGAGACCGTGCACGTTGAGGCCGACCGAGATCGCCCCGGCGGAGCCGAACTGCGAGCCGTCGGGCGCGGCCGCGAAGTACGCGCCGATCGGGTTGTAGGTGACCGTGCCGGCGGGTTCGCTGACGGTCGCGTCGCGCGGGTTGTCCGTGATGTCGAAGTCCGCATCCGGAGGGCCGCCGCCCGAAACGGTCACGTTGTCGACGGTCGTCGTGACGCTCACGGTCGCGTTGTCGTTGGGGCCGTCGTCGATGGCGCACCTGGCGATCATCGTCAGCGGTCCCGAGGTCGCGATGGCCCGCGCCTGGTTGTCGGTGAGATGAAACGAGAACGTCTGCAGCTCGTTGCGGATGGCGTTGGCGCTCGTCCCGCCGAGCGTCGTCGCGTTGACGCCGCTGAGCGTCGCCTCGACGATGTCGCTGCCCGTCAGCGAGTTGTTCTTGACCTTTGAGCCGCTCACGGAGTTCCCGCGCAGCTCGCTGTTGCCGACCGCGCGAGCCTTGATCTCGCTGGCGCGGACGGCATTGCGCTTGATCTCGCTGGCGCCGACGGCGTTGCGCTTGATCTGCGCGCTGCCGACGCTGTTGCGCGACAGTGTCGTGGCGGCGTAGCTCGTGCCGCCCAAGGCGACGATCAGCGCGAGCGTCGCCGTGACGTTGGCGTAGCGTCCCTTGCGAAACAACCTCGTCATCGCGTGAACTCCTGTCTGTCAATGGAGCGTCGTCGCCCTGACGAACGCCGGACGGAGACGAGCCTACGCGCTCAGCGTCAGCTTGCGAGGGCCTGCCCGGAAGCCGACCTCGACGAGCAGCGACTCCAGCGGCGAGCCGACGACCGGCTCGCCGTCGACGCGCTCCAGCGACAGCTTGCGCCCGCGTCCGCCGGTGACGAACTCGGCCAGTGCCTGCAGGGCAGGCCGCAGCCGCTCGTCGCGATCGGCGACGAGCGTCACGATCCCTCGGCCGCCCTTCTCGACGTACAGGACGGGCTCGGCGCCAGCGAGCACGACATACGCGCCGCGCACGCGTGCGGGGCGGCGCGACTGCTCGTCGCGGCGCGGCCACGGCAGCGCCGCGCCGTACGGCTGCGCCGGGTCCGTCGCGGCCAGCACGAGCGGCGGCGACTCCTCGACGACCGTCTGAGCGCGCAGCCGCTCGACCGCGCCGGGAAGCGCGAACTGCGCGCCGCCGAGCCCCTCGACGAAGTAGCCGCGGCGGCAGACGCCGAGCGTCTCGAGCTGAGACAGCGCGTCGTAGAGGATCGAGAATCCGCCGGGGATGCCCTCGGCCAGCACCTGCTCGCGCGTGACGATGCCGTAGCGCTCGAGCAGCAGTTCGGCGAGCGTGCGGCGGCGCTGTTGCGGCTCAGGCTCGCTTCGGAAGATCGTGTCGGTCAGGGCCCAGCGTCCGGGTGGGTGGGGATAGGTTCTCGGTTGCGCACCGCCACGCCGGGTACCGAACCGGCGCGCGCTGTGGCGCGGGGCGCGCTGCGCCCGGGCGAGCGTCAGCCGCGGGGCGCGCAGCGGGGCGAAGGCGTCGTTGCACACCTCCCCGGCCCAGACGAGGTCCCACAGCGCCTCCTGGACCTCCTCGGGCGACAGCGCGACTTCGGCCAGCAGGTCGGTGAAGAAGCACGGCGAGGCGAGCAGCCGCTCGCGGATGAGGTCGTGCGCGGGCTCGGTCGGCGGCTCGGCGCCGCGCGGTCCTGCGGGTCGGCCGATTGCCTGCGCATCCTCGCGGAAGTACAGCGCGACCCGGCCGGTCGTGCGGCCGAGGGTTCCCGCGCCGACCCAGACGACCTCGCCCGACGCGCAGAGCTGGTCCAGCCACGTCGGCGAGTACGCGCCGACGCGGCGTGGCAGCACGTCACGCTCCCACACCTCGGCGGGCAGCGCGAGTCCCTGGAGCGCCACGAGCACCTCGCGCAGCCGGTCGATCCCGGCGCCTGCGGCGGGGTGGCGATCGACACCCTGCCACGACGGCAGAAACGCCGCCAGCGCGCGCTGGTCGGCGGGCTCGATCTCCTTGCGCAGCGCGGCCAGCGACGCACGGCGCAAGCGGCGCAGCACCTCGGTGTCGCACCACTCGCGCTCCGACCCGCCGGGGCGCAGCTCGCCGCGCACGACGGCGCCGTCGCGCTCGAGGCGCTGGAGCACCGCGGTCGCGTCGATGCCGTACCGCGCGCGCACCTCGGCCGTCGTGAACGGTCCGCGCGTGCTCGCGTAGCGCGCGAGCAGCTTGCACAGCGCGTCGGGAACGTCGGCGGTGAAGACGTCGGGCAGCCCGCCCGGCGGCACGGCGCCGAGCGCGTCGCGGTACAGGCCGGCGTCGTCGGCGGCGACCCAGCGCTGCTCGCCGCCGATGCGCAGCGCGATCGCGCGCCGCTGCGCCTTCAGCGTGTCGAGCATCGCGCCGGCGTCGATGCCCGCGAGCACGCGGTCATGCACCTCCTCGCGCGTGAGGTCGCCGACGCGGCGCAGCACGTCGGCCAGCGCGTCGCGCGTCTCGGCGCGGGTGCGGTCGGAGCGGTGCTGCAGGTCGGCCTCGACCTGATCCAGCGCGCCGGCGTCGATGAGCTCGCGCAGCTCCTCCTGGCCGAGCAGCTCGCGCAGCAGCTCGCGGTCGAGCGACAGTGCCGCGGCGCGCCGCTCGGCGTTGGGCGCGTCGCCCTCGTACATGTACGTCGCGACGTAGTCGAACAGCAGCGACGAGGCGAACGGCGACGCGGTCGGCGTCTGCACCTCGACGAGCGACAGCTCGCGCGCGTGCAGGCCGCGCAGGATCTCCGTCAGCCCCGGGACGTCGAGGACGTCGCGCAGGCATTCGCGGTACGTCTCGAGGATGATCGGGAAGTCCGGGTAGCGCTTGGCGACCTCCAGCAGCGACTGGGACTTCAGGCGCTGCTGCCACAGCGGCGTGCGCTTGCCGGGATAGGCGCGCGGGATGAGCAACGCGCGGCCCGCGTTCTCGCGGAAGCGCGCGCCGAAGAGCGCACTCGATGCGAGCTCGGCCACGACCGCGTCCTCGACCTCGTCGGGCTCGACCATGACGAGCTCCGCGCCCGGCGGCTCATCGGCATCGGGAAGGTGGACGATGATCCCGTCGTCGGACCAGATCGCGTCGGACTCGAGGCCGTACGTGTCGCGAATGCGGCGGCTCAGCGCGAGGCCCCACGCGGCGTGCACGCGCCCGCCGAACGGCGAGAGCACGCACAGGCGCCAGTCGCCGATCTCGTCGCGGAAGCGCTCGATGACGATCGCGCGGTCCGACGGCAGCACGCGCGTCGCCGCCTGCTGCTCGAGCAGGAAATCGAGCAGGTTCTTCGCGGCGAGCGGATCGAGGTCGTAGTCGGCCTGCAGCGTCGCGGCGTCCTGGTCGACCGCCCAGCGGCTGAACGCGCCGATCGCCGCGCCGAGCTCCTTCGGCCGGCCAACGCCGTCGCCGCGCCAAAACGGCACCGCGCCGGGTGCCCCTGGGGCGGGAGTGACGATGACGCGATCGCGGCCGATCTCCTCAATCCGCCACGTGCTCGCGCCGAGCAGGAACGTCTGGCCCGCGCGCGCCTCGTAGACCATCTCCTCGTCCAGCTCGCCGACGCGTCGGCCGTCGGGCAGCGTCACGGAGAACAGCCCGCGGTCGGGGATCGTGCCGGCGTTCGTCACCGCGAGCTGGCGCGCGCCCTTGCGCGGGCGGATCGTGCCGGCGACGCGATCCCAGACGATGCGCGCGCGCAGCTCGGCGAACTCCTGCGACGGGTAGCGCCCGTCGAGCATGTCGAGCACGTTCTCGAGCAGCGGGCGTGACAGCTCGGCGTAGGAGTGCGTGCGCGTGACGAGCGCGTGGAGGTCGTCGACGGCGACTGGCTCCTCCTCGGGCGCGCTGGCGGCGATCGAGACGATCTGCTGCGCGAGCACATCCAGCGCGTTGCGCGGCACGACGGTCGGCTCGATGCGCCCCTCGCGCATGAGCTTCACCACGACGGCGCACTCGAGCAGGTCGGCGCGGAACTTCGGGAAGATGCGACCCTTGGAGACGTCGCCGACGTTGTGGCCGGCGCGGCCGATGCGCTGCAGCCCGCGCGCGACGGACTTCGGCGACTCGACCTGCAGTACGAGGTCGACCGCGCCCATGTCGATGCCGAGCTCCAGCGAGCTCGTCGCCACGAGGCACGGCAGCTCGCCGGCCTTGAGCATCTCCTCGACGACGCCGCGCTCCTCGCGCGCGAGCGAGCCGTGGTGCGCGCGGGCGATGTCCTTGCGCGCCTCGCCCTCGGGCAGGTCGGCGTTGGCGAGCTCATTGAGGCGCAGCGCGAGGCGCTCGGCGCCGCGGCGGGCGTTCACGAACACGATCGTCGACCGGTGCTCGCGCACGAGCTTGAGGATCTCGGGGTAGATCGCGGGCCAGATCGAGCGGCGCGTGGCCTCCGTGCTCGTGCCGGTGAGCGGGTCGAGCGGATCGCCCGCGCCGGCTCCCACGTGTTCGATGCCCGCAGCGACGGGTCGGCCGGCATCGGGCTCGACCATCGACTCGACCGGCACATGGATCTGCAGATCCAGCGGTTTGCGGATGCCGGCATCGACGATCGTGCACCTCCGCCGCGGGCCGACCATGAAGCGCCCGATCTCCTCGAGCGGGTTCTGGGTCGCGCTCAGGCCGATGCGCTGCGGCTCCTCGCCCTCCTGCAACGCCGCGAGGCGCTCGAGCGTCAACGCCAGGTGCGATCCGCGCTTGGTTGCCGCCACGGCGTGGATCTCGTCGACGATCACGGCCTCGACGCTCGTGAGGATCTCGCGCGCGCCGCTGGAGAGGATGAGGTACAGCGACTCCGGTGTGGTGATGAGGATGTCGGGCGGGTGGCGGCGCATCGCCGCGCGGTCGCGCTGCGGGGTGTCGCCGGTGCGCACGCCGACGATCAGGTCCGATCCGATCCCGCGCAGCGGAGCGCGCAGGTTGCGGTCGATGTCGTAGGCCAGCGCCTTCAGCGGGGAGACGTAGACGAGCCGCGTCTTGTCGCTCGGCGCGCGCGACAGCCGGTCCAGTCCCCACAGAAACGCCGCGAGCGTCTTGCCCGATCCTGTCGGCGCCGTGATGAGCGTGTGCTCGCCCGTGGCGATCGCCGGCCAGGCCTGGGCCTGCACCTCGGTGGGCGCTTCGAATGCCGATTCAAACCAGGTACGGACAGCGGGCGTGAACTGCGACAGCGGCACCCCTCCAGGCTACCCGGGTCACTAGGTCAGATTCTGTCCGCGATCCGACGAAGCGAGCTCCCCGGCGCGCACCAGCAGGCCGTCGATCATCGCCGCCGTGAGCTTGCCCGTGAACGTGTTCTGCTGGCTGGGGTGAAAGCAGCCCAGCAGTGCGGGATGCGGCGCCGGGAGGTGCACCTCGGCGCCGTGGCCGAACGCCGGACGGGGTCGCGGGATCGGCGCGCCGCGCGCGTCGAGCAGGCGCAGCGCCGCCGCCCAGCCGAACGCGCCGAGGCAGACGACGACACGCACGCCGGGCAGCAGCTCGAGCTCGCGCGCGGTGAACGGCAGGCACGCGTCGCGCTCGGCCGGCGTCGGCCTGTTCGCCGGCGGGGCGCAGCGCACGGCCGCGGTGATCCACACGTCGCGCAGCGCAAGGCCGTCGCCGGCGTGCACCGATGTCGGCTGGTTGGCGTAGCCGGCGCGGTGCAGCGCCGCGAAGAGGAAGTCGCCCGACCGGTCGCCGGTGAACACCCGGCCCGTGCGGTTGGCGCCGTGGGCCGCGGGCGCGAGGCCGAGCACCAGCAGACGGGCCGCCGGATCGCCGAAGCCCGGGATCGGCCGGCCCCAGTACTGCTCGTCCGCGAATGAGGCGCGCTTGTCGCGCGCCACCTGCTCGCGCCATGCGACGAGCCGCGGGCAGCGCCGGCACGCGATGACCTCACGCTCGAGCTCGGCGAGGTCGGCGGTCAAGCGGGCGGCTGGGAGAGCAGCCCGAGGATCAGGCGCTCGATGAGCGGCAACAGGTCGAGCATCTGCTCGGGATGACCCGTGCGCAGCTGGCGCGAGACGAGCTCGAACGTCGCGCCGACGATCGCGTACGCCTCGTCGGGCGACGCGTACGCGGGGCCGCCGTTGCGCTTGGCCGCCTCCATGGTCTCCTCGTACATGACCTGAGCGAATCCGCCGAGCGCCGCGTCGCGCAGTTCAGCGACGCGCGGGCCGGCGCCAACGGTCTCGACGAGGATCGCCTGCGCCATCGTCGGGCGCGCCTCGATCGTCTCGAGGATCGCCCGCAGCCCCGCGCGGTGACGATCCAGAAAGTCGCGGTCCGCGCCGCGCGACGCGGCCATGAGCGCTTCGAGCAGCGTCGCCGACGCGTACTCAAAGAGCGCGAGCAGGCACTCCTCCTTGTTGGCGAAGTGCTCGTAGAACGTCGCCTTGGACATTCCCGCCTGGCGGCTGATCGCCTCGGCGCTGGCCTCGGCGTAGCCGACGCGCGAGAAGACGCCGGCCGCGGCATCGAAGAGCCGGTGCTTCTGGACTTCGCGCCGGACCTCCAGCGGTGGGGCGTGGCGGCCACGAGGGATCGGCAACTGGGCGGACGTGCGGTCTGTCACCACGCGCCAGTCTAGTGGGCCTTCTCCAAACGTTTGACCGCAAACCCGGGGCGCCGATCGCCGCCTGGCGGCGTCCTCGGTCGGGGCAATGGCCCTGCCATTGCGCCCTCCCTGCGTCCTTGCCAGCCGGCGCCGGCATCCCCGGGGTTTCCGGCCGAACGTTCCGAGAAGGCCCACTAGATAGGCTCCCGGCCGATGAGAACCGCCGCCGCCCTGTGTGTGCTCGCCGTGGCCATGACCGGCTGCGGTGCCGCCGCCACCGATTCGTCGAAGAAGTTCGACGGCGAGAAGCGCACGGTTGCGAAGGTCGTCGAGGATCTCGAGACGGCCGGGCGCAAGAAGGACGAGAAGAAGATCTGCACCGAGCTGCTCTCAAGGACGCTGCTCGCGACGCTCAAGAAGCAGGGGACGAACTGCACGACGGCCGTCAAGGAGGCGCTTGACGACACCGACGCTTTCGACCTCAAGGTGCAGGAGGTCGCGCTGAACGGGCCGCAGGCGCGCGTGAACGTCGAGTCGGGGCGCGCCGGGTCGAGCAAGAAGACCGACACGCTCACGCTCGAGCGCGAAGGCTCCGCCTGGAAGATCTCGGCGCTCACCGCGGCGCAATAGGGGCGGGCCGGAGCCGGCCATGTGGCCCGCGCAGGCGGGCCCCCACCGCTCCTATTCCTTGATCTGCGTGCCGTACTGGCGCTCGTAGTACTCGCGGTAGTCGCCGGAGCGGATCGGTTCCCACCAGGCGGTGTTGTCGCGGTACCACGCCACGGTCTCGGCGAGACCCTCCGCGAAGTGCACCTGCGCCTCCCAGCCGAGCGCCCGAACCTTCTCCGAGCCCAGCGAGTAGCGGCGGTCGTGGCCCGGGCGGTCGGTGACGTACTCGATGAGCCCCTCGTCGGCGCCGCACAACTCGATGATGCGCTGGACGACCTCGATGTTCGGGCACTCGTCAGGGCCGCCGACGTTGTAGGCCTCACCCGGCTCACCGTCGGCGAGCACGGTCCCGATGCCGCGCGCGAAGTCCTCGACGTAGAGCCAGTTGCGCACCTGCATGCCGTCGCCGTACACCGGCAGGCGGTCGCCGTGCAGGGCGTTGAGGACCATCAGCGGGATGAGCTTCTCCGGATACTGGTACGGGCCGTAGTTGTTCGAGCCGCGGCAGATGAGCGTCGGCAGGCCGAACGTGTGGAAGTAGCTCGAGACGAGCAGGTCCGCACCGGCCTTCGTCGCGCTGTACGGCGACGACGGCGCGAGCGGTGAGCTCTCCGTGAACGAGCCGTCTTCGATCGAGCCGTACACCTCGTCGGTCGAGACCTGCAGGTAACGCACGCCGGCGGTGCGGGCGGCTTCGAGCAGCACCCAGGTCCCGACGGCGTGGGTCGTGACGAAGGCGTCGGGCTCGGAGATCGAGCGGTCGACGTGGGTCTCGGCGGCGAAGTTCACGACGGCGTCGACGCCGTCGATCGCCTCGGCCACGGCCGCGGCGTCCTCGATCCCGGCATGAACGAACGCGACGTCCAGGCCCGCGAGGTTCTCCCGCCGGCCTGCGTATGTGAGCTTGTCGAGGACGACGATCTCGTCGCCGTGCTCGCGCAAGCGGACGCGCACGAAGTTCGAGCCGATGAAGCCGGCGCCGCCGCAGACGAGGAGCTTCATTAGGAGACCGCTCCGCTGCGCTTCGCTGTCGGACTCACAGCTCCGCTTCCGCTCCGCCGTTCGTCCATACCGCGAACATATTGCGCCACGCCGTCCTGCCACCGCGGGAGCGTCAGCGGTTCGGCGCGCTCGGAGCCGAGCACGCTGTAGGCGGGCCGCGGCGCAGGCCGGGGAAACGACTCGGTCGTCGTCGGCAGGACGCGGCAGTCGATGCCGGCGACATCGAAGATCTCGAGCGCGAGTTCGTTCCAGGAGCACGAGCCGGCGCCGGCGATGTGGTGGATGCCGGTCTCCTCAGGGCGTTCGGCGAGCTCCACCAGCGCGCCCGCGAGGTGCACCGTCCACGTCGGGCAGCCGATCTGGTCGGTCACGACGGACACCTCGTCGCGGTCGGCGCCGAGCGCGAGCATCGTGTCGACGAAGTTGCGCCCGCCCGCGCCAAACAGCCACGCCGTGCGGACGATCGCGTGCCGCGGGTTGGCGGCGATGACCTCGCGCTCACCCGCCAGCTTGCTCTCGCCATACGCGCCGAGCGGGCCGACCGGGTCGGACTCCAGCCACGGCTCGCGCTTGGCGCCGTCGAAGACGTAGTCGGTCGACACATGCACGATTTGGGCGCCGATCTCGGCCGCCGCGGCGGCGACGTTGCCGGCGCCGGCGCCGTTGACGGCGAGCGCCGCCGCGCGGTCGGACTCCGCGCCGTCGACGTCGGTGTAGGCGGCGCAGTTGACGACCGCCTCGGGCAGCCGCGCGGCGATGATCCGGTGCAGTGCGTCCGCGTCGGTCACGTCGACGTCCTGGCGCGTCGCGGCGGACACGTCGTGCCCGAGCCGCGTCGCGGCGTCGACGACGGCGCGGCCGAGCATCCCGCCCGCGCCTGTCACGAGGAGCTTCAGCATCGCGACCAGCTCGGCTGGGCAGCGTACGAGCAGCGACTCGATCTCACAGGATTCCGATCTCGGAGTTGTCGCCGACCATGAAGCGGTACGCGCGCGGGTTGCGCACGCCGCGGTGGATCTTGACGTTGTGCCCGAGCAACGAGGACTCCATGCGACCCTCGAGGTTGCGCACCGACGAACCGGCGAGCAGAATCGAGTGCTCGACCTCGGCCTCGCAGATGACGCAGTTCTCCCCGATCGCGGTGTACGGGCCGATGTAGCAGTCCGTGAGCTGCGCGCCCGCGCCGATGATCGCCGGTCCGCGCACGCTCGTGCGCTCCAGCCGCGCGCCCGGCTCGACGACGACGCGCCCGTCGCACTGCGAGTCGATCAGCTCGCCCTCCACGCGCGGTTCGACGCGGTCGAGGATGAGCCGGTTGGCCTCGAGCATGTCGTCCAGGCGCCCGGTGTCCTTCCACCAGCCGCGCACGATGTGCGGCTCGACGCGCTTGCCGCCGTCGACGAGGTACTGGATCGCGTCGGTGATCTCGAGCTCGCCGCGCGGGCTGGGCTCGATCGCCCGCGAGGCATCGTGGATGCCCGCGGTGAACATGTAGACGCCGACCAGCGCGAGGTTGGTCGCGGGCTCGGCCGGCTTCTCGACGAGCCGTACGACGCGGTCGCCGTCGAGCTCGGCGACACCGAAGTTCTCCGGATCGGGCACCGGCGTGAGGAGGATGAGCGCGTCGGGCTGGCTGACCAGGAAGGACTCGACGAGCTCGGTGATGCCCCCCTGCAGCAGGTTGTCGCCGAGGTACATGACGAACGAGTCGGAGTCGAGATACTCCTCGGCGGTCAGGACCGCGTGCGCGAGGCCGAGCGGCTCGTCCTGCTCGACGTAGGTGATGCGCACGCCGAAGCGCGACCCATCGCCGGCGGCCGCCCGGATCTCGTCGCCGGTCTCGGGCGCGATGATGATGCCGACGTCTTCGATCCCGGCCTCGGCCATCGCCTCGATGCCGTAGAAGAGGACGGGCTTGTTGGCGACCGGCACGAGCTGCTTGGCGCTCGTGTGGGTGATCGGCTGCAGGCGCGTGCCCTTGCCGCCGGAGAGGATCAGGCCTTTCATGCTCAGTACACGCCGGCCGCGAGCTTGCGGTGATCCCACGTCGCCCGGGAACGCTCGACGAACTGCAGCGCCACGCGTTTGGGCGACTGCGCGCGGACCATCGCGCGAACCTCGTCCGACAGCGGGTGGGCGGGATCGCAATCGTCGGCGCGGTAGCGGTCGAAGAGCTCCATGCCGAGCTTCTCGACGACGGATGTGTCGCGGTGGATGGTCACGTTGGTCTTCAGCATGACGCCGCGGAGCTGGGCGTACTCCGTGCCCGCCTCGACCTCGACGGTCGCGCGCGGATCGCGCTCGAGATTGCGCACCTTCTGGGACTTCGCGAACGTCCACGACCAAATCTCGCGATCGCGCATGACGAACCACAGCGGCATGAGGTGGGGAAACCCGTCGCGGCCGATAGTCGCGCAGATCACCGTGCGCTCTTCGTCTAGGAACCCGGCGACATCGTCGTCGGTCATCCGGATCTGGTCGCGGCGGCTCACGGGCGGGACTGTAGCCAGTCCCGCCCGTGGCGCCCCCCCGCCATCGCTGCAAGCGATGACCTGGAGAACCTGGTTTCGTCCTGCGGTCATTGCAAGCGATGACCTGGAGAACCTGGTTTCGTCCTGCGGTCATCGCAAGCGATGACCTGGAGAACCTGGTTTCGTCCTGCGGTCATCGCAAGCGATGACCTGCGGACGACGTTACCTGCGGAACTTGTCTGAGAACACGTACTTCACTTCGCAGCGCTTGGTGCGGTTGCGCTCGAGGTGGTTGACGCGGACCTTGTCGCGGCCGCTGCCGCAGTCGACCCGTGCGGGCGGTCCTGCGGTCGCGACGTTGATGAGGTCGCGGCCGCTGCCGCCGAACACGCGGTCGCGTCCGAATCCGGCGTTGATCGAGTCGTTGCCGGAGCCGCCGTCGAGGCGATCGGTGCCTGACCCGCCGTTGAGGTGATCTCCGCCGGTGCGGCCGTAGATCCTGTCGTTGCCGATGCTGCCCGACAGGTTGTCGCTACCGCTACCGCCGTCGAGGCAGTCGTTGCCGCGGCCGCCGCTGACGGAGTCCTTGCCGCCGCGGGCGAGGATCCGGTCGGCCTTGTTCGTGCCGGTGATGCGGTCGGCCTTGTTGGTTCCGATGATCGCGAACTTGGGCGCCTTGTTGCCCCGCAGGCAGGCGCTGTTGCCGAACCGCTTGCGGGCGATGTCCAGCGGAACCACGGTGCCGCCCGACGGGCCCTGGAACGGCGCGCCGACGATGATCGTCCCGAACGACGAGCCGGAGCTGCCCGGGATGATGCAGACGTTGCGATCCGGGTCGTAGATCGAGCCGGTCGGGCAGATCTGTCCGCCGGGGTTCTGGTTGTCGGGATCGCAGACCGGCCCGTTGAAGGCGACCTTGCTCTCCGCCACGACGAGGTCGAGCAGCGGCGGCCCGTTGTTCGGTGTCAGCACCTTGATGTGCACGGCGCGCACGGTCAGCGAGCTGCCTGTCTTGACCTGCTCGTTGATCTTGATGCTGATGAGGTTCGGAGCGACCGACAACAGGTTGGCGAGCGCAGCGATGACGCTGTCCAGGTTGCCCTGGTTGATGCCGACGACGACGCTTGACCCCGCGAGCTTCGGCGTGGTGCCCGAGCACGAGGCGGTTGCGGTCGAGGTCGCCGCTTGGATGTTGAGCACAAGGCCCAGACTGAGTCCCTCGACCCTCGCGGAGCTGCCGATCTTCTGGTTGATCGCCTTGCCGAGCTCCGGCTCGATGACCGTCTTGGCGCCCGCCGTCTGCAGGCCGAGCGAGCCCTGCGGGATGCCGAGCGGTGTCAGGAGGTTCCCGCCACCGACCTCCGCGTCAGCACATTGCGCGTTGTCGGGGTTTGCGCCGTTGGCCGTGTTCGGCTTGCCGTTGGCGACGATCGGCTCGATGCGATTGTTGCCGTTGACCGAGGCGTAGGTTGAACTGGCCCGGCAGTTCCACACGGGAAGCCCCGTGAACGACTGCGCATTGGGCACGACGACGAGCGTTCCGACAACGGCCACGAGGGCCGCAAGGACAGTGCGATGCATTGAACTCCCCTTCAATTGGTTGGCGCCGCGCCCATTCCCCCGATGGCGCTTGCGTGGATGGTGCCCCGTGCCGGCTGGCGCGTCAACGCCAAGCGTTCAATTGGCCGAACGTTTGCGTTTTTCCATGCGTTGCGGCAACGAATGGCGGGAAATGCCCGAATTGGGCGCGCCGAACGGCCAGAATCTACGCGGTTGGACTACCGGACCGGTGCCGTGCGCAGCCGATCGACGGCCGCAAGGACCGCCTCGCGCGCCTCCGCGGGCTCGAGGACCGCGGCGTCGCCGCCCTCGGAGAGGACGTCACGGACGAGGAAGTCCGTCCCCTTGAAGCTCAGCTCGACGATGACCGAGCCGTCCGCGAGCTCCTCTGCGACGCGGTGTTCCTCGCGCGCCCAGCGCGCCCGCTCGGGCGAGACCCAGATGCGCGCGGTCCGCGACGCCTGCACTTCCCCGGTGCGCAGCCAGCCGTCGACCTCCGCGGCGGGATCGACCTCCGGCCGCGGCTCGAAGTGCGTGTCGGTGACCTGCGCATGGCGGATGCGATCGAGCCGGAAGTGGCGAACGTCGTTCTTCTCGGGATCGAAGCACGCGACGTACCAGCCCTCCTGCCCGTTGACGAGCGCGTACGGCTCGACGACGCGCGAGGAGAACTCGTCCTCGTTGGGCTTGTAGTAGTCGAGCGCCAGCAGGCGGCGCGTCGCGATCGCCTCGGATGCCACCCGCGCGATGACCGAGTCGTCGCCGCCGACGCTCGCGACCTGAAGGCCCTGGTCCTTCGGGTCTGCGCCGAGCGCCGCGACGATCTTGTCGCGCGCGGAGGCGAGCGAGCCCTCCGGCAGGTGCTCGCCGATGAGGTCGATCGCGGCCACGAGCGCCTTGGCCTCGACGGGCAGCAACCGCGCGGGGCGCGCGAAGTTGTCGGAGTACGGCTCGGGATCCACGTCGATCTCGCCGTCCTCGGTGACCTCGGCATAGAGGACGTACGAGCCGCCGCCGAAGTTCACGACGTTGAGGACGTTGATGTCCTCGCGCAGCTCGGCGTCGGAGATCTGCATCTGCTCGCAGACCTCGGCCACCGGCAGACGGACGCCCGCGCGGCCGGCCTGGATGAGGATCGACGCCAGCGTCACGAGGCGCGCGAAGCGCTCGGGGCGGATCGCCGCCTCGGCGCGGCGCGGGTGCGCGCCGGCCGGCTCGGCGGCCACGTCCGGCACGGATGCGACGGCCGGTGCGAGATCGAGCGTGCCGCGATGGCGGTGGTCGAGCAGTTCGACGCGCTCGGCGACCTCGAGCTCGAGCTCGAGCGGAGCGACGACACGGGCGTGCTCGCCGAGGTGCAGCGTCCACGCCGCCAGCTGGCGCGCGTCGGCGTACGGCGTGGAGAAGATGATGTCGCCGCTCGGGTGGGTGGGGTCGGCTTGGCGCACCTCGCCGAAGCGGCCGAAGTGGCGCTCGATCTGCCAGGCGATCCGCTCGGAGATCCAGATCTCGGCGACGTCGCCGGAGGCATCGCCGAACTGCCAGTCGGCGCGGTTGGCGTACGCGCGGGGATCGAAGCCGTCCGGCCGCCCCTTGAAGTCGTGCTCGGCCTTCGTCGCGTAGGCGACCTTGCCGCGCATGCGCGACAGGCGAAAGACGCGCAGGGCGTCGCGCTCATGCGAATGGCCGAGGACGTAGAACTGCCCGCCCTGGAAGAGCAGGTGGTACGGGTCGACCTTGCGCGTGCCCTCCTCGTCGCGGGCCATCGTGTAGTAGTCGAAGGTGATCGTCTTGTTGCGGAAGATCGCCGTCTCGATCTTCGCCAGGCGCTGGGAGAGATCGTGGCCGCCCGCCGACGCCGTGATTCCGAGGGCGACCGAGCGCTGTCCCGGCGCGGCCATCGGGTTGGCGCGGCCCCAGGAGATCTGCTGCAGCGCGAGGCGCAGCGGCTCGGCGTAGGCGAACTTGCCATCGAGCAGCGAGAGCGCCGTCTGCAGGGCCGCCAGCTCGCCGTCGGAGAACGCGATCGCCGGCAGGTGGAAGTTCTCCGGTCGCAGTGAGTAGTTCTCCTGCTCGGCGACGCCGTCGACGGGTCGCTCGACGGTCAGCGCGATGCCGAGCGAGTCCAGCTCGGAGCGGTCCGCGTAGAAGCGCCGCGCGAACGCATCTTCGTTCATCGCGCTGTAACCCTCGACGTCGCGCCTGATCTCGAGCGCCGTGACGGGCCGGCGCTCCGCCATCAGGTACGAGATGAGCGACAACTGGCGGATGAGCTTTTCCGTGTCCTTCGCCATCGACCCGACAAGATAGGGCCCACCTGGCGCCGCGCGGTCGGGTACGTCGATTTTTCCTGCGTTGTGCGGCTAGTTCTTGGGCTCTGACGGCGACAAACGCGTGTCGGGTCCCCGGCGTTCGGCGCGCCGGCGCCGTAGGAGCACAGGACGAGGTGCCCGGGACGGGAGCGATAGGGGCAAGCAGCCGGGCGCGCGCGGGGCCTTGCGTGATCGAGATGGTTGAAAACCCCGATATACGTGGTCTTGAGCCATCTCGATTTCCGGACGCGTGTCGTGTCGCGCCAGGCTCTATATCCCCACCTTGGACGCCACGACCGTGCCAGCGCTCCCCGCGCGGACCCGTCCTAACTGCTTTATCGATGCTGTTCGCCCTAACCCGCCGCGCGACCCGATGGACACCGCGCGCGACCCGATGGACACCGCGCGCGACCCGCCGCGGCAAACGGGCTCTCTTCGGCCGTCAGGCCGCTTCGCGTGCGTCGTCCGCCGAGCCCGCGAAGTACGCCCCGCCACCGAGTGCCCGGTCAAAGCGCGACCAGCGCTCGCCGCACGCGAGCTCCTTCTCCAGCCGGTCGAAGGAACCCAGCCGGCCGCCGAGGTTGTCGCAGAAGTGCACGAGCGTCGCCTCGCGCGTGCACGGGACGATCGGGCTGCCGTGCTCGAGGCTGCCGTGGTGGCTGAGGATGATGTGCAGGACCGCCTCGGCCGTGCGCGCGTCGAAGCCCTCGATGCCGTCGATCAGGCGCCGCACGCGGTAGTAGCCGAGCGGGATCTCACCCTGGAGCTTGCCTGCGTCGGTCATCTCGATGCCGGCGCCCTGGAACGCGTACGCGTCGAGCTTGCCGATGTCGTGCAGCAGCGCGCCGGCGACGGCGACGTCGCGGTCGATGCCGCCGAAGGTCGCGCTGATCGCGCTGACGGCCTGCGCGACGCCGAGCGAGTGCTCGAGCAACCCGTGGCGATAGGCGTGGTGGAAGCGCTTGGCGCCGGGCGCGTCGCGGTAGCACGCCCACGTCCGTGCGGCCTCGCCGAGGATCGCATCGAGCAGCCGGCGCAGATCGTGGTCCTGCACGGTCGCGAGCAGCTCGCGCAGGTCGACCTCCATCTGCTCCGCCGAGCGCGGCGGCCCGTCGACGAGGTCGCGCTCGGTGAACGTGCCCGGCTCGGGGGTGCGCAGGATGCGGACCTTCAGCTCGGCGCCGTAACGAGTGCTCGTCTGCACCCGACCGCAGACGTGCACCGGCGCGCCGAGCAGCGCGACCTCCGCGGCCGCTTCGACGTCATCCCAGATGTTGGCCGGCAGGGTGCCCGTGCGGTCGCCGAGCGTCAGGCGCAGATACTGCCCGCCGTCGCGCTTTGAGCGAAGCTCGACCTCGCGGACGAGCAGCACGCAGTCCACCAGCTCGCCATCTTGCAGCTCCCGCACGAACATGCCAAACACGGTGGCAAGAGTCGCGGACGGATCGTCCGATCTGACAGCGCAATTGCACTCGTACTACCGTTGGTGGCCGTGCCCGGCAGCGCGCTCATCACCGGCGGTACGGGTGGCCTCGGCGCCGCGGTGACCCGTGCGTTCCTCGACGCCGGCTGGCGCGTCGTCGTGCCGCTCTACGACGAGACCGAGCGCGAGCGCGTCGACGCCCGCGACCGGCTCGTGCTCGAACTCGCCGACCTGCTCGATCCCGCGTCGTCGTCGTCGGTCGTCGACCTCGCCGCCGGCGACCCCGACGCGCCGCTGCGCGCGGTCGTCAACCTCGTGGGCGGCTACGCGCAGGGCGGCCGCGTTCACGAGACGCCGGTCGACAACTTCGAGGCGCAGCTGCGCCTGAACCTGCGCCCGACCTATCTCGTCACCCACGCGGCGCTGCCGCATCTGCAGGCGGCGGGCGGCGGCGCGGTCGTCTGCGTCTCCACCCGCGCCGCGCTGCGGCCGTTCGCCGGCGCGGCGGGGTACATCGTCTCCAAGGCCGCGGTGCTCGCCTTCGTCGACGCGCTCGCCGTCGAGTACCGCGACGACTCGATCCGCGTCAACGCGATCCTGCCGAGCGTCATCGACACGCCCGCGAACCGGCGCTCGATGCCCGACGCCAACCATGCCAAATGGGTCGCCCCGGAGCAGATCGCGGGCGTCGTGCGCTTTTTGTGCGAGGACGATTCGGCCGTCGTGAGCGGCGCGCATGTCCCGGTGTACGGGCGCGCGTGAGGCGGCGAGCGCCGTGCAGCGCCTCGTGCGAAACGCGGGAACCTGCGTAACCCTGCCGAGCGCACGGGTACATTGCACCCGATGATCAACCGCTTATCTGCTCTCGCTCTCGCGGCGTTCGCGCTGACGCTCACGTGCGCCGCCGCGCCGGCCGCCGCCGCGCCCGCCCCGGGTGAGCGCATCGCTGCCAACGTCACGGCGGCCGGTCTGCCCGTCTCGGGCCTCACGATCGACGAGGCCGCCGCGAAGCTCGAGGCCAGCTACGGCGAGCGGCTGCGCAAGGGCGTCTCGGTGAAGCGCGCGGGGCGCCTGTTTCGCATGTCCGCCACGGACGCCGACGTGAAGTTCGACGCCCTGCGCACCGCCAAGCGCGCGCTGTACGCCGGTCGTTCGCTCGCGCAGACGCCGGCGGCCGCGGGTGGCGCCCCGGCGGGCCTCGACGTCCCGCTGGCGGTCGAGATCTCCCAGAGCGCCGTGCGGCGCTTCGCCGGTCGGGTGGACCGCAGCCTGAGCCGCAGCCCGCGCAACTCCAAGCTGCGCATCACGCTGCGCAAGGTCTACGTGACGCATTCGCGCACCGGGCGCGACATCGACCACGTCGAACTCGGCCAGCAGGTCGCCGCCGCCCTCGCCGATCCGCGGCTCGTGCGCGTGTTTCGTCCGGAGCTCATCACGATCAAGCCGAAGCTGAACTCAATCCAGGTGAGAAAGACCGCGCGCACGGTCATCACGATCCAGCGCAACACGTTCACGCTGCGGCTGTTCAAGGGCCTCAAGTGGAAGAAGTCCTACCGGGTCGCCGTCGGCCAGCCCGGCTACCCGACCCCGACCGGGCTCTTCGCGATCCAGAGCAAGCAGGTCAACCCGACGTGGTCGGTGCCGAACAGTCCCTGGGCCGGCGAGCTCGCCGGCACGTCGGTGAGCGGCGGCAGCGCCGCGAACCCGCTCAAGGCGCGCTGGATGGGCGTCAATGGGAGTGTCGGCATCCACGGCACGGGCCAGGACGCCTCGATCGGCACGCGTGCCTCCCACGGCTGCATCCGGATGCACGTCTGGGACGTCATCGCGCTGTACAACCGGGTGCCGATCGGCACGCCGGTCCTCATCCGCTGACAGGTCCCGCCCGCTCCGGCAGCGCGTTGCACGGCAACTTCGGCGCCGGTTTCCGTGCAGATTTCCCCGCCTGACCCATGGCGCCAGACCGTTCGGTAGCTAACGGTCACGCAAGAAACCGGGGAGCGCTCAGGATGAGGCGAACGATGTGGCCCACAGGAACGTGAGCCTGCAAGAGGAGCAGGCAGCGACTGTGCAGGCAGGGCTCGTCGACGACATCGACGCGGCCATCATCGCCACCGATCTCGACGGCATCGTGACGCACTGGAGCCGCGGTGCGCACGAGCTCTACGGCTACACCCATGGCGAGGCGCTCGGGCGCAACGTCAACGACCTTGTCCTCGGAGCCGAGCCCGAGCAGGCGCGCCGGCAGGTCGTCGAGCGCCTGCTTGCCCGCGGCCGTAGCCGCGGCGAGCGCGCGCTGCGCCGCAAGGACGGCAGCGAGTTCATCGGCTACGTCTCGAGCGCGCTGCACCGCGATGGCGACGGCACGCCCGTGGGCTTCATCGGTGTCTCGGTCGATGTCAGCGACGAGGTCAGGCGCCAGCGCGAGCTGCGGCACGCGCGCGACTACCTGCGCGCCGTCACCGACAGCATGGGCGAGGCGCTGTGCACGCTGGACGGTGACGGGCGCGTGAGCTACCTCAACGCGGCAGCCGAACGCCTGCTCGGCTGGGACGTCGACGAGCTGCGTGGCAAGTCGCTGCGGGAGACCGTGCACGTACACCACGCCGACGACTCCCCGCGCGACATCGCGACGGATGCGCTGCCCATCAACCAGGCGCCCGGCGACGTGAGGCGCGTCGACGACGCGCGCTTCGTCCGGCGCGACGGGACGTGGTTCCCCGTCGCGTACACCTCGTCGCGCTTCGAGACCGCGAACGGCAGCCGCGGAACCGTCGTCGTGTTCAGCGACATCACCCAGGCCAAGGCCGAGCGCGAGCGTCTCGAGGAGGAGATCGAGCTGCTGTCGATGGAACGCGTCATCCACGACGCGCTCGACGAGGACCGCTTCGTCCTCCACGCCCAGCCGATCATCGACCTGGGCACGGGGGACACGGTGTCGCACGAGCTGCTCATCCGCATGCGCGACCGCGACGGCGCGATCATCGC
Source organism: uncultured Actinomycetes bacterium (assembly GCA_963705315.1). GTDB lineage: Bacteria > Actinomycetota > Thermoleophilia > Solirubrobacterales > Solirubrobacteraceae > CADCVQ01. Next base: position 516,692 of record OY970068.1, read on the forward strand.
GCCGGGCGTCTTCTTGCCGACCGCCGAGCGTTGCGGCTCGATCCGCCACATCGATCGCTGGGTCATCGGTCAGGCCGCCGAGCTTGCCGCGCACGGATATGCAGTCGAGCTCAACCTGTCGGCGGCCTCCCTTGGCGATCCGGCCATGCACGAGACCTTCGCCGGGCTGCTCGACCTGCGGGCGATCGCGAGCGAGGTCGTCGTGGAGGTCACCGAGACGGCGCTCATGCAGGATGAGACCGTCGCAGCGGCGTTCATCCAGCGGATGGCGGAACAGGGCTGCAAGTTCGCTCTGGACGACTTCGGCACCGGCTTCGGCGGCTTCTCCTATCTCAAGCGCCTGCCGGTCGACTACCTGAAGATCGATGTCGAGTTCGTGCGCGACATCGCGACGAACGTTGCCAGCCGGCACGTCGTGCACGCGGTGGTCGGATTGGCGCGGGCCTTCGGTCAGAAGACCGTCGCCGAGGGCGTGGAGGACGACGAGACGCTCGAGATCGTCACGACGCTCGGTGTCGACTACGGGCAGGGGTACGGCATCGGCCGCCCCGGTCCACTGCAAGACACGCTTTACGTGTCCTAGCTGGCGGGCGCTGCACCATCTGGCGGGCGGGCGCGGAAGCCTGCCGCGTCCGCGCCCGTTGAATGATCACCAGCCGCTTTTTCGTCTTACCGACAACCGTCGTATTGAGGAAAACCGGTGTGGCTGCCTCTAATGTCTGCATCAATGCTTCCCGAGCAAATCGAGCAAGCGACGCCGGAGTCGACGCGCCGTTCGGTCATCGCGTATCGCACACCACCGGGAACGCACACGCCACCGGCGATCAAGCGCCGCCGCCGCGGCCTCGCCCTGCTCGCGCTCGACCTCCTCGTCCTGTGCCTTGCCGTCGCCGCGAACGTGCTCGGCGCCAACGCGACCGATGCGAGCGTTGGCCCGTCGGGCTGGATCGTGCTCTACATCGTGCTGACGATCAGCGCGATCTCGATCCGGCGCGGCTACCGCTTCCGCCTGAAGACCTCGCCGTTTGAATACGTCGGCCTGATGATCGCGGCCAACGCGATCGCGGCGACGCTCATCATCGCCGCCCGCGTGGTGTTCGATCCCGACGTCGACGCCGCCGGCCAGGTCGTGCGGCTGTGGGCGTTCAGCACCGTGTACCTCATCGGCGGCCGCGTCGCGGCTGCGCTCGGCTCGCGCAAGGCGGCCGGCCAGGGGCTCAACACGCTCATCATCGGATCCGGCGAGATCGGCAACACCGTCGCGCGGCGGCTGTGCGACCGGCCGGAGCTCGGCCTGACGCCGGTCGGATTCCTCGACAGGGCGCCGCTGGTCGACGCCCCGAGCCAGCCGCACGGCCTGCCGATCCTCGGGACGAGCTCGGACCTCGAGTCGGTCGTGCGCAAACACGGCGTCGAGCACGTCATCGTCGCCTTCTCACAGGATCCGCATCACGTCCTGCTGAGCGTGGTCCGGCGCTGCCGGTCGATGGGCGTCGAGGTGTCGCTCGTGCCGCGGCTCTTCGAGGAGACGTCGCGGCGCGTGACGATCGAGCACGTCGGAGGGATCGCGCTCACGCGCGTGGACCGCGCCGACCCGCGCGGCTGGCAGTTCGAGGCCAAGTACGCGATCGATCGCGCCGTCAGCGCGCTGGCCATCGTCGTGTGTTCACCGCTTTTGCTGCTCATCGCTGTGCTCGTCAAGCTCAGCTCGCCCGGGCCTGTCTTCTTCCGCCAGCCACGCGTCGGCCTCGACGGGCACGAGTTCGACATCCTGAAGTTCCGCACGATGCGTGTGCAGGCGGGCGGCGCCGAGAACGACGCCAACTGGATCGCGCGCGAACTGGGGCTCGACAAGGAGCCCGCCGCGCTCGCCGAGGCCGAGGATCGCCGCACGCCGATCGGGCGTTTTCTGCGACGGACCTCGCTGGATGAACTGCCCCAACTGCTGAACATCGTGCGCGGCGACATGTCGATCATCGGCCCGCGCCCGGAGCGCACGGACTGCGCGAACGCCTTCGGCCAGCACGTCTACCGCTATGGGGACCGACACCGCGTCAAGTCGGGGCTGACAGGTTGGGCGCAAGTCAACGGACTCCGTGGCCAGACCTCCCTCAAGGATCGAATCGAATGGGACAACTTCTACATCGAGAACTGGAGTCCCTGGCTCGACCTGAAGATCGTGCTGCTCACTCCGGCGGCGGTCTTCACCTACCGCGACTCGTGAGCAGCCGCCGGAACGTCGCCAGGACGGTGTCGCTTGCCGCCTGCCTGTGGCTCATGCCGGCCGCGGCCGCCTGGGCGCACGGGGCCGGTCATGGCGCCGGCTCGCCGCACGTGAAGCTCGATCCCGCCGAGGTCGCGTCGCTCGGCGCGGAGCATGCGCGCGAGCACACCATGCTGAGCGTGCTGCAGCGCAGGGCGCGCGAGCGGGCGAGGCGGATGACTCGGGCGCAGCGTCAGGAGCGCCAGCGGGTGATCAGGCGCCAGGAGCAACGCCTCGACCGCGCGCTCGAGGACCAGCCGCGTGCCGACATCGGCTTCTGGGGCGCGGAGCGCATCGCGCTGCCGGACTACGCGATCCACGCCTCGATGATGCCGACGGGCAAGCTGCTGATCTTCGGCCGGCAGCCGGGAACGGATGGCAACCGATCCAACCTCGGTTCCGCGGCGGTGTTCGATCCGCAGACGGGCACGTCGCACGCTGTGCCCCCGCCGCAGATCGCAGAGAACGATGGGATGCCGGCCGCGATCTTCTGCGCGGGCCAGGCGCTGCTGTCGGATGGCCGCGTGCTGCTGGTCGGCGGAAACCTGTCCGACCCGGCACCCGGCAAGCCCGGCTTCTCGGGTTTGAACTACACGTTCCTGTTCGATCCGTGGACGGAGACCTGGGAGATCGGCCCGAAGATGTCGCACGGGCGCTGGTACCCGACCGTGGTCAAGCTCTCCAGCGGCGACTTCCTCATCTACAGCGGGCTGAACGAGTCGGGGCTGCCCAACGGGACGCATCCCGAGATGGACCTCTTTCGCCCCGGTGTCGACGACGTCAACCCCGCCACGCCGCTGGTTCCCTTCCCTGCCGGATACCGCGGACCGAACTCTGGCGACTACCCGGATTCCAAGCACGGTCAGTCGCTCTACCCGCGGATGTTCACGCTCCCGGACGGCAATGTCGTGCTCGCGAGCCCGGGCACGGAGGACTCCGCGATCCTCAACACCCAAACCGCGATCGATCGCACCAAACCGCTCGGCAGCGCCTGGACGCAGCTTTCGACAAGTCCCGCCAACCACTACGGCGGCGCTGCCGTGCTCGAGCCGGACATGGGGGGCTTCGGCGGCGGTTGGCGCGTGCTCGTCGCCGGTGGCACCGCCGATGTTCCCCCTGGGACGGTCCTTGACGCCACCAACGTCGTCGAGCGTCTCGACGCCAGCCCCGGCGGCCCGCCCGGCTGGCAGCCCATCGATCCGCAGGAGCAGCTGAACACGAACCGCTACTACCTCAACAACGTGCTCCTGCCCGACGGCGGGATGGTCGTCGTCGGCGGCGGGTCCGGGAACAATCCGTTCAAGGACAACAACTACTACGTCGCCGACCCCGCGCCGCCAGAGCTGCGCCAGGTGGAGCTGCGCCGCCCGGGGCAGAAGTCGTGGCGCCTGGGCGCCGCGCAGCAGGAGTGGCGCACGTACCACTCGACCGCTTCGCTGTTGCCCGACGGGCGGATCTTCTCCGGCGGAGACGACTACCACGAAGGCGACGACCCGGCGCTCCCGCTGCCGGACACGGAGCGCCGCGACAGCGCGGAGATCTACTGGCCGCCGTACCTGTTCAACGGAGACACGTGCGCGCCGCGCCCGGTCATCCGCGGCGTCGGTGCGACGACGCTGCCGACCGTCGCGAGCACCCCGGCGGCGACGCTGGCCTACGGCGAGGCGTTCGGGATCTTCAGCGAGCACGCGCGAGTGGGCATGCAGGCGGTGCTCGTCGCGCCGTCGGCGGTGACCCACAGCGTCGACATGAACCAGCGCGTCGTGCCCCTGCGAGTCACGTCGCGGGTGGCGGGCGGCGGGCTGAACGTGCGGGCGCCGGCCGGCGCCGGGATCGCTCAGCCCGGCTGGTACATGGTGTTCCTGATCGACGCCGATGGCACGCCGTCGATCGCGCGCTGGGTGAGGCTCGTGCCGTCGGCCGAGGCCATCGCGGCGCGCGGCGGCCGTGTCCCGGCGACGGTGACGAAGTTCTGGCCCAACGCGAAGGGGCGCTCGTGCGTCAACCCCGACGGCACGACGATCGCTGAGCCCGACCCGCCGCCGCCGCCACCACCACCGCCGCCGCCACCGCCGCCGCCGCCGCCCGTGGTGGCGGTGAAGGCGACGGCGAAGCTCGGCGTCACCAAGGCAACGATGGAGCGCGGCGCCCGCAGGCTCGCCGTGCGCGCGAGCATCACGACACAGGCGTCGGGCACGGTCAAGGTCGAGTTGCTGGCCGGCAAGCGCCGCACGAGCTTCAAGGCGAAGATCGACAGCGCCAGGGGGCGGATCGCGCTGCTGCGCCGGATTCCGGCGTCCCAGGCGAAGGTCGGCACGGGGATCATCACGATCACCTACGACGGCGACGGCGACACGCGCCCGCAGTCGGTGCGCCTGCGCGCGGCACCACGCGCCGCATACCTGCGCATCAAGCGCCCGCTGCTGACCGCGAGCGGCCGCCTGCAGACCGAGGGCACGGTCGCCCGGCGCGCGCGCGGCGTGATCCAGATCCAGCTGCAGTACGTCTTCGCCGGCACGACGCGCACGGTCGTACTGCGGGCGAAGATCTCCAGGGGGAAATGGAAGCTCGACCGCCGGCTCTCTGCCGCGGTGCGCGAGCAGATCGCGCAGCGCAGCGGCACGCTGCACTCCTACACGCTGTTCACCGGCTACGAGCCGGCCGGGTTGCGCGGTGAGGTGCGCTCCTACCAGGTGCTTTCCGCGCCTTAACTGAAGGCCTTGACGGGCCGGGTTGAATGCAGCAATGGGGAGGGGGAGCACGCGACACGGGTTCGCGCTCGCGCTGGTGGCCGCGGCATGGCTCGCCCTGGCGCCCGCCGCCGGGGCGCATGAGGTCGGGGCCGGCGGCCCGAAGAACGTCCGCGCCGATCCGGACGAGGCGGCTGCGATCGGGCAGGAGCACGCGCTCGCCCACGCCCGCGCCCGGGCGCTGGAGCGCCGCGCGCACAGGCGCTGGCAGCGCCTGTCGCCGGCGCAGCGCGCGCAGCGCCTGGCCGCGGCGAAGCGGGCCGAGCAGCACTCCAGTCGTCAGCTCGGCGCGCGCGGCCGCGACGACGTCGGCTACTGGGGCGATCAGAGGGGGCTGCTGTTCGCCCTGCCGGACTCCGCGATCCACACGGTGCTCATGCCGACGGGCGAGTTCATGATCTTCGGCCGCGAGCCGCTGCAGCCCGACGGCACGACGATCAACCTCGGCTCCGCGGCGATCTTCAACCCGGCGACCGGCAGGTCGCGCTCGGTCGACCCGCCGCCGATCCCCGAGAACGGCGGCCTGCCCGCGGCCATCTACTGCGGCGGCATGGCGCTGCTGTCGGACGGGCGCGTGCTCGTCGTCGGCGGCAACCTGTCCGGCGTGGGCGGCATCGCCGGGCTGAAGTACACGTTCCTGTTCGACCCCTGGAAGGAGACCTGGGAGATCGGCCCCCAGATGACCGCGGGGCGCTGGTACCCGACGCTCGCCAGGCTCCCCAGCGGCGACATCATCATCTACAGCGGCCTGGATCACACCGGCGGCGGCGTCGCGAAGAACCCGCAGATGGATCTCTTCCGCCCGGGGATCGACGACTCGGCGGCCGCGCTCGTGCCGTTCCCGGCCGGCTACCGCGAGTACAACCCCGCCGCGGCGCCCGACTCGCGGTTCGGGCAGTCGCTGTATCCGATGATGTTCACGCTGCCGGACGGCAACGTCGTCCTGGCGGGCCCGGGCAACGCCGACTCGGCGGTCCTGCGGACGTCGATCGCGCTGGACCGCACCAAGCCGCTCGGCAGCGCGTGGAAGCAGTTCGCCACGCGGCCGACCGAGCACTACGGCGGCACCGCGGTGATCGAGCCGCAGATGGGCAGCTACAGCGGCAGCTGGCGGGTGCTCCTCGCCGGCGGGAAGCTCGGCCTCCCGGCGCCGCAACCCGCGCGGCGGGTCGTCGAGAGGCTCGACGCCACACCCGGCGGCAACCCCAGCTGGCAAGCCGTCGACGCCAAGGAACAGCTCAGCACCGCGCGCTACTGGCCCAACAACGTCCTGCTGCCCGACGGCGGCATGGTCGTCGTCGGCGGCGGGTCCGGAGTACAGCCAAACGGGCCCGTCGAGTACTGGGTCAAGACCCCCGCGCCGCAGCAGCTGCGCCAGGTGGAGCTGCGCCGCCCCGGGGAGAAGCGCTGGCGCCTCGGCGCTGCGCAGCTCGAATGGCGCACGTATCACTCGACCGCGTCGCTCATGCCGGACGGGCGGATCTTCTCCGGCGGAGACGACTACCACGAGGGCCCGGACCCGCTCCATCCGCTGCCCGCCGACGTGCGCCGCGACAGCGCGGAGTTCTACTGGCCGCCGTATCTCTTCGACGGCAACTCGTGTGCGCCGCGGCCCGTGATCCGCGCCGTCGGCGCGACGACCCCCGGCGCGCCGAAGGCCGCCTGGGCGACGGTCGGCTACGGCGAGACCTTCGGGATCTTCGGCGAGCACGCGCGCTCGGGGATGCAGGCCGCGCTCGTCGCGCCGTCGGCGGTGACGCACGCGATGGACATGAACCAGCGCGTCGTTGCCCTGCAGGTCACCTCCCGCGTGGCCGGCGGCGGGATCAACGCCAAGGCCCCGGCGACCGCCGGGATCGCGCCACCCGGCTGGTACATGCTGTTCGTCGTCGATGCCGACGGCACGCCCTCGGTCGCGCGCTGGGTCCGAGTGCTGCCGACCTCCCAGGCGATCGTCGCGCGCGGCGGCCGGGCGCTTTCGACGGTCACTGGCCTCTGGGCGGCGACCCCGCAGCTGCGCACATGCGCGAACCCCGACGGCTCGACGAGGACCGAGCAGACGAAGCTCACCTCGAAGCTCACCGTGAGCCGCATGACGATCGCGCGCGGCTCGCGCCGGCTGCAGCTGCGCGGGCGGATCGGCTCGTCCGCGTCGGGCAAGCTGCGGATCGAGCTCGGCGCGGGCAGGCGGCGGATCGCCTTGGACACGCGGATCCGGCGCGGCGGCGTGATCAAGGTGCGCCGCCGGATCTCGCGCTCGCTCGCCAGGCCGGGCACGGGGCTCGTGCGCGTCAGCTACGCGGGCGACGCCGATACGCGCGCCCGCGCGACGCGTCTGAGGGCGGCGCGCCGCGCCGCACGGCTGCGCCTGAAGCGCCCGACGCTCACCGCGGGCGGCCGGATCAGGGCCAGCGGCACGATCACCCGGCGCGCGCGCGGCGTCGTCCGCGTCGAGCTCGAGTACGTCGTCGCGGGCGAGACCGTCACGGTGCAGCTGCGCGCGAAGATCGCCAAGGGCAGATGGACGCTCAGCAGGCAGCTCTCCCCGGCCGTCCGCGACCAGATCGCCCACCGCACCGGCACGCTGCACTCCTACGCCTCGTTCACCGGTTACAAGCGCGCGGGCGTCCGCGGCGAGATGCGGTCCTTCGAGGTCCTCGGCGACCTGTGAGCGCGTGAGCGCGCCGCCGCCCGCGCCTGTGCGGGCAGGCCGGCGGAGATCATCACGCCGATGCCGAGGCCGAGCACGACGGCCAGCCGGTACTTCTCGAAGATCGACTCCGCCATGCCCTTGGCGATGAGCCCGGCGACGATCGCGCCCGCCCCGAGCGCGAACGCCGCGGCGCGGTCGCTGTCATGCCAGCTCCAGCCGCGCGCGACCCCGGCGGCGGTCGCCAGGAGCGCGAGCAGGAACAGACCGAGCCCGACGAGGCCAGAACGCAGCACGAGGTCGCCGAAGATGTTGTGCGTCAGGTCGATCTGCTCGAATCGCTTGAACCCGGGGTTGTAATAGACGTACTCCTTGCCCAGGCCCCAGCCGAAGATCGGGCGCTCCTGGATGAGCGGCCGCGCGGCGTGCCACTGGTTGAGCCGGTCGCGCGTCGTCAGGACCTCCTCGTAGGAGCCGAACGTCGTCGAGAGCCGGTCCTGCAGCGGGAGCTTGATCTCGCCGCCGGTGAAGATCGCGCCCACCGTCGAGACCAGGAGCACACCGCCGACGGCGAGCGCGGCGATCCCGAACTGGGTCGCCGTCACGCGCACGCGGCGGCGCGAGAACGTCGTGACGAGCACGACGAGCGCGACCGAAGCCGCGAGGGCGAGGAACGCCGCGCGCTGGTCGGCGACCGCGGGCGCCGCGAGCAGCGCCGCGGCGGCGCCGAGCAACCGGCCGCGACCGTGCTCGGCGTACAGGCCGAGCACGAGCGCCAGCGCTCCCAGGCACGAGAAGATCGTCGCCGCGTCCGAGCTCATCACGCCGAAGTTCTCCAGCGCCAGCAGCGGCAGATCGCGCGAGACGGAGATCCCGGCGAGGTCGATGGCGATGAACGCGAGGGCCACCGCCCCGGTGACCATGAGCAGCCGCTCGAGGCGATCGCGCTGAAGGTAATCCTCGAGCGGGACGCTGGCGGCGAGCACGAGCGCCCCGAGGTAGACGATCGCCTTGCCGTGGAAGCCGACGAGCTTGAGGCTGTTGTCCTCGTAGACGCCGAGCAGCCCCGCTGCGGCCAGCCACACGAGCAGCGCGAGCCACAGCAGCACGGACGTGTTCACCGGGCGCCCGCGCGTGCGGTGGATGGCGAGGGCGAGCAGCGCGGCCGGGATGACGATGTCGATGAGCCGGAAGCTCAGGCTGTGAAACGCGGGATGAAACAGCCCCGTCGGGATCGTGTTCTGGCTCTCGTAGATCAGCGTCTCGGCGAGGATGAGGCCGAAGACGGTCGCGACGACGACGATGCGGCGCCCGTCGCGCTCGAGCCGGAGAAACCAGACAAAGAGCGCGCCCGTGACGACGAGGGCGACCGGGATCGTCATGCGGGTAGTGTGGCGCAGCGATGACCCGACCGCTGCGGGCGCTGTTCGTCAGTGAGGGTGCCCTGGGGATCGGCACCGTGGGCCACGCCCGCAACGAGCCCGCGCTGCGGGCGGGGCTGGGCGAGCGCGACGACGTCGAGGCACGCTTCGTCACGCTGCCCGCGCAGGGCGTCGTCGCCCGAAGCCTCGCGCGCGGGGTGCCCGGGCTGGGCGCGGCCGATCTCGACCTGCAGCCGGTGCGCTGGCACATCGTTCAGGCGGCGCGCACGCGGCGGCTCGTCGAGCGCGAATTGCGGCGCGCGCCGGCTGACGTCATGCACGTCGTCAGCCACTCGATCGCGCTCGCGCTGGGTCCGACGATGCGCGCGCTGCCGGTGCTGCTCTCGAGTGACATCTCGATCTGGCGCCATCGCGAGATGGCACTGTGGGCGCCGCTGCATCGCCACTCGCGGGCGATGCTCGCGCCGAGCCTCGCGCTCGAGCGGCGCAGCCTGCGGGCCGCGGCAGTCGTCCTGCCGTGGACGGACTGGGCTCGCGAGGGCTTTGCGGCCGAGGCGCCCGACGCCCGCTACGTCGTCCACAACCCGGGGCTGGATCTCGAGACGTTCCGGCCCGCGACCCGCGAGCCGCGCGACAAGCCGCGCGTGCTGTTCATCGGCGGGCGGTTCGTCGAGAAGGGCGGCCGGGACCTGCTCGACGCCGTCGCGCTCGTCGGGCGCGATCGCTTCGATCTCGACGTCGTGACGTTCGAGGACGTCCCGCCGCGGCCGGGCATGCGCGTGCACCGCGATGTGCCGCGCGCGCGCCTGCTCGAGCTGCTCCAGCAGGCCGACATCGCGTGCCTGCCCTCGCGCGCGGACGCGTTCTCGTGGGCGGTGCTCGAGGCGATGGCCTGCGGCGTCCCGGTCGTCGCGGCGCGTACCGGGGGCGTGGGCGATCTGCTTGGCGAGGAGGCCGGGATCCTCGTCGCGCCGCGCGACCGGCGCGCGATCGCCGCGGCGCTGACGCTGCTGCTCGACGATCCGGCGCTGCGCGAGCAGCGCGGCCGCGCGGCGCGCCGGCGCGCCGAGGCGCATTTCGACGCGCGGCGTCAGACGGCGCGGCTCGTCGAGCTCATGCGCGAGGCTCAGGCGGCTTGGCCGCCGGCGTAGGCCCGGGCTCGGCGCGGTAGGCGTAGCTCTCGTGCCCGGCGGTGTCACGCTCGGTCATGCGGTTGAGCACGACGCCGAGGATCGGGGTGCCACTGAGCTCCAGCTGGGCGATCGCCTCCTGCATCTCGTCCGGGGTGCGCGTGCGGTAGTCGGCGACGAGCACGACGAAGTCCGCCTCGCTGACGATCTCGGTGGCCTCCGCGGTGAACATCGGCGGGGTGTCGACGATGACGGTCCGGTTCTGCAGCGCCGCGAACAGGCGCGGCAGCGCCACTTGCAGGACCTCCGCCGGGTGGCGCTCGGGCTTGCCGGCGGGGATGACATCGAGCGTGCGGATCGCCGTCTCGTGGCAGCGCGACAGCACCTGCCCGCCGCCTTCCGCGATGTCCGCGACGCCGGGCTCCAGCGGCACCTCCAGGAGCGTGTGCGCGCTCGGCCGCCGCATGTCGCAGTCGACGAGCGTGACGCGCCGGCCGCGGGTGGCGAGCATCCAGGCGAGGCTGGTCGCGACGGTCGACTTGCCGTCGTGGTCGCCCCATGACGTGACGGCGATGGCCCGGTTCAGCTCGCTCGTGGCGCGCGTGATGCGCATCGCGACGCGGGCCTCGAGGCTGCGAAACGCCTCGACGATCTCGGGCGACGCGGTGCCGTTGAACGTCTGCGCGGGAGCGTGCCCGGTCTCCCTGCCGGCGTTCGGGATCTCGCCGAGCACCTCGTGGCCGTAGCGCTCGCGGAAGTGCTCGGCACGCGGCAGGACCGGCCGCAGGCGGTGCGCGACGGCGGCGAACAGGACGGCGGCGATCAGGCCGAGCAGGAACGTGCCGCCGAGGATCCGCGGCGCGCGCGCCGCCTTCACGGACGTCGCGGCGGCGGCCGGGCTGACCAAGTCGACGGTCACGGCGTCCGAGCGCGGCTCCTGCATGAGCCGCGCGACCGCGACCTGCGCGGCGTTCAGCGCGGCCGCCGGTGACGAGCTCTCGGCGCTGAGGTTGATGACCGACGTGCCCGGATCGCTCTCGGCGCTGATGTCGATGCGCGCGTCGCGCAGGCGCGGGTCCAGGCGGTCGCGAACGGTCTGTTCGAACGCGGCGGATTCGAGGCGCTTGACGATCGGCGGGATGACGAACTGCACCGTCTGCTGCGCCTCGAAGCCGATGTCGGCACCCTTCGGGGCGACGACGACGACGCCGTCGGACTCGTAGCGATTGGGCTCGACGAAGACCGAGCCCAGTCCGATGCCGAAGATCAACAGGAACACGCCGAGCGCGGGCACACGGAAGCGGCGCAGGGCAGCGAGCAGGTCCCCGATCGTCACGCGCGCATGGTGACAGAGGCCGCCGGCCCCCGGGGGACGTGTGCGTCGCGCGCGCGCGCGTAGACGGCCGCGGTCTCGCGCGCCATTCGCTCGACGCCGAAGCGCTGCGACGCCCGCTCCCGGCCCCGTCGCGCAAGGGCGGCGCGGGACGCGGGATCGGCGGCGAGCGCGGCCAGCGCGGCGCCGAGCGCCTGCGGGTCGTCGGGCGCGACGAGCACGCCCGCGTCGCCGACGACGTCGCGCAGTCCGTCCACGTCGGACGCCACGACCGGCACGCCGGCGTGCAGCGCTTCCATCGCGACGAGCGCCAGTCCCTCGAAGCGCGACGGCATTGCGATCACGTCGAAGGCGCCGAGCAGCGAGCCGGCGTTCGGGTGCGGCCCGAGCAGCCGCACGCCGTGCTCGCGGGCGAGCGCCTGCAGCTGCTCGCGCTCGGGTCCCTCACCGACGATCGCGACGACGGCGTCCGCGTGGTGCTCGCGCAGGACCGGGGTCGCGCGACACAGGACATCCCAGCCCTTCTGCGCTGCGAGGCGCCCGACGCCGCCGACGACGAACGCGCCGGGATCGAGCTCGAGCTTGCCGCGAGCGTCCGGGTCGGCCTCGGGCACGGGCACGCCGTTGTGCACGATCGTCGGGTCGACGCCGAGGGCCGCCAGATGCACGGCGACCGCATCGGAGACCGCGATGACCGCGTCCGCCGCGCGCAGCGTGCGGCCGCTGAGCGTCTCGTGGTAGGAGGCGCGCCCGTCGAGCGCGAGGTGCACGGTCACGACGACCGGGCGCCGCAGCGCCCGCGCGGCGAGGAGCGCCGTGAGGCCGTCGCCCTGATCGGTCGCGTTGACGTGCACGACCGCCGGGTCGAGCCTGCGCAGCGCGCCGACGAGGTGTCGCAGCGGCCGCGGGCCCGGGATCCGCCCGAGCCCCGGGACGCGCGCGACGCGCGCGCCGGCCGCCTCGAGCCCGGCCCGCGCCGCCTCGCCGGTCTGCTCTGCGATGAGCGCGACGAACTCGTGCTCGCCGGCGAGGGCGCCCGCGAGATGCGCGAGGTAGACCTCCGCGCCGCCCGCGCCGACCGCGTCTGACACGAGCACGACGGGACGGGCGTCTTTGGCGGCAGGCACCATATGCAACTTACCGACGCCGATCCCCATGTGACCACACTCCCCATCCGCTACCGGCGCAACGTCGTCAGCAGCTATCTCGCCACCGGCGTGATCGCTGTCGCGGCGCTGGTGACGACGCCGATCCTCGCCCGCGGGCTGGGTCCTGAGGGCTACGGGATCTGGGTGCTCGTGGCGTCGTTCGCGCTGTACCTCGAGCTGCTCGAGTTCGGCTTCGGGAAGGCGACGCCGAAGTTCGTCGCCGAGTACGCCGCCCGCAGCGACGATCGCGCCGTCCGCGCGACGATCGCGACGTCGTTCTGGATCCTCGCGACGCTCGGCGCGCTCGCGGTGATCGTCGGCGCCGTCATCGCGGCGCTGTTCCCGGCGATCTTCGGGATCTCCGACGATCTCCAGAGCGCGGCGCAGATCCTCATCCTGCTCGTGCTCGTGGATCTCGCGATCTCGATTCCGGCGGACACGTTCGGCGGCGTCCTCATGGGTCTGCAGCGCTTCTACCTCGTCAACGTGACGCTCGTCGCCGTCACGATCGCGCAGGCGATCGGCTGGACGGTCGTGCTCGCGCTCGACGGCGGGCTGGTCGAGCTCGGCATCGTGACCGTCGCGCTGAGCCTCTTCGGTCAGCTCGCCCGATACGTCCTCGCGCGGCGCCACGTGCCGGACCTGAGCATCAAGCCGCGCGCGGTCGACCGCGAGCTGGCCGGGCGCTTCACGTCGCTGTCGGTGTGGTTCTTCGTGCTGGACATGAGCAAGGTCGTGCTCGTGCGCCTCGACACGGTCGTCGTCGGGCTCGCCGTCAACGTCGCGGGCGCCGGCGTCTACGCCGTCGGCCAGCGCCTGACGCTCGCGCTCGAGCAGCTCGTCGAGCCGCTGACGAAGTCGTTCTTCCCGCACTCGTCGAGCCTCGACGCGACGGAGGACCGCGACGGTTTGCGCCGCAGCCTGATGGTCGGCACGCGGCTCTCGCTGGCGATCGCCACCCCGATCGCGCTGTCGCTCGCCGTGCTCGCGGGCCCGCTGCTCGACCTGTGGCTCGGAGACGGCTTTCAGGACGCCGCGGCGGTTGTCGTGCTGCTGTCCGCGGCGGTGGTGACGGCGTCGCTGACGCGCACCGGCCTGCTCATGCTCCAGGGCGTCGGCAACGTCCGCGTACCCGCGCTCCTCACGGGCGGCGAGGCGCTGGCGAACCTCGTGCTGAGCGTCATCCTCGCCCAGTCGATGGGCCTCAAGGGCGTCGCCCTGGGCACGCTCATCGCCGTCGTCGTGGCGAACCTCGGCTGCTTCTATCCGTACATGTGCCGCCACTTCGGCCTGCCGATCGGCTCGCTGTCGCTGAGCCTGTTGCGGGCGCATGTGCCGGCGCTCGTGGCCAGCGGCCTGGTGGGCTGGGCGATCGCGTCGGCGGATCCGAGCGGGCTGGTCGTGCTGCCGGGCGCGGTGGCGATCGGGCTGGCGTACGTGGCCGTATTCTGGTTCAGCGGGATGTCTTCGGCGGAGCGGGTGCGGGTCGCGTCCGTGGTGCGGCGGGCGCTGCGGCGAGGGCCGGGGGCGGAAAGTTGACGAACAGCATCGATAAAGGGTGTGGGTTTGACCGCCTGTTGGACGCGAGGCGGGGGGAGCGCACATGTAGGAGTGACGGTTCGAGCTCGCGGCGCCGGCGAACCGTCGCTCGTTCACGCATGTCATGCAGCAGTGACAGATCGTCTGCCACCAACGCTGGATCGGTCACTCGTTCATGTGCGCCGCGGCTCCGGCACCCGCCGCGCGAGTCACCCTGCTTCCTTTATCGCTGCTGTTCGAACCCTCCACGCGAACACGCGCCCTAGCCGATGCCCACCCTCCTCTGGATCGTCCACCAGCCCCCGCTGCCCGCGGTCACGGGCTCGCGCGTCCGCTCAATCTCCCTCATCCGCGAGCTCGTCGCCCGCGGCTGGGACGTCTCGCTCTTCAGCCTCGACACCGGCGTCAGCGCGCAGCAGGAAGACCTCGACGAGCTCCAAACGCTGTGCGTCGAGGTCAAGATCTTCCCGTTCACCCCGCCCGAACCCCTGCGCATGGCGCGCATGGGCGCCGACCTCCTCCGCGGCCGCGCGTTTCAGCACAGCATGTTCCGCGACCCCCAAGCCGTGCGAGCGGCGCACGCCTGGATCGCCGAAGCCAACTTCGACGCGATCGTCGCCGTCGGCCTGTACACCGTTGCCTACGTCCCCCACGACGTGCTGCACAAGACGCTGCTCGATTCCCAGAACGTCGACACGCAGCGGATCGCGACGATGGCGCGGGCGCTGTGGCCGAGCCCGCGCGGCGTCATCGCGCGCGTGCAGCAGCGCCCGGTCCGCCGCCACGAGGAGCGCGTCGCTGCCTCGGTCGGCGGGGTGATCGCCGTCTCGGAGATCGAGGCGCGCTGGTTTGAGCGCGTCGCGCCCGGACGGGTGAGCCTCGTCGCCAACGGGGTCGACATGCGCCGCCTCAAGCCACGCGCGGACGGCGACGGCGACGGGCAGGTGCTCTTCGTCGGGAGCATGGACTACGGCGCCAACGTCGACGCCGCCCGTGAGCTCTTGCGCGAGATCGCGCCGGGGCTGCGTCATCCCGGCGCGCGCATCGCGCTCGTCGGCGCCGACCCGCCGCCCGAGCTGCGCGACGCGGCGGCGGCCGCGCCCGTCCCCGTCGAGGTCGTCGGCCGCGCGGAGGACATCACCGCCTGGTGGCGTTCGAGCCGGGTGCTCGCCGTCCCGCTGCGGATCGGCGGCGGCACGCGCCTGAAGATCCTCGAGGCGCTCGCGCACGGGCTCCCGGTGGTGACGACGAGCCTCGGGTGCGAGGGCCTCGATGTGCAGGACGGCCGCGACCTGCTCGTCGCCGACGGCGCGGCCGCGTTCGCGAGCGCGATCGACCGCGTGCTCGGCGACGACGAGCTCGCGCGCGGGCTGTCAGCCCATGGGCGCGAGACCGTGCGGCGCCGCTACGACTGGCGGACGATCGGCGGGGTGCTGGATGGCGCGCTGCGCGGGCTGCCGGCGCGTCAGCGGGCGGCGAGCACGTCGTAGAGCTTCATCGCGCCGGAGACCTTGCTCGATCCGGTGTAGATCGCGTAGGCCTCGGCGGTGCCGGACCGCTGTGCGAGCCCGCCCTGGACGTTCGCCGGGATGGCGGCGTTGAGGCTCCACCGACCCTTGCCGATCCGGGCGCGGAACACGCGGGTGATGTTCTTGCCGGCGAGGACGAAGCTCAGCTGGATGCGCACGACGCCGCGGGCGCGCTTGCTGATGGTGCCGCTCGCGCTGATGCGGCTCGCGCTGATGCTCGGCCCGGAGACGAGGCGGAGCTTGGCGCCGCCGCGAGCGATCTTGAGGCGGACCTGCTGGGCGCGCGTCGTGGCGTTGCCGCCGTAGCGGACCGTCACGGTCCCGGTGCCCTTGCGCGCCAGCTTGCGCGAGATCCGCTTGGAGACCTTCAGGCGACCGCGGCTGATCTTCTTGGAGAAGCTCGTCTTGCGCCCACCGGCGCTGAGCGTGATGCGCGCCACGCCAGACGCGCCGGGGGCGAGCGTGGCGACCAGGCGCAGGCGGCGGCTGCGCGGCGAGATCTTGACCGTCTTGATGTTGAGCTTCGCCGAGTCGGTGCCGGTGGTGGCGCCGCCGTTGGCGCCGCCAGCGCCCGAACCGATGTCGCCGGCGTCATCCGGGCTGAAGAGCTCGCGGAAGCGCTTGGCGGCCTTCGGCGTCTTGCCGTTGAAGATGCGGTAGTCGGCGTTCGGATCGGCCCACTCGAAGTACATGTGGAACGCGACGTTGTTGGCGCGGATCCAGCTGTACATGTGCTCGATGAACTGCGGTGCGTCGCCGCCGCTCTGGCCGTCGTAGCGGTTGGCGATGCCCCACTCGGGGAACGTCATCGGCTTGCCCTGCGCCTTGGCGAACGCGGCGTGCCACTTCAGTCCGTTGCCGGTGTTCATGAAGTCCTTCCAGCGTGCCTCCGGGTCGCGGAAGTTCGGCAGCCAGCTCTGGTCGTAGATGTCGGCGCCGATGTAGTCGACGTACGCGCCGCCGGGCCACGCCGTCTCGGCCTTCATCTGCTTGCCGTTGACGTAGGAGCTACCGGCGTTGGGGCACCAGTCGAACTTGAAGTTTGCACCCTGCACCGAGCGCATCGTGGTGACGATCTGGCGCCAGTAGGCGGCGTAGTTCGCGCCGCCGTTGGGCACGTTGATCGTCCACTTGAACCAGTTGCCGTTGAACTCCGGGCCGAGGCGCAGGGTCGCGCCGCCCTGGCCGCTGGCGACGAAGCGCTGGGCGAGCGTGCGGAAGTAGTTGTTGTAGTCACCCGCGGCGCCGGCGGCGAGGCTGCCGCCCGTGTCCGGGAGCATCGGGACGCTGTAGTAGATCCTGCCGGCGTGCCTCGTCGGCGTCCACTTCCGGGTCCAGTACTCGATGTCGATGAGGTTGGCCCAGTTCTCGCGGGCGAGCGCGTCGTGCACGATCGCGACGGGGCGGCCGGCGCCGTTCTCGAACTTCGCGACGCCCTCGGGGCTGCCGGGGCCGGCGTAGACGCCGAGCGTCTTGCCGGGAGAAGCGGCGGGGGCAGAGGCCGGCGTCAGCACGAGCATCGCAACGATGCAGATAAGGGCGGCGAGGAAGGGCGGGGCGCCGAGAGCGGGGCGCTGGGAGATATGGGTGAGCGGGGCGGAGGCCACGCTGCGTTCTCTCGGCGTCTACTGGGCGTCCAGGCACGAACGGAGCCTGAAGTAGTACGGACGTCCAAAACGGCCCTGGACGGGTGTCCACGTTCGTACGACACGCGTCCGTCGAGTTCTCTGGACGCCCCGGAAAACGGGGCGCTATGTCACTCGCGCGCGGCTAGTAACTGCGCGAGACGAGGCGCCGCAGGCCCCGCAGGGGCGGGCCACCGCGCAGGCAGCCCCACAAAAAGCCCGCCCCCCAGGCGAGCTGCATCGTCGCCAGGGCGAGCGCGACGCCGCCGACATCGCGCGCCGCGCGCGACGGGGTCGCGCGGGCGGCACCGACGCCGACAGCGACGGCCCACAAGCCCGCCATCGCGCGCGCCGGGCGCCGGAGCGGCCCGGCGGGAACGACCGCCACGGCGAGCGTCGCCGCGAGCGCGCCCGAGGCCAGGTGGGGCCTGCGCAGGGCGATGGGGTGACGCCGCGACGTCTTCGCCCGGTAGGCGCCGAAGCGCCAGTACTGCTGCCACAGGCCCAGCGGCGTCGCGCGCGGGGCGTAGCGCGCGGCCATCGCCGGCAGGCAGACGATCCGTCCCCCCTCGTTCAGCACGCGCGCCGCCATCTCTGCGTCCTCGTTGACGTGGAACGCGGGGTCCCAGCCGCCGAGGCGCTCCAGCGTCGCGCGCGGCCAGACGCCGGCGAAGACCCCCGTGTCGAGGTCGAACTCGTCGCCCGAGGCGCCGTCGGTCCACTTCGACGAGCCGCCCTGGCCGAGCGGTGAGCGCAGCGCAGCGGCGACGCAGCGCGCGAAGCCCGCCGGTGCGTCGGGGACCGCGGGGCCGGTGACCCACTCGACGTCACCGTGCTGCAAGCGTTCGATCCCCCGCGCGACGTAGTCGCTGCGATACAGCGTGTGCGCGTCCATACGCGCGACATAGGCGCCGCGCGCGGCGGCGAGCCCGCGGTTGAGCGCCGCGGGGATGACGCGCTCGGGGTTGTCGAGCACGCGCACGCGGGCGTCCTGGGCCGCAAGCCGGTCGAGGATCGCGCGGCTGCCGTCGTTCGAGCCGCCGTCGACGAAGATCAGCTCGGTGCCGCCGGGGACCTCCTGTGCGGCCGCGGCGGCGGCCGTCTGCTGCAGTCGGCGCGCCTCGTTGAACACCGGGATGAGGATGCTCGCCGTCGGCGCGTCGCTGTCGTGGCCCGCTCGCACGGGCTGACAGTAGTCGCTGCTCGCCGCCCGGCCGTGCGTCAGGTCCAGCCGAGCAGGTCGTAGGCCTTCATCTGCCCGCCGATCCGGCGTGGCCCCGAGCCGGTATAGACCGCGTACGCGTGGACGGGGCCGAGGCGGGCGGCGATCTCGTCGCGCACGCGCTGCGAGAGCCGGGCGTTCAGGCGCCAGCGGCCCTTACGGATCGTCGCCTTGTACTGGCGCGTGACGATCTGCCCGTTGAACTCGTACACGAGCTGGATGCGCACGACGCCGCGCGCGAGCTTGGAGATCGTCCCACGCGTCCTCAGTCGGTCGCCGACGAGCTGCGGCGCGATGGCGAGCCGCAGCCGCGCCTTGCGCGGCGCCAGGCGCAGGCGCACGAGCTGAGGCCTGGTCTGCGAGTTGCCGCCGTAGCTGATCGACACGATGCCGGTGCCCTTGCGCGCCTGCTTGCGCGAGAGCTTGCGCGAGACCTTCACGCGGCCGCTCGCGATCTGCTTGGAGAACCGCATCTTGCGCCCACCCGCTCGAAGCTCGACGCGGGCTGCGCCCGATGCCCGACGGGCGATGCTCGCCGACAGCTTCAGGCGGCGCGTGCTGGGCGAGATGCGGGCGCTGTTGATGCACAGCCGGGCGAACCTGGAGATGTCGAACGACGGGCCATTCGCGCCGCTGCCAAAGGCGTCCAGTACGCCGTCGGTGCCTGCGCCCGTGCCCGACCCCGTGCCCGTGCCCGTGCCCGACTCCCCGCCGGGTCCTCCTCCGCCCCCCGGTGGTGGCGGTGGCGGTGGCGGCGGTGGCGGTGGCGGCGGTGGCGGAGGCGGTGGCGGTGGCGGCGGTGGCGGCGGTGGCGGGGCCGTCGTCGGTCCGAAGAGCCGGACGAACGTCTGCGCGGCGTTGGGGAAGTTCCCGCTGAACACCGCGTACTGCGCGTTGGGGTCGTTGTCTTCGAAGTACAGGTGGTAGGCGACGGTGTGCGATGCGATCCAGCTGTGCATCTGCTCGATGAAGTACGGGTTGTCACGTCCACCGTGGCCGTCGGGCCGGTCGACGAGCCCCCACTCGGGGAACGTCATCGGCTTGCCGTGCGTCGCCGCGAACGTCGCGTGCCACTTCATGCCGTTGCGTTGGTTGACGTACTCGTTCCAGCGGGCGACCGGGTCGGCCGCCCACGAGCCCCAGCTCTGGTCGAAGACGTCCATGCCGATGTAGTCGACGTACGCGCCCCCGGGCCAGGCGTCGGCCGCCTCGAGCTGCTGCCCCGGCCCGATCCACGTGCTGCCGGCGTTCGCCGTCCAGTCGAACCTGAAGTTGGCCCCGGGCACCGCGCGCATCGTGTTGACGATCTGGCGCCAGAACGCCGCGAAGTCGGCCCCGCCGTTTGGCACGTTCATCGTCCATTTGAACCAGTTGCCATTGAACTCGGGCGCGATGCGCAGGATGGCGGATCCCAGCCCGTTGCGAACGAGGTTCTCGGCGAGCGTGCGGAAGGTTGTGTTGAACGTGCCCGTGGCGCCGCTGGCGAGCGGGCCATAGCCGCTTGCCACGGTGTCCGGGAGCATCGGAACCGTGAGCACCATCTGGTTGAGATCGACGCCGGCGCCTCTCCACGTGTCCGCGATCCAGCGGGTGTCGACTATCGAGGCCCACGTGCGCTTGTCTAGGTATGCGTGGACGCGCGGCACGTCGCGCCCCATATGCGCTTCGAAGGCCGCAAGGCGGCTCGCGTTCCCGGCTCCGGGGTAGACGCCGAGCGTCGCGCCCGGGACTCCGGCATGCGCCGCCGGCGGTCCCGCGAAGGCGATCGCCAGCAGCGTCACGAGTAGGGTGCACGCAGGCCGTGATCTACGGCCCACACCCGCAATGGCGCACCCGTCGCCACGGCTCGCGCATGTGCGCGAGCGCCTCCACGCCCCCGGCCTCTCCACGCGGGCGATCGTAAACCACCACTCGCCAAGGAGGAAACGGCGCGTCGGGATAGAAAGCTGCCGATTGGCGCTCTGGGGCGGCTTGGCCCCCGGAGCCTGTGCGTTTCTCGCAGGATGCAAGAAACGGTGCGTCGTTGCGCGGCAAGGACTTATGTCACTGCTGTGTGCCTGATCGCGGATCAGACCGGGCCGAGCAATTGGTAGGCCTTCATCTGCCCGCCGATGCGGCGTGGCCCCGAGCCGGTGTAGAGCACGTACGCTACGACCTCGCCGCGCCGCTGGGCGATCTCGTTCTCGGTCTGAAGCGACAGCTTGGCGTTCAGCCGCCAGCGACCCTTGCGGATCTTCGCCTTGTACTGGCGCGTCACGGTCTGCCCCGCGAACTCGTACTTCAGCTGGACGCGCACGGCGCCGCGCGCTCGGCGGGTGATCGTGCCGCGGGTCTTCAGCCGGCTGGCGACGAGGCTGGGGGCCACGCGCAGGCGCAGGTTGGCCTTGCGTGGCGCGAGCCGCAGGCGCACCGACTGCGCCTTGGTCTGGGTGTTGCCGCCGTAGCTGATCGTCACGATGCCGGTGCCCCTGCGCGCCTGCTTGCGCGAGAGCTTGCGCGAGACCTTCACGCGGCCGCTGGCGATCTTCTTGGAGAACCGCGTCTTGCGCCCACCGGCGTGCAACTCGACGCTTGCCGCGCCCGAGGCGCGGGCGGTGATGCTCGCCGACAGCTTCAGGCGCCGCGTGCGCGGCGAGATCCGCGCCTTGTCGATGCACAGCCGCGCGAACGAGGCGAGGTCGAGCGCTCCACTGCCGCTCCTGTACCCGAAGAGCCTGACGAACGTCCTGGCGGCCGCCGGGAACCTGCCGCTGAAGACCGCGTACTGGGCGTTGGGGTCGCTGTCTTCGAAATACAGGTGGTAGGCGACGTTGTGGGTCGCGATCCAGTAGTGCATCTTCTCGAGGAAATACGGGTTGTCGCCGCCGCCGTGGCCGTCCGGGCGATCGACGAGGCCCCACTCGGGGAACGTCATCGGCTTGCCCTTGGCCGCCGCGAAGGCGGCGTGCCAGGCCATGCCGTTGTGCTGGTTGACGAACTCATTCCAGCGCGCGGCGGGATCGGCGGCCCACGCGCCCCAGCTCTGGTCGTAGACATCGAGGCCGACGTAGTCGACATAGTCGACCCCGGGCCAGGCGTCCGCTGCCTCAAGCTGCTGACCCGGCCCGATCCACTTGCTGCCGGCGTTCGCCGCCCAGTCGAACTTGAAGTGCGCGCCGGGCACGGCGCGCATCGTCCTGACGATCTCGCGCCAGTAGGCGGCGAAGTCCGCCGCGCCGTTGGTGACGTTCATCGTCCATCTGAACCAGTCGCCGTTGAACTCCGGGCCGATGCGCAGCACGGCGCGGCCGAGCCCGTGGGACACGAGGCGCTGGGCGAGCGTGCGGAAGTGCGAGTTGAACTCGCCTGCGGCCCCGCTGGCAAGCGGGCCGTAGCCCTTGGCGACCGTGTCGGGCAGCATCGGGACCGTGAACACCATCTTGTTGGCGTAACCGGCGTTCTTCCAGCGGTTGGCCATCCAGCCGACGTCGACCATCGCGCTCCAGCTGGACTTGTTGAGGTAGTCGTGACCGCGCGCGAGATTGCGGCTCAGCCGCTGCTCGAACGAGCCCAGGCGGGTCATGTTCCCGGCGCCCGGATACGCGCCCAGCGTGTCGCCGGGAGCCGCTTGCGCGGTGTGAGGCGCCGTGCAAGCCACGACGAGCAGCGCGAGCAGAAGTGCGCGCGCACAACGACGCTCGAGCGGCGACTCTCGATCTGATCGGCGCTGCACGCAAGCTCGCATGCATCGCCGCACCCCCGGCCTCTCCACGCGAACGATCGTAGTTCATTACCCAGGGGCGAGGAACTCAACCTCAGCCATCGAAAAGGCGAGGTTCGTCAACGCGAAGGCTTGCTCGTTGGAACCTCCCTGCAACCGCCGGGGTTTCGCGACGCTGCACAAAAAAATGCCCCCCTGGCGGCCGGGAGGGCATCTCTTCTAAGACCTTTGCGACGATCAGTTGCGGTCGCGGACCGCGCGGCGCATGCCAACTCCGGCCGCCAACATCAGCGTGCCGCCCGCGGCGATCAGCGCGATGTCCAGGCCGCTCATCGGCAGGGACGGTGGCGGGTCGGGCGGGGGGTAGGCGTCATCTGTCGGGGTGTCCTGGGCCATCGCTGGAACAACCGAGCCAATCACGAGCATGACGACCAGCACCAGAAGCAGGGCCGTTCGCTTCAGCGTCTTCGATTCCATTCCGCCCCCAATACGTGGTTCTTGTAGTAGTTCCGTTGTCGGCGCGATATCGCGGCGTCTACCTCGATACTCGCCTACGCGTGCTGGCCCCCGAGCCTGCGCGACGCGGCGATTGTGACAGATTCGACAGGCCACAGGGGACAAATTCGGCGCAAGCCGTACGTTCGCAGCGTACCCGCCGGTCCGGCGAGCATGCGCCGGGGGCGACTTTCAGCGCTCGTCAGCGCGGGCCGAGCACGCCGTATGAGCGCAGCTCGCCGCGGATCTTGCGCGGTCCGTTGCCGGCGTACAGCACCGCCGCGGTGACCGGTCCCCGGCGGCGGGCGATCTCGGCGCCGATGATGTCGCCGAGCGACGAGTTCAGGTTCCAGCGCCCGTTGTTGATCCGCGTGCTGAAGCTCCGCGTGACGATCGTCCCGTCCACGACGTAGCGCAGCTGCACGGCCACCGCGCCGCGCGCCCGCCGACTGACGCGCCCCCTCACGGCCAGACGTCCGGCGGCGATCGTGGGTCGCTCGACGCGCAGCTGAGGCTGGCGCGTGCCCGCGCGCAACCGGACGAGCTGCGGGTGGGTGTCCTCGTCTCCGCCGTAGGCGATGGTGAGGATGCCGCTGCGTGTCCGTGCCATCTTGCGCGTGATCCGTCGCGAGAGCGTCAGCTTGCCCTTGCCGCCGCGGAGCATCGCGGTGTAGCGGATCTTCTTGCCGCCGGCCGCGATCTGCACGCGTGCCTCGCCGGAGGCCCGCGCAGAGAAGCGCGTCGACGCCCTGAAGCGGCTGCCGCGGTTGACCTGCGCGCGCGAGATCCGCAGCTTCGCCTGGTCGAAGGAGCCGATGGCGAGCCCGACGGTGGCGCGCGAGCCGAATAGGTCGATGAACGTGTTGGCGGCGTTCGGGAACCAGCCGCTGAAGACGCCGTAGTCCGCGTTGGGGTCGTGGTCCTCGAAGTACAGGTGGTAGGCGACGTTGTGCGTCTGGATCCAGCTGTGCATCTGCTTGATGAAGTACGGGTTGTCGCCGCCCCCGTGGCCGTCCATCCGGTCGACGAGCCCCCACTCGGGGAAGGTCATCGGCTTGCCGTGCGCCGCGGCGAACCTGGCGTGCCAGGCCATGCCGTCGTGCTGGTTGACGTACTCGTTCCAGCGTTTCGCCGGGTCCCTGCGGCCGGGGGCCCAGCTCTGGTCGAAGACGTCCATGCCGATGTAGTGGACGTAGGCGTCACCGGGGTACGTGCTGGCGGCTTTCATCTGCTTGCCCGGCGACAGGTAGGCGCTGCCGGCGTTCACGCACCAGTCGTACTTGAAGTTCGCGCCCGGCACGGAGTTCATCGTCGTGACGATCTGGCGCCAGAACGAGATGAACCTGGCGGAGTCGCCGCGCCGATCGGTGCGCCAGGGGAACCACTTGCCGTTCATCTCCGGCCCGAGGCGCAGCACGGCGCTCCCCAGCCCGCCCTGCACGAGGCGCTGGGCGAGCGTGCGGAAGTGCTTGTTGTACTTGCCCCTCGCGCCGGAGGCGAGCGACGCGCCCTTGCGCGGGAGGATCGGCACGGTGAGCACGAAGCGCTTGTGGAAGCCAGCCTTGGACCACGCGCTCGTCAGCCAGTGGACGTTCGTGATCGTCGACCACGTGCGCCCGTCGATGTAGTTGTGCGCGAGGCCGATCGAGCGGCCCAGGCGCCGCTCGAAGTACGAGACGCCGCGCGTGTCGGCCGGCCCGGGATAGATGCCCAGCGTGTCGGCGGGCGAGCTCGCCTGCGCCGTGTCGGTGGGCCCGGTGCTCGCGGCGGAGCACCCGAGCAAAAAGCAAGCGACGAGCGCGAGCAGAACTGAACGACGCGCGCCAACGTAACGCGATCGTGCTCTGCCCTGCGTCGCCTTCCCCTGATGGCGGCGTAGACCCGCGCCTGTCGGCGAAATCACGTGGCCGATCGTAGCGCACCCTTTTCGTCGGACCCGCCGGTTGTCCGAGTTGGCGCGGACGTGCCCCGGTCGCGTGTCAGCCGCGCCCACGGCGCAGCGCGAGGCGCTGGGCGAAGCGTCGCCGGGCCTCCGCAAACCGCATCGGGTCGCGTCCGTTCACGCGCCGCAGGGCGTCTTTGATGACGTCGTCGCGCGGGTTGCGCTCGCTCGCCAGGCGCAGCTCGCGCGCCGCCTGTTCGCGGTCGTTGCGGGCGCTGGCGACGAGGCCGAGCGCGAAATGCGCGAACCACGCGAGCTTGTCGCGCTCGGCCGCCCGGCGGTAGGCGCGCTCGGCGCGCGCGAGGTCGCCGCTGCGCTGCGCGACCGCACCCTCGACCAGCGACGGCCCGATCTTCAACGGGTTCAGCGACCGTGCGAGATCGAGCTTGTCGTAGGCGGCGGCCGGGTTCTGGCGGCCGTCGCGAAGGGCGGCGCGCGTCTCGCGGTCGGACACGAACGAGGGCAGGAACACGAGCGCGCCGGCGACCACCACCGCGATCGCGCCAACGGCGAGCGCCCGCTGCGCCCGCGGCGAGCGGGGTGGCGCGTCCTCGCTCGGCTCGGGCTGCTCTGCCGCGGCCGGGCGGTCCGTCGCGAGCACCGCACCGGCGAACGCGAGCGCGAGGCCGCTGAGCAGCGGGAACTCCCACAGCCACTCCACCGACCCGTGGGCAAGCCAGATGACGCCGGGCATGAGCGCGGCGCCCGCGGCCGCCCGCGTCGCCGGATCGCCGCGCCGGCGCCACAGGCGCGCGACGCCCCAGGCGACCGCGAGCAGAAACCCGCCGAACAGCGCCGCGCCGACGATCCCGGTGTGGGCGAGCAGCCGCAGCGGCAGGCTGTGCACCCAGCGCGGCTCCTCGAACGAACTGCGCCGTCGCGTCGCGTAGGTGTCGAGGAAGTTGTCCTGCCCCAGGCCGCCGATCGGGTGATCCGTCCACACGTCGACGGCGACGCGCCAGAAGTCATAGCGCGTGCTGCCGAGGCTCGTGAGGCGGTCGGCGCTGCCGCCGGGGTCGGCCTCGATGTCCTTGAAGTTCGCCCACGCGTTGCGCGCCTTGCCGACGGGATCGCCATCGGTCTTGATCGCCAGGGCGGCCCCGCCGGCGACGAAGGCCAGGCCCACGGCGGCGAGCGACACGAGCCGTCGCATCCTGGGCGTCAACAGGCGCCGCTCGCCCAGCCGGGCCTCCACGGCGACGAACGCGATCCCGGCGAGGCAGACCGCGATGGCGGCAAGAGCGAGGTTCGTGACCGCCGTGTCGATGACCGGGCGCAGCACGCCCTCGACCTCGTCGGGGTTGCTCCCTCCGCCGACGGTGTTGATCTCGAGCAGGTCTGAGGCGACGAGCGCGATCGCGCCGATCACCGGCACCGCGTACAGGCCGACCTTCAGCCGGTCAGCGCTCAGGAGCACGACGCCGAGCGCGATCAGGGGCAGGGTGAACAGCCAGCCGCGGCTCTGGCTGAGGATCGCCAGGCCGAACATGAGGACCGACGCGCCGAGCAGCGGCGGGCGCGCCCAGATCGGCAGCTCGCTCCGCGCGGCAAGCATGAGCGCCGGTACCGCTCCCATGGTCCACAGCGCGGCGCTCGCGTTCGTGTAGCCGAGCGGCGCGAGCAGGCGCGCGTTGATGAGCAGGTCGTCCAGCGGCGCGTCGGCGGCCAGTCGCACGAGCGTGACGACGGCGACCACCGCCAGCGTCGTCACGATCGCCGTGATCGCGAGGAGCAGCGCGCGAACCGTCCACGGCAACAGCACGAAGAGCGCGAAGATCGTGAGGTACAGCAGCGATCGCTGGCTGCCTTCCAGCGCGTCGCCGGGCGAGCCGGCCCACAGGATCGAGGCAAACGACCACGCGACGTAGCCGCCGAGCGCGAACAGCGCGAGCTTCGCCGCCCGGTTCGGGACGGCGATCTGTTCACGCAGGGCGAGCACGGCCGCCGCGGCGATCGCGAGCAACACGACCGCGCCCGGCATCCAGACGCGCTCGAAGTACCCGCCGGACTCGACGAGCCACCAGACGAACACCGCGAACGCGCGCCCTGCCGCGAGCGGCAGGGCGATCGCGGCGCGCTGCCGCTCGCGGCGGCGCTTGGGCCGCGCGGGCGTTGCGTCGCTCACGGCCGCCATAAGCGCGACCATAGACGGATGATCACCGCCGACGAGGAACTGGTGCCGCGGCTGCGCGGGGTCTCACACGCGGTCGGCGTCGTCGTCGCGCTCGCCGCGGGCGTGGTCCTTGTCGCGCTCGCGCCCGGTGAGGCGACGCTGGCGGTCACGGTGTACAGCGCCGCGCTCGTCGCGCTGTTCGGGGCCAGCGCGCTCTATCACCGCTGGCCCGGGCCGCGGCGGTTCAAGCCGCTCCTGCGCAAGATCGACCACAGCACGATCTTCGTGTTCATCGCCGCCAGCTACACGCCCATCGCCGCGATCCTCATCGGCGGCACGGCGGGCTGGCTCGTGCTCATCGGCGCCTGGTCGGGAGCCGCGCTCGGCGTCGCGCTGTCGCTGGGCTGGATCGACGCCCCGCGCTGGGTCGTCGCGGTGAGCTATCTCGCCGTGGGCTGGATCGCCGTCGCCGCCGTGCCCGAGTTGCTGCGCGATCTCGACGCCGCCCCGCTGGCGCTGATCGCCGGCGGCGGGCTGCTCTACACCGCCGGCGCGCTCGTCTACGCCCGCCGCTGGCCGGATCCCTGGCCACGCACGTTCGGCTTCCACGAGGTCTTCCACGCGCTCGTGATCGCGGCGGCCGCGGCGCACTACGTCGCGATGATCGGCTGGGTCGTGCCCGCGGCCGGCGCCTGATCGATCACGATCAGGCCGCCTCGTTGACGAACCGCATCGATACGGCACCGGTTCGGCCAAATTGGCCGGTCCCAGGCGGATCCGGCGCTCGACCGGCGCGCGGAGGATCGACATGGTTCAACACCACGTATATCGGGGTTTTCATCCATCTCGATTGCTCAGATGGACCTCGCGCTCTCGCGGGGTCCTCGACGCCCTTCCCTCGCTTCTTCAGCGGTGCCGCTCGTGAACCGCGCGCTCGCAGCCGTCAGCGCGAGGGACCTGACAGCGCGTCGTCCGTCGGCAGCCGCGCGTGGCGCAGGTTGACCCTGTCGCCGCGCATCGGGACGTCCTCCTCGAGCAGCAACGCGCGCTGGCGCTGCCCCTGGGCCAGGCTTCCGTCGGCGCGCACGACACGATGCCACGGGAGGTCATCGTCAGTCCTGGCGAGCACATGCCCGACGAGGCGCGGCGCGCCCGGATCGATGTCGCCGTACGTGCGCACGAAGCCTTCGGGGATGGCGCGCACGCGGTCGATGATGCGAGCACTGCGCGGCTGATCCACAGTCGTCAGCATCCCGCACGTGGCTGACGAAGCAAACGCGACCACGGAGCGCACCGCGTGGGCGCGCAACCTCGCGGCGCCCCTGCGGGACTTCTTGAGCACCGAGACCGGGGGCGCCGTCGCGCTGCTCAGCGCCGCGATCGCGGCGCTCCTGTGGGCGAACTCGCCATGGCCGGACTCCTACGAGTCGGTCTGGACGACCCAGCTGTCGATCCGCGTCGGCAGTCACGGCATCACGCAGGACCTGCGCCACTGGGTGAACGGCGGGCTGATGACGTTCTACTTCCTCGTCGTCGGCCTCGAGGCCAAGCGCGAACTCGACATGGGGCAGCTGCGCGAGCGGCGCCGCGTGGCGATCCCGCTCGTGGGGGCGCTCGGCGGGATGGCGATGGCCGCGGCGATCTACCTCGCCTTCAACGCCGGCGGCCCGGGCGCCCAGGGCTGGGGCGTCGCGATGTCCACCGACACGGCCTTTGCCCTCGGCGTGCTTGCCCTCCTCGCGCCGCGCGCCACCCGGCTGCGTGTGCGCCTGCTCACCGTGACCGTGTTCGACGACCTCGTGGCCCTGATCATCATCGCCGTCGTCTACACGAGCGACCTGTCGCCCACCGCGCTCGGCGTGGCCTTCGCGCTGTACGGCGCGCTCCTCGCGCTGCGCTTCGCGCCCCACGCATGGCGCCTGAAGGCGGCCGCCGTGCTCGGAGTCGCCTTCTGGGTCGCGCTGTATGAGTCCGGGATCGATCCGGTCATCGCCGGCCTCGTGGTCGGCCTCGCCACGAGCGCCTACCCGCCTCCGCGGCCCAAGCTCGAACGGGTCGTCGAGCTCACGCGGTCCTTTCGCGAGCAGCCCACGGCGGCGCTCGCCCGCTCGGCGCAGCTGGGAGTGGCGTCCGCGATCTCCCCCAACGAACGCATCACCTACCGGCTGCATCCCTGGACGAGCTTCGTGATCGTCCCGCTGTTCGCGCTGGCCAACGCTGGCGTCCACGTCGACGGCGACCTGCTGGCGGACGCGATCAGCTCGCCGATCACGCTCGGCATCGTCATCGGTTACGTCGTGGGCAAGCCGCTCGGGATCGTCGGCGCCACGGCGCTTCTGCTGCGGTTGCGGCCGGGGCTGGGGCGCGGCCTGAGCTGGCCGGTGGTCTGGGGCGGCGGCGTCGTCTGCGGGATCGGCTTCACCGTCTCCATGCTCATCGCGAGCATCGCCTTCGAGGGGCGCGCGCTGGAGCAGGCCAAGGTCGGCGTGCTGGCCTCGGCCGTGCTCGCGTCGCTGGTCGCCTTCGTGGTGTTTGGCCTCATCGCCCGGCTGCCGGCGTCCACGCGCGCGCGCCAGATCGCCGCCACCGACGAGGAGCTCGTCGACCTCGACGGCGACGTCGACTGCGAGCGCGACCACATTCGCGGGGCGCACGACGCGCCGGTCACGCTCGTGGAGTACGGCGACTACGAGTGCCCGTACTGCGGTCAGGCCGAGGTGGTGGTGCGCGACCTGCTGGATTCCTTCGGCGACGACCTGCGCTACGTCTGGCGCCACCTGCCGCTCAACGACGTCCATCCCAGCGCGCAGATGGCCGCGGAGGCGGCCCAGGCCGCCGACGCGCAGGGCGCGTTCTGGAAGATGCACGACAGGCTCATCGATCATCCGGACGAGCTCTCGCCGAAGCACCTCGGTCGGCATGCCGAGGAGCTTGGCCTCGACCTGGATCGCTTCTGGAAGGAGCTGCGCAACCACGAGCACGCGCCGCGCATCGCCGAGGACGTCGGCAGCGCCGACGCGAGCGGCGTCGCGGGCACGCCGAGCTTCTTCGTTAACGGCAGGCGCCACCACGGCGCCTACGACGCGGCCACGCTCACCGCAGCCGTGCGCGCGGCGCGCAATCGCGCCGCCGCGGTCCGGCGCCACGCGGCGAGCGGCGCGAGCGGATGAGTTGGGTTCAGGGCGCGCGGTACACGCAACTGCATCGATGAAGGGGGATGAGGGCGCGAGGCGGGGTGACGGGTCGCGAGACGCCGGCGGCTCACGGGCGCGAGGCGGGGTGACGGGTCGCGCGACGCCGGCGGCCCACCCGCGCGTACCGTACCACCGCTGCGCCGGGAAATCGAGATGGCTCAGGACCCCGTATATCGGGGCGTTGAACCATCTCGATTATTCAGGGCGCGCGCGTCCCGCCGGAACGCTTCGCACCCTGGTTCTGTTACCGATGCTGTTCGCTCGACCCGCCCGAGCGCCTCGGCCCTTCGCCGCGGTCGGCATGCGCGGTCGTCGGCCGCTCAGACGCGGATGACCTGAACGCAGCGATCTGCTTGGGAAGAACGCCCAGCGGCCATTCGACGTCGCGAGCGATGATGTCCACACTCGCTGACGCGGCGGCAGGGCTGGCATCCACCATCCCCTCACGCCACAATCGGGTGCGATGGGATTCGCTCCGCATTCGCTCTCGCCCGCCGAACTCGTGTCGATGCTCGAGGCCGAGCGGCGCGGCGCGGCCTTTCTCGCCTACCGCGAGGGCACGGGGGACCTGCGGCTCGAGTCGCTCGACGGGGCCGCGCGCATCTCGCTCGGGCGCGCCGAGCACAACGAGCTCGCGCTCGGCTGGGACTCGGAGGTGTCTCGCACCCACGCGCAGCTCGAGCGCATCGGCGGCGCGTGGACGGTCGTCGACGACGGGCTCTCGCGCAACGGCTCGTTCGTCAACGGCGAGCGCCTCGTCGGCCGGCGGCGGTTGAGCGACGGCGACGTGCTGCGGCTCGGCCGCACCGCGCTCGTGTTCCGCGCGCCGATCTCCGCGAGCGAGAGCACGGCGGTCGCCGGCGCGGCCGCGCTCGTGCGTCTGACCGCGGCGGAGCGTCGGGTCCTGGTCGCCCTCTGCCGGCCGCTGAGCACACCCGGTGCCGGCGCGGTCCCGGCGAGCAACCAGGTGATAGCCGACGAGCTGCACCTGTCGCTGGCCGGCGTCAAGACGCACGTCCGGTCGCTGTTCGCCAAACTCGACATCGAGGATCTGCCCCAGTACCGCAAGCGCACCGAGCTGGCCCAGCGCGCGCTCGGCACGGGGCTCGTCACGAACCGCGATCTCGCCAGCGACCCGCTCGCTGCCTCCTAGCCCACTAGCGCGCGCCGGCGTCGGGCTGGCGCCGGCCATCCCTCTGGGTGGCTGTGCGGGGTGGGGGAGCACGCGATGCTGGCCGTCGATGTCCGTCGCGGTCCTCGAGATCCATCCCGCGCGTGGCCGCGAGCGGCGGCTGCGCGGCGGGGTCGTCATCGGCCGCGCCCCGGCCTGCGAGGTCAGGCTCGACGATCCGCTCGTCTCGCGCCGGCACGCCCGCGTGGTGAGCTCCGGGCACCGCGCGGCGATCGAGGACCTCGGCTCGGCCAATGGCCTCTACGTCAACGGCCGGCGCGCCCACGGGGTCACCCCGCTGCGCCCCGGCGACGTGATCCAGCTCGGCGGCACCGTGTGGCTCGTGCTGCCCCGGCGGGCCGCTCAGCTCATGGGCGCCAGCGAGCGCGCGCCGACGGCGTAGTCGTGGCTCACGACATCGCCGTCGGGATTGCGCCAGCGCAGGCGCACCCGTGGTTCGCCGAACGAGTCGACGCCCAGCAGGCGGCCGCGCGGGTTCGCGTCGGCGACGGGAAGCCGGGCGACGCGCCGTGCACCGTCGAGCAGGTCGATGGCGATCCGGTCGCCGACCGCGACCAGCGCGACCGTTCGCAGCTGACCCGGGCGCGGTTCGACATCCCGCGCGGCCAGCGAGCGGCCGGCCGGGGCCCGCTCGGCAGCGGGACCCGTGAGCAGGCCGGGCGAGCTGACGCGCGCGCCCGGCACGTAGGCGACGCGCAGCAGGATCTCGTGGTCCAGGCCGCTCCCCGCCCCGCGCTGGACCCGGCCGGTGCTGCGCAGCAACGAGCCGAATAGACGGGTCGTCGTCGCACCGTTGACGGTCCGGCGCATCCCGATCGTTGCCCCCGGCGCCAGCCGGAGGCCGACGAGGTCACCCGCGCGCACCGGCAGGTTCGCCGCCAGCACGTGAACGCCCGGGTCCGCGATGCGGACAAACGGGGTGCGGGCGATCGGATCAAGCGTGCGCCCGCGCGGGCGCAGGATCTGCAGCGCCATCTCCCCGCGCGCGCCGCGCACCGCCCAGCGGCGGACGGCGCCGGCGCGCGACGCGCCAAGCGCGCGCCCCGGCAGCCGCGTCTGGACGAGCATGCACTGCTGCGACGCCTCCGTCGGCGGCCGGCCGTTGCAGTCCAGCGACCGCATACCGGCGGGGGAGAGCGCGCTTCCCAGCACGTCCGCGCCGCGCACGAGCGGCGCGATGCCCGGCGAGTCCCGGTCCGTCCCAGGCACAACGGCGACCACGACGGTCGCCAGGCCGGCCAAGGCGACGGCGGCGAGGACGGCCATCGGCCGCCGGGCCGACCCTGTCGCCCGCACGCCCGCGGGGGCGTGGGGCAGCGCCGCCGCGGCCGACTGCGCGATGGTCAGCGCCGTGGGGGCCAGCGGATCGGCTGGCGCCGGAAGCATGGGGCCGAGGCACTCGTCCACGAGCGCGGCGAACGCGGCGCGGTCGGACTCGGCGCCGGCGTGCTCGCTGCCCAGCCCGAAGTCGGACACGAGCGCGCGCTCGTCCGGGCCGATGAACACGTTGCGCGCGTTCACGGCGCCGTGCACGATTCCGGCGCCGTGCGCGGCGTCGAGGGCGCAAGCCACATCGGTCAGTACGCCGAGCAGGCGCCCGCGCTCGAGCGTCCCGGCGGCGAGGCGGTCGGCGAGCGTCGCGCCCGCGACGAGCTGCATCGCGAGGAAGTGCCCGCGCTCGTGAGCGCCGGCCGCGTACAGCCGGACGACGTGGGGGTGCTCCGGCCACTGAAAGCGCCGAAACCGGTCGTCGAGCGCCGGGTCCGCTGCGAGCAGCTTGAGCGCGACGCGCCGCTCGAGACCGATCTGCGTGGCCGCATACACGACGCCGCGCGATCCCCGACCGACCGCGCGCTCGATCCGGAAGCCCGCCACCTCGGAGCCAGCCGGCAGCTCGCCTGGCACGAGCTCAATCGATGAACGCAAACTCACGCGGGAAGACGTCATAGAAGTGATCGAGGATGCGGGAGCTCTCGTCGTTGCTGAACTCGATGTAGACGCCGAGATGCTCCGGCGCCGCCTCCGCATAGACCTCGAGCTCGATGATCCGACCGTCGTCGGGGCGCATCCCGGGAACGTCGATCCGAGCGGTCCGCCGCCCGTCGATGAACTCGTCGAACGCGAAGCGGTTGCCCAGCGCGACGAGCCTGATCTCAACCGGGCGGCCGTTGGTGAATTGCAGGCGGCGGCGTGCGCGAACGCGGCCCGGCGGCAGGCTTGCGGCGGCCGCTCCCGTGACCTGGCGGGGGCGGCGCGGTTCGCCGCCGGGGATGTAGTCGACGCGCAACAGCAGCTCGTCATCCAGGCCGGTCCCTGGCCCGCGGTCGGGTGCGCGCTCGGCGGTCAGGACCGGGATCCAGCGATTGGTCGTGGCACCGTCCACGCCGGAGCGCGCGCCGACCGCCGATCCGCCCGGGACCGCCATCAGGCCGACAAGGTCGCCCTGCGCGACGGGGAGGTCCGTGTCGAACAGATGCAGCGCGCCGTCGTTGACGAACTCGTTCTGGGAGCGCGCGACCTGGTGGGCCTTCTCGTCGAGCGGACGCAGCACCGCGAGCGCCAGTTCGCCCCGGGCGGAGCGCACGCCCCAGCGGCGGATCACGCCGTCCTGCGGCACGACCACGGTCCGGCCCGGCAGCCCGCCCTGAACGATCGTGCAGCCCGGCGAGCTCGGCGTGGGCGTCCGGCCGATGCAGTCGACGGTACGTCCCGGCTTGGTCAGCGTGCTGCCGAGCACCGTGGCGCCCGGCAGCGGCGACGGCGCGACGGCCTTCGTGCCGTCGTCATCTGCGAGCGCGCCCACACCCATCGTCACGCCCGCCCCGACAAGGGCGGCAGCGACCAGCCACGGCGCGAGCCGGCGCCTGCCCCGCGGCGCGGGCTCCGGTGATTGCAGCGGTGCAACGGGTTGCACCGTCGTCCCCTCGAGTGCCTCCGCGCCCGGCGGTGGCGGGGGGCCGAGTGCTCGCGCGCCATCCGATCCCAGGGCATCGCGCACGGCGTCGACGAGGTCGCGGGCGCTGCCGGGCCGCTCGCCGGGATCCTTGGCCAGCGCGCGGGTGAAGATGGCGTCCAGAGCGGGCGCAAGCTCTGCCCGGCGCCGGCTGATCCGTGGCACGGGCTCGCTCGTGTGCGCGTAGAGGATCGCGGCCTCGGTGCGCCGCGGGTAGACCGCGGTTCCCGTCAGGCATTCGAAGAGCGTCGCCGCGAAGGCGTAGCGATCCGACGCGGGACCTGCCTCGTCGCCGCGGATGACCTCGGGGGCGAGGTAGGACACCGTTCCCACGAGCTTGCCGGTGACGGTCACGCCGCTGGACCCGCCCACCCGCGTCAGCCCGAAGTCGCCGAGGTACGCGTCGTCTGCGTCGCCGACCAGGACGTTCTGGGGCTTCACGTCGCGGTGCACGAGGCCGGCGGCGTGCGCGGCGTCGAGCGCATCGGCGACCTGGCCCAGCAGCGCCAGCGCGCGCGCACCGTCGAGCACCCGTTCGCCCATGAGCACCGCGAGCGTCGAGCCCGCGACGAGGCGCATGGCGAGGTAGAGGCCGTGCTCGGATTCGCCCGCCTCGTAGACCGCCACGACGTGGGGGTGCTCCAGTGAGGCCTGTAGCCGCCCCTCGCGGCGAAAGCGCGCCACGAACTCCGGATCTGCGGCCAGTTCGCCGGTCAGGAGCTTCAGCGCCACCCGCCGCCCGACCTCGACGTGCTGGGCGGCGTAGACGACGGCCATCCCGCCTCGACCGAGGAGGCCCTCGATCCTGTAGCTCCCCATGACCGTGCCTGGCTCCAGATGCAGGGGCCAAGTAGACCATGCGCGGCGGGAGGCGGCAACTGGCCGTGTGGGCGGGATGTGGGACCTCATCCCTCTGGTCGGTTTCACGCGGCACACCGACCGGTACGGTGCTCAAATGGACGGCGCGCCGCTCGCGGGGGACTGGTTCCTGTGGCGTGACTTCGCGGTGCGCAGCGCCGGCCTCCCGGTGTCGGGCTCGAGGTGTTCGGGCCCGGCGACGAGTCCGCGCGGTTACGCGCGGTCGCCCGTCACCCGCTGTTCCGCGAGGCGGTGACGTGGCAGAACCCCGCGGCGCTGCGCAACGCCGTCGACAAGGTCGCGGACGGGGGCGGGGGCGACACGAGCAAGGGCCGCCGGCGTGAAGAGATCGTCGCGAGCTACTGGCAGCGCTACTGCGC
The DNA here is from genome assembly GCA_963705315.1 of uncultured Actinomycetes bacterium. Classification (GTDB taxonomy): domain Bacteria; phylum Actinomycetota; class Thermoleophilia; order Solirubrobacterales; family Solirubrobacteraceae; genus CADCVQ01. The sequence goes on from OY970068.1 coordinate 552,090, forward strand.
CAAGAACGACACGATCGGGTTCTTCGGGCCGCTCGCCTGGGGGCGGATCGAGGACGCGGGGCCGCCCCTGTCGCGTTCCGGGGCCCTGGTGCGCGAGCGCGAGGTCCACCTCGAGGCCTGGGCCGTGCAGGCGCTCGCCGCGACGATCGATCCCGACCTGAAGATCGCCACCGGCCCGCACGCCGAGCGCGACCTGCGCGCCGCGCTCGAGGGGCACGCGGACAGCGCGACGCGCGAGCGCGGGCTCGCGGCGCTCGATCGCTCGAGGCGGCGCGCGACGCGCTCTCAGCGGGGGTGCCGGAGTCGCTGGCCGCGTCGCTCGGTGCCCTCGACGCGACGTTCGTCGAGCTCACGGGGCGCGAGCCCGTCCGCAATCCCGGCCGGGCCTACGGCGCGCGGACGCTGTCCTACGTCGACTGCATGCGCGATCTCGACGTCACGCTGGGTCCGCCGCTCGTCGCCGGCATGGCGCCCGCGCTGCGGGTCCTGTTCGAGGCGAGCCGCTGGTACTGAGGCCAGATCAACGCGATCGGGCGGGCGATCATCGAGCGGGCGCTGCCGGCGGGCGGGCGCGGCCCGTTCATCCCGGTGATGACCGAGGTCATCAGGACGCTGATGGCGCTGCCGCCGCAGATCGACGGCGAGGTCGCCGAGCTCGAGCGTCGGTTGGGCGTGCTCCTCGCCGATCCGGATCCCGCGACGATCGGCGCGCGGGCCACGGAGGCGTTTGCCGATCACCAGCCCGCCTGGCCGCTATCGGTCTGCCAGTCGGCGGACATCCAGATCGCCGCGAGCGACGAGGCCGCGATCGCCGCCGGCGACTACCTCGCGATCATCGGCGACGTCCATCCCGGCGCCAACCCGCTTGCCCAGGGGCTCTTCGGCCAGCGTCACCCGGACACGGAGCGGTTGCTGCGGATGTACGCCGCCGACGCAGGCAGCGAGGTGCCGGTCCTGCTGCCCCCCTGGGGGTCGGGGATCGGACTCGACGCCCGCGGCGCCCCGTTCATGCCCGAGAGCTTCGTGTACATCGCGACGATGCCCGACACGCGCGCGCAGGGCGCGCGGCGAACGTGGCTTGCGCACGAGCTGTACGTCGAAGGCGACGACCTGGTCGACGCGACGGGCGAGCTCCGCGTCCCGCTGCTCGACGCGTTCGGCCTGCCGATCTTCGTCACGTCCGTGCGCACGTTCGAGCTGCTCCCAGAGAGGGACCGCGCGCCGCGGGTCGCGATCGGCCGCGTCGTCATCCAGCGCGAGAGCTGGAGCGTCCCCGCCGCGGAGGTTCCCGCCCGCGCCGGGGACATCCCAGCCTTCGCTCGCGACCGCGGCATGCCGCGGCGCGTGTTCTGCAAGTCGCCGCTCGAGCGCAAGCCCGTGTACGTCGACGTCGAGAGCCGGGCGCTGGCGCAGATCCTCTGCCGCCAGGCGCGCCAGGCCGCCGCGGACTCGCCCGCCGCACGGATCCGCTTCACGGAGATGCTGCCGGCGCCCGAGGACTGCTGGCTCGCCGATCCCGACGGCAACCGCTATGTCGCCGAGCTGCGGCTCGTCGCGGTCGATCGCACGCGCCGGCCGGCGGTCGCGCGCTAGGTCGGGCGCGTACCCGCACAGCGCGGAAACGCAGAGCGGAAGGACACGAGGGAATCGTGGTCACTGTGTCTCTGACAAGCCCGACTCGCCCGCGGCGGCTGGGGAAAACATGGGTTTCCTGGACGCCGGCGGAGAGCGCGGAAAGCTCGTAGTTTGCGGTCTTTTACCGCCCGTTCGGGAGATGCCTGGCGCCTCATCTCCCGACGCAACGTCTGCGTTAGCGGTCGGCACCACGGTAGGCCCGGAAATGGCGCATGACAAGACAACACCGCCACCGTAAGCGAACAGTAACCGGGGCAATGCCGCTACTCGATCGGTGTCCGGGGTGCGAGCTTCAGGGTCCCGCCTCGCGACGGGTGAGTCAATCACTGACGGATCGGACCGCGGCGGATGCGGTCACGGAAGTCGGCGAGCGACTCGGCGAGCGGGTCGACGGCCTCCACCCACCAGGTCGCGCCGGCCTGCTCGTACTCGGCCACCGTGTCGGGCGTGCGCGGCTGCGTGGCTGCGAAGGCCACGAGGTCGAACGGGGCGCTCGAAGTGCGGTGCGCGCTGATGTAGTCACGGCAGCGGCGCAGCTCACCGGGAGAGAGCTCCTTCATGAGGTGCCCGCGGGTGAGCGGCAGGGCCCCGTCGAAGCGGGCGGCACGGCGAAACGGTGCCTTGTTGGGCCAGAACCCGGCCACCCAGATCGGAATGCGAGGCTGCTGAATGGGCGCCGGTCGCAGCATCGCGTCCTGGATGCGGAAGTACTCGCCCGTGTGGCTGACGGGCTGGCCGCTCCACAGCGCTTCGAGCAGGTCCAGGCTTTCGTCGAGTCGAGCCGCGAGCTGCGCCGGCGGAGCGCTGTCGCCGAATGGTGACAAGTCGCCTTGGGCGCCGAGCCCGGTAGCGACCACGAGTCGTCCACCAGATAGCCGGTCGAGGGTCGCCGTCTCCTTGGCCAGCTTCCAGGGCCGGCGCCGCGCAAGCGGTGTGACGAGCGCGCCGAAGCGCACCCGCTCGGTCGCGAGCGCGATCGCGGTAAGCGCAACCGTGGTGTCCGCGAGGTCCTGACCCTCGTCCGGGCTCCAGGCGAGGTGGTCCCAGATGAAGAAGCCGTCCCAACCAGCTTGCTCGGTCTCGCGGGCGAGCTGGGCGAGCGTGATGACGTCGTACTCGCCGAAGGTCGGGACGTAGACACCGAACCGCACCCCATCAACCTATCCCGCCGGCGAGATCGCTCTCGTCGGCTGTGGGCTCGGCGGGCGGGATGTCCGCCGATTGCATCCGATTGGGTGCTGTTCGGGTCCTGGATGCGGGCTCAAGGCCCAATGACATCGGCGTCCTGGCGGACTTTCAGGCAATGAGTTCGATGCCTGCCGGCGTCCTCGAAGACGGGATGGTTTGGAGCCCGGCCGCCGAGCGCTTCGCGGGGCGGCCGTCCTTCGGGAACGGTCGTCACCCGCGATGCAGGCGGTACCACTGCTCGTCCGGTCGCAGCAGTAGCTCCATCGGCTTGGGCAGCGAGAAGTGCGACGGTTCGACGGCGGTGATCGTCCAGCCGGGGAACGCCGCCGCCACCTCGGTGCGGCTCGCGCCGCGGATCAGTGGCCGGCGCCGTCGCGGCCATACGAGTAGCAGCAGCGTCGCGTCGGGGGCAGCGGCCGCCGTGACCTCTCGTCCCATCGCCTCGCGCTGCGGCGGTGTGAGTCCGTGGAACGTCCCGGTGTCGAGCAGGAGTCTGTACCCCGAGCCAACTTCGGACTCCCCCAGTGCGGTGACGTCGCCGCTGACGATGCGCATGTCGACGCCGGCCTCGGCGACCCGCTCGCGTGCGCGTCCGAGCGCCTTCTCGACGTTGTCGACGCCGGTGACCTCCCAGCCGCGGCGCGCGAGCTCGATCCCCCAGATGCCGCTACCGGTGCCGAGATCGAGCGCGCGCCCGTGCGGTGGTCCGCCGTTGGTCTCGCGGTCGAGCACCTCGCCGATCTTCTCCACGAACGGCTCATCCGTGGCGGCGTCTTCCCATGGGTGGAACCCGACGGAGTACGCAAGTCGATAGTTCATCTCAATCTCCACGGTTGCGGTCGCGGTGTCCCGGAACCTATGCGGGCCCAAAGGCGCCGACAATCGGGAGTTCTCCCCACACCGATTACGGTTGGCGAATGACCGAGTTCTCGGCGCAACGGGTGCGGGTGGCGGAGGTCACCGCGGCGCTGTCGCTCGGCACCGACTTACAGCTCGCGCTCGAGCTCGAGCATGGGCTGCGCAGCACCGTGTTCGCCGTGCGCATCGGCGAAGCGCTCGGCATCGATCGGGCCACGCTGACAGACACCTTTCACGCCTGCCTGTTGCTGTACGTGGGGTGCACGGCCGACGTCCACGTCCGGGCGCAGGTGTTCGACGACATCGAACTCGCGTCGCAGAACCTGTTCCCGGTCATGTTCGGCTCGCAGCGCGAGGTGCTCGGTGCGCTTGCGCGCTCGACCGCGCCGGAGCGCACGCCGCTGGTGCGAGCCGCGGAGATGGTCCGCACCATTCCCCGTGCCGCACGCGTAATGCCCGCCGTGGACGTCGCCTGCCGAGAGGTCGCGGGCATGCTGAGCGACCGGCTCGGGTTGCCGTCATCTGTCCAGGTCCTGGCGCGCACGATCGACGAGCGCTGGGACGGACACGGTGAGCCGGGCCTGGTCGGCGGCGACGCGCTGCCACTCGCGACGCGGATCGCCCATATTGCGCGTGACGCCGACCTGCAGCTCTCGCTCGGAGGCGTTGAGCGGGTCTCGCGCGTGCTGCGCGGGCGGGCCGGCACTGCGTTCGATCCCGAGATCGCCGGGCTCGCCGCGGATCGCGCGCACGCCTTGTTCGCGCTCGATGGCGCCGCCTCGGCCTGGGATGAGGCGATGGCCTGCGAGCCGGGTCCACACTTGATGCTCGAGGCCGAGGCGATAGACCGCGCACTCGGAGCGATGGGCGACTTCGCCGATCTCGTCTCGCCCTATCTCAGCGGCCACTCAGCCGGGGTCGCAGAGCTGGCGACCGCCACCGCCGGGTCGTGCGGGCTGGACCCCGGCGAGACGCAAGCGCTGCGCCGCGCCGCACTCGTGCACGACATCGGGCGCGTCTCCGTCCCCACCACGATCTGGCAAAAGCCCGGACCACTGACGCCGCACGAGTGGGAGCGCGTGCGGCTGCACGCCTACCACTCCGAGCGCATCCTCTCGCCGTCCCCGTTTTTGTCGACGCTCGCGCCAGTCGCCACCGCGCATCACGAGCGCTGCGACGGCAGCGGCTATCACCGCGGCTCAGCGGGACCCGCGCTAGGCCGGCCGGCCCGCCTTCTGGCAGCGGCGGACGCGTTCCATGCGATGACCGAGCCGCGCCCGCACCGGGCGGCGCTCAGCGGCGACGAGGCAGCGGCGGCGCTCGAACAGGAGGCGCGCGTCGGCCGCCTCGATCCCGATGCGGTCGTCGGCGTCCTGGACGCGGCAGGACGGCGCCCGCAGCGCGTGGAACGGCCCGGAGGCTTGACAGAGCGCGAGGTCGAGGTCATCGCGTTGCTGGCGCGCGGACTGCAGACCAAGCAGGTCGCGCAGCGGCTCGGCATCTCCGTCAAGACGGCCGACAGGCACATCCAGAACACCTACGGCAAGATCGGCGTCTCGACGCGCGCCGGCGCAACGCTGTTCGCGATGCAGCACGGCCTGCTGGCCTGGGCCGACGTGCTGACCTAGCGGTGCGCAGGTGGTCGCCTACGCGGCCGATCGCTCGGCGGCGACGCCGACACGATGTCGAGGGCTGCGAGCGGTGACCTCCACCCTGGCGCCGTGCCCGAGGACGAGCGTGATCCCGCGCATGACGATGGGGTCGAGCTCGGGCCGGGTTGCGCGCAGCGTGACCCGCGAGAGCGCGTCGCGCCGTCCTCGTCTCGGGCGGTGAGCGGCAGGGGTAGGCACGACCGGGGACTGCCAGTCGTTTTGGGCGGCCCGAATCGGCGGCGCAGAGCGGCAGGCGGCGATGGCGAGACCCGGACTCGAACCGGGGACACCACGATTTTCAGTCGTGTGCTCTACCAACTGAGCTATCTCGCCGCGGCGGGGAGGATATCGCCGCGGTCAGGTAGCCCAGGCGCGCAGCTCGGGCAGCGGGTCGATCGGATAGCCGCCCTTCACGCGCCAGCCGACCAGCCAGATCTCGAAGTGCAGGTGCGGGCCGCTCGATCCGCCGGTGTTGCCGACGGCGCACAGCTGCCCGCCGGCCAGCACGATCTGGCCCTCGGCGACCGCGGTCGAGCGGCGGACGCAGTGCGCGAAGAAGTAGTCGCGCCCGTCGATCGCGTCCAGCACGATGTACTCGCCGGCGCCGCCGGCCTGGTAGCTCGTCGAGCTGATCCGGCCCGCGAACGGCGCGACGACGGGCGTTCCCTTCGCCGCGGAGATGTCGTGGCCCTCGTGCCTGTGTCCGTCACGCTCGGCGCCGAATACCGAGCCGGAGCCACCCAGCGAGAACGCGCCGGCGACGGGGAACACGCCGCGGCCTGCGGGCGACACGACGGCGGGCGCGGGCGCCGCCTTCACGCTGATGCGCGCGCGGCCCGGTCGCCGCGGGCTGCGCCGCAGCGTCCGCCCGCGCGAATCGGTCACGTGCAGGCGCACGACGTAGCGCCCCTTGCGCAGCGCGATCCCCGCCGGCCAGCGTACCTTCACGCTGCGTGCGGTCTTCACCCACCCGACGGCGATGCCGACGAGCTTCTCGTTGTGCGGCAGGCGCAGCACGGAGATCCGCGCGCGCACCCGCTTCACGCCGCGCTGGCGCACCCGGAACGTGATGCGCGGCAGCTCGGCGCCGGCGGTCACGCGCTTGGGCGACAGCGTCAGCCGCGTCGCGACCGGGCGCGTGTCGGGCTTGGGCAGCGGCGACCCGTATGAGGTCCCGCCGCTGCGCGGGGCAGGCGGCGTTCCGCCGGCCGAAGCGGGCGCGGCCTGCGCCAGCAGGGGAACGCAGAACGCGGCGGCGAGCACGACCCGGCCCGTGAGAGCGCGCGGGCGCATGCCGTCAGCGTCGGCGATGACCCCCGCGCCCTCAAGTGCTGCAAGCGCGCGATCAGGGCTGCTTGCGCACGTCGTCGCGCAGGCGCTCGATCTCCTGCAACAGCTCGCGCTGCTGGCGCAGGACGCGGTCGATCCGCCGCTCCACGGAGGTCGCCGAGCCGCCGGACGGCGTCGTGGTCGTCGCGCCGGTCCCGCCCGCCGCCTTCGCGTCCTCGTCCTGAGTGTCCGCAGCCCCGGGCGCCACGGCCTCGTCGGGAACCTCGCCGGTCTGGATGTAGCGCAGCGTCTTGGCCTCGGCCTGCGGGTCGCGGTCGTTGTCGAAGATCGCCACGAGCTTGCTCGTCGCGGCATCCACGACGACGGTCTTCGACACCGCGTTGGCGGTGTTGGGGATGATCGACGTCAGGTACACGAGCCGCCCGCGGACGAAGACCGGCCGCGGCTCGACGACCTTGAAGTTGCCCGAGCCGCCGCCGCCGCCGGCGCTGCCGCTGTCGCCGAAGTCGATGCCCGGGATCGAGACGGCCTTCACGGCCTGGATCGCGCGGCGGTTGCCGGCCAGCGACGTCCGCGCCGGCACGCGCCAGATCCGCGTCTTGCCGGTGCGCGCGTCGGTGAGGAAGATCGCGCTCGCCGCAAACGCGCGCCCGTACGGCTCGGCGACCGTGACCCACTGCGTCCCGAGCGAGCCGCCGAAGTCCACGAGGTAGGGCTGCTTGTTGTCCTCGGTGTCGGTGATACGCGTCTGGTCCTCGTGCACGAACCACGCGTTCCAGATGCCCTTCTTGTACTGGTAGGCGTCCTGGATCCGGCGCGCCTGCGTGTCGGAGAAGACCCGGCCCGTGCCCGCGAGCTCCGGCCGCCGCGCGGCCTCCTCGGGCTCGAGGTCCTCGATGTCGCCGTTGGGCGAGACGACGAAGACGCCACCGAGCACCGGCCGGCGGATGAGGAAGCCCTTGTACTCGAGGTACGGCACGAGGACCCGTGGCCCGCTCGGCGTCTCGATGCCGACCGGCTCCTCGAGGCTGATGAGGAAGCGCTCCTTCAGCAGCCGCCAGCGGAGGTTGTCGGTGATCTGCAGGCCCGGCGCGACCTCGAGCTCGGCGTCGATCTGGCGCAGCGAGCGCGCGGTCTGCTGGGCGTCGAGCTCGACGAGGCCCTGGCTCTTCTTGCTGAAGATCCGAAACACGCCCTGCGGCGTGCGCAGCGCGGTCCAGCTCAGGCCGTCTGGCGTCTTGACGATGCGGAAGTTCGTCAGCGTCTCGGTGGGCGAATTGAACGCGCTCGACGCGTTCTGCTCGGCGACCTCGCGCGGGACGATCCGCACCTCCCCGCCCGGCGGTAGGCCGTCGATCTCCTCGTAGTTCGTTGCGCTGACGATCGCCTTACCGACGAGCGGCGTGTTGAGCGCGGCGCCGAAGACGAAGAGCACGAACGCGAATATCGGAAACGCCACGAGCCAGCCGGGCGGCCGCACGCCCGAGCGCAGATCCTCGAGCGTCGTCCAGCTGCGACGCGAGCGACGGAAGAGCACCCCGCCGACGGCGAGCAGCAGCAGCGGTGGCAGCCAGACGATCGGCGCTGTCCAGAAGAACATGGCCAGCCCGTGCCACAGCGGGCGCACCAGATACAGGCAGACGAGCGCGACGACGGCGAACACGATCGGCAGGGGCTTGGGGCGCGGCATCTCAGCGGCGACTCTAGTGAGCGGCGCCCGCCAAACCGGAAGTAGCTGCGCGAACGGTTCGCCAAAAGTCGGGAAAACGTCCCGCGCGCGCCGCCGGAGTGGAGGGATTTGCCTGCAAAAGCAGCGCAAATGCGGCGACACCGATGCGTCTGCGTGCGCGTGGGTTACCACCCGTGGCCCGGACGAGGCACGAATGGAATCTGGAGCGGACTCGGATCCACGCCATGAAGCGACTACGGCCGACGCACTGCAGGCGCGGGTCGCGGTCATCGACGAGCGCGGCACGATCGTCGCTGTCAATCGTGCGCCGGACCAAGCGCAGGACATCTGGGGCCATCCGGCGGGGGTCGGCGCGAACTACCTCGAGATCCTCGACGCCGCGTCTCGTCGCGACGGGCGAGCCGCGGGCATCGCCCGCTCCCTGCGCGAGATGCTCGACGGTGCGATCGGCTCCTGTCAGGCGGAGTTCCCGGTGTGCGTCGGCGGCGACGATCGCTGGTTCTCGGTGCGGGCATCGCTGCTCGCCACGAACCCCGCGCGGATCGTCATCGAGCATCACGACTCGACCGCGCGCGTCGCGGCCGAGCGCTCGGCGCGGCGCAGCTCGCTGCTGCTCGACCAGATCGGCGCGGCCGTCATCGCCAGCGATCTGAACGGCGCGATCGACGTCTGGAGTGCGGGCGCCGAGGAGCTGTATGGCTGGAGCGCCGACGAGGTCATCGGGCGCAACGCGCTTGAGCTGATCGTCCCGCCCGAGGGGCGCCCCACGGCCCAGGCCAATTTCGAGGCGCTGCTCGTCTCGGGCCGCCGCGTCGCCGAGCGCGAGCTGCAGCGCAAGGACGGGTCGACGTTCTTCGCGCACGCCACGACGGTCCTCTGTCGCGATGACGACGGCGAGCCGGCCGGCGTCGTCAACGTCGCGGTCGACGTCACCGCGCGCGTCCAGGGCGAGCGCGAGCTGCGCGGCGCGCGCGACTATCTGCGCGCCGTCGCCGACAGCATGGGCGAGGCGCTGTGCACGCTCGACGTCGATGGGCGCGTGCGCTACATGAACGCCGCGGCCGAGCGAACGCTCGGCTGGTCGATGGCCGAGCTCGGCGGTCGTTCCCTGCACGACAGCGTGCACTTCCTCCGCCCGAGCGGCGAGCGGCTCCTACTCGCGGAGAGCCCGCTGATGTCGGCCGGTCGCACCGGGGAGGTCGTGCAGGTCCAGGAGGACATGTTCGTCCGCCGTGACGGCACGGCGATCCCGGTCGCCTACACCTCGTCTCCGTTCGAATCGGAGGACGGCACCCGTGGACTCGTCGTCGTCTTCAGCGACATCACCGCGCGCAAGGCCGAGCAGGACCGCATGCGCCTCGAGATCAAGCTGCTGTCGCAGATCGGCGAGCTGCGCGACGCGCTCGACGACGACCGCTTCGTCCTGCACGCGCAGCCGATCATCGACGTCGCGACCGGCGAGGTGTTCTCGCACGAGCTGCTGATCCGGATGGTGGAGCGCGACGGCTCGCTGCGCGCTCCCGCCGGCTTCCTGCCCGCGGCGGAGGACTGCGGCCTCATCCGGGACATCGATCGCTGGGTCATCCAGCAGGCGACCGCGCTCGCCGGAGACGGCCATCGCGTCGAGCTGAACCTGTCGGCCACGTCGATCGGCGACCCCGGGCTGTTCGACGAGTTTCACGCCGCGCTCGAGCGCTGCGGCGCCGCGCCGCAGGACATCGTCGTCGAGCTCACCGAGACGGCGCTCATCAACGACGAGGCGGTCGCGGCGCGGTTCATCCAGCGCATCAGTGCGCTCGGCTGCGAGTTCGCGCTGGACGACTTCGGCACCGGCTTCGGTGGCTTCGGCTACCTCAAGCGCCTGCCCGTCGACTACCTGAAGATCGATCTCGAGTTCGTCCGCGACCTGCGCACGAACGCCGCCAGCCGGCACGTCGTGCAGGCGGTCGTGAGCCTGGCGGAGGCGTTCGGCCAGCGCACGGTCGCCGAGGGCGTCGAGGACGACGAGACGCTCGCACTGGTCGCCCAGCTCGGCGTCGACTTCGCCCAGGGTTACGCCATCGGCCGGCCACTGCCGCTGGAGGACTCGCTGCGCTCGGTTGCGCGGAGAAAACATCGATGGAGGACGTAGCGCGAGCGGCCTGGCGAGGCGAGCGGGCCTGAGTCGATCGAGATGGTTGAAGACCCCGCCATACGTGGTCTTGAGCCAGCTCGATTTCCGGGCGACGGCGATGCGCCTCCTCGCCCGAAGGCGCAGCTAAGGGGCGGAGCTTGACGGTCAGCTGCTTCGTCGCGCGGTTGGTGGTGGCGTCAAACGCCGTCGCCCGAGGCGGACGCGCACGCCGTTGCGCGTGCGCTTGTCGCGCCGGGCCCGTGCGACGTGCCGGCGCACCGCCGCCGGCAGCCCGATCCGCAGCGTCTTCGCGCCGCCGTCGGACGGGGACACCGTCGTTGCCATGTTGTCGGTCTTCCGGCTCAGCGCTCCAGCATCCGCGCCATCAACTCCAGCGAACCGGCCTTCGCGAGCGGCTCGTTGAGGTTGCCGCACTTCGGCGACTGCACGCACGACGGGCAGCCCGACTCGCACGGGCACTCGGCGATGAGCCGGTGCGCGTCGGCGACGAGCGTCTCGAAGCGCTCGAAGCCCTGGCGCGTGATGCCGACGCCGCCCGGGTGCCCGTCGTAGATGAAGATCGTCGGCCCGCCGGTCTGCGGATGGAGGTTCGTCGACAGGCCGCCGATGTCCCAGCGGTCGCACATCGCCAGCAGCGGCAGGACGGCGATCTGGGCGTGCTCGGCGGCGTGCAGCGAGCCGAGCAGGACCTCCAGCGGGAAGTCGCTGGCGAGCAGATCGTCATCCAGCTCGTACCACAGCGCCTGCGTCGAGAACGTCGTCGCGGGCAAGTCGAGCCCCTGAAGGTCGATGACCTCGTGGCCGGGCAGGCTCTTGCGCTGGTACGCCAGGACCTGCTCGGTGACGCTCACCCGACCGAACGAGAGCGTCACCCCGAGCGCGCGCCGACGGTCGAGCAGCCCCTCGATGTCGGTCATCGTCTCCTTCTTGGGCTGGGTGTAGAAGTCGCCCGTGAACGGCTCGACGAGCGCCCGGCGCGTGTCGAGCTCGAGCTCGAGCACGATGTACGAGCGCGCCTGGTGCAGGTAGACGGCGCCGTCGTGGACCGTCGTGTGGGCGCGCGCGGACTCGACCGTGCCCAGCAGCTCGCCGCTACGGACGTCGACGATCGCGACGGAGTCCGGCGACGCGGAGCGCAGCGACACGCGAGCCGCGGGGTAGTCCTCGGCGTGGCGCAGAAGGTAGTCGCCGCCACGCTGGATGAGCTCGCCCGTCGCGACGAGCGCCTGCGCGTGGGCCTCCCAGCGCGGGCCGAGCGTGCCGGCATCCGCCGCGCTCAGCGGTCCCTCATGCACGGCGCACAGCAGGTGCGCGAGGTGGATCGGCTCGTTCTCGTGATCGAGGATCGCCGCCTCGACGGCGCGGTCGAGGAACTCGTCGGGGTGGCGGCAGAAGAACTGATCCAGCGCGTCCTCGCCGGCGACGTACACGGCGAGTCCTCGGCCGCGGCGGCCGGCGCGGCCCCACATCTGGCGCAGCGAGGCGACGGTGCCCGGGAACGTGACGACGACCGCGGCATCCAGCGCGCCGATGTCGATGCCGAGCTCCAGCGCGTCGGTGGTGATGACCGACAGCAGCTCGCCGTGCATGAGCCGCCGCTCGAGCTCGCGGCGCTGCTGGGGGGTGTAGCCGGCGCGGTAGGGCACGACGAGGTCCGCGAGCTCGGGGTGGGCGAGCGCGATCATCCGCGCGACGAGCTCGACCGCGCGCCGCGACTTGATGAAGCAGATCGAGCGCGCGCCGTTGCGGGCGAGCGCGGCGACGATCTCCGCGGCCTCGGCGAGCGCGGATCGCCGCGTGCCGAGCGCCTCGTCGGTCAGCGGCGGGTTCCACATCGCGATCTCGCGCCGGGCGCCGGGGGAGCCGTCGCGGTCGACGAGGCTGATCTCCTCCAGGCCGGTCAGCCGCTCGGCCAGCTCGACGGGGTTGGCGATCGTCGCGCTGGCCAGCAGGAAGCGCGGCTCGGTGCCGTAAGCCGCCGCGATGCGCCGCAGCCGCCGCAGGACGTTGGCGACGTGCGAGCCGAACACGCCCCGATAGACGTGCGCCTCGTCGACGACGACGACGGCGAGGTTGGCGAAGAAATCCGCCCACGCGCGGTGGTTGGGCAGGATCCCGACGTGGAGCATGTCGGGGTTCGTCAGGATGACGTTCGCGCGCCGGCGGATCTGCGTGCGCTGCTCGCGCGCGGTGTCGCCGTCGTAGATCGCGGGGCGGACCTGCTTGGTCAGCCCGAACGTGTTGATCGCGCGCGCCTGGTCCTGGGAGAGCGCCTTGGTGGGATAGAGGTACAGCGCGCGGGCCTTGGCGTCGCGGCACAGGACGTCGAGCGTCGGCAGGTTGAAGCACATCGACTTCCCCGACGCGGTCCCGGTCGTGACGATCGTCGGGCCCGCCCAGGCGGCCGTGAGCGCCTCGGCCTGGTGGGACCACAGCGACTCGATCCCGGCGCCGCGCAGCGCCGCGGCGACCTGCGGATGCAGCTCGTCGGGCAGCGGCTGGGTGACCGCCTCGCGCGGGCCCTCGAAGGCCTCGCGCACGAGGCGGGCGTCGGCGCGGCCGGCAGCGAGCAGGGCGCTCCAGGGCTGGGCTTCGGAAGTGACGGACAAGCCCTTGGCATAGTACGAACGCCGTGAGTCTGCGCAGCTACCACCACGCCGAGTTTCCGGCCGAACGTCTGCGGAACGAGCGCACGGAGACGATCTCGGTCTGCGTGCCGGCCCGCGACGAGGCCGCGACGATCGCCGGAGTGGTCGGGCCGCTCGTCGCCCTGCGCGAGACCGGCGTCGTCGATCAGGTCGTCGTCGTCGACGACGACTCGCGCGACGCGACGGGGGAGATCGCCCGGCGGCTCGGCGCGCAGGTGCATCGCGCGGCGGAGCTCATGCCGGAGTTCGGGCCCGGCCTGGGCAAGGGCGACGCGATGTGGCGCTCGCTCAGCGTGCTGACCGGCGAGCTTGTCTGCTTCGTCGACGGCGACTCGGAGGACTTCGACGCGCACTTCCCGTGCGGCCTGCTCGGCCCGCTGGTCTGCGCGGAGGGGGTGCAGTTCGTCAAGGGCTTCTACCGCCGGCCGTTCAAGCACAACGGCGCGACGCAGCCGACGGGCGGCGGGCGGGTCTCAGAGCTGACGGCGCGGCCGCTGCTGGCCGCGTTCTATCCCGAGCTCGCCACCGTCCGCCAGCCGCTGGCGGGCGAGATCGCCGCTCGCCGCGAGCTGCTCGAAGCGATGGCGTTCTGCACGTGTTATGCCGTGGACGTCGGGCTGCTCATCGACGTCTACGCCGCGGTCGGCATCGACGCCCTCGCCCAGGTCGACCTCGACGTGCGTCAGAACCGCCACCAGCCGCTCGAGGCGCTCGTGCCGATGGCGTCCGCCGTGCTCGGCGCGGTGACGAGCCGACTGCGGCGCGACGGTCGCCTCGCCGAGCCGGCCACGGGTGACACGCCGCTCGAGCGCCCGCCGCTGGCCGAGCTGCAGGCGCTGCCACCGTACGGTAACTGAAACGACGGTGGCGATCGATGCCTGCTTCGCGCGCAGACCTTTGTCACAAAAGTCAGTGCAAAGCGACACCGTCAGCGGTACTTTGACCAGAATTGTCATCCCGACCCAGCGCGCTTCTGAAGATGACTCCACGCAATAGCCCCGATCCGGCGTTTGATCCGCAAGCCTTCGCCGACAGCAGATTTGGCGCGCAGGCCGTGGTGCGCCTGCACGCGGCGTTCGAGCGGTCACGCCATCCCATGCTCATCGCCGACGACCAGCGGCGCTGGGTGACCGGCAACGCGGCCGCGTGCGAGCTGTTGGGCATCGAGCGCGAGGAGATCCCCTGGCGCCGGATGGACGACTTCACGCCGCCGGAGGAGCGCCCGAGGCTCGAGCAGCAGTGGGAGGCGTTTCTCACCAGCGGTGCGGCCGAGGGCTGGTACGAGCTGTACGTGCCGGATCGCGGGCCGCTCCCGGTGGAGTTCAGCGCGACAGCCAACGTGCTGCCGGCGCGCCACCTGTCGGTGTTCATCCCGCCCAGCGAGGCGGAGACCGCCATCCCGCGCGCGGCGGTGTGGGCTCCGGTGCACGTCGAGGTCATCGACCAGTCGCGTCTCACGCCACGGGAGCAGGAGGTCATGACGCTCGTCGCGTCGGGGCTGCAGAGCCGTGACATCGGGGCTGCGTTGTTTCTCTCGCCCGAAACCGTGAGGTCTCACGTGCACAATGCGCTGGGCAAGCTCGGTGCCCACACCCGCGCCCATGCGGTGGCCATCGCTTTGGTGACGGGGCAGATCGCATGGGACGTCGATAGCTAGCCCGTTGGGGGATTATGCGTGACATCCCACGTTTGGGGGATTGCGCAATTTGCGAGAACCGAGGATAAGTGTCAGTGCGGCTACCGATCCGGCCGACGGGCCACCGCGGTAGATCCCGCCACCCGCACAAGCGCGGTTCTCACGCCGCAGAAGGCAGATCATGGTACGTAGCCTCGCCTCGCCTCGCCTGCTGCTGCTCGCAGCGCTCATCCTGCTCACCGCTGCGAGCTCCGCGCAGGCGGGTCCGCCCGCGGTGCTCCTCGGGACCGCCGACAGCTTCGCGATCCTCGCCGGCAGCACGATCACGAACACCGGCGCCTCGGTCATCAACGGCGATCTCGGGCTACACCCCGGCACGGCGGTCACGGGCTTTCCGCCGGGCATCCTCAACGGCGCACCGCACCTGACCGACGCCGTTGCCGGTCAGGCCAAGACCGACCTGACAAGCGCCTACAAGGACGCTGCCGGGCGATCACTTACCGCGGTCACGCCGCCGGACATCGGCAATCGGACCGTCATCGCCGGCGTCTACAGAACCGGATCGGTGCCGTCGCTCGGGCTGACCGGGAACCTGACGCTCGACGCGCAGGGCGACCCCCGCGCGGTCTTCATCTTCCAGGTCGAGTCGACGCTCGTCACCGCGACCGACAGCAGCGTCAGCCTCATCAACGGAGCCCAGGCCTGCAACGTGTTCTGGCAGATCGGCAGCTCGGCGACGCTTGGAACGCGAACGGCGTTCAAGGGCACCGTCATGGCGCTGGCCTCGATCTCGGTGAACGACGGCGTGACGGTCGAGGGCAGGCTGCTGGCCCGCACCAGCGCCGTGACGCTGATCAACGACACCATCACGCGATCGGCGTGCGCCCCCGGCACCGAGCCGGGCACGGGCCCGGGAACGGGCCCCGGCGGTGACGGCACCACGAGCCCCGGACCCGACGTCAGCGGGCCGAAGATCACGATCACCGGGCTGCCCGGGGTCAGGCAGCCACCGGCGCCGCCGGTGGGCAGCCCGCCGGGCTCGCCACCCGCGTCCCCGCCGCCGCCGCGGTTCTCCCGCGTCTGCACGACGCGCAACTTCACCGCACGCGTCCGGGTCGCCGACAACGCCGGGATCAAGCGGGTCAGCGTGTACCTCGACGGGAAGCTCATCAAGCGCACCTCCCGCACGCGCTTCGCGGTTCGCATCAGGGTCCGCGGAATAAGAGTCGGGCGCCACCGCATCACGGTCGTCGCGCTTGACCGCGCCGGCAACCGGTCGGTGAAGCGGCGCACCTTCGGCCGCTGCAGAATTGCGCTGACGATCCCGCTCTTCACGGGCTGATGGGTCGTGAGCACGGAGCGCCGCTCATGCGTCGCTGCCGGGCTTGCGCTGGCGGCCGTCCTGACACTCGCTGCGCCGGTGCGCGCCGCCCCACCGCCCAGCGCACGAACGGTGCTCACGGATGGGCGCACGTTCAGCACCTGGGCTCACCCTGAGCGGGCGGCCGCGGTGCGGCGACGGCCGTCGCCGACCGCGAACCGGGCCGGGCGGCTTCATCTGCGCACGGAGGACGGCTATCCCGAGGTCTACGTGGTCCTGCGAGCGGTGGTCGATCCCGACGGTCGTACGTGGCTGCGGATCCGCATCCCCACCCGTCCGCGAGCACGTTCTGGCTGGGTGCGCGATTTTGCGCTCGGACCGCTGTACCGCGTCGTCACCCGGCTCGTCGTCGATCGCGCGCGGCTGCGAGCCACGCTGTATCGCTCCGGCAAGCGCATCTGGGCATCGCCGATCGGCGTGGGCAAGGCCAGCACTCCCACTCCCGGCGGGCGTTTCTGGATCCGCGAGAAGTTCGCGGTGACGAACGCCGGGGGGATCTACGGTCCGCGCGCATTCGGGACGAGCGCCTACTCGCGCCTCAGCGACTGGCCGGGCGGTGGCGTCATCGGGATACACGGCACCGACGCGCCGTCGCTCATCCCCGGGCGCCCGTCCCATGGCTGCGTGCGCGTCCCCAACCCTGCAATCAAGCGCCTGTACCGGCTGATGCCGATCGGTACGCCTGTGCACGTTTCCTAGTACCTGCGCCGAATTGCGGGCAATCGCGTCGCGTTCGAAGTACACGGTCGCGATGATGCGGTCAGCCTCCGCTGTTTCTCGCAACGTGACCGTGGAGGCCAATCGGGGTTGTCGGCAGCCATGACGGCCTGGGTGCTCGACGCGGCCCTGCGCCAGCAGCACGAATGGAGCGAGGCCGGCCTGGACCTGACGATGGCGGTGAACATCTCGGCCCGGCGCCTCACACGCGGAAGCGACCTGCCGGACACGGTCGCAAGGCTCACGGCGAAGTGGAACATCGTGCCGGGCAGGCTCATCCTCGAGCTCACCGGGTTTGCGGCCGAACGTTCCGAGAAGGCCCACTAGCCACGCGTGCGCGACGATGGTCGCGTGCGCTGCGTGTACGTCGACCTCGACAGCACCCTGCTCGGGCCGGGCGCGTCGCTGCTGCGCGGCGCGGACAAGTCGTTCTCGATGCAGGGCGTGCGCGCGCTGCAGGCGTGTGACCGCGCGGGCGCGGAGGTCGTGCTCATGTCCGGCCGGCGCCAGGCGCAGGTCGGCGAGGACGCGCGACTGCTCGGCCAGTCCTCCTACATCTTCGAGGCGGGCTCGTGCCTCGTGCTCGACGGTGAGGAGCACTGGCTGACCGGCGACCTCCTGCCCGGCGAGTCGGGCACGATCCACGACCAGATCGAAGCCTCGGGAGCACCCGCGCTCCTGCTCGAGCACTACGACGGGCGCCTGGAGTACCACGACCCCTGGCATCGCAACCGCGAGGTGTCGCACCTCTTCCGCGGGCTCGTCGATGCCGCCGAGGCCGACGCCGTGCTCGCCGAGCACGGCCACGGCGCCCTGCGGCTCGTCGACAACGGCGGCGTGCACCGGCGCTCACCGCGGCTCGTCGCGCTCGAGCAGGTCCGCGCCTACCACCTCGTTCCGCGCGGGGCGTCGAAGGCGGCCGCCGTCGCGCTCCACATGCGGGCGCGCGAGGTCGCGCCGCAGGACGCGCTCGCGGTCGGCGACTCGCGCGAGGACATGGAGACCGCGAACCACGTCGGCGCGTTCTGGTTCGTCGCCAACGCGCTCGAGCGCGACCCATCGCTGCGCGAGGCGATGGCCGGCCGTGACAACGTGCACGTCGCCGAGGAGAGCTACGGCGCCGGTGTCTACGAGGCCGTGGTCTCGACCCTCACTCGCCGGGGCGCGGGCGCCTGAACAGCCCGCGCGAGCGCGCGGTCGCGCGGGCGACGACGCCGGGCTTGGGACGCCAGCGGGCCGGCGGCGGGACCGTCGTGCGCACGAGCGCGATCCAGTCCTCGAGCGGCATCTCGGCGGCGATGAGGCGGGCGAGGCCATCGGTAACCGGCGCCTCGAGTCCCGCGCGGGTCACGGCGTGGGCGAGCAGCGGGACGGACTCCAGCGACTCGACGGCCTGACCCACGCGTTCGTGGATCTCCGCGGCGGGCACGCCCGCGGCGAGCAGCTCGCCCGCGCGGCGGTTGCGGCTCTGCGGGGCGAGCACCGTGGCGACGAGGTCGCCCGTCCCGGCGAGCCCGAGCATCGACTCAGAGCGCGCGCCCTGGCGCTCGGCGTAGCGCCAGACCTCGGCGAAGATGTGGCCGGCCGCGGCGCCCGCCGCGTTGAGTCCCTGGGCCTCCGTCGCGCCCGCCGCGAGCGCGGCGGCGTTCTTCGCCGCGCCGGCCAGCTCCACCCCGATGGGGTCGTTGGACTGCTCGCAGACGACGCCGGCTCGGGTGAAGACCGTGGCGAGCGCCTGCGCGAGCTCCTCGTTGGTGGAGGCCGCGACGAGCGCCGCGCCCTCGCTGACCATCTCGTGCGCGTGCGCGGGCCCACCGATGCACGCGACGCGGCTCTCGCCGAAGCGCTCGCGCAGCAGCACTGTCGGGGCCACGCCGTCCGGCGGCGTGAGTCCCTTGGAGAGCGAGATCACCGGCGTCCGCGCGCTCAGCCCCGCGCCGGCGAGCCCGCGGATCGTGTCGCCGACCGTCAGCGACGGGACGCCGAGGAAGACGAAATCCGTGCGGCCGAGCCCCGCCTCGATCGTCTCGATGCGCAGCTCGCGCGGCAGCTCGACGCCGGGCAGGTAGACGCGGTTCTCGCGTGTCGCGGCGAGGTCGCGCGCCTGCTCCTCGGTGCGTGTCTGCAGCGTCGTTCGGAAGCCGCCGCGGGCGAGCAGCACCGCGACGGCCGTTCCGAAGGACCCGGCGCCGACGACGATCGCCCGCCTGGCGCCCGGCGTCGGCAGGGAGAGGCTCGGGCGCTGGCGGGGACCGTCGGGCACGCGGGCGAATGTACGCCACACGGGGTTGGTGGGCCGTCAGGCGGGTTGCAGGCGCGGGGTTCGCGGCCGCGGCGAGGGCTCGAACAGCAGCGATACAGGACGAGGGACGGGTGGCGAGGTCGGATTCCACGGTGAATGTCGTCTAGTGCGCGATATGCGAGCACTATTCGACATGACCGCCGCGCGGTAGCCGCGGCATCCTCGCCACTTCCCTTATCGATGCTGTTTGGTGAGCCGCGCGACGGTGCCCTAGTGCGACGCGGTCTTGCGGTACCGCGACACCGCCAGCGGCGCGAACAGCGCGATGATCGCCACCGACCACGCAACGGCGCCCCAGACGCTGCCGCCGGGCGCGTCGAGCCACAGCGTCCGCATCGCGTCGACGACGACGGTGAACGGGTTGATCTCGGCGAACCACTGCAGGCCCGCCGGCATCGAGTCCGCAGGCACGAACGCCGACGAGATGAACGTCAGCGGGAACACCGCGATGAAGCCCAGCGAGTTGGCCGCCTCGGGCGAGGAGACCATGAGCCCGAGGAGCGCGAAGACCCACGAGAACGCGTAGCCGAACAGCAGCAGGAGGCCGAGGCCGGCGACGATCTCGACGAGGCTCGCGTCGAACGAGAAGCCGATGATGAGCCCGGTGACGAGCAGGATCCCGACCGAGATCGCGTTCGTCACGACGTCGGCGAGCGTCCGTCCCGCGAGCACTGCGGGACGCGCCATCGGCAGCGAGCGGAAGCGGTCGATGAGGCCCTTGTGGAGATCCTCGTTGAGCCCCAGCGCGGTGACGAAGCCGCCGAAGGCGATGTTCTGCACGATGATTCCCGGGATAAGGAAGTCGACGTAGTCGTAGCCCGGCGTGACGATCGCCCCGCCGAAGACGTAGACGAACAGCAGCACGAACATGACCGGCTGCACGGTGAACGCGAGCAGCAGGTCGGGCGCCCGCGGGAGCCGCACGAGGTTGCGCGCGGCGATGACCAGCGTGTCCGTGACGAGCCGTCTCATGCGGCCTGCTCCTGGTCGTCGGTCGCCTCGGCGACGTGGCCGGTGAGCGACAGGAACACGTCGTCGAGCGTCGGCCGGCGCAGGCCGAGGTCCGCGACCTCGATGCCAGCGTCGTCGAGTCGCCGCACGGCCTCCACGATCGTCCCGGTGCGACCCGCGACGGTGAGGCTCACGAGGTCACCCTCCGTCACCGGCGCCTCGTCGGTCATCGGCTCGAGCGCCTCCATCGCGGCGAGCGCGTCGCCCGTGCCGGCGAGGTGCACCTCCAGGCGCTCGCCGCCGACGCGGTCCTTCAACTCGTCCGGCGTGCCGCTGGCGATCACCCGGCCGCGGTCGATGACCGCGATCGTGTCGGCGAGGCGGTCGGCCTCGTCGAGGTACTGCGTCGTGAGCAGCACCGTCGTGCCGTCGGCGACGAGATCCTCGATCGTCGTCCACAGGCTCAGGCGGCTGCGCGGGTCCAGGCCCGTCGTCGGCTCGTCGAGGAAGAGGACCGGCGGCCGCGCGACGAGCGCCGCCGCGAGGTCGATGCGCCGGCGCATCCCGCCGGAGTACGTGCGCGCCGGGCGGTCGGCGGCCTCGACGAGGTCGAAGCGCTCGAGCAGCTCGCGCCCGCGCCGCTTGGCCTGCGCGCGGCGCTCGCCGTACAGGCGCCCGACCATGACGAGGTTCTCCAGGCCGGTGAGGTTCTCGTCGACCGCCGCGTACTGCCCGGCCAAGCCGATCCGCGTGCGCAGTTCGGCGGCATCGCGGATGACATCCAGTCCCGCGACGCGGACCGTGCCCGCGTCGGGAGCCAGCAGCGTCGTCATGACGCGCACCGCGGTCGTCTTGCCGGCGCCGTTTGGCCCGAGCAGGCCGAGCACGGTGCCCGGCGCGGCCTGCAGGTCCACGCCGTCGAGCGCGCGGATCTCGCCGAAGGACTTCTTCAGCCCGGTCACGCTGATCGCCGGCTCGCTGGCGGCGCCGCCGTGCGCCCGTGCGGAACTCCTCGCTGCGTTGGGTGAGACGTCGAGTGAGGTTGGCATGACCGCCAGCCTAGGATTGCTTTAGGCCAGTTCCTGTCCGCAATTGATGAGATGTTGGGACCCGCCGATGACCGAGACCTCCGGACGCCTCCTGAAGCTCCTGTCGCTGCTGCAGACGCGCCGCGACTGGCCCGGCACCGAGCTTGCCCACCGGCTCGACGTCTCCCCGCGCACGATCCGCCGTGACATCGAGCGCCTGCGCGATCTCGGCTATCCCGTCGACGCGACTACCGGACCCGCCGGCGGCTACAGCCTGCACGCCGGGACCGCGATGCCGCCGCTGCTGCTCGACGACGACGAGGCGGTCGCGATCGCGGTCGGCCTGCGGACCGCCGCGACGACCTCGGTCGAGGGGATCGAGGAGACGGCGATCCGCGCGCTCGTCAAGCTCGAGCAGGTCCTGCCCGCGCGCCTGCGCCGGCGCGTCAACGCGCTGCAGTCGATCACCGCGACGCTGCCGACGAGCGGCCCGACCGTCGATCCGACGGCGCTCACGGCGATCGCCGGCGCGTGCCGCGACAGCGAGCGCCTGCGCTTCGCCTATACGGCGCGCGACGGCACGGAGACCCGGCGGCTCGTCGAGCCGCACAGCCTCGTGAACATCGGGCGGCGCTGGTACCTCGTCGCCTGGGACTGCGACCGCGAGGCGTGGCGCACGTTCCGCGTCGATCGTCTCCTGCGACCCGCGGCGACGGGCGGGCGCTTTGCGGCGCGCAAGCTGCCCGGCGGCGACCCCGCGGCGTTTGTCAGCGCGAACCTCTCGTTGGCACCGTCACGCTATACGGCGCGCGTCACGCTGCACGCCTCCGCCGCGGAGCTGACCGAGCGCTTCCGGTACATGCGCGACCGCGTCGAGCCGATCGACGAGCACAGCTGCGAGTACCGCGCGAGCGACGACTCACTGGAGTGGCTGGCGATGCGGATCGGGCTGCTCGGCGTCGGCTTCGAGGTCCACGAGCCGGCCGAGCTCGTGGAGCGCTTCGAGGCGATGGCGCAGCGGTTCGCGCGGGCGGGCGGCTGAGGCGGCGAGCCGGCTGCGCGGCGCTGCCAACAGCAGCGACAAGGGACGAGGGAGCGACACCCTGGCCAGGCACGAATGTCGAGTAGTGGTCCGATGGCGACCACGATGCGACATCCTCGTTTCGCGCGCTGGCGGGCGGCCTTCCCCTCGGTGGTTATCGATGCTGTTCGGTGCCGCCGCGGCGGCGGGGCAGCCGCCTACTTCTTGCGCGGCTGAAACGGCGTGATCGGCTTGACCGGCAGCCCGGTCCCGGTCGTGCCGTTGGCGCGCGGCCAGAGCAGCCGGTACACCGAGCGCGGCCTGTACGCCACCTGAAACGAGAACGCCTGGCGCCCGTCGACGCCGAGCGTCTTGACGACCCGCCACTTGCCGCTGCCGCGCTTGCGCTCGATGCTGATCGACTTCTTCCCGGCGCCGAGCCGCAGGCGCCCCCACAGGAGCACGCGCGTGGGGGACGCACGCGACGCGAACAGGCCGGCCGTGAACGACGTGGCGGCGAGCTTGTCCCTGCCGTCGACGGTCTGCAGGCCGCTGTAGTACTGCCCGAAGGTCCGCGCCTTGGAATTGCTGACGGCCACCGGCCCCGGCGGCAGGTCGCGCAGCAAGAACTGCGCGTACGTGACGACGCCCGGGACCTTCGAGGCGAGGTACTCCGCCCACGTGATGAAGCGCGCCTGCTGTGCCTGGGTGAGCACCGGCCGGCCGGCGATCTTCTCCGTCTCGTAGCCGAACTCGGTGATGTGGATGCGCCGCAGCCGCTTGCTGATGCGCCCGCGGGCCGCGAGCCTGCGCAGGAGCCTTGAGAGCCGGTTCAGCGAGCCGATGCGCGCGTTGTCGGGCTTCTCGGCGTCGGCCGAGTTGTCGGGGCGCAGCTGGCGGGGATAGGGGTGGTGCGCCCAGCCGTCGCCGGGCAGCCGCTTGTAGGTCTTGCACGCCCTGGTCTTCAGCGCCCGCAGCTTCTCGTCGACGCACGCCAGCTCGCGCAGGAACAGCAGCGGCGCCACCGCGCCGGTCGGGCCCTTACCGCCGTCGCTGGAGGTGTTGCCGAGCAGGATCGACGCATCGGGCCGCACGAGCTTGATCGCGGGATAGGCGGCGCGCACCATGCGCGCGTAGATCGCCGGGCTCGCCGGCCTGCTCTTCTTGCCCTTGCCCTTCCACTGCGGGAGCAGCAGGCCGGGATGGTTGGGCTCGTTCCAGAGCGCGAACTCGTTGACGGCGGGTAGCGGCGCGGACGCATTCACGAGCGGCGGCTCGGGCGCCGACGAGCTGCCGCCCAGGAGCAGGTCGAGCAGCGTCTGGTCCTGCGACGGCGGCGGCGCAGGCGGCAGGATCGGCGGCGGGGCGAACGTGCCGCTGTAGCGGCGGGTCACGGCGACGGCGTAGTCGGCGAACATCGCCGCGTCGATGTTCGTCCGCGCGCGCGGCCCGGGCTTGTCGGTCGTCGCCCACCGCGGCGCCCAGAAGCCGATGTCGATCATGACCTTCAGCCCTTCCTCGCGGGCGAGCCGCACCGCATCATCCAGGCCGTCCCACAGCGCCTGCGGGTAGGCCGCCGGATCGCGCGCGTCGAACGCGGGACGCGTCTCGCCGTCGGGATCGCGGGTGAGGACCGACCAGTTCGCGGTCAGCCGCACGCGGTCGACGCCGAGCGAGCGCAGCTTCTGCATCGTTGCCCGCACCTGTGCCGGCGTCCGGTGCAGCATCGACGCGTCGTCCTGGATGAGCGTCTCCAGGGCGGCGTGGGCGCTCGACGCGGGCACGAGGAGGGCGGCGCCGGTGGCGAGCACGGCGAGCAGTCCGAACCGGAGCACGTGCGCATACTGCCGATGAACGCTAGCCCGTGCGGCAAGGCGTGATCAGAGGAACGCCGCGAGTGCCTCGCCCGCGGCCTCGATCTCCTCCAGCGACCCGGCGGTGAGGATCCCCTGGACGTCGAGGATGCGCGCGTCGAAACGGTCGATGTCGTTTGACCCGACGACGGCGTGACACGGCACGCCGGCCTGGCGCGCGCGTGTGGCGATCTCCCCGGCGACGCGGCCGCGCAGCGAGCCGGCATCCAGGCGCGCCTCGCCGACGATGACGGCGTGCGCGGCCCGCATCCGCGCGTCGAACCCGAGCGCGTCGAGGACGAAGTTCGCGCCGGGGACGAGCCGCGCGCCGAGTTCGTCGGCGAACGTCGCGGCGAGGCGGCTGTCGGCCTCCGGCAGCGCTACCGTCACGTCGCGCGCTTCGCACAGCACGACGAGCCGGGCGCCGCGCAGGCCGCCGGCCGACCGGATCGCCTCGACGGCGCGCTCGCCGCCGTCCTGTGCCGGAGGCATGCCCGCCGCGGCGATCACGACGACCGCGGCCCCGGCCTGCACGGCCGCGGCGACGCGCTCTCCCGTCAGCGCACCGGGACCGGGCTCGACGATCGCCGTTCCGCCGCCGTCGACGAGCGCGAAGCCGTCGGCCGTCTCACCACCGAGCGCGGGCAGCAGGACCTCGATCGTCCCCGCGCCGCCGCCGGCCACCGGGCAGAGCTCGGGCGGCGCCACCCCGGCGCGCTCCAGTCCGCGCGCGATCGCCGCGGCGACCTGTGGCGCGCGCAGCGCAACTGCCAGTGCAGCGGGCGCGACGAGGACTGGCATGCTCGGAGGTGCGATGGCGAAGAAGTACACGACGCTCGACCTCGCCGAGTGCTCCGTGCGGCCGAGGACCGAGCCTGAACGCCGTAGGACCCCACCCCCGGCACGCAGCGAGCCGGCGATGGGGTCACGTTACGACCCATTACAACCCCGATGTCACAGAACGCCGAGTGGGATGCGGGGCGTTCCAGCGACGGGGGCCATCATGGCCCGGCACGTGCGCTTCCGCACTAGGGAGCCTCCCCAGGCTTTTCCTTCAAATTTCCAGCTGATCGACGAGGCAGCTGCGCGGATCGCGGTCCGCGCGCCAGCGCACGACCTTCGTCCCGTGCCGTATCCGGCCATCGGAGACGTGGTCGAACGTCACCTCGACGACGAGCTCGGGCCGCAGCGCGACCCACTCGAGCTCGCGCCCGTGGGTCCAGCGAGAGGGCTCGCCGCTACCGCGCTGACCGGTCTCGTACGGCGCCAGCTCGCCGACGAGCTCGCGCTTGCGCTTGGCCGTGAAGCCCGAGGAGTGGCCGATCTCGCGGAGCCGGCCCTCGTCGTCGTAGAGGCCGAGGATGATCGCCCCGACCGTGTGCTCGGCCTTGCCCGGGCGCCAGCCCATGACGACCGCGTCGATCGTCCGCACGCGCTTGACCTTGACCATTCCCTTGCGCTCACCGGGGAGGTAGGACGCGCCAAGCTCCTTGGCGATGACGCCCTCCTCGTCGCGCAGCCAGGCCTCGGCGTGGGCCGTCTCGCGCACGACCGGAGTCAGCTCGAGGCCGTCGATGGTCTGTAGCGCCTCGCGCCGCTCCTCGTAGGAGCGTTCGAGCAGGACGTCGTCATCGAGCGCGAGCAGGTCAAACGCGACGAAACGTGCCGGGGTCTCCTCCGCCAGCCGCGCGATCCGCGACGCCGCCGGGTGGATGCGCTGGCCGAGCGTCCCGAAGGAGGACGCGACGAGCTCACCGTCGACGACGTAGCGACCCGGCGGGAACGACACCTCCGGGAAGTAGCGCGACAGCGACTTGCCGTTGCGCGACTGCACGTAGGTCTCGTCGATGTCGACGAAGGCGATCGCGCGAAAGCCGTCCCACTTGGGCTCGTAGGCCCAGCCGTCGCCCTCAGGCAGGCTCGCGCGCGAGCGGGCGAGCTGCGGGCTGATGGGCGGGGAGAGCGGCAGTGCCATGGTCGGGAACGCTAACGGTCGCGGTCGGTCCCGGTGACGTGCGGGCCTGAAGCGCGATGACTCCGGCGAGGACGAGCCCGCCGCCGGCGATCTGCAACGCGCGGAGGGCGTCGCCGTAGAGGGCGACCGCCAGCGCCACGGTGACGACCGGCTCGATCGTGGAGACGATCGCCGCCGTCGCCGCGCCGACGCGCTCCAAGCCGAGCGCGAACATGCTGACGGGTAGGACCGTGGAGAGCAGCGCGATCGCCACGATCCACACCCAACCGCCGCTCGTGAAGTGCAGTGCGCCCGAGGCGGCGCCGACGACCGCGAAGGTGCCCGCCGCTCCGGTGCAGACGAGCGCGCCGAGCAGGAACGCGTCGATCCGCGCGACGACGCCGTCGATGACGAGGATGTACGCGCTGTAGGCCAGCGCGGCGCCGAGGGCGAGGGCGACGCCCAGCTCGTCCAGGGCGCCGGCGCTACCGCCGAGCAGCACGAGCGCCGTGCCCGCGCTGCACAGCACGAGCGCCGCGAGGGTGGCGCGGCGCATGTGCTCGCGTCCGAGCAGGAGGGCGGCGGCGAAGACGAGGGCGGGATACGTGTAGAGCAGCAGCGAGACGAGCGACGCGTCCATGCGCTCGAGCGCCGAGAAGAACAGGCCGGACTGCGCGGCGTAGCCCAGCGCGCCGAGCGCGAGCCCCGCGACGACGACGCGGCGTGACGGGCGGCTGCGCGGGCGTACCGCAACGATCGCCCAGAGGATTGCGGCGGCCAGCGCGAAGCGCGCCGCGAGCAGGGACGTCACCCCGAGGCCGGCGGCGTAGGCCTCCTTGCCGAAGATCGCCATGAGGCCGAAGCCGACGGCCGACAGCGCGCAGAGCGCGATGCCCGAACGGCGACGGGAGGCGGCGGCGGCGAGCTCGGCGGGCGACACAGCCCCATCATCGAGCATCACCCGCTCTAGTAGTAGCCTTGATGAACTTCATGATCTCAAGGTCTAGCCTATGACATTTCAACAACTCCAGTACGTGCTCGCCGCGATCGAGCACGGGTCGTTCTCGGCGGCCGCCAGCGCGCTGCACCTCGCCCAGCCGTCGCTGTCAGAACAGGTCCGGCGCCTGGAGTCCGAGCTCGGCGTCGCGCTCTTCCAGCGCATCGGCCGCGGTCTCGTCCTCACCGAGGCCGGTCGGGCGCTGCGCCCGCACGCCGAGGCGGCGCTCGCCGCGGCCGAGGCGGCGCGCGACTCGGTCAGCGAGGTGCGCGAGCTGCGGGGCGGCACGGCGACGTTCGGCACGTTCGGCACCGCGCGCGCCTACCTCGGCCCGGACCTCGTCGAGGACTTCCGCACGAGCCACCCGGAGGTCCGCGTGCGCATCCTCGGCCAGAACTCCTCCGAGACGGTCGCCGCCGTGCGGGCGGGGGAGATCGAGGCCGGGGTCGTCGCGCTGCCAATCGACGACCGCGGGCTCACCGTGCGCCCCGCGATGCGCGACGAGATCCTCTACGCGTCGTGCGAGCCCGCGCGCCTGAAGCGCGCGATGACGATCGAGCGCCTGGCTCGCGCGCCGCTCATCCTGTCGGAGGCGAAATGGGGCGCGGAGGATCCGACGCGCCGCCAGCTCGCCGAGCTCGCCCAGCGCGCGGGCGTCACGATCGAGCCGCAGATCGAGGTGGAGGACGTCGAGGTCGCCCTCGAGCTGGCCGCCCGCGGCCTCGGCGACGCGCTCGCCTCGCGGATGGTGCTGCGCCGCAACGCCCAGCCGCAGCTCGGCTGGGTCCCGTTCGCCGAGCCGATCTACGACACGTTTGCCTTCACGTGGCGCCGCGACGCGCAGCTGTCGCCGGCAACGCGCGAATTCGTGCGTTTCGCGGAGCGGCGGTTGGAGACTTTGGCGGAGGAGCTGCGGACCGATCCGCCGCGGCGAAGGCTGCCTTCGGGCGGTTGACGAAACAGCATCGATAACGGATGCGGGTTGGGGGCGAGGGCGAGGGCGAGGGCGAGGGCGAGGGTCGCGGGCGAGGGTCGCGGGCGAGGGCGAGGGCGAGGGTCGCGGGCGAGGGTCGAGGGCGAGGGCGAGGGCGAGGGCGAGGGTCGCGGGCGAGGGTCGCGGCGAGGGCGAGGGCGAGGGCGAGGGTCGCGGGGCGGCGTAGGGGAGGGGGTTTGGCGATCTACCGTGCCTGAGACACGGTTATTCGCCAAACCCCCTCGCGAGCCGCCCCGCCGCTCGCTCCCTCATCTCCTCATCGATGCTGTTCAGTCCCGCCGCGGCGCCGCGCTCTCCCCGCGCAGCCGCCGGAGAACGCGATCCGCCGCCCGCGGCGACACGGCATCGAGCACGCGCATGCCCTTCACCACCCGCCGGAAGTGCAGATGGCGCGCGTCGCGCTTCACCGCCCGCAGCACCGCAACCGCCAGGTCGTCCGCCGAGTCGGCGCTCTCCCCGCCGCGGTACCACGCCGGCAGCGCGCCGCGCTCGTGGTCGTGCAGCGACGTTGCGATCTCGCCGGGGAACACCGTCGTCACAGACACGCCGGTGCCCGCGAGCTCGTGGCGCAGCGCGTCGGCGAACGCGCGCTGCGCGGCCTTCGTCGCCGAGTACGCAGCCGCGCTCGGAAACGAGCGCAGCCCGGCGCCCGAGGACATCAGCACGATGTGCCCGCGGCCGGCGGCCAGGAGGTGTGGCAGGGCCGCCTTGACGGTGTAGACCGTGCCGAGCCAGTTGACCGCGGTCATCTGCTCGATCTTCTCGATGTCCTGCTCGACGATCGGCTGGTAGTGCGCGATGCCGGCGTTGACGACGAGCAGCTCCAGACCGCCCGCCGCGCAGACGAAATCGTCGACCGCGGACGTCACCGAAGCCGGCAGGGCGACATCGCACACGAGCACGTGGTGCGTGCCCGGCAGCTCGGCTGCGACGTGCTGGAGATCGGGCACCGTGCGAGCGGCGAGGCCGACGGTCGCGCCGCGCGCGGCCAGCGCCCCGGTCAGGGCGCGACCGATTCCGCGCGAGGCACCGGTGACGAACGCCCGCGTGCCAGGTCCGATCTGCACGCCCGCGATCGTAGTGACGGGCGTTTGGGGGCGGCCGATACCATCGATCACAGATGACGACCGATCACGCGACCGTCGCCGAGGAGGAGTATCTGCAGACGCTGTTCTGGCTGCAGGAGGCGAAGCTCCCGATGACCGGCGCCAACGTCGCGCGCGCGATGCAGCTCTCGGCGCCGACCGTGCACGAGATGATCGGCCGGCTGGAGCGCGACGGGTACATCACCCGCGCCCACGACAAGGCGATCAGCTTCACCGAGAGCGGGCTCGAGCATGCCGAGGGCGTCGTCCGCCGCCACCGGCTGATCGAGCGCTTCCTCACCGACGTGCTCGGCATCCCGTGGGACGAGGTGCACGAGGAGGCCGAGCGCCTCGAGCACGCCATGAG
This sequence comes from uncultured Actinomycetes bacterium, assembly GCA_963705315.1. Classification (GTDB taxonomy): domain Bacteria; phylum Actinomycetota; class Thermoleophilia; order Solirubrobacterales; family Solirubrobacteraceae; genus CADCVQ01. The sequence goes on from OY970068.1 coordinate 581,471, forward strand.
CCCCGTGCTCGAGGAGCGGATGCTCGCGGCGATCGGCGATGCCAAGACCTGCCCGCACGGCCATCCGATCAAGAGCGGCGGGCGCATCGACGGCGTCCCGCTCGCCGACGTGTCCGAGGGCGCCGCGGTCACGATCCTGCGCTTCGAGAACGAGGCCGAGGACCTGCTGCACTACCTCAAGGAGTCGGGCGTCGAGCCGGGGATGAAGGGCACGCTGTCCGCGCGTTCGCCCGAGGAGATCACCGTGACGAGCGCCACGGGCGACGACATCACGGTCACGTTCTCCGTCGCCGAGACGGTGTCGGTGCTCGCCGATCCCTCGCCGCCGACGCGCATCGCGCTGCCCGAGCAGCTCGTGCTGGCGCGCGAGCGCTACGGACGCTGAGCGCGCGACGCGGTAACCCCGGCAGGGGCACCGTGTACGCTGGCGAACTGGCCGAACGGCCCGATCACGGATGGCGTTGACCGACGCGCAGCGCGTCGAGCTGGGGAGAATGCGCTCTAGATGAAGACGAAGATGGTCTGCCTCGAAGACGGGATCACGTCTTGCGGTTTTCGCAAGATGGCCGCCTACGTGGCCGAGCTCGAGCCCGACACGGAGTCGTGCTACATCACGACGACGAGCCGCTGGCGCAGCGTCCGCGGCGCGCTCGCGGGCACGATCGGCAACAAGCCGATCATCGGCGACGACGAGATCGACGAGATGGCGCACGGCCTGAAGGACGCCGAGCTCATCGGCTACTCCTCGATGACCGGCTACGCGGATCTCACGCGGCGCGTCATCAAGCGCGTTCGCGAGCTGAGCCCGGACACCTACCAGATCTGGGGCGGCATCCACCCGATCATCCAGCCCGAGGACGCGATCCTCGCCGACGTCGACGCGATCTGCACGGGCGAGGGCGAGTTCGCCTTCGAGGACCTCTACAACGCCCTCAAGGAGGGCCGCGACCCGACCCACGCGAAGAACTTCTGGTTCAAGCCGACCGGGCGCTGGGGCGGCAACGGCTCCGGCAGCGGAGAGATCATCAAGAACCACTTCCTGCCGCTCATGACGGTGCAGGAGATGGAGCGGCTGCCGTTCCCGCAGTACGGCTCCGAGCGCGAGGTCATCTACGTCCCGGGCGACGGCTTCGTGCCGATGGGCTACGCCGACTACGTCGCCAACGACGGCCTGAGCTACATGACCCTGTGGTCGATCGGCTGCCCGTTTCACTGCGCGTACTGCGGCAACACGAAGTTCATCTCCAACGACGCGAAGTACAAGCGCATCCGCCACCCCAGCGCGCAGTACATGGTCGACCAGGTCAAGGACGCCCGCTCGCGCTTCCCGCACCTCAGCCACGTGAGCTTCAACGACGACAGCTTCATGGCGATCCCCTACGGCCAGCTGGAGGAGTTCGCCGAGCTGTGGCGCTCGGAGCTGAACATCCCGTTCGCCGTCTATGGCGTGATCCCCAACTACGTCCGCCAGGACAAGTTCGAGCTGCTCTCGTGGGCGGGCATGAACCGCGTGCGGATGGGGATCCAGAGCGGCAGCCAGGCGATGCTCGACTTCTACAAGCGCCCGACGCCGCCGGAGAAGGTCCGCAACGCCGGCAAGGTCATCGCCTCCTTCGCCCCCAAGTACCACATCCCCGGGGCCTACGACATCATCATGGACAACCCGATCGAGACCCGGGATGACGTCAAGGCGACGCTGCAGCTGCTGTACGACATGGAGCGACCGTTCACGCTGCTCATCTACTCGCTGAAGGTCATCCCGAACACCGGCCTCGAGGCGGCGATGAAGGAGCGCGGGCTGACGATCGACGAGATCGACGACAGCTATCTCATCGTCCCGCCGCGCGCGGCGAACCTGCTGCTGTATGTGCTCGCGCTGTGGCGCCCGCCGGCGTGGCTGTGGATCAAGCTGATGAAGCGCGTGCGTGCGAGCCACGAGCCGCAGAAGCTCTATCCGCGGCTCGGTCTCGTCCTGCGCGCGGCGTACCTCACCAAGCGCGCGCTGAGCCACATCCGCGTCATGGACTTCTCGATCACGCCGGGCAAGACCGGCTACATGTTCTGGCGCCTCGGCTTCGTCGGCCTGTGGCAGAAGCACCTGTGGCGCCGCCCGGAGCGCCCCAAGCGCACGGCGCGCAAGCCGCCCGAGGTCGCGGCCGCGGCGGTGCAGGTCATCGCGCCCGAGCGCGCCGACGCTCCCTCTTGACGTAGCGGCCGCGGGTCGGATAGGACAGGCTCTCCACGACCACGCAGGAGGGACCCGCATGGGCCACCACGACGCCCATCCAGACGCAGAGATCCTCGCGGAGATCGGTCGCTTGGCCGCGCGGCTCTCCGACGAGCGGGCGAAGTCGATCGTCAGCTCGACAATCGACGCCGTAGCGCTCAACCCGCAGCCGCTGCCGCCGGATCCACCGCCCGAGGCGCTGCGCGCCGGCGCGATCATCAAGCTCGTCGGCGACGCGGTCGCGCTGAACCCGCAGCCGCTCCCGCCCGGTGAGATCGCCGGCGTCCACCCCGAGCCGAAGGTCCACGGCCCAGGCTGAGCGCGCTACGCTGCTGCGGCCTTTCCGCTGACCGCGCGATAGGCGTCGGCGAGCCGCGCGATGCCCTCGTCGATCTGGTCCGCGGGCACGCCGGAGTAGGCGAGCCGCAGGGCGTTGTCGCCGCCCTCGAGCAGGAAGTCCGCGCCCTTGACGAACGCCACGCCGCGTTCCTTGGCCGCGTCGAACAGCGCGTCGACGTCGCTGCCCTGCGGCAGCTGCACCCACATGAAGTAGCCGCCCTCGGGCGGCGTGTAGCGCGCCTCGGGCAGGTGCCTCTCGAGCGCGGTCGTCAACGCGTCGACGCGTTCGGCGAGCGCGGCCCTGACGGTCGCTATCGAGCGGTTGATCGCGCCGGACGCGCAGAACTCGTAGACGATCGACTGGGCGACCATGCTCGGCGAGATGTACGTGTTCGTCGCGAGCTTCTGGATCCTGGCGATGAGCGCGGGCGATCCGACGAGGTACCCGACGCGGATGCCCGGGCAGATGGTCTTGGAGAACGACGACGCGTAGACGACCGACTCGCCGTCGTCCATCGACAGCATCGTCGGCAGGCCCTCGCCGGAGAAGCGGATGTGGCGGTACGGGTCGTCCTCGAAGACCGTGAAGCCGTGCTCGGCGGCGAGCGCGAGCAGCTCCTCGCGCTTGGCCTGCGAGAGCGTGTAGCCGGCCGGGTTCTGGAAGTTCGGGATGACGTGGACGAGCTTGGGCTGCACCCCCGACTCGAGCAGCTCGCGCAGCTCCGCCGTGTCGATGCCGTCGGTCTGCAGCGAGACCATGCGCACGTCGGCGCCGAGCTCGGAGAGGTTCAGCAGCGTGCGGTCGTACGTCGGCTTCTCGACGACGACGGGATCGCCCGCGCAGACGAGGGTCGCAAACAAAAACGCGTCGGCCTGCATCGAGCCGTTCGTGACGAGCACCTGGCTCTCGTCGACGTCGTGCTGGGCGGCGATCCAGCGCCGCAGCTTCGGATAGCCGATCGACGTGCCGTAGCCGGTCACACCGCCGGGGTCGTTGGTAAAGGCGCGCGTGGCCGCGTCGCGGAGGCCGTCGATGTCGACGATGTCCAGCGACGGAGCGCCACGGGCGAAGGAGATTGTTTCGGTCATGAGGTGCGCCCGACGATAGCGGGCCACCCGGCCCGGAGGCGTGCGACGCGCGGGCCGAGATCGGGCACCGATCACTAGCCGGGATGTCGGGGTCTGCGGTCCGTGAGCTGCCGGCCAGGCGTTCGCCGGCCATGGCTCGCGGAAAACCGTGCAGAGCGTCTACGCGCCAGGTATAGTCGGTCGCAGCTGTCGCGGAGGCTCCGGAAAGAGCCGGAAGGGCCCGTTGAGGCGCTGGCCCGATGGCGACGGCAAGCCCGCTGTCCACGGGGGAGGAGCCGCGCGATGACCGCGCCGGGCGCAGCACAGTCGCACTTACACGTTCCGTCGCTGCTGGCGGCGGTCGTCGCCGCCGTCCTGCTGCTCGGGGTGTCCGCCACCCCGGCGTCGGCACTGGTCGTCGGGCTGCAGGCGGATCGATCGTCGCCCGAGGTGGGCGAAGGGGCCGTCTTCACCGCCTCCGCCAACGAGCCGAACGTCAGCTACGAGTTCGTCGTCGACGGCGTGAGCCGGTCCGGCGACGCCGGGGCGCCGCACCGGCTCACGCACGCCTTCGCCACCACCGGGGCGCACATGGTGCGGGCGATCGGGACCAGCTCGGAGCACGACGAGGCGTTCGCGGACGTCAACGTCACCGTCGTCCCCGCGCTCACCATGACCGTCAGCCGGACGCCGAACGGCCCCGCCGCCGGGCAGACCGTGCGCTTCACCGCCTCGCCCGCCGGGGGCAAGGCGCCGCTGACCGTCAGCTGGGACTTCACGAGCGACGGCTCGACCGACGCCACCGGCGCGACGGTGACGACCGCCTTCGCGCAGGGCTCGCACCTGACCCGGGCGCGGGTCACCGACGCGGCCAACCCGGCCCACAGCGTCGTCGCCGAGGTGACGACGAACGTCGGCCCGGCGTCCGCGGCGACGTGCACCCTGAGGCGCCTCGCCGACGGCGTCGCGGGGGTGAAGATCACGCCGCTCGCCGAGCTCGAGACGAGCCTGTGCTGGGTCCCGCAGGGCGGCGGCAGGTTCGCCGAGGGAGCGGCCAACGAGATCACGCTCAACGGCCTGCGCATCCAGCGCGTCTACGACGTGCCGGACCTCACGGCGTTCCCGCTCGGCGTCAAGCAGGTCGTCAGCGGGCCGATCGTCTACACGGAGCCGACCACGCGCTATCCCGGCGGAAGACTCGTCGCCAAGGACGTCGCGATCACCGTCGGCAAGGTCGGCATGGTCTACCGCGGAGACCTCGACCTCGCGCTGCCCGACGCGCCCAGGGGAGCCGAGCGCAGGCTCGCCACGCTCGACCGGCTGGGCAACACGCTGTTCGGCCTGAGCGTGTCCGGGCAGCTGCCGCTGCGGCTGGGCCACAAGGACTCCCGGCGCTACGTCGAGATGGACCTCACCGTCGCGCTCCCCGATCCGATTCGCGACGCGCCGCCGGAGTTCCTCAGCGGCGTGTCGCCGCGCCGTGTCCAGGACACCGCGACGGTGCGCGTCGACAACCAGGAGATCCACTACGGCAGCGTGCGCCTGCAGAAGAGCCTGGCGTGGATCGGGCCGCTGCCCGTCTTCTCGCTGTGCTGGGCCTACGCCGGCGCCGGTACCTCGGGCAGCAATCTGTGCCCGGAACTCAGCGTCGACAGCAAGCCCTACCTCGTCTGCGACTCCGGCGAGACGAAGGATCGCTGGGGCGGCACGGCACGCCTCCAGCTGCCGATCGGCTCGGAGTTCCTGATCGGCATGTTCACCTCGCTGGCGAACGGGAAGCTCGCCTCGCTCGGCGCCCTGCGCGACAACTTCGGCGGCCCGCTGCTCGGCCCGATCAAGCAGCTGTTCGGCGACGGCTTCACGCTGAACCGCCTCGGCTTCGGGGTGTGCGCGCAGCCGTTGCAGCTCCGAGGTGACGCCGGTGCCGCGTACTTCGCGCCGAAGGTCGGGCCGGCGCCGCTGGAGATCGACGGGAAGGTGCTCTACACGGCCCAGACCCAGCGCAACCCGTGGTCGCTGGAGGTCACCGGCAACGCCAGCGTCTTCAAGTCCCGGCTCGGGACCGCGACGCTCACGTTCAAGCCGGGCGGGCACATCGACTTCAAGGCCAAGGCGCGCATCAACATCGACGACGTGCTCAAGATCGAGGGCGACATCGATGGCTGGATCGCGGCGAAGTCCTTGCTGTACAGCATGGCCGGCGACGTGCGCGGGTGCGCGGGCGACGTCTGCGGCAGCGCGAAGGGGCTCGTCACGAGCACGGGAGCGGCGGCATGCATCGACGCCGGCAGCATCACGATCGAGACCGTCAAGAAGAAGAAGAACTGGAAGTGGTACGCGCCGTGGCGGGTCAAGCTCGAAACGAAGACGATCCAGCTGCAGGCCGGCGCCGGTTACCGGTGGCGTGACCAGGACGTCGATGTGGTCGGCGGCGAGTGCGGCTTCAAGCCCTACAAGGTCCAGCGCCCGTCACGCATCAGGCAGGCTGCGGGCGCCGGCACGGTCAGCGTCGCGTCCGGCACCACCGCGCTCGCGCTGCGGATCGCCGGCAGCAGCGGCCCGCCGAAGATCCGCGTCAGCGGCCCGGGCTTCGACATCGTCTCGCCCGCCGGCGAGTCGGGCTCGCAGGTCCCCGGCAGCTTCATGCTGATCGAGGACGACGCCGAGAACGTCACGCATCTCGTGCTCGTGCGGCCGGCGCCGGGCACCTACACGATCACGTCGGCCGATCCGTCCAACGCGATCTCCGCCATCCAGGGCGCCGATCCGGTGCAGCCGTTCGCGGCCGCCGCACAGGTCAGGCGCGCCTCGCGCGGGCGCCGCATGCTGACGATGTCCTACACCAAGCCCGAGGGCACGCGGCTGCGGATCATCGAGCGCAGCGCCAGCGTGCGGCGCACGCTCGTCAACCGGGTCGCGCCGCAGCGCTGCCGCGGCCCGCGCGTGAGCGGCGTGACGCTGCTGTGCCTCGACAAGCGCTTCCGGCCGGCCCCCGGCCCCGGCGGCCGGCGGACGATCGAGGCGATCCTCGAGCGCAACGGCATCCCGGTGCAGACGACGGCGATCACGAGCTATCGCGCTCCGGCGCAGCGGCGCCCGTCCCGGCCGCGGGTGCGCATCCAGCGCAGCGGGCGCGGGGTGCGCGTCGCGTGGACCCGGTCGCGGGGGGCATCGAGCTACGCGGTCAACGTGTACCTCAGCAGCAAGCGGTCGTTCGGCTGGAAGCTCGCGTCGAACTGTCGCAGCGTCGCGATCCGGCGCGTCGGCCGGCGCGTGCGCGTGCGCGCTCGCGTGACGGCGCTGCGCGAGGACATGCGCGCCGGACGGCAGGGGCGCGCGTACCTCTACAAGCGCGGCGCCAACAACGTGGGCAGCTCGAAGATCAAGCTGCGCAGGCTCTGCCGCTGAACGGCTCGGTCCGGGCGGCTGTGGTCGGCCACGCTTGCCGCTGAGCCGCGTGAGAGCCTCAGTCCGTGCAGCTGTGGTCGGCCACGCACCTCGTCGCGCTGGCGTCGATCGCCGGGCTGGCGGGCGCCGGCGTGTGGCTCGCGCGCGGCCGGTGTGCCGTGCGCGTGTCGCGCGGGCTCGCGCTGTGCATCGCGGTCGCCTTCGTCGTCGATCACATCGCCGCCGCCGCGCTGGGCGAGTGGTCGCTTGATCGCTACCTGCCGCTGCACCTGTCCGACGTCGTCACGATCGTGGCGGTGCTCGCGCTGTGGCACCCGCGCCCGCTGCTCGTCGAGCTGACGTACTTCTGGGGCTTGACCGCATCCGTACAGGCGGTCCTGACGCCGAACCTCGGTGACGACTTCCCCGACCTGCTCGTCGTCACGTTCTTCGTGACCCACGGCGGGGTCGTGGTCGCCGCTCTGCTGCTCGTCGTCGGGCGCGGGCTCGTCCCGCGGGCGGGCGCGGTCGCGCGCACGTTCGCCGCGACGCTGATCGTCGCCGCCGGCGCGGCGATCGGCACGCTGGCGACCGGCGGCAACTACATGTTCCTGCGCGACAAGCCGCCGGACTCGCTGCTCGACCTGATGGGTCCGTGGCCGTGGTACATCGCGAGCGCGGGGCTGCTCGGGCTGGCGCTGTTCGCGCTGCTCGACACGCCGTTTCGCCGCCACCGCTGAGCGATCGGTCTCCAGGTCGGCCGGCCCGCGCCCCCGCGGCGCGGCGGTGCGGAAGCGGTCGTCAGCCGCCGAGGATCTCGATCGCGATCTCGGCGACCTGGGTGGCGTGCGGCCGACCCGCACGCCGACGGCCTCGAGCGCGTCGATCGCCGACGATCGTCGAGCTCGTTGCCGATCTGGTAGGTCAGCGTGCCCGAGCGCGAACGAGCCGAGCGTCAGCTATGAGTTCTTCGTCGTCGGCACCAGCAAGGCCGGCGATGCCGGTGCGCCGCACCGCCTCACGCACGCGCCACCACCGGGACGCACATGGTGCGCGCGGTCGGGCTCGGCCCGGAGTCCGACGAGGCCTTCGCCGACGTCGACGGGTGCGGGGGCAGGCGCCGGAGGCAGCCCGGCCGCCCCCGCGACGTCCATGACCCACCGGAAATCACGGATTCCACGGAGACCGAGCCGAGGGGGAGCATCGGTCAGAACCGATGGAGCACAGAACGTTCCGGATCTCGAGCAGAACGAATGAGCTCCCGAAGAATCGTCGTGTCCCTCTTCATGCGCAGCCCGCGTCGTCGACGATGCGGTGGAAGGGCAGGTTCGTCAGCCCGGCGGCGGAGATGTCGTCGAGGTCCCAGCCGGCCGCCCCGGTGTACTGGTCTGTGCCGATGCGGAAGCGGATCAGCACGGTCTTGCCGGCGTACGTCGTGCCGAGATCGATCGTCTTGTCCGCGAAGGCGGGGTAGCCGGGACTCGAGCTCGTGTACGCCGGCCGGCCGGCCAGCGGGTTGCCGCTGGCGCTGGCAAGCGTGCCGGTGTAGCCCGTGCCGATGTCCGTCCAGCTCACGCCGCCGTCGCTGCTGAGCTCGATGATCCCGCCGTCCCACGCGGTGCTGCGGGAGTACTCGAACTGGTAGCGATGGCGGAACGTCAGGCTGAGCGGATCGGGCCCGACCTGAAGCGGCGACGAGATCAGCGACGTGTCGCTCACCATCTCGCCGTCGTCGGGTCCACGCCAGAACCTGTTCAGGGGCCCGTTGCTCGTCATGCGCTCCCACGTCGCCGTGCCGACGTCGGCTCGAGCGGTCCAGTCGCCGGCCACGCTCTCGACGTCGTCGGTCGTGCTGGGAACGCTCTGTGCGCCCGTATGGACGACGAGGTGGGCGGTGGAGGGGCCGGCGGGGATCGAGGCGTCCTGATAGCTGATCATCAGGTCGGTCTCCCGGATGCCGGTCGAACCGGCCAGGCTGACGTCCGTCGTGGCGGTCTTCGTCTCGTAGGGCTTCGAGGAGCCGAACTTCAACGTCGGCTTGTCGATCTGCACGTGCGGGTCGGTCGAGCTGATCGTGGCCGTGGTGTCCTTGAGCGTCGTGGCTCCGACGTTGCGCAGCGTGACGACGAGGCGGCCGGATTCGCCGTTGTCGAGAAATCCGTCGTGCTTGTCGCAGGAGTGCTCGTCGTCGCTGAGCGCAGCGCCCGCAGAGGCCAGCTCGCCGGTGGTGTAGGACTCCACGACGGGCGCGTTGGTTGGCGACGCGCGGTCGGGCGCGACGGCGCGGGCACCCGCGCCGCGGCGCGCGAAGGCGTCCCAGAACGCCGCGAAGTCGCGCTTGTCGCCGGCGTAGGCCGCCATCAGCAGCGCGTCGCGCGCCTCCAGCAGCGTGGGGTCACCGGGGGTCATCTTGTAGGCGGCGACGAGGTACTCGCGCATCCGCTTCTGCGCCTCGGCGAAGCTCATGCGCGGGTCCGGGCCCTGCGTCGCGCGCAGCAGCGACGCGTAGCACTCCCACAGCATCGTCGCCCAGACCTCGCCGGTGTTGTGCACCTCGGAGTTCGGGCCCCCGCCCTGGGTCGGGACGCCCGGCGGCAGCCACTGCCCGTCGGCGATGTGGCGGAAGGTCAGCGCGTCCTTCGTGAAGTCCGTCGAGTAGGGAACGCGGCGAATGCCGAAGTACGAGTTTGCGGCCGCGTAGGTCACCAGGGGATAGACGCCGTCGAAGCCGCTGGCCCCGTCCTCTGCGCGCACGATCATCAGCAGCGCGGTGAAATCGGCCCAGCCCTCGCCCAGACCGCGCGCCATGTTCGCGCCCAAGCCGCCCTCGATCAGACGGTTGCTGATGTAGTGGCCCCACTCGTGCGCGACGATCGTGTTGTCGATCGTCCCGTCGCGGGGGGGCGGGCGCTGCATTCTCACCGACACGGCGCTGCTGCTCATCGCGCCCTTCAGCTTGTCGCCGTCGGCCTGCGTGAGCGAGAGGACCGGCACGGTGATCGTGAGCGGGGGGGTCGGGTTCCCCATGGCCGGCGGTGCGCCGGGCACGTTGTTGACGATCACGACGCCGATGGCGCCGGCATCCTCGGCGTTCTTGGCCTTGGCGGCGAAGGAGCAGGTCCCGCGGTCGATGACCGCGATGTGACCGTTCACCGACAGCTCGTTGACGAACGGGCTCTCGCAGCCGTCGCTCGTCGACGGCGCGGTGCCGTCGTCGACGAGCGTGAGCTCGCCCGACCGGTCGAACGATCTCGGGCCGAACGCGGCGCTGCCCGTCGCGTACGTGCCCGCGACGCTTGCTGGGGCGGTGACGGTCAGCGTGGGCGACGGGCCGCTCCACAGGTACATCTGCATCCGCGGCGACTGTCCGTCCGCGGGCGTGCGCATGCTGGCGTTGTCGAAGCCTGAGGAGTCCTGGGCCTCGGCGTGCAGCGCGTCACCGCCGAGGCCGCCGCGGCCGTAGTTGTCGGCCTGGGCGTTGCCCGACGCCTCGTCGAAACCGGCGTCGTAGAACCAGTCGTGGAGCATGTTGACCGTGTAGAAGAGCTGGGTGATCGCGGCCTGCGTCTGCTCGGGTGGGGCCTGCGGGTCCAGCGACGGGTCAAAGCGATGATCGAAGCTGTGCGCCGCGACCGTCGAGGCCCGCGTGTCCGCGGTCGCCGGGGTAAAGCCGTCGGGAAGGCTGAGGTCGGCGTAGGCGTCGACGTTGTTGCCGCTCGTCTCGGTCGCGCCGTCCGCCAGCCACGGGTCGTGCCTGCTGATCGGCCCGCTGGCCAGCGTGAGCAGGCTCGGCTCGACGAACGGCGCCCTGAAGCCGTCGTCGAGGCCGGTCGGATGCGGGCTGCCCGCCGAGCCCTGCGGGCCGTCGAACGGCAGATGCGGTGCGCTGGGATCGGCCCACACGCGGTAGGAGAACGGCGTTGCCGCCTGCTCGACCTGCAGGCGGCCGAGGCGGCCGGGCACGCGGCGCGCGCCTACGCCGCCGCCGGGCGCGAGAGCTCGGCACGCCGTGCGGGCGCCCTGTCGCGCCGGCACGCCGCGCTGTGCCCCGGCGCGATCACGCCCGCGCTCGCGCTGACGCCGGCCGGCGAGCGGCTCACCGCGCGCGAGCGCGAGATCGCGATGCTCGCCGCCGCCGGGCGGACCAACGGCGAGATCGCCGAGGCGCTCGTGCTGTCGGTGCGCACGGTCGAGACCTACGTGCTGCGGGCCTGCCGCAAGCTCGGCGTTCACGCGCGGACCGGGCTGCGCGGAGTGCTGGCGCCCGACCTCGCGCGCCCCGACGGCCCGTAGCCCGACCCCCTTCGCACGAGCGTCAAGCCGCGGCTCCGGAACGACAACCACCGACCGCCAGGCAGCGCACCGGCCGGCGCCGCCGTCTCAAGGTTCTTCCCGGCAGAGAGCGGCGAGCTTCGCCTCGGCGACCTCGATCAGCGTGCGCACGCCTTCCACGGGCACCGCGAGCGCGGCGGCGATCACCCGCTCGCCGGCGCCGGCCTCGCGCAGGCGCAACGCGACCGCGTGGGCGATCGACAGCTCTGCGAGGGCCCGTTCGCGATCCACGACGTCGATGATGCGCGCCGCGCGCGTGTTCGTCTGCCGTAGTCGGCTACGACGATTCATGCCTAGTGGCTTGGGGTATCGAGCGCGGCTCGACGGCGCCCTGCCCAATATGCGGGCCGGGCGCCGTCAAGGCCGCGCTCAGCGATCGGAGTGCCGCGAGCAGCTCTCGCGCCGCGGGAGCGCCTGATGCCACTATCGCTCCGGCGGTCTGAGCCGGCGGCTTACGTCTTCATGCAGTACAGACGCACGGAGTAGTGCTGCGCCGCGGGCGACGCGTTCTGAATCTTCCAGCTCCATCCGACCGGCGTCTCTCCTACCTCCCCCTGGCGAGCGTAAGACGCCCTGAGCGTGAGCGCCGAGGGGTCGTCCACAAACTCGAACGCATCGGCAAGGACGATCGAGCCGCTCGGGCACGGGAGAAAGTGCGTGGTCGTCGAGAGCGCGTCGAGCGTAATGTTGGTCGCCTGGACGACTTTTACCTCGCCGAGACCGCTGGGCCCGGGTGGCCCGGGTGGCCCGATCGGCCCCTCAGGCCCGGCCGGCCCCGTCGCGCCTTGCGGTCCATCGGACCCGGTCGCCCCGGTGTCGCCCTTCGGCCCCTGCGGGCCTGTGGCCCCAGTCGGCCCCGGCTCGCCCTGCGGCCCGGACGGCCCGGGCTCGCCCTGCGGCCCGGGCGGCCCGGGCTCGCCCTTGTGGTTCCACGACAGCGCCGACTCGTTGGGCTTGCAGGTATCGCCCGGGTCGACGATACGGACCGCGCCGGACCCGAAGCTGCTCCCCTGGTCCTGAACGCACGCGTGGATGACGCCGTCGCCAGCGGGCGCGGCGACTGCCCACGCGACGCCGCTTACTGCCAACACCGGCGCTGCAACCAGCGCCGCCCGTACAAGCTTTCTTCCCCGCATGACCTCTCCGTTCGTTGGAATGACTGCGTTACGCGGCCGCCGCCATGAGCCGCCCCCGCCCCCGCCCAAGTGGTCCGTGCGGTACACCGTTGCTGGCTGAACGTCGCCCGCCCGCTGTCGTCTCGCGCTTCGCGCCCGCCGCTGCCCGGGCACCCATAGTCGCGACTCTGACGCGCGGCGCCGCACCTGTCTGCCGTAGTCGACTACGACACTTCGCAGGCGCTGAGCCGCGATCCGGGCTCGGGCGCGCGCCGCCCTACCCGCCGAGGATCTCGATCGCGATCTCGGCGACCTGCGTGGGCGTGCGGCCGACGCGCACGCCGACGGCCTCGAGCGCGTCGATCTTCGCCTGGCCGCCGCCGCTCGAGCCCGAGACGATCGCGCCGGCGTGGCCCATCGTCTTGCCGGGCGGCGCGGTCAGGCCGGCGATGTAGCCGACGACCGGCTTTCGCACGTGCTCGGCGATGTACGTCGCCGCCTCCTCCTCCGCCGAGCCGCCGATCTCGCCGCTCATGACGATCAGCTCGGTCTCCGGGTCGGCCTCGAACAGGGCGACGATGTCGACGAAGCTCGAGCCCGGCACCGGGTCGCCGCCGATGCCGACGATCGTCGAGTTGCCGAAGCCCGCCTGGGCGAGCTCGTTGCCGATCTGGTAGGTCAGCGTGCCCGAGCGCGAGACGACGCCGACGTTGCCGGGCTGAAAGAACGACGCCGGGATGATCCCGACGTTCGCCTTGCCCGGTGACAGCACGCCGGGGCAGTTGGGGCCGACGAGGCGCACCTCGGGGGTGCGCTTGAGGAGGTTGAAGACGCGCAGCTCGTCGTGGGCGGGGATACCCTCGGTGATCGCGATGATCGTCGCGATGCCGGCGTCCTGCGCCTCGAGGATCGAGTCGGCGGCGAAGCGCGGCGGCACGAAGACCATCGCCGTGTTCGCGCCGGTGCCCGCGACGGCCGCGCGGAACGTGTTGAACACCGGCACGCCCTCGACGTCCTGGCCGCCCTTGCCCGGCGTCACGCCGGCGACCACGTTCGTGCCGTAGGCGCGGTTGTTCATCGCGTGGAAGGTGCCCTCCCGGCCGGTCAGGCCGGACACGGCCAGGCGCGTGTCCTCGTCGACGAGGATGCTCATGCCTCAGCGCCGTTCGCGAGCTCGACGACGCGCGCCGCGGCGCTGTCCATCGTCGCCTCGGCGTAGACGCCGGGCAGGTCGGCGTCGGCGAGCAGCTTGCGCGCCGCGACGTCGTTGGTCCCGTCCAGGCGCACGACGAAGGGGACGGTGGGGCTGAGGATCCCGTAGGCCTCGATGATCCCCTTGGCGACCTCGTCGCAGCGCGTGATGCCGCCGAAGACGTTGAACAGCACCGCCTTGACGTTCGGGTTGGAGAGGATGACCTCGACCGACGCCACGATCGCCTCGGCCTTCGCGCCGCCACCCGCGTCGAGGAAGTTCGCCGGCGCGCCGCCCGCGTGCGCGACGACGTCGAGCGTCGACATGACGAGGCCGGCGCCATTGCCGAAGATCCCGATGTCGCCGTCGAGCTTGACGTAGGTCAGCCCGCGCTCGGCGGCCATCCGCTCCTGCGGATCGGCGTCGCTTGAGTCGTCCAGCCCGGCGTTGTCGGGGTGGCGGAACATCGAGTTGCCGTCGAGCGTGACCTTCGCATCCAGCGCCATGACCCTACGGTCCGGCGTGATGACCATCGGGTTGATCTCGATGAGCGTCGCCTCCTCGCGCGTGAAGACCTCGTAGAGCTTGGCCAGCAGGTCGCCGACCGGGCGCACGACGTCGGCCTCGACGCCCGCCTCGAAGGCCAGGCGGCGGGCGTGAAACGGCTGGAAGCCCGCGAGCGGGTCGATGTGGATCATCGCCAGCGCCTCGGGGTGCTCCTCGGCCACCTGCTCGATGTCCATCCCGCCCTGCGTGGAGAGCATCACCAGCGGCGCCTTCGCCGAGCGGTCGAAGACGACCGCGGCGTAGTACTCGCTGGCGATGTCCGTCGCCTGCTGGATCCACAGCTCGTGGACGGTGTGGCCGCGGATGTCCATGCCGAGGATGTTCGTCGCGTGCTCGCGCGCCTGCTCGGGGCTGTCGGCGATCTTGATCCCGCCGGCCTTGCCGCGGCCGCCGATCTTCACCTGCGCCTTGACGACGACGGGGCAGCCGATCTCCTGCGCGGCGGCGACCGCCTCCTGCACCGTGGACGCTTCTTTGCCGGGGAAGAGCGGCACGCCGTAGCGCGCGAGTACCTGCTTGCCCTTGTACTCCAGAAGGTCCATCGGCGGCCGGACAATAGTCCAAGCGGGCGGGTGCGCAGTGCCCGGTCGAGGGCTAGGAACGCCGCGTGCCTACAATGCCCGGCGGCTATGGCCCTTCCCAAGAACATCTCGCTCGTCACCTTCGACGTGTACGGCACGCTCATCGACTGGGAACAGGGCGTCATCGACGCCTTCGAGAAGGAGGCCTCCCGCGATGGCTTCACGATCGACCGGGAGGCGCTGCTGACGAACTTCCACGAGATCGAGCGGGAGATCGAGGGCGGCTCCTACGAGCTGTATGCCGAGGTTCTGCGGCGCACGGCAGTCGAGATCTCCAAGCGCCTGGAATGGCCGCTGGAGCCTTCCCGCTCGGGCTTCTTGCCCGACAGCGTCCAGCGCTGGGCGCCGTTTAAGGAGACCAACCCGCAGCTCAACAAGGTCACCAAGCGCTACCAGACCGGGCTCATCTCCAACATCGACGACAAGCTCCTCGGTCAGACGCGCCGCCACATCCCGCACGACTTCGACCTCGTCGTCACCGCACAGCAGGTGCGCTCCTACAAGCCCGACCTGGCGCACTTCACCGAGTGCGCTCGTCGCATGGGCGGCAAGAAGGGCTGGGTCCACGTCTCGGCGAGCTACTACCACGACGTCGAGCCCGCGGTGAAGAACAAGATCCCCGTGATCTGGGTCAACCGCCACAGGGAGAAGCTCGAGGCCGGCCAGAAGAAGCCGACCGCCGAGGTGAAGAACCTCCTCGAAGCGGTCAAGCTCCTCGGGCTTTAGCGAGGTCGTCGCGCGCGGTGCGCGTCATCGGCCTGCACACCGACGTGCTCGTCGCGACGAGCCGCATCTGGCAGACGACGTGCACGATCGTGCGCAACGGCGCGGAGTGCTTCGTCATCGACTCGCCGGTGCTGCCCGACGAGCTCGACCTCCTGCCGGCGGTGCTCGAGCGCGCGGGCTTTGACTGCTCGGGCCTGCTCGCCACGCACGGCGACTGGGATCACCTGCTCGGCCGGCTCGCCTTTCCCGGTGCGGCGCTCGGCGTGTCGGAGACCACCGCCGCGCGACTCGCCGCCGAGCCGGGGGTCGCCGCGCGCGACCTGCGCTGCTTCGACGACGAGCACTACGTCGACCGGCCGGCGCCGCTCGCGCTCGGCCAGGTGCAGGCGCTGCCCGTCCCCGGCCACTGCGAGATCGGCGACGAGGAGCTCGAGCTGCACCCGGCGGACGGCCACACGGCCGACGGCATGGCGGTGTGGATCCCGTGGGCGCGTGTGCTCGTGGCCGGTGACTACATCTCCCCGGTCGAGGTCCCGATGCTCAGCGAAGGCGGGTCACGCGACGGCTACCTCGCGACGCTGCGCCGGCTTGAAGCGCTGGTCGACGGTGCCGCGTACGTCGTCCCGGGCCACGGCGAGGTGCTCGAGGGCGCGCGCGCCGCGGCGATCATGCGCGAGGACGTCAACTACCTCGCCAAGCTGCCCGATGCGGAGCTGCCGCTCGCGCGACGCGGCGAGGCGCAGCGCGCGATCCACGCCGACAACGTCAAGCGCGTCCGGGCGAGCGCGTGATCGACCACGTCGCGATCGAGATTTGCGAGCGCGACGCGCCGGCGTGCGAGCGCTTCTGGGCGCTGCTCGGCTTCGCGCGCGTGCAACCACCGCAGGCGCTCGCCGCGCGCGCCGTGTGGATGCGGTCCGGCGACATGACCGTCCACCTGCTGTTCGCCGACGATCCGGTCGTGGCGCCGTCGGGGCACATCGCGGTCGTGGCGCGCGAGTACGACGCGACCCTCGAGGCGCTGCGTGCGGCCGGGTTCGTGCCAGAGCCGCGCAACGAGTACTGGGGCTCGCCGCGCTGCTTCGTGCGCTGCCCGGCGGGCCACCGTGTCGAGGTCATGGCGTTCGGGCCCTGAGGCGGCCTCTTCACAAACGCTCACATTGGACTTACGCAACTTTGACATCCGGCGCCTACCGTTCCATTGCATGGTCAACGACCCAGGCCCCCCCGCGTCCTCGACCCACGGTCGCCTATGGACCGACCCACGCGAGGAAGAGGAAGCTCAGCCCTGGCTGGCCCCGCGCAAGCCGATCGTCCCGCAGGCGCCGCTGCGCCCGCCCGAGGAGCCCGAACCGCCGCGTGATCGCCGCCGGTTCTTCCGCAACGCGCTGCTCGCGGGGATGGCGATCTTCGCGCTGATCGGCGCCGGCCTGCTCGCCAACGACATCTTCGGCGGCGACGACGAACCGCGGACGGCCACCCTGCCAGCCGTCCCCGGCGCCGCACCGGCGGACCGCCACAGCCGCACGGTGCGCGCCATCTACACGGCCACCAATCGCAGCGTCGTCGCCATCCGGGTCAACAGCGGCGCAGCGACCGCCAGCGGCACGGGATTTCTCGTCGACGCCGGAACCGGCGGCGGGACGATCGTCACCAACGCGCACGTCGTCGGCAACGCCCAGGACGCGCAGGTGCGTCTGGACGACAACACGAGCTCGATCGACGCGCGCGTGGCGGGAACCGATCCGTCGACGGACCTGGCCGTCCTCAAGGTCGACGCCGATGACGTCGCCGGCCGGCCGGCCCTGGCGCTCGCGGAGTCAGACAACGTCCAGGTCGGTGATCTGGCGGTCGCGATCGGCTACCCGTTCAGCGGCAACCGCTCGCTGACGACGGGTGTCGTCTCCGGCGTCGGCCGGACGATCTCGGCGCCGAACAACTTCTCGATCGCGGACGCGATCCAGACCGACGCGGCCATCAACCCCGGCAACTCCGGTGGGCCGCTGCTGGACTCCCTCGGCCGCGTCATCGGCGTCAACTCGCAGATCGCGACGACGAGCGGCGGCAACGTCGGAATCGGGTTTGCCGTGCCGTCCGACACGGTGCGCGACGTCGTGCCGCGGCTCGAGCGCGGCGGCTCGATCGAGCGCGCGTACCTCGGTGTGGAGAGCAGCACGCCCTTGGCCGGGTCGGGCGCGCAGGTGCAGAAGGTCGTGCCGAGCGGCCCAGCGGACGCCGGCGGCGTGCGCCAGGGCGACGTCATCCAGCGTGTCAACGGCCGCGACGTGCAGTCGCCCGAGGACGTCAGCGCCGCCATCGACGCCACCAAGCCCGGCGACACCATCGAGATCGAGGTGGATCGCGGCGGATCGCGCCAGACGGTGACCGTGAAGCTCGGAACGCGCCCGTCGAGCCTGCCGAGCAGCGGCGGGACCCCGTGAGCTTCCAGTCGCCGCTGCTCCTGCTCGGGCTGCTGCTCGTGCCGCTCGCCGTGCTCGCATACCTCGGCAACGAGCGCCAGCGGCGCGCCTCCGCCGCGAGCTTCGCGGCCCCCGCGGTCGTCGGCTCGGTCGCCCCGCGGACGCCCGGCTGGCGCCGCCACGCGCCGCTGGCCATCTTCGCCATCGCGCTGGCGCTGCTCGTGCTCGCGCTCGCGCGGCCGCAGACGACGGTCGCCGTCGACGTCGAGCGCGCCTCGATCATGCTCGCGACCGACTACTCGGGCTCGATGCAGGCGACCGACGTCGCGCCGACGCGCCTGCAGGCGGCGCGCACGTCGGCGGAGGCCTTCCTCGACGACGTTCCCGAGACCATCCGCGTCGGTCTCGTGGCGTTCAACCACGCGGCGCGGACCGTGGCGACGCCGACGACCGATCGCGACGTCGTCCGCTCGGCGATCGAGGCGCTGCAGCCCAGCGGCGGCACGGCCAGCGGCGAGGCGCTCGACGCCGCGCTGACGGCGCTGGAGGGACAGACCGACGACGGCGGCGTGCGCGTGCCCGCCGCCGTGATCCTGCTCTCCGACGGCGCATCGACCCGCGGACGCGATCCCGTCGATATCGCCGCGCGCGCGAAGCGCCTGCGGATCCCCGTCTACACGGTCGCGCTCGGGACGCCGACGGGCACGATCGAGGTGAAGACGGCGTCGGGCGCGACGATCACTCGGGCCGTGCCGCCCGACGTCGCATCGCTGCGCGAGGTCGCCGAGATCTCCGGCGGCCAGGCGTTCAACGCCACCGACTCCAACGCGCTCAGCACCGCCTACGAGAAGCTCGGGTCGCGGCTGGGCAAGCGCGACGAGCAGCGTGAGATCACCGCCGGCTTCGCGGGCGGCGCGCTGGCGCTGCTCGCCGCGGGCGGCCTGCTGTCCCTGCACTGGTTTCGCCGCCTTGTCTGATCAGCATCCACACCTCCTGCACTCCCCGAAAGGAGTCACCCGATGAGCACCATGAGACGAGGCCCTGAGCCGACCGATCCCGACGACACCGGGCGCCCGCCACGCCAGGTCCTCGAGGAGGTCCTCTACGAGGTCAAGCGCGTCATCGTCGGCCAGGACGCGATGCTCGAGCGACTGCTCGTCGCGCTGCTCGCCGGCGGGCACGTGCTGCTCGAGGGCGTCCCCGGTCTCGCCAAGACGCTCACGATCCGCACGCTCGCCCAGGTCATGGGCGGCTCGTTCCGGCGCATCCAGTTCACGCCCGACCTCGTGCCCGCCGACCTCGTCGGCACGCGCATCTACCGACCGGACCGGGGCACGTTTGACACCGAGCTGGGGCCGGTGTTCGGCAACTTCCTGCTCGCCGACGAGATCAATCGCGCGCCGGCGAAGGTGCAGTCGGCGCTGCTCGAGGTCATGCAGGAGCGCCAGGTGACGATCGGCATCGAGAGCTACCCGGTGCCGCACCCGTTCCTCGTGCTCGCCACGCAGAACCCGATCGAGTCCGAGGGCACCTACCCGCTGCCCGAGGCGCAGATCGACCGTTTCCTCTTCAAGCTGCTCGTCGACTACCCGACGCTCGGCGAGGAGGCGTCGGTCGTGGGCCGCTCGCTGCGCCCGCCCGAGGACGTGCAGGTTCGCCTCTCGATGGCCGACCTCGAGCGCTTCCAGCGCGCGGCCGCGGAGATCTTCGTCGACCGCGAGGTCGTCGCCTACGCCGTCCAGCTCGTCGACGGCACGCGTCACCCTGAGCGCTACGGCCTGCCGGACCTCGCCGAGCTCATCCAGTACGGCGCCAGCCCGCGTGGGGCGATCGGGATGGTGCAGTCCGCGCAGGCGCTCGCGCTGCTGCGCGGCCGGCGCCATGCGCTCGTCGAAGACGTCCGCGACCTCGCGCCCGACGTCCTGCGTCACCGGATCGTGCGCTCGTACGACGCGATCGCCGACGACATCACCGCCGACGACATCCTCGACCGGCTGTTCGGCGCCCTGTCGACCGGGGCGCAGCACGCCCAGCAGACCGAGGTCCAGCCGACCTACGAGCCCCACCACGAGCACGGCTCCGCCGCCTGAGCAGATGGCCGTCCGCGACCACGGCATGCGCGTTCCGCCCGCCCGCCAGGGCCCGGGTCCGGTGCCGGCCGCGCTCGTCGACGCGATGGCGCTGAAGCTCGTGCGGCGCGGCGCCGGCGTGCTGCCCGGCGATCGGATGGCGCCCGGGGTCGGCGCCGGCACGGAGCTCGCGCAGTTGCGGCCCTACCAGGTCGGCGACGATGTCCGTCAGCTCGATCCGGCGGCCAGCGCCCGCACCGGCGTCGCGCACGTTCGGCTCCAGGTCCCCGAGCGCATCCTCACCACCTGGCTCGTCGTCGATCTCAGCGCGTCGATGGCGTTCGGCACGGCGCAGCGGCTGAAGTCCGATGTCGCCGAGGGCGTCGCCGGGGTCGTCGGACGCGCCGCGACCCGCCACGGCGGACGGCTCGCCGTCGCGACCGCGGGCGGGCCGGAGCGGGTGCTGCCCCCGCGCGGCGGCCCGAACGCGCGCGTCGCGCTGGGCCGGCTGCTCGGGGAGGGCGTCGCCGTCGACGGCGTCGCCGATCGCGGCCTCGGCCCGGTGCTGCACCGCGTCGGCAAGCTCGCGCGCCAGCCCGGGTTCGTCACGATCGTCTCGGACTTCCGCGGGCCGCTGGACTGGCCGCGCGCGCTGCGCGCGCTCGGCTCGCGCCACCGGGTCCTCGCCGTCGAGATCCGCGACCCGCGCGAGGAGCGCCTGGAGCCCGTCGGCCGGCTCGCGCTCGTCGATCCCGAGACCGGACAGCTCATCGAGGTCGACACATCGCGCCGGCGGCTGCGCGAGCGCTTCGCCGCGGCGGCCGCCGCCGAACGCGCGGGCGTCGCCGATCAGCTGCGCAAGGGTCGTGCCCGCCACGTCGTCCTGTCGACCCAGGGCGACTGGCTGCGCACGCTCGGAAAGGCGCTGCAATGAGCTTCGTCTCGCCACTCGCGCTGCTCGCGCTGCTCGCCGTCCCCGCGGCGCTGCTCGCCCACCAGGCCGCGCAGCGCCGGCGACGGCGCTACCCGGTGCGCTACACCGCGCTGTCGACGCTCGCCTCCGTTCTCCCGCACGAGCCGCAGTGGCGCCGCCACGTCCCGGCCGCGCTGTTCGCGTGCGCGCTGGCCGCGCTCGCGTTCGCCCTCGCGCGCCCGCAGAAGACGATCGCCGTGCCCGTCGAGCGTGCGTCGGTCGTGCTCGTCACCGACGTCTCGCGTTCGATGTCGGCCGAGGACGTCAGCCCGAATCGGCTCGACGCCGCGCGCGGCGCCGCCGAGCGGTTCCTCGACCGCGTGCCCGGCGAGTTGCGTGTCGGGCTGGTCAGGTACTCGAACTCGGCCACGACGCTCCAGACGCCGACGACGGACCATGAACAGCTCAAGAACGTGCTCAAGACGCTGAGGCCGGACTCCGGAACCGCGACCGGCGCCGGGCTGAACGCCGCGCTTGACGCACTCCAGGTCCGCGACGGCAGCGCTTCTCGCCGCCCGCCTGCGGCGATCGTGCTGCTGTCCGACGGCGCGGCCAACGACGGCCAGGCGGCGGATCTCGCCGCCGACGAGGCCAGGCGCCTGCGCGTCCCGATCTACACGGTCGCGCTCGGGACGCCGGAGGGCCGGATCGAACTCGAGCGCCCGGGCGGCGGCACGCAGGTCATGGCTGTGCCGCCCGACCCCGATGCGCTCAAGCGCATCGCGGACACGTCGGGCGGCCTGGCGTTCCGCGCCGAGGACGCCGACGAGCTCGACGCCGTCTACGGGCGGCTCGGCTCGCAGATCGGCACCAAGCCCGGCAAGAAGGAGATCACGTCGCTGTTCGCCGGTGCCGCCCTGCTGCTGCTGGCCGGCGCCGTGGCCGGCTCGCTGCGCTGGAACGGGCGCTTGCCCTAGCAGCCTGCGGCCGTGGTCGCGCGGTTGACCAAACAGCATCGATCAAGGAGTGAAGGTTGGCCCGCGTTTGGTCATCGAGATGGTTCAAGACCCCGATATACGGGGTTTTCGTCCGTCTCGATCTCACGCGCCGCCTCGCTCGCGGCCCGAGCCTCAGGCGATCGGCCGCCCGAGGAACAGGTCGCGCCCGTCCCCGCCGCCCTTGGAATGCGGGCTGAACCCGTGGCGCTCGTAGAGCGCGAGCGCGGCCGCGTTGTTCTCGTTCGTGTCGAGTTCGACGCGCTTGCACCCGCGCTCGGTCGCCTGCGTGATCGCGAGCGTGATGAGCGCGTCGCCGACGCCCGAGCGGCGCGCGCTCGCGCGGACAAAGAGGTCCTCGACCCACGCATCCGGCGCGGCCTTCCACACGCTGAAGCGAAAGCGCAGCTGGAGCACGCCGCCGGGCGGCGAGTCGTCGTCGGGGGTCGCGAGCAGGAACTCCGTGTTGCGGTCCTCGAGCAGCCGCTCGACCGAGGCCAGGAACGCGTTGGGGGACGGCCAGTCGCCGCCCATGTGGTCGCGGAACTCGACGAGCAGCGAGGCGACGGCCTCGGCCTCGTCGGGCTGGGCGACCCACGCGCGCGCTGTCGTGCTCGTGCTCACGCCCGGAACCCTATTTCGCGTCGGTGATCACCGCGAGCGTGTCGCCGTGGCCGACCGCGTCGCCCTCGGCGATCGGCAGCTCGGCGATGACGCCCGCCTTGTGGGCGGTGATCTCGTTCTCCATCTTCATCGCCTCGATGATCGCGACGACGTCGCCCTCGACCACCTCCTGGCCCTCCTCGACGGGGACCTTCCACACATTGCCCTGAAGCGGGGACGCGAGCGTGTCGCCGCCGCCTGCGCTCGCGCCCTTGGAGCGCTGCGCGCGGGCTGGCTTGCGCGCCGCGGGCGCCGCGCCGTTGGCGCCCGGCGGGCCGATCACCCGCACGTCGAACTTGCGGCCCGAGACCTCGACGGTGTACGCCTGTTCGATTGACTCCGGCAGAGCTCCAGGCTGCTCGGCGGGCGCACCGCGAGCGCCGGTGTCGATCGCCGTCAGCCACTCGGCGTCCTCGAGCAGGTCGCGGCACGTCTCGCCGCGCGCCCACTGGTCGGTGGCGAGCAGCGCGCGATGAAAGCCGATGAGCGTCGTGAGTCCCTCGATCTCGTACTCACCCAGGGCGCGCAGCATCCGCCGCGTCGCCTGCTCGCGATCGCGGTCCCAGACGATGAGCTTGGAAATCATCGGGTCGTACTCCTGCGAGATCTCGCCGCCCGCCCGCACCCCGGAGTCGACGCGCACGCCCGGTCCCGACGGCTCGACGTACGCGCCGATCCGGCCCGCCAGCGGCATGAAGTTCTGCGACGCGTCCTCGGCGTTGATCCGGCACTCGATCGCGTGGCCGCGCAGCACGACGTCGTCCTGGCCGACCGACAGCGGCTCGCCGGCGGCGACGCGGATGCCCTCCTTGACGATGTCCACGCCGGTCGTCATCTCCGTCACGCAGTGCTCGACCTGCACGCGCGTGTTCATCTCCAGGAAGAAGTACTCGCTCGTGTCGGAGGACAGCAGCCCCTCGACGGTGCCGGCGCCGCGGTAGTCGACGGCCTCGGCCGCGTCGATGGCGATCTTGCCGATGCGCTCGCGCAGGGCGTCGTCGACGATCCACTCCGGCGCCGGGGACTCCTCGACGAGCTTCTGGTGGCGGCGCTGGATCGAGCAGTCGCGCTCGCCGAGATGGATCGTCGTGCCGTGGCTGTCGGCGAGGATCTGGACCTCGACGTGGCGCGGATCGGGCAGGTAGCGCTCGAGGTAGACGGTCGCGTCGGAGAAGAACTTCTCGCCCTCGCGCGCGGCGCCCTCGAAGGCCGCGTCGAGCTCGCAAGCCTGCAGCGCGACGCGAAACCCCTTGCCGCCCCCGCCGCCGGCCGCCTTGACCGCGACCGGATAGCCGATGTCGGCGTCGATGATCCGGCGCGCCGCGTCGAGGTCCGGGACGGGCTGCGTCGTGCCCGGCACGATCGGCACGCCCGCGGCCTGCATGAGCTCACGGGCGCGGGTCTTGGATCCCATGGCGTCGATCGCGCTCGCCGGGGGGCCGATGAAGACGACGCCCGCCTCCTCGCAGGCCCGCGCAAAGCCCGCGTTCTCGGCGAGGAAGCCGTAGCCTGGGTGCACGGCCTCGGCGCCGGACCTGCGCACGGCATCAAGGATCCGTTGCACGTTCAGGTAGCTCTCGCTCGGCGCCGGGCCGCCGAGGAGGTAGGCCTCGCCGGCGCGCCGCACGTGCGGCGCGTCGCGATCGAGCTCGGAGTAGACCGCGACCGACGCGATCTGCAGCTCGTCGAGCGCGCGCACGATGCGGACGGCGATCTCGCCGCGGTTGGCGATGAGGACTTTGGAGAACATCCGCGATCGAGGCTACCGACCGCGGCGCCGGTCAAACGGTGTGCTGCAGGCGACGCCCAGTGCTCTCGATGGGCAGCGGGCGTCCGATGTGGAAGCCCTGGGCGTGGTCGACGCCCTGGGAGCGCAGGTAGGCCTCGAGCTGCGGGTCCGAGACGAACTCGGCGATCGTCTCCTTGCCGAGGCCGCGCGCGATGCGCACGACGGACTCGATGATGAGCTGGTCGGTGCGCGATCCCAGGCAGCCGGAGACGAACTCGCCGTCGATCTTCAGGTAGTCGAACGGCAGGTGCTTGAGGTAGTAGAAGCTGCCGAAGCCCGCGCCGAAGTCATCCAGGGCGAAGCGGCAGCCGAGCTGCATGAGCCGCTCGGCGAAGCGCCGTGCCAGCGGGATGTTGGCGACGGCGGCGGTCTCGGTGATCTCGAAGATGAGCCGGCGCGGGTCGATGTTGTTGCTGCGAACCTCGGTCTCGATGAGCGTCAGCAGCTCGGCGTCGTTCAGCGACGGGCCGGACAGGTTGACCTCGAGCGCCTGATGGCCGGTCGGATCGGCTGCGAGCAGCTCGATCGCGCGCGCGGCGACCCAGCGGTCGATCGCCGGGGCCAGGCCGAAGCGCTCGGCCAGCGGCAGGAACGCGCCCGGCGGGATGAGCTCGTTGCCGTCGCCGAGCATCCGCACGAGCAGCTCCTGCTGGGAGATCTCGCCCGTGCGCAGATCGCGGATCGGCTGCGCGTAGATGACGAAGCGGTCCTCGTCCAGCGCGCAGCGGATGCGCTCCAGCCAGCTCACGCGCGCCTTGATGCGGTCGGGCCGCTGCGCGGCGGGCGAGACGACCGCGAAGCGGTCACGGCCGGCCTCCTTGGCGTCGTACATCGCGAGGTCGGCCTCGATGAGCAGCTCTTCTCCGGTCATGTCGGCGCCGCGGAACGAGGCGATCCCGATGCTCGTCGTCACGCCGGCGCGCCGGCCGGCGCCATCCAGGCCGGTCTCTTCGCGGACCGCGCGCAGCAACTCGTCGGCGACGTGCTCGGCCTCGTCGGGGACGGCGGTCGGCAGGAGCACCGCGAACTCGTCGCCGCCGAGGCGCGCGAGGATGTCCGAGTCGCGCAGCCGGGCGCGCAGGATCGCGGCGACCGAGAGGATCAGCTCGTCGCCGGCGTGGTGTCCGAGCGCGTCGTTGACGTACTTGAAGTGGTCGAGGTCGAGCACGAGCAGTGCCCCGCGCGGGCCGTAGCGGGCGACCTCGGTGACGTGGCGGTCAAGCTCCTGCTCGAAGCGCCGCCGGTTGAAGAGGCCGGTCAGCGGGTCGTGGTCGGCGAGGTGGCGCAGCTCGCGCTCGAAGCGGCGGCGCTCGGTCACGTCCTGCACCTGCGTGAGGTACTGCAGCGGTGCGCCGTCGGAGTCGCGCACGACGGTCGCCGTCAGCGCGACCCAGACGGGGTCGCCGTCGGGGCGCACGTAGCGCTTCTCGGTGACGAAGATCGACGACGCGCCCTCGAACATCGACTGCGTCGCAGCGATGCCGGCGGCGACGTCGTCGCGGTGCGTGATGTCCATGAACGTGCGAGCGGTGAGCTGGCGCGCGCTGTAGCCGGTGATCGCACACAGCGCGGAGTTGACCTCGAGGTAGCGACCGTCGAGGTCGGTGACGGCCATCCCGATCGGCGCGTTCTCGAAGGCGCGGCGGAAGCGCTCGTTGGCCTCGCTCAGGGCGCGCGCGTGCTCGACGCGCTCGTGGACGTCCTGCGCGATGAGCATCGCGCTGACGATCTGGCCCGCCTCGCCGCGCAGGGGGCTCGTGCGAACCCACAGCTCGTGCCCGTCGCCGCAGCCGACCGCGTCGAAGCTGCTCGCCGTGCCGCCCAGTGCGGCCTCGCAGGCCTGCGTGAGCTCCGCCGCGTCGGCCCCGGTGAACATCGCGCCGACGGGGCGGCCGACGAGCGCTTCGGAGCCCAGGCCGCCGGCGGTCTCGAGTGCCTGGCCGGCGGCGAACTCGATCTTGAGGTCGTGGTCGAAGACGAGCACGGCGGTGCCCGGCAGGCCGTGAACGAGCGTGCGGTAGCGGACCTCGCTGCGCGCCAGCGCGCGCTGAGCGGCGCGGCGCTCGGTCACGTCGCGGCCGGACGCGTAGATGCGGTTCTCGTCGTCGACGGTCCGCAGGCTCCAGTCGATCCAGTGCCACGAGCCGTCCTTCGCCCGCCAGCGCGTCGTGAGCTGCGCCCCCGGCGCGTCGGGCATCCGCGCGGCGCGGGTCGCCTCCGACGCCGCCTCGTGATCCTCCGGCGTGATGTATTCGAAGATCGAGTGGCCGAGCAGCTCGCCGGCGGTCCAGCCGACGGTCTTCTCCCACACGCCGTTGACGCGGTGCATCGTGCCGTCGAAGCCGACCGTGCAGAGCATGTCACCCGACAGGTCGAAGAAGCGCGTGCTTTCGGCCTGCATCCGTCGCTGCGCGGTGATGTCGCGCGCGATGCCGAGCGTGCCGACCGTCTGCCCGGCCGCGTTGCGAAACGGGCTCTTGGTCACCGACATCACGTGGCGGTCCGAGCCGTACCTGCCGACGATCTCATAGGACTGCGCGCGGTTCGTTCGCAGGACGTGCTCGTCGTGCACGCACACGCCGTCCGCGATCTCGGGCAGCAGTTCGCTGTTCGTGCGGCCGAGTATGTGGTCGCCGGGATGCTCGATGAGCTGCGCCGCGGCACTGTTGACGAGCAGGTACCGGCCGTCGACGTCCTTGACGTAGATCGAGTCGGTGGTCGACTCGATCACCTGCTCGAGCAGGCGCCGGCTGCGCGCGGCGCGCTCGGCGATCTGGCCGACGATCCAGGCGAGGAAGAGCAGCGCGACGGAGTGCAGCACGGTGCCGCCGACGCCATCGCCTTGGCCCGTGGTCGTCATCGACCAGGCGAGCAGCGCCGCGCAGCTCGCGGCTGCGCAGATCAGCCCGGCGCGCAGGCCGCATTCAGCGGCGACGAGGGCGACGGGGAGGATGAACGCCATCCCGACGCTGGCGGGCGGCGCGGGTATGGCGAGGAGCAATGCCGCGGACGCGGCGAACAGCACCAGCGCGATGCCGAGCACCTTCCCGCGTCCTTCTCCATATCGCCCGAGGAGGCCAGTCAATCCAGCAGGTTCGAGACGGCTGTGAACGACCGCGCCGCCGGGCTCGTGGGTTTCCTGCATGTGTCGGTCCTATCGGCCGCTGACAGGCTGACAGTTAGCGGTATGCGCAGGCGCGCGGGATCGTGCACCGTACGGCGGCGGGGAGCCGCACTACCGCGGTGACGCCGGCCCCCACGGATGCGGCGCCTCAGCGGCGTCGTGACCGGTGGCCTCGAGCAGGCCGGCCCGGGCCCAATTGCTGCGGTTTGGCGCCGCTTGCTGGGCTCTTGGAGCGCTGTCGCGCATGAACTGCTCGAGGGCGGCGACGATCGCGGCTGCCTCTTCGAGGGAGGCGGCGGGGGCGACGAGCTCGATGCGGGGGCGACGGTTCATGGGGTGGTTGCACACGCTATCGGGGTGGCGGGATCGGCGAACGGCATCGGCAAGGGACCTGGTTTGTTCGGTCTCTGCCGCGCGGGTGTGACGATTGGGCCCTAGTGGCGGTCTTGAGGGGCCGACCGCGGTGATCCTCGCGGGGATGCTCCGATCACCTGTACGAGCGACGGATGGCGGGGCGCCGCTCAGCAAGGCGTCGCTCATTCACGTATGCCATGTAGTTTTGGCAGACGTGCGGGCGGCGAGAGTCGATCCGTCGCTCATTCATGCTGATCGGCTCATCGCAGGGGTCGCTGATCGCCAGCACGGCGTCGTGACGCGCGAGCAGCTGTTCGCGCTGGGGCTGGGTCGCGGCGCCATCGATTGGCGCATCCGGCGCGGCGTGCTGACCGCTTGCCACGTGGGCGTGTACCTGTGGGGCGCGCACACTGCGTCCCCGGTGGGCCGTGCGCTGGCTGCGGTGTACGCGTGCGGGGAGGGGGCGGTGCTCAGCCATCGCGCGGCGGCCGCGTTGTGGGAGATCTGCCCCGACAACGACGAGCCGATCGATGTGACGGTGATTGGGCGCCGCGTGCGTCCCGCGGGCATCAGGCCGCACGAAACCCGGAGCCTTTCCCTTGGAGACGTTCGCACCCTGCACGGCATCGCGCTCACAAGCCCCGCGCGCACCCTGCTGGACTGCGCCGGCGATCTGCCCACGCACGACCTCGCCACCAATCTCGAGCGTGCCCGGGTCGATCGCCTCGTCACCAAGCACGAGATCCAGGCGACCATCGACCGGGCCCCAGGACGACCCGGCGCGCCGAGCCTGCGGGCTCTCATCACCGACGCGCCCTTCACCCGCTCTGAGGCCGAACGCCGCCTCGCCGCGCTGCTGCGCGCCGCCAAACTCCCGCGCCCCGACTGCAACACGAAAGTCGAAGGCTTCGAGGTCGACGCCGTCTGGCGCCCCGAACGCGTGATCCTCGAGTTCGACAGCCACACGTTCCACGCCACCCGCGCCGCCTTCCTACGCGACCGGCGCCGTGACGCCATCCACACCCGCGCCCGCTACCTCGTCCTCCGCGCCACCGCGCACGAACTCGACAACGAACCCCACGCCCTCATCGCCCGCACCGCGGAGGCATTGGCGCTGCGGCGCTGCTAGTGGGCCTTCTCCAAACGTCTGACCGGAAACCTTCCGAGAAGGCCCGCTGCTAGAGGATCATCCCCGCGCCGACGGTGTCGTTGGATGCCTCGTCGATGAGGATGAACGCGCCGGTGGCGCGGTTGTGCGCGTAGGGGTCGAACGCGAGTGGCTTGGAGGTGCGCAGGCGCACGCGGCCGATCTCGTTGAGCTGCAGTTCGCTCGCGTCCGGGTTGGGCTCGAGCGTGTGAACGTCGACGTGCTCGACGACCTCCTGCACGACCGCGCGCGCAGCGTGGGTGGCGTGCTTGATCGCGTACTTGGCGCCCGCCCGGAGAGGATCGTCGGTCATCCAGCAGACCGTCGCCTCGATCTCGCGCGACAGCTCGGGCGCGTCGTCGGGGTGGCAGATGATGTCGCCGCGCGAGACGTCGACGTCGTCCTCCAACAGGATCGTCACCGACATCGGCGCGAACGCCTGCTCGACGGGCCCGTCGAGCGTCTGGATGCTCGCAATCCGCGTCAGCGACTGCGACGGCAGCACCAGCACCTCGTCGCCGGGGCGCAGGATGCCGCTGGCGACCTGGCCGGCGTACCCGCGGTAGTCGCTGTCGTGGTCGCGGATGACCCACTGCACGGGGAAGCGCGCGTCTGAGAGGTTGCGGTCGTCGTCGACCTGCACGGACTCCAGGTGTTCGAGCAACGGCACGCCGCCGTACCACGGCATGCTCTCCGAGCGGTCGACGACGTTGTCGCCGTACTTCGCGCTGACCGGAACGAACGCGATGTCCCTGGCGCTCAGGCCGCGGGCGAAGTCTGAGAACTCGCGCACGATCGCGTCGAAGGTCTCCTCGTCGAAGTCGACGAGGTCCATCTTGTTGACGGCGACGACGAGGTGCGGGATGCCCAGCAGCGTCGAGATGTAGGCGTGGCGCTTGGACTGCTCGAGCACGCCCTTGCGCGCATCGACGAGGATCACCGCGAGGTCGGCCGTCGACGCGCCGGTGACCATGTTGCGCGTGTACTGCACGTGGCCGGGCGTGTCGGCGATGATGAACGTCCGCTTGGTCGTCGCGAAGTAGCGGTAGGCGACGTCGATCGTGATGCCCTGCTCGCGCTCGGCGCGCAGGCCGTCGACGAGCAGCGACAGGTCGACCATGTCGCCGCCGCGGCGCTTGGAGGCCTCCTGCACGTGCTCGAGCTGGTCGGTGAGCACCGCCTTGGAGTCAAAGAGCAGGCGGCCGATGAGCGTCGACTTGCCGTCGTCGACGGAGCCGGCCGTGGCCATGCGCAGCAGATCGGCGGACGCGAGCGACATACGCCTAGAAGTACCCCGCGACCTTGCGGTCTTCCATCGCCGCTTCGCTGACGCGGTCGTCGGCGCGCGTCTCGCCTCGCTCGGTGATGCGGGTCGCGGCAATCTCCGCGACGACGGTGGGAAGGTCCGCCGCGGTCGACTCCACGGCTCCCGTACAGCTCATGTCGCCGACGGTGCGGTAACGCACCGACGCCGTGAACGGGGCCTCGCCGGC
Source organism: uncultured Actinomycetes bacterium (assembly GCA_963705315.1). GTDB lineage: Bacteria > Actinomycetota > Thermoleophilia > Solirubrobacterales > Solirubrobacteraceae > CADCVQ01. The sequence continues at coordinate 611,972 of OY970068.1, forward strand.
CATCAGCTCGACATGGTCGGACACCGCGTAGAGCATGCCGTCGCGGGCGAAGACCTCGCGCTCGTGGGCGAAGTACATCGCCGGCACCTCGAGCTGTTCTTCGGCGATGTACTCCCAGACATCGAGCTCGGTCCAGTTCGACAGCGGGAACACCCGCACGCTCTCGCCGCGGTGGATGCGCCCGTTGTAGACGTTCCACAGCTCCGGGCGCTGGTTCTTGGGATCCCAGCCACCGAAGTCGTCGCGGAAGGAGAAGATCCGCTCCTTCGCCCGCGCGCGCTCCTCGTCGCGCCGCGCACCACCGAACGCGGCGTCGAAGCCGTGCTGCTCGATCGCATCGAGCAACGTCGTCGTCTGCAGGCGGTTGCGCGACGCCCGCGGCCCCGTCTCCTCCTTCACGCGGCCCTTGTCGATCGACTCCTGCACCGACGCGACGATCAGCCGCTCGCCGAGCTCGGCGACGCGGCGGTCGCGGAACTCGATGACCTCCGGAAAGTTATGGCCGGTGTCGACGTGCATCAGCGGGAACGGGAACCTGCCCGGGCGGAAGGCCTTCTCGGCGATCCGCAACAGCACGATCGAGTCCTTGCCGCCGCTGAACAGCAGCACCGGATTGGACAGCTCCGCCGCGACCTCACGCATGACGTGAATCGCCTCGGACTCGAGGACTTGCAGATGGGTGAGGCGGCCACTCATCGCGAGCAACTCCGATCCGGGTTTGTACGGGCACCGGGCGAGCAATGACTCGATGTCATGCGGGCACCACCTCGACGTCGCGGGTTGTTACGCGGCCTGAACGATGCAGCAGATACGCCACCGCGCCAGCGGCCGCAGGCAGGCCAAGGATCGCCACGGCCGGGACGTCGGCGCCGGCCTTCGAAGCGACGCCGAGCGCCGAGCCGAGCAGCACGCAGCCGAGCACCGGGCGCAGCACCGTCGCGGAGATCAAGCCGATGAGGCTCGTCCCGATCAGCACGCCGGGCAGCGACCCGACGAGGATCGTGGCCATGAGCAGGAAGTCGACGTTGCCGCTGGCGATGTGCGCCAGCCCGGCCGCCCAGAGCAGGATCGCGGCGTGGAAGACGTCGGTGCCCACGACGCGGTGCGGGCGCAGATGAAAGACGAGGATCAGCGCCAACCCGATGAGCGCGCCGCTGCCGACCGACGTGACGCCGAGGATGAGCCCGAGGACGGCGCCGATGACGACGGCCTTGACCTTCGTCCGCCGCGTCTGCAACACGCTGTTACGTTCGCGAGCGACGAGGTTGGGCATGAACAGCGCACGGCAGAGGATCGTGATGGCGACGATGAGCAGCGCGACGGCGATCGCGCCGAGCAGCACCGGTTCGAAGCTCTTGCCGTAGGCGGCATGGAGGCGGTCGAGCAGCCAGACGCCGACGAGCGCGCCCGGCACGCTGCCGAACGCGAGCCACACCGAGATGCCCAGGTCGACGGTGCCCTTGCGCCAGTGCCGCCAGCCGCCGAGCGTCTTGGTGACCGCGCCGTAGGCGAGGTCGGTACCGATCGCGACGGTCGGCGGAATCCCGGCGAACAGGACGAGCAGCGGCGTCATCAGCGAGCCGCCGCCGATCCCGGTGAGCCCGATGAGGATCCCGACGCCCAGACCGAATGCGATGACCATGGGGTCCATCAGATGTGCAACCCGCACTCGGTCTTCTCGCTGCCGGCCCAGCGTCCTTCGCGGGCGCTGCCGGGCTGCGTGCACGGCGCGCAGCCGATCGACTCGTAGCCCTGGTCGTGCAGCGGGTGGTACGGCAGGCCGCGTTCGGAGATCCGCGCCCAGAGGTCGCGGTCGGTCCAGTGGGCGAGCGGGCTGTACTTCGCGATCCCGCCGCGCTTGGCGTCGACCTCGACGAGCTCGGTCTGCGCCCGCGTCGGGCCCTGCTCGCGGCGCAGGCCGGTGATCCACGCGTCGGCCCCCGCGAGCGCGCGCTCGAGCGCCGCGACCTTCTCGTCGCCGCAGCAGTGCTCGGGGCCGGTCCACGCACCGCGCGCATCCTCGACGTCGACCTTCACGCCGAAGCGCTCCTCGAACGCCCGCCAGGTGTCGAGCGTCGCTTTGAAGAGCACGCCGGTGTCGATCGTCACGACGCGGACGTGCGGCGCAATCTCGAGCAACTCGTCGAGGATCACCGACTCCTCCTTCTGAAACGAGCACAGCAAGACGAGCCGCTCGTGCGTCGCCGCCTGTTGCAGCGTCTGCGTCAGAGACCCGGCGAGGGTGTCTAGACCGCGCACTCGCCCTCGCCCCGCACGACCTGGAAGGGGACGTCCTTCGTCCAGTCGATGAACGTGTTCATCGACTCCAGGCCGAACTCGACGGGCAGAGCGAGATCGCGAACCGTGTCCTCGAACGCCTTCGCGCCGACGCGACCGGCGAAGTCGTTGAAGACCTCGCCCTCCTCGCGCGTCTGTTCATACCAGCGCAGCCAGCGCTCCACGGCGTCGGGAATGCGCTTGGCGGGCAGGCGCACCTTCAGCCGCTCGCCGTAGATGATCTCGCCGCCGTCGAAGTTGCCGGCGATGTGCGCGACGTACGCCGGGATCGTGTGCTCGCCGACCTTGATCGACGCGCCGTAGAAGCCGATGTTCGCGATGTGGTGCTGGCTGCAGCCGTTCGGGCAGCCGCTCATCTTCACGTGGATCGCCCGCGTCAGCGGATCGGTGATCTGCATCTCCTCCAGGCGCTTGGCGACCGCCGCGTTGAGGCCCATCGAGGAGGTGATGCCGAGCTTGCAAGAGTCGGTGCCCGGGCACGAGACGACGTCGGTGACCTTGTCCGGGCCGGCCTCGCCGAGCCCGAGCTCCGAGAGCGCGCGCCAGACCTCGTAGACGGTCTCGTCGCGCACCCAGCGCAGGACGAAGTTCTGGTGCACCGTCGTGCGCATGTAGCCGCCGCAGTAGCGGCGCATGATCTCGGCGATGCCGCGGAACTGCTCCGGCGTGAGGTCGCCGCGCGTGACCTTGACGTGGATCGAGCTGAACCCGTCCTGCTTCTGGGGCTGCACGTTGTCGGCACCGAACCGCTCGAACGCCGAGACGTCGCCGTTGGGCGAGGTGAATGTGTCGGGCGCGGGCGGCGCGGAGGCCGCCTCGTCGTCCTCCCACGTGATCGCGCCGATCGAGAAGTCGCGCTCGGCGACCCAGTCGCCCTCGAGCTCCTCCTCGACCATGTCGCGGAAGGCGTCGATGCCGATCTTGTCGACCAGCACCTTGATGCGGGCGCGGGCGCGGTTGACGCGCAGGAAGTCCTGGCGGTCGAAGATGCGAAAGCACGCCTCGGCGATCTTCAGGTACTCGCCGTCATCCAGGCCGACGAAGTCATACAGCGTCGGCGCGACGCGCGGCATGATCGACGTGCCGCCGCCGACGAGCACCTGGCAGCCGCGCTCGCCGTCCTCGTTGACCCTGGCGATGAACGCGATGTCGTGGATGCCGGTCAGCGCCCGGTCGGCGGGCGCGCCGTTGAAGGCGGTCTTGATCTTGCGCGGCATGAGCTGCGTCGTCGGGTGGCGCACGAAATAGCGCACGTACGCGCCCGCGTACGGCGTCATGTCAAACGGCTCGTCGTCGCAGACGCCGGCCCACGGGTCGCCGGTGACGTTGCGCACGGTGTTGCCACAACCCTCGCGTGAGGACAGGCCGGAGTCCGACAGCTCGCGGATCGCCTTGGCCGCGTCCGGCAGCGGGACGTGGTGCAGCTGGATGTTCTGGCGCGTCGTGATGTGGCCCTTGTTGAGCGGCACGTACTTCTCGACGACGTCGGCGAAGGCGTCCATCTGCTCGGGGGTGATCCCGCCGAATGGGAGCTTCACGCGAATCATCTGCACGTCGGGCTGGCGCTGGCCGTAGACGCCCTGCTTCAGGCGAAAGCCGATGAACTCGACCTCCTCGATCTCCCCGCGCAGATAGCGCTTGGACTCGGTGTCGAAGTCGTCGAACTCGCGCTCGAGGATCGGGATGACGTGTCCGGGGATGTCCTCGCGAACCTCAGGGTTCTCGAGCGTCCCTTTGCGGCCAACCGTCGTGCTGGGCTCCATGGCGTTCAATCGCTCCGTGGTGGCGTACGGGGGTCCCCGAGGCGATCAGGGAGGGCTCCGCACTATACAGGCAAATACGGGTCCGCTTTATCGTATTTGCGTCGACGGCTGCTCGGCAAGCGGCCGAGCGCGTGCAGGGGGCGCGCCGTCGGCCGTCATCCTCCATATTGTTCTGCGTGATGACCGGACGCGCCGACGCCGCATCTGCCGACGCCGCGCCAGCTGGCGCAGCGCTCGCGGTCGACTGGCTCGGCCTCTGCCGGCGGGCCGCCGCCCGGGCGCAAGCCGCGCTGGCGCGCTACCCGCTGTTCGCAGACCGCTCGGTGAGTGCTGGGATCGGGATCGGCGGCGACCTCGCGTACGTCATCGACCGCGAGGCCGAAGACGCCGTCTTCCACGAGCTCGAGGCGCTCGAGCTGCCGCTCACGGCGATCTCCGAGGAGCGCGGAAAGGTGGATATCGCCGGTGGCGGACCGACGCTCGTGGTCATCGACCCGATCGACGGGTCGCGCAACGCCAAGCGCGGCCTGGAGCTCTACGCGCTGTCGATCGCCGTGGCGAGCGGCCCCACCATGGGCGACGTCGAGTTCGGCTACGTCTACGACTTCAATCGCGACGAGGACTGGTGGGCGTACCGGGGCGACGGTGCGTATCTCGCCGGCCAGCTCCTGCCGCCACTGCGCGAGGCCGACGAGCTCGAGCTCGTCGGCCTCGAGACGATCCATCCGCGGCTCGTCGCCGAACACGCCGACGCGATCGCCGCGGCCGGCATCGAGCGCCTGCGGGCGATCGGCTCGATCGCCCTGTCGCTGTGTTACGTCGCGGCCGGGCGCCTGGATGGGCTCGTCTGCCTCGGCGCGACGCGCTCGGTGGACTGCGCCGCCGGCCAGCTCATCGTGCGCGAAGCCGGTGGTGTCGTCGACTTCCCCGAGGCCGGTGACGATCCGCTGCGCGCGAGCCTCGACGTGACGATGCGCTCGCGCGTCGTCGCGGCGGCCGGACGGGCGCAGCTCGAGCGCCTGCTGCCCGTCGGCGCTCCGTAGTCGCGCCGCCGCTGGAGCGCGCTTTGATGGACACGCAGATCCTCCTGATCTCGACCGACCGCGCGGGCGACCTGCAGTACTCGCTGCCCGCCGCGGTCGCCCAGCCCGGCGCCGAGGTGACGGTCATCGACAACGCGTCGAGCGATGCGACGGGCGACCTCGCGCGCCGCCACGGCGCGCGTCACCTGCGCTTGGACGAGCGCGCGAGCTGGGCGGCCGCCAACAACGCCGGCATCGACGCGACGCAGGGCGACGCCGTGCTGCTGCTCAACGCCGACTGCTTCCTGGAGCCCGGCTTCCTCGCCGCCGCACGGCCACGCCTGGCCGAGGACCGCACCGGCTCGGTCACGCCGAAGCTCCTGCGCACGCTCGGCCCGCGGCCCGAGCAGCGCCTGGAGGAGATCGACTGCGTCGGCATGACGCTCGACCGCCGGCGCAAGAACGGCCTCGCCGGCCACGGCGCGCCGGCGATCGCGTACGCCGCTGCCGGCGCGGCGTTCGGCCCGGACGGAGCGGCCGCGCTGTACCGGCGCGAGATGCTCGACGACTGCCGCCTGGGTGGCGCCGTGCTCGACGAGGCGTTCGAGAAGTGGGCGTCGGACGTCGACCTCGCGTGGCGCGCCTGGACGCTCGGCTGGCGCTCGGTCTACGAGCCGCGCGCCGTCGGCTACCACGTGCGCTCCTACAGCCCGACGACCCGCGCGAACGTCCCCGAGCGTGACCGCAGAGTCCAGTTTCGCAACCGCTATCTCATGATCGCCAAGAACGACACGGGCGCCGCTGCGCGCGATCTGCACCGGCTCGCCCTGTACGAGGTCCAGGCGCTGGGCTTCGCCGTTGTGCGCGAGCGCTTCCTGCTCGGCGGCTATGCCGACGTCGTGCGGCTGGCGCCGCGTGCGCGCCGGATGCGCCGCGAGCTACGCGCCCGCCGACAGGGCCGCCCGCCGGCACAGGTGCCGTTCGGCCTCGCGCCGCGTCCGTGAGCCTGCGCGCGCCGGTAGCCTCCCGCCGCGTGCCCGAGCTCTCCGTCCTGGACCACGAGACCGTGCTGGCGGCGGTGACGGCCGCGGCCGCGATCGACGCGGTGCGCGACGGCTTTGAGCACCACCACCGCGGCGAATGGGTCATGCCGCCGAAGGTCTACCTCGACAGTCCGCCGCACGGCGACTTCCGCGCGATGCCCGCGCGCGGCGGCGGGATCGCGCTGCTGAAATGGATCACGTCCTTTCCATCCAACCCGTCGCGCGGCCTGCCGACCGTCTCGGGCGTCGTCTGCCTGTCCGACGCTGCCACGGGCGTGCCGCTCGCGCTGCTCGACGCACCCGCGGTGACCGCGCTGCGGACGGGGGCGGTCGCGGCGATCGCGACCCAGTCCCTCGCCCGCTCGGACGCGCGCACCGTCGGCATCATCGGCTGCGGCCTGAACGGCGCGTGGTCCGCGCGCTGCCTCGCGGCCGCCGGCTACGGGCCGGGCGTCTGCTGTGACCCGCGCGAGGAGGCGGCACAGGCGCTGGCCGGCGAGCTCGGCTGGCGCGTCGGCGACCGCGCGGCCGCACTTGCGTGCGACGCCGTCTGCGCGATCACACCCGGCGCCGAGATCGTCGTCGACACGGATGACCTGCGCCCTGGCCTGCACCTCAACATGCTCGGGGCCGACGGGTCGGGCAAGGCCGAGGCGAGCATCGAGGCGGTCGTCGCGTGCGAGCTGTACTGCGACGAGTGGGAGCAGGCGTCGCACGGCGGCGAGCTCGCGGGCGCGGTGGCGGCGGGGCTCGTTGCGCGCGAGCGGGTGACCGCGCTCGGCGCCGTCCTCGCCGGCGAGGCGCCGGGCCGCAGCAGTGACGACGCGATCACGATGTTCGACTCGACCGGCCTGGCGATCCAGGACCTGGCCGTCGCCTCCGCGGCGCTCGCGGCGGCGCGCGAGGGGCGGGTCGCGGCGGGCTCGGTGCGCCTGTAGGCCGCGCGCGGGCCGGCGCTCAGACCGGCGCGATCGGGATGTCGCCCCAGATTCCCCAGACGATGACCGCCGCGGAGCCGAGGGCCACCGCGGTGGCCGTGAAGATCCGCTGGGTCCTCGTCGTGTGCGCGGCCTTCTGCTTGGCGATCTCGCCCTTCTCGAGCGCGCGCTCGAGCAGCTCCTCGGCCCAGGCGAACTCGAGCGACAACAGCGCCAGGCCGATCGGGATGACGATGAACGCCGGGCCCGGCAGGACGAGCATCGCCACGCCTGCGCCGAGCAGCGTGAAGCCCGCGACGATGTAGAGCATCCGCACGACGAACGGCCGCGCGCGGTGGCGGTCGCGCTGCTCCTCCAAGCGCTCGACGAGCCGCGGCTTTGTGGTCTCGCCCTCGGCCATCGCTGCCCGGGAGCGTACCCGCGGCGGCCGCCGTCAGGCGGCGATGACGCGCTTGGACTCTTCCTCGCCGGCGCCCGCGGGGCCGGCATCGGGGACGAAGCTCATCGCCCGCTCGGTGAGGGCGGTGATCGTGAGGCTCGGGTTCACGCCGACGTTCGCGGGCACGACGGAGCCGTCGCAGACGAGCAGGTTCTCGTATCCGAAGACGCGATGGTGATCGTCCACGACGCCCTCCTCCGGGGACCGGGCGATGACCACGCCGCCGAGGATGTGCGCGGTCGTCGGGATGCTCGCAACGGCCTCGGCGATCGAGCTCTGCGGGATGCCCCCGACCTTCTCGGCGATCCACTCCGCCGCCTCGTTGGCGACCGGGATGAACGTCGGGTTGGGCTTGTCGGAGTCCTGCGCGGTCTGCAGCCGCAGCCCGCCGAAGCGGCCGCGCATCGCAACGAGCTTGATCGCGTTGTCGTGCGTCTGCATGACGAGCAGGATCAGCGTGCGCTTCGACCAGCCGCGCGGGTTGCAGACGCGGGCGAACGTCAGCGGGTGGCGCACGGCGGCGAACAGCAGCTTCAGCGGGCGCGTGACCCGCGTGCCGTCACCGACGAGCAGCGTGTGCAGGAGGTTCATCGAGTCGCCGTCCGCGCCGTAGACGACGGTCTCGATGTGCGTGTTCTCGTCGGGGTAGATCGAGCCCGTGATCGCGACGCGCTCGGAGAAGTCGATGGCGCTGTCGGCGGGAGCGGTGACCGCGAGGATCGACTCGGAGTTCGTGCGCACGAGCCGCCCGAGGCGCGCCGAGACGCGCGGCAGCGAACCGCCGAGCCGGCAGCGCTGAAGGAGCTTGTTCGTGCCCAGCGGCCCGGCCGCCAGCACGACGTTCTGCGCCGTGTGCGTCCGGCGGTCCTTGCGCAGCCACGCGCCGGTGCGCTCGCTGACGACCGCATAGCCGTCCGAGCCGTCGCCGCGGCCCAGCGGCCGCACGTCGACGACCTGACGCTCGGGCAGCACCTGCGCGCCGTGCTGCTCGGCGAACCAGAGGTAGTTCTTGGGCAGCGTGTTCTTCGCGCCGACGGGGCAGCCGACCATGCAGCGCCCGCACCGCGTGCAGCCGGTGCGCCGCGGACCCGCGCCGCCGAAGTACGGGTCCGCGACCTGTACGCCCGCCGCGCCGAAGTAGATGCCGACGCGGGTCTTGGAGTACGTGTCGTCGACGCCGAGGTGCTTGCCGAAGTCGCGCAGCAGGTCGTCGCCGGCATCGTCGTCGGTGACGTACGTGACGCCGAGCATCCGCTCGGCCTCGTCGTAGTGGGGTGCGAGGGCGGTCTCCCAGTCCTCGAGATCGGACCACTGCTGATCGGTGTAGAAGCGCGGCCGCGCGCGGTACAGCGTGTTCGCGTAGCCAAGGCTGCCGCCGCCGACGCCCGCGCCGCTGACGATCGTGACGTGCTTGAACAGCGACAGGCGGAAGATCCCGTGCAGGCCCATGCGCGGGGCGAAGAAGTAGCGCCGCAGGTCCCAGGTGGACTTCGGGAAGTCCTTGTCGGTGAAGCGCCGGCCGGACTCGAGCACGCCGACGCGGTAGCCCTTCTCGGTCAGGCGCCAGGCGGAAGTGCTGCCGCCGAACCCCGACCCCACGACAAGCCAGTCGAAGTCGTGTTCGCGGGCCGGCACAGCCATGGCCGGGAAGGCTACCGTAAACCTGACGGGGGCGTCATGTTTGCCTCTCTCTACGGGGCCGAGACGATGAGCACCAGCCCCGTGTCGCCGAACAGGCCGGTCGCGAGGCTGGCGGTCGGCAGGCGCACTGGCTCGGTGGCGCGCAGGCGCTGCACCGTGAACGTCTCGTCGAACGTGCGCTGTACGAGCCGGAACTCCGGCTTGGGATCGGGTGGCGTGCGCGGGCGCGGCGGCGTGCGCAGTCCCCCCGCCCGGCCGCGGACCCGCGGCGCGAGCGCGAGATAGTCGATCTCGATCGCGCGCACCCGCGCCTGCGCCGCGGGATGCACGTGCGGCAGGTAGTAGCGCAGCGGGACGAGCGATCCGCCCGGCGCGGAGATGACGCGGACGCCCTCGATCGGACCCAGCGCGCGCACGGCCCCGCGCCAGTTGTCGCGCTGCATCGTCGGCTGGGTCGCGACGCCGGTGATCGCCACGATGCTGAGCGCGCAGGCGGCGGCGAGCGAGATCAGCGCGGTCCGCGGCAGGCGGCGCCAGGCAGCCGAGAAGCCGGCGCCGGCGAGGGCCATGACGAGCGGCAGCACCGCGAGGACGTTGCGCGCGATGAGGTGGTCTTCGCCGGTCGCCGCGGCCGCCAGCGGCAGGAGGAGCGCGATCGTCGCCAGCGCGGTGAGCGCGATCACCTGCGTCCGCTGGTGCGGCTGGACCGTCACGCGCCCGGTGAGCAGCATCACCAGGCCGGCGACCCCGGCGAGCATCGCGAGCGCGGCCGCCACCACGAGCAGCCCTTCCAGCGGCGCGTCGTAGCCGACGAGGAACTGCTTGGGGATCTGCGCGACGCGGCTGTGCAGCGGGCTCTGGCCGATGAACGCCGCGCCCGCGTTGTCGCGCTGCTCGAGCAGCAGCGGCAGCAGCGCGGCACCGGTGACGAGCGGCAGCGCGACCGTCGCCGCGCGCTCGCGCCAGCCGGCGGCGGCTCGCAAAAGCCACACGGCTTGCGGCAGGAGCAGGAAGGCGGCGAAATAGTGCGTCGCAAGCGCGAGCGCCGCGACCGCGCTCCAGGCGAGCACGCGGCCCGTACCGGGGGAGTCCAGCGCGCGCAGCCACAGCAGCACCGACAGCGCGCCCAGCAGCGCGAGCAGCGCGTAGGCGCGGGCCTCCTGGCTGAACCAGATGAGCAGCGGGTTGCAGGCCGTGAGGGCGGCGGCGATCAGCGCGGCGCGATCGCCCCCGAGGCGCCGGGCGATCGCCCACACGACCGGGATCGTCGCCGTTCCCAGGAGCGCCGACATCGACCGCAGCCCGATCTCACCGGTGCCGGCGACCTGCGTCCACAACCAGGCGAGGACGTAGAACAGCGGCGGCGTGGACTCGCTGGCGCCGATGCTGTCGAACATGCTGGCGAAGTCCAGTCCCAGCAGGTGCGCCGTGACGGTCTCGTCGTACCACAGGCTCTGGGCATCCAGCGTGGCGAAGCGCAGCACCGCGCCGACGACGCACACGAGCGCGAGCGCGAGCGCAGTTCGCCGCATCTACAACGGGATGTTGCCGTGCTTGCGCTTGGGCTGTGGCACGCGCTTGGTCTGAAGCGCCTCGAGCGCGGCGATGACCTTGGGCCGCGTCTCGTGCGGCGCGATGACGTCGTCGATGTAGCCGCGGTCGGCCGTCGCGTAGGGGTTGGCGAACTTCGCGCGGTAGTCGTCCATGAGGCGCTCGCGGCGCGCATCCGGCGTCGGCGATCCGGCGAGATCGCGCTTGTAGATGATGTTCACGGCGCCTTCGGGTCCCATGACGGCGATCTCCGCGCTCGGCCAGGCGAAGTTGAAGTCCGCGCCGATGTGCTTGGAGGCCATGACGACGTAGGCGCCGCCATACGCCTTGCGCGTGATGACCGTGATCTTCGGCACGGTCGCCTCGGTGAAGGCGTACAGGAGCTTCGCGCCGTGGCGGATGATGCCGCCGTACTCCTGCTCGACGCCGGGCAAAAAGCCGGGCACGTCGACGAACGTCAGCAGCGGGACGTTGAACGCGTCGCACGTGCGTACGAAGCGCGCCCCCTTCGCGCTGGCGTCGATGTCGAGCACGCCGGCCATGCTCGCCGGCTGGTTGGCGACGATCCCGACGGCGTAGCCATCCAGGCGCGCGAAGCCGCAGACGAGGTTCGTCGCGAAGTGCTCGTGCACCTCGTAGAACTCGCCGTCGTCGACGATGTGGCGCACGGCCTCGCGGATGTCGTAGCCCTTCGTCGGGCTTTCGGGAACGACGCGGTCGAGCTCGGCAGCCATCCGCTGCGGGTCGTCGGTCGGCGCCACGCGCGGCGCCGTCTCGAGGTTGTTCGAGGGCAGGAAACTCAGGAGGTAGCGCGCATCCTGCAGGCACTGGTCCTCGTCGTCGCAGGCGAAATGCGCGACCCCGGACGTCGTGTTGTGGGTCATCGCGCCACCGAGCGCGTCGAACGCCACGTTCTCACCAGTGGCGGTCCTGATGACGTCGGGACCGGTGATGAACATGTGCGACGTGTCCTTGACCATGTAGACGAAGTCGGTGATCGCGGGCGAGTAGACGGCGCCGCCGGCGCACGGGCCCATGATCAGGCTGATCTGCGGCAGGACGCCGGAGGCGTTGACGTTGCGGTTGAAGACCTCGCCGTAGCCGGCGAGCGAGACGACGCCCTCCTGGATGCGCGCGCCGCCGGAGTCGTCGATGCCGATGACCGGGCAGCCGATCTTGGCCGCCAGCTCCATGACCTTGCAGATCTTCTCCGACATGACCTCGCCCAGCGAGCCGCCGAAGACGGTGAAGTCCTGGGAGAAGACGCAGACGCGGCGCCCGTCGATCGTGCCGTGTCCACAGAGCACCGCGTCGCCCGGCGGGCGCTTCTTCTGCATCTCAAACTCGTGCGTGCGATGGCGCATGAACGTGTCGAGCTCGTTGAACGAGCCCGGATCGAGCAGCTTCTCGACGCGCTCGCGGGCGGTGTACTTGCCGCGGTCGTGCTGCTTGGCCGCGGTCTCGGGCGAGTCGTGGCTCGCGGACTCGCGCAGCTCGTTGAGCTGGACGAGCTGCTTCTCAAGCGATTGCGGCGGCCTCTCACGCCGCGGCTTCTGGCGCCGAGCCATGGCCGAAGCGTAGGCGACGGTGTGCGCGCCGGGCCCTCTCCTGGCCTCGGTCGTCGCTGGTGTCCTTAGTGCTGCTGTTCGAGCAGCAGATCGTGCGGCACCAGCTCGCCGGCCGTCAGGGTCAACACGCGCCCCGCCCGGGCCCGCGGCCGCAGCGTCTCGGCGCCCCCCCCGCCCTCCAGCACCAGCGCCGGCATCCACAGATGGTCCAGCAGCCAATCGAGCACCGCCTCAGCGGCGGGGCTCGCCCGATCCCAAGCGAGCATCAGCACCTCCGCTAACGGGCCCTCGAGTTCTCCGACGCTGGCGAGCGTCACCAGCGCGGGCGCCGCCGCCTCGCCCAACGCGATGCACACCGACACTTCACACCGCGACTGCCACCACACCGGCGTCGCCCCCACGAACCGCAGCCCGTCGGTCATCGCCGTCTGGCGAGCGCCCGTTTGGCCGACCGCAGCGGCGCGGTGAGCCGCCACGAGGGTGAGGAGGTGATCGCGCTCATCACCTCGCGCGCCCTCGCGAGCTCCCGCGTGAGGCGTTCGGCCTCGGCCTCCGCCCGGCCGGCCCGAGCCGTCTGGAGGTGCGTACGGCGATGACCGGCGCGGATCTCCTCGTGCAGCGTGTCGGGAGCGCGCGGCGAGGACAAGAACGCGGCGCCCCGCTGCAGCGCCGCCGGCGCCGGCGCGTCCCCGGCCACCGCCACCGTGTACGTCTCGTGGCCCGGCTCGAGCGGCTCGTCGGTGCGGACCGCCACGTTCAGCTCCCGCGACGGGTCGCCGCCGCGGTCGTCTGCGCCCACGAGCGCCGAGGCAAACCACGATTGCTGGCCGTACAGCTCGACGTGGGTGAACACGGCCGCCAGCGCGTCGCACAACTGCGCCGGCGCGAGCTCGCGAACGTGGTGCGGATTGCCCGGCGGGGAGACGCAGGGGTTCGGCGAGGAGATCACGAGCGTGCCCGACGGGCGCAGCACCCGCCGCAGCTCGGCGATCGCGCGCTCGGGCCGCTCGACGTGCTCGATCGTCTCGAAGCAGACGGCGAGGTCGAAGGCGTCGTCTGCGAGCGGCAGCTGCATCACGTCGGCCACCACGAAGCGGGCGTCGAAGCCGCAGCGCTCGCGGGCGGCCGTCACGGCGTCCTCGGACAGGTCCACGCCGGCCACGCTCTTCGCACCGGCGCCGGCGAGCAGCGCGGTGCCGAAGCCCACGCCGCATGCCGCGTCGAGCACGTCGGAGCCCGCGGCGGCGGCCGCGGCCCACCAGTAGCGGGCGAGGTGCTCGGCGGCCAGGAGCGTCCCGCCCATCTCCTCGGGCACGAAGCGCACCGCAGGCTCGCCCAGCACCGATCGGGGCGGAGAGGCCAAGACGCAACGATTCTATGTGGGAAGCTACCCCCCGTGAGCGTGGCCGAGGATCCGCAGGCCCACATTGATACCGACGTGCCCGGCTCACCGGAGTCCGAGCTCGCGCGAGCGCTGACGCGCGAATCCGAGCTGCGCGCCGCGCTCGTCGAGGCGCACCGCCGGCGTCTGGCGACCGAGGACGGCGTCGCCGCGCGGATGGACGCGGCGCTGGTGGAGATCGAGGCCCTGCGCGACCAGCTCGCCAAGGCCGACGGGCGGGCGCTGGCCGAGCGCGTCCGGCGCGAGCGGCTGGAGCAGAGCCTCCCGATACGGCTGCTGAAGCCCTTGCTGGGCCTGCCCGTCCTGCGCAGCCTGCGGGCGCGGCGAGCGCGCAACTTCGAGCGCGCGCTCGTGCGCGCGCGGGGCAAGGACGGTTGACGCCCGGCGACGCCGAGCCCACGCTGCTGTGCGAGGGTGCGCCGTTCGCCCTCGCCGCTTCGGGCGGGGCGCGGCTCGCCTCGATCGTGATGCCGTGCAAGGACGCCGGCTCGGGGCTCGAGGATCTGCTGTCGGCGATGCGCCGGCAGCGCTGGGCGGGGCTGGCGGAGCTCGTCGCCGTCGACTCCGGCTCAACGGACTCGACCGTGGCCATCCTGCGCGACTTCGGCGCCACCGTCCTGACGATCGAGCCCGGCGACTTCGACCACGGGCTCACGCGCCTCGCGGCCTGCCGCTACGCGCGCGGAGAGCTGCTCGTGTTCGTGACGCAGAGCATGCGTCCCGCCGACGACGAATGGCTCGGCGCGCTCGTGGAGCGGCTCGATGGCGACCCGCAGCTCGCCGGCGTCTCGAGCCGGCTGTTGCCGCACGCGGACGCCGATCCCCTTACCCGCCTCGACGGCCTGCGCGAGGCGAGCTACTCGACGGAGCCCAGCCGCCGGGCGATCGAGGATCGCGAGCACTACGCGGCGCTCTCGCCGACACAGCTGCGGGCGCTCGCCCATTTCCACACCGTCTCATGCGCGATCCGGCCCGAAGCGCTCGCCCGGGTGCCGTTTCGCTCGGTCACGACGATCGGCGAGGACCTGCAGTGGGGCAAGGACGCGCTCGAGGCGGGCCTCGCGATCGCGCACGAGCCGCGATCGGTGGCCAGGCATTCCCACGAGTATGGGTTCGAGGAGCTGCTCGGCCGCAACTTCGACGACGGCGTCGCCGCCCGCGAGCTCGTGGGCAGCCGCATCTCCGGCGAGTCGCTGCTCGGGCACATCGCCCACCAGGTGGCCGCCGACCTGACCCAGCTGCGCGACGAGCACGAGCTGGGCGCGGAGGAGCTCAAGCACTGGGAGCGCGAGTCGATCTCGCGCAGGACCGCGCAGCTCGTGGGCCAGTGGCTGGGGACGAACGCCGACCGGCTCCCCGATCAGGCGGTGCCGGCGCTGTCGCTCGCCCGGCGGCGCACGAGGTCCTGATGCGCAGCACCGGCCGGCCCGCGCTCGATGCGATCCTCCGCTACGCGCGCGAGCACTCGCCGTATTACCGCGAGCTGCTGGCCGGCGCCGAGCGCTTCGAGGACGTGCCGCCGCTGACGAAGGCGCTCGTCCGGGAGCACTTCGATCGGATTCTCGTGCCAGGCCTTCCCGCCGAGCGGATGCAGCGCAAATGGACGTCCGGCAGCACCGGTGAGCCGACCGAGTTCATCTGCGATGCGTGGGCGGAGCCGGAGGCACTCCGGGCGCGCACCTGGCTGCTCGAGCTGGCCGGCATTCCGGCCGGCGTCACGATCGTGTGGCTCGTCCTCGACGACCCGCGCCATGAGCTGCCGCCGAGCTGGCGAGCGCTGCGGATGCGCGACATGACGCGGGCGAACCTGCACGAACGGCTCGCGCCGCTCGACGATCTCGGCGACTACATCCTGTACGGCATGGCCAGTTCGGCGGAGTGGATCGCGGCCGCGACCGAGCGCTCGCCCAGCGCGCTGCCGGCGACGTCGCCGATCGCCGTCGTCACCAGTGCCGACACGCTCACGAGCGTGGGACGGCGGCGGATCGAGCGGGTCTTCGGGTGTCCGGTACACAGCTGGTACGGCTCGATCGAGACCGATCCCTCGCTGGCCGGCACGCTGCCCGGTCAACACGATCGCTACGTCGTCAACCACGTGCGCGCCCATGTGGAGGTCGGCGACGAGCAGGGAAGGCCGTGCGCGCCGGGCGAGCGCGGGCAGATCCTCGTGACCGACCTGCACAACCGCTGCTTCCCGCTGCTGCGCTATGCGCTCGGTGATCTCGCCGTGGCGGGCGATCGGGTGTTGCACGGCAGCACCGTGATCGAGCGCATCGAGGGCCGCTCGTCGACCCTCGTCGAGCTGGCCAACGGCACCCACTTCACGGAGGGCATGCTCAGCCGCGCCGTGCTGGTGGCGCGCTCGGCCCTGGACCTCATCGAGGGCTTTCAGTGCGTGCAGACCGGCCCGAGTGCGCTCGAGCTGCGCGTCGTCTGGAACGACGCCCGCCACGAGGCTGCCGCGGCGGAGCTCGAGGCGTCGTGTCGCAAGCTGTGGGGTGAGACGACCGAGGTGACGGTTCGCGACGTGCACAAGCTCGACGTCCTACCCAGCGGCAAGCGCTGGGTGCTCCAGCGACTCGACGCCTGAGAGGGCCGCCGACGAGGATGCTGCCCACCGGCCGACCCGCGCTCGACGCGATCATCCGCTACGCGGCCCAGCGATCGCCGTACTATCGCGAGCTGCTGGCCGGGCGGGAGCGCTTCGAGGACGTGCCGCCGCTGACCAAGCCGCTGGTCAGAGCCAACTTCGACCGGATTCTCGTGCCCGGGCTGCCCCCCGAGCGCCTGGAGCGCAAGTGGACGTCCGGCAGCACGGGTGAGCCGACGCAGTTCGTCGCCGACACGAGCGCCGCCTACGAGGAGGTCCGCGCGCGCGCCTGGCTGCTCGGCCTCCATGGCATCCCGCGCGACGCGACGATCGTCTACATCGTGCTCGACCCCCACGGCGAGCTGCCGGCCAACTGGCACCTGATTCGCATGCGCGACACGACGCGCGCGAACCTGCCCGCGCGCCTCGCGCAGCTCGATCGCTTCGCGAGCTACGCGATCTACGCGCGCGCCAGCGCGCTGGAGTGGATCGCGGCCCAGATCGAGCGCTCGCCGGAGCTGCGTCCCCGGACCCTGCCGCTCGCGGTCGTCACGAGCGCCGACACGCTGACGAGCACGGGACGGCGACGGCTCGCGCGCGTCTTCGGCTGCCCGGTGCACAGCTGGTATGGCTCCACGGAGACCGATCCCTCGCTCGCCGGCACGCTGCCCGACGACCCCGAGCGCTACGTCGTCAACCACGTGCGCTCCTACATCGAGGTCACCGACGACGAGGGCCGCTCGTGCGCGCCGGGCGAGCGCGGCCAGGTGCTCGTCACCGATCTGCACAATCGCTGCTTCCCGCTGCTGCGCTATTCGCTCGGCGATCTCGCTGTCAGGAGCGACAGGACGCTCGACGGCCGGACGATGCTGGAGCGCATCGAGGGCCGCTCGGCCGCCCTCGTCGAGCTGGCCAACGGCACGCGCCTGACCGAGTGGTCGGTCAGCCTGGCCGTGCTGAGGGCCGAGCGGGCGATCGATCGGATCGAGGGCTTTCAGTGCGTGCAGACGGCGCCGAGCGCGTTCGACATGCGCGTCGTGTGGGGCGCGCCGCCGCCGCAGGATGCGGTCGCGGCGCTCGAGGCGTCATGTCATGACCTGTGGGGGGACGGCCTCGCGGTCACGATTTGCGACGTCGAGCAGCTCGACGTGCTGCCCAGCGGCAAGCGCTGGGTGCTCAAGCCGCTCGGGCCGTAGTGCCTGCTCAGGCGCGCCGCCGGGACGCCAGCGCCTGCGCGAGCTGGATGCCCTGCTGGTAGCGGATCCCCGCCAGGGCGCCGATGAGCTCGCGGTCGACCTGCTCGCGGTGCGCGGTCAACGGCTTCAGCGTCCGCAGCAGCGCTTCACGCGCCGTGCCGCGCAGCCGCCCGAGTCCCGGGGCGGGCCGCGGGCCGGCCGCGACGAGGCGGCGCAGCTCGGCGAGCTCGCCGGACGGCGATGGTGGGCGGCGGGGGAGGTGCGCCATCTCCTTTAGGCGCGCGGCGATCACGGGCCCGGCCGCCTGCGGGGCGTGCGCCTCCCTGATCGCCAGGGCGCCGCGGGCTGCGCGCTCGGCGCCCGCCTCGGGGTGCTCGGCGAGCTCGCGCATGAGCCGAGCGGCGTGGTCGAGGTCCGGGTCGGCCCATTCGCCGTCCGCCGGGTAGGGATCGCAGCCCGGGCCGATCGGGCACATGGCATGTTCGACGAGCCACGCGGTGTCCGGCGTGGTGAACTCGAGGTTGCCCGAGTAGCCCGTCGCGACCACCGGGCGGCCGAGCCACATCGCCTCGGCGAGCGTGAGGCCGAAGCCCTCCGAGCGATGCAGCGAGACGTAGCAGTCGCAGGCGGCGATCAGCGCGTTCTTCTCGGGCGCGCTGTGGAAGCGCTCGACGAGGTGCACGTCGGGCAGCTCGGCCGCGGCGGCGCGCAGGCGGTCGCGGTCGGCGGGCCGCTTGTCGCCGTTGATCGCCTTGATCGCCAGCGCCCGCCCCGAGCCCGGCGCAAAGGCGCGCGTGAACGCATCGATGAGCCCGAGCGGGTTCTTGCGCTCGAGCACGCTGTTGTGGTCGAAGACGAACAAGAAGAGGAAGCCGTCGGGGAGACCCAGCGCGTCCCGGCCAAGCTCGGCCGGCGCCGCCGGGGCCACCGGCAGCGGGATCTTCGTCACGGCGATCGGCGAGCGCGCCCGCACGGCATCGGCCACGTGGTCGGAGGCCACCCACACCTCGTCGAGGATGCCGAACGCGTCGTCCCACAGCGCGGGGAACGCGCTGACTTCCCAGAACCACAGGCCCGCGGTGTAACGATCGGCGAAGAAGCCCTCGCCCATGACCTCGGCGCAGCGCACGGTCGCGAGCGCGTTCTCGCAGATGACGTTCACGGGGAAGGGGCCGTGCGAGGGCGCTTCGACGCACGCGTACGGATGCGCCGTGCGGGTGTCGGTCAGACGCCGGTTGATCGGCATGACCGCGACGTCCTGCGTGTCCAGCGCGGCGATCAGCTGGCGCGCCGCCTCGCCGACGCCGAGCTCGCCGTGCAGATAGCCGACGACGTTGACGCCCATCGGGCGCGGCATCGGCGCGGCCGTCGTGCCGGCGCGCACGGCCGGGACGCGGTCGGTCCGGGCCTCGAGCTGGGCCGCCTTGCCATCGCGATCGGCGGTCAGGATCGCGATCTCGTTGCGCAGCTGGCGCAGGTTGTGGCGCGCGGCCTCGTACTCCCGCGGCTCACCCGGCTCGGGCCGCTCCAGCTCGCCCGGTCGCAGGCTCACGTCCTTCTTGCTCAGCAGGACGACGCCTTGGGGAACGCCGCCGAAGCCCGACGGCCGCAGCTCGCGCAGCTCGAAGAGCCGGCCCCAGTGGGCCTCCAGCCACCAGCGCGAATGAAAGACCGCAGGGCCGCCCTGGTCCCAGCCGGCGCTCGGGAACACGACGTTCATCCCGACGCGGTCCTCCGACCATGGCTCGGGGTCGACAGCGGCGATCTGCGCGTGGTTGGCCTCGTGGTGAAACGTCGTGACGAACAGGCCACCCGGCTTGAGGACGCGGTGGATCTCCAGCAGCCAGCGGCTCCAGCTGTCGACGAGGTGGGTGAAGACGGACACCGCGTAGACGAGGTCGAAGCTCGCATCCGGCCGGTCGAGCGGCGGGAGCTCGTCGTTGACGAACAGCTGCACGTGGGCCGGCGCGTTCGCCTGCAGCCAGGCGATGTCGGGCCCGTAGATGTCGCAGCCATGCAGCTCGGCCAGCTCGCTCTCGGCCACGAACTGGCGCAGGACGCGGCCCGGCCCGCAGCCGAAGTCCAGCACGCGCTTGCCCTCCCATGCCCAGCCGGAGGGCAGCAGGCCGACGATGTCCTCGCGCGCGCGGCGGCCGTTCTCCTCATAGTTGCGCTCGTCGCTCGTGGGTCCGGCGACGCGACGGTGCAGGTCGGCCGGCGGTATCGGGATCGCGCTCGCCATCGCGTCAGTCGCGACCGAACACGAGGATGTCCTGGTGGTGGTCCCACCCGCGCGGCCACTGCGCGAGCCGCCGCAGCGTCCCCCGCGAGGCCGACTCGATCGCGTCGCAGAGCATCTCCGGCGCGTGCCAGGCGTAGCCGAGGCCGTCGCTGCGGCCCTCGTAGGGCACGAAGGCGAAGCCGCGGCGCCGGTACTCGCCCTCCAGCGCGTCCTGCAGCGGCGCGAGCCGCGCCTCGTAGCGCGACACGTCCTCGATCCCGTAGTCGCCGAGCGTCGTGACGAGCGCGACGCCGCCCGGCGCGAGCAGGCGCGCCAGCAGCGCCGTGAACCGGCCCAGCAGCCGCTCGTCGAGGTGGGTCACGAGCGAGCCGACCCAGATGAGGTCGTAGGTCGCAAACGGCACGCCGTCGAACTCCGGGTCCGACAGCAGCGGCCGTGCGCCAAACTCGTAGGCGCAGAACGCCACCGCCTCGGGCATGACGTCGCAGGCGGTGATCCGCTCGGGCGCTATGCGCTCGCGCAGCAGCCGCAGCACGCGCCCGTACCCGCACGCGAGGTCCAGACAGGACTCGACGTCGCCGAGCTCGCGGCCGGCGAGTGCGAGCGCCGCCTCGATGTTCGCGATCGCCGAGCGTCCCGTCCTGGCGTAGTGCTCGGCGTACGGGTCCTGCGGGTAGAGGATGTCGTCGTTGGGGTGGATGCGGCCCTCGACGGTGGGGAAGTCCAGCCAGCTCGCGCGGCCCGAGCTCGGCGTCGGGAACGCGGCGAGCACGCCACGAGCTCCGCGCCGGTAGGACTCGAAGTGGTGCTCGGCCGGCGGCTGCCACTGGCTGCGCCCGAAGCCCGCCATGTGCACGGCGAGCTCGATCGCGGCGCGGTTGGGGATCAGCGACACGAGGCCCTGCGCCGCGCCGAGCGGGCTCACGCTCGCGCTGTGCTCGACGCGCGCGGCGAACGCCGCCGCCGGCTCGTCGCGGCGGGTGAGCTCGGTCTCGACGATGCAGACGCGGCGCGTCAGGCGGCGGGCCCGGCGCAGCGCCCCGACGGGGTTCTCCAGGTGGTAGACCAACCCGATGGCGAGCACGACGTCGAAGCTGCCCAGGGCATCCGGGTCGAGCTCGAAGACGTCCGCCGCGACGAGCTCGAGGCGCTCGGCGGGCACGCCGAGGTGATCGCGCACGGCGATCGCCCGCTCGATGTTCTCGGGCCGCAGGTCCACGCCGACGACGCGGGCCGCGCCCCACTCGAGCAGCCGGTGCGAGAACCAGCCCTCCGAGCAGCCGAGGTCGAGCGCGACGGCGCCCGGACCGGCATCGGCGAGCGCGGCGCGGACGGGCGGCTCGATGAGCTCCAGGCGCGTGCGCTGCAGGCTCGGCAGGCCCGGGTCCGCCAGCGGTGGTGAGCCGAGCTCCCCGAAGTCCCAGTCATACATCCAGGCGGGGCCGTGCGCGAGGTGGTCGGCGAGCGCGCTCACGCGCGGCACCACGGCCCGCCTGCTCCAGTACGTTTCGCGCGTGCCCGAAGGCGCTTCTCCGCTCGATGACGCACGGCTGAAGTCTATGGACAGGTTCGTCGCGGGGGATCCCCTTCGCGCCCTCGCCGCCACCTCCGTCGCAATCAGCCATGTCGGCGCGGCGGTCCTGATCGCGTCCGGCGTGCCGCTGAAGGGCCCCGAGGTGGCCGTCGTCGTCGACGAGCGCTTCGGTTGGGCCGCCGAGCCGTTGCTGCTCGCCGGCGGCCCGGGCCTGCTCATCTTCTTCTGCCTGTCGGGCTACCTCATCGGTCGCCCGTTCGTGCGCGCCTTCCTCGCCGGGCGGCCACTGCCGGCACTCAGGCCGTTCGCGCGCAATCGCCTGCTGCGCATCGTGCCCGCGTTCTGGTTCGCGGTCACGCTGTACCTGATCCTCTACCACCGCACGGGGGAGTCCCTATCGGGGATCGCGACGGTCTACCTGTTCGCCCAGAACTACCAATCGGAGTTCACGCCGCTCGCCACGAGCATCGCGCACGCATGGTCGATCGACGTCGAGATGGCGTTCTATGTCTCGTTGCCGCTGGCGGCGTTTGCGATCACCCGGATGACGCCACCGCGGCTGGGCCATGGCGGCCGGCTGGTCATCGTCCTGACCCTGGCGGTGCTCGGGGCCGCCGCCAGCTACGCGCTGCTGCGGTCCACTGCGAGCGACTCCTACGCCGTCCACACGCTTCCCCAGTGCCTGTGCTACTTCCTGCCGGGCGTGGTCCTCGCCGCGCTTGAGCCCTTCGCGGTCCCCTACCTGCGCAGCCGCCGGTGCACCCGCGCGCTGTCCGCCGGCACGCTGGCGGCGGGTCTGCTGACGTTCGTCGTGATCGCGGACTACGGCGACGTCGTCGACCACCCCGAGGCGCTCGACGGCACGCGTGTGTTCGTGGAGCGCCTGGTGCTCGTATTCGGCCCGGCCTTCCTGGTCGCGTGGCCGCTGATCCTGCAGTGGGGCGGGGAACGCTGCCCGAGGGTGCTCGACAACCCCGTGCTGCGCTGGATCGGGGCGCGCTCGTACTCCCTGTACCTGCTGCATACGCTGCCGATCTACATCTTCCGCGACGAGCTCGCCGAGCTCGCCGACCGCGGTGTCTGGCGGATGCTCGCCGTCGCGACGGCGGTCGAGTTCGCGGTCCTGCTGCCGCTCGGCGCCCTCAGCTACCGCTTCGTGGAGAAGCCGTTCTTGTCGCTCAAGCGTGGACGCCGCTCGGTCTCGCTGCGGCCGGTCCCGGCATCGTCTTGACAGCACCGGGCGCAGCTCCGCGCATCGACCTGTGGGGCGGCTTCGACGTCGAGAATTACGGCGACGCGCTGTTTCCCCGGATCTTCGCGCTGGAGCTCACGCGGCGGCTGCCCGGCGTGCGGCTGCGCTTTCACTCGCCGTTCGGCGACGGGCGGGCGCTGCACATGAACCGCGGCTGGCCGATCGAGGGCTTCGGCGCGCGAACCGGGGACCGGCTCGCGCAGCTGGCGGCCGACGCCGACCTCGTCGTGATCGGCGGCGGGGAGATCGGGCACGTGCGCGACGACCTGCTCGCCGGCGCCTACGGACTGGCGCCATCGCAGGCGGGCGACTTCCGGCCGTCGGAGTTCTTCATCGAGGGCCTCGGTCCCGCGCTCGAGCAGCACACACCCGTGGTGTGGCACGGCATCGGAATCCCCTTCGACTTCGACGAGCCGAGTGCCGCGCGCGTCCGGGTGGCACTCGCGCGGCGCCCGTACGTGACCGTGCGCGACAAGCGCTCGCTGGCGCGGCTGCGCCGCATCGGCGTCGAGGGCGACATCGCCGTCGTGCCGGACTCCGTCCTGGCGCTGGCGCGCCTGCTCGACGACGCCGAGCTTGACGGCCGGATCGAGCGCCTGCGCGAGCGCGGGGCGTTCCCCCCGCTCAGACGGCCGCTCGTGCTGCAGGGATCGCGCGGCCTGGAGTCCCACACGGACGGCATCGCCCGGGCGATCGACCGCGCATGCGGCGGCGAGCCGCGACGGCCCGTCGTCCTGCTCGCGACCGGCCCCGCGATGGGCGACGGCGTCATCCTCGACGAGCTCGAGCAGCGGCTGTCGGCGCCCACCTACCGGCTGCCCTCCGGCGCGGACGTCGAGGACATCGCCGCCGCGATCCGCGCTTCGGCCGGCTTCGTCGGCTCCTCGCTGCACGGTGCCATCACCGCCGTCGTCTGCGGCCTGCCGATGCTGATGCTCAACCTCGACCGCCGGGCCAAGCTCGACGGCGTCGCCGAGAGCATGGGAACGCAGGCCGCCGTGATAAGCGACCTCGCCGAGCTGGCGCCGCGTCTGCTGGCGCAGCTCGACGTGGCGCCGGGCTACGACGGCATCCCGGAGCTGTTGCGCGGTCTCGACAGCCACTTCGACCGGCTCGCCGAACTCGCTCTGGCGGCGAGCTTGCGCGCGTAGCTCCTGGTGGGCACCTCCACGAAGCGGTAGGAGAGCGCCGCAACCACGAGCGTGATCGGCAGGACCAGGGCGGCGAGCGTCAAGACCGACCGCGGGTCTGCGTCGGACGTGAAGCGCAGCGTCTCGAACGCGAAGACGATCGCGAGCGTGTGGTAGAGGTAGACCGAGTAGCTGATCTCGCTGAACCAGTGCGAGGCGCGGTTGGTGAGCGGCCACTGCGCCCAGGCGGGCGCTTGCGTGATCGTCACGACGAACACCATGAGCACGACCGGGAACGCGATCGCGACGGCTGTCGGCTCCAGGAAGATTGCCGGGAAGAAGGGCAGGTTTCGTCCCGCGAGGTACGCGAGCACGACGAGTCCGGCGAGGGCCGCCGCCGCAGCCTGCGCGGCCGCGCGCGGGGAGAGCCGCGGGCGTTCGGATCTGGCGAGCTCGACGAACAGCCACGCGCCGGTCATGCCCGCGGCGAAGTCGGCGGCGAAGAGCGGGAATTGGATCGGCAGGTCGAACGCGCCTGCGGCCAGTGACGTGGCGTCGATCGGCTCCACCAGCGCGATGCGCCAGACGAGCGAGATCGCGAGCCCGATGGCCAGTCCGACGAGCGGGCGGCGCAGGTAGGCGCCGGCGATCAGCGGGAGCAGGAGGTAGAACAGGACGTCGATCGACAGCGTCCACACCGGCCCGTTGACGGCCAGCCCGACGTTGGACGGCGACACCTCGCGCTGAAGGAAGGCGAGATGCACGAGGTAGTCGGTGAGCCCGCGCCGGGTGCTCTCGAAGACGATGTCGCCCGCGAACAGCGGGTAGGCCACGAGGATGACCGCCAGGCACACGTAGTAGGCGGGTGCGATGCGGGCAAACCGCCGGATCCCGTAACCGCGCAGGTCGCCGAGGCCGCCGTTGAGCACGACCGGCAGGAACAGGACGAACCCCGTCGTGAAGAACAGGGCGTCGACGGCGAGAAAGCCCGACGAATGCAGCAGCGACAGGGGAACGTCGTGGTTGGGCCGCCAGCGCGCGTTGAGCGCGATGTGAAAGACGACCACGGCAAGGATCGCGGCGCCCCGGATCCCGTGCAGCGCCGCGACGAAACGTGGTCGATCGGCGGCGACCGGCGGCTCGGGGGCGCGTTTCATGCGGGCGTGATCCTACGAGGCGAGGAGCAGGCCGGCGGCGACAACTGCCGCAACCCGGCACGGCACCGCGGGTTATTGTCCTGCGCCGTGTCTGCCTCGAACCAGCCGCCGCCTTGCCTCGGTGTGGTTCGCGGTGTCAACCGGCGGGCGCGCCGGCATGTCTACGCCGTCGGCGAGTGGCCCGCGGCCGAGCTCGTCGGCGAGCTGGGCGGGCTGGCGCCGGCCGCGCAGGAGGGATCGGTCCCCGTCTGGCTGAGCCACGACGGGCGGCTCGTCACCGAGCGGATGGCGCCGCGCCGCCGTCCCGCGCCGCGGGCGGTCGGCGACTGGGTGCTCGAACCGTGGTCGTGGGAGGACGCGCGGGCTCCGCGCGTCAGGGCGATCGCCCGGCGACTCGTGATCTCGCTGCGCATGCTCGCGCAGGCGTACCCGCGCGCCGAGCGCCCGGCGGGCGAGCCGATCGGCCATCTGCTCGCCGGCGGCCCGGCGACGCTTGCGCTCTACGGCGCGCTGCATCCGGTCACCGGCGATCAGCTGCTCGCGACGAGCGTCACCGAGGCCGAGCGACTGGGGTACGCGCACGTCACGCTGCTCGGCCACCTGGCGGCGGTCGCCCCGGTCACCGGCGTGCTCGGCGCGGCGCACATCGACCTCGCCTGGGCGGCGCGCTCGCGCGACCAGGCGAAGGCACGCGAGCCGCAGGGAGCGATCGACGGCCCGCGCGCAGGCGAGGCCGTCCCGCGCGACGCGTTCGTCGTCAGCGGCTGGGCGCTGTGGCCCGCTGCGCCGGTCGCGCGGGTCGAGATCGCGCTCGACGGGGAGCCGGCCGGCCGCGCGCGGATCGGGCTGCCCCGGCCGGACGTCGCGAGCCGCGCCGAGCAGCTGGGGCGCCCCGGCGCCTGGATCTGCGGCTTTGAGTTCCGGGCGGCGCCGGCGGAGCTCCCCGCCGATGCCGCCGAGGTGCGGGTCGATGCCGTCGCGGTCAGGACCGACGGCGAGCGCTTCGCGCTGCCGGCGGCGACCGTGGCGCTCGTGGCGCCGCGCTCGCCCGTTGCAGACGCCGACGTCCGCGCCGCCAGCCTGCGCGCCCGCGTGCAGCACGTCATCGGGCGGGCGCCGAAGACCGCGCCCGACGGGCTGCGGATCCTCGCGTTCACCCATCACCTCGGCTACGGCGGTTCGCAGCGGTACTTCTTCGAGCTCCTGCGGCGCCTCGCGGCGGACCCCGCCGTGTCGTGCACGGTCGTCGCCCCCGGTGCGGGTCCGTACGGCGTGGAGATCGAGTCGCTCGGGCTGCCCGTCCATGTGACCAACGGCTTCGCCGGTTCGGACGCCGACGTCTACGAGGGGCGGATGCTCGAGCTCGCCGCCTGGGCCGCGCCGCAGTCGTTCGACCTCGTCTGGGTCAACAGCCTGGACTCCTACCAGGGCGCCGACCTCGCCGGCCGCCTCGGCGTCCCGGTGGTGTGGTCGATCCACGAGAGCTTCGACGTCGCCGTCTGGTGGGCGACCGTGCACGGATCGGCGGACGCCTGGCCGTATGCGCGCCGCCGGGCCGAGGCCGCGCTGCGCGCAGCGCACGCCGTCGTGTTCCCGGCCGATGCCACGCGACAGCAGTACGAGCGCTATTGCGCGCCGGGGCGGATGGTCACGATCCCGTACGGCGTCGAGCTCGACGAGATCGCGCGCTATCGCGACCGCTTCGACGCCGCGGCGGCCCGCGAGCGTCGCGGGATCGCGCCGGACGCGACCGTCGTCCTGTCGCTCGGGACCGTCGAGCCGCGCAAGGGCCAGACGCTCGTCGCCCAGGCCTTCGCCGAGATCTGCGATCGCCATCCCGGCGCGCAGCTCGTGCTCGTCGGCGACCAGCCGAACCTCTACTCGACCGGCCTGCACGGATACCTCGGGCGCACGACGCTCGAAGGCCGGATCCACACGGTCCCGCTCGTGGCCGATCCCTACGAGTGGCACGGCATCGCCGACGTCCTCGTCCTCGCCTCCGACGTCGAGTCCTCGCCGATCGTCATCCTCGAGGCGATGGCCTTCCAGACGCCGGTGGTGGCCACGGCGGTGTTCGGCGTGCCCGAGCTCATCGAGGACGGGGTCAACGGCTATCTGTGCGAGCCATGCGACGTCGCGAGCCTGGCCGCCGCGCTGGAGCGCGCGCTCGGTGCCGGCGCGGAGAGCCGGCGCGCGGTCGGCGTCGCGGGCGAGCGCCGCGTGCGCGAGCGCCACGACCCGCTCCGCCACGAGCAGCGCATGCGCGCGCTGATCGGCGCGGTGGCCGCCGACCCCGCCGCGCTGCCGGCCGAGCCCCGACCCGCGGCACCCGGGCGCGCGGGCCGCAGCGTGTCCGAGCGCGTCTCGGTGCTGATCCCGACCCGTGACGCGGGCGACGGCTTCGAGCGCTCGCTCGACGCGATCTGGGCGCAGGAGGGGCTCGGCGGCCTGGAGATCGTCGTCGCCGATTCGGGCTCCGCCGACGACACCGTCGAGGTGGCTCGCCGGGCGGGCGCGCGGGTGCAGCGCATCCCCCAATCGGAGTTCAACCATGGGGCGACGCGCAACCTGCTCGCCGGGCTCGCCGGCGGTGATGTACTCCTGACGACCGTCCAGGACGCGCGGCTGATCGAGCCGACCGCGCTCCTGGAGCTCGTGCAGGAGCTGTGTCAGCGGCCGCGCCTGGCGGCGATCTCGGCCAGCCAGACCGCCGGCGAAGGCGCCGACCTGTTCAGCCTGTGGCACGCCTGGCTGCACCTCGAGCGTCCGCGCGAGGACGCGAGCCGGGCGGTCGACAACGTGTGCGCGGCGATCCGGCGCTCGGCGTGGGAGCAGCTGCACTTCCGCGAGCTGGATTTCGCGGAGGATCTGGACTTCGGGCTGCGCGCCCACGCGGCGGGTTGGACGACCGCGTTCTCGCCCTCGCCGCTCGCGGCTCACCATCACGACCGGCCGGCCGACCACGCCCTTGCACGAGCGGCCGCTCATCGCTACTACCTCGCCGCGCTGCGCAACGGGGTCGAGCGCGATCCGACCGCCGCTCCCGGGCTCGGTGCGATCCTCGCGGCAGTGCCCACCGTCGTCGGGCAGGTCCAGGCATCCATCGAGCGCGCCGCCCCGGCCACGACGACCAGCCTGGCTCGCTTCCTCAGCCGCGTGCGCGACGGCTTGCACGACGACCTTGCGGCCGCGCAACCCACCGGTGAGCTGGCGCTGCTGTGCGCGCTCTGCGCGGCCAACGGGCAGGGCGACGGGGCGGCGCAGACGCTGCGCGGCCGCGTGCTGGCCGCCCTGCAGTCCCCGTGGCTCGCGCAGTTCGCGCTGGCCCAGATCGAGCCGATCGACCGGCGGGAAGCCGAGGCGTTCGTCGCGCGGTTCGTGGGCACCACGCTGGGTCAGGTGCTGGGAGACGCCATGCGCGACGTGCCCGACTCGGACGTTGCCGGGCGCGTGCGAGCGCTGGCCGTCAACGGCACGCGCCTCGCCCAGGGCTGAGGGTTGATCCGGCCCAAGGCGAGGCTCTGGCCGCAGGCGACGTCGTTCAGCCGCGTGAGAACGGTCGGTGGTGCGCGGCCCCGAGGTCATCGAGGACGTCGCTGAGAATCGCCTCGATGTCGGCGACGACCGGCGGCGGATCCGGCGGTCGCTCGATCGAGGGTGGTGGGGGCGGGGGCTCGGGCTCGGGCGGAGCGGGATCGGGGACGGGCGTCGGGCCGGGCGCCGGGGTGGGTGGGGACGGGGCCGGGGGCGATGGACCGGGCTCCGGCGCTGGTGGACCAGGCGCCGGCACAGGGGGAGATGGGTCGGGCAGCGGCACGCCGGGGGCCGGGATCTCCGCGTGACGGCGGAAGAACCGGGCGAAGAACCTGCGTGGAGGCTCGGACGCGACAGCCTCCATTGCCGGTTGCGCGACGTGGTCTGGCGTGCGCAGCCTGATCGTGCCCATCGGTTTGGGCGCTGCCGGCGTGACCGGTTCAGGCTCGGGCTTCACCGCGACGGGCTCGGGCTCTGGCTCGGGCTCGGGCTTCACCGCGACGGGCTCGGGCTCTGGCTCCGGCTCGGGCTTCACCGCGACGGCGTTGCCGGCAGCGACGTGTCGGCCGGCAACGGGCTCGGCCGCCTCGACGGGCGTTGCCGTCAGGGTGACCTTCGTTCCCCAGCCGGTCGGTGAGATCTCCACCGTGCCGCTTGCGCGGTCGCCCTCCCAGGCAACGGTGGTCTCAGGTTCGACGCGGGTGATCCGGATCTCGCCGAACTCGGCCAGATGGCGGCCGAGCGACTCCTCGCTGGATACCAGCGCCCACAGTTCGGGCGGGGACTTCACGAGGCGGCGCTGCGCTTGGGACTGCTCCATGGCTGAGCGTTCGCCCGCGCCCGCCGGAGTCCTTCCCTCCCAACCCCTGCAATCAGACGCCCGGCTTCACCGTCATGAGGAAGATCGACACGACGACGAGCAGCCCCGCGAGCGCGCCGAACATTGCGAGCTTCTTGGCCTCCTGCTCGTATTCGGCGCTGAGCGCACCGCCCGCTGCGACGTCGCGCTCGGCGAGCTGCGCGAGCTTCTTCTCCAGCGGCGTGAACACCGCGCCGACCAGCCCGAACAGGACGATGAGGATCAGCAACGTGCCGGCGATCCAGCCGTCGCCCAGCTCCCAGCGATCGAGCGCGAGGTACAGCCCGGCGGCAAGGACGACGACCATCATCGGCGTGATCAGCCGCGCCGTGAGGAAGACCTGCATCCGGTGCAATGCGACGAGATCGCCCGGATTGGTCTTGCGGATGAAGGCGTCCAGCAGCGGATAGGTGAACGTCACGCCGAACGCGAGCACGACGGCGAGGACGTGGACGAACACCACGACGTCGTAGAAGTAGATGGCGGGAGTGAGCATCGGCGCAGCGTCTCAGTCGCTGCGGTCAGTCGCAGCGCTGTCGGACCGGTCCGCGCCGTTCGGTCTGGCGCCGGTAGATCTCGCCTGCCGCCGCGACCACGACCCCGATCCCGAGCGAGACGAGCAGCGGCTTCCACAGCGACTCCTCGTAGGCCCTGCCGCCGAACCAGCCAAGCGCGGTCGAGAACGCGCTCCACAGCGCCGCCGCCACCAGCGCGGCCGCGAGGAACGCGCGCCAGCGGTAGTCCAGCGCACCCGCCGAGAACGTCGCCGCGGTCCGGCCGCCCGGCACGAAGCGGGCGGCGACGATGATCGCGGGACCTCGCTGCTGGAGCTGACCGCGCGCCCACTGCACCCGGCGCGCCGCCTTCTCTCCCCGGAACACCTTGCGCTGGATGCGCATGCCGTAACGGTCGCCGAGCAGGTAGGAGATGTTGTCGCCGGCGAGCGCTCCTGCCATGCCGGCGGCGAACACGAGCAGCACCGACAGCTCGTCGTTGGCGGCAAGGAT
This sequence comes from uncultured Actinomycetes bacterium, assembly GCA_963705315.1. Lineage (GTDB taxonomy): Bacteria > Actinomycetota > Thermoleophilia > Solirubrobacterales > Solirubrobacteraceae > CADCVQ01. The sequence goes on from OY970068.1 coordinate 642,138, forward strand.
CGCCCCGGCGACGACGGACGTCTCGCCGGGCACCAGCGGGAAGAACGCGTCGACGGTCACGATCGCGAAGATCGCGACGTACGCCCACGCCGACCCGCCGACGAAGTCCAGGAGCGAATCGAACACCGAGACGGAGTGTGGCTGCTCCGGACTACGGGCGCGCCGCGACGAGGTGCTTGGTCGTCTGGGCCGGGCGGGGCGACCGTGGAGCGCCTGCCAGGGGAGGGGGTTTGGCGAATAACCGTGTCTGAGGCACGGCTACTCGCCAAACCCCCTTCGCTAACCCCGCCTTCCGACCGCCCTAGCTGCGTGGCTGGTACTTCCCGAAGACGTCCTTCATCGCTCCGCAGACCTCGCCCATCGAGCAGTGGTCCTTCAGCGCCTGGCGGATCGGGATCATGAGGTTGTCCGTCCCGCGCGCGGCGTCGCGCAGCTCGTCGAGGCGCTTGGTCACGAGCTCATGGTCGCGGTTCTCCTTGAACTCCTTCAGCCGCGTGAGCTGGTCGCGCTCGGTCTCGGGATCGACGCGGAGGATCTCCTCGACCTCGATCGCGTCCTCCTCGTACTTGTTGACGCCGATGACGATGTCCTGCTGCTGGCGGTAGCGCTCCTGGTAGCCCCACGCCGATTCGTCGATCTCGTTCGTGATGAACTCGATCGCATGGACCGAGCCGCCGATCTCGTCGACCTTGGCGATCAGCTCGTACGCGCGCGCCTCGATCTCATCCGTGAGTGCCTCGACGTAGTACGACCCCGCAAACGGGTCGATCGTGTCGGTGGCGCCCGACTCGGCGGCGATGATCTGCTGGGTTCGCAGCGCGATCTTCGCGGCCCGCTCGCTCGGCAGCGCCAGGGCCTCGTCGTAGCCGTTGGTGTGTAGCGACTGCGTGCCGCCGCAGACCGCCGCGAAGCCCTGCAGCGCGACGCGCGTGACGTTGTTCTGCGGCTGCTGGGCGGTGAGCGTCACGCCGCCCGTCTGCGTGTGGAAGCGCAGCTTCATCGACTTCTCGTCCTTGGCGCCGAAGCGGTCGCGCATGATGTGGGCCCACATCCGCCGCACGGCGCGGAACTTCGCGACCTCCTGGAAGACGTTGTTGTGGCCGTTGAAGAAGAACGCCAGCCGCGGCGCGAACTCGTCGACCTCGAGGCCCGCGTCGATCGCCGCCTGGACGTAGGCGATCGCGCTGCACAGGGTGAACGCGACCTCCTGCACCGCCGAGCAGCCCTTCTCGCGGAAGTGATAGCCCGAGATCGAGATCGTGTTCCACCTCGGGATGTGCTCCTTGCAGTACGCAAAGAGGTCCGTCGTCAGGCGCATGGTGCCCTCGGGCGGATAGATGAAGTTGCCGCGCGCGATGTACTCCTTGAGCACGTCGTTCTGCGTCGTGCCGCGCAGCTCGTTCTGCGGCACGCCCTGCTCCTCGCCGATGAGCGAATACAGCGCGAGCAGCACGGTCGCCGGCGCGTTGATCGTCATCGAGGTCGAGATCGCGTTCAGCGGGATGCCGTCGAACACCCTGCGCATGTCGTCGATCGTGTCGATCGAGACGCCGGTGCGGCCGACCTCGCCGAGGCAGCGCCCGTCGTCGGAGTCCAGGCCGAGCTGGGTCGGCAGGTCGAACGCCATCGACAGGCCGGTGGAGCCGTGCGCGAGCAGGTACTTGTAGCGCTCGTTGGACTCCTTCGCCGACGCGTAGCCCGCGTACTGGCGCATCGTCCAGGGACGCTTGCGATACATCTCCTGATGAACGCCGCGCGTGTACGGAAACGCCCCGGGCTCGCCGAGGTCCAGGTCGGGCGCAACATCGTCCTCCGTGTACAGCGGCGCGATCTCGATGCCCGAGTCGGTGAAGCGGCGCGGATCGTCCGGACCGACGATCGGCGCGACGGTGAGACGTTCTTCCGTAGCCATCGGCGAAGAGTACCTGTGGCCTGCAGTCAATCCAGCGCGGTGTGGGGCCGCGGCGTTCAGCGAATGCGGTCGCTGCATCTGAGGGAATTCTTCGATGGGCATAATGCGCGCTTCACCGAACCCGGATGCAATGACCGACCATGACCTCAGGCTCACGTAGCTCGCACTTCATCGCCGCGTTCCTCGGCGCGCTGCTCGTCGCGATCGTCTTCGGCGCGCTCGCGCTGGGCGGCGCGTTCGATTCCGATGACGGCGGCGGCTCGACCGCGGCCGGGCCCGTGACCGCAACCGACATCGGCAGCGACGCCGAAGAGGCGGCGCCGGCGGCCAGCGCCACCGACGTGTCCGCGCTGTACGCACGCGTGCGGTCGGGCGTCGTCACGATCGAAGCGCGCAGCGGCTCGGGCGGTGCGACCGGCTCGGGTTTCGTGCTCGACCGCGAGGGCTACATCCTCACCAACGACCACGTCGTCGACAACGCCGACACCGTCAAGGTCCGGTTCACCGAGGGCGGTCCTGCGAACGCGCGCGTCGTCGGTGTCGACGAGTCGACGGACCTCGCGCTGCTGAAGGTCTCAAGCAGCGACGACCGGCTGGATCCCGTTCCGCTCGGGTCGTCGAGCCGCCTGAAGGTCGGCGAGCCGGCGATCGCGATCGGCAGCCCGTTCGGTCAGGAGGGCACGCTCACGACCGGGATCATCTCGGCCGTCGAGCGGTCGATCGAGGCGCCGAACGGGTTCTCGATCGACAACGTCCTGCAGACCGACGCCGCGATCAACCCGGGCAACTCCGGCGGGCCGCTACTCGACGCCGACGGCCGCGTCATCGGCATCAACGCGCAGATCGCGACCACGACGCAGTCCAACAGCGGCGTCGGCTTCGCGATCCCGATCGACACCGCCAAGCTCGTCGTGCCCGACCTCAAGGCCGGCAAGAAGATCGAGCGCCCCTACCTCGGCGTGCGCACCGGCAACGCCGCGTCCGGCGTCGGTGCCGTCATCGACAGCGTCGTGGTCAGCGGCCCCGCGGACGACGCCGGCCTGAAGGACGGCGACCGCATCTTCCAGATCGGCAACCGCAAGGTCGAGAAGTCCTCCGACGTGTCGCTGGCCATCGCCAACAACAAGCCCGGCGACGACATCCAGGTCCACATCCGCCGCGGCGGCGACGACCAGACGCTCACCGTCAACCTCGGCAAGCGGCCGGAGTCGGCGAGCCAGGCGCCTTAAGGCGCGGCGCTTTCTGGGGCGTGGCGCTGCGGGGCGTGGCGCTTCGGGCGTGGCGCTTCGGGGAGAACGCTTTCGCCTTACGGTCATCGCAAGCGACGACCGACGGCGACGTCACGCCCGGATCGCCTTCGGCGAACCGGGAAAACCACAGCTAGCGCCCGACCGCGCAACTCCGTGGCGCAACGGGCTAGTAGCGCCCGACCGCGCAACTCCGTGGCGCAACGGGCTAGTAGCGCCCGACCGCGCAACTCCTTGGCGCAACGGCTACTAGTGGGCCACGATCGTGGTGTGGAACGGGAGGCGGTGTTCTTCTGTGATCTGGAACCCGGTGAGGGTCAGCATCGTTCGCAGGGCTGACCCGGAGATGCCCCAGTACCACGGGCCGTAGCCGGCGCCGGGTCCCTCGGGTGGGCGGGCGCCGGGATGATCGCCGGGGCCCGGCGCGATGACGCATGTGCCGCGGCGGCCGGGTGTCTCGGGGATCGTCTCGGTGGCGAGCAGCAGCGTGCCGGTCGTCAGCTCGCGCAGGCGCTCAAGCGTGAGCAGCGGGTGCGGCGCGTGGTAGATGACGCCCGAGCACCAGACGACCTCATGCGGGCCGACGGTCGCGATCGTCGCGGCGTCGTGCACGTCGCCCGCGACGAAGCGCACCTTCGACCCGCGGCGTTCGATCTCGCCGAGGAACCGCTGCGTCGGAGCCATGACGTCGACGCCGGTCACCGTCCTGGCGCCGGACTCCTCGGCCGCGAAGCACATCGCGCCGTGGATGTTCCACATGCAGCCGACGTCGACGAAGGAGCACCCTGCGACGTGGCTGGCGATGAGCTCCTCGCGCGGCGGACTGCCGGAGCCGACGCGCCGGCGCAGGCGGCCGACGGTGGTGAGCGTTCTGCCGAGCAGCTCTAGAGCGCCCCGCCGGCGATCGGCGGAGCCGTCGGGTCGGGACCTTCGTCGGCGGGCGCCTCGCGGGCGAGGTACTCCTCGGCGAGCAGCGGGTTGTCCTTCGCGCGCTGCACGACCTTCAGCAGGTCGTTCATCGAGGCGACCTCTTCGATCTGCTCCTTGATGAACCACTGCATGAACTGCTCGCTGGAGTAGTCGCCGTGGTCGCGCGCGACCGCGGTGAGCCCGTTGATCTGGTCGGTGACGCGCTTTTCCTGCTCGAGCGCCAGCGCCACAGGGGCGACGACGTCCAGGAAGCCGTTGTGCGGCTCGGCCACGCCCGGTAGCGGCGCGGGCTCGCCGGCGTCGAGGAGGTACTGGACCATCATCAGCGCGTGGTTGCGCTCCTCGAGCGCCTGGGCGTAGAAGAACGCCGCGAGGCGCGGAAGCGTCTCGTCGTCGTAGTAGACGGCGATGGCGAGGTACTGCTGAGCGGCAGCGAACTCGTGTCCGATCTGCTCGTTGAGACGTTCTACAAACGCGGCCGCTGGCATCGCGCTACTGTAGCGCGACGTGGCGACGAGTTAGGGGCTCCTAATGAAGCTGCTGATCAAACCGAAGAAGGGCTGCTGCAAGAGCAATCCGCGCTGCAAGCGCTGCCCGGTTGTCACCAAGCGGCTCATGAAGCGCGGGTTGGCCACCCGGCGCGCCGACGGGATCGTCGTGCTCTCACCCGACACCACGAAGAAGCAACTGCGGTCGGCACGCAAGCGATAGGCGCGCCCGGCCGGTACCCTGAGCGGTCATGGCCACCTGTCTTGTCACCGGTGGCGCGGGGTTTCTCGGGTCGCATCTGTGCGACGAACTGCTGCGCCGCGGCCATCACGTCATCTGTGTCGACAGCCTGGAGACCGGCTCGCTGACGAACATCGAGCACATTCGCGTGCCCGAGTTCGAGTTCCTCCAGATCGACATCATCGAGCCGTACTTCGTCCAGCGACCGATCGACTTCGTCTATCACCTCGCGTCGCCCGCGTCGCCGATCGACTACCTGCGTCTGCCGCTGCACACGCTGAAGGTCGGCTCGCACGGCACGCATCACTCCCTCGGCCTGGCCAAGAAGCACCGCGCGCGCTTCCTGCTGGCGTCGACGAGCGAGGTCTACGGCGATCCCCAGGTCCATCCGCAGAAGGAGGACTACTGGGGCCACGTGAACCCGATCGGCCCGCGAGGTGTCTACGACGAGGCCAAGCGCTATGCCGAGGCGCTGACGATGGCCTACCACCGCCAGCAGGGCGTGGACACGGCGATCATCCGCATCTTCAACACCTACGGCGCCCGCATGCGGCCATACGACGGCCGCGCGATCCCGACATTCCTGCGCCAAGCGCTCCAGGACCGTCCGATCACGATCTTCGGCGACGGCAGCCAGACGCGCTCGTTTTGTTTCGTCGACGATCTCATCCGCGGGATGATTGCGCTCGCCGAATCGGGGCAGCATCAACCCATCAACGTGGGCAATCCAAACGAATTCACGCTGCTCGAGCTCGCCAAGACCGTCATCGACGTGACGAGCTCGCGCTCGGAGATCGTGTTCGAGGCGCTACCGACCGATGATCCTCAGGTGCGTCAGCCGGACATCACGCTCGCCCGCGAGCTGCTGCACTGGGAGCCGGAGGTCGAGCTGCGTGATGGCCTGGCGCGCACAATCGAACAATCCGGAACGGACATGTTGGTCGGCACCGCGCGATAGGCGCTAGCAGGAACCGGTGGGCCAAAGCGAAATCGGATCCAACGACCCCGGAACATCTGGCGTCGCGGTCCGTTAGAGCAGGGGAGAATGGCGAGCACCCAGCAGGAACGAGAACGGGGAACGAAGCAGGAGGCACCGGAGTTTCAGCCGGCGCCTGACTTTGCGCTGTCCGCACGCGACGTGCGGCGCAAGCGCCCGCCCGTGCTCGCGTTCCTGCTCAAGCTCGACACGCTGCGCCGCGCATCGCGCGTCATCAGCCTGCTCGTGCTCGACTACATCGCCGTCTACATGGCGATCCTCACGGCGCTGTGGCTGAAGTCCGGCTTGCTCAACGACGACTGGGCCCTCAGCTCGCAGGCGCACCAGACGCGCGAGCTGTTCAGCTTCGCCTACCTCGTGACCGTCCTGCTGTTCGCGCGCTCGGGCCTGTACTCCGCCCGCGGCGAGCGCCCCGGCCTGACGCGCATCGTCTCGTCGCTGTTTCAGGTGATGATCGTCTCGCTGCTGTTCGCGCTCGCCAACCGCAGCGTGTTCAGCTCGTACTACATCTTCTACGGCTCGCTGTTCTTCGCCGTCATCTACGTCTCGCTGCTGCGCCTTGGCTACGAGAAGCTCACCGGCAAGCTCCTGCATATGGCCGGCTACCACCGCCGGGCTGTGCTCGTCGGCAGCGGCAAGCACATCGAGGCGGTCGGCCATGCGCTGCGCGACTCGGCGCACTCGTCGGTCAACGTCGTCGGCTTCATCTCGCTGACGCCGCGGCCGAACAACGGGCTGCTCTCGCTCGGCACGCTCGAGGACCTCGGCGACGTCGTCACGCGCCACAACGTCGACGAGGTGATCATCGCCGACTCGGACTTCCCCCAGCAGCAGGCGGTCGAGGTGATCGACGTCTGCCACAGCGCCGGCGTGCGCGTGCGGATCGCCCCCTCGACGATGGAGATCCTCATCCACCGCGCCGAGTTCGTGCCCGGCGAGGCGGTGCCGCTGTTCGAGCTCAAGCCGCCGGTGTTCGAGGGGATCGACTACTTCGTCAAGCGCACGTTCGATCTCATCGGCGCATCGCTGCTCGTCATCGTCTTCAGCCCGATTCTCGCGGCCAGCGCGCTTGCCGTGCGCTTCAGCTCGCGCGGGCCGGTCCTCTACCGCTCGATGCGCCCGGGCATCGGGGGCGTGCCGTTCGCGTGCCTGAAGTTCCGCACGATGTACCGCGACGCCGACCAGCGCCAGGACGACCTCGAGTCGATCAACGAGGCGTCGGGCGCGCTGTTCAAGATCCGTGACGACCCGCGCATGACACCGTTCGGCCGCCTCCTGCGGCGCTATTCGATCGACGAGCTGCCGCAGCTGTTCAACGTCCTCAAGGGCGAGATGTCGCTCGTCGGCCCGCGCCCGCTGCCCCAGCGCGACTTCGACCACCTCGAGGAATGGCACAAGAAGCGCTACCTCGTCACGCCGGGGATCACCGGGCTGTGGCAGGTCTCGGGCCGCTCGGAGCTGGACTTCGACGACCTCGTGCGGCTCGACTTCCTCTACCTCGAGCGCTGGTCGGTGTTCCTGGACCTGAGCATCCTCGTCAAGACGGTGCCGGCCGTGTTCACCCGGCGAGGAGCGTTCTGAGAGCGATCAAATGGGTGGCGATCGGCGCGGTCGCGCTCGTTGTCCTGTTCGTCGTCGGCGAGAAGCTGCGCCAGGGCGGCGACGCCAAGCCGCTGCCCGGGACGGCGTTGCGCGACCTGGCCGACAAGCGCTCGATGTACATCGGCACCGCGGTGCGTGCCGACGTCCTGCAGCACAACCTCGCCTACCGCCAGCTCGTCGCCGCGCAGTTCAACTCCGTGACGGCGGAGAACGAGATGAAGTGGGCGATCGTCGAGCCCGAGCGCGGCAGGTTCGACTTCAAGTTCGCCGACCAGATCGTGGCGTTCGCCGACAAGGCGGGGCAGGCGATCCGCGGTCACGCGCTCGTCTTCCACAGCCAGCTGCCGGGGTGGGTCGACGGCCTGTCGCCCGCGCAGCTGCGCACCGCGACGGAGGAGCACATCCGCCGCACCATGGGGCACTTCCGCGGGCGGGTCGCGGTCTGGGACGTCGTCAACGAGGCGATCACCGACCGTGGCGGGCTGCGGCGCTCGCCGTTTCTGCGGCTCGGGCCCGACTACATCGCCGACGCCTTTCGCAGCGCGCGCCGCGCCGACCCGAAGGCGAAGCTCCACATCAACGAGGTCGGTGCCGACGGCATCAACCCGAAGTCCGACCGTCTGTACGAGATCGTGCGCTCGCTCAAGGCGCGCGGCGTGCCGATCGACGGCGTGGGCTTTCAGATGCACGTCAACCTCGCCGGGGTCCCGCCGACGTACGTCGCCAACCTGCGGCGCTTCGCGGCGCTCGGCCTCGACATCGCGATCACCGAGGCCGACGTCGGGCTGAAGCTGCCGCCGGGCGCGGCCGACCTGCGCGCCCAGGCGCGCGTCTACCGCACGATCGTCCGCGGCTGCCTGGCGGTGAGCGCATGCCGGTCGCTGACGTTCTGGGGCTTCACCGACGGCCGCTCGTGGATCCCCGAGACGCAGCCGGGAATGGGCGACGCGACCCTGCTCGACAAGCAGCTGCGCCCCAAGCCGGCGTTCGGCGTCGTGCAGCGCGAGCTGCAGCGGTAGCGCGACGTTGCGTGCATCTCGCTCGCGGCCGCGCCGCGGGTCCGGCGAACAGCATCGATAACAGAGGTGAGAAGGGACGCCCGGGCGGGTCTGAGTAATCGAGATGGTTCAAAGCCACCGAATACGGGGTTCTCAGCCATGTCGATTTGGGTGGGCGGAGCGGTGGTACGCAAGGTGGTCGCCGGACGAACACTTTGCTTAGCACCCTTTCGACCTACCGTCCCCGCCTCGCACCCTCGTTCCTTATCGATGCAGTTGCGTGAACCCCGCGGTAGTGCAGCTCAGTCGTCGCACCTCGGCGCGTACACACGTGCGGCCGCGCGGTGTAACCCCGGCGAACGCCATAATCGCCGGGTGGCCTACCGCTACCTGTTCGAGCAGATGGTCCGCCGCGAGCTGCGCCAGAAATACAAGGGGTCGGCGCTCGGCGTCGTCTGGTATGTCATCAACCCGCTCGTCCTCATGGGCGCCTACTACCTGATGTTCGGGATCGTCTTCAAGCAGGCCGCCGAGCCCGACTACCCGCTGTTCCTGCTCGTCGGCCTCGTCGTGTGGATCTTCTTCAGCCAGGCCGCGCTCGGCGCCGCGCCGTCGCTCATCGAGCAGGGCTCCCTCGTGCGCAAGGCGCGCTTCCCGCGCGAGGTGATCCCGGCCGCGGTGGTCACCGTGCAGCTCGTCACGTTCCTCGTGCTGCTCGGCGTGCTGACCCCGATCATGCTGGCGATCCGCGGCAGCTTCGACGTCGCGCTGCTCGTGCTGCCGCTGATCCTCGCCTGCCTGTGCGCGTTCGTGCTCGGCTTCGCGTTCGCCGTCTCTGTCCTGCACGCGCACTTCCGCGACGTGTCGCCGATCCTCGCGGCGATGCTGCTGCCGTGGTTCTTTCTCTCGCCGATCTTCTTCGATCCCAACAACATCACCGAGCAGCAGACCGCGGTGTTCGCGCTGGAGTGGATCAACCCGATGGCGCCGTTCATCGTCGCCGTGCGCGACGTCCTCTATGGCGGCGCGGTGCCGGGGCTCGACGTGCTCGCCTACGTCCTGGTCATGGGCGTCGGGGTGCTGGTCGGCGGCCTGGCGCTGTTTCGCCGCCTGCAGGGCGAGCTGGCGGTGGTCGTGTGAGCCGCGGGCTTGGCGACGGCGTCCGCCCGGGCGAGATCGTGCTCGAGAACGCCTGGCGCGCGTTCAGCATCCGTGCCGACCGCGGCCGGACGCTCAAGGAGGTCGTGATGCGGCGCGAGCATCAGGCGGGGCCGCCGCCGGTGCAGGCCATGCGCGACGTCTCGCTGCGGATCGAGCCCGGGGAGACGGTCGGCGTGGTCGGGCGCAACGGCGCCGGCAAGTCCTCGACGCTGCGCGTGCTCGCGGGGATCGTGCCGCTGAACTCCGGCCGGGTGGCGGTGGGCGGGCAGATCGTCACGCAGCTCGAGCTTGGCGCCGGCTTCAGCCGCGACTTCTCCGGCCGCGAGAACATCTTCCTCAACGGCGCGCTGCACGGCCTGTCCAAGCAGCAGATCGAGTCGCGCCTGGACGCGATCATCGAGTTCTCCGAGCTCGGCGACTTCGTCGAGGCGCCCGTCGCGACGTACTCGACCGGCATGTTCCTGCGGCTCGGCTTCGCGATCGCCGCGCACCTGGACGCCGACGTGCTGCTGATCGACGAGCTGCTCGCGGTCGGCGACGAGGCCTTTCAGCGCAAGTGCGAGGCGCGCATGGCCGAGCAGATCGGGGCCGGGGCGACGCTCGTGCTCGTCTCCCATGACCCGCTGCTGGTCGAGCGCACGTGTGAGCGGCTGATCGTGCTCGACGGCGGCGAGAAGGTCTTCGACGGCTCGGTCAGCGAGGGGATGCCCTTCTATCACCGGCTCATGGGCACCGAGGACGCGGTGGCCTCGCCATGAAGCCCGAGGACGCGCTGCCGGCCGCGCGCAAGGCCGCGGCAGAGCACGACGACAGCGTTCCCGGCGGCCTGACGCTCAAGCCGACCGAGCGCGCCTCGATCGAGCAGTTCATGGAGTGGGCGATGATCGAGCCCGACCCGAAGAACATGCGCTCGACCCGCAAGCTCGGCGCGCCGATCACGTTCGCCAAACGCCAGCTCCTGCACGTCCTGCGCCAGTACCTCGGCGAGCTCGAGGCCCAGCAGACGCGCTTCAACCTCAACGTCGTCGCGCGCATGGCCGAGCTGGAAGAGCGCGTCGCGAAGATCGAGGCGCGCGCGGGCGAGCGCGAGCCGCGTTGAGGGTCCACCAGGTCCTCAGCGGCGCCGGGCCGTACGACGCCGTCACCGAGCAGGCACGGGCGTTTCGCATGTACTTCCACCGGTGGGGGTGGACCGGCAGCGACGTCGCGGCGCGGATCGACCCGCGGCTGGGCAAGGAGTTCACGCCGCTGCAGGCGCTGCACCCGGGCCCCGACGACATCCTGCTCATCCACTACTCCGGCTACGCCCCGCGCCTGCGCCGCGCGCTGGAGTTCGACAACCGCACGCTCGTCATCTCGCACAACATCACGCCGGCGCGCTGGTTCTGGGACCACGATCCGATGGCCGCCGTGTCGTGCGCGCTGGGGCGCAAGCAGCTGCCGGAGTTCGCGGCGGCGGCCGACGTGGCCGCCGGCGTGTCGCTGTTCAACGCCCGCGAGCTCGGATCGGAGACGGTGATCCCGATCCTCTTTGACCCGTCGAGCCTCGGCCCGCCGGCTTCCGCGGCCACGCCGACCGGCCCGCCGACGATTCTCTTCGTCGGGCGACTGTCGCCGCACAAGCGCCAGGACGCGGTCATCCGCGCGTTCGCGCTGTATCGCCGCCGCCACGCGCCCGAGGCGCGGCTCGTGCTCGTCGGGCGGGCGGTCAACGACACGTTCGGGGCCGCGATCCGCCGTCTGGCCGACGAGCTCGCGCCGGGCGCGGTGACGATCGAGCACGGCGTCACCCGCGCCGAGCTCGCCCAGCGCTACCGCTCGGCGCACGCGTTTTTGTGCATGTCCGAGCACGAGGGCTTTTGCATCCCGCTGCTCGAGGCCTTCCACTTCGGCCTGCCGGTGATCGCGCGTGCCGTCGGCGGCATCCCGGAGGTGGCCGGTGACGCGGCGCTGCTGCTCGACTCGGGCGACGACGAGCGCGTCGCCGGGGAGCTGCTGGCGCTCGCGGTCGGCGACGCGCAACTGCGTGCGACGCTGCGCGAGCGCGCCGCCGAGCGCGTCGCGGCGTACGCACCCGAGCCGACCGTCCGCACGCTGCGAGCCACGCTCGAATCGTTGGATGGATCGATCGGCTAACGCTAATCAACCGTCTAGCTCCCATAGTCGGTACGTGCGTAATATGGGCTGACCCACGACTTGCGGCCACCGAGCGCGTCGGCTCAGCCGCCTATCTGGAGCAAAGGCATGACCGTCCACGAAGCCCGACTGGCGACGCTTGCGCGTATCCGCGATCGACGACTCGTGCCCGGGCCCACGCAGGACGCGGCGCCGATCGACCCGTGGCGGCTCGTCTCGCGCCACTTCGCGCCCGCCGGGGTGACCGAGGAGGAGACGCTGCTCGCGATCGCCAACGGCTACATGGGGATGCGCGGCACGCACGACGAGGGCACGCCGTCCAACGACCCGGCGCTGTTCCTCAACGGCTTCCACGAGACGTGGCCGATCCCGTACGGCGAGGCCGCCTTCGGCTTCGCGACGACGGGACAGACGATCGTCAGCGCGCCTGACGGCTCGGTCATCCGGCTGTACGTCGACGAGGAGCCGCTCGTGCTGGCGGACTCCAAGGTGCTGGCCTACGAGCGCGTGCTCGACATGCGCAGCGGCACGGTCGCCCGCGATGTGACGTTCCGCAGCGCGCGCGGGGCGGTCATTCGCGTGCGCTCGGAGCGGCTCGTGTCGCTGCAGTGGCGCCACCTGGCGGCGATCTCCTACGAGGTCACCCTGCTCGCGGGCCCCGCGGAGCTCGCGATCTCCTCCGAGCTCGTGACACACCTGCCCCAGCCCAAGGGCACCGACGACCCGCGGGTCGGCGTGCGCATGGACGAGTCCGCACTCAAGCCGCTGGACAAGTTCTGTGACGGCACGCGGGTGCTGCTCGGGCTGCGCGCGCGCTCGAGCGAGATCGGCCTCGCGTGCGGGATGGAGCACGCGATCGACACCGAGCTGCGCTACAGCTTGGAATCGATGGTCGAGAACGACGAGGGGCGTGTCGTCTTCTACCTCGACGCCGAGGAGGGCATCCCGGCGCGGGTGACGAAGGTGCTCGGCTACCACCACGACGAGCGCGCCTCGGGCAACGACCTCGCGCGCCGCGTGCACCGGACGCTCGATCGCGCCGCGAGCGACGGCTTCGAGCGGATCGCGCAGGTTCAGCGCGAGCGCCTGGACTTCTACTGGGAGATGTCCGACATCGAGCTCGGTGGCCCGCCCGACATCCAGCAGGCGATCCGCTTCAACCTCTGGCAGGTGCGCCAGGCGTCGGCGCGCGTGGAGGGCCATGGCATCGGCGCGAAGGGGCTGACCGGCCGCGGCTACGAGGGGCAGTACTTCTGGGACACGGAGATCTACGTGCTCCCCGTGCTGACCTACACGCAGCCACACGTCGCGCGCCGGCTGCTGCATTTCCGCTACGAGATGCTCGATGCGGCGCGCCGTCGCGCGCAGCAGCTCGGCCACCGCGGGGCGCTGTTTCCGTGGCGCACGATCAGCGGCGAGGAGGCGTCGGCGTACTACGCCGCGGGCACCGCGCAGTATCACATCAACGCGGCGATCTCCTACGCGGTGCGGCAGTTCGTGCGCGTCACCGGCGACGAGGAGTTCCTCGCTCGCGAGGGCGTGGAGATCCTCGTCGAGACCGCGCGCTTCTGGGCCGATCTGGGCTTCTTCTCCGTACGCCGCGACGGGCAGTTCTGCATCCAGGGCGTGACGGGCCCCGACGAGTACTCGGCGGTCGTCGACAACAACGCCTACACGAACCTCATGGCGCGCGAGAACCTCTCGGCCGCGGCCGAGGGGCTGCAGCTGCTGGAGACGACCGACCCCGACGGCTACGCGCGGCTCATCGCCCGGCTGAAGATCGAGCCGCAGGAGCCGGCGGAGTGGTGTCGCGCGGCCGAGCGCATGTTCATCCCCTACGACGAGCGGGCCGGGGTGCTGCTCCAGGACGAGCACTTCCTCAACCGCAAGCCGTGGGACTTCAAGGGCACGCCGGTCGACCATTACCCGCTGCTGCTGCACTACCACCCGCTGAACATCTACCGCCACCAGGTGATCAAGCAGACCGACGTCGTGCTCGCGACGTTCCTCGCCGGCGACCGCTTCTCGCCCGAGGAGAAGCGGCGCGTGTTCGAGTACTACGACCCGCTGACGACCGCCGACTCGTCGCTGTCGTCCTGCGTGCAGTCGGTCATGGCCTCCGAGGTCGGCGACGCGAAGGCGGCCTACGAGTACTTCCTGTTGAGCGCGGCGGTTGACCTGGCCAACCTCGCCGGCAACGTCGGCGACGGCATCCACGTCGCATCCTGCGGCGGCGTCTGGATGGCCCTGGTGAACGGCTTCGCGGGCATGCGCGACCTCGACGGTTTCGATCTGCGCTTCGCGCCGCGCCTGCCCGCGGACTGGGATTCCCTGCGCTTCCGGCTGCTCGTGCGCAAGAGCCGCCTCGAGGTCGAGATGTCGCGCGAGTCGACGACCTACCGGCTGCTCGACGGCGACCCGCTCGGGCTCATCAGCGACGGCCAGCACGTGACGGTGCGACCCGGCGAGCCGGTGACGCTCCCGGCGGCGCTGCCGACGCTGGGGGATCTGCCGACGCAAGGTGCACCGGCCGTCGCGTAGGCGCCGTCCGCGATCGAGATGGGTCAGAACCACCTATTTGGTGGTTTTCAACCATCTCGGCAAATCGGGCCGCGCTCGGAGGCCGACCCGCTGGGGAACCAACGCCTGCTTCTTATCGATGCCGTTCGGCGCGGCAAGCCGAACGCGCCGCCCACACTGAGCTCACAAAGGCCGCGCCAGCACGTGCGACGGCCCGGCGTCGCGCACCGGCACGGCGCCGTCCAGCGGCTCCAGGACGTACCCCGCCGCCTCGAGCAGATCGGCGACCTCCGCGTTCGTGTCGTGCATCTCGCACACGATGACCGGGCGGTGCTCGGCCATCACCCGCTGGGCGCCGCGCAGGACATCACCCTCGGCACCCTCGACGTCGAGCTTCATCACGTCCGGCGGCGGTGCGCCGCCGGCCACGACGTCATCGAGGCTCACGAGCGGGACGTCGACCTCTTCGATGGTGAGCGGGTGCGGGTCTCGCACCGTCGACATGTGCGACCAGATCCCGCCGGCCGCCACGCTGCACATGCGCGCGGTTCCCGATGAGGCTCCGACCGCCACGGCCCGGACCTCGACGCGGTCGCCGAGATCGCTGCGCAACGCGGCCTCGCGGGCGAGGTCGGCCGCCGCGGCGATCGGCTCGAACGCCAGCACGCGCCCGCCCTCGCCGACCATCCGCGCGGCGAGGACCGTGAAGAAGCCGACGTTCGCGCCGACGTCGTAGACGACGCCGCCCTGCGGGATGGTGCGGCGCATCGCCTCCTGCACGGGCACGTCGAGGTGGCCGACAAGGATGAGCCGGGCGTGAGCGTGCGACGGCGGCGTCGCGCGGGCGGGGAAGCGCAGTCCGGACGCCATCCCGTAGAGCACCGTGTTCTCACCGCGCTGGAACGCCGCGTCCGCCCGTTCGCGCCAGCGCTGTGGCAGCATCGCGGCCGCCAGGGCGAAACGCGTGCGGTCGCTGCGCCCGTGGACGGCCCGCGCGTCACCGTCTGCGGGGTCGCCGGCGCGCCCGGGTCGCGCGCGCTGGACCGTTCGTAGGAGTCGGGAGGCCATGGCCGCCGATCATCGCAGGGCTGTATCAGCGACCACGTTGGGCACTCTCATCTGCATCGAAACCCAAGACACCGATAACTCTTGCGCCGGTACGCCGCGCGTCCGTCATCATGTACGCGACATCAAGATGCAGCATCTCAAGAGCTCGCGGGGAGGGCGTGCCAGCGTGAACCAGCGCCTTCACGAACAGCGCACAGCGCTGCCAGAGCACGTGGGCGTCCTGAGGACGGCCGTCGTGCGGTTCGCGCGCGCCCGCGGGGCGACCGGACCTAAGTGCGAGCACATCGCGCTGGCGGTCTCCGAGGCGTTGAGCAACTCCGTGCTGCACGCCTACGTCGGCCTTGCGCCGGGACCGGTCACGGTCGAGGCGTGGGAGCAAGCCGGCTCGCTGACGGTCGTCGTCTCCGACGAGGGCAGCGGCATGGTGCCCCGCCTGGACAGCCCCGGCCTTGGCATCGGGCTGCCGCTGATCGCCCAGATGACCGAGCGCCTCGACATCGAGGACCGCCAGGGCCAGCCCGGCGTCTGCCTGAAGATGACGTTCTCGCTCGCCCGCTGAGGCTCCGCCCCGGCGCGGGTAGCTCAGGCTCGCGGCGCCGCCGGCTGATTCTCCTGCGCGGCCGGCGCATCAGTGGCCAGAACCGCCAATCGCAGCCTGAACAGCGTCCCGCCGCCCGGCGCTTGCTCGACCGCGATCGTGCCGCCGTGCGTCTCGGCGACCTGACGGACGATCGCCAGGCCGAGCCCCGAGCCGGGGCGCCCGCGGGCAGTCGCGCCGCGGTAGAAGCGGTCGAAGACGTGTGGGCGGTCGGCCGCCGCGATGCCCGGTCCGTGGTCGCGGATCGTCAGCTCGCCGCCGCGCAGGACGACCTCGACAGACGAGCCATCCGGGCTGTACTTCGCCGCGTTGTCGAGCAGGTTGTCGACGGCGCGGCCGAGGCGGTCGGGCAGGCCCTCGACGACCGTCGGCTCCAGCTCAGACGTGAACGTGACGTTCGGCCGGCGGCGCCGCGAGCGCGCGAGCGCCTCGGACAGGATCGCCTCGAGCTGCACCTCCTCGAGGCCCGACAGCGGCTCATCGCCGCGGGCGAGCTCGATGACGTCGGTGATCAGCGCGCTGAGCTCCTCGGTCTCGGCGCGGACGTCCTCCAGCAGCCGCCGGCGGTCCTCGTCGGGCAGCTCGCCACCGGCCAGCAGCACCTCGATGTTCGTGCGCAGCGAGGTCACCGGCGTGCGCAGCTCGTGCGACGCGTCGGCGACGAGCTGGCGCTGCGCGCTGACCGAGTTGTCCAGCGCCTCGCGCGAGCCCTCGAGCGTGTCGAGCATCGTGTTGAAGCGCTCGGCCATGCGCCCGACCTCGTCGTCGCCGGGGACCTCGATGCGCCGCGCGAGGTCCTCGGTCTGCGTAATGTGCTCGGCCGCGGCGGTCAGGTCGCTGACGGGCTGGATGACGCGTCGACTGAACAGGCGCCCGAGCAGCGCCGCGAGCAGCGTGCCGCCCGCGCACAGGAGGATGAGGACGATCCGCAGGCGGCTCAATGTCGCGTCGACGTTGCTCAGGCTGCGCACGATCTGGATCGCGCCGCCGCCGGGCAGGCCGACGGTCAGCGCGCGCATGTGCACGCCTTCGACGTCGGTGTCGCGCAGCAGGACCGTCTCGGTGCCGGCCGCGGCCACCGCCCGGTCCTGGCTGTCGACGGGCACCCGCAGGTTGCCGTCCTCGGGCCGCACGAAGACAACGTCGCCCCGCGCGCTCAAGAGCTGGGTGGGTCCGACGGCCTCACCCTCGCGCGCGGGCGGCGGCGGCACGCGCAGCGCGGCGTCGGGGCCGCGCAGCTCGCCGACGACGCGGACCCGCTGGTACTGGGCGCGCAGCGCGTCGTCGACCTGACCGCGCAGCTCGCCGCGCAGGGCGAGGTACGCGACGATCGAGACGAGCACGACGGTGACGCCGACGATCGCGGCCGACAGGAGCGTGAGGCGGCGGCGGAGGGTCACGGCTCGCGCAGGACGTAGCCGACGCCGCGCACGGTGTGCAGCAGCCGGCGCTCGCCGCCCGCCTCGGTCTTGCGGCGCAGGTAGCCGATGTAGACGCCGAGCGCGTTGGAGGTCGCGCCGAAGTCATAGCCCCACACGCGCTCGAACAGCGTCGAGCGGGTGAGCACCTGGCGCGGGTGCTGGAGAAACAGCTCGAGCAGCGTGAACTCCGTGCGCGACAGCTCGATGCGGCGCGTGCCGCGGTGGACCTCATGCGCCGAGCTGTCCAGGACGAGGTCGCCGAACGCGAGCGCCGGCCCGCCGGTGTCCAGGCGGCGCAGCAGGGCGCGCAGCCGGGCCTGGAGCTCGCGCAGGGCGAACGGCTTGACGAGGTAGTCGTCCGCGCCCGCGTCGAGGCCGTCGACGCGGTCGTCGATCGCGTCGCGGGCGGTCAGCATGAGCACCGGCGTGCGATCACCGGCCGCGCGCAGCCGGCGGCAGACCTCGAGGCCGTCGAGCCGCGGCATGCCGACGTCGAGGATGATCGCGTCGACGGTCCCGGCCGCGAGGAGGTCCAGCGCCTCCTGCCCGTCCCCCGCAAGCCAGACGTCGTGGCGCTCGAGCGCGAGCGCGCGCTGCAGCGCCGAGCGCACTCCCGGCTCGTCGTCGACCACGAGGACCTTCATCAAGCCAAAGAGCCTAAGCCCTGCAGCTACGTGCTACCCGCCGTAAGTTCCGTCGGGATCTCCGGGATGCGCGGCCGCGATCTGGCGGTCGGCGGTGGGCGCCGGCGGCGGTCAGGCGCGGATCGCGCGCCGGGAGAGACCACGGAACTTACGGCGGGCAGCACTAAGTGATCTCGAAGTGCGCGACGGCTCGGTCTGCATCATTCGAGCTGTCGCGGCCCGACGGTCTGGATCATCTTGCGCGAGCAGCGATCGCCGCCCGGCAGGCCGCGGCGCAGGTGGTAGAGCACGAACGCATCCAGCGTCCTGACCGGCGGGCCGACGGCGTCGAAGGGCTTGCGCAGGTCGCGCGCGACGAGCACGTAGTCGGCCGCGCGCGAGACGGCGACGTGCGGGTAGGCGGTGCCGAGGATCGGCCGCTGCGAGCACAGCGGCTGGCCGGAGAGCATGTGGCCGACCCACTGCATCCGGCCGTTGGGCTGCATGTCGAGGCGGATCGACTCGCTCGGCGCCAGCCGCGCGTCGATCTGCTTGAGCTCGATGAGGTCGCGCGAGACCTGGTCGAACGTGCCCGCGATCTCCTCCTGCGCGGACTGGCGCGCCGCCGCGAGCAAGAACAGCAGCGCGACGATCACCATCCAGCGCGCCTTCAGGCGCGACAGGCCGACGGCGGCGACGACGATGACGACCGGGGCGACGAACGCGAGCGCCTTGTAGTGGAAGTACCAGCCGTAGTCGCGCGGGCGGAAGTACAGCGCCGCGACGACGCCGAAGATCATCGCCGCGCCGAGCGCCCAGCTGACGTCGCGCGGGGCGCGACGCAGCGCGAGCACGACGCCGATGATGATGAGCGGCAGCACGATGAGCCCCGTCTCGACCTCCTCGATGCCGAAGAACCAGCGCTCGGGATAGAAGCCGAGCAGGTCGCCGCCCCAGGTGTCGAGCGTGTAGCCCGGCGTGAGGACGCGCGCGACGCCGCCGAACTTCTCGAGGATCCCGCGCAGGAGCGGGAGCGCGAGGATGCACAGCGGCACGATCCACAGAAGCTGCCGGCGGCTCTTCAGACGCGGGCGCCGCCAGAGCGGCAGGCCGCGACGCCTGCGCTCGAAGCCGTACAACACCGCCGCGGACATGAGCGGGATCGGCAGCGCGAGCGGATACGCGGCGCCGAGCACGGCGAGGAAGGCCACGAGCAGCACGAGCCCGCCGGGCGTTGGTCTTCGCACGACGTGGCGCGCGAGGACGATCGCGAACGGCATCGCGAAGAAGCCCCAGGTCTGGTTGAAGTACGGGTGCATCGTCGTGTGCAGGGCGATGCGGTTCAGGCCGATGAGCCCCATCACCGCCCCGGCGGTCCAGACGCCGGAGCCGAGCAGGTCGCGGGCGATGAGCCAGAAGCCGAGCGCCGCCAGCGCGAGCAGCGTGGCCGACAGCGGCGCGATCACCTCATATGGCTCCATCCCGGCGAGCCGGGCCACGGCGCCGTAGGCGAAGTAGATCGGCGGCTTGGAGCGCCAGTGCAGCGGGATCTGGTCGACGGGCTCCTCGGGGGCCACGGCGTTGGGGTGATGGCCCTGGAGCAGCTGCCCGCTGCCGACCGCGAGGTGCGCATCCGAGCCGTTGCCGATCACCGTGGCGATCCCGCTGCGGAACATCGGCAGCAGCGCGATCGCGCCGATGAGGACGGCGAGGACGAGCGGCACGGCGAGCATCCGCCACGACGGCGAGGCGGCGGACGCCGCGCGCAGGGCGGCCGGCCCGCGCTTCCGGCGCCAGGCATAGACCGACAGCGCGGCGTTGCCGGCGAGCACGACGGCGAGCGCGATGTCGAACGGCACGTAGAGGTAGCCGAGCGCCCCGAGCTCGAGCGCCGTCGCGATCGCGCCGGCCGGCAGCACCCACAGCGGTTCGTGGCGGCGCAGGCGGGCCGGGAGCCACAGCGCCACGGGCCCGAAACCGGTGATCGCGAACAGCGCGACGCAGACGATGACGACGTGCGCAGCGTCGAGGACGCCGCCCACGCCGACGACGCCCGCGTTGTCGGCGAGCACGAGCGCGGTGCCGGCCGCCGCCAGCAGCGCCAGCCAGGCCAGTCCGCGATCGGAGAGCTTCGTCAGCTGCCGGCGCCGTGACGCTGGCGGGCCTGTGCCATCACCCGGCTGAGAAACACCGGATTGCCCACCAGGTACCTGCGCCACATCCGCTTCGGCTCGATCGCGAGTCGAAAGATCCATTCCAGTCCATTGTCCGCCAGCGAGGCCGGAGCGCGCGGCACGCGCCCGGAGACGTAGTCGAAGAGGGCCCCGACGTTCCACAGCACGCGGCAGTCGAGGCGGTCGACCGTGCGCTGCGCC
The DNA here is from genome assembly GCA_963705315.1 of uncultured Actinomycetes bacterium. Lineage (GTDB taxonomy): Bacteria > Actinomycetota > Thermoleophilia > Solirubrobacterales > Solirubrobacteraceae > CADCVQ01. The sequence continues at coordinate 662,455 of OY970068.1, forward strand.
CAGAGCTCCTGCTTGGGCGTTCCCATCCCGACGAGCAGGATGTCCGGCTTGCAGGCGTTGATGTGCTCGATGACGCGCTCGTCGTGCCCCGAGCCGATGTCGAAGTAGCCGTGGTGGGTGCCGACGATCCGCAGCCGCGGATGGGCGCGCAGCAGGCGCCGGCCGGCCTGCGCGGCGACACCCGGCTCGCAGCCGAGCAGGTAGACGGAGTGGTCCTGCGCCTCGCACAGCGACGCGAGGTCCCACACCCAGTCCGCGCCGGTCATGCGGTGCGGAATCTCGGTGGAGAGCGCCTTGGCCGCCAGCCGCACGCCGTAGCCGTCGCAGTAGATGAGGTCGGCCTCGTCGAAGGTCGCGCGCAGCAGCGGGTCCTCGCGCGACTGGTTGAGGACGTGCGCGTTGACGTACGTGACGCGCTTGGTCGGACCGCCGGCGTTGACCCAGCCGGTGATCCGCGCGAGCAGCTCGGAGGGCTCGCCGAGCTCGATCGGAATCTCGAAGATCCGCGAATGGCGGGCCTCCTGCGGCGGCGCGGCGACTGCGTGAACCTCAGACACGGACGGGAAGCGTAGTGGTCTGAGGGGGCGTAGAGCGAGCGGAGCCTGGCATCGTTGCGGTCGTGCCGACCGTCGTCATCGACGCCCGCGACGCCTTCGGGCCCGAGCTGCGCGGCTGGGGGCGCTACACACGCGACCTCGTCGACGCCCTCCCCGCGCGCGACGGCATGAGCTACCGCGTCATGCGGCGCGGCGGCCTGGGCCCCGAGCTGCTCTTCGAGCAGGCGGGCCTGCCGCTGCGCCTGGCGGGCATGCGCGCCGACCTCGTGCACGCGCCGACGTGCTTTCTGCCGCTCGTGCGGCCGTGCCCCGGCGTCGTGACGATCCACGACCTGGCCTTCGAGGTGTTCCCGGAGGACTTCTCCCGGCGCACGGGCTGGAAGTACCGGACGTTCACCCCGCGCGCCGCGCGCTCGGCGCAGCGCGTCATCTGCCACACGCAGTTCACCGCCGATGACGTCGTGCGGCGCTACGGCGTCGACGAGGAGCGCATCCGGGTCATCGCGCTCGCGCCGTCGCTGCCGATCGGCGACGCGCCGCCGCCGGCAGACGCGGGGCCATACCTGCTCGCCGTCGGCGACCTGCGCCCGAAGAAGAACCTGCTGCGCCTCGTGGAGGCGTTCGCGGCACTGCGCGCGGAGGGCGCGGAGCACCGGCTCGTCCTGGCGGGGGTCGACAGCGGCGAGGGCGAGCGCGTGCGCGCGGCGTCGGGCGGCGCGCCGGTGCAGCTGACCGGATACGTGTCCGACGCGCGGCTGGATGCGCTCATGCGCGGCGCCGACGCGCTCGTGTACCCGTCGCTGTACGAGGGCTTCGGGCTCGTCCTCGTCGAGGCGATGGCGCGCGGCGTGCCGGTGGTCGCGGCGCGCGCCACGGCGCTCCCCGAGGCCGCGGGCGACGCGGCCGAGTACTTCGACCCGCTCGACGTCGCAGAGATGCGCGGGGCGATCCGGCGCGTGCTCGACGACGCGACGCGGCGTGCGCAGCTCGTGCGGCTGGGACTAAAGCGGGTGGGCGAGCTGTCGTGGGCGCGCACCGCGGCGCTCACGGTCGCCGTCTACGAAGAGCTGCTGTGAGCGAGGGCGTCGGCGTAGACGTCCCAGCTGGCGCGCGCGGCGTCGTCCCACGTCCAGGCCGGCGGCGCCGGCGCGGGACGGCGCGCGGCGACGCCCGCGGCGAGTAGCCCTTCCAGGTCGTCGAGCGCGACGAACGTCGCGCGGTCGCCGAGCACCTCGCGCAGCACCGGCAGGTCCGACGCGACGACCGGCGTTCCGCAGGCGAGGGCCTCGATCGGCGGCAGGCCGAAGCCCTCGTCGTCGGAGGGAAACACGAGCGCCCGCGCTCCCGAGTAGATCGCGGCGAGGTCGTCGTCGGGCACGTGCCCGGTGAGCGTGACGTCGGGCAGCTCGTGGGCCCACGGCTTCGTGGCGCCGACGAGCACGAGCGGCAGCGCGCGCGGCGTGCGTGCGAGCGCCGCCACGCGCTTGCGCGGGTCGGGTGTCTGCAGGCCGCCGACCCAGAGCAGGTACTCGGCGGGCAGCGCGTAGCGCTCGCGCGCCGCGGCGACCTCGTCGGCGCCGCGCGGCGTGAGCGCGGGCGCGGCGGCCTCGGGCACGACGACCACGATCTGCGGGTCGAGGCCGACGTGATCGATGACCTCCTCGGCGACGACCGTCGTCGGCACGATCACCCGCGCGGCGCGCTCGACGGCGAGGTAGCGCATGCGAAAGCGGATCCCGGTGCGCAGGTACTCGCTGCGGCGCTTGAGCGGCACGACATCGTGGAGCGTCACGACCTGCGCGACCGGCGGGCGCAGCATCGCCCCGTCGATCCAGGGGGAGTGAAAGACGTCGGCGCGGCGCGGCCGGTGGGTCTCGACGATCTCGTGCTCGCCACGGGTGTTGCGCAGTCCCGCGAGCAGGCAGCTCGCGTAGCGCCCGATCCCGCGCGGGTCCCCGGCGGGACGAGCGTCGAACGCGAGCCTCATGACGCCGCCGCGTGCTGTCGCCGGGGCTGGCCGACGACGTCGAGCAGGATCTCCTCCACCTGGTCGGTGAACCGGTCAGCGCCGAAGCGGCGCACGTGCAACTTGGCGGCCGCCCCCATCTCCGCGCGGTTGTCGAGCACGTCGAGGATCGCGGCGGCGAGCTCGTCCGGGCGGCCCGGCTCGACGAGGCGGCCGGTCTTGCCGTCGACGACGACCTCGGCGAGCCCGCCGACGCGCGTCGCGACCACCGGGGTGCCGGCGGCCATCGCCTCGGAGAGCACCGTGCCGAACGGCTCCTGGAGGGAGGGCAGGACGAGCACGTCGAAGTGGCTCATGATCGCCGCGCCGTCGTCGACCCAGCCGATGTGCTCGATCCCCGGTGACGTCTTCACCTGCTCGGCGTAGTCCTCGTCGGCGCCGTAGGGCTGGTCGCCGACGATGATCACGCGCGCGGCGGGCATGACTTGGCGAATGGCGGGAACGGCGGCGACGAGATCCAGCGGAGCCTTGCGCGGCTCCAGGCGCCCCACGAAGCCGACGACCGGGCCGTCGCCGGCGGGCCACGGGGCGGGCACCTGCGCCACGTCGAGCTCGATCGGGCAGTAGACGACGTGGGAGCGCAGGTCGCCGAGGCTGCGCGCGACCGCGCCCGCGGCGGAAAGGACGGCGTCGGCGCGCGACCAGAAGAACGGCACGCGGTCGACGATGTCGTGCAGGTGCAGGACGGTCTTGTGGCCGCCGAGCGCGGGCAGCAGCCGCCCGCAGACCGTGCCGTTGAGGTAGACGACGTCGGCGTGCCTGGCCAGGCCGCGGGCGCGGGGCCAGCTCAGCACGGCGTGGGCGCCCGCGTGGCGCTCCAGGCCGCCGATCGGGAGATGGACGACCGGGAAGCCGGCGCCGTCGAGCGGCCCGGGCTCGGGCGTGGCGAGCACGAGCTCGTGCCCGCGCGCGACGAGCCGCCGGCCGAGTCGCAGGAGGGCAATCTCCGCGCCGCCGGGGTGGGCGACGGCACACACGCCAAGGATTTTCATCGCCACCCATGCTGCCACTAATGTCGCCGGGGACGTGACGAGCGACCTTCACGACGCGATCTGGGAGAGCGTGCCGCTCGACGCCAGGCCCGAGCGCTTCGAGCTGCGGCGGGCGTTTGCGCTCGCGGGCGTCCGGTCTGGCGACGTCGTTGTGGATCTCGGCTGCGGCGCGGGCGAGTTCAGCGCGGCGCTGCTCGATGCGGGCGCCGCGGTGATCGGTGTCGACGTGGCGGGCGAGGCGCTGCGCCGGGCGGCGAAGCGGGCGCCGCGGGCGGACCTGCGGCTATGGGGTTCCGGCTCGCCGCTGCCGGTCGATGACGGCGCCGCCGACGTCGTGTGGGCGGGCGAGGTGATCGAGCACGTCGCGGACGTCGCGCCGTGGCTGTCGGAGGTGCGGCGGGTGCTGCGGCCCGGCGGGCGGTTGTTGGTGACGACGCCGCATCACGGGCCGGGGGTGATGCTGCGGCTGGCGCTGAGCCGCCGCGCGTTCGCGGAGCACTTCGAGCCGCGCTCGGACCATGTGCGGTTCTTCTCGCCGGGGACGCTGCGTGAGTTGCTGGTCGATCTTGGGTTCTCGGTTGAGGAGATGCGCGCGGCGGGGGGCGTGCCGGGGTTCAGGCCGACCATCCTCGCCGCGGCGCGGCGCGGTGCGGCACGGCGCGGCACGGCGCGGCGCGGCGCGGTTGACGAAACAGCATCGCTAAAAAAGTGAGGAGCGACCTGGCGCGGCGTTTCGCGAGGGGGTTTGGCGATCTACCCCCGTCCCGCTCCTCAGCGGGCCCCCTCCCCCTCCTCAGCGGGGGGCGGCGCCTCGCACGGCGCGGTTCGCGGGGGGGTGTGGCGAATAACCGTGCTCAGGACACGGTTATTCGCCAAACCCCCCGGCGAATCACCGCGCGGATCCGCTCCCTCGTTCCCTCATCGATGCTGTTTTGAGAACAACGGCGCCCGTCAGGACACCGCCCGCGCCACGGCCCGCACGAACGGCGCGCACAGCGGCTCGCTGCGTCGCACGATCTCGGCGCACGCCAGCCCGACGAGCACGTCGACGACGTAGTGCTCGCCCAGGTAGACGACCGCGAACGACGCCGCGCCGACGTAGCCCCACCCCAGCGCGCCGTACAGGCGGTTGATCTCGGCCAGGCCCATCGCCGTGATCGCCGCTGACGCGATGTGGTCCGAAGGCATCGAGCCCCACGGGTTGCCCGGCATCGAATCGCTCTCGGGCACCGGCCGCTTCAGCACGTCGCAGACGACATGGCGTAGCACGCGATCGAGGTCGCCGTTCATCCGGTCGCCCTCCTCCGAGGCCCACCACGGCGGCGCGGTCGGGACGACCCAGTAGAACGGCGTCGTCAGGTGGTAGGACGCCGCGAGGCGCGCTCCCGCCCGCGGGACGAACTCGTCGTGGCGGATCAGCAGGTAGCCGAGCAGGACGTGCGGCAGAAACCACGACGCGTACGCGATCGCCACCGCCTTGTCGAGCGCGCTGACGCGCTCGGGGTCGCGCAGCGCGCGCTGGAGGCGCACGCCGGCCGGGATGCCGCCGCCGACCCACGAGTCGAAGCGGATCGGGTAGTCGACCATCAGCCGCTTGCGCAGCGCCTCGCGGTCGTCGCACGGCAGTTCCCAGCTGACCTTGAACAGCCACATGTAGCTCGCGAGCATCGCGCCGTAGCGCTTGCGGCCGGGTGGCAGCGCGATCGCGACGCCGAGCGGCACCGCGCAGGCCAGCGGCAGGCTCACCACCGGGTGCAGGCCGATCCGCTTGCGCGCGAGCGTCAGCCCCACCGCGACGGGCACCGACGCCGCGGCCACGCGCCTGGCCGCGCGCGTGCGCAGCGGCCGCTGCGCGGCCAGCGCGGCGCGGTCGAGCAGCGCGCCCAAGCCCCGCAGGCCGTCGGGACCCCGTCGACGGTAGGAGGCTGTGCGCGATGCCATCGGCGGAGCGTTGCACAGCGCGGCTCGCGGGGGTGTGGCGAATAACCGTGCTCAGGACACGGTTACTCGCCAAACCCCCTCCGTGGATGGGGGGTCCACGTCGTAGACGGCGGGTCCACGCCGCGGTCTTCCTCGGCGAGCGAACCCGACCCCGTATCGTGAACCGCGATGCGCGTGCTGCTCGACACGACGTACGCGCGGCGAGGGTCCAGTGGCACCGGGGTGTATCTGGACCGGGTCGCGGCCGCGCTGCGCGCCGCGGGCGTCGACATCGTGGAGGCGGTGAACGAGCGCCGTCCCGCCCCGGCGGGCGGCGGCGCCGGGAGCGCGCGCAACCTCGCGCTCGATGCGTGGTGGACGCAGTTCGAGCTGCCGCGGCGGGCGCGCCAGGCCAAGGCCGACGTGCTGCACCATCCGCTGCCGGCGCTCGCCGAGCGGGCGACGTGCCCGCAGGTCGTGACGATCCACGACCTCGCGTTCGAGCGCCTGCCCGAGCACTTCGCGCCCGCGTTCCGGCGCTGGGCGTCGCGCACGCACCGGCACGCCGCCAAGGGCGCGAACGCCGTCATCTGCGTCTCGCAGACGACGCGCCGCGACGCGCTCGCGCGCTGGGGCCTGGATCCGGCGAAGATCGTCGTCGCGCCCCACGGGCCAGGGCAGGAGCCGCAGCCCGAACACGTCGTCCCGCGCCACTTCCTCTACGTCGGCGACGACGAGCCGCGCAAGAACCTCGGCCTGCTGCTCGACGGCTACGAGCGCTACCGCGCGGACGCCGGGCGCGCGGCGGCGCTCGATCTCGTCCTCGCCGGCCGCGCGCGGTGGGATGGGCCGGACCTGCCGGCCGGGGTGCTCCGCAGACGCGACCCCGACCTGCCGGCGCTGCTCGGCGCCGCCGCGGCGCTCGTGCACCCGGCCCTCTACGAGGGCTTCGGGCTCACCGCGCTCGAGGCGATGAACGCCGGCGTCCCGGTGATCGCGGCGCGCTCGCCCGGTCTCGTCGAGACCTGTGGCGAGGCGGCCCGCTACTTCGATCCCCACGACGGCGCGGGCCTCGCCGCGCTGCTCGGCACCCTCGCCACGGACCCGCCGGCCCGGGCGGCGCTGGCGCGCGGCGGGCGCGAGCGTGCGGCCGAGTTCTCCTGGCAGACCTCGGCGCGCAGGCACATCGAGGCCTATACCCTCGCGGTCAACGGATGAAGGTTGCAATCCTCGGCACGCGCGGCATCCCCGCGTCCTACAGCGGCTTCGAGACGGCCGCAGAGCAGCTGGCCAGCCGCCTGACGCAGCGCGGCCATGAGGTCGTCGTCTACTGCCGCCCGCATGTCGTCGACCGGCGCCTGAAGGAGCACAAGGGCGCCCGCCTCGTCCACCTGCCGGCGGTCCGCAACAAGTACTTCGACACGTTCAGCCATACGTTCCTGTCGGCGATCCACGCCGCGCGGCGCGTCAAGCCCGACGTCGCGCTGTTCTTCATCGCCGGCAACAGCCCGATGTGCCTGCTCACCCGCAGCGCCGGGATCCCGACGATCATCAACGTCGACGGCCTGGACTCCGATCGCTCGAAGTGGCCGGCGCTCGCCAAGGCCTACCTGCGCTTCGCCGAGCGCAACGCGCCGCGCTGGGCGGACACCGCGATCACCGACTCCCATGCGGTCGCCGAGATCTTCGAGCAGCGCTACGGGCGGCGCATCGGCGTCGTGCCCTACGGCGTCGAGGATCCCGGTCACACCGGCACGACGACGCTCGAGCGCCTCGGACTGCAGCCGCGCAAGTACGTCCTGTTCGTCGGCCGCCTCGAGCCGGAGAACAACCCGCACGTGCTCGTCGAGGCGTTCTCGCGGATCTCCGGCGAGCGTGCCCGCGACATGAAGCTCGTCGTCGTCGGCGGCGCGCCGTACGCCCACGAGTACATCAAGCAGGTCCAGCGCGCGGGCGACCCCCGCGTGATCTTCCCCGGCTACGTGTTCGGGCGCGGGTACTGGGAGCTGCAGCGCCACGCCTACGTGTTCTGCGCGCCGACCGAGGTCGGCGGTACGCACCCGGTCATCCTCGAGGCGCTCGCCGCCGGCAACTGCGTGCTCGTCAACGACCACGCGCCGAACGTCGAGACCGTCGGCGATGCCGGCATGACGTTCTCGGGCAAGGTCGGCGTCGGATCGCTCACGGCGCAGCTCGAGCGGCTCTTCGACGAGCCCGAGCTCGTCGAGCACTACCGCGGCCGCGCGCGCATCCGCGCGCAGCGCTACTCCTGGGACGCCGTCACGAGCGAGTACGAGCAGCTGCTCGTCAGCGTGCGCTCGATGGGCGGCCCGGGCCGCCTGCCACCGGAGTTCATCGACGCCGAGACCCCACCGCCGCCACCACCGGCGGCGACGGCGGGCCGGGCCTCGAACTAGACCTCGCTCACTGCTTGGACTTGCTCGGGCGGTAGAACACCGCGCCCTTGCGCAGGACCTTCAGGCGCAGGCGCACGCGGCTGGTGATCGGACCCGGCCGCACCGCCCGGTAGGCAAACTCGTTCCTCCGCGTGTCGACGTTGTTGGGCAGGATGAGCGTCAAGCGGCCGAACCGGCGTGACTTCAGGCCGGTCTTCAGCAGCCGCCGCTTGCCGTCGCGGCGGATGTGGTAGACGTCGACGCGCGCGCCCTGGATGCCGCGGCCCTTGCTCGTCTTCAGGGTTCCGCGCGTGACGACGCGGGTGCCGTACAGGCTCGTGTGGCGCCCGCCGAGCTTGCGTTTGCCCCTGGCGAACCACGTGCGCACCTTCGCGCGCAGAAGGCTCTTGAGGTCGTCGTCGCCGACGACGCTCGAGCCGGTCGGCCCGTTGAGCGTCGGGAACTGCGTCGGTCCGTAGACCGCGCGCTGGTTGCCTGCCGCATCCTCGACGGCGATCTCGACCCCGTGCGGTCCGGGGCTCAGCTCGCGCACGTCCACGGTGCCCTGCGCGTTTGTCACCGTGCCCGGGCACGGGACCGGGACGTTGAACTGGTACGGGTTGCTGTCACCCGGGCCCGAGTCGGCGCATGGCGCGGCGGCCAGCGGCGTCGCCTTGGTGACCTTGCCGTCGACCTTGATGAGCGTCCGGTACAGCCCCCCGCCGACGTCCAGCGCGTTGAAGCGCACGCGCAGCTTGCCCGAGCTGTCGCCGTTGTCGGTGACCTTGAAGCCGGAGACGACCGGCGCCTGCGGGTCCTCCAGGGCGACGTACGCGTGCGTCGCGTTGACGCCCAGCGAGCGCGTGCAGACCGACCCCGCGTTCGTGCACAGCACCCGCATCTCGACGTACTTGCCGTTCAGGCCCTGCTTGTCGACCGCGCCGCTGAGGTTCGCGACACAGCTCGAGGTCGGCGACGGCGCGCAGGACTCGAGCAGCGCGCTGTCCGTGCGCAGGAGGTACGAGATGTCCTGCGGCTCGAGGCTCGGGAACAGGCCGTAGGTCGACCGCCGCGCCATGACGCGGACGACCTTCGTGCCCGGCGGAGCGTTGAAGCGCCAGTTGGCTGTCGAATCGCCCCCCGGCGCCGCGCTGGCGAGGACCGCGCTGAGCCCGCCGTTGAGGGCACAGGCGTTGAACGTCAGCCCGGTGCCCGCGAACGAGCTGGCCCAGCCGGCCGCCGCGTTGGGCTTGCCGGCCGGGTCGTGACAGGACGTGACGAGATAGCTGTCGGCGCTTGCCGCGGCAGGCGCCAGGAACGACAGGCCCACCGCACAAGTGGATCGGCGGATCAAACGCATCATGACTCTCCACGGTCATGCCAACCCTGCCGTCGTTCGCCCTCGGTCCCCTTTCCGGAGAGCTACATGACGGCCACTATGAAAGGCGTTCTAATGCGCCTGTTTTCCGACCTGAGAATCAGCGGTTCTCGGTGCGTTAGGAAGCGTCGAGAAACAAGTGGGCGGCCAAACCGCGGACTAATTGATGGACGCTGACTTAGCGACGGATCCTCACGCCGACCGTGCGGCTGACGACCTGCGTGGTGCCGTTCTTCCAGCGCAGCCGGATCGAGCCCGTGCTGCGCACCGCGAGCCTCGTGCGGACGTAGTGGCGCGGCGCCTTGGCCGACACGGTCTTGCGCGTCCTCCACTTCTTGGAGCCCTTCGCGCGGAACTGGATCTGGACCTTGACCCTGCCGGGCGCCGTGGCGGAGCGAAGGAGACCGAACACCGTCGTCTTCTTGCCGCGCTTCAGCCGCGTCTTGTTGAGGAAGATCGGCGTCACGTACGCCCGGTAGGCGGGCTTCTTGGTGCCGTTGAGCTTCTTCAGTCCGCTCTGGAACGTGCGGTAGGCGACGCGCTTGTCCGCGACGCCCGGGGTCGGCGCGTCGTCGACGAGCAAAAACTGGCTCATCGATCGCACGAGCGGGTTGCGATACGCGATCGACTCGGCCTCGTTGATGTACGAGGCTTGGCGGCTGAACGGCACGCCCAGCGGGTCGGGCGGCGTCTGGTAGCCGTACTCGGTCAGGTAGATCGGCACGCCCTTCCTGGACTGCATCTTCTGGCCGTAGCGCGCGTAGATGCTCTTCAGCTCGCGGGACAGATCGGACAGGTTCGCAATCGTCACCCAGTCCTTGCCGCCGGACTTCCGCTTCGGTGACAGGTACAGCTCATACGGGTGATGCGCGAAGCCCGTGGCCTTGAACAGGCCGGGGTTCTCGGCGACGAACTGCGCGGCGGTCGCCGGACAGCCGCGGACGACCGCCGACGAGCCCTTGTAGCGCTGGCGGTTCTGGTCGAGGCAGTACATGCTGCGGATGAAGCGCAGCGCGTCGATCGGAATCGTCTGGCCCTTGCGGTTCTTGCCGCCCTTCGGCGCGGTCTCGCCGACGAGGATCGTGTCGGTGCCGTGGCCGGTGTCGAGCAGCGCCTGGTAGGAGGACTGCACGAGCCCGCGGTAGTTCGCGGGCGACGCTTCGATGAACTTCTTCGGCGAGCGCGGGTCGGGCTTCCACTGCGGCGTGAGCCAGCCGCCCTGGTTGGGCTCGTTGTAGATCGACCAGTAATCGACGCGCGGAAGGCCCGCATACGTGCCGCTGTAGCGCGTGCCCGCGGCCTGGACGAAGCGGCCGAACTCGACCGGATCGGGCGCAAACGTGTCCTGGATCTCCGGCCGGTTGGCGGCGGCGCTCGAACCCCAGCGCGGGAGCGGGGCCGTGACGTTGAGGTTCACGGCGATGCCGCGCTCCTTGGCCGCGAGGAGCAGGCGGTCGTACTTGGCCCAGCTGCCGGTCGGGTACTGCGCGGGGTTCGTCGAGTCGAAGTTTGGCTTCGTCACCGCCTTGTTGGACGGCGCGACGACCGACCAGAACAGCGAGACCCGGACGCGGTCGACTCCAATCTCCTTGAGCTCGTCGAGCGTGGCGTTCATCTTCGCGTCGGTCGTATCACCAACAAGCAGCGGGTCGTCCTGGAACATGGATTCCTGGGTTGACGACGCCGCGGCGACGGACGGTGAGAGCGCGAGGATGAGCGCGGCTGCGATTAGGAGTCGGAGTGTCTTCATTTAGAGGATGCCTCTCGTTTAGCGGCTAGGAACACGGCGACCGCGTCGGAAGAGCGGGGGTCAAGGTACAAGGCGGGTGCAATCGCCGTCAGCGCCACCGCCGGTCGGCGTAGTTCATTGAGCTCGAATTCGGCGAGTTGCTGCCACGCCTCCGGGTTTGCGGGCTGCAGACGCACCGCGTTCTCCAACGCGCGACGCGCCTGAATCTTGCGGTTGGCGAAGGTCTCGACGGTCGCGAGCTGGATGAGCGGGTCGATCGACAGCGGGTTGCGGTCGCGCGCGGCCTGCGCCTGTGAGCGGGCCTTGACGATGTCGCCGCGCTCCAGCGAGGCGATCGCGTCCTGGCCGACGTTGACGGCGCGCAGCGGCTGCCACGCCGTCCATGCGGCGATCAGCGCGACGAGCGCCACCGTGGCCGCGGTCACCGCGCGCGGGCGCTCGCGCAGTCCCGCGCGCAGGCGGGCTGCGAGCGTGGCGCGCGGTGGTGGTGGTGGGCCGTCCTGCGCGCGCAGCGGCCCACGCCCGGCGATCCAGCCCGCCGCGATGAGCGCCACGATCGCGTTCGCGGGCACGAACCAGGTCCAGTCCACGAGCGAGTGCGCCGCGAAGACGAGCACGATCGCGGCGAGCGTCAGCAGGCCGATGCGCTCCGGCGGGTAGGGGCAGCCGCGGTCGCGGCGGCGCAGTCCGGTCGCGCGCGCGGCGCTCACGAGCCATGCGCCCGCCAGCGCGAGGCTGGCCAGCAGCCCAAGCAGGCCGAAGTCCGCGAGCGTCTGCGGGAGGTAGCCGTGCGCGTGGCGGACGGCCTGGTCGGCGGTCCGGTAGCGCTTGCGCACGGTCGCGTAGCCGTCGGCGCCGACGCCCTTGACCTGGTTGTCCTTGAAGATCTGCAAGGCCTCGTCCCAGTAGCGCGCGCGCACGCTGCCGGCGGCGGTCAGGCGGCTGGGGTCGTTGCTCGGGATGCGCGCATCGGGATCGGTGAGCGATGTCCACGCGTCGGAGATCGAGCCGCCCAGTCCCTGCTGGCGCGTCGTCAGGCCGACCGCCAGTCCGACCGGGATGAGGGCGAGCGCGACGAGCAGCGCGACGCCGGCGCGGTGGCGCGTGCGCGGCCGCGGCGGGCGCGCCGCGAGCGCGAAGTTGATCGCGAGGCCGGCGAGCGCCAGGAGCCCGAGCATGACGATCACCAGCAGCCCGAGTTGGTGGCCGGCCTGCGTCTGCAGCTCGATCGGCACGCGGTCGCTCGTCAGCGCGTCCTGGGAAAGGGCCCAGGCGGACATCAGCCCGCCGCCGCCGCAGCCGACGAGCAGGACCGCGGCACCGCGCAGGCGCAGCGGGACCGTCGCGAACCAGAAGGCGACGCCGACCGCGGCAGCTGCCAGGGCGCCGCGCGAGTAGGCGAGCATGATCGTCAGCACGAGCAGCCCGAGCGCAGGGTACGCGAGCGCGTTGAGGCCCTGGTGGCCGCAGCGGCGGGCGCCGATCCACAGGCAGCCGGGAATGCCGAGCGCGGCCATGAGCCCGACGCTGTTCCAGTACCCGAAGGGCTCGCTCAGCCGCGCGTAGATCTCGCTCGGGTTCAGCGCCGCCGGCAGCACCTTCGTGAGCACCGCGTACGCGCTGATCGCGACGCAGCTGAGCGTGATCGCGCCGAGCACGGCGTTCCAGCGGCCGGGCACGACGTGGGCGAGCGCGACGGCCGCCGCGAAGACCGCCGCGTAGGTCAGCGTGCGGTTGGCTTCCACCCAGGCGTCGGACGGGTTGGCCGCCCATGTCACCGACACGGCGGTCAGCGCCGCGAGCACGCCGAACAGCGCGATCGGCGCGATTCCCCAGGCCCGCTCGCGGCGCGGGGCGAGCACGACGGCAGCGCTGACCGCGAGCCCGCTGCCGAGCAGGAGGGCCAGCTCGACGGGCGTCGTGCGGCCGATCGACAGGCCGCCGTCGGCGACGAACGCGATCGCGCACAGGATCGCCGCGATCGCGGCCACGACGAGCGCGTGCCGGCCTGGGCGCGTGACGGTCAGCGAGCGGGCGGCGGGCGGGGCGGGCGGGCCGGATTGCTGCGGCCGGCGCGCCGGACCGTCAACCGCGACGGGCGAGGACAAGGGCCCTGATCCGGATTGCGCCGAGCGCGAGCGCGCCCGCCAGCATGAGCGCGAGCAGGATCAGCAGTGGTGCCGGGAGGTCGCTCGAGCTGGCGATGCCCGGCCTCACGGCGACGCCTTCGAGGCTGATCGGCGTCGGCCGAGCCGTACGGCCCGTGTCGACCGCGGCGCGCTCGTCGCCGGTCGCCGAGCCGAGCTGCTTGGCGGCCGGAGGATTGCCGAAGCCGCCGCCGCTCGCGCCGCTGCCGTTGGTGTTGTTGGCCGTCGCCTGGCCGCCCGACCGGGCGTCGCTCAGTGCCTTGAGCTGAGCGCGCCTGATGACGCTGCGGCAGTTGCCGTACTGGTCGGAATCGGACGACAGCTCGGCGAGCGCGTCCTTGTACTCCTGCTGCGTGTAGGTCTTGGAGAGGACCTCGTCGTCGGTGCAGTCGTCGATGACGTCCGCACCGGAGGCGAGCGCGGTGGACGCGCCGAACGCGAGCGCGAGCAGCGCCGCGATCGTGAGCAGAGGTGTGCGAAGCACGCACGTCACGCTAGCGAGGCCAGTGCGGTGGCAAAGCCCGCGGCCCAGGCGTCGTACGTGTAGGCGGCGACGTCGCGGCGCCCGTTCTCGCCGAGTCGCAGGCGCAGTTCGGCGTCGCCGTGCAGGCGCTTGAGCGCGGCCGCGAGCGCCGCCTGGTCCCCTGCGGGAACGACGAGCCCGTTGCGCTCATGGCGTACGAGACCGCCGGCGACGGCGCCGACCTCATCGCTGGCGATGACTGGAGTTGATTGGTTCATGGCCTCGTTCGCGACGAGCCCCCACGGCTCGCGGAAGCTGCGCGTGCGCAGCGACGGTATGACGCAAACGTCGGCGGCTGCCAGGAAGTTGCGGATCTGTTCGGGGGGCTGGGGGCTGACAAAGGCCACCGCGCCGCCGGCGGGGCACCGGGGGGGCCCGGATCCCACACCGACGAGGACGAGCGCGGCGGCTGATGCTTCAAGGCCTGACTCGCGCCAGGCATCGAGAAGCACCCGTAATCCCTTTTCCCGAGTGGGACGCCCGAGAAACACCGCCGAGAAATCCGGATCGCCGTCGAGCACCGGATTCGGTTCGGTTGCAGGCGCTCTCCAGAACGCGTTGTCGACGGCCTGCGGCGCGACGTGGACGTTGCGGGCGCCGTAGGCGCGGGCGAATGCGGCGACGTGCGGGCCGTAGGCGACGACCGCGTGGGCGTCGCGATAGATGCCCGCGAGCAGGAGCGCTCCGGCGGCATGCGCGGGCGTGCGCGGGTGTGCCCACAGCGCGCTCCACAGCACGAACGGTGTGCGGCCGGCGCGCGCGCCCGCCCACGCCGCGGGCAGCGCGACGCGGCCCGCGGTCCCGCAGATGACGGCGCGGTAGCGGCGCGCTGCCGCGAGCCGCGCCACGTCCGCCTGCCGGATATGCCGATGGGGCACGCCCGGGTCCTCGACGCCCGCGGTCGCGTGCTTGGAGCGCCCGCCGAAGATCGCCAGCTCGATGCCGACGCGCTCGTGCAGCGCGTGGAACGCGCCGACGCGATCGGGCGGGACGTGGTTCGTGACGAGGAGGACCGGTCGGTTCACGCGGGGCGTAGCGCCTCCTCGTAGGCGGCGACGGTGGCGGCGCCGCAGCCCGCCCACGAGAACGCAGCCGCCGCCGTCGCGCGCGCCGCGTCGCCGGCGGCACGCAGCAGGCGGTTGTCGCGCAGCAGCGCGTCGATCCGGGCCGCGAGCGCCTCCGCGTCGCCCGGCTCGATGAGCCAGATGCCGCCGCCCGCGGCCGCGATCTCCGCCGGGCCGGGCTCCCCGCGCGCGCCGATCGCCGGCACCCAGCCGGCCATCGCCTCGACGTACGCGACGCCGAAGGCCTCGTCGGTCGACGTCATCGCGAAGATCGCCGCCTGGCGTGTGCGCTGCAGCGCTGCGGCAGGAGCGAGCTGTCCGGCGAGCTCGACGCGGTCGGCGAGGCCGGCGTCGTCGGCACGGCGGCGCAGGTCGTCGATCTCGGGCCCGTCGCCGATGACGAGATAGCGCAGCCGCGGGTGGCGGTCGTGCAGGAGCGCGAGCGCGGCGAGCACGTCGCGGTGACGCTTGCGCGCGATGACATGGCCGGTGGTGACGAGCGTCGGGTCGGCGTACGGGTGCGCGCGCTCGGCGGGCAGGTCCGTGCCGAGCCGCACGACGCGCGTCGACGCGGGGCTCGCGCCGAGCGCGTGGGCGCGCTGCGCGGTTCCCCGGCTGTTGGCGAGCACGAGCCGGGCGTGGGTGAGGGCGGCGCTGACGGCCCGTGCGCCGCGCGGCGAGGCCGGCGCGGTGTGGAAGACGTCGCCGCCGTGGACCGACACGACGAGCGGCGCCGCGATCCGCGCGCGGCGGACGGCGTCGCCCGCCGGCACCGCGTTGTGGGCGTGCACGAGGTCGTAGGGGAAGCGGCGGCGCAGTGTCCGCAGCGCGACCGCGAGCGAC
Organism: uncultured Actinomycetes bacterium; assembly: GCA_963705315.1. Taxonomy (GTDB): domain Bacteria; phylum Actinomycetota; class Thermoleophilia; order Solirubrobacterales; family Solirubrobacteraceae; genus CADCVQ01. Next base: position 678,051 of record OY970068.1, read on the forward strand.
GGGGCCGACCAGCGCCCCCAGTCGCCGTAGGAGCTCGGCCGCGGCGGGGATACGTACGGGACGTACGTGATCTGGATGCCATCCAGCTCGGCGTGAAGCGGCTGAGCGAACGCCGTTCTCGCCGCCCTGAGCGCGGCCCGCGGGCCGGCCCGGGCGGCGGAGAGCGGCGGCAGCGGGCGGTGCAGGACGACGACCCGGACCTCGGCGCCGGCGTCGCGCGCGGCGAGCGCCTGGCGGTGTGCCCAGACGCCCAGCACGGGGTCGGCGGCGCGCGGATAGAACTCCGCGACGATCGCGACCTTCATCGCAGGCGCCGCGACCAGGCGGCCTCGGTGCGCGCGACGTACGGGCGGTCCTGCAAGAACGCGCGCGCCTCGTCGACCGCGGCGTCGCGGGCGTAGCCTCCGCCGACGGGGTTCGTGTGGAGGATCGGCGTCGCGTCGACGATGCCGACCGGCCAGCCGTGCTCGGCCGCCAGAGCGCCCCAGTGGACATCGAGGCCCCAGCCCATCTGCAGCTGCGGGAAGGGCAGCAGGCGCTCGAACGTCGGTGCGGCAAAGGCGGTGACGGGCCCGATCTCGACGAAGCGCGACTCGCGCACGACGCTGCCACGACGGCGGCGCGTGACCTCCCAGGCGGCGTGGGAGTGCAGGCGGTGCGCGGGCTGGGCGAGCAGCAGCCCGGCGTCCTCGGCACAGTGGATGAAGCGATCGAGGAAGCGTGGCGGCAGCACGACATCGTCGTCGACGACGAGCAGCCAGTCGTGCTCGCGCGCCGGGTGGTCTGCGAGCAGGCGGTTGAGGTGCTCGAACTTCCCGCCTTCGCTCATCGTGACCGTGTGCATCGCGACGTCGTGGCGCGTGCGGTGCAGCTCGGCGCGGGTCGCGTTCATCAGGCGGTCCGGACGCTCGACGCCGACGACGAGCACGGATCTGCGCGGGGGCTCGGTGCGGGCGACGGCATCGAGACGGCGGTTGCGGGTGCTCGCCGCGAGGTCGAGAAGCGCGTCCGCGGCCTGGAGGCGCGGGCGGCGCGGCCCGCGGACGGTGCCGCTCGTGCCGGAGAGGAAGTCCGGATCAGGGCCGGGCTCCGGTTGCGCGCCGGGCGGTGCGGCGTTGGTGCTGGTCAACGGGGCGGCGGCGCGGAGCCGTCCGAGCTCGTGAGCGGCGAGCACGATGCCGTTCGGGCAGCGGAAGCGCACGCCGTGCAGCGCGCATCCGGTGAGCACGCGCAGCTCGCGCGCGACCGAGGGCGCGGTGCCGCGGTGCTCGTCGAAGCGGCGGCTGGACTGCCCGCGGCGGTAGGCGGCGGCGGCGAGCGCGCGGAGGCGGGCGTCGTCACCGGCGCGGCGGTGGTCGAGCGCCGCGTTCGCGACGTAGCGGACACGACCGCCCGCGGCGTGCAGGCGCTCCTGCCACTCCTGCTCGTCGCCGTAGAGCTCGTGGCCCTCGTCGAAGCGCCCGGCGCGCTCGAGCGCGGCACGCCGGACGGTCATGTTCGCGCCCCACGCGCGATCGACGTCGCGGTCCTGCGTGCCGTGGTCCTGCGTCGTGATCGGCGGGCTCTCGCGGCCGCAGCTGCGAAACGCGTGGTCCTCGAAGCGCGCGTGGATCGGGCCGGTGAGGACGCCTATCTCCGGCTCGGCGGCGCGGTCGGCGGCGAGCAGCGCGTCGAGCCAGCCGTCGCGGACCGCGACGTCGTCGTCGACGAAGACGAGCAGGTCGGTGTGCGCCGCGTCGATGCCGGTGTTGCGCGCCGCGTTGAGCCCGCGCGAGGCGTCGTGGGCGACGTACCGCGCCCCGTGGCGCGCCGCGACCTCGCGCGTGGCGTCGTCGGGCCCGTCGTCGACGACGAGCATCTCCGCGCCGGCGGCCGTCGCCTGCGGCGCGATCGACGCAAGCGCGACATCGAGATACCCCGCCCTCTGTCGGGTGGGGACGATGATGCTCGCCGTCAAGGCCATATCGCAGCGAGAGTCTAGGTTTGGCGCGCTTGCTGCGGACGATTGGCACGAAGCGTGCGTGGTTCTGCGCGGTTCTTGGGGCGCGCCGCGGGGTTCCCCGAACAGGATCGGCAAGACGGGAATGAGGGCGCGGGGCGGCGTGGGGGCTCGGCGGGGGGGGGGGGGGTTGGCGATCTACCGTGCCTGAGACACGGTTATTCGCCAAACCCCCTCGCGAGCCGCCCCGCGCTTCGCTCCCCCAGTCCCCTATCGATGCCGTTTGGTCAAGCGCGCGGCCGCGAGCCGCGAGCCGCGAACCGCACCAAGCCCCTCAAGCGCACACCAGCTCCCGCTCGCGCTGCAGCCGCTGCAGGCACCGCGCCCGCGTCGGCCCGATCGAGCCGATCGGCATCTCCAGCGCCGCCGCGATCTCCTGATAGGACGGCGAGGGGTCGGCGACGAGCATCCGCAGCAGCGACTGGTCGCGAGCGGGCAGCCGGCCGAACGCCTCCCACAGCTCGGCGTCGCGCTCGCCGCGGAGCAGGGCGGCGTCGAGCTCGGGGTCCTCGCAGACCGGCTCGGGCATGTCCTCGCCCATCGGGATCTGGCGGCCGGAGCAGCGCAGCGCGCGCAGGCACTCGTGGCGCGCGGTCGTGGCGAGCCAGGCGCCCACGCGGGCGGGATCCTTCAGCGTGTCGAGGTGTTCGACGAGCCGCAGCCACGTCGTCTGCGACGCGTCGGCGGCGTCGGCGCCGTTGAGGCGATGCGCGCGGATGACCGACCAGACGAGGTTCGAGAAGCGGTCGACCAGTGTGTTCCATGCGTGCTCGTCACCGGCGGCCGCGGCGTGCACGAGCTGTGTCACGCCGTCGTCTCGCTGCTGCTTGGGCAGAATCATGTCGCGCTCCTCGAAGGTCGTATGCAGCGTCAGGCGCACCCTCCGAGAACGGCATTGACGTCTTGCTGCGGAAACCTTGCGGTCGCCGCACAAGACTTCGCGATCGGCCGGCCGGCTCTCGGTTAGATTGCGTGCGACCACCGGAGTTGGAACGGGGATCGTCAGCTGGCATGCACGCCGATCGGACCGAAGATGGCCTTGTCGCAGCCGAGGCCGGGATGCGTTCGGGTGACGCGACGGCCACGCGGATCGAGCTGTGCGGGTCGCTGCGCGTGCAGATCCGCGGCCTGCCGGTCACCGACACGCTGCCCGGGCGCCAGGGACGGGCACTCTTCGCGTTTCTCACGATCAATCGCCACCGGCCCGTCAGCCGCCGGGAGCTGCTCGACGTCCTGTGGCCGCAGGATCTCCCGGACGCCCCGGAGGCGGGCCTGAGCACGATCCTCGCCCGCGCGCGGCGCGCCGTCGGCCCGGGGGTCATCGAGGGCCGCGCCGAGCTGCGTCTCGAGCTGCCGCCGGATGCCGAGATCGACATCGAGCGCCTCACGACCGGCGCGGAGGAGGCCGAGCGCGCGCTCGCCGCCAAAGAGCCCGAGAAGGCGATCGTGGCCGCCGAGGCCGCGCTCCAGATCGCCGCCCGGCCGCTGCTGCCCGGCGTGGACGGCGCCTGGGTCGACGCCTGCCGCGAGGCGCTGGCGGCGCTGGAGCCCGACCTGCTCGAAGTGCTCGCCCGCGCGGCGCTCGCCACCGGCGGCCGCGAGCACCTCGCGACGGCCGAGCGCACGGCGCGGATGCTGTCCGAGCGCCACCCGTTCCGCGAATCCGGCTACGCGCTGCTCATCGAGGTCCATGCCCGCCGCGGCAACGTCGCCGAGGCGACCCTGACCTTCGACCGCCTGCGCGTGCTGCTGCGCGACGAGCTGGGCACGGCGCCGTCCGCGGCACTGGCGGCGATGCACGAGGAGCTCGTCCTGCACGGCCGCATGCCGGGCACGGCGCCGGAGAGCGCGGCGGCCGAGGCGTCGGTCAGCGCTGTCGTCCCGCTGCCGCTGATCGGCGGCGCCCGCGCCTCGACGAGCTTCGTCGGGCGTGACGAGCACCTGCGCCGACTGCGCGCCCCGTGGCTCGAGGCGGGCACCGGGCAGCGCCGGCTGGCGCTGCTCGTCGGGGATCCCGGCGTCGGCAAGACCCGTCTCGCCGCGCACTTCGCCAGCGAGGTCTACGACGCCGGCGCGACGGTGCTCTACGGGCGCTGCGACGAGGAGCCGCTGCTCTCCTACCAGCCGTTCATCGAGGCGCTGCGCCATTACCTGCGTTACGGCGACTGGCTGGTCGACGGCGAGGCCGAGCACGACCTGCAGGAGCTCGCCCGGCTCATCCCCGAGGCGTGGCCCGGCGCGGCGCAGGCGCCGCTCCCGCAGGATCCCGAGTCCGAGCGCTACCGGCTCTTCGAGGCCGTCGCGCGCCTCATCGGACGGGCCACCCGCCGCCGGCCGCTGCTGTTCGTCCTGGACGACCTGCACTGGGCGGACAAGCCGACGCTCTTGCTCCTGCGCCAGCTTCTGCGCCACGAGGATCCGGCGCGGCTCATGGTGCTGGGCCTCTTTCGCGATATGGACGTCGGCACCGACCACCCCCTCGGCGAGCTCATCGCCAACCTGCGCCGCGAGCGGCGCTTTGACCGCCTCGCGATCGAGGGGCTCGACCAGACGGAGACCGAAGCGCTCGTCGCCGCCCGCCTCGACGCGCGCGCGACCGCCGCGTTCGTGCGCGGCCTGCGCACGAAGACCGAGGGCAACCCGTTCTTCATCGAGGAGGCGCTACGCGCCCTGCAGGAATCCGACGCTGTGCAGTCCGGCGAAGCGGCCTCCGAGCAGGCGCTCGAATCGATCGGCGTCCCCGAGAGCGTCGCCGACATGATCCTGCGCCGCCTCGGGCGCGTTGGCGATGTCACCGCCGACGCGCTGACGGCGGGCGCGGTCATCGGCCGCGAGTTCGATCTCGGCACCGTCGACGTGCTGCTGAAGACGCCGGGCGACGAGCTCATCGAGGCGATGGAGGAGGCGATGGCCGCGGGCCTCGTCGCCGAGATGCCCGATGCGGTGGACCGCTTCATGTTCAGCCACGCGCTCGCCCGCGACGCCATCTACGGTCGGTTGTCACGCACGCGCCGGCTGCGGATGCACCTCGCCGTCGGCGAGGCGCTTGAGCAGCGCCGCGATCACGGCGCGAGCCTCGGCGAGCTCGCCCATCACTTCTTCCTCGCCCGGATGGTCGGCGGCGGCGCGAAGGCGGTGCGCTACGCGGTGCTCGCGGGCGACGAGGCGGCGCACGCGCTGGCCTACGAGGAGTCCGCCGAGCACTACCGCCGCGCGCTGGAGGCCTTCGACCAGGGCGAGGCGGGCGAGGAGCGGCGCTGCGACATCCTGCTCGCGCTCGGGCGTGTCCAGTGGCGCGTGGGCGACGCCGCGGCGCGCGAGACGTACTTCGAGGCCGCCGCGAGCGCGCGTGAGCGCGGGGCGGCCGAGCAGCTCGCGCGGGCCGGGCTCGGCCTCGGAGAGCGCTACTGGGAGGCCAACACCGTCGATCCGCGCTATCCGCGGCTGATCGCCGAGGCGCTCGAGCGGCTCCCTGCGGACGACAGCATCCTGCGAGCGCGGCTCACGGCGCGCGCGGCCGAGAACCTGCATTTCACCGCCGAGGGCGGGTACGGCGGGCAGCTCAGCCGCGAAAGCCTCGAGATGGCGCGCCGGCTGGGCGAGGTCGAGACGCTCGTCGCTGCGCTCATGAGCCGCCATGTCACGCTCCTGCACATCGAGCATCTCGACGAGCGGATGGCGCTCATCGACGAGGTGCTGGCGCTGACGCGCGAGCACCGCGCGCTCGCCGCCGAGGCCTACCAGTGGCGGCTGAGCGACCTGTTCGAGCTCGGTGAGGTCGGGGCGGCGCGGCGCGACCACGCGATGCTCACGGCGCTCGGGCGCGACCTGCGCCAGCCGCTGCTGGAGTGCCTCGCGGTCGGCTGGCAGGCGGCCTTCGCCTACCTCGACGGCGATGTCGCGGCCGCCGAGCGGATCGCGCGCGAGTCCTTCGAGCTCGCGCGGCGCGCCGACGCCGGCCACGCGATGAGCGCGCTCGCCTCGATGCTGTTCACCGTGCGCCGCCAGCAGGGCCGGATCATCGAGCTCTTGCCGTCGATGGAGGCGCTGATCGGACGCCGATCGGCGTCGCCGACGTGGATCGCCGCCGTCGGACTCGCGCGCGTCGAGACCGGCGGGCGGGACGCCGGGCGGGAGCGCTTGGAGACGCTCGCCGAGGACGACTTCGCCGCGGTGCCGCGCGACTGGTTCTGGTTCATGACGATGGCGCTGCTCGCCGAGACCTGCGCCGCGCTGGGCGACGCCGAGCGGGCGGCGCGCATGTACGAGCTGCTCGAGCCGTACGCCGATCGCCACGTCCAGGTCATCTACACGGTGAACTGGGGCTCGGCGCACCGCTACCTCGGCCTGCTCGCCGGCACGATGGACCGCTTCGACGACGCGCAGGCGCACTTCGAGGCCGCGCTTGCCGCCAACGAACGCGCCGCGGCGGTGCTCATGACCGCCGAGACGCAGACGGCGTACGGCGCGCTGCTGCTGCGCCGCGGCCGCAAGGCCGACCGCGCCCGCGCGGCGGAGCTCGGCGCGCAGGCGGCACGGGTCGCGGTCGAGCGCCAGCTCGACGGCCTGCGCCGGCGCGCAGAAGGGCTCAGCCCGTGATGTATCTCAGGCGCCGCTCGCGGCTCTCACCTGACATGGGGCCGGCCGGCAAGCGCGACACGTCCAAGGACGGCTTCAAGAACAAGGCCGAGCTCTTCGTCCTCACCCACGGCGGGCCGCTCTGGCGCGCGCTGCAGAAGAGCCCGCTGGAGGGCCGGTTCAACCATCTGCTCATCAACTCGGGCGTCGACAAGGTCGAGCCGCGGCCCTACCGCCTGAGCACGAAGGCCGACTACACGTCGTGGGACACGCTGACCGACTCGACCTACAACACGCGCTCGCTGCCCCCGAGCCGGCAGGACGACCTGCCACCCGTCGCCGACGTCGCGCGGCTCTTCGAGCGCGAGGAGGAGATCCCGTGCGAGAAGTCGACCGTGCTGTTCGCCTACGTCGCGCAGTGGTTCACCGACGGCTTCCTGCGCAGCACGCGCCAGCCCGGCGCCGAGCTGCGCGACATCACGCGCAACGAGTCCACGCACGAGGTCGACCTCGCGCAGCTCTACGGCCTCTCGGGCGCGATCACGACCATGCTGCGCACGCCGCGCGCCGGCGGCGACGGGCTGCTGAAGTCCCAGCTCATCGGCGGCGAGGAGTTCCCGCCCTACCTCTGCTCGAACGGTCAGATCAAGCCCGAGTTCTCGCAGGTGCCCGGCCTGGAGCCGCTCGGCTTCGGGCGCCTGGAGCCCGCGCAGCGCGACCGGCTGTTCGCGATGGGCAGCGACTCGTCCAACGCGCAGATCGGCTACGCGATGCTCAACGTCCTGTTCCTGCGCGAGCACAACCGCCTCGCGCGCGAGCTGGCCGCGACATACGCCGGATCGAACGGCTGGCCCGCGGATCCCGGCGAGCGCTCAGACCGGCTGTTCGGCACCGCGCGCAACATCCTCACGGCGCTGCTCATCAAGGTCGTCATCGAGGAGTACATCAACCACATCGCGCCCTACCACTTCCAGTTCAAGCTCGACCCGGTCCGCTTCGGCAAAGAGCTGTGGATCCGCCCCAACTGGGTCGCCGTCGAGTTCAACCTGCTGTACCGCTGGCACAGCCTGATCCCGTCGCAGTTCGTCATCGGCGGCGAGACGCTGAAGCTCAGCGACACGCTGTTTCAGACGCAGCTCATGGTGCAGCACGGCCTCGGCCAGGTCTTCGAGGACTCGTCCGACCAGCGCGCCGGGCGCGTCGGGCTGCACAACACCGATTCGTGGCTGCTGCAGAAGACCGAGGCGCAGAGCCTCGGTGAGGCGCGGACGGTGCGGCTCGCCCGCTACAACGACTACCGCGAGTACTGCAAGTTCCCGCGCGTCACGAGCTTCGAGCAGATCACGTCCGACGGCCGGGTGCGCGACGAGCTGCGCGACCTCTACGGCCACGTGGACAACATCGAGTTCTTCGTCGGCCTCTTCGCCGAGGACCGGCGCCCGAACTCCGTCCTGCCGTCGATGGTCGGCCGGCTCGTCGGGCTGCACGCGTTCTCACAGCTCATGACCAACCCGCTGCTCGCGCCCGGGGTCTACAAGCACCCGGATACGTTCAGCGATCTCGGCCGGCGGACGATCGAGACGACGAAGAACCTCGCCCAACTGCTGAACCGCAACCTGCCCGAGGGATCGCGCGAGTACGAGGCGCGCCTGACGCAGCGCGACTGGCGGCGGGCCTAGCCCATTAGGTCTAGGGGAGCTTGTCCCCGCGCCGCTCCTCCGCGGGCGGGGGCTCGTCCCCGGGCGGGGGCTCCTCATCGGCCGGCGCCTCAACGGACTCCGGCTCGGCGGCCTCCGGCTCGACGGCCTGCGGCTCGGCGGCCTCGGGCTCGGGCGCCTCGGCCACGGCCTCCGCCTCGACCTCGCCGACCGGGTCCGGCGCCGCGGCCATGGGGGGCGCGGCGCCGCCGTTCGTCGACGCCGCGGCGTCGGCCGGCTCGTAGGCGTCGGCGAACGGATCGGGCGTGCCGCCCTTGAGCTTGCGCGCGACCGCTGCGGCCAGGCCGCCGATCAGCGTCAGGGCACCGACCGCCCTGACCGGGTTGGAGCGCACGGCGCCAAGCGCCTTCGCCTTCTTGGATCGCTCTGGCCTACCGGGCAGCTTCATCGTCTCTCCTCGTCATGGCTGCCAGCGAATCTACCCCACGACCGGGGATTAGACTCGGCGGCGCATGCGGACCCTCGTGACCGGCGGAGCCGGCTTCATCGGCTCTCACCTCGTCGACGCGCTGGTCGGCCGCGGCGACGCCGTCACGGTCGTCGACGACCTCTCCAGTGGCCGCGAGCGCAATCTCGAGGCGGCATTATCAGCCGGCGCGAGCCTCGAACGCGCGGACATCCGCGACGGCGACGCGCTCGCACGGCTCGTCGCCGCGGCCGAGCCCGAGACGATCTTCCACCTCGCCGCGCAGGTCGACGTGCGCCTCTCGCTCGCCGACCCCGCCTTCGACGCCCGCACGAACGTCGAGGGCACGATCAACGTCCTCGAGGCGGCGCGCGCGGTCGGCGCCCGCGTCGTCTTCTCCTCCACCGGCGGCGCGATCTACGGCGAGACCGACGAGCTGCCGACCCCGGAAAGCGTCGCGCCGCTGCCGATGGCGGCCTACGGACAGAGCAAGTACTGCGCCGAGCGCTACCTCGGCCTCTACGAGCGGCTGTACGGCGCGTCGACGATCGCGCTGCGCTTCGGCAACGTCTACGGCCCGCGGCAGGACCCGCACGGCGAGGCCGGCGTCATCGCGATCTTCTGCGGCAAGCTCCGTGAGGGCACGCAACCGCGGATCTACGGAGACGGCACCCAGACGCGCGACTACATCTACGTTGCCGACCTCGTCGAGGCGCTGCTCGCGGCCGGCGACGGCGACGCGCTTGGCATCGTGAACATCGGCACCGAGGCGGAGACGTCGGTGCTCGACATCGTGCGCGTCCTCTCAGAGGCGCACGGCCCGGGCGCGCCCGAGCCGGAGTTCGCCCCGACGCGCCTCGGCGAGATCGAGCGCTCGTGCCTGGACGCGACGCGTGCCCGCGAGCTGCTCGGCTGGCAGGCGCAGACGCCGATCGCCGACGGGCTGCGCCTGACGTACGCCGCGCTGGACGACTGACCCCTACGCCGCGGCGAGCCGCTCGCGCAGCCACTGTGCCGTCTGCGCCACGCCCTCGCGCACGCCGATCTGCGCCTCCCAGCCGAGCACGCGCCGCGCCTTCTCGACGCTCGGCCAGCGGCGCTGCACGTCGACGGCGAACGTCGGCAGGTGCTTCAGGGCGAACTCGTCGGGGTCGCGGCCGCAGACCTCCCAGATGACGCGCGCGATCTCGGCGACGGTCATCTCCTGCGACGCGGAGATGTTGAAGTCCTCGTGCAGGCCGGCCGGGGAGCCCATCGCGGTGACGACGCCGTCGGCGATGTCGTCGATGTGCGTCAGCGTGCGCGTCTGCTCGCCCGAGCCGAAGATCTCCAGCGGCTGCTGGCCGGACAGCACCTTGCGGATGAGGTCGGGGACGGCGTGGGCGATCCCGGGCTCGTCGTCGGGCATCTCGCCGGGGCCGTAGGCGTTGAACGGGCGACAGATCGTGTACGGCAGCCCGTGCTCGTCGTGCGCGGCGCGGCACCACACCTCGCCGGCGAGCTTGGAGAACCCGTACGCCGAGCGCGGCATCGGCACGTCCCAGACGTGCTCCTCGGTCGTCGGGTACTCGGTCGCGCGCTCGAAGACCATCGACGACGAGACGTAGGTGAAGCGCTCGACCTCGTGATCGAGCGCGGCCTGGATGACCGCGTCGTACAGCGCGCTGTTGACCGCGGTGAGCGTGTGCGGGAGCTTGTGGAAGTTCGCGATCCCGCCGACGATCGCCGCGAGGTGGATGACGTGCGTGCAACCCTTCGTCGCAGTCCGCGTCTCGTCGAGGTCGCGCAGGTCGCCGGTGTGCACCTCGCAGCCCTCGCGCATCCACTGCGGGGCGGGCCGCTGATCGGAGACGCGGACCTCGTAGCCGGGGTCGCGCAGCAGCCGTCGCACGACCGCGCCGCCGATCGTGCCGGCGCCGCCCGTCACGAGCACCCGCGTCACGGCAGCGCGACCCTGCCGTTGGACAGCACGCTCAGCTCAGAGACGTACGCGAACACCTGTCCTGCCCCGAAGCAGTCCCACGGGTCGACGACGAGCGCGTCGGCGGTCGCGAGCTCGGTGACCTGGCGCAGCGCCTGCGGGCCGATGAACTCGTCGTGGTTGGCGGCGACGACGATCGCGTCGGCGCCGCTCACGGCGGCCTCGAAGCTCGGCGTCGGCGTCGCGATGCGCGGATCGTGGGCGACGACGTCCGCGAGCTCGCGCTCGAGCAGGCGCACGAGCTTGTGCGCGAGGGAATCGCGCTCGTCGTCGGTGTTCCCCTTGAAGGCGAGGCCGAGCACCGCGACCTTACGGCCGGTCAGCGGCCCGATCCGCCGCTTGAGGCCCTCGACGAGGAACAGCGGCACGGACTCGTTGACGCGCGAGACGGCGAGCAGCATGCCCGGCGCGTTGGAGCGCTCCTCGGAGAACGCGAAGTCCTTGCGCAGGCACGTGCCGCCGGTCAGGCCCGGCATCGCGATGCCGCCGCGCGGGTAATCGCGGTTGATGAGGTCGATCACGTCGAAGACGTTCGCGCCGTGCTGCTCGCAATCCATCATGAGCAGGTTCGGCAGCGCGAAGTTCGCGTAGCGCAGGATGTTCGTCCAGATCTTCGCGAGCTCGGCCTGCACCGGCGTGGTCTGCACGATCGGCGCGTCGAAGATCGAAAACAGCGCGCCGACGCGCTCGCCCGATTCCTCGCCGACGCCGCCGACGATGCACGGCAGCGTCCCGATCTCGTCGAAGAACCGCCCGGCGGCGATCCGCTCCGGCGCGTGGGCGACGAACAGGTCGACGCCGATCTGAAAGCCGCGGTGCTTGGTCAGGTAGCCCGCGACGAAGTCGGTCGTGCCGGGCGCGATCGTCGAGCGCAGCACGATCGTGTGGCCGTCGCGCAGGTGGCCGAGCAGGTCATCCAGCGCCGAGCGGATGTCGGAGATGTCGATCTCGACATGCGAGAAGGACGGCGTGCCGAGCGTGATGACGATGTGCTCGGCGGCCGCCGCGTCGGCGACCCGGCCCGAGACCTCCAACAGGCCGGTGGTGCTGACGCGGTCGAGCACCTCCTGGCCGCCGGGCTCGTCGAACGGCATCCGCGCGTCGCGGACGGCCTGCAGCCGGTCGATGTCCTTGTCGACCCCGAGGACGCGCAGACCCTTGTCAGCGAAGGAGATGGCCAGCGGAAGGCCGATGCGGCCCAATCCGATGACGGCAACGTCGGGCGCGGGCATCAGTGGGCGCTCCAGTAAGTCCCTGCACGCTTGAGGCGCGCGCTGATCAACGCCTGGTGTCGTCCTCGGTCGGGGCAATGCCGGTGGCATGGCACCCTCCCTGCGTCCTCACCAGTCGTCGCCAGCGAGCGCCCGAGCGCACATGGACTCACAGGAGGAACCACTAGGCCAAGGAATCTACCGGCCGGGACGGGAGCTGCGCATCCGATGGCGCAGGTACTGCCGCGCGAAGCCGCTGACGAAGCGCGGGTTGTAGCGCGCGTAGCGCCGCCACAGGCGGCGCGGCTCATGCAGGAGCCGAAACAGCCACTCCAGGCCGGAGGACTGCATCCAGTTGGGCGCCTGGGGCACGAGCCCGGCGTGGAAGTCGAACGCGGCGCCGACGCCGATCATCACCGCGGCATCGAGCCGGCCGCGCATCGCGGCCATCCACTTCTCCTGCTTGGGCGCGCCCACGCCGACCCAGATGACGTCGGCGCGCGAGCGGTTGATCTCCTTGATGATCGCGTCGTCTTCCTCCTGCGTCATGTCGCGGAAGGGCGGCGAGTAGCCGCCGACGATCTTCACGCCGGGGTAGCGCTGGCGCAGGTTGAGCGCGAGCTGCACGAGCGCCCCCTGATTGCGCCCGCCGTAGAGGTACATGCGCACGCGCGTATCGGCGGCGCGCTCGCAGTAGCGCGCCATCAGCTCCGGTCCGTAGACGCGCTGCGACAGATCCCCGCCGAGCGCGTTCATCGCCCACACGAGCGGCTGGCCGTCGGGGACGGTCAGCGACGAGTTCAGCACGGCTTCGCGCAGCTCCGGATCCTCGTCGCAGACCATGACCGTGTGCGTGGCGGCAACGCAGATGTAGCCCCGCTCGCCGTGCGCGATCGTCGCGTCGATCCAGTCCATCGTGCTCCCGTAGTCCGTGAGCGCCAACGGCACGCCGAGGACCGTCACGGCAGGTGGTGCAGTTGGGCCGGGCGCCGACGCGGCGGGGCGCGTCAGCCCGGAGGGCAGGGGGCGGGAAAGATGCATGGCTGGCGATGAACGCACAGACGTCAATTCATAGCGTACGACTGAGAACGTGCCGGCGTCTGAAAGGTTGCGTAGTTGCACACCTGCGACAAACGGTCCCGTACCCCTGCGCAGGTTGCGGGAAACGCTCTCGGCAGGGTGGTGCGTGCGGTCACTAGGCTCCCCGAACTCCCGTGCCGCGCGCGCTCATCACCGGCATCACCGGCCAGGACGGCTCGTATCTGTGCGACCTGCTGCTCGAGCGGGACTACGACGTCGTCGGGCTCGTCCGCGGTGACCCGGCTGCCCCGCGCGACGGCGTGCGCTATGTCCGCGGCGACCTCGCCGACGCGGACTCGCTGCGCGCCGCGGTGCTCGGCACGGCGCCCGACGAGCTCTACCACCTCGCCGCGCCGACGTTCGTTCCCGCCTCGTGGGAGGACCCGGCGGGAACGCTGCACGCGATCGCCGGCGCCACCGCGACGCTGCTCGCCGCCGCGCGCGAGGCGCAGCGCGCCGTGCGCGTGCTCGTCGCCACGTCCGCGGAGATCTTCGGCGACGCCGGCGAGTCGCCACAGCACGAGCGCTCGCCGATGCGCCCGCGCTCGCCCTACGGCGTGGCGAAGCTCGCCGCGCACGGGCTGACCGGGACGCTGCGCGGTCGCGACGGCCTGCACGCGAGCTGTGCGATCACGTTCAACCACGAGTCGCCGCGCCGGCCCGAGCGCTTCCTGCCGCGCAAGGTCACGCGCGGCGCGGCCGCGATCAAGCTCGGCCTGCGCGACGAGCTCGTCCTCGGCGACCTGCGCGCGGTGCGCGACTGGTGCCACGCGCGCGACGTCGTGCGCGGCGAGTGGCTCATGCTCCAGGCCGACGAGCCGGGCGACTACGTCCTGGCCAGCGGGGTGGGGCGCACCGTCGGCGATCTCGTCGACACCGCGTTCGCCTGCGTCGGGCTGAACGCCGAGGACTTCGTCCGCGTCGACCCGGCGTTCGTGCGGCCGCCCGAGCAGACGCCGCCGGTCGGCGATCCGGCGCTCGCCCGCGAGCGGCTCGGGTGGACCGTGCAGACGAGCTTCGAGGCGATGATCGACGAGATGGTCCGCGCCGATCTGGCGGACCTCGGCGCTTCGCGGCGCGACACAGCGCCGGGGTAGCATCCGCCGCCTCATGGCGCCATTGCATGACTCGGGGTTCTGGCGCGACCGTGCCGTGCTCGTGACGGGCCACACCGGCTTCAAGGGTGCGTGGCTGTCGCTGTGGCTGCAGTCCCTCGGGGCCCGGGTCGTCGGGCTGGCATACGGCGTGCCGTCCTCCCCGTCGCTGTACGAGGTGGCCCGCGTCGCCGAGGGCCTGACCGAGGTGTCGGCCGACATCCGCGACCCCGCGGCGGTGCGCGGCGCGCTGCGCCGTCACGAGCCGGAGATCGTGATCCATCTCGCCGCCCAGCCGCTCGTGCGGCACTCGTTCGTCGACCCGAGCGGTACCTACGAGATCAACGTCATGGGCACGGTCAACGTCCTCGAGGCGGTGCGCGCGACGCCCTCCGTCCGGGCCGTCGTCAACGTCACCTCCGACAAGTGCTACGCCAACCCGCCGGGGCGCGAGCCGCGGCCGTTCGTCGAGACCGACCCGATGGGCGGGCACGATCCGTACTCGAGCTCGAAGGCCTGCGCCGAGCTCGTCGTCGAGGCCTATCTGCGCTCGTTCTTCGCACCGGAGGTGGCCGTGGCGGACGCCGCGCGGCTCGGTTCCGGCCGCGCCGGCAACGTCATCGGCGGCGGCGACTGGGGCGCGGACCGGCTCATCCCGGACATCATGCGCGGCGCGCTGGCGGGCGAGCCGATCGCCGTGCGCAACCCCGATGCGGTGCGGCCCTGGCAGCACGTCCTCAACCCGCTGGCGGGCTATCTGCGGCTGGCGGAGGCGCTGCACGGCGCCCCTGAGATGCAGGGCGGCTGGAACTTCGGCCCGGCCCACGACGACGCGCGACCGGTGCGCTGGATCGCCGACCGTCTCACCGAGCTGTGGCCCGGCGAGCTCGCCTGGGAGCTCGACGAGGGCCCGCATCCGCACGAGGCGCACTTCCTCTCGCTCGACTCGACGAAGGCCCGCGAGGGGCTCGGATGGGCGCCCGCGTGGGACCTCGATGACGCGCTGTCGAGCATCGTCGACTGGTACGTCGCGCTGCGCGACGGCGACGATATGCGCGCGCTGACGCTGGGGCAGATCGAGGCCTTCGAGGCCGCGCCGGTGTAGATGGGTCGTCCGCTTGGCTACCTAGCCTTTGGTGTAGCGGCTGCCGCGTGCCGATAGGCCTGCAAGCATGAACATTCGAGTCCTCGTCGTCGACGATCATCCGGTGGTGCGCGAAGCGGTTGTGCGCGCGCTGAGGCAGGACCCCGGTCTTGAGGTCGTCGGGGAGGGCGCAACCGGGGAGGAGGCGCTCGACCTCGCGGCCCGGCTGAGCCCGGACGTGATGCTGCTCGACCTCCATCTGCCCGTGATGAGCGGGCTGTCGGTGATCGACGCGCTGCGCGACTCGCAGCCGCAGATCCGCATCATCGTCCTCACGGCCTCAGAGCAGGCCAACAACGTGCTCGACGCGATCGCCGCGGGCGCCGCCGGCTACCTCTCCAAGCGCTCGCTCGGCGAGGAGCTGCGTCAGGCCGTCATCACCGTCCATGGCGGCGGCTCGGTCGTCACGCCGGACCTGGCCAGCCATCTGGTCAAGGAGTTCGCCAGCGCGTCGCGCGGCGAGGCGTCCACCGTGCGCCCGCTGGCGGGCCGCGAACTGCAGGTCCTGCGCCTGGTCGTGCAGGGCATGACGGACAAGGAGATCGCCCAGGAGCTGTTCATCTCGCCGCGCACGGTGCAGAGCCACCTCACGCGCATCCGCGAGAAGACGGGCCTGCGGCGCCGCGCCGAGCTCACGCGCTGGGCCGTCGAGCACGCGATCGCGTAAGCGGTTTGGCCTTACGGTCATCGCAAGCGACGACCGACGGGTAAGCGGTTTCGCCTTACGGTCATCGCAAGCGACGACCGACGGGTAAGCGGTTTCGCCTTACGGTCATCGCAAGCGACGACCGACGGGTAAGCGGTTTCGCCTTACGGTCATCGCAAGCGACGACCGACGGGTAAGCGGTTTCGCCTTACGGTCATCGCAAGCGACGACCGACGGCGACGCTACAAGAGCCGGTTCAGCTTCCGCAGCAGGTACGGCCCGAGCGTTCGCATGTACGTCGTCACGAGGTGGCCCCAGATGTCGACATGCACCGATGCGCCGCCGATGACGCCGTAGCAGCTCTGCTCGTCGCAGAAGTAGCGCGTCAGGTCGATCGACCGATAGCGCTTGGTGCGCAGCGACAGCACGGCCGAAACGCCGGTGTCCTTCCTGAGCGCCTCCGAACGTGGGAGGGGACAGGCCGGTCCCGGAGCTAGGACGCCGGCAGCCACGACGCGCTGCAGGCAGTCGAACTGAAACGGCCTGGAGCGCGGAGTGTCGCGCAGGACGATCACGCGCTTGACGGTCTTCGGCAACGCCTGCCAGGCACGCTTGAACCCGTCTACCTTGGTTTCGAGACTCGTCTTGCCCGGCGCCGACGAGACCGGCGTGTCGGCGTTGGAGGTCACGAACAGCGTGCTGACCTCGGGATGGTTCTGCAACCACGCCTGGGCGCCCTGATACCACGAAACGCAGCCCGGCAGGTACGAGCCGACGGCCTCGGAGAAGAAGCAGCCCCCGGTCGCGATCGTGTAGCCGGTCCAGCGCTTCGCCTGGGCGACGACGCTCAGCGCGGAGCGCCAGTGGACGGTGTGGCTGTCTCCGACGAGGGCGAACGATCCCGTGGCCTGCGCGGCGGGAACCCCGAACACGCACGCGCCCACCACGACCGACGTGTCGCACTGCCACGTCTTGTCGGGGTCGGCCCCGCCGAGCGGCGGAAACACCGACCGCGTCGGGTTGGTGCACGGGCGCTTGGGGTCGCGCGCGGCGGCCCCGTAGCATGCGGGCGTGTCCTGCTGGTAGCTGCTGTAGATGCGCCGGTTGGCCGACTTGCAGGTGAAGGTTCCGTGGAACGTCGGCCTGCCCGCGTCCGTCTTGCCCGCGCAGCGCCAGCGCCCGATGACCCGTTTACCGCAGCGGTAGCGCTTCTCGGTGCGGCATTTGTGGAAGGCCTTCATGACCTTGATCGCGGCCCTGCACGAGGTGTTTCGCTGCTTCACCCGCAGGTTGTACGCGGGCGTGCCGCCGGGGGGCTCCTGGTTGCGTTGGGACAGGCTGCAGCGCTCATAGGACGCGGCCCGCGCGTTCTGCGCGCCGAGCGCCAGCGCGAGCACGACCGCCGCCACGACGAGGGCGAGGATGGCGAGCGGGGAGCGCCGGCGGGTGAGCGCGATCACGTGCGCGACGACGCTACTTCTTCAACGCTTCGAGGTCGGCCCGCGTCATGAGCCGGATGAGCTCCTCGAAGCTCGTCGTCGGCTCCCAGCCGAGGATCTCCTTGGCCTTGCCCGGGTTGCCGATGAGCTGATCGACCTCGGCCGGGCGCAGGAACGCGGGGTCGATCTTCACGTAGGGCTCCCAGTCGTCGATGCCGGCCTCGTCGAAGGCGATCCGCACGCAGTCGCGGACGCTGTTGGTCTGGTTGGATGCGATGACGAAGTCCTCGGGCGTGTCCTGCTGGAGCATGAGGTACATCGCCTCGACGTAGTCCTTGGCGTAGCCCCAATCGCGCTCGGCGTCGAGGTTGCCCAGTGCCAGCTCGTCGCGCAGCCCGTGCTTGATCGCCGCCGCGTGCCAGGTGATCTTGCGCGTCACGAACTCGAGGCCGCGGCGCGGACTCTCGTGGTTGAACAGAATTCCCGAGCAAGCGAAGAGGTCGTAGGACTCGCGGTAGTTCACCGTGATGAAGTGCCCGTAGGCCTTCGCCACGCCATATGGAGAGCGGGGGTAAAACGGCGTCGTCTCGGTCTGCGGCACCTCGAGCACCTTGCCGAACATCTCCGAGCTGGAGGCCTGGTAGAAGCGCGCCTCCGGACACGCCTCGCGCACGGCTTCGAGCATGCGCGTCACGCCGACGCCGGTGAACTCCGCCGTGAGCGTCGGCTGGATCCACGACACGGCGACGAAGCTCATGGCGGCGAGGTTGTAGACCTCGTCGGGCTGCGCGGCACGGAGGGTGTCCACGAGCGAGCGCTGGTCGAGCAGGTCGCCCTGGTGCAGGGTGATGCGTTCGCGCAGGTGCTCGATGCGGTCGAACTTCTCGGTCGACGCGCGGCGCACCATGCCGTGCACCTCGTAGCCCTCGTCGAGCAGAAGCTCGGCGAGGTAGGAGCCGTCCTGGCCGGTGATGCCGGTGATGAGTGCGGATTTGCGCATGAGGCTCGCGGACGATATCGACCTGCCGCGCGACCGATCGGCCGTATCGGGGCGCGTGCTGGCATGATCGGTGCGTGTCTCACGGGCCGGTGGTCATCCTCTGCGGAGGGCGAGGTGTGCGCCTGCGCGAGCACGCCGCGTCGATCCCCAAGCCGCTCGTGGAGATCGGCGGGATGCCGGTCGTCTGGCATGTCATCCGCATCTACGCCGCGCAGGGCTTTGACCGTTTCGTGCTGGCGACGGGCTATCTCGGCGAGCTCGTCGACGAGTTCGCCCGCACGACGGCGTGGCCCGACGGGGTGCAGGTCGCGTGCGTCGACACGGGCCTGGAGACCCCCACCGGCGGGCGCGTGGCGCGCCTGCGCGACGAGCTCTCCGGCGGGCCGTTCTGCGTCACGTACGCAGACGGGGTCGCGGACGTCGACCTCGCCGCGCTGCACGACCATCACCGCGACAGCGGCGCGCTGGCGACGATGACGGTCGTGCGCCCGCGGCTGCAGTTCGGCGTCGTGCGGCTGGGCGGCGACGTCGACGACGATCGCGTGACCGGCTTTGAGGAGAAGCCGCGTTCTGAGCACTGGATCAACGGCGGCTTCTTCTGCTTCGAGCCGGGCGTGTTCGAGTACCTCGACGCGGGGAGCGTGCTCGAGCGCGAGCCGCTGCAGCGGCTCGCGGCGGACGGGCGCCTGCGCGCGTTCCGGCACACCGGCTTCTGGGACTGCATGGACACGCACAAGGACGTCGTCGTGCTCAACGACCTGTGGGAGCAGGACGCCGCGCCGTGGCGGATCTGGCCGGGGTGACGCGCGCCGGGCCAGAGGCTGCGGGCTGCCCGTCGGCTAGGTTCATCGCATGACCGATCTCGTCCGAGTCGGCGTCGTCGGTCTCGGTTACTGGGGACCGAACCTCGCCCGCAACTTCCATGCGATCGACGGCGTCGAGCTCGCCTGGTGCTGCGATGCGCGGCCCGAGGCGCGCGAGCGGCTCGCCGCGACGTACCGCGCCACGCGCTTCACCGCGGAGCTCGACGACCTGCTCGGCGACGACGAGCTCGACGCGATCGTCGTCAGCACCCCGGTGCCGACCCACGCCGAGCTCGCCGTGCGCGTGCTCGAGGCCGGCAAGCACTGCTTCGTCGAGAAGCCGCTCGCGCAATCGGTCGCCGGCGCCGAGCGCGCGGTGGCCGCGGCGCTCAAGTCCGGCCGCGTGCTGATGGTCGGCCACCTGCTCGAGTACCACCCGGGCGTGCGCAAGCTCAAGGAGATCGCCGACTCCGGCGAGCTCGGCGACATCCACTACATCTACTCAAACCGGCTGAACCTCGGCCAGTTGCGCGCCGACGAGAACGCGCTCTGGAGCCTCGGAGCGCACGACCTCTCGGTCGTCCTGCACCTCGCCGGCGAGGATCCCTTCGAGGCCACCGCGCACGGCGAGTCGTACATGCGCCCCGGCGTCGAGGACGTCGTCTTCGCGTTCCTGCGCTTTCCCAGCGGCCTCGCCGCGCACCTGCATCTGTCGTGGCTCGATCCCCACAAGGAGCGCCGCTTCACGGTCGTCGGCTCCAAGCGGATGGCGACGTTCGACGACATGGACCTCGAGCGCAAGGTCACGATCTACGACAAGGGCTTTGACCAGTCCGATCGCTCCTACGGCGAATACATCACGCGCGCCGGCGACATCTACAGCCCGCGGATCTCAAACGCCGAGCCGCTGCGCCTCGAGGTCGAGCACTTCGCCCAGTGCGTGCGCGACGGCGCGACGCCGCGCTCGGACGGCGAGAGCGGCCTGCGCGTCGTGCGCGTGCTCGAGCAACTGCAGAACGAGCTGGATCGTTCGCGGCGGGCGTAGGGCCGCGCCTGCGGCGGTCCCCCAGAACAGCATCGATAAGAGAAACCGGGTGGGTGCCCCGGCGGAGTAGGCGGAAATGAGCGTGATCGGCGGGATTGCCGAGGGGTGTGGTTCAGAACGTCCACTACGTCGTCGTTTTGAACCACACCCCTGGCACGGAGCGCGTGGCGGCCCGCTCGCCGAGCCGCCACGCGACCCCGCTCCCTGATCCTTGTCGTGAACCGCGCCGCGAGCGGACCTAGCCGAGGATCTCCGCCACCGCGCCCGTGACCTCAACCGCCTGCTCGGCCGACAGCACCGGACTCATCGGGATCGCCAGATGCGTCGCCGCGAGCTCGTCGGTGACTGCAAGCTCGACGCCGCCCGCCCAGGGCGCCATCGCCGTCTGGCGATGGACCGGCACGCGGTAGTAGCCGCGCGCCCCGATCCCGCGCTCCGACAGGCCCGCGGCGAGCTCGTCGGCACGCGCGCTGCGCACGACGTAGAGGTGCCACGCCGGCTGCGCTCCCTGCGTCGCGACGGGGAGCGACACGAGCTCGCCCAGCCCGGCGGCGGCGTAATGACCGCCAGCCGCGCGGCGGCCGTCGGCCCACGCGTCGAGGTGCGGGAGCTGGACGCGCAGGATCGCGGCCTGCAGCTCGTCCAGGCGCGAGTTGTAGCCGACCTCCTCGTAGGTGACCTTGTCGCGCGAGCCGTGAAAGCGCAGGCTGCGGGCGCGCTGCGCGATCGCCTCGTCGTCGGTGGTGATCGCGCCGCCGTCGCCGAAGGCGCCGAGGTTCTTGGAGGGAAAGAAGCTGAACGTCGCCGCGCTGCCGAGTGCCCCCGGCCGCCCGTCTGCCGCGAGCGTGCCGGCGGCCTGCGCCGCGTCCTCGAGCACCGGCACTCCGAGCGCCTCGAGCTCGGCCACCGGCGCGACGTTGCCGAACAGGTGCACCGCCATGACGGCCTTGGTCTGCGGCGTCAGCGCGGCGCGGACCGTGTCGGCGCTGACGCAGTACGTGTCGGGATCGACGTCGCAGAACACCGGCCGCGCGCCCGTCGGCGGGATCGCCTCGGCGCTCGCGTAGAACGTGAAGGACGGCACGACGACGTCGTCGCCGGGCCCCACGCCCATCGCGCGCAGCGCGATCGTCAGCGCCTCGGTGCCGTTGGCCACGCCGACCGCGTGGCCCGCGCCGCAATAGGCCGCGAGCTCGGACTCGAAGGCCGTCACCTCCGGGCCGAGGATGAAGCGCCCGGACTCGACGACGCGCGCGATCGCGTCGTTCAGCTCGGCGCGCAACGGCTCCTGCGGAGTCTTCGTATCGAACAGGGGGACGGCCATCGCGCCGCGCAGCCTATTGCGCGACGTGGCCGAACAAGGCCAACGGCGCCGTGTGGTCCCGATTACACTTGCGCGCCGATGATGACGGGGAGCCGCAAGCCCAGCGCGACGAGGTGGCTGGCTGTGATCGTGGCCTGCTGCTCGGTCGCGGCGATCGCACTGCCGGCCGCGGCAGAGGCGAGGTACACCCGGCTCGGTATCTTCGCGCCGCTCGAGGCCGACCTGCGCACGGGTCGCAACACCATCGAGAACGCGCCCGGCGTCGTGTTCGATCCGCAGACGCAGCTGCCCAAGGTGCTGTACGACGGCCGTGAGTACTGGAACCCCGTGACGGTCTCCCAGTACGGACTTCAGGAATACAACCTGTTTGTGACGAACGGCAGCGCCAAGCGCTGGGCGGGTGCACGGCGCGCCGCCGATTGGCTCGTCCGCCAGCAGGCAGCGGACGGTGCATGGGACTACCGGATGCCGTTCTCGTTCCCCCGCGATTACGTGCCGTTCGCGGTCCCCTGGATCGCCGCGCAGGCTCAGGGCAACGCCATCTCGCTGCTCGTCCGCGTTTGGCGGCGCAGCGGCGACGCGCGCTACGAGGCTCCGACGCGACGCGCGCTGCTGCCCTTGCGACGGCCGGTCGGAAGCCGCGGCGTCCGGCGGATCGTGCAGGGGCGCGAGTTCTACGAGGGCTTCCCGACGGTGCTTCCGTCGCTCTGTCTGGAGGACTTCCAGCTGGCCTTGCTGGGGCTGTACGACGCCGCCGCCTACTCGCCGCGCGCCACCCGGCTGTTCGGCCGCGGGCTGGGCGCACTCAGCTGGGCGCTGCCGCACTACACCGACGGCCACGGCCGCCCGCTGCACGACCTCATGCATCTCAGCGCCCCGCTGGAAGCGCGTTACGAACCGGGCTCGCATGCGCTCAACGCCCGCGTGCTGACGACGCTCGCGGCGGTCACGCGTAGGACCCGGCTGGCGACATACGCAGCCCGGTGGACGGCATCCCGGCCATGAGCGCCGACTACGTCGCTCCCCGCTACTGGGAACGGGTGCTCGACGCCGGATACGACGAGAGCGCGGTCGGCTATCCGAACCTCGCGCGATCCTTCAACCGCGCCCGCTACGAGATCGAGCTGCGCAACGTGACGCGCGCGCTCGATGCGGCGGGGCAGGGTCCGGCCGCCAGCGTCCTCGACGTTGGCTCGGGGACGGGCATCTGGATCGACTTCTGGGATCGCCGCGGCGCGCGCGAGATCGTCGGCATCGATATCACGGCGCTCGCCGTGGAGCGACTGCGCGAACGCCATCCGGAGCACCGGTTCGTGCATGCCGACATCGGCGAGCCCGACCCGCCGCTGCCGGTCTGCGTGGACGTCGTCTGCGCGATGAGCGTCCTGCTGCACATCACCGACGACGAGCGCTTCGAGCGGGCGCTGCGCAACCTCGCGGGCGCGCTGCGGCCAGGCGGCACGCTTGTCCTCGTCGAGCCGATCGTCGTCCACCGCTGGTGGGGCCCGCCGTTCGGCGCGGATGCGAACAGCAAGGCGCGGCCGCTTGCGACCTACGAGCGCATCCTCGCCGACGCCGGCGTCGACGTCGTCGACGTGCGTCCGGACACGTGCCTGCTGGCGAACGTCATCGACACGCGCCGGCCGGGCAGCTTCCGCCTCATGCAGTTGTACTGGGACGTGATCTGTCGCGTCGTCGGACGGCGCGAGCGCCTGGGCCGCGTCGCGGGCGGCGTGCTCGGGTTCGCCGACCGGCTGCTCACGCGAGTCGTGCCGTACGGGCCGTCGGCGAAGATTCTGGTCGCTCGCCGCGCAGAACCTGGCTGACGGCTGCGCCGGCGGCGGTCGTAGGTCAGCGCCCGCGGGCGGCCCGGATGGCGGTGTAGAGGGCCGTCCAGCGTGCTCCGACCGCGTGCCGGCCGTAGCGTGCGGCCGCGTCGGCGGCAATCAGCTCGCGGTCGTACTCGCGATGCGTGTCGAGCATCGTGCGCATGGCCGACGCGAGGTCGGCGGGATCTCCGGGGCGGCAGAGCAGCCCGTGGTCACCCACGCGCTCGGTGAGCGCGCCGACGGCGCTGGCGACGATCGGCAGCCCGCATGCCTGGGCCTCGGCGGCGGCGACCGAGAACGTCTCGAAGCGGCTTGGTATGACCGCGAAGTCGGCGGCCTGCAGCCGGGCTGCCACGGACTGGTGCGGGGCGGCACCGGCGAGCCGGAGCCGGTCGTCGACGCCGCGGCGGGTGATCAGGGCCGTCAGCGCCGCCCGGTCCGGACCGTCCCCGATCACCTCGACGACGAAGTCCCTGCGCTCGTGCCCGAGGAGCGTCACCGCCTCGACGAGGACGTCGATGCCCTTGACCGGGTAGAGCGATGCGACCACCACGATGCGCGCGGGCGCGTCGGCGGGTCGCGGGGCGGGCGCCGCGGGAAGGCAGAACAGCCCGGTGTCGACGGGGTTGGGAACGACCTCGAAGTTGGCCCCGTAGCCCGCCTCGGCGAGGGCGTCGCGCAGCGAGGCGCTCGCCGGACAGACGACGTCGGCCGCCGCGAAGGCGCGCCGGGCGATCAGCCGGGTGACGCCCACGATCTGGCCTTCGGCGAACAGCGAGAGATGCTCGGAGATCACGGCGGGCACGCTCAGCCGGCGCGCCAGCGAGACCGCGACGAGGCCGGCTCCGAACTCGTGGGCATGGACCACGTCCGGCCGGAAGCCGCGGCGCAGCAGACGGTTGAGTTCGAGCCGACCGCCGACGAGGTGCAGCACGATCCCGAGCCCGGGCGCTCGGCCATGGGCGAAGCGCGTCAGCGGCGGATGTGCGCCCGCCACCACGCGCAGACGGGGCGGTCCCGCTCCGCGGACCGGCCCGGTCAGGTGCAGGACGGTCACCTCGTGCCCGGCATCGCCCAGCGCCAGCGCCTGTTCGCGTACGAACACCCCGGCGATGTCGTCCGGGCCGGTCGGGTACCAGTCGGTGAGCAGCAGTACGCGCACGGCGCGAGAGGATAGGCCCGGCTGGTACGAACGGTCCGTGCAGGTATGGCAGACTCACGCGCTGCGGGCCCGACCGGGCGGCCGGCTCTACGCATGACGGCGCTCGACACCAAGCGGTACTGGGAAGATCGGCTCGCGCGCGAATACTCGCTCGTCTTTGCGATGGACGTCCTGTTTCACACGCGTACGGCCGGCGCCAGCGAGACCCCCGGCGGGTCCTGATTTCCGGCCCCGCCCCCGTGCCGGCTGTCCCGCCGCCCAGCCTGGCGCGCGCGACGTTCTTCGGGCTGCAGGCGGACGTGGCGACGGTGCTGTCGACGCTGGTCTCGGCGATCGTCGTCGCGCGCGGCCTCGGGCCCGCCAACCGGGGCATCTACTTCCTGGCGCTGCTGGCAGCGATGATCATCGCGCTCGTCGGCAGCTTCGGCCTGACCACCACCGCGATGGTCTACGCGGCGCGGGTGAAGGCGCCGCTCGGCGAGCTGCACTGGGTCAGCGCGGCCTTCAGCGCGCTGGCCGGCCTGACTGGCACGGCGCTGCTCCTCGGGTTCTCCGGCCCGCTGATCGACAGCGTCCTGGGCGGGCTGGATCGCGGAATGCTCCTGATCGTCGGCCTGGGCATCGCCCCGCTGCTGTATGCGCAGATTCTCGGCGCGGCGCTCACGGGCATCGGGCGCATCAAGGAGATCTCCGCGCTGCGTATCGGTGCCGCAGTCCTGACGCCGCTGCTGCTGATACCCGCCGTGGTGTTCACGCATGACCCGTTCTGGGCTGTCCTCGCCTGGCTGGTCACGACGCTCGCCGTCGCGCTCGCGACGGCGGTCATGAGCTACCGGCTGTTGGCAGCTCCGGTGCGGCCATCGCGAGCGCTGGTCGGCGACGTCTGCTCATTCAGCCTGCGAAGCCACGTCGGGACGATCGCGCATCAGGGCTTCCTGCGCATCGACGTCCTGTTTGTGTCGGCTCGCCTCGGGCCGGCCGCCGTCGGCCTGTACTCGCATGCCGCCGCCCTGGCCGAGGGAATGTCGATGCTCGGTCACGCCGCCTACGGCGCGAGCGCCAAGCGCCTGGGCAGCGATCCGCCGGACGAGGCGGCCAAGCTGACGGCGGAGCTTGTGCGCAAGCTGACGGTGATCATGGTGCCGGTCGCGCTCACGCTCTGCGTGCTCGCGAACCCGTTCATGACGATCGTATTCGGGGCCGACTTCGAGCCCGCCGCCGCGCCGCTTCAGATCCTTCTGCCCGGGACAGTGTGCCTGTCACTGTGGTATGTCGTGAGCCTGTACATCGTGGCTTCGCTGCGGCGACCCGGCACGACGACGATCATCCAGTCTGCCGCACTCGCCATCGCGCTGCCGCTGTACTGGCTGGCCGTCCGCGACTGGGGCATCGAGGGCGCCGCGCTCGTTTCCTCGCTCGTCTACGCCAGCGTGCTGGCGGCTGGCCTCGCCGTGCTCCTGCGTGCTCCCACGGTCGGCCCGCGCGACCTGCTCCCGGGACGTGAGGACGTGCGCCACATCCTCGAGCTCGCGAGTCGCGCGCTCACGAGCCGCTGGCCCCGCCGTGGCTGATCGCCCCACCCTGCTGCTCGTGCATGCCTACGCCCCGCCGACGCCGGGCGGCACGCCGGTCGTGCTGCACCGCCTGCTGTCGGCGTTGCCGGGCGTCGACGTCGTGACGCTCACCGATCGCGCCCGCCGGCGCGCGGTGCGGGTGGGCGGCCCGCTCGTGCTCCCGGGCCGCTACCGCTTCGTCCCCAAGCTGCCGTCGCTCCCGCCGCGCCTCCAGCCGCTACGGATGGCCGCCAATGTGCTCCTCGCGCTCGCCGCCGGCCTGCGCGGAGCCGTGCTGGCGCGGCGCGCCGACTGGGTCCTGTCGGTCTCCGACGAGGGCTTCTCGCCGCTGGCCGGAGCGATCGCCGCGCGCTTGGCCCGGCGACCGCACCTCGTGATGGTCTTCGACCTGTGGGCCGAGAACGCCTACGCCGCGCCGGACCGCTGGCTCGCGGCCCGGCTCGAGCGCCCGCTGTGGCGCTCCGCCGCCGCCGTGGTCGTCTACTGCGAGGAGATGGCCGACCACTACCGCTCAAAGCACGCGATCGAGTGCGCCGTGATCGCGACGCCGATCGACCCGTCGCCCGCGGGCGTCGCGTCGCCGCGCGGGGAGGAGGTGCTGGTCGCCGGCGCGATCTACTGGGCCCAGGAGGACGCGGTGCGCCGCCTGCTGCGCGCCGCGCCGCGCGCGGGCCTCGAGGTCGCCGTGCTCGGCGACGAGCGCGATCTGCGCGCGCGCGGGCTGGCGGGCGATCGCCACGAGCCGGCGGTGGCCGCGGGCGACTTCGCGGCGCGGGTGCGCGCCGCCGGGATCCTGTTCGTCGGGCTGAGCTTCGATTCGCCGTATCCCGCCGTCGTTCGCACCGCCACGCCGGCGCGCTTCGCCGAGTACATGGGCTCCGGCGTGCCGATGCTCGTGCACGCTCCGGCCGACTCGCACATCGCGCGCTACGCCCGCCGGGAGGACGTGGCGGAGGTCGTCGACGAGGCCGACGACGGCGCGCTGCAGGCCGGCCTGCAGGCGATCGTCTGCGATCCAGCGCGCGCGGGGGAGCGGGCCGCGCGCGCCCGCGAGCTGGCGCTGACGCGCCACGACACGGGCGCCGTGCGCGCGCGATTCGCGGCGTTGCTGGTGGCGCTCAGGCGAGGTCCTTGAACGCGATCAGCGCGTCGCGCGGCGCGGCGTCGGCGCCGAAGGACTCGACGAACGACGCGTTCCACGGGCCGTGGAAGGCGTCGAGCACGACGACGCGGTAGCCGCGCTGCACGAAGTCCTCCACCTCCCAGGTCGAGCGGTGACGCTGGAGCTCCTCGCCGCCGAGGCCGAACGCGTCATGGCCCTCCTGGGGAAACTCGCCGCGCGGGGTGAACAGCACGACCCGCCGCCGGGCGACGGCCTCGGCCTGGCGCAGCAGCTCGGTCGCGTCGTCGGGGGTGAAGTGCTCGATCACGTCGATCAGGGTCACGAGGTCCACCGCGCCGGGCGGGAACAGCTTTTCCAGCGCGAGCGCCGGCGCGTTGAGCGGAACCGCGTCTGCGACCCTGCGATGTTCGAGGTAGGGCCGGTGGGCATCCAGGCCGATCCGCACCGGGCAGGGCGAGTCCGCAAGCGAATGCATAAGCCCGGTGCCCACGTCGAGCACGCTGTGCGAGCCCTCCGCCAGCAGCCGTTGCAGCGGCTCGTAGACGGGCCTTTGCCCGTGAGCGACGCCGTCGGCGCGCGCCGCGCGCAGGGCCCGCTGCGCCGCCGGACGGTCGCGCAGAAGCAGGGCGGCCCGGGCGCGCAGAGCCTGCGTCGATGCAACCGGCACGCGCGCAGGTTAGGGCATACTGCTGCCGTGTCCGCGACCCGCGTCCTCGTCCTCGGCGCCACCGGCATGCTCGGCCACGAGGCCGTGCGCGTGCTGGCCGATCGCCACGACGTCCACGCCGCCGCGCGCGATCTGCAGCGCGCTCGCGGCGCCGATCTTCCCGCCACCTTGCACGCGTTCGACGCGCTGCACCCGGACGGGATCGAGGCCGTCCTCGAGGCCGCCGATCCCGCCGTCGTGCTGAACGCCGTCGGGCTCGTCAAGCAGCTGCAGGACGCCTCGCGACCGGTTCCGGCGATCACCCTCAACGCCCTGTTTCCCCACCGCCTCGCCGAGGCGTGCAGCGCGCGCGGCGCGCGCCTCATCCACATCAGCACCGACTGCGTGTTCGCCGGCGCGCTGGCGCCGCCGGCCGCCTACACCGAGGATGACGTGCCCGACGCGCGCGACCTCTACGGCCGCTCCAAGCTGCTCGGCGAGGTCCTGGCCGACGGTCACCTGACCCTGCGCACGTCGATCATCGGTCGCGAGCTCGGGCGGGTGACCGGGCTGCTGGAGTGGTTTTTGCACCAGCCGGGCCCGCAGGTCGGCGGGTACACCCACGCGTTCTTCTCCGGCCTGACGACCCGTGCGCTGGCGCGCGTGATCGATGAGCTGATCACCGGCCATTCCGAGCTCAGCGGCCTGTACCACGTCTCCAGCGAGCCGATCGACAAGCACCGCCTGCTCAGCCTGCTCGACGCCGCGCTCGCGCTCGGGCACGAGATCCGCCCGGTCGACGAGCCGCGCATCAACCGCGCGCTCGATTGCAGCCGCTTCGGCGCGGCCACCGGCATCGAGATCCCCTCGTGGGATGCGATGGCCCACGACCTCGCGATGGAGCCCGCCGCGTGACCCCGACGCTCGACGGCGCGGTCGTCCTCATCACCGGCGGCACGGGGTCGCTCGGGCAGACGCTCGTGCGCCGCCTGCTGCGCGGCGAGCACGGCATGCCGGAGCGCGTCGTGGTGTTCTCGCGCTGTGAGGCCAAGCAGTACGCGATGAAGACGACGTGGAAGCACGCGTACGCCGCGACCGACGACATCTACTACAACAACTTCGAGGAGCTGCTCGAGTTCCGCATCGGCGACGTGCGCGACTACGACAGCGTGTACGACGCGGTCGAGGGAGCCGACGTCGTCATCCACGCCGCCGCGATGAAGCAGGTGCCGACGTGCGAGTACTTCCCCGCGCAGGCCGTCGCCACGAACGTGCGCGGCGCCGAGAACGTCGTGCGCGCGGTGCGGCGTTGCGGACGGGCGCACACGCTGCTGGCCGTCTCCACCGACAAGGCCTGCAAGCCGATCAACGTCATGGGCATGACCAAGGCGCTGGCCGAGCGCGTCGTCGTCGAGGGCAACATCGGGCGCTCGGACGGGCGCATGATCGCCGTGCGCTACGGCAACGTGCTGTCCTCGCGCGGGTCGGTCATCCCGTTCTTCAAGCAGCAGATCGCCCACGGCGGCCCGGTGACGATCACGCTGCCGCAGATGACGCGCTTTTTGCTCTCGCTGGACTCCGCGGTCGACACGATCTTCGCCGCCTACCACCATGCGCTGGCGGGCGAGATCTTCGTGCCGCAGGTTCCCGCCGCGTGCATCCAGGATCTCGCCGCGACGATGATCGGCGACCGGCAGATCGAGACCGTCGTGACAGGCATCCGCCCCGGCGAGAAGATCCACGAGATCCTCGTCTCCGAGGAGGAGGCCTACCGCACGACCGAGCGGGCCGGCCACTACGTCGTCGAGCCGATCCTGCCCGAGCTGCGACCCGACGGCGAGCAGACGCGACCGCTGTCGGATGAGTATTCGTCGCGTGACGCGGTCGTCGTCGGCCAGGCGCTGGCGGACCTCGTCGCCCAGGCCGACTTCGTCGACCCGGCGATGGCCGACGCGGCGACGCTCACGGTGGCCGGGACCGACTTTCCCGCCTCGACGCCGTGAAGGTCATGACGGTCGTGGGGACGCGGCCGGAGCTGATCCGGCTGAGCCTCGTGTTCGAGACGCTGCTCGCGGCCGGCGTCGAGCACCATCTCGTCCACACGGGCCAGAACTACGACGAGCGGCTCTCGGACATCTTCTTCAGCGAGCTCGCGCTGCCCGATCCCGACGCCTATCTCGGCATCAGGGCTGAGCGCGTCGGCGAGCAGATCGGCCAGGTCGTGGCCCGCAGCGAGGCCGAGCTGCTGGCCTTCGGGCCCGACGCGCTGCTCGTGCTCGGCGACACGAACTCCGGCCTGTCGGCGATCGCCGCCGCGCGCAACGCGATCCCGGTGTTCCACATGGAGGCCGGCAACCGCTGCTTTGACTGGCGCGTCCCGGAGGAGAAAAACCGCAAGCTCATCGACCACGTCAGCGACTGGCTGCTGCCCTACACGGCGCGCTCGCGCGAGTACCTGCTGGCCGAGGGGATCGCGCCCCACCGCATCCTGCTCTCCGGGAACCCGATCACCGACATCCTCGAGCGCTTCCGCCCGCTGTGGGAGGCCTCGGACGTGCTCGATCGACTCGGCCACGCGCCCGGCGAGTTCGTCCTCGTCACGGCGCACCGCCAGGAGACCGTCGACGTCCCCGAACGGCTGCGGGTCATCGTCCGCGGCCTGAACGGCGTCGCCGGCCTGCTCGGGCTGCCGATCGTCTTCTCGGTCCACCCGCGCACGAAACAGAAGCTCGCCGAGCTCGACGTGCAGCTCGATCCCCTGATCGAGCTGCACGAGCCGTTCTCCTTCGCGGACTTCGTCGGCCTGGAGTCCGTCGCGCGGCTCGTCGTCAGCGACTCGGGCACCGTTCAGGAGGAGTGCTCGCTGCTCGGCGTGCCGACCGTGACGTGCCGCGAGACGACCGAGCGCCCAGAGACCGTCGAGTGCGGCTCGAACATCCTGTGCGGCACGACCGATCCGGACCGCATGGTGGCGTGCGCCGAGCTGATGCTCGCCGGCGGCCGGGACTGGACCTCCCCCTACGCCGGACCCGAGCATCACGCCGTCGCCGAGCGGGTCGTGAAGTTCATCCTCGGCCACGCCCGCTGAGCGTCGGTCTGACGCCCGAGCCGGCGGTCGGGGGTGAGTCCGACGGCGAATGGGCGCGTGTACCCTCGGGCGCATGTGCGGCATCGCCGGAATTGCCGGAGCAGGACGTCCGGATCCGGGCGCCCTGATCACGATGGCCGGCGCGATGGCGCATCGGGGTCCTGACGGAGAGGGCACGTGGCACGACCACGAGGTCGGCCTGGCCTTCCGCCGGCTGGCGATCATCGATCTCCACGAACGGTCGAACCAGCCGCTGCACCTCGGCGCCCTGCATCTCGTGTTCAACGGCGAGATCTACAACTACGTCGAGCTGCGTGAAGAGCTGCGCGGGCTGGGGCACGAGTTCGTCACCGAGGGCGACGCAGAGGTTCTGCTGCACGGCTGGATGCAGTGGAACGAAGGCACGCTGGACCGTCTCAACGGCATGTTCGCGTTCGCGATCTGGGACGACGCGCGCCACCGCCTCACGCTTGCGACGGACCCGTTCGCCGAGAAGCCGCTCTTCTACGCCCAGGGCCCGGACGAGCGGCTGCTGTTCGCATCTGACGTACGCGCGTTGCGGGCGGCCGACGCGAGCCTGGGCGAGCCCGACATGGAGGCGCTGCGCCGGTTCGTCGCGCTCGGGACGATGCCGGTCCTGCCGGCGACCTTCTACGCACGCGCCCGGCGCCTGCCCGGCGCCCATGTCGCGCGCTGGGAGCATGGCGCGCTCAGCGTTCGCCGCTACTGGCAGCCGCGCCGGGTGCCCGTGCCGGATGGCCCCGCGGCGGCAGCATCCACGCTGCGCGAGCTGATCGTCGATTCGGTGCGGCTGCGGCTGCGCAGCGACGTGCCGGTCGGCACCTCGCTCAGCGGCGGCATCGACTCGTCGGTCATCGCGTCTGCGTGCGGCGAGCTTGCCGCGAACGGCGAACGTCACGCATTCACGGCCACGTTTCCCGGCTTCGCGCGCGACGAGTGGTCCTATGCGCGCGACGCCGCCCGTCAGGCAGGGGTTGCGCGCCATCACCCGGTGCGACCCGAGGGCGACGAGCTGATCGACGATCTGGCGCGCTTCATCCACGATCAGGAGGAGCCGTTTCCCGGCACGAGCATCTACGCGCAATGGCGCGTCATGCGCGCCGCGCGCGAGGCGGGAGTCGTCGTCATGCTCGACGGTCAGGGGGCCGACGAGCTGCTGGCCGGATACAACACGACCGCCGCGCTCGCAGCGCTCTCGGCGGGCCCCCGGGCGCTCGTTGGGTCGGTCGTCAGCGACCCGCGCAACGCGTTTCACGGGCTCGCCGCAGGGTTCGCGGCCGACCACGTGCCGCACGCCGTCGCCGGTCGCTACCGGCGCCGCCAGGCCTCCCCGTACGTCGTGCCGCGCGTGGCCGAGGACGCGGCGGCGGCGGCGGATCTGCCGCCGCCGACCTGGAAGGCGGAGGGAGGCCCGCTGCGCCGCGAGCTCTTACGCGAGACCTTCATGACGATCCTGCCGGACCTGCTGCGCTTCGCCGACCGCAACAGCATGGCCCATTCGGTCGAGGTGCGGTTGCCGTTCCTCGATCGGCGCGTCGCCGAGTTCGCGCTGTCGCTGCCGCCGCGGATCCTCGTGCATGGCGCGATCTCCAAGCATGTCCTACGCCAGGCGTTCGCTGACCGCCTGCCGGCGTCGGTCATGGGGAGGCGCGAGAAGGTCGGCTACGAAACGCCGGAGGCGCACTGGTTCGGCGCCGGCGACGTCCGTCGCCGGCTCGCCACGGTGCTGCTCGACACGCCCGCGACGGCCCGGGGATGGTTCGAGGTCGCCGCACTGGAACGCGACGTCGCCGACGGTTGGCGTGACGTCAGCGCGATGTGGCGGGCGCTGAACAGCGAGCTGTGGCTGGCCGAGCTGGCGAGCGCGCGTCCGCTCGCGCCGGCTTGAGCCCGATGCCGGCGCGACGGATCCTGGTCGTCACGTTCGCGTTCCCGCCCGGGCCGTTCGTCGGCGGCAACCGCTGGCTGGCGATCGGCGACCATCTGCGCGCCCGCGGCCACGAGGTCACGACGCTGACGACCTCGGCGTTCGGAGTGCTCGGCGACGACGCGGCGCAGGACGTCCACCGCACCTCTGACCTGATGGCATCCGGGGTGCTGCGCCGCATCCTGCGCCGTCCCCCCGTGCCCGTCGCCGGGGGCCCGCCGGCGACCGCCAGCGAAGCGCCGGCGATCGCGACGAAGGTGCTCGTCCCCGACGCGTACCTCGCCAGCTGGGTGCCGTTCGCGACGGCGGCCGCACGCAAGCTGCTCGCCGGCGGGGGCTACGACGCGATCGTCACCACGACGCCGTATGAGTCCGCGCACTTCGTCGGGCTCGCGTTCCGGCGGCGCGCGGCGTGGATCGCGGACTTCCGCGACGGCTGGGTCTTCGAGTCGCACCGGCCGGCGTTCGCGACGGCGGCCCAGCGCGCGCTGGATCGCGCGATGGAGCGCCGGGTGGTCCGGTCGGCCGATGTCGTGATGGCGGCGACGCTCCCGATCGTCGCGGACTTTCGCGCGCGGCTGGGCGTCCCGGCGGTGCACGTGACCAACGGCTGGGATCCGGCGTGGGACGCGGCGAGCGCGGCGGCCGCGCCGCCCGAGCTCGAGTCCGGCTGCCTGAACCTCGTCCACACGGGAACCCTGAGCGGCGCCCGCGGCCGCGACCCGCGCCCGCTGCTGCGCGCGCTGCGCGTCCTCTCCGGCGAGCCCGAGGTCGCCGCGCGGCTGCGGCTCGTCCTCGCGGGGCGACCGACCGAGGAGGATGATCGCATCCTGCGCGAGAACGGCAGCGCGCTCGTGCGCCACGTCGGCATGCTCAGCCGCGCCGAGTCGCACGCGCTGCAACGCCAGGCCGACGGCCTCGTGCTGCTCACGGGGCCGGACGTCTGCGAGGCAACCGGCAAGCTGTTTGAGTACATCGGCGCGCGGCGGCCCGTGCTCGCGCTCGCCAAGGGCAACGAGGCCGCGCGCATCGTCGGCGAGACGCACATCGGCCTGACGGTCGCGCCCGACGACGAGCGGGCGATCGCGCAGGTCCTGCGCGAGGTGGCCGCGGGCGCGCTGGCACCGGTGTACGCGCCGCGCGACCTCGAGCAGTACCTCTACCCGGCGCCGGCGCTGAAGGTCGAGGCGGAGATCGAGGCGGCGATCAGCCGCCGGGAGCGCTCGCCACGAGCTCGACGTTCGTCGCGACGCGGTTGAGCCCCGGCACGCGTGCCAGCGCGCGGTTTGCGCCCCAGACCGCGCCCGCGACGGCGGGGCGCTGCGCGAGCGCCACGTCGAGCGTCAGCGGGAGCATGTTCGCCAGGCGCAGCTCGCGGATCGTGTAGCCGTGGCGCTCGAGCAGGGCACGCGCGCTGGCCGGCGTGTAGAGCAGCTCGTGCGGTTCGGCGCCGTGGTAGTACAGGCCCATCCGCTTGGCGATCTTCTCGAGGTAGGAGAAGCGGTTGGGCAGCTTGTAGACGTAGAGTGTTCCGCCCGGCTTGAGCACCCGTGCGAGCTCGTCGAGGCTCGCGTCGGGATCGAGGACGTGCTCGAGCACGCCGCAGCTGAGCACGGCGTCGAAGCTCGCATCGTCGTAGGGCAGCGCGCGCGGGTCGCTGGAGATGAACGCGGGCACGTTCGGATACAGGTCGAGCGCCACGACGGCGTCCGGGGAGCCGTCGCCGCGGTAGTCAAAGGACGTGAGGTTCAGCCCGGCCCGCGCCAGCAGGTCTGACACCTGGCCCAGGCCGCAGCCCCAGTCCAGCAGCGAGCCGGGCGCATCGGCGGCGATGCGCCCGACGAGCACCTCGTACTCGCGCATCTGCGGCGCCGAGCGCAGGTTGACGTCGTCGCCGCGCGGCTGGGTCGGGCGCTCATGCAGTCCCAAGGGGCCCTTTCCTCGCGACGGCGTGCAGGAGGTCGCCCCCGCGCCGGTTTGCGACGCGCGCGATCGGCAGGCCGAGCAGGCACGCCGCGAGCGCGACGCGCAGCCCGAGGCCGCCCGCGAACAGGCAGCGCCCGAACGCGCGGTACTGCAGCGACGCCCACAGGCCCTCCAGGCTCGTCGACGTGCTCACGCGGACGTCGTCGAAGCCGGCGCTGCGCAGCGCGCGGTCGAGCGCTCGCGCCGTGAAGTGCGTGCGGTGGCGCGGCAGATCGAGGTGGTACCAGTTCGCGCCGAAGCGGCGGCTCTGCCAGCCGCCGAAGTTCGGCACGGAGATCGCGACGATCCCGTCCGGCACCAGTGCGGGGTGCACGCGGCGCAGGTCGCCGACGGGGTCGACGGTGTGCTCGAGCGACTGGCGAAAGAGCGCCGCGTCGTAGGCCGCGGGCTCGAGCTCGACGCCGGCCAGCACGCCCTCGCGTGCCTCGATGCCGCGCTCGCGGGCGACCGCGCAGGCCTGCGGCGAGGGCTCGACGCCGACCATCCGCCAGCCGCGCCCGGCGAACATCGCGGCGAGGTCGCCGCGGCCGCAGCCGACGTCCACGCCGCGTCCCGGCGCGCGCGCGGCGACCGCGCTCATCGGCGGCGTGCGCCGCGCGCGCCACCCCTGCCAGGCCTGGATGGCGGTCGATATCGCGCCGGCGGCCGAGCCGCGCGCGGGGTCGTAGGGAGCGTAGCCGGCGGGGTAGAAGGGCGCGAGCTCGCCGGCCTGCACCCGCGGCAGCGTGACGCCCGCGCCGCACGTCTGGCAGACCGCGACGGCGAACTCGCCGGGCGTCCCGTGCAGCCGGTCGGGCGCGCTGATCGCCGGCGCGGGCAGCGGCGAGTCGCAGATCGGACAGGCCTCGGGGCTCATGCGGCAGTTGAGGCTACCCTGCCCCGCGATGGCGACCGTGCTGCATGTGCTCCCTCACCGCGGCGGCGGCGCCGAGACGTACATCGACCTGCTCGAGGGCCTGCCCGGCTTCGCGCACGAGCGCGTCGCGCTGTCGCGCGGGCACACGCCGCTGTCGGCGGCCGCGTCGCTGCCGGCCGGCTATCCGCGGGTCGTGCGGGCCGCGCGGCGAGCGGACATCGTGCACGCCCACGGAGACGTCGGAGCGGCGCTCGCGCTGCCGCTCCTGCGCGCTCGCCCGTCGGTGGTCACGACGCACGGCCTGCATTTCCTGCGCCGCGCGGAGGGCCCGCGCCGCGCGGTCGCCGAGCGCGGGCTGCGCGCGGTCGCCCGCGCGGCGGCACGGATTCTCTGCACGTCGCAGGCCGAGCACGACGAACTCGCCGCGCTACTGGGACCGCCGCTCGCGGACAGGCTCGTGACGGTGACCAACGGGATCGAGTTGCCAGCGCCGCCCGCGCCCGGCCGGCGTGCGGCGATCCGCGCCGAGCTCGGCCTCGCCGACACGGACGTCGCGGCGCTCTTCCTCGGCGAGCTCAGCGCGCGAAAGGGCGTGCTGGTCGCGGTCGGTGCGGCGACGCGTGCGCGGGAAGGCGGCGCACCGCTCGTGCTGCTGGTCGCCGGCGACGGCCCGCAGGCGGAGGCGGTGCGCGCCCGCAGGTCGGGCGGCGTGCGCCCGCTCGGCTTTCGCCGCGACCCGGAGCGGTTGCTGGCGGCGGCCGACGTGTTCGTGCTGCCGTCGACCCGCGAGGGGCTGTCGTTCGCCGTCCTGGAGGCGATGGGCCACGGCCTGGCGACGGTCGTCTCCGACGGCCCCGGCAACCCCGAGGCGGTCGGCGACGCCGGAGTCATCGTGCCCGCCGGCGACGAGACGGCGCTCGCGGCCGCGCTCGCGCGCCTGGCCGGCGAACCCGCCGAGCGGCGGCGCCTCGGCGACGCCGCGCGGGAACGGGTGGCGGCGCGATTCTCGCTCTCCGCGATGCTCAGCGGGACGCGCGCGGCCTACGACGCGGTCTTGCATCCGCGCGCTTGACGAACAGCATCGATAAGGGCGTCGGGACGGGTCCGCGCGGCGAGGCCGGCCCCCGGAACGCGACGAGTTCGCAGTTCGAC
Organism: uncultured Actinomycetes bacterium; assembly: GCA_963705315.1. Classification (GTDB taxonomy): domain Bacteria; phylum Actinomycetota; class Thermoleophilia; order Solirubrobacterales; family Solirubrobacteraceae; genus CADCVQ01. The sequence continues at coordinate 714,883 of OY970068.1, forward strand.
GTCCATATGACGCTCAACTGCGAACTCGTGACCTAAATGGCGCTCCCGCGTACCTTCCGAGGCATCCGAAACCCAAGCCAACGGGGGTGGTACGCGTTGTGGCCGTCGGACGACCACTGTGCTTACCACCCCGGCGTGAGCCGAGGCGACCCGCCAGCCCCGCACCGCACCCTCGTTCCTTTATCGATTCTGTTGCGTGAATCGCGCGGCCGGCGCGCTACGGCGCCTGACCCAGCCGCCGCCGCCGCGCACGCTTGAGCGCCGCGGGCGTCAGCCACGCGAGCGTGGGAACGACCAGCCCCGACGCGCCGCGCAGCGTGCGCCGCCGCACGAGCGCGCGTAGCCGCATGGTGATCGTCTCCGCGGTCTGCTCGCGCTCGGCGCGCGCCGCCACGTTGCTCGTTCCCATGACGCGGGTCGACAGCGCCTCGTCGAGCGCGACGAGCGTGTGGGATTCGGCGATCCGCAGCCACAGGTCGTACTCGGCGGCGTAGCGGTAGCGCGGGTCGTAGCCGCCGGCCGCGAGCGCGACATCGCGGCGAAACGCGCTGGACGTGTTCGGGATCGGGTTGAAGCGCAGCAGCACGCCGTTGACGTCGCCCGCGCGAAACGACGTGCGCGGCGCGAGCGGGTGGCCGTTCTCGTCGACCTCGTGCATCCGCGAGCCGACGACCGCCACCTCCGGCCGGACGGCGAGCACCGCGAGCTGTCGCTCGAGCCGCTCCGGGGCGCAGTAGTCGTCGGCGTCCTGCACGGCGACCACGGGCGCGCTCGCGGCCTCGATCCCGGCGTTGAGGGACCGCGCGATCCCGACGTTGCGCTGCATCGGCAGCGCGCGCACGCGCGCGTCACGCGCCGTCGCCGCCGCGATGATCTGCGGGGTTGCGTCGCGCGAGCCGTCGTCGATGACGATGAGCTCGAGCTCCGTGACCGTCTGGGCGAGGATCGAGTCGATCGCGCGCTCGAGCGTCGACGCGCTGTTGTAGGCCCCGATGAGCACGGTCACGCGCGGCGCCACCGCGTTCACTCCGGCTGCGATTCGTCGGCCTCGCTCAGCCCCGCGGCGCTCAGCGCCGCGGGCAGGTCCTGACGGATCGTGACCCGGGCGACGCGGTCGCGGCGGACCTCCACCACCACCCCGCCGGTGTCCGTGCCGGCAAGCTCGTCGCCGTCGACGTAACGCAGCTCGGTGCGTGTCTGCACGACCACGGTGTCGCCGCGCTGGAAGTACCGGGCGCCCTCGATGTGCATCGCCACCCCGAAGCCCTGGCGCGCGACCCACTCCCGCAGCTCGTCGTGCCCGCGGCGGGTGCCGCGATGCAGCGTGATCCACTCGAAATCGTCGTGGGAGGCGGCGACGAGCGCATCTGCGTCGAGCGCGCCGAGCGCCTCAAACCAGGCTTTCGTCACATCCAGCGGCGAGTCGGACACAGCGCGATCGTACGCAAGGCTGTTTTCGGGTGCCGCGGGCGGGTAGCCCCGTCGTCGTGACCGTCGATCTGCACGCGATGCTCCCTGCCCGGTCCGAGAGCATCGCTGCGCTGCGCCACGCGGTGGTCGACTTCGCCGTCGGCCGCGGGGCATCCGAGTGTCAGCGCGACGACATCGCCGTCGCGGTCTCCGAGGCCCTCAGCAACGCGGTCCAGCACGCCTACGTCAGCCGCGAAGCGCCTGGGACGGTTGCGGTCCACGCGTGGATGCACGAGCGGTCGCTCCAAGTCCTCGTGCGCGACGAGGGCCACGGGATGCTGCCGCGCCTCGACAGCCCCGGGATGGGGCTCGGGCTGGCGCTGATCGGGAAGCTGACCGAGCAGGTCGAGCTCGACAGCCTCGATGCGGCCGGCGTCCGCGTGCGCATGACGTTCGCGATCGGCTGACGCCCGACGGGTCGCCGGTGGGAGGCCTGTGCCGGATCTGCACATCGCTTTGACCCAATTGGCACCCGCCGGTCCATAGCATCGCCGCCGTGCAGGTGACGACGATCGCGGTGGTCGAGGACGAGGAGCGGATCGCTGGCGCCATCGCGGCCCGGCTTCGCGCCGAGGGCTTTCGCGTCGAGGTCGCCGGGACCGGCCCGGACGGCGTCGAGCTGTGCCGGCGCATCGCGCCCGATCTCGTCGTCCTGGACTGGATGCTGCCCGGCTTCGACGGCATCGAGGCATGCCGGCGCATCCAGGCCGACCGGCCCGTGCCGGTGCTGTTCCTCACGGCGCGCGACGCCGAGGCCGACGTGCTCGTGGGCCTGGGCATCGGCGCCGACGACTACGTCACCAAGCCCTTCAGCCCGCGCGAGCTCGTCGCGCGGGTCAACGCGATCCTGCGCCGGACCGCGCGCGCCGGGGACGACGCGCCGCGGACGCGGGTCGTGCTCGGGGAGCTGACGCTCGACCTCGAGGGCCGGCGGGTCATGCGCGGCGGCGACGACGTCGGCCTGAGGCCGACCGAGTTCGATCTGCTGGCGACGCTGGCCGGCCGCCCGGAGCGGGCGTTCTCGCGCGACGAGCTGCTCGACAAGGTCTGGGACTGGCGCAGCGGTGGCTCCACCCGGACGGTCGACTCGCACGTCGCCGGGCTGCGGCGCAAGGTCGGGCCCGGGATCGTGCGCACGGTGCAGGGCCACGGCTACGCGCTCGGCGAGGACGCGTGAACCCGCTCGCGCGCATCGCCTCGCTGAAGCTCAAGCTCGGGCTCGTGATCGTCCTGGCGATCGTCGTGACGCTCGTGACGATGCTCGTCTGCGCGAAGCTCGGGCTGCGGCTGCGCTACGGCGCAGCGGCTGCCCTTGTCGTATCGCTCGCCTCGGTGCAGCTCGTCGCCCGCGGCCTGACCTCCCCGCTGCGCGCGATGGCGCGGGCCGCCGAGGCGATGTCGCGCGGCGAGCACGGCCAGCGCGTGAGCGCGCCGTCGCGCGACGAGGTGGGGCAGCTCGCGACGGCGTTCAACACGATGGCGGCCGAGCTCGAGACGCTCGACCTCGCGCGCCGTGATTTCGTCGCCGACGCCGCGCACGAGCTGCGCACGCCGATCAGCGCGCTGCGCGCGTCGCTGGAGAACGCGGTCGACGGCGTCGAAGCGGCTGACCTGCCCGAGCTGCTGACCCAGGTCGAGCGCCTCGGCGCCCTGGCCGACCAGCTACTGGACCTGTCGGCGCTTCAGGCCGGCGCGACGCGGCTGGAGCGCGGATCGTTCGCCGCCGCCGATCTTGCGCGCGACTGCGACGCCGACGTCGAGATCCCCGCCGGCCTGCGCATCGACGGCGATCGCGAGCGCCTGCGCCAGGCCGTGCGCAACCTCGTCGACAACGCGCACCGTCACGCGCCGGGAACCCCGGTCGTGCTGCGCGCCGGGGCGGCACCCGCCGGTGGTGTCCGGCTCGAGGTGGAGGACCGTGGGCGCGGCCTCGAACCCGGCGAGGCCGCGCGCGTCTTCGATCGCTTCGCGCGCACCGATCGCTCGCGCTCGATCCCGGGCTCGGGCCTCGGCCTGGCCATCGCCCGCTCGATCGTCGAGCTGCACGGCGGAGCGATCCGCGCCGAGCCCGTCGTCCCGCACGGCTGCCGCATGGTCATCGACCTGCCGTAACGGCCCCGTTTCGCCCGTCGTTTCCCGTCCCGGACCCGGGAGGTCCTCGCATGCCCCTGCCCAAGCCCGCCCTTGCCTGCGCCACCGTCGCGACCGCGCTCGCCGCGATCGCCGTCGCCGGTCAGCGCGTCGGTCTGGCCCTGGCGCTCGCCCTCCTGCTCGCGATCGGCGCAGGCGTCTGGGGTGCGCAGCGGCGGCCCTCCGTGACGCTTGTGGCGCTTGCCGCGGCGCTCGCCGCACAGCCATTCCTGCGCGATGCCGGCTGGGTCGTGGCGCTCGACGTCTGCGCCGGCGTCGTGGCTGCGATCGCCGCGGTCGGGGGCCCGCACGCGTGGGCGGCGGCGCGGCACGCGCTTCTCGCCCCGTGGTGTCTTGTCGCCGGGCCGGCGCTCATGCGGCGCTGGCAGCACCTCGTGTATCCCCTCGACCCGCGCGGCGCGCACTGGGCGGTCGTGCGCGGAGCCGCGCTCGCCCTCGTGCTGACCACGACGTTCGGCGTGCTGTTCGCGACGGCGGACCGGGCCTTCGCGGACGTCATCGACCACGCCTTCAGCCGCGACTTCGTGGGTGCGATCGGGTGGCGGCTCGGCCTGGCGCTCGCGTTCTTCGCGACGGCCGCGATGATCGCGGCGGCGGGGGCGGCGCAGGTCGCTGCGCCGGCGCGACGAGTGCCCGGGCGCGTCGAGCTGCGCATCGCGCTGAGCGCGCTCGTGGTGCTCTTCGCGCTGTTCGTTGCGGTGCAGTTGCGCGTCCTCTTCGGCGGGGCGGAGTACGTGCAGGCCACGACCGGCCTGGGCTACGGCGACTACGCACGCCAGGGCTTCGTCGGACTGCTCGTCGTCGCGGGGCTGACGCTGGCCGTCGTGACGGTGGCGGCCAGGCGACGCGATCGCGTGGTGCGCGGGCTGCTCGGCGCGCTGTGCGTACTGACGCTCGTGGTCCTGTTCAGCGCGTATCACCGGCTCGACCTCGTCGAGCAGGCCTATGGCCTCACGCGCGTGCGCTACGCCGGCGACGCGATCGTGATCTGGCTCGGCGCGGTGTTCGGCCTCGTGCTGCTGGCGGGAGTGCGCGGGTCCATCGGGCGCCGCGTGCCGCGCATCGTGACGACGCTGACGCTGGCGGGCGTGCTCGCCCTCTCGCTCTCCAACCCCGACGGCCGGATCGCCCAGCGGGCGGTCGACCGCGCGGAAACAGGCGCCCAAATGGACACGGACTACCTGGCGGGGCGCAGCGCGAGCGCTGCCCGCGGTGCAGCGGCTGCCGGCCGTTGAGCGCGCGCTCGTGCTGCCGGCGCTGCGCGAGCGGCTGGAGCGGGGCGACGGGATCGCGGGGTGGAACCTGGCGCGGGCCCGGGCGCGTGGCGCTTCCCAACAGCATCGATAACGGACGAGGGATAGCTGCCGCGGGGGGCCCGCGGCGAGGATGGCGACTTGTGGTCGCCATCCGACCACTATTCGACACGCTGGCCTGGATCGAGGAATGAATGGCAGGTTCTCCGCCATATGCGCGGACAACCTGCCACGACCGCCTCGCTGCCACGACCGCCTCGCGTGCCGGGCGGGCGGCCCCGCCCTGCTTCCTTACCGATGCTGTTTCGTCGACCCCGCGACCTCGCGGCACACCGCAAGAACTAGACCATTGGGGCGGGCACCCAGCCGCTCACTGGCCGTACGCTCGCGTTCGCTCGAGCAACCACCCCGGGAGCCGCTCCATGCGCGCCGATCGCGCTCTGTTTGTCCTCGCCGCAGCGCTCATGGCGCTCGGCGTGCCCGCGGGCGCCTCGGCCCACGACAGCGCGGCCAGCCACAAGCAGGAGGACAGCGTCGCGCCGAAGTCGGCCGCGCAGGAGCGCGCGCTCATGCGCCAGACGCAGGCCAAGACCGCCTCCGACGCGAGCAGCGCGCTGGCTGCGGTCAGCGGCGACGTGGGCGAGGTCGGCTCGTGGTCACAGCCGGTCAACTGGCCGGTTGTCGGCGTGCACGTCGCGCTGCTGGCAGACGGCAAGGTGCTCGCCTACGACTCCGTCGGCGACAACGCCACCGAGACCTATCCGGTCCACGACCACACGCGCGCGACGCTGTGGGACCCCGAGACCGGCCAGCACACCGACGTGATGGTCAACACCGGCTTCAACGTCTTCTGCAGCGGCCTCGCGCACCTGCCCGACGGCTCGCTGTTCCTCGCCGGAGGGAACAAGAACTCGGCGCTCGCCGGGATCAAGCAGACGCACATCTTCAACCTGGAGACGAAGACGTGGATCGTCGGTCCGGACATGGTCTACGAGCGCTGGTATCCGAGCGTCACGCCGCTGCGCAACGGTGAGATGCTCATCACCGAGGGCGGTCCCGACATCCCCGAGGTCCGCAAGACCGACGGCACCCTGCGCACGCTGACCTCCGCCTCGCGCAATCTCCCGCTGTACCCATGGCTCGACGTCGCTCCCGACGGCCGGGCGTTCTACTCCGGACCCGACCAGACGATGCGCACGCTCGACACGAGCGGCACGGGCTCCTGGCAGAACTACGCGCAGCGCGACCTCATCAACCGCGACTACGGCGGCCACGCCGTCTACGACATCGGCCGGATCCTCGTCGCGGGCGGCGGCCCGTCGTCGAAGGACGCGCGGACGATCAACATCAACGGGGCGACCCCGGCGGTCAGCGCAACGGCGCCGATGGCCAACGGGCGCCGCCAGCACAACCTCACGCTGCTCGCCGACGGCACCGCGCTCGCGACCGGCGGGAACTCCTCCGGCGCCAGCCTCGTCGACCTCGACAACGGCGTCTACGCGGCCGAGCAGTGGAACCCGGCGACCGGTCAGTGGAAGACGCTCGCCGCCCAGCAGATCACCCGCCAGTACCACTCGACCGCGCTGCTGCTCGCCGACGGACGCGTCCTGTCCTCGGGTGGCGGCATCTGCGGCACGTGCGACCAGGTCGGCTACCTCGCCAAGAACGCCGAGATCTTCACGCCGCCCTACCTCTACAAGAAGGACGGATCGGGCGAGCTCGCGCCGCGGCCGACGGTCACCGGCGCGCCGGCGACCGTGGACTTCGGGGCGCCGGTCCAGATCACGACACCGGACGCCGCCTCGATCCGCAAGGTCGGGCTCGTGCGCCTCGGCGCGGTGACGCACTCAAACGACATGGACCAGCGCTACATCCCGCTGGCCTACACCGCCGGCAGCGGCACGCTGACGGCGACGGGTCCCGCGACCCCGAGCATCGCCCCGCCCGGCCCGTACATGCTGATCGTCGTCGACGCCGCCGGCGTCCCCTCCGTCGCGAAGATGGTCTCGGTGCCGGCGCTGAACACGGCGCCGACGGTGAGCCTCACGTCGCCGGCCGCGGGCGCGTCGTTTTACGCGCCGGCCACGGTGAACCTCGCAGCGAACGCATCCGATGCCGAGAGCGCCGTCGCGAAGGTCGAGTTCTTCAGCGGGGCGACGAAGCTCGGCGAGGACACGACAGCGCCGTACACGTACGCGTGGACGGGCGTCGCCCAGGGCACGTACTCGGTCACCGCCAAGGCGACCGACGCCACCGGGAAGTCGGCGACCAGCGCGCCGCTGACCGTGACCGTGAAGCCGCCGAACGTCGCGCCGCTGGTGAACATCACGGCGCCCGCCAACGGCGCCGTGTTCGGCTTCTGGGCGACGGTCACGATCACCGCCACGGCGAGCGACGGCGACGGCACCGTGAGCAAGGTCGAGTTCTTCCGCGCCGACGGCGCGACGAAGCTCGGCGAGGACACCACGGCGCCGTACTCCTACGTGTGGCGGATGGCGCCGAGCGGCACGCACGTGCTGCGCGCCCGCGCGACGGACAACTCGGGCGCGGTCACGACGAGCGCGCCGGTGTCGATCCGCGTCAAGGGCCTGTTCGGCTAGCCGCGCCGGATCTCGACGCGGTCGTAGGCGCCCAGCGGCCGGCGCAGCAGCGGCTCCCCGGGCTGGCCGGAGCGCGCCTCGACGCGGATCGTGAACTTCCGCTCGACGAACAGCGCGCCTGGCCGCAGCCGGAAGATGATCGCGTGGCCGTCGACCTCGACGGTGTTGCCCGGCGCGGCGTGGAACGTCGTCTGCCCGGCGTTGGCGATCCAGGCGTCGCCCCCGCCGAACAGCCGGTCGGCGTCGAGCGCCTTCTCCTCTTGCGACAGCGTCTGCACGACGCGCAGATCGACGATCGTCCCGGTCCTCACGCGATCGACCATCTGGACCTGGATGCAGACCAGGCCGCGAGGGTCGCGGCGCACCGCGATGCTCGCGAAGTCAAACGCGCGCCGCGGGCGCTGCCGGGCGCGCTGGCCGGGAAACTGCTGGACGTCGTCTCTGGCGTCGCGTCGGCGCGTGACGGTCTTCGTGCAGGGCGGACCCGCCTTCCCCCGGCTCGGCGGCTGCGCGAGGTCGGCCTGCACGAGCGGGCGCGATTCGTCCTGGGCCCGGCCCTCGACGAAGCCGCGCGCCTGCGCATAGAGCTTGCCCGCCTTGACCACGCGCCACGCGCCGCGGCGCTGCGCGAGCCACAGCGTCGCGGGCACGCCGAAGAGGTCCTGGCCCTCCGCCTCGCGCGTCACACGCGCGTCGACGCGTACGAAGCGTCCGGCGTCGCGGGCCCGCAGCGAATCGACCGTCTTCAGCCGTCGCGCAGCGGAGAACGTCACGCGACGCATGCGGCTGCGGCAGCGACGCCCGCTGTCGCGAGCTGCGATCTCGAGGTTGACCCGGCACAGCGTCTTGGTGTCGCGCGCCGCGAGCGCCTCGAGGTACGCGCGCGCCGTCTTGACCGCGCCGGCGTGGTCGGCGCTACGGTCCGCTTCGCCGCATGCGGACAGGACGGTCGCGCATGCGACCAGCACGGCGATGACGCGCAGCGCTCTCACGCGACAGCACGTCGTCCGATCCGCGGCTGTTCATGACCGATGCGCCCATCAATGCAACACACGGACGGTGGCCGCCGGGCATCGAATCCCTCAGACGGGGCAGTACCGGGGTATGGACGACGACACGGAGAACCAGGCCGAACGGCTGCGCGAGGAGCAGTCACGGGTCGCGCGGCGTGAACGTCACGCCGCCGAGGAGGCCCCGACCGAAGAGCACGCGCTCAGGAGCGATCGCCGCGCCGAGAAGGCGGCGTACCTCGCCTCCAAGCTCGCCAAGCGTGAGCGCAGCGAGGCGGACTGAGCTACTCGGCGAGCGCGCCGGGGTCGGCCGGGACGTCGACCGCGTTCTCCTGCAGCGCCTGCAGGGGGACGAGTTCCAGCGCGCGCTCGTGCGTCGAGGCGAGCACGACGTAGGCGGCCGCGCCGTCCTCGTAGGCGCGCAGCCAGTTCACGGCGGTCACGCACCACCGATCGCCGGGCACGAGCCCGGGGAAGTTGTAGAGCGCCATCGGCGTGCTCAGGTCGTTGCCGATGCTGCGCTGGTGCTCGAGGAATTCGGCCGTGACGACCGCGCAGATCGTATGGCTGCCCATGTCGTCGGGGCCCGTGCGACAGCACCCGTCGCGGTAGAAGCCGGTGACGGGATCGCCGCTACAGGACTGCAGATCGGTGCCCAGCACATTGCGATCGGCCATCTGCGCGGACTCTAACGCCGGGAGCGATCGGGGTCCGCGTAGGCGGCGGCAACCTGTGCGAGCGAGTTCTCCAGCGACAGGCGCGTCGCGTTGCGGGCGAACCATGCGGCGGTGCGGTCGCGCAGTTCCGGGCCCGCCTCGCGCACGCGCAGGATCGCCGCGGCGAGATCCTCCGGCGCCGCCGACGCGGCGATGAAGCCGTTCTCGCCCTCCTCGACGAGCTCGGTCGCCGCGTTGTCGGGGCCGGCGACCACGACGGCGGGCACGCCGCGCGCGGACGCCTCGACGACCACGAGCCCGTAGCCCTCGCGCTGAGAGGGCAGCACCATGCACAGGGCGTTCTGAAGCCCGCGCTCGACGTCCTCGGCGTCGACGAAGCCCGGCGCGCTGGCGACCTCGCTCAGCCCTTCGGCGGCGATCAGTGCCAGCACCTCGCCGCGCTCGGGTCCGTCGCCGTAGATGACGAGCCGCAGCTCGGGCGCGCGCTCGCGCAGCGCGGCGAAGGCGCGCACGAGCGCCGGCACGCGCTTCTCCGGGATGTGGCGCCCGGCGAACACCACCGTCGGCTGCGCCGCGTGCGGCGCCACCGGCTCCAGCGAGCCCGCGTACTCGCCCTCGAGCACCGTCACCGTGCCGCGCAGTCCCTCGGCGCGCAGCCGGCGGCGGGTGAGCTGGGCGAAGCAGAACGCGGTCTGGCGCAGCCGCACGCCCGCGAGCTGCACGAGCCAGCCGATCCGCCCGCCGGCCGGGCCGAGGTACTCGCGCCAGTACTCGCGCGACCACAGCTCGTGGTAGTCGACGACGAGCCGGTAGCCGGCCGGGCGCCGCAGCAGCCCGGCGGCGAGCAACGAGAAGTAGGGAAAGGACGCGGTGTGCACGACGTCGTAGCGGCGACCGTGGCGTGCGAGGTGCCACAGCATGCCCGCGCCGAAGACGACCGGCGGCAGGATCCGGCGCCGCGCGCCCGCGTACAGCGCCATCCGCGGCCCCGCCACGACGACGCGTACGCCCTTCACCGATGGGCGCTCGTCACGCGCCCACTGGCGCAGCGTCGCGTACGTCACGTCGTGCCCGTCGGCGGCGAGCCGCTCGGCGAGGTTGCGGTACCACCGTTCGGCGCCGCCGATCGTGTGCGGGAACAGGCAGTCGTAGACGATGAGAATTCGCACGGCGCAGGCAGGGTCTCAGACGGACCACCTCCGCTAGTCTCTGGCTCTCGCGCAACCTTTCGCCGTCTGCGCGTTTACGTTTCTGGCGGGGGCCGGTCACGGCGCTCGTCCTAGACGCAGCCATGGCCTCGATACAACGCACTCCAGCAGCGGTCGGCGCGCCGTCGACCCCCAGCACCGCAATCGAGGTGTCGGTCGTCATCCCGTGTCTCAACGAGGCGGAGAACATCTCCGAGTGCGTGCGCCTGTCGCTCGCCGCGATGGTCGAGGCGGGCATCGCCGGCGAGGTCGTCGTCGCCGACAACAACTCCGATGACGGCAGCGGCGAGCTGGCCGCCGCCGCCGGCGCGCACGTCGTGAACGAGCCGCGGCGCGGCTACGGGTCGGCGTACATGGCGGGCTTCGCCGCCGCCCGCGGCGAGTACGTCGTGATGCTCGACGCCGACATGACCTATCCCTTCGACCAGATCCCACGGTTCGTCTCCGAGCTGCGCGACGGCGCGGACTTCGTGATGGGCGACCGGATGGACAACATCCAGCCCGGAGCGATGCATTGGATGCACCGGTACATCGGCAACCCGCTGCTCAGCGGCACGCTGAACCTCTTCTTCCGCACCGGGATCCGCGACGCGCACTGCGGCATGCGCGGCCTGCGCCGCGACGTCCTCCCGCGCTTGGACCTGCGCGCGACCGGCATGGAGTTCGCCTCCGAGATGGTCATCCGCGCGTCGAAGGAGAACCTCGCGATCCGCGAGTTCGCGATCGAGTACGCGCCGCGCAGCGGCGAGAGCAAGCTCTCGCGCTTCAGCGACGGCTGGCGCCACCTGCGCTTCCTGCTCGTCCACAGCCCGACGCACCTGTTCATCGTGCCCGGCGCGGTGCTGCTCGTCCTGGGCCTCGTCATCTCGCTGATCTCGCTGTCGCAGATCGCGATCCTCGGCCGGCAGTGGAACCTCCACACGACGATCGCCGGCGAGCTGCTGTGCATCGTCGGCACGCAGATCGTCGCGCTGGGACTGTGCGCGCACGCCTACGGCACGTACTTCATGGGCGAGAAGGACCCGTGGTTTGACCGCATGCGCGCGCGCTTCCGGCTCGAGCACGGGCTCGTCCTCGGGATCCTCGTCCTCGGCGCCGGGATCGTCGCGGGAGTGACGATCTTCGCGATCTGGGCCAACCGCGGCTTCGGCGCGCTGTCGGAGGAGCGCCTGGCCGTGACCGCCGCCGCGCTGACGATCATCGGGCTGCAGATCATCTTCTCCTCCTTCTTGCTGTCGATTCTCGGTCTGCGCCGGCGCGGCTGAACGCGACGGGGGTCGGTGGACCTGCTCGCAGCGTGGTTGCTGTACCCGCTCGCCCTCGGCGTGCTGGCGCTCGGGCTCGGGCTGCTCGTCGGCGCCGCCGCCGGCTGGCGGCTGCCCGGTCTGCTCATCCTGCCGGTCGGCTTCGCGACGCTGCTCGCGCTCGCGCGCCTCGGAACGTCGAAGGAGCTGACCGCCCCGCTGACGCTGGCGGCGCTGTGCGTGCTCGCCGTGCTCGGGCTCGTCCTCGGGCGCCGGTGGCTGCGCGAGCTGCGGCCCGATCCGCTCATCGTGCTCGCGGCGGCCGGGGTCTTCGCGGTGTTTGCCGCGCCGGTCGTCGCGACCGGCACCCCGACGTTCGCCGGCTACCTCGCGCTGCCGGACACGTCGCACCAGTTCACGCTCGCCGGGCTGTACCCCGAGCACGGGCCGGACTGGGCTGAGCTGCCGGACGGCTCGACGCGTCGATCGCTGTCGTCGTACGTCACGAGCGCATATCCGGTGGCGCCGCAGGCCGCCCTCGGCGTCACCCGCCCGCTCGGAACGCTCGACCTCGCCTGGCTGTACCAGCCCTTCATCACGTGCCTCATGCTGGTCGTCTTTTTGTCGCTCGCCGCGCTCGTCGCGCCGCTGCTGCGCCATCACTGGCAGGTCGCGGTCGTCGCGTTCGTCGCCGCACAGTCGGCGCTCGTGGTCGGCTTCGCGCTGCAGGGCTCGATCAAGGAGACGGCGGCGGTCGCGCTGCTGTGCGCCGTGGCGGCGCTGACCGCGGCCGCGCTGCGCGAGCAGCGCCCGGCGCGCTCGCTGCTGCCGATCGGCATCGCTGCCGCTGCCGCGCTCGGCGCGCTCGGCCCGGCCGCGCTGCCGTATCTGGCGCTCCCGGGGCTCGTCGTGCTCGCCGCCTGGGGCCGGCGGATCGTGCGCGACCGCGACGTGCGCGAGCTCGGCTGGCTGGCCGCGGGCGCGGCCGTCACCGCCGCGATCGCGTCACCGGTGCTCGCCACGGTCTCCACCGCGGTGTCGGTCAACACCGCGACACTCGATAACAGCGTTGCCGACCTCGGCAACCTCCAAGCGCCGCTGAAGCTCGCTCAGACGCTCGGGGTCTGGTTCGAGGGCGACTACCGCTACGAGGCGGTCGCGCATCACCAGCGTCATGACCTGGCGCTCGTCTTCGTCGCGGCCGTCGCCGTGCTGGGATTGCTGTGGGCGATCCGCCGGCGCGCGTGGGGGCCGCTCTTGCTGCTCGCGATGCTCGGGCTGACATCGGCCTACCTCCTGCGGCGCGGCGGCCCGTACGCCGACGCGAAGGTCCTCATGATCATGTCGCCGGCGGTCCTGCTGATGGCGATCCTCGGCGCCGTGACCATGTGGCAGGGACGCTGGCGCGCGCTCAGCGCGGTGCTCGTCGCGGTGCTGAGCGCGCTCGTCCTGTACTCCAACGCGCTGGCCTACCGTGACGTCTCCGTCGCTCCGTACGACCGCTACGCCGAGCTGCTCGAGCTCAACGACCGCCTCGACGGCAAGGGCCCGGTCATCCTCAACGAGTACGACGAGTTCGCCAAGCACTTCCTGCGTGACGGCCCGGGCCGCACGCAGCCCGAGTGGCCGTTTCAGTACATCCACGGGCCACCCTACGATCCCGACGCGCTCTACGACGAGCAACGCCGTCCGAGCCTCAAGACGCCGTTTGACGTCGACGACCTCCAGCTGCGCGAGCTCGCATCGACGCGCTACATCATCGTGCGCAGGTCGCCGCTCGCGAGCCGGCCGCCGTCGCACTTCCGCCGCGTCTGGACGGGCGAGTTCTACGACCTCTGGCGACGCACTCCGGGCCCGCGCGTCCTGCGCCACGATCCGCAGGGGCGCAACATCCTGCGGCCACCGCCGCGCATCGACCGCGCGACCGCGCGGGTCTTGGGCCGGCGCGCGCAGCGCCTGGGAGGCCAGATCGCGTACGTCGTGCGCGAAAGCGCGCCGCAGGTACGCCCGGCGGCATCTGAGAACAGCTGGGCGGCGTACCCGTACCCGCTGTATCCGGGCGCGGTCGTGCCGGCGATTCCGGGCCGCGCCGCCGCCCCGCTGCGGATCACGCAAACGGGCACGTACCGCGTGTGGATCGAGGGATCGTTCGCGCGCCGGATGACGCTGAAGGTCGACGGCAAGGTGGTGGGGGTCACGCGTCGCGGCCTGGACAATCCCGGCGCCTACGGGCAGCTGGGGACGCTCGAGCTGCAGCGCGGCACGCACGATCTCGAGCTCTCCCAGGGCCGAGGCAACCGCAGGGAACCCGGCAACCGCGGCTACATCTCGAGCCTGCGCCACGTGGGTCCGATCATCTTCAACCCCGTGGCGAACGAGAACACGACCGTCCGCAGGCTGCGCCCCGATCAATGGCGCCGGCTCGTCGGGCTGCGCGCCGATTGGCTGGAGATCGTGCGTCCGTGAGCTTTTTGCCTACAGCTCCTCCGCCGCGCGCGGCGCCATGCGGTCGAACACGTAGAAGCCCAGCAGCGTCAGCCCGACGAGGATCGTCGCGGGCGCGGCGAGCAGCGCGGTCGATCCCATCGCCTCGCTCGCCGACGGGGCGCCGGTGAGCAAAAACCGCGCCTCCTGGATGAGCGTGGCGATCGGGTTGAGCAGCGCGACCTTCGCGAGCGTCTCGTACTTCGCGGCGAGCAGTTCGATCGGGTAGAGGATCGGCGTGGCGTAGAAGAACGCCTGGAGCACGACCTCCCAGATCGGCTGGACGTCGCGGTAGCGCACATACAGCGCGCTGAGCAGCATCGCCACGCCGGTCGCGAAGACGAGCAGCAGCGCGAACGGGATCGGCAGCAGCAGCCACGTCCAGCGCGGCTCGACGCCCGAGGCGACGACGAACACGGCGAGCACCACGACGTTCAGCGCGAGGTTCATCGCGGCGACCATCGCGACCGACAGCGGCACGACCGCGCGCGGGAAGCCGACCTTGCGCAGCAGCGACTCGCGGTCGACCATCGACGTCAGCCCGCCGCCCGTGATCTCCGAGAAGCAGAAGTAGAGCATCATCCCGAGCAGCAGGATCACGCCGTAGTACTCGACGCCCTCCCCGGCGCCGATGACGTACTGAAAGACGACGTAGATGATGCCGAACAGCATCAGCGGGCGCAGGAGCGACCAGACGTAGCCGAGCGCCGAGCCGAAGAAGCGCACCTTCCAGTCGGTCCGCGCGAGCGTGAGCGCGAGGTTCCAGAAGCGGCGCGGGTCGCCGCCGATCGCCGACGGGCCGCGGACGCGATACGCCGGGGAGGGAGCGGGAGCGACGCTCATCCGCCGGCGCCCTTGGCGGCGGGCTGCTCGGCCTGCGCGACGTCCTGCGCCTGGCGATTGACGAAGAACGCGTGCGGGAGGTCGACGATGCCGCCGCCGCTGCGCTCGCCGGTGACGACGACGGAGCTGGCGCCCTCGCTCAGCGCGATGCTGCGCGCGCCGGGACCGGCCTCGCTCACCTGCGCGCTCAGCTCGTAGCGGCCCGGCGCGAGCCAGTTGTCGAAGCTCGCCCCGACGGTCGCCCGGGTGCCGACGGCGAAGTCACCGGTCGGGCCGTCGCTCGCCGTGGATATGACGAACGCGCGGCGGTGCTGCTCGTCGGTCAGCCAGAGCGTGAAGACGGGATCGCGCACCGGCTGGCCGAAGCGCACGTACGCGCACAGGGCGCACGGGGTGCCTTGCATGATCGCCGCGCCGCGGTGGCCCAGCCCGTCCTGCGCCCAGACATCGAGCAGCTCGGCCTCGGCGCCGTCGCCCGCGCCTTCGAACTCGCCCGCCGCCAGGGTGTGCTTCTGCACGGGGAAGTTCACCTGGGTGTAGCGGCGTGTGACCGCGGCGGGGTCGCCGATCGCGACGATTTGGCCGCGCTCGAGCAGCAGCGCACGGTCGCAGAAGCGCTGGACCTGGTTCATGTCGTGCGTGACCAGCAGGATCGTGCGGCCCTCGTCGCGCATGCCGTTGAGCACGTCGAAGCACTTCTGCTGGAAGGCGGCGTCGCCGACCGCGAGCACCTCGTCGATGAGCAGCAGGTCGGCGTCGACATGGACCATGACGCTGAAGGCGAGGCGCACCTGCATTCCCGACGAGTAGTTCTTGAGCTTCAGCTCGGAGAACTCGTGCAGCTCGGCGAAGTCGATGATCGAGCTGTAGCGCCGCCGCGCTTCCTCGGGCGTGAGCCCGAGCATCACGGCGTTGATCAGCACGTTGTCGTGCGCCGTGAGGTCGGGGTTGAAGCCGACGCCGAGCTCGATGAACGGCGCCATGCGCCCGCGCAGCCACATCTCGCCGGCGTCGGCCTGGTAGATGCCCGCGAGGCACTTCATGAGCGTGCTCTTGCCCGAGCCGTTGCGCCCGACGATGCCGAACACCTCGCCCTGGTGGACGTCGAAGCTCACGTCGCGCAGCGCGTGCAGCGCGTCAAAACGCCGCCGGCGGAACGGATGCAGCGCCAGCTCCTTGAGCGTGTGGACCTGTTCCTGGGGCAGGCTGAAGGTCTTGGCGACGCCCTCGACCTGTACAGAGACGTCGTCCGCGGGCGCAGGGGTCACAGCCGGAAGGGTAGCCTCGCGGGTCATGACCGACCCCCGCGTGCAGCCCGCCCTGCCGCTGGGCGTCAACGTCGCGGGCTACCTCGACGCGACGCTCGGGCTCGGCACCGCGGCGCGCAACGTCATCGACGCGCTGCGGGCGGCCGGCGTCAGCGTCGCGCCGCTCGTGCTCGCCAGCGACGCGCCGCGGCAGGACGGCGCGCCGATCGCATCGCAGGAGCCCGTCCATCCCGTGACGATCGTGTGCGTCAACCCGGACGGCATGGAGGGCGCGCGCGATCAGCTTGGCGACGCGGCGTTCTCCGAGCGCCACGTCATCGGGATGTGGTGGTGGGAGGTCGACGTCCTGCCGCAGCGCTGGATGCGCGCGTTCGATCTCGTCGACGAGGTGTGGGTCGGCTCGCGCTTCGTCGCCGATGCGCTTGCGGCGATCTCGCCCGTGCCGGTCGTCCATGTCCCGCTGCCGGTGCCCAAGCCGGAATCGGCCCCGGCCGGGCGCTCGGAGCTCGGGCTGCCCGACGACACGTTCCTCTTCGGCTTCGTCTACGACTACCGCAGCGTCGCGGCGCGCAAGAACCCGCTCGGGCTCGTCGAGGCGTTCCGCCGCGCGTTCGACGCGTCGCGTTCGGACGACGTCGGCCTCGTCGTCAAGACGCTCGGGGGCGCGGGCTCCGACGAGCACGCGGCGGTCGTCGCCGCCGCCGGCGGCGACCCGCGGATCATGTTCGTCGACGCCAACATGCCGGTCGCGGAGAAGAACGCGCTCATCCGCGAGCTCGACTGCTACGTGTCGCTGCACCGCTCGGAGGGCTTCGGGCTGACGATCGCCGAGGCGATGCTGCTCGGCACGCCCGTGATCGCGACCGACTACGGCGGCTCGCGCGACTACGCGACGGCCTTCAACGCGCTGCTCGTCGACCACCAGCCGGTCCAGATCGGGCCCGGCAACGATCCCTACCCGGCCGGCGCGACCTGGGCCGAGCCGGATCTCGACCACGCGGCGACGCTCATGCGGGCGGCGGTCGACGATGCCGCCGGGCTCCACGAGCGCGCGACCCGCGCCCGCTCAGACGTGCCCGAGCAGCACGCGCCCGAGGTCGCCGGACGCGGCATGGCCGACCGGCTCGCCCGCCTGCTCACGCTCCCGTTCGACGGCGCCGGCGCGCCGCAGGCGCTCGACCTCGAGGGCGTCCGCGAGCGCATGGCCCGCGAGCCCGAGCCCGGCGACGGCACCCGCGACGGCGCGCGCGGAACGCTGCGCGACGCGGCGCTGCGCGCGATGCGCCCGTACACGGTGCATCAGCGGCTCGTCGACGAGGAGATCGTCCGCGTGCTGCAGACGCTCGACGAGCGGGTGCAGGGCCTGGCGGCGGGGCAGCAGGCGCTGGCCGCGGAGCTGGCCCGGCTGCGCGGCGAGGTCGAGGACGGGGACGAGTAGGCGCGGTCGGCGCCGGTTCGTGGCGCGGGTCAAGCGAACAGCATCGACAAAGCGGGAGGGTGAGGCTCCCGGGCGGCGCGGTCGGCTCGGGAGCGGCCATGGGATCGAGATGGATGAAAACCCCGATATACGTGGTCTTGAGCCATCTCGATCCTCGCGCCGGGTCCGGGGAAATCGAGACGGTCGAGAACCCCGTCATTTGTGTGACCGCGGGCAGCTACTCGGCGCTGTTGATCATGTGGTTCGCCGTGTTCTCCAGGTAGGCCCAGAGCTGATCGCGGTGTGCGTCCGACAGACCCGCGTCGTCGACCGCGATGCGCATCGCCCGCAGCCACGCGTCGCGCTCGCCGGGGCCGATCTTGAACGGGCTATGGCGCATCCGCAGGCGCGGGTGGCCGCGCTGCTCGGAGTACGTCGGCGGCCCGCCCCAGTACTGCATGAGAAACAGGCGCAGGCGCTCCTCGGCCGGGCCGAGGTCCTCCTCGGGGTACAGCGCGCGCAGCACGTCGTCGCGCGCGACCTCCGCGTAGAAGCGCCCGACGATCCTGCGGAACATCGGCTCGCCGCCCACCTCGTCGTAGAAGCGGCGACCGTCGGTTGTCGGCAGGGAGGCCACGGACAGCGAGCTTAGGGCAGCACTTAGTCGCCGCTATGGGACCATCGCCCCATGGCAACCCCGCCACAGCTCACGTCGCTGGGCGTCAACGTCGTCGGCTACCTGCGCGGCGGGCTCGGGCTCGGGCAGGCAGCCCGGCTCTACGTCGACGCGCTGAGCGCGGCCGGCGTCCCCGTGCGCACGACGACGGTTGACGTGCCGCTCAAGGAGGTCGTCGGCCCCGACGGGGCGACGGCGACGATCAAGACGACGGACTTCGCCGACCTCGATGCCGAGGGTGAGCTGCCGTTCAACCTCATCTGCGTCAACGCCCCTGAGCTGCCGGGCCTGCACAAGCGGCTCGGCGAGGAGGTCTTCTCCGACCGCTACACGATCGGCGTGTGGGCGTGGGAGGTCGATGCGGTGCCGCGCAGCTGGGACCCCGCCTTCGGGCTCGTCGACGAGATCTGGGTCTACTCGACGTACGTGCAGGAGATCCTCAGCCGCGTCTCGCCCGTGCCCGTCGTGCGGGTGCCGCTGCCGATCGTCGCGCCCGCGCCCGGCGGCGACCTCACCGACCTGCACCTCCCCGACGGCTTCATGTTCCTGTTTCTCTTCGACTTCTTCTCGACCCTCCAGCGCAAGAACCCGCTCGGGCTCGTCGAGGCCTTCAAGCGCGCGTTTGAGCCCGGCGAGGGCCCGCAGCTCGTGCTCAAGAGCCACAACGGCGACTTCAAGCCCGACCGCCTGGCGGCGCTCCTGAAAGCGACCGCGGACCGGCCCGACATCCAGCTCGTCGACCGCTTCCTCACGTCCGCCGACATGGCCGCGCTCATGCGGCGCGCCGACTGCTACGTCTCGCTGCACCGCGCCGAGGGATTCGGCCTGACGCTCGGAGAGACGATGGCGCTCGGCAAGCCCGTCATCGCCACCGACTTCTCGGCGAACCTCGACTTCATGACGCCCGAGAACTCCTACCTCGTGCGCTACAGCGAGGTCGACGTCGGCCCCGACGGCGAGAACTATCCCGCCAACGGCACGTGGGCCGAGCCCGACCTCGACCACGCCGCGGAGCTCATGCGCGAGGTCGCCGAGCACCAGGACGAGGCACGCGCACGCGGCGAGCGCGGGCAGCGCGAGATCGCCGAGAGCTTCTCGCTGGAGGCCGTCGGGGAGGTGGCCCGGCTGCGGCTTAAGCGCCTCGCGGCGTTTCGCCGCCACACGGCGGCGGCGAACGGCGCGCTCGGCGACTGGCGCGTCGAGATCGAGGGCCTGCCCGCCGACACGTTCCTGCATCGCAGCGAGATGAAGCTCACGTTCGACCCGATGATCGACGCCGAGGACGAGGGCGGCGCGAAGGGCAAGTTCCGCCGCGCGGCGCTGCAGGCGATGCGGCCCTACACCTACCACCAGGACGAGCTCAACGGCCTGCTGACGAAGGCGCTTCGGGAGCTCTATGACCAGTTCGAGGACCTCGCGCTGGACATGGAGCGCCTGCGCGTCCAGTGGCGCAAGCTCACCGGAGCCGTGGGCGAGCAGGACGTCTCGCTGCTGCTGGAGAGCCTCGCGGCCCGGCCGGGCGCGACGCACCCGGCGATCTCGCAGACCGACGAGCGCGGCCAGCGCGTGCTGCGCTTCAGCGGCGCGTCGAGCGACAGCGCGACGTACCGCAGCTTCGAGGACATCTTCCGCGGCCACGAGCAGCTCATCCACGCGCGCCAGCGTCCGTATGCCGACGCCTTCAAGGGCGCGGAGTGGGTGCTCGACCTCGGCTGCGGCCGCGGCGAGTTCCTCGACGCCGTCGCCGAGCTCGGCATCGGCGCGCGCGGCGTCGACCTCGACGAGAGCATGGTCCAGCGCAGCCGCGATAAGGGCCACGACGTCGCGCAGGCCGACGGCGCGAGCCACCTGCGCGGCCTGCCGGACGACTCGGTGCCCGGCATCTTCGCCGCCCAGGTCGTCGAGCACCTCGACGCCGGCCAGCTGACCGAGCTGCTCGCGCTCGTCGAGGCCAAGCTCGCCCCCGGCGCCCTGGCGATCCTCGAGACCGTCAACCCGCACAACCCCAGCGCGATGAAGGCCTTCTGGACCGACGCGACCCACCACCACCCGCTGTTCCCGGAGGTCCTGCTCGCGCTCTGCCGCCTGGCCGGCTTCGAGAGCGGCGAGGTGCGCTTCCCCTCCGGCAGCGGCGACTTCGACGCCGACATCTACTCAAACCGCGACTACGCGGTCTACGCTCGCAAGCGCGGGTGACGGCTACCAGTCGACGACGAGCCGCACGCCGTCGCCGAGCCGGAACGTCAGGCCGCTGTCGCGCGTGCCGACGGACTCGACGGGCGCGTCGCTGAGATCGAAGCGGGCGTCGCCGACGGCGTAGTTGCCGAAGAGGTCGAAGTGCTGCTGGGCGCGTGGCGGTTCGATGAGCGCGCCGCCGAGGTCGGCGAGGTCGGCTTCCTCCTCCTCGGGATGCGGCGGATGCCACGGCTCGAGCGTGCCGGTCGCGACCAGCAGCGGCGCGTCGTGCTGAATCTCGATCCACGCCGTGACCTCTTGGCCCAGACGGTCGTTGAGAATCAGGAAGGCCTCGTCCAGCGTCATCATGCGGGAACCTAACCGGTTTGCCCGGACCGCTACTCGGCGCGCGAGCGACGCAGGCGCTGAGGAGCCCGTTTGCGCGGGCGCAGCGCCCGCTGCAGCGCGGTCTCGATCTCTGCGACGTCGCGCCGCCCGCTGGTCGCTGACGCCTGCGCCCGGGCGCGCGCCACGTCGCTCAGGCACCACTCCAGGCGTTCGGCCAGCACGTCGTCGGCGAGTGCGTCGACGGGCAGCGCGGCGGGCCAGCGCAGCGCCGCGGCCTGGCGCGTGATCGCGCCGCCGCCGGCGACCGGGTCGATCGCGATCACGGGAACGCCGAGTCGCAGTGACAGCACGAGTCCGTCCAGCCGCGTCGTCAGCGCGACGTCGGCGCGGCGCAGCAGCGTCAGCACCTCCGCCGCCGAGCGCCGGCCGGGCACGTCGCGTGCGAGGTCCGTGTCGATCTCGATGACGGCCGCCTCGCGGGAGTCGAGCACGCGGTCGAAGGCGGCGTGTGCCTGCCGCGTGCCCGCACCCGGGTCAGGAGTCTCGATGCGCGCGACGACCGGGACCGTCACCGGCCCGGGCGCCGCGAGCGCGATGTCGGGCCGCGTGACGAGGCGGCCATCGCGCTCGAGCGTGACGTGAAACGGCCGCCACGATCGCGGGCCGGCGAGCGTGACGCCGACGGCGATCAGGCGGCTGCCCGCGAACCGCTCGATCACGGCGGCGATCGGCAGATCCGCGCCCACCGCGCCACCCGCGACGATCAGGTCGCTGTAGCGCGCGGGGGAGACGCGAAACCAGTCGACGCCCGGGCCGTGCACCGCGCGCTGCGCGACGTCGTGGTCGATGCCGCCGTCGCGCAGCCACGCGCAGACGACGTCGCGCACGAGTAGGTCAGCGGCGCTCGCGCCGGCGTCGACGCCCACGTCGACGCCGACGCCGACGCCGGCGAGGCTGAACGGGCCCGCGACGAGGACCTTCATTCGACGCCCAGCCACGAGCCCGACCAGTGATGGACCGCGTAGGCATCCGGGAACGGCTCGCCGGCCCGCTCCGGCTCGTCGGGGGCGTACGGATAGAAGACCTCGGCGCCGAAGATCGTGAAGTCCGGCTCCTGCTCGACGAGCAGGGAGAGGAAGTACGGCCCGGTCGCGTCGGCCGAGTGCGCGCCCAGGCCGATCGCGCGGCGGCATTCGTCGGCCGCGCGCTCGAATACGCGGTGCCCCGGCACCGCGGCGAGCACGGCGGTGCCAAGCCGCCCGGGGAACTCCAGCGCGGCGCACGCCCGCACGCCGCGCAGCAGCGGCTCGTGGTCGCGGCGGCACTCGACGTCGGTGTCGACGTACAGGCCGCCCTCGCGACGCAGCACCTCGTAGCGGACGAGATCTGACAGCTCCGCCGGCGAGCGCGCGCGGTCGCGCTCCGCGCTCCCGATCTCGAGCGCGGGGAGATCGGCATCGGTCCACAGACGCATCTCCCAGCCGGGGTGGTGGTGGGCGAACGTCGCGCCCATCGACTGCTGATCGGGCGGTATCGGCGCGCCGCCGAGCCACACGCGGTGGATGATGCGCGGCACGAGCAGCGGCTTGCCCGCGCGGTCGGCGGGCAGCGGCGTCTCGCGCAGGCGCGCGCCCGGCTCTGCGGCGCTCACGTCGACGGCGATCCGCAGCTCGTTGCCGAACCAGTGCACGTCCTCGTGAACGAGGTCGATGGCGAGGATGTAGCGGCCCGGCGTGTCCGGCGCTTGCACCTGCACCGGCACGACAACGCGGTCACCGGGCGAGACCGGGCGCGGGAACGGCGTGCGGATGGCGTCGCTCGCATGGCGCCTGCCGTCGCGGCGCAGCCAGTGGTAGGAGATCCGGATCAGCGGCCTCTCGTCCAGGCCCCCGGGCCAGTGCTCGCTGCCGTCGTTGGTCACCTCCACGAACAGCGGTCGCAGCGCGCCGGCCGCGAGCGTGATGCGCTCGTCAGGCGCGCGGATGCAGGCGTGGCAGCCTGCACGGTCGATCCGGCGACCCGGCCACGTCGCGTCGAGCTCGCGCAGCGAGACGTGGGGCACGCCGTCGAGCGGCGCGGTCGCGACCGGCTCGTCGGCGGCGTGCACGCGCGCGAGCAGGGCCGCATCCTGCGCGTCCACCGGCCGCGTGCGCAGCGACTCGCGCAGCTCCGGCAGGTAGAACGCCTCGTTGAAGCGACCGCCGCCCGCGGGACGCAGGTGCGGCTGCGCGACCTCGTAGCGGATCGCCTTCGCGCGGCGCTGCTGCTCGCTGGCGAGCAGCAGCTCGAGGTGGTAGACGGGCTCCGCGACGAACTCCATCGGCGTCACCGGCTCGGCGTGGGCGTGCTGGTGGCCGTCAAAACGCGTCGAGCGGCTGCGGACCAGGCGGTTGTTGTGGTCCGTCGACCACGGCAGCTCGTCGAGGACGGTCCGCAAATCGCCATGCAGCCATGCCCGCCGGATCGAGTACTGCTCGATGTCGCGGCGCGCGAGCAGCTCGGGCAGGCGCCGCACGAGCGCCGCGCTGGGGACCTCGTCGCCGTCCAGCCGCAGGATCCAATCGCCGCTGCACTGCGCGTGCAGCCACGCGAGGTGGCGCTCGTAGAGCACGTACTCGACGGTGAACAGCCGGTCGGCGAGCGCCGCGTAGCCCGCCAGCGTTGCCTCGTCGATCCGGTCGTCGGCGGCCAGCACGACCTCGTCGGCGAGCGCGCGCAGCGGTTCCAGCAGGGCCGCGACGCGGGCCGCGGGTTCGCGTGTCAGCAGGCAGACGGAGAGCGACATCGCCTCGCCATCATGCCCAGACTCGCGCGCGGCGCGGCGCTCTAGACCACTAGAACGGAATCTGGTCGGTCATCTCGCGCAGCAGCGGCGCCTCGCGGTCGCGGTCGGAGATGAGCAGCGCCATGTCGCGCGGCCACTCGATGCCGACGTCCGGATCGTCGTAGTGAAAGCCGCGCTCGACCGCGGCGTCGTAGTACGTCGAGCACTTGTACGTCACGTCGGCCACGTCTGACAGCACGCAGAAGCCGTGCGCGAAGCCGATCGGGATGTAGAGCTGGCGCGCGCCCTCGTCGTCGAGCTCGAAGCTCTCCCACTCGCCGAACGTCGGCGAGTCGCGGCGGACGTCGACGACGACGTCGAGGATCAGGCCGCGCGCGCAGCGCACGAGCTTGGCCTGTCCCTCGCCGATCGAGAGGTGCATCCCGCGCAGCACGCCGCGCCCCGAGCGCGAGTGGTTGTCCTGCACGAACGTGTCGCCGATGCCGTGCTCGGCCCAGACGTTGGCGCGGTAGCTCTCCAGGAAGAACCCGCGCGCGTCGCCATGGGCGGTCGGCTCCAGCAGGATCGGGCCGTCCAGGCGGGTGTCGATCACGTCCATCGGGTCTGGCAATGTAGTCCAGCGGCCTGCGGATGGCAGGATGGCGGCGATGACCGAGGACCGCATGAAGCGGCTGACGCTCGTCGCCTGCATCCTCGGGTCGGCGATCGTGTTCGTCGACCAGACGGTCGTCAACGTCGCGCTGCCCGCGCTGCGCGACGACCTCGACGCGTCGCTCGCCGACCAGCAGTGGGTCGTCGAGGCCTACCTGCTCATGCTCGCCTCGCTCGTCCTCGTCGGAGGCTCGCTCGGCGACCTGCACGGCCGGCGGCGCATCTTCGCGATCGGCGTGGCGGGCTTCGGCGCCGCCTCGCTGGCGTGCGCGATCGCGCCCTCGGTCGAGGTGCTGATCGCCGCTCGCGCGCTGCAGGGCGCGTTCGGGGCGCTGCTCGTCCCGAGCTCGCTGGCGATCATCACCGCGGTCTACGGACCGGGGGAGCGCGCCGCCGCGATCGGCTCGTGGACGGCGGGAACGAGCGCCGCGATCGCGGTCGGCCCGCCGCTCGGCGGCTTGCTCGTCGACGTGCTGTCGTGGCGCGTGATCTTCGCGATGAACATCCCGCTCGTGCTCGTCTGCCTGTGGCTCATCGTGCGCGCGGTGCCCGAGTCGCCGGGCAACGGCGAGCACCGCATCGACGTGTTCGGCGCGCTGCTGTGCGCGGTCGGCCTCGCGGGCCCGGTGTACGCGCTCATCCAGCAGCCGACGCTCGGCTGGTCCGATCCGCAGGTGTGGTTCCCGGCGATCGCCGGCCTGGGCGCGCTCGGTGCGTTCTTCGCCTACGAGCGCGTCGCGCACGACCCGATGATGCCGCTGTCGATCTTTCGCTCGCGCAACTCAGCGTCGGGAACATCGTCACCCTCGCCGCGTACGCCGGCCTCGGCTCGGCGACGTTCTTCGTCGCGCTCTTCCTCCAGCAGGTCGCCGGCTACAGCGCGCTGGCGGCCGGCCTGGCGCTGACGCCGATCACGCTGCTGCTCGTGACGCTGTCGAGCCGTTTCGGCCGGTTGACGACGCGCGTCGGCCCGCGCCTGCTGATGACCGCGGGACCGCTCGTCGGCGGTGCCGGCCTGCTGCTCTTCGCGCGGGTGGACGCGACCGGCGACTACGTGACGCAGGTGCTGCCCGCGACGTGCGTGTTCGGGCTCGGTCTGGCGATGACCGTCGCACCGCTGACGGCGACGGTGCTCGAGGCCGCCGACCGCCGCTACGCGGGCGTCGCCTCGGGCGTCAACAACGCGATCGCGCGCGTCGCGGGCCTGCTGGCGATCGCGGCGGTGGGCGCCGTGCTGTCGGCGCAGTTCACCGCGCAGATCGACGAGCGGCTCGGCGCCAGGAGCCTGCCCGCGGCAGACCGCGCGTACGTCGCGCAGTCCAAGCAGCGACCGCTGACGCTGCCCGACCGCGCGGTGTCGCGGTCCACGCGCGACCAGGCCGAGGCGGCGAACGTCGAGGCGTTCCGGATCGGCATGATCGTCTCGGGGCTGCTGATGATCGGAGGCGGCCTGATCGCGCTCGTGGGCATCGAGAATCCGCGGCGCCGCTCGGACCCCGCGCCCGAGGAGGCGCAGCCCGCCGCGATCTGAACCTATTCTTCGCCGTCGCCATGCCCGAACGCTTCACCGTCACGCCCGAGCGCTACGCGCGCATCGCGCGCTTCGCGCTGTGGACGCTCGGGCTCATCGTGCTCACCGGCGCGGCCGTCCGCGTGACCGGGTCCGGGCTCGGCTGCCCGACGTGGCCGAAGTGCACCGAGACGTCGCTCTACACCGAGCTGAACACGCACGGCGTCATCGAGTTCGGCAACCGGATGCTGACGTCGGTCGTCGGCTTCGCCGCGCTCGCGGCGCTCGCCGGCGCGTGGCGCCGGCGCCCGTACCGCAAGGACCTGCTGCTGCTCTCCGCCACGCTGCCGCTCGGCGTCCTCGGGCAGATCGTGCTCGGCGGCTTCACCGTGCGCTACGACCTGCGGCCCGGGTTCGTGATGAGCCACTACCTGCTGTCGATGCTGATCCTCGTCGGCGCCGTCGCGCTGGACTGGCGCGCGCACCGCGAGCCGGAGGACCGTGTGGTCAGCACCGACCGGCTCCTCGGCTGGGGGATGCGCGGCCTGCTCGGCCTCGGCGCGGTGACGATCTTCGCGGGCACCGCAGCGACCGCCGCCGGCCCGCACGCCGGCGGGTCGGGGACGGGCGACGTCATCCGGCGGCTGGACTACAAGGGCGAGGAGACGCTGAACTTCGTCATCTCCCAGCACTCCAAGCTCGCCGCGGCGCTCGGTGTGCTGGCGGTCGCGCTGTGGGTGTTGGCCCGCAAGCGCGGCGCCGCCGCGGGGCAGTGCCGCGCGCTGACGGTCGTGTGCGTCCTGCTCGCGATCCAGGGCGTCATCGGCGGCGTGCAGTACGAGACCGAACTCCCCGCCGAGATCGTCTGGGTCCACGTCTCGCTCGCCGCGGCGACGTGGGTGGCGCTGCTGTACGCCTATGCGAGCTTCGGGCGGCTGGAGCCCAAGGGTGCCGATGCGCCCGAGGCGGCTACGGCATAGCCGCGTAGTTCACGAACAGCAACGATAAAGAACGAAGGGAGAGTCGCCCCCCGGCCCGCGAGGCGAGAATGTCGAATCAACCGCGGATAGCGCGGTCAATCCGACATCCACCCCCGCCGCAGGACCACGATGTCGAATAGTGGTCGGAGTGCGACCACAAAGCGACATCCTCGCCTCGCGGACCACCGCCGCGATTTTCCCCGCATCCTTTATCGATGCTGGTTCGTGAACCGCGCGGCCCGCGCCGCTACCCCAGACGCTGCGTCACCGCAGCGACCACGACGAGCGCCGGCGCAAGGGCACACAGGGCGATGATCGCCACCCCGAGCAGACCGCGACCGCGGCGCTTGGTCCACCTGCGATCGCGTCGGTCGAGCGTACTCGCGTAGATCTGGCGTGGCTGCATGGACCGATCTTCCAGCATGTGCCGGATGTCACACCTGACGGGCTGACCGCGTCAAGGCGCCGACGCGCTTCAGGCCGCATTCTCCGCACAAACATCTAGATGGTTGATTGCGAGTTCCCGCACCCGCGGATGACAGGCCAGGATCGGCGCCGGATCACCACCCGCACCCTCGCCGGTACCACTGCTACCGGCTTCGGATGCGTGCGGCGCCCGGCACACGCCCTGACCTGTCCCCGCGAGCACGCCAACTCGCAATCAAACATCTAGCCTCGACGCGATGCGCAGAACGCTGATCGTCGCGCTCGTCGTGCTGGCCACGCTCGGCGCCGGCATCGGCGCCCTGGCGACGTTCCGGCTGGACCGCGACCTCGAGGTCGGCAAGGTGCGCATGGGGATCGATCTCGGGCGCTCGGGGTCGCTGGATCTCTACGTCCCGCTCGTCGACTGGGGCGTGCGGTTCCCCGTCGTTCGCGCGCCCGTCCGGATCAGCCTCGACGTGCGCTCGATCGACCGCGACGCCATCACGCGGCTCGCCGACGGGGGCGAGCTCGGGGTGGAGGAGGTGCGCGTCCAGGCGCGCGACGCGCTCGCGACCTACCTGCGCCTCGCCCTGCTCGTGAGCGCCGCGTCGGCACTCGGGTTCGGGGCGCTCGTCGCGATCGCGGTCCGCGGCGGCCCGGGGCCGCGCCTGCGCACGACGCTCGGCGCCGTCGTGGTCACGACCGTCACCGCAACGGCGCTGCTCGTCGTCACCCTGCCGCCGCGCTCGAACGTCGACCGGCCCGAGTACTACGCCAACGGGCCCGAGGTGCCGACCGCGCTGCGCGCCCTGGAGTCGCTCGGCGAGTCCTCGGAGACGCTCGACGACGAGATCGATGCGCAGCTCGTCGGCATCGCCCGGCTCGTCGGCTCTCCCGCCGGACGGGCGTCGCTCGAGCGGCTGCCGCGGTTCGTCGTCGCCTCCGACCTGCACAACAACGTGCTCGCGCTGCCCGCGCTGGAGCGTGCCGCGGCCGGCGGCCCGCTGCTCTTCGCCGGGGACCTCACCGACCGCGGCTCGCGGCTGGAGCGCGCGCTGGTCGGGCGCGTCGTGAACACCGGCACAGAGCTCATCTTCATCTCGGGCAACCACGACTCAGACCTCCTGGAGCGCCGGCTGGCGCGCGGCGGCGCGATCGTCCTGGGGCGCAACGGCCGGCTGCTGCCAAGCGGCGCGCGCGGACCGCTCGTCGTGCGCGCCGGCGGCGTGCGGATCGCCGGCTACGACGATCCGCTCATGCGCCGGGCTCGCGACGATTATCGCGACCGTGGCGCCACGTACACGAAAGCTCAGCAGGCGGCGTTCGACACCTGGCTTGCCGCGGTGCAGGACCGCACCGACATCGTCATGGTGCACGCGCCGCAGCTCGCCGCCGTGGCGATCGAGCGCCTGCGCGCGGAGCCGCCGAAGCGCCCGCTGATGCTCGTCCTGGGGCACACGCACAAACCCGAGCTGACGCGCTCGGAGAACCTCACGCTGCTCAATCCCGGGTCGGTCGGGGGTGGTGGCACGGGCAACCTCGTGGAGGGCGGCGGGGACGTCGGCCTCGCGCGGCTCATCTACAGCACGACGCCGCGTCTAGCGGCGCTCGCCGCGGACCTCATCGAGATCGATCCGGGCAACGGATCGGCCAGCGCCGAGCGCTTCCGGCTCGACGCGCCTCTCACGGAAGGTTCATAGACGCACCGCAACCGCTGCGCGCGTGGCCGGGTTACAGCCCCGTGACCTCAACACTCCTCACACGCACGCTCACCGCGACCGCGCTTGTGCTCGCCGCCGCCATCCTGCTGCCCAGCGCCGCCTCGGCGCGCAGCTCGGTGCGCGTCGGCATCGGCGACCAGTCCCCCTCGATCTTCAGCGCCCCGCTGTTTGCGCAGCTGAAGATCAAGCGCACCCGCTACTTCGTTGCCGCCGACGTCATGCGCGACCGCGCGGAGCTCGAGAAGGCGCGCACGTTCGTCGTCGCCGCCCGCAACGCCGGCGTCTCGACGCTGCTGCACATCTCCACGAGCGACCTGCGCTCCAAGCGCGGCCCGATCGTCTCCAAGACGCGCTACAAGCGCGACGTCAAGAAGTTCGTGAAGTACTTCCGCGCGCTCGGCGTCCGCGACTTCGGCGTCTGGAACGAGGCGAACCATCAGACGCAGGAGACGTGGAACCGGGTCAGCTACGCCGTCTCGTACTTCAAGAGCATGTACAGAGCGGTGCGCGCACGCTGTCGCACATGCGCGGTCGTCGCCCTCGACGTCCTCGACGCGCCCAACGCCGCGCGCTACATGCGCGGCTTCTACAACCGCCTCAGCCGCACGTGGCGCAAGCGCGTGAAGGTCGTCGGCATCCACAACTACGCCGACGTGAACCGCTCGCGGACGAGCGGCACGCGCAAGATCATCAAGACCGCGCGACGCTACAACCGCAGGACGAGGTTCTGGTTTACGGAGACCGGCGCGCTCGCGGCCTTCCACGCGTCATTTCGCTACAGCGAGGCGCGCCAGGCGTCGCGCATCAAGAACATGTTCTCGCTCGCGAGCCGCTTCCGCCGCCAGGGCGTGCAGCGCGTGTACTCCTACAACTGGACGGGCATCGAGAACGGCAGCTGCGGCTCGCGCTGCCGCTTCGACGCCGGGCTCGTCGACCCCGACGGAACGCCGCGGCCGGTCTACGACGTCTTCAAGCGCAAGCTCGCCAACTACTCGCGCTAAGCGCTAAGCGCGGCGGCGGCTACAGGCCCGGCGGGTGGCGCGCGACGAAGCCGCCGGTGCCGCGCATGGCCGACTGCCAGCGCGAGCTGCCCCGTGCCCCGGAGGTGTCGAAGCGCACGCCCGCGACGACCATGAACACGTGGCCGGGGTTCGAGTAGATCGTGATCCACTTGCCCGGGCCCGGCTTGCCCCACTTCATGAGCGGGCCGGACGCCAGCGGGGCGTTGAGCAGCCCCGCGTTGGCGAGCGCGTAGGAGACCGAGCCAGAGCAGTCATAGCCCTTGTCGAGCCACTTGCCGTGGCCGCCGCCCCAGAGGTACGGGGTGCGGGCGATCTGATTGCCGGCCTCGATGATCTTCTTGACCTCGTAGGGCGACTCGATCGGCGGCAGCGCGACGCCGGCCTTGTCGACCACGAGGGCGTCGCTGATCGCCGAGTCGCCGGTCGGGTCCTCGTTGCCGCCGCGGTACTTCTTCGAGCTGGCCGTCGACGACGCAGGACCGGTCGGCGTTCCCTCGCCGGAGCCCGTGTCCGCCTCTGCGGGCAAACCCGCCGTCGCGGCGCTCTCACCGGCGACGGGTTCGACGGCCTTCGGCCGGCTGCGGCGCAGCAGCGCCTGCTCCTGCGCGGTGGTCGCGCTCGCGACCTGCGTGGCGCTCCGCTGCGGTTGTGAGGAAAACGGCTTGGAGCCGCTCGGCCAGGCCGCGGCGACCACGACCGCGAGTGCGGCGATGGCTGCGAGCACGGCAAGCAGGCGTGGGCGACCCCTCACGGATTCGCAGTATGCCGACCCGCGGCGCGGGTTGAGCCGGAACTGGCCGGATCTACGAGCCGGGATCGCGCTGCGGCCGAAACCGGCGCAGACGCAGCGAGTTGCACACGACGAACACGCTCGAGCAGACCATCGCGGCGCCGGCGATCATCGGGTTGAGCAACCCGGCGGCGGCGAGCGGGAGCGCGGCGACGTTGTATGCGAAGGCCCAGAAGAGGTTGCCCTTGATCGTGCGCAGCGTGCGGCGCGACAGCATCAGCGCATCGGCGGCGGCGCGCAGGTCACCGGACACGAGCGTGATGTCGGAGGCCTCGATCGCGACGTCGGTGCCGGTGCCGATCGCCAGGCCGAGGTCTGCCTGGGCCAGCGCCGGCGCGTCGTTGACGCCGTCGCCGACCATCGCGACGACGCGCCCGTCGCGCTGCAGGCGGGCGATGACCTCCCGCTTATCGGCCGGCAGCACCTCCGCGATGACGTCGTCGACGCCGAGCTTCGCCGCGACGGCACGCGCGGCCGGCGCGTTGTCGCCGGTCAGCAGGACGGTGCGCAGCCCGAGGTCGCGCAGCCGCCGCACGGCCTCCTGCGAGCCGGGCTTGATCGTGTCGGCGACGACGAACAGCGCCTGCGCCGCGCCGTCCCAGCTTGCGGCGACCGCCGTGCGCCCGGCGGCCTCGGCCTCCCGTCGCGCGCGCTCGAGCTCCGGCGGCAGCGCGAGCGACGGGTCGGCGCCCTCCAGCAGCGCGGGCCGGCCGGCGATGATCGCGCGTCCGGCGACCGTTCCCTGCACGCCGAGGCCGGGCCGGTTCTGAAAGCCCTCGACGTCGGCGGGCTCGGCCTCGATCGCACGCGCGGCCGCGGCGATCGCGCGGCCGATCGGATGCTCCGAGCCGTTCTGCAGGTTGCCGACGAGCCACAGCGCCTGCTCGGAGTCCACGCCCGTGGCGACGGTGACGCTCTCCAGGCGCATCCTCCCCTCGGTCGCCGTGCCGGTCTTGTCGATCGCGATCGTGTCGACGCGCCGGGTGGACTCGAGGATCTCCGGGCCCCGGATCAGCAGCCCGAGCTGCGCGCCGCGGCCCGTGCCGACGAGCAGCGCGGTCGGCGTGGCTAGCCCGAGCGCGCACGGGCAGGCGATGATCAGCACCGCCACGGCGGCGGCGAAGGCCAGCCCGGTGTCGCCTGCGCCGATCCAGAAGCCGAGCGCCGCGGTCGCGATCACGAGCACGATCGGCACGAAGACCGCGGCGATGCGGTCGGCCAGCCGCTGGACGGGTGCCTTGCCAGACTGCGCCGCGGTGACGAGCCGGCCGATCTGCGCGAGCGCGGTGTCAGCCCCGACCCGGGTCGCGCGCACGATCAGCAGTCCCCCGCCGACGTTCACGGTCGCCCCCGTGACCTCGCTGCCGGGCTGCACGTCGACCGGGATGCTCTCGCCGGTCAGCAGCGAGCGGTCGATCGCCGAGGTGCCCTTGTAGACGACGCCGTCGGCCGCAACCTTCTCGCCGGGACGCACGACGAAGCGATGGTTGATCTTCAGCTCGTCGACGGCGATGCGGTGCTCGACCCCGTCGGCATCGAGGATCGCCGCTTCCTTGGCGCCGAGGGCAAGCAGCGACCGCAGCGCCGCGCCCGCGCGGCGCTTGGCGCTCGCCTCGAACCAGCGCCCCGCGAGCAGGAACGTGACGACGACCCCGACGGCCTCGAAGTAGACGTCGCCCGCCGGCCCGCCGCGCTGCGGCAGCAGGCTGAGCGCATGGCGCATCGAGCTGTCGCCGGCGCCGAGGAACAGCATCGACACGACCGACCACGTCCACGCCGCGATCGTGCCGATCGAGATGAGGGTGTCCATCGTCGCCGTGCCGTGGCGCAGGTTCAGCCACGCGGCGCGGTGAAACGGCCAGCCCGCCCACACGAGCACCGGCGTGGCGAGCTGCAGCGAGACCCACTGCCAGTTGTCGAACTGCAGCGCCGGGATCATCCCCAGCGCGACGAGCGGGATCGACGCCACCGCCGCGAAGATCAGGCGGCGGCGCAGGTCGGCCGCGGCGTCGCGGGGCTGCGGCTCGGCGGTCGTGCCGCCCTCGGACGGCACGACGGCGTCGTACCCAGCCCGCTGCACCGCCGCGACGAGATCGGCGGGGGTCAGCGTGCCCGGCGCGTAGCTCACCGAGGCGCGCTCGGTCGCGTAGTTCACCGACGCCTGTACGCCGTCGAGCTTGTTCAGGCGCTTCTCGACGCGCGCGGCGCACGACGCGCACGTCATGCCGGTGATCGGCAGGTCGACGTGCTCGGCGGGCTCCGGCGCCGCGATCGTGCTCATCGTGTCACCTCGCGGGTGAACGTCGCGGTGCGCACGCGCCCGCCGTGGCGGAATTGCAGGAACAGGCGGTAGGCGCCGGGTTTGAGCGCGACGCCCGCGAAGCTGATCTCGCCCGTCGACCCGGCGGGCGCCGGGTGCGCGTGCCGGTAGGCCAGGTCACCGTCGCGCACGACGACGAGGTGCCCGAGCGCACCGAGATAGGGCTGCAGGTCGGTCACCTGCGCACCGTTGCGGCGCACGAAGAAGCCCATCTCCGCGCCGCCGTGCGTGTGCAGCGAGACGTCGTAGCCGTCGACCCGGGCGACGCCGGCCGGCGGCGGAAGCTCGCGCGGCGCGAAATCGCCGGGCGCGAGCAGGTCGACCCCCAGGACGTGCTGCTCGCCACCGACGCGGAAGTCCGCGAACGCGCGGTAGGCACCAGGCGAGGGCAGGGTGATCGGCACCGACCAGCTGCCGTCGGCGGCCTGCACCGGATGCAGGTGCTGGTAGCCCTGCAGGTCGCGGCGCACCACGATGAGGTGCATGCGGCGCGTCTGCTCGACGTCGAAGTCGCGGACGCTGGCGCCGCGCGCGTCGGCGATGGTGAAGCGCAGGCGCTGCGCGCGGCTGGCCGCGGGACGGGTCGTGTCCGTGCGCAGCCGGTAGGCGCTGTCGGCGATCGACAGGCCGTCCGGGGAGCCGTGAGCGGACGGCGCGGCGCCGGCGTGGCCGTGGATGTCGCCGCCGCCGTCGTGCGCTTCGCCGCCGCTGCCGGGATCGGGATCGACGGCGCCTCCGACGACGGTCGCCGCTCCGAAGACCACGATGAGCAGCGCGACGAACGCCGCCACGCGGGCGGCCGCGCTCATGACAGGAGGGTGTAGCCCGCTTCGTCCACCGCCGCCTCGATCGCGCTGTCGTCGAACGCCTCGCCGGCGACCGTGAGCCGGCCGCTGTCGAGGTCGACATCGACAGCCCGGACGCCAACGACGGTCAGGACCTCTTCCATGACCGACCGGCGGCAGTGACCGCAGGTCATGCCTTCGACGGTGTAGGTGCGCTTGGGAAGAGACACGAGGCTTCAGGCTCCGATCGATACGGGCAGGGGGTATGGCTGGGTGCCAACCCTAACATACCCCGGAGGGGTACTTGATACGCTACCGCGCATGAGCGTTCCCGAGTCCGCCGGCGCACCCGCAGCGCGCGGCTACACCGCCAGCAAGGACCAGCTCCTCACCCGGCTGCGGCGGATCGAGGGCCAGATCCGCGGGATCGAGAAGATGGTCGACGAGGACCGCTACTGCATCGATGTGCTGACCCAGATCTCGGCGGCGCAGGCGGCGCTCGAGAAGGTGGCGCTCGGGCTGCTCGACAGCCACGCCCGCTCGTGCGTGCTGCCCACCGAGGGGCAGATGCAGGCCGACCGCACCGACGAGCTCATGGCCGCCGTCGGGCGGCTGGTCAAGCGCGGCTGAGGCATACCCGCCGGCGGCGGTCGCCGGTTGCCGTGCGGCGGGTCAGGCGAACAGCATCCGTGGTCGGATCGCCCCCACTATTCGACATCCGTGCCCGCCGAAAGCGACGAGTTCGCAGTTCGACGTCTATATGCGGCTTAACTGCGAACTCATGGACCGCAGGCGCTCCCGCATCCCTTCCGCGCCAGCCGAACCTTCATTGCCTATCGGTGCGGTTCGTGTCCCGCGCGAACGCGCAGCGCGAGCGCGAGCTCAAACCGCGCGGCGGCGTCGTCGAGATCGGTGCCGAGCACCTCGCGCAGCTGGGCGAGGCGGTAGCGCACCGTCTGCGGGTGGATGTCGAGCGCGCGCGCGGTCTCGTCGATGCGACCCTGGCGATCGAGCCAGGCGGCGAGCGTGGCCGTGAGGCGTGCGCGTGCGGCGGGTTTCAGCGTGTCGAGCGCGGCCAGGCGTACGGCGGCGAACTCGGCCGCCAGTCGCGGGTCGGCGTGCAGCAGCAGGTCCGCCGTGTGGTCGCTGGCGACGAGCAGCCCCTCGCCGTCGAGCACGCCCGCTGCGCGCAGCTCGAGCGCGCGGCGGGCGCGGCCGGCGCTCTGCGCGGACGCCGCCAGCGCCACGGTCGGACCGAGCGCCGCGGGTCGCGAGCCGACGGCCTGCTCGAGCTGCGCGCGCCGGCCCGGCGCGTCCGGATCGGGAACGAACGCGAGCACGCGCATGGCGGGCGCGTCGCCGTCGTCGTCGGTCGTGCCGTCGCCGCCGTCCAGCGCGGCGGCGACCGTGCCCGGGCCGAGCCGGCTCGCGAGGGGATCGGGGTCGTCGTCGTCGACGAGCAGCGCGGCGATCCGCGCCGGCGGTGCCCAGGCGGCGCGGATCGCGGCGGCGCGCAGCACCTCGGGGGCGGGCGGAGGGTCGGCGCAGAGCAGCAGGACCAGCCGCGCCCGGCGTCGCTGGCGCTCCCCCGCGGCGGCGGTCTGCTCCGCCGCGTAGCCCTCGATCGACTCGCCGGAGATCTCGTCGATGTAGGCGAAGATCGCCTCGCCGAGGCGGTACAGGATCGCCGGCGCGAGGCCGGCGCGCTCGCCGGCCTCGACGAAGCGCCGCCACGCCACCTGCGCGCCCACCCGGTAGGCGGCGAGCAGCGCCTGCAGCGTGCGCCCCTGGCGCATCTCGCCCCGGCCGAGCTCGACGTAGATGCGCCGGTCGCGCTCGCTGACCCCGCTCTCCGGATGCTCGATCGAGTCGACGAAGCGCCGCAGCGCGCGCTCGGTGCCGTAGCTCACCGTCTCGCCCAGCCGGCCCTCCAGGGGGCGCGAATAGGCGGGTACCGCGGCGCCAATCTCGCGCAGCGTCTCCGCGGCAAGGTCGGGCAGCAGAGGCCGCAGGATGTCTGCAACTTCTGGCGGGATGCCGCTCATATACTCACAAATCTACAGTTTCGACCGATCAGCACGGCAGATATTTGACAAGACACGGCCAGTCCTCTGCCAATAGCCTCAATCCCATGCCAAAGCTCACCCGTTACGCCAACCTCGGCGCCGTCGTCATTCCCTTCGTCGCGTTCCTCGTCGCCGTCGTCCTGCTGTGGAACAAGGCCGTCGGGCCGATCGACATCGCGATCCTCGTCGTCATGTACACAGTCACCGGGTTCGGCATCACGGTGGGGTATCACCGCCTGCTCACGCATCGCGCGTTTCAGACGAGCAAGCGGGTGGAGTACGCGTTCGCGATCGCGGGCTGCATGGCCGTGGAGGGGCCGCCCATCGCCTGGGTCGCCGACCACCGCCTGCACCACGCCCACACCGACGAGGAGGGCGATCCGCACAGCCCGCACGTCGGTCACGGCTCGGGCATCAAGGGACTCTGGCACGCGCACTCCGGCTGGCTCATGAAGACGCAGGGCGAGGCCAACTTCCGCAAGTACGCCCCCGACCTGTGCGAAGACAAGGGGATGCGCTGGATCAGCCGCCATTTCCTGCTGTTCGTCGGCCTGGGTTTGCTGATCCCGTTCGTCGCGGGCTTCATCCTCCACGGCTTCTCGCTGACCGCCGCGCTGTGGACGCTGCTATGGGCCGGCTTCGTGCGGATCTTCTTCATCCACCATGTGACGTGGTCGATCAACTCGGTCTGCCACTTCTTCGGCAAGCGCCGCTTCGATGTCGAGGACAAGTCCACGAACGTCTTCTGGCTGGCGATCCCGACGTTCGGCGAGTCGTGGCATCACAACCACCACGCCTTCCCGCGCTCGGCGCGGCAGGGTCTCGGGCGCTTCGAGGTCGACCTGTCGGCGGTGCTCATCTGGTCGCTGGAGAAGGTCGGCGTCGCGAAGAACGTCGTCCGCATCACGCCCGAGCGCCAGCGCGAGAAGCTCGTCGGTGCGACGGCTGCCGCAGAGGCCGAGAAAGCGCCTGTCGCTGCCTGAGCCTGAGGCTGCCGGCCGGGCGTTCGGCGCCCGGCCGCAACAGCCGCCGTTGCGCTAGTCCGTGCCGGGCTCGTGCGCGGCGAGCGCGCACTCCATGTGCCAGAACAGCCGGTGCAGGCGCAGGTGCTCCTGCTCGATCTCGACTGGCCGGTGACAGTGGGCACAGAGCCCCATCGTGCGTCGCCGCCGTTTGCGCGGTGCGCTGGTCCGCGCACCGGCGGCGAGTCGCTGATCCCCGTCCGTGGTGTGGTTGAGCACCGCGGTCCGTCGCACTATCGCTCTCCTTTCCAGAACTTCGTGCGGATTCGCACTAGCCATCCTCGCATGTCGTAGGGCACCCGTCGAGGCTTACACGAGATTTCTTCAACCTCCGCGCGGTCTCATCGAATTTGCGCGCGGGTACCGTTGTGACCGACATGACCGACGGGACCGACTCGGGTGGCCGCGGCGAGCAGCTCGCGTTGACGCTCGGCCCCCTCTACCTCGTGGTCGTCGACGACCGCGTCAGCGGCCCGCTCACCGGGCGACCGGCGCGCAGCTACCGCTCGCCGGCGCAGACGCTCGAGTCCGCGCGCTGCCTCGCCGCGCTGCTGCTCGACCGCGGCAGCGATCTCGACGGCGACGGCCCATGGCGGCGCCCGCTGCCCGGTGGGCAGCGCCACGTCGCGATCGTCAGGGCGCCCGCGGGTCCGGTCGGCTGAGCGGCCACCACAGCACCGCGACGACCACGGCGCACCCGACGGTCAGCACTTGGGCCGGCCCCACACGGCCGAGTCGGAGATGCTCCACGGCTCGTCGACCGACCAGCCGTCAACGGACCAGCCGGTGCCCACACGATAGGTTGCGCGACCATGCGGATGCGTGCTGCGGTGCTGGAGGAGTTCGGCGAGCCGCTCGTCGTGCAGGAGCTCGATCTCGCCGAGCCGCGCGCGGGTGAGGTGCTCGTGCGCGTCGAGGCGTGCGGCGTCTGCCACACCGACCTCTACACGGCCTCCGGCGTCGACCCGTCGGGCTACGCGCCGACGGTGCTCGGCCACGAGGGCGCCGGTGTCGTCGAGGCGATCGGCGAGGGCGTCACGTCGCTCGCCGTCGGCGACCACGTCGTGACGCTCTTCTCGCCGCAGTGCCGCGAGTGCGTGCACTGCGTCAGCCCGAAGACGAACATCTGCCTCGCGATCCGCGACCAGCAGGGCAAGGGCCTGCTGCCCGATTCGACGACCCGGCTGTCACGCGACGGCGAGCCGATCCGCCACTTCATGGGCACGTCGACGTTCGCCGAGTACACGGTGATGGCGGAGATCGCGCTGGCGAAGGTGCCCGAGGAGGCGCCGCTCGATCGCGCGTGCCTGTTCGCCTGCGGGCTGTCGACCGGGCTCGGGGCGGCGATGTTCACCGCCGAGGTGCAGGCCGGGTCGACGTGCGTCGTCTACGGCGCCGGGATGGTCGGCCTCGGGGCCGTGGCCGGCTGCCGGCTGCAGGGCGCCGAGCGGATCGTCTGCGTCGACCTGTCCGAGGAGCGCCTCGAGCTCGCGCGCGGCCAGGGCGCGACCGAGGTCATGCTGGGAGGGCCGGACACCGTCGATGCGATCGTCGAGTCGACCGGCGGCTTCGGCGCCGACTACACGTTCGAGGCCACGGGGCTCGTGTCGGTCATGCGCCAGGCGGTCGAGTCGGCACGGATGGGCTGGGGCCTGGCGACGATGTGCGGGGTCGCCGGCAAGGGCGAGACCCTCGACATCATTCCCCGCTTGCTCATCACGGGGCGGCGTGTCGCGGGATCGTCGTTCGGCGGCGTCAAGGGCCGCGACCAGGTGCCGCAACTCGTGCAGCGCTACCTCGACGGCGACATCGACGTCGACGCGTTCCTCTCACACCGCATCACGCTCGACGACGTCAACCGGGGCTTCGAGCTCATGCAAGCGCAGGACGGCATCCGCAGCGTGATCGAGTTTCAGCACTGATGCGCGTTGCGCCACTCACGCTGCTGCTCGCCGCCACGGTGCTCGCCGCCGCCGCCGCCGGCTGCGGCGGCGACGACAAGAAGACCGATTCGGCGAACACCGCCACGACAGCGAAGACATCGACGACGCCCGACACGATCGCCACGGCGGTTCCGAAAGGCGGCGGGGGACCGACTCCCAACGACACCGTGCGCGCGTACTTCAACGCGCTCAGCGAGAAGGACGGCGACACGGCCTGCACGCTGCTCTCGACGAAAGTGCAGCTGCAGGCGGTGATCGCGGTGGGCATCCGGCGCAACGGCGAGAAGCCGTGCGGCCGCGCGCTCGAGCGGGTCGTCAGGAACCGCTCGGCCAAGGATCTCAAGACGCTGCGCAACCTGCAGATGAGCAAGTCGGTCGTCAAGGGCGACACAGCCACGGTCAGGCCGAAGGGCGCCGACGACGACGCGCAGCTGACGAGGGTCGGCGGCCGCTGGTACATCACGGGCGGCCTCTTCGACTAGCTCGCCCGGACCTCCACGCGGCCGTCGCGCTCGCGCGCCTCGAACACCGGTTGGGGGTACGCCGACGGCCCGCGCTCCAGCGAGCCGTCGTCCAGCCGGATGAGGGTGCCGTGCAGCGGGCACTCGATGCAGTCGCCGCGCAGCTCGCCCTCGTGCAGCGCGCCGCCGCGGTGCGCGCAGCGGTCGTCGAGCGCGTGGATCGCGCCGCTGCGCCGCACGAGCACGAGCTCGACGTCGGCCAGCATCGCCGGCGTCGGGCGGTCCTCGGGCAGCATGCTGGCGTCGAGCACCGGGGTCCAGTCCTCGACGCCGCGATCGAACGCGGTCTCGTTGACGCCGACGCCCCGCGCGTAGGCGAGGTCGCCGCCGAGCCAGCCGCCCGCGCCGAGCGCACCCGCGCCCGCGACGCCGAGCGCCACGCCGATCGCGCGCTTGCCCTGGCGCCGTGCGACGAGCGACGCCGCGTACAACCCGAGCGCCGTCACGTTCGCAGCGGCGTGCACGATCCCGATCCGGCGCACCGCGTCGCTGTCGGGCTCGGTGTCGGCCCAGTCTGACCAGCCGGTCACAGCGGTCGGCACGGCGGCGGCGATGCCGATGGCGATGAGCAGCTCGGCGGCGCGCTCGGTGTCCTCGCCACCGGCGAGGTCGAGCATCGTGGCGCTCGTCCAGGTGCCGATCGGGACATCGGTCAGCAACGGGTGCAGCGCGTGACCGATCTGCGTTCCGCTCAGCAGGTCCTTCACGACGCCGCCGGGCAGCAGGTTGCGCACCTGTCGGGCGATGGCCTTGCCCGGCTCGTCGAGGATCTCCAGGGCGCCGATTCGCTCGGCGATCGCATGCGCTATGGGGCGTCGCACGGAGTGTCTTGTTCCCGACTCTCGACGATGCTCAAACACGAAACCGTGCTTCAGTCCCCTTTCAAGAATGCCGAGACACCTCAAATGAGGTGGACCCCCACTGTCCTCATCCAGCGCAGCAGCCTGCCGGAGGACGTCTGGCGCGAGCGGCACCGCTGGCTGCTGGGGATCCTCTGGCTGCACGTCGCGGTTCTTGCTGGCTACGCGATCGCCGAGGGGCTTGGCGGATCGACCGGTGCGTTTGCCTTCCCGGCAGCCGCATGCGCGGTGCTCGCGTCGGTTCCCCTCGGGCTCACGCGACTTCTCCCGGCCCGGGTCTACAGCATCTGCGTCGGGGTCGGCCTGCTGAGCGCGTCCGTCGCGCTGAGCGAGGTCTGGCGCGACGGGGCCGAAGCGGCATTTCATTGCTCGCTGGTGATCTTGCTGCTCATGCTCTACGAGGACCGGGCGGTGCTCCTCGTGGCGGTCGCATACTTCGCCGCGCAGCTCGCCATCCGCGGCGTGCCGCTCGAGACCGCCGCGCTCCACACGGGCTTCGCCGCCGCCGTGGCGATCACCGCCGCCGTCGTCGTGCGGCTCAACGCGAACCTGCGCGCCGCCGCGCACCAGGCGACGCAGCGCTTCCGCTCGAGCTTCGACGACGCGCCGATCGGCATGGCGGTCGTGTCGCCCGAGGGCCGCTTCCTCGACGTCAACGCCGCGCTCTGCGACATCGTCGGCTACTCGCGCGAATCGCTGCTGGCGCGCAGCATCCAGAACATCACGCTGCCCGAGGACCTCGAGCAGGACGGCGACCTCGTGCGCCAGATCCTGCGCACCAAGCAGCGCACCTCGCAGCGCCACATGCGCTTCCTGCACGCGGACGGCAGCGCGCGGTGGATCAGCCTGAGCCTGTCGCTCGTGTCACACGCCGAGGGCGATCCGGAGCACCTGATCGTGCAGGTCGAGGACATCACCGAGCGCAAGCGCGGCGAGGAGCGCCTGCAGCATCTGGCCGATCACGACCCGCTCACCGGCCTGCTGAACCGCCGCCGGCTCGAGCAGGAGATCGCGCAGCAGATCCGCCTGTCCGAGCGCTACCGCCGTCAGGCGTGCCTGATCATGCTCGACCTCGACGGCTTCAAGCCGATCAACGACTCGGTCGGCCACGCCGCCGGGGACGAGCTGCTGAAGGGCATCGGCGATGTGCTGCGTGAGCGCGTGCGGCGCAGCGACCTGGTCGCCCGCGTCGGCGGCGACGAGTTCGCGATCCTCCTGCCGCAGGCCAGCCGCCAGCAGGCGGCGCGCGTCGCCGAGGCCGTCGGCCAGGCGATCCGCGACCGCGTCACGATCACAGAAGGAAACGAGCTGCACACGACGGCGAGCATGGGCGTCGTCGCGATCGAGGCCGACGACAGCCCCGGGCGGGTCCTGCTGCGAGCCGACCAGGCGATGTACGCGGCCAAGGACGGCGGCCGCGACGGCGTCGTCATCTCGGGCCCGCCGCTGCCGCCCGCCTGAGCCACGTTCTCAGACCAAACACCAGCGGTAGGGGAGCCGGGAGCGGTTTGGCTTGGCAGCCTCGCCGGCGGACCGCGCCGTCTGACGAGCTGTCGTCATCGCCGCAGCCGGCGGCGGCAAGTGCAAGGATCGCGCAGGCGGCGAGCGCTCCGGCTCGTGGTGCACCGGGGCGCCGAACGCACGCACACCGGCACATTCACTGGATTGATTTGTCAACAATGCCTTCGCCCACGTTTCGCCCTGCCGCCGCCGCCGACTCACAGGTGTGCTTTGCGATCTTCCGCCGCTCGTTGTGGGACCTCATGCGGCGGCTCGGCTACCTGCCCGCCGACGAGCCCGACCCGGACGTCGAGGCGCACTGGCCGCCGTACGTCGAGCTCTTCGATCACCTCGCGACGACGTGCGCGCAGTGGTGGATCGCCGAGGACGGCGACGGCCGGGCGGTCGGCTACGCACGCTCGACGCAGCGCGACACGACGCTCGAGTTGACGGAGTTCTTCGTCGAACCGGCGACCCGCGTCGGCGGTGTGGGGCGCGGCCTGCTCGAGCGCGCGTTCCCGCTCCAGCACGACGGCCATCGCTCGATCATCGCCTCGGTCGACGCGCCGGCGGTCGCGCTGTACCTGCGCTTCGGCGTGTCGCACCAGACGACGGGGCTGGACATGGGCTGCGAGCCACGCGCCGTCCGGGCACCGGACGGCTACGAGGTCACCGCCGCGACCGCCGAGGACGTGCTCGCGATGGAGGCTCAGCTGCTCGGTCACGCGCGCGCGCAGGATGTCGCGTTCATGCTCGGCGACCGGCCGGCAATCGTGCTGCGCCGCGCCGGACGACCCGTGGCCTACGCGTTCCTGCCGAGCCCGCACGGCTTCGCCGGCCCGGTAGCCGCGCTTGACCCCGCCGACCTTCCCGCCGCGCTCGCCGAGCTGGAGGGTTGGGCGCACGGGGCCGGGATGGAGCGCATCGAGCTCACGGTTCCGCTCGCCGCGACGACGGCGGTGGACTGGCTGCTGCGCGAGCGAGGCTGGCGGGTCGATCCGTTTTACTGTTTGTTTCTGACAGACGGGCCGTGGGCGAAGCTTGATCGGTATCTGCCGTTCAATCCGTGCCTGTTTTTCTGAGCGTGGCCGCGCGGCCACCGGACGAGTGCGCCATCATGCGCCGCCGTGGCGCCCGTCGAGATCCATGACCTGACCAAGCGATTCGGCAAGGTCGAGGCCGTCAAGTCGCTGTCCTTCGAGGTCGAGGCCGGTCGCGTGACCGGATTTCTCGGACCCAACGGCGCAGGGAAGAGCACGACGCTGCGCGCGCTGCTGGGCCTGATCCACCCGACCGCGGGCACGGCGACATTCGGCGGGCGCGCCTACGAGGAGCTCGAGCGCCCGAGCGCGCAGGTCGGCGCGGTGCTCGAGGACGCCTCGTTTCATCCCGGGCGCTCCGGGCGCAATCACCTCCGCGTCCTCGCCGTCACCGGCGAGCACCCGGAGGGCCGCGTCGACGAGGTGCTGCAGGCCGTGGGGCTCCAGGCTGCCGCGGACCGGCCGGTGAAGGGGTATTCGATGGGCATGCGCCAGCGACTCGGGATCGCCTCCGCGCTGCTCGGCGATCCAGAGGTGCTGATCCTCGACGAGCCGACGAACGGCCTCGATCCGGACGGGATCGCGTGGATGCGCGGCATGGTGCGTCAGCAGGCGTCGATCGGGCACACGGTGCTCATCTCAAGTCATCTGCTCGCCGAGGTCGCCCAGTCCGTCGACGACGTCGTGATCCTCGCCGGCGGCGAGCTGCGCGCCCGCGGGACGCTCCAGGAGGTGCTCGGCGGCGACGAGGGAACGCTCACCGAGGTCGGCGCGCGCGACGCCGAGGCTCTGTCGAAGGCGCTGCGCACGCGCGGGCACCGCGTCGAGCGCGACGGCGACAAGTTGCTCGTTGCCGGCGTCTCGCCCGAGCAGGTGGGGGAGATCGCGGCCGAGGAGCAGGCTGTCCTGTGGCATCTGGCGCCCCGTGCGCGATCGCTCGAAGCCGCCTTCCTCGCGCTTACCGCGGCGCGATGAAGCCGCTCCTGGAGGCCGAGCTGCTGAAGCTGCGCACGACGCGGACGTTCATCGCGCTCGCCAGCGTGACGCTCGGCGTCTCGCTGCTCGCGACCGTGCTGCAGGTGACGCTCCAGGACAACCTCTCCGAAGACGACGTGCGCGCCGTCTTCTACTCGGATTTCACGGGGCTGTTCATCGCCCTGCTCGGCGTGATGGGGATGTCCGGCGAGTGGCGTCATCGGACGATCACGAGCACGGTGCTCGCCGCGCCGAAGCGCCTGCAGTTCCTGCTCGCCAAGACGATCTCCTACGCGATCGCGGGCGCCGTCCTGTCGCTGTTCGTCACCGTCGCGATCATGCTCGCCGGAACCGTGATCCTGTCCGCGCGCGGCGAGGTCACGCCGCAGTTCGTGGACCTCGCCGACGTCCTGTGGCGCAACCTGCTCGTCGCCGCCCTGCTCGGGGCTTTCGGCGTCGGCGTCGGCG
The DNA here is from genome assembly GCA_963705315.1 of uncultured Actinomycetes bacterium. Classification (GTDB taxonomy): domain Bacteria; phylum Actinomycetota; class Thermoleophilia; order Solirubrobacterales; family Solirubrobacteraceae; genus CADCVQ01. The sequence continues at coordinate 759,092 of OY970068.1, forward strand.
GGGTGATCCGCAACCAGGTCGTCGCTCTGATCGGGCTGCTGGTGCTGTCCTTCGTCATCGAGACGACGCTCTGGGGCGTCGGCGCCGAGGGCGTCGCCCGCTTCGGCCCGACCCAGGGCGCGCCTGGCGGCATCATCGATCCCTCGAGCTCCGACGCAGGGGACCTGCTCGCGCCGGGGGTCGCGCTGCTCGTCATGCTCGGGTGGATCGGGTTGTTCTTCGGCGCGACGTGGGCCACGTTGCGGCGACGCGACCTGGTGTAACCCGCGCCACCAGCTGTGATACATCGCACCGGCCTTGGCCGCGGTCATCGATTGGGGCGTCGCTCGGCCTCTCTCCCGGCCTCGGGATCGAACGCGTTGGGGAAGCTCAGCAGCTCGTCCCCGCCGCGGAAGATCGGCTGGACCGCCGTCAACGCCACCGGTGGGTCGCTCGGCGGCCAACGGCGTCATCCGCATGAGCGGCACGGTCTGCCTGCCGCCGACCGACGACGACGGCGAGGCGCTCGATCCGCCCGGCACCGCCTACGGGACGTGCAACGGATCGTGGCCGAACCGGATCGCGATCGACAACCTGCGGCTGAAGGACCAGCGCCTGGAGTTCGCGTCCGGCGACACGACCAACAAGGACGAGGACGGCGACCCGATCGAGGACGATCTCGTGAAGCTGTTGCTCGACGGCGACGGCGACGGGATCAAGGTCGACCAGCTGCAGGTGCGCAACGACACGTCGGACTCGACGACGACGATCCGCGCGGGCCACACCGGCGGCGATCCGCTGCGCAACGTCGGCGGCGTCTTCTTCCTGCTCGCCGACATGACCGGCATCCCCTCGGGGCTCATCCGTGAGCATCAGCTGGACTGCGACAACCTGACGCTCGAGGTCGACCTGCCGCTGCTGGGCGCGACGGACGTCCTGCCGTTCCCGGGCGACCCGATCATCGGCGACATCTGCGAGTAGCCGTCACCTCACGGGGTACGGCGGCGGGCCCTGGTCGATGATCCCGCTCTGCACCCCGTGGACCTGCATGTACACGGCGTAGGCGAGGCTCAGCGCCACGAACGACGCCACGGCGATCTGCGCGAGGCGTGGCCGGGATGCCAGCACGACACCCGCGCCGACGTAGGCGATCGGTGCGAAGAGCAGCGCGATCCGTCCCCAATCGAGCGCGAACGTCATCGCGACGGCGCAGCACCCGACGAGGACGAGCCCGCGCCGCACGAACGGCGCGTCCCGCAGGGCGAAGGGAAGCGTGAACCAGAGCGGACCGAAGATCGTGAACAGCCGGCGCGGCTGCGTCGCCCAATCGCTCAGCGCCTGGCGCACGACGTCGATCCGTCCCTGGATCAGGCCGGCGCCGTAGCCGGGAACCTGCTCGCGGCCCACGGTGGGGACCGACCATCGCAACGCGGCATAAGTCACGAGCGCGGGCGAGGCCGCGACAGCGACGCGGCGCAGCGTCGCGCCATCGACGAGGCGGTCGGCCCAGGCGGCGTAGGCGAACGGCACGAGAAACAGCGCCGACTCGCGTGTCAGGCACCCCAGCACGAGGACGACCGCGAGCGCCACGGGTCGCCGCTGGGCGATGTAGTACGCGCCGGCGAACATGACCAGCAGCGATTCGGGATCGACGTTGCGCCCCTGGCGCAGCGCGTTCAGCAGCAGCGGCGGTGAGATCGCCAGGCACAGCGACAGCGCGCACGCCAGCCAGATCGGGACGTCGAAATGGCGCAGCAGCAGGTAGCAGAACGCCGCGGACGCGCCGGTCGCGAGCAGGCCGAGCAGCGAGAAGCCGGCGGTGTGGTTCAACGGCAGCACGTGGACGATCGTCGGCACGAGCACGCGGAAGGCGAACGGGAACGTGTGCCGTTCAAACGGCGCATCGGCCATCCGCTCGTAGATCAGGTCATCGCCACGCGGAGCCGGCGCATCGCGGACCAGCGCATCGAGCAGCGCGAGCAGCACGACGCTCGCGGCGGCCACGCGGCCCGCGTTGAATGCGGCGGAGCGTTCCCTCCAGCCGCCAACGGTGGCCGGCAGGACGGCGTTCATGCAGCGGGGCCCATTGAGGCGAAGGGTAGGGTGGATCTCGTGCGGCGATGCTTGCGACGGATCGCGGTCGGCGCCCTGCTGATCGCCATTGCGGTGCCGGCAACCGCCGCGGCCGCCACCCCGTACTCGGCCGCGCGATCGGCCGCGGCGTGGAACGACGTCGCGGGCACGCTGGCGGCGACGCGCAACGGAGCACGACCGGAGATCCGCCCCCGGCGCTACCGCGCGCTCACCCTGGATCGCCGCGCGCTGGCACGGGTGCTCGCCGGCAACGCGGCGCTGACGATCTCGCTACCCGCGCCTGACGGCAGCTTCCGGCGCTTCGCCGTGCATCAGTCCTCGGTGATGGAACCCGGGCTGGCGGCGGCGCATCCGGACATCGCGACGTACAGCGGCAGCGCCATCGACGATCCGGGCAGCACCGTTCATCTCGACCTGACGCCGATCGGGCTGCACGCATCGGTGCGGGGTCCGGGCGGAAGCTGGTACATCGATCCGTACTACCACCGCGATCAGAGCGCCTACGCGAGCTACCGCGGCGCGGACCTCGTCGAGAACCCGCACGGGACCTTGCGCGAGTCCGCGCCGTCGGGCGGGCGTGGTTGGGGTGGCGCGCGGCCGCGGATCGACGGCCCGCTCGTCGCACTGCGCACGTACCGCCTCGCGCTGGCCAGCGATCCGGCGTACGCCGCATACCACGGCGCCGCGAACGTCACCGCCGCCAAGGTCGTGCTCATCAATCGCGTCAACCAGATCTACGAGGACGACCTCGCGATCCACCTGACGCTCGTCGCCGACAACGACGTGCTCAACTTCGACACCGACGCGGAGATGACCGGCACGAACGGTGCCTGCGGATCGGGAGCCTGCTTCACGGCCTCGCAGGTCGCCGACTGCGGGAGCGGGACGCTCCTGCGCACGCGAGCCGTGCTCGGGCAGCTCATCGGCGCATCGAACTTCGACATCGGGCACCTCGCCCTCGCCGGCGGCGGAGGCGGGGTCGCCAGCCTGGGTGTCGTCGGAGACCGCGACAAGGCCGAAGGCTGCACGGGTATCGACACTCCGGTCGGCGACGCCTACGCGGTCGACTTCGTCGCCCACGAGGTCGGCCATCAGTTCGGCGCCAACCACACGTTCAACGGCGTCAACGAGAGCTGCGCCGACAACATCGAGCCGACCGCCGCCGTCGAGCCCGGCGGCGGCGTCACGATCATGGGCTACGCCGGTATCTGCGGCAGCGACGACCTGCAGGTGCACAGCGATCCGTACTTCTCCCAGCACAGCCTGACCGAGGTGACGGGCTACGTTGGCGGGTCGCCGGCCGACGTCGACGAGATCCAGACCGTCGCGCTGCGCAACTTCTCGGGAACCGACTCCTTCACGCTCACCTACGACGGCGTCGACTCTGGCGCGATCACGCGTGGCACGAACTACAGCGCGGCCGGGATCGACGCGGCGATCGAGGCGATCCCCGCGTTTCCGGCGAGCGCATCGGTGACCGTCGGCTCGTGGGGCGGCGCCCAGCCGAACCCCGACGACGCCGGCTTCTCGGTGACGTTCGGCGGCACGCTTGCGAACACCGACGTGGCCGCGCTCGCCCTGACGTCGCCCGACGGCGTCACGGGCTCGGTGGGGGAGACCGCCCAGGGCGGCCCGAGCCGCAACGCCGGCGCCGTCACGGCAACCGGTAACCACGCCCCCGTCGTCGAGGCGCCGGCGGGGTTCACGATTCCCGTGCGGACGCCGTTTCACCTGACGGGATCGGCCACCGACGCCGACGGCGACGCCCTCGCGTACCTCTGGGAGCAGAACGACCCCGGGAGCGGGACCGGCCTCGTCTCCAACGCGAAGCCCAGCGGCCCGCTGTTTCGCGTCTTCGGGACGAGGACCAGCGTGACCGGCGCGGACTCGCTGCTGTCCCCGTCGCCAGGGGAGAACGCGGCCGGCACCGACCCGACGCGGGTGTTCCCCGATCTCGCCCAGGTCGTCGCGGGCAACACCAACGCCGCGACCGGCTCCTGCCCTGCCGCGGGGCCCGCGCCGGTGGCCCCGGCGATCGTCGACTGCTACTCGGAGTTCCTCCCGACGCCGGCCTACGCGAACACGCTGCACTTCCGGCTGACCGCGCGCGACGCGCACGCCGGCGCCGGCGGCGTGGGTCACGACGACACGACGCTCACGCTGGCAAAGACGGCCGGGCCGTTCCGGGTGATCTCGCACAAGTCCCCCGGCGTCATCAACGCGGGCGAGCCGATCGACGTCATCTGGTCGGTCGCGGGCACCGCGGCGGCGCCGGTGAGCGCCGCGAACGTGACGATCTCGCTGTCCACCGACGGGGGCCGGAGCTTCCCCTACGTGCTGCCGGGGTCGACCCTGAATGACGGGTCGGCGGCCCGGACGCTGCCGAACATCCCCACGACACGGGCGCGCATTCGCGTCGCGGCGGTCGGGAACGTCTTCTTCGACGTCAACCGCGCGAACCTCACGATCACCTCGGGAACGCCGAAGCCGGTGGAGCCGGACTCCGCGAGCTTCGTGGGCTCTCCGACGCAATTGCGCGTGACGAAGACGGGCCGGTTCACCCTGCGCTTCAACGCGACGTCAGGTCGCAGCGGCAGGACGAAGCTCGAGAGCGTCCGGGCGGTCAGGGTCCGGGCCAGGGCGAAGAAGCGCAAGCTCAAGCTCGCCAGCAAGCCGTTCGACGCGGCCGCCAGCGGCGCGGTGCGGCTCGCCTTCAAGCTGTCGGCCAGGCAACTGAAGGCGCTCAAGCGCGCGAAGGTCCTGCGATTCAAGATCACCGTCACGATGGGCGATGCGCGCTTCGTCGGCTACGTCAAGCTCAAGCCGCCGAAGAAGAGGAAGAGCTGACGGGCGCGGCGCTCGGCCCCGGTCGTTCGTCGCCGGCGACGCGCTGCGCCGCCTCGGCCCGGGTCAGCGGCTTGGCGCCCCAGCGCGTGAGCAGCGCGTAGTCGATCAGCCGGCCGTAGTAGTCGCCGAGCGGCGCGGGCAGGATCCCCGCGGGGCCGAGCGTCGCCCGGGCGCGCGCGTTGTCGTAGCGCGTGCGCACCGCGAAGTACGGCACGTAGGTCGCCGTCGCGCGCAGAAACTCGCGGCGGCGCGGCTGGAAGCGCCCGACGAGCGGCGCCACCACATAGCGGTACAGGCGCGGGGAGATGAGCGGCGGCGCCTTGCAGTCGAGCTCCTCGCAGGCGATGGCCAGCAGCTCGCCGATGCTCGTCGCGTCCTGCGACGAGCTCAGATGGAACGTCCGTCCCGCTGCCTGCGGCATCTGCGTGAGCGCGTAGACCGCGTCGGCCACGTAGTCGACGCAGACGACATCGACGGGCGAACGGCGCCGCGCCGGCAGGACCGGGTAGGCGCCGCGCGCCAGCGCACGGGTCGGCCAGTACAGGACGTTGAACGACGATGTCCAGCCGCTGACGCTGTCGCCGACGATGATGCTCGGCCGCGCCACCGTGATGGCGAACCGGCTGCGGTAGCCGGCGAGCAGCTGCTCGGCCTCGAACTTCGACTGCTCGTAGGGGTTGCGAAAGTCCTGGCCGACGTCGAGGTCGTCCTCGGTGAACGTGCCGCGATGCTTGCCGGCGACGTAGGCGGTGGAGATGTACGTAAAGCGCCGCAGCCCGCCGTGGCGGTGGCAGAACTCGGCGAACTCGAGCATCTCACGGGTGCCGTCGACGTTGACCGCGCGCGCTGCCTGCAGGTCCATGTCAAACGACACGGAGGCGGCGCCGTGGACGATCTCGGCGACGGACTGCGCGACCTCGTAGGCGAGCCCGGGATCAAGGCCCATGACCGGCGCGGTGATGTCCCCGACGAGCGTGCGGACCCGCCCCGCGTAGCGCCCGGCGGCGTCGCCGAAGGCGGACTGCAGCGTCTCGCGCATCCGCTCGTCGGCGTGGCGGGCGTCCTTGCCGCGCACGAGCGCGTAGACGGTCCGGTCGGTCCGCTCGAGGTAGCGCGCGAGCAGTTCGACGCCGACGAGGCCGGTCGCGCCGGTCAGCAGGATCGCGTCGCGCGTGGTCGGGCGGCGGGCGCGACCCGGGTCGCGTAGCGGCGTGAGGATGCTCATCGCGAGCGGCTGCGCTCCGCGTTCAGGCAGGCCATGATCGAGCAACGGCTCGATGTCATCCGGGGAGCGCCTCGGAGCGCACGAGCAACTCGTCGATCGCCGAGTCGATGCCGCCGGCGATGCGGTCGGCGTCGTCGGCCAGCTCCGCCTGGGCGTAGATCCCGAAGCACGCCTGGTCCTGGATCGTCGTCATGCCGATGGACATGCCGTGGCCGTCGGTGAGCGGCACGACCGGGTAGGCGACCTTCGCCTCGCAGCCCATGAGATAGAGCGGCTGCTGGGGTCCGGGGATGTTCGACACCGTGAGGTTTGACAGCTGCGGGCTGGCAATGACCTTCGAGGCCAGCCGCCTGATCGTCCGCGGCGCGTAGGCGATCGCGTTGAACACCGCGTCGATCGCCTCGGGCTCGCGCTCGAGCTTGCGCTCGCGCATCGCGACGTGGACGTCGCGCAGGCGCCAGACCGGATCGTCCTCGCCGACCGGCAGCTCGACAAACAGGAACGCCAGGCGGTTGCCCCAGCGCTCACTCGGCGCCTCGACGCTCACCGGCACCATCGCCTTGATTTGGCGCGGCGCCTCGTCGCGCTGGAGTGCGAGCGAGCGCAGCGCACCCGCCGTAGCGGTCAGCAGCACGTCGTTCACGGTCGTGCCGAAGCGGCGCTTGATCGTCTTGATGTCGTCCAGCGAGCGCGTGTGGCAGGCGAGGTGGCGCAGCTGCGACATCGCGCCGTTGAGGTGGCTCGTCGGTGCGAGCGGGGTCGCCGCGTGCGCGAGCGCGCGAGCCACGCGCCACGCCTGGCCGGGCAGCTCGAGCAGGCGTGCCGGCTCGACCGCGTAGTGCAGCGGCAGCCGCGCGACGTCGAGCGCCTGGCCGACCTGGTGGCGCACTGCCTCGGTCGCGAGCTCGACCGGGCCGGGCCGCGCGTCGGGCGCCCAGGCGTCCTCCTCGGCGCGCGCCGGCTCGGGCTCGGCGTCGAGCAGCAGCGCCATGAGCTCGACCGCGGCGAGCCCGTCGACGAGCGCGTGATGTGCCTTGCCGACGACCGCGAGCTGACCATCGTCGAGCTCCTCGGCGATCCACAGTTCCCACAGCGCCCTATCGTGCACCAGCGGCGCGGACATGACCTCGTCGACGAGCTGTTGAACGTTTCCGTGTCCGGCCCGCAGCACATGGTTTGCGATGTCGAACTTCCGATCGTCCACCCACACCGGATCGCCGAGGCCCAGCGGGACCTCCGCCAGGCGCTGGCGATACCGCGGCGCGCGGCCCAGCCGGCCGGCGATGTGCGCGCGCATCTCGTCGAAGCTCGGACGCGACCCGTCGGCGCGCGGCGCGAAGCGCGCGGCCCAGCCGACGTGCATGGGCGCGTGGGGCGCCTCGAGCGACAGAAACGCCGCGTCGAGGGCCGACAACCGCTCCCGTCCTGAGCCATTGGAGCCCACGGGTGCTCCTACGGTCCCGGCGGCGTCATGGTTCAGTTCGCTTTCGGGCACCGTGATCCAAATCACCTCGGGGGTCGCAACTTGCAGTACGTACGCGTTCCCTCTCGCACTGGCTGTACCCGTGATGTGCCTCGAGCCCACATGACCAGCGACCCACATCGCGCGCTCGCAGCCGAGCTGGGTGGGCGGGTACCCGACGGGTTGGGCACGCTCACCGACGAGGAGGTGACCGATCTGGCCAATCGCCTACAGGACACCAAGCAGGGCCAGTCAAAGGCGCTGGAGTCCGCCATCGAGGAGGCGCTCGGGATCGTGCCCCGCCTCGCGCGCGGCACCGTGCGCAAGGTGCTGTTCGGATGACGCGCGGGCGGGCGACGCGATGAGCGCCGACGGCGGCGTCGAGATCCTCAAGCTTGCCCGGCTCGTCAGCTGCGAGCCCGAGGACCTCGGCTACCTGCAGTACGTCGCGCCGCAGGACATCCGCGACCTGCGCGAGCAGGTGACCGTCGCGGTGTTCGACGCCGACCGCCAGATGCTCCAGCGCCTCGCCGCGGCGACGAAGCTCATCCCGACCAAGCTCGCCGCCGCGGTCGCCCAGCAGGCGCTCGGGCCGATGTTGAGCGCGCGCGTCACCGGGCTGCTCGAGCCCGCCCGCGCGGTCGACATCGCCCGGCGCCTGCCGACGGCGTTCCTCGCCGACCTCGCCGTCGAGCTCGACCCGCGCCGCGCGAGCCGCGTCATCGCCGAGATCCCGGCCAAGCAGATCGCGGAGATCACCGCGGAGCTCGTCGAGCGCGAGGAGTTCATCGCGATGGGCGGCTTCGTCGGGCATCTGCCGGAGGCCGCGCTGCGCGCGGCGACCGAGGTTGTCGACGACGAGGCGCTGCTGCTGACGGCCTACGTCATCGACGCGAAGAACAACCTCGGCGCGCTCGTCGAGCTGCTGCCGGAGGAGCGCCTGGAGTCCATCATCCGCACGGCGCACGAAGCCGACCTGTGGCCCGAGGCGCTCGACGTGCTGCGCCACGTCTCCGAGCGCCAGCGCGGCCATCTCGGCGACCTCGCCGCCGCGCAGGAGGACGCGGTGCTCGACGGGATGGTCCGCGCCGCGCAGAGCGACGGGCTGTGGGGCGACGTGCTCCCCGTGACGCGCGCGATGAGCGACGCGAGCCGCGAGCGGTTCGCGCAGCTGAAGTCGGTGCAGACGCGCCCGGTGCTGTCGTCGATCGTCGAAGCCGCCTCACAGTCGGGCATGTGGCCGGAGGTGCTCGTGCTGCTGCCGGTGCTGCCGGCGGCCGCGCGCCGCCGCGTCGCCGCTCTCGGGACGGGCTTTGACGGTTCGATCTTCGAGCAGATCGTCGGCGCCGCCCACGAGCACGACCTGGGGGACGAGCTCGATCTGTTCGTGTCCGAGCTCGAGCCGGGCACGCGGTCGCAGATCGCCGAGCTGCGCGAGAAGCTCGAGGCCGTATGACCGAGCGCACCGAGTGGATGGACGTCGACTGGCAGCGCCACCTGCGCTGGGTGCGCGTGCAGGGCCGGCTCGTCAACGTCGTCGACATCGGCGAGGGCCCGGCGATCGTGTTCCTCCACGGCCTGGCGGGCTGCTGGCAGAACTGGCTGGAGACGATCGGAGACTTCGCCCGCGACCACCGCGTCATCGCGATCGACTTCCCCGGCTTCGGCCGGTCGGAAATGCCCGCGGAGGAGATCTCGATCCCCGGCTACGTGCGAATGCTCGACGAGCTGCTCGGCGCGCTTCAGGTCGGCAGCGCGACGATCGTCGGCAACTCGATGGGCGGCTTCGTCGCCGCCGACATGGCGATCCGGCTGCCCCATCGCGTCGAGCGGCTCGTGCTCGTCGCGCCCGCCGGCCTGAGCATGGAGCACATGCTCAACGAGCGAAACCAGGGCGTGCGCGCGCGGATCGAGAACACCCTGTTCTTCGGCCTCGGCCGGCTCGCCGAGCGCACGGACCTCGTCGTACGCAGCCGCCACCTGCGGCGCGGCCTGCTGCTGCTCGTCGTCGCGCACCCCGATCAGCTGTCCGGCCCGCTCGTGCTCGAGCAGGTCAACGGCGCCGGCAGGCCGGGCTTCGACCCGGCGTTGGATGCGATGGTCCGCTACCCGATCCGCGACCGGCTGAGCGAGATCGACGTGCCGACGCTTGTCACCTGGGGGGAGCTGGACCGGCTCGTCCCGCTGCGCGACGCGGCGGAGTTCGAGTGGCTCATCCGCGATGCGCGCAAGGTCGTCTACGAGGACACCGGGCACATGGTCATGCTCGAGCGTCCCGACCGCTTCAACGCCGACCTGCGCCAATTCATCGAGGAGCCGCTGGGTATCCTCGACCCGTGGCAACACGCACCAAAAACGTAGAGAACACGTCCGAGCTCGACACCTACGGGACCGTCGGCCGGCCGGAATGGATGGACGTCGACTGGCCCAGGCATCTGCGCTGGGTCACCGTCGAGGGACGCCGGATGAACGTCCTGGACATCGGCGAGGGACCGCCGCTGCTGTTCGTCCACGGGCTCTCGGGCTGCTGGCAGAACTGGCTGGAGAACATCCCGTTCTTCGCGCGCGATCATCGCGTCATCGCCGTCGATCTGCCGGGCTTCGGCGAGTCGGAGATGCCCGCCCACGACATCTCGATGAGTGCGTACGCCACGACGCTCGACGCGCTGCTGCACGAGCTCGACGTCGATGCCGTGCGGCTCGTCGGCAACTCGATGGGCGGCTTCATCGGCGCCGAGCTGGCGATCCAGTACCCGGCGCGCGTCGAGCGGCTCGTGCTCGTCTCCGCGGCCGGTCTCAGCCTCGACAAGATCCGCACCGAGCGCGAGCACGGCATGCGCCACCGCACCGAGAACGTCGCCTTCTTCTACCTCGGCTGGCTGGCGACGAAGACGAACGCCGTGACCCGCCGCGCGAAGCTGCGCGAGTACCTCCTGCTGCTCGTCGCCGCGCACCCCGCGCGCCTGTCGCCGGAGCTCATCTCCGAGCAGGTCGCCGGCACCGGCAGGCCCGGCTTCATGCCCGCGCTCGACGCGATGCTCACATACCCGCTGCGCGACCGCCTCGAGCAGATCGCCTGCCCGACGTTCATCGTGTGGGGCGGCAAGGACCGCCTCGTGCCGGTCAAGGACGCCTCGCTGTTCCAGGGTGCGATCACCGACTCGCGCAAGGTCATCTACGAGGACACGGGCCACGTGCCGATGTTCGAGCGCCCTGCCCGCTTCAACGCCGACGTCTACGCCTTCCTCCAGGAACAGCCGGGCGAGGAGTCGCCGTTGCCTAAGCCGCGGTCCTTCGCGACGTAGCTCGATGTGGCAGGAGCGCCGCGCACCTGCCCTGGCCTGCCGAGCCTGAGCAGCCCCCGCTATCAGCTGCCTTCGCGCAGCGCCGAGAATGGCTGCGGACTTGCGGGTGCGTTGATCCGGACCGCACGGTTGGGCTCGCGCAGACTCAGCGAGAAGCGGACCTCGGCTCCGCGCAGCCGTCCGATCGTGCCGCCCAGGTCACGGGTGCGCTTCAGCGGGAATCTGGCGCGCAGGACCAGCCGGCGCAGGAGATGGTCCTTCTCTCCGGTGTGCACCGTGATCGAGGCGTTCTCCTTCGCGGCTTCGAGCTTGCGGCCCGCGTCGCCACCGATCGGCTGCGCTCCGGTATCGACGCCCGCGCGGCGACCGAGGGCCAGCAGGTCGCTCAGCGCGGTGGCCAGCCGCAGCCGGCCGGTGATTCGCGTCGTGCGTACTTCGTCGATCTTTCCCCCGGCGCTGCTCTTCGGGTCGGCGATCCAGCGATCGATCCGCAGCGTGTCCAGATCGGTGAGGCCCGCTCCGCCCGAGGCGCTGCGCCGCAGCCTTCGGGTGCGTTGCGGCGGCAGTGTGAAGGCCTGCTTGCCGACGCGGACCCATGCCGCGCGTCCGTCGGACAGGATCCGCACCCGTTCATTGCGCGCGCCGGCGATCTGCGTGTAGGTGAGGTCGGCCTGCGGCAGCGCTCCCGCCCGCGTCGCCAGCGCGAATGGTCCCTTGATCGCGAAGCCGACGTCGGTGTCGCGCGCCGCGCTCTGACTCGCGATCACGAAGCGCAACGACAGCTGCCCGCTGCGGACCTCGGACAGCTTGTCGGACGTCTCGCGCAGCGCCGACTCGTCATCGCCGCCACAACCGCTCGCGGCGGTGGCGATGACGACGACGATGGTCGCCACGAGGTGTCGCCGATTCACGGCGCGGGCTGTGTCGCCGTTGGCTTCTCCGGCGGCGCCGTCTGGGTCTGCGGCGTCGTCGCCGGTGCGGACTCGCTGGGCTGCGGTTGCGACGGCGTGGTCTCGGCGCTCGTCCCGTCTCCCTCGTCCTCGCTGCTCTCCCGATCGATCGGCGGCCCGCCTTCCTTCTGGTCGTCGTCCTCGTCCTCGTCCCCATCGTCGTCTTCGCGGACCGGGACCAGATCAGTGGCGAGAATCTCGCGGATCTGGTCGGCGAACGCGTCCGTGCGCGCCCGGATCTCATCGTCGGTCAGCGTGTCGTATTGCTTTTCGAGCCGTGCGAACTGCTTGCGGATCTTTTTGAGGCGTTTGAGCCCGCGCTTGGTGAACTCGAGCGGCTCCCCGCGGCCGATGACGAACTGGTAGGCAACCGCGAGGACCGAGCAGTCCGGACAGCGGTCGTTGACCGCGATAGCCACGTTCTGGGGCGTGACGGAGTCCGGCGATCCCTGGACGATCACGATCTGAAACGCGATCGCGACCGCCCGGCAGGCTTCGCAGTTGGCGTAGGCCACCGCCGTGTTCGTCTCGTCGACGACTTCGCTGGCCGTCTCGCGAACCGAGAAGGCGAGGTCGATGACCGAGTCGCCGTTACCGCCGGCCTCCGCCACGGCCTGGTTGTCCTTGGGGCCGTTGGGTGAGTCGTCGTCAGCGCCGGCGGTCGCCGCGCAGAGCGTCAGCGCGGCCAGCAGCACGAGCAGCAGTGTTCGAATCCGAGCAGCAAGTGTCATGGCGCGGGCTCCGTGGTGGGGTCGATGGGCGTGGTCTGAGACGGTGGTGCGGTGGTCGCCGGCGGGACGGGGGTCGTCTCCTGCGCAGGCGCCGTCTGAGCCGGCGGTGCGGGCGTGGCGGCTTCGTCCTCGGGCTTGGGTGTCTGCTCGCCGGGCGCCGGCGACGGCTCGGACTGCGGCTGCTCGACAGGCCGGCGGAAGTCGCCGCCGGTGTCGCGCACGTTGGGCGCGCCGCCAAGCTCTGTCTCCTGCTTTCGCGTGAGCGCCGGACGGCCCGTGGCGATGTCCCCGACTCCACCCACGCCGCTGGCGATCGTGCCCTTTTCACCTGGCTGAATCGGCTTGTACTCGCCGTTGGGCCACCAGGTGAAGGCAGCGAGAGCGATCGACGTCCCTGCGACGAGCAGGACGCCGACGCGACGGACCGGCTCTCCTTCAGACCAGCTCAGCGCGCCGCCGATCGCCCTGCGCCCGAGCCGTCCCGAGGTGGCGATCAGCCCCGCGCAGGGAAGCACCAGCGCGAACATCTGTAGCCCGCTTGCGGCGACCCTGATCCCCTCGCCGTCCTCGACTGCGGCTGAGAACTTGTCTGCGAGAACGCCGAGCGAGTCATAGGCGGTGGCGAGCACCCGTGGAGCGCTGATGATCATCAGTACCAGTCCTGCCAGCAGGATGGGGATGAGCGTGACCACGTAGGCGCTGACCGCGACCCGGACCCACGGCTTGAGCTCGCGAACCTTGTCGTCGGGCTCACGGCCGGGCAGCAGGCTGCGCAGGATCGGGCGGATCCGACCGAGGATGTCGGGGACGCCGGTGAGGTCTGAGATGATGTAGTAGCCGTCGAGGCGCAGCAGCGGCATCAGCTGCTGGAAGATCGCGAAGTGCTGCAGCAGGATGATGAGCAGCAGCGGCTCGAAGCCGGTGAGGGTGTAGAGCCCGGCGATCAGCAGCGCGAAGATGGCGTTGAAGTAGATCCCCCCGAGGTCGGTGCGCAGGCGGCCAGCCTTGCCGAGGCGATAGGCGTCGGTGACGTCGCAGTAGAAGACGGGCCAGACGATGTACACGCCGGCCCCGAGCACGCCCGGCTTGGCGCCGCTGTAGGCGCAACCGGTGGCATGGCCGCATTCGTGGAAGGCTGTGGCGACGACGACCGAGCCGAAGAGGACCAGCAGCAGCCACGGCTGGTAGACGGCTTCGCGTACGCCTTGGCCGATGCCATGGATCCCGAACAGCCAGACGTCGAGCGCGATCAGGCCGGCGACTACGGCGAGCACGATCGGCGGGAGGAACAGGGGCCGCAGCAGCGTGGTCACGAAGCTGACGAAACGCTCGGGCACGAGCGCGGTGCGGAATTTCAGCGCGAGCAGCGGGTCGGGCTTGTTGATCTCGGGACTCGAACCGTCGCCCTCGGCGAGGACGCCGAGCGGGCGCAGTTTGCGCTCCACGAGCACCTCGACGTTGCCGGCGCTCACGGTACGGCCAAACTCGGCGCTCACCCGGCGAGCGATCTCGTGCGTGGTGCGGCTCCCATCGCACTGCGCTGCGACGAGATACAGCAACTGCGTGAGCTGGATGACCTGGCCATCTGCCCGGCGCGCGATGTAGGGCGCCTCGATGAAGCCCGAGCCCTCGTATTCGCCGATGAGCTCGATCCCTTCGGCGGGACTCGGGCCCGCCCGCCCGCGATGGCGCTCCCGCGCACGCGGTGGTTCGCCGGCCGGTGTCTCGGCGGGCGGCGGATGGACGGAAGAGGTGGTCACAGGCGAGCGGGCTGTGCCTAGAAGGACACCGGGCGGGATCGGCGCAAGCCGCGCCCGCCCGGTGGTCCCGTTCGGTCCTAGTTGCCCTGATCGATATCGACGTCCTGGGTGGCGACGGCCGTGGCGTTGGCGTTGTCGGAGAGGACGTTCGCGGCGACCGCGGCGTTCACCGGCGCAGCGAGGTTGGCGTTGATGAGCGACATGGCCTCGCGGTCGGGCAGTTGCTCGCCGTCCTGGGCCTCGAGCTCCTCGGCACTGAGCTCCTCGATCTCGTTCTTGCTGGTGTCGTCTGACATGTGCTCGTCCTTTCTTGGTTACGGGGTCTGGTCGAACTGGCTCTGGTCGATGTCCGCGTCCTGCGTCGCGTCGGCGGCAGCGGTCGCGCCGTCCGAAAGCACGTTCGCCGCCACGGCCGCGTTGACCGGGATCGCGATGTTCGCGTTCACGAGCGACATGGCCTCGCGGTCAGGCAGTTGCTCGCCGTCCTGGGCCTCAAGCTCCTCGGGGCTGAGCGCTGATGTCTCGTTGATGTCGTTGTCGGTCACTTGGTCTCCTCTGGTTCAGTAGTCGCCTCGGACTCCGTCGTCTCCCGCGGCGACTCGCTGATGGTCGTCTCGGTCTTCCCGCCGCGGGTCGTCTGCACGATCCGCTGGTGGCTCGAGACGCTGGTCGACGACTTCCCCGCCTCGGCGGCGTTGATCGCCAGGGCCGCATTGAGGTCGGCGGCAGACGACCCATCACGGCTGCGAATGCGCCTGATGACGATGCGGTTGAGCCTCATCCCGGTTTCTGCCTCCTTCGCGGTCGACGGTCCCAAACGCGTATGCCCAGGTGGGCCGAGTCCAATCGCTGCCGTCAACAGTTGCTGACGCGGCCGAACTCACCACCCGTCCGCAGAAGCTCCTCGAGCTCATGCCGTACCTCGCCGGGCTCGACGCCGAGGGTCGCGAGCGTTCGGACGGCCCCGGCCTGGTCGGTGCTCAGGATCGCCAGCAGCACGTGCTCGGGGCCGATGAACCCCTCCCCGCGCAGGACCGTCTCGGAGAGTGACTGCTCGAGCACGGCTCGTGAGTGGCCTCTGAACGTGCCCTCGGGCGCGGCCTCCGCGTCGAGCGCGTCCGCGGGCTCCTGGTCGATCAGCGTCGGTTGAGCCGCCGCGCGCGCCGCGTCGAGGGTCACGCCGACAGCCTCCAGCGCCGCTCGGGCAGCGCTGTTCTCGCAGCGCAGCAGTCCCAGCAGCAGGTGCTCCGATCCGACGCTCGCATGCCCGAGGGCTCGAGCTTCGGCGCGCGCCAGGCGGACACACGCGCGCGCTTCGCTCGTGACGAGCACCTGCGCTCGGGATCCGCCGCGCCGGACCAGATCCTCGAGCCTCATGCCAGAGGTCTCGGCGTCGCGGTGTCGCCGGTGTGCGGCCTGTTTGGTGATGCCAAGCGACGACGCGATCTGACTCCAGCTTTTCCCGGCTTCCTGCGCGCGCCTGACGTGAGCTCGCTCGAGCGCGACGAGGTCGTTGCGCAACAACGTCACGGCTCGCAGCGCTTCCTCGGGGTCCTGGCTGACCACCGCCTGCTGCATCAGTCCGAGGAAGTGAGCAGCAGGGCGCGGCCGAGCAGGCATGCGGTGCTCGTACCCGCCGCTGCGACATCGCACCCAAGAGGCGGCGCGACACCTCAGGTGGCGCGGACCGTCTCGATCAGCGGCGACGGCTTCCACGGCACGGCACCCGTGCTCCCCAACGGCGCGTTCGCCTACGACGGCCACGCGCCGACCTGATACTCCGCCAGCGATCCCAGCAGCAGGTCCGTGAGCGCATCACTGGCACGCTGCCGCGCCTGAAGTTCACGTTCGGCGTCTACCGGACCTATCGCCAGGTATCCGTCATCTGCGGCGAAAACGTGCCCCACAATCTCCGACATCCGGTCCATACCGGGCGTCGGAGAACGTGCGGATCATGTCTGCATGAGCCATCCCAGCATCCATCCTGTACAGCGCGACTGCATCTGCCCGAAGCGCCCGCCCGAGACGCACACCCAGCAATGCGACCGGTCCTTCCAGGCGAAGTTCTTCGGTACCTGGGCGCTGGAGCGCGATCGGTTCTACGGTCCCAGCTCGGCTGACGCGTGACGCGCTGGCGTCGATGTCATGGCGCCGCGCGTGCGGACCGCGGGCTTTTCGTGGATCATCCAGCGCCGAATGGCACGACCGATCATCCTCGGCATCGTCGGTGATTCCGCCTCGGGCAAGACGACGCTGAGCAAGGGCATCGTGAGCTTGCTCGGCGAGGACGTCGTCACGCACATCTGCACCGACGACTACCACAAGTACGACCGCCGCCAGCGCGCGGAGCGGGGCATCACGCCGCTGCATCCCGACTGCAACTACATGGACATCATGACCCAGCACATGCGGTGCCTGCGGCGCGGTGAGGGCATTCTCAAGCCGGTCTACCAGCACACGGACGGCAAGTTCGGCCCGCTCACGTACGTTCGCCCCGAACCGTTTGCGATCGTCGAGGGGCTGCTCGGCTACTCGACGGCCGGGCTCCGCGAGACGTACGACATCCGCGTGTATCTCGACCCGCCCGAGTCGCTGCGCCGTCAGTGGAAGGTCGACCGCGACTGCTCACGGCGCGGATACACGACCGATCAGGTGCTCGACGACCTCGACCGCCGCGAGCCCGACTCGGCGTCGTTCATCCGCCCGCAGCGCATGCACGCCGACATGGTCGTCCGGCGCAAGCCGAGCCCGGCGGACGAGTTCGTGCTCGACGCCGAACTGGCCCTGCGCGACACGTTGCCGCATCCCGATCTCACGCCCTTCGTCGAGGAGAGCGGCGGCGCGATCACGCTGGACGAACACGACGACGAGCGCGTCCTTCACATCCCCGGCGCCCTGGAGCGCGACCGGGCGGCGGCGATCGAGGAGGCGATCTGGGAGCGCATGCACTTCGCCAGCCATCTGCGCTCCGAGGCGCTGGGCGAGTTCAAGGTCGGCAACGACGTGCATCGCTCCGAGTCGCTCGCGCTCGTCCAGCTGCTGATCCTCTACCACCTGACGATCGCGCGGGCCACGGTTGTGCTCGGCGGCGACACCGACCAGTTCGAGGCGGTCTCCAGCGAACACACCGCCAGCGGCCCCGACGACTGAGCGCCAGCTCGTCCCCGCAAACGGGCGTGTCGCGCCGGCGCAGGCGGCTGTTCGTTGTGCTGGCCCCGCGGGCGGTCGAAGCGAGCACTGTGCTGCGTCCAGTTCCTTCGCTTTGCCAGCGATAATCAACGCGTGGTCGACGCCCTCGCGGACCTCAAACGGGGCCGGGAATTCTACGCGCAGTGTGCTTGGTTTGACGCCTTCGAGGCACTGACGGCGGCGGACGCGGCAGCGGCGCTCGTCACGGAGGACCTGGAGCTGCTTGCGCGCTCGGCTTACATGCTGGGCCGCGATGACGATTACGTCAGCGGTCTTGAGCGGGCACATCACGGGCACCTGGACGCGGGCGAGGCGTTGCGGGCGGTGCGCTGCGCGTTCTGGATCGGGCACAACATGTTGTTTCGCGGCGAGACGGTTCGCGCGCGTGGATGGTTCGCTCGCGCGCGACGGGGGCTCAAGCGCGACGGGCGCGACTGCGTCGAGCGGGGCTGGCTGCTGATACCCGTCTGGTTGGGGCAGATGGCTGGTGGCGACTGGGAGACCGGTTACGCCACGGCGACAGAGGCCGCCGAGATCGGCGAGCGCTTCGGCGACGCCGACCTGGTTTGGCTGGCTCGGGACGACCAAGGTCGCGCTCTGCTCCGGCAGGGGCGCGTCGAGGACGGGTTGCGGCTCGTCGACGAAGCCTTGATAGTCGCCACCGCAGGGGAGTTGTCGCCCGTTGTCACGGGAATCGTGTACTGCAACACGATCGCCTTCTGCCGCGACGCCTACGAGCTGCGCCACGCTCGCGAGTGGACCGATGCTCTGACGCGGTGGTGTGACAGCCAGCCTCAGATGGTTGCCCATAACGGTCTGTGCCTCGTCCATCGGGCCGAGATGATGCAGCTGCAGGGCGCATGGGAAGACGCCCTGGATGAGGCGCGGCGCGCCGCCGAGCGCTTCACCCAGGGCGCCCTGAATCAACTCGCATGCGGTAAGGCCCACTACCGGCAAGCGGAGGTGCATCGCCTGCGCGGCGAGCTCGACGCGGCGGAGAGGGCGTACCGCGAGGCGAGCCGATGCGGGTTCGAACCGCAACCAGGTCTCGCACTGCTGCGCCTGGCGCAAGGCAACCGCGAGGCTGCGGCCGCCGCGATCCGGCGTGCGGTGGGCGAGACCACCGAGCCGTTGAAGCGTGCCGCGCTGCTGCCCGCTTACGTGGAGATCATGCTGGAGGCCAACGACGTCGAGACCGCCCGCAGCGCTTGTCGCCAGCTCGACGAGATCGCCCAGCGCGACGCCGGCGGCGCATTGGACGCGATGGCCTCATACGCGCGCGGAGCTGTGGAGCTGGCGGCGGGCGACCCTCAGCCCGGCCTGAGCGCGGCGCGCCGCGCCGCGTCGGTTTGGCAGCAGCTCAGGGCGCCGTACGAGGCCGCGCGTGCCCGCGTGCTCGTCGGGTTGGCCTGCCGCTCGCTGGGCGATGAGGACACGGCAGCGCTGGAGCTCGAGGCGGCGCGCGGCGTGTTCGCGCAGCTGGGCGCGGTACATGAACTCGCGCGTGCCAAGGCGCTGATCCCAAGCGCCGGCCCCCCCGATGCTCATCGATTGACCGCGCGTGAGCTGGAGGTGCTGCGGCTCGTCGCCGCCGGCAGGACCAACCGCGAGATCGCCGCGGCGTTGGTCATCAGCGAGCGCACCGTCGCCCGCCACCTGCAGAACATCTTCGCCAAGCTCCGGGTCTCCTCACGCACGGCGGCAGGTGCGTTCGCATTCGAGCACAACCTCGTCTGACACCGTCGCGATGGCGCGAAATGACCACGCCGCGGCCGCCGCCAAGTTGGTCAATCCCGCCGATGCGCACGGAGTGCTGCCCCCGATACCGTCGCGAGCGTTGGCAATCTGATCGAGAGGAGCGGTAGACCGTGTACGTGGTCGTGCTGCACGAGTTCCAAGACCCGCCGACGGCATTTGCCCGCGGCGAGAAGCTCATCGTGAACGAGGGTGCGCCGCCCGGCGTGCGCGGCCTGCAGTTCTACCCGTCCACGGATGGGTCTGCGGCCAGCTGCCTGTGGGAGTCCGATTCCGTTGAGGCGATTCAGGAGTACGTCGACTCGACGCTCGGGGACTGCAGCGTGAACACCTGCTACGAGGTGAACGCCGAGCAGGCCTTCGCCGAACAACCACTGGGGCTTCGAACGCCCGCGGCGATCCGGGCGTAGACGGCATCTGGGCACGCCTTGTCCTCGAGACGAGACGACTGGCGTAACACCTATCGCCCGCAGCTATCCAGAGATCCCGTGAAGAACGACTTCGGGATCTTCAGCGTGATGGGCCCGAATGTGTCGATGACCCGTTCGCGTTTTGCATCGAACGCACGCAGCGTGGCGCGATGCGTGCCGGGCGCGAGGTATTCACCACTCGGATAGCTGAGATCCCAGGCCTGCGTCCTGTGCACGCCCGTGCTCGCGGGTTCGGTGTCCTCCTGCGCTACGACGGCGACCGGGGTGAGCGATGCGAACTGGCGCCGGGCTCCCGGCTCGATCGGGACGGAGCTCGCGCGCGGCGATCCGAGGGGCACCCTGCCGATCAACCGCAGCCCCAACGGAGCATCCCGCGTCAGCGAGATGTCGAGCACGGCCACCTGACAACGGCGATCGAGTCTCATCGAGTAGCCCTTGATGATCTGAGCGGAATCACCGGCTGGCTGCCCGGAGCCGCCGGAATCGTCGTCCCCGCAAGCGACAAAGCCGAGCGCGCCGAGTGCCGCGACGGCGATGAGGGCCGTACAGCGTGATCGCATCGGACGCATCCCCTCTCGTCAAGGTGGCTGCGCCGAGCCTACCCCCACGACGGGCGCGACGCCAGGCACCTCGTTGCGGCGCATGGCCGGCGTGCGCGAGCAGCACGATCAGCCTCTGGCCGCCCTCGTGCCAACCGCGGCGGTCACGCTCGCGTTCGCGACATCCGGCGGCGCACAGTCACCGGATGAGACCGTCCTGCGCTATGGCGTCCGCGACATCGGCGGCACATTCGTCGACTCCCGTCCCAAGGGCGACTCGCGCGGCGACTTCGTCACCTTCGAGGCGCGCGGGGGCCACGGCAGCGCAGCCGCCGTTGACGATCGCCGTGGTCGGCGGAACCGGCCGCTTCGCGGGCGCCCGAGGCACCGCACTCGTTGGCACGACGAGCGTGACGTTCCGCCTGCTGCCCTGACCCCTGGGCCGCAGTCCGCCGCCGTAGCGGTGAGCTCGCGCTACGCCGCCAGGGCGAGCGTTGGCGAATCCGCTGCGCAGGGCGCGGCATAGGCGCCATCGTCGACTCGCGCGCCCGCTCGGTCGTGGCGCCCGCGGGGTCAGACGCGCCCCGAGCGCGCCGTGACCACCCGACGCCACCGCCGGCCGGGCCTACGGCTCGTGGTGGCGCAGCGGCGGCGTGCGCCCGGGCGGCTGCTCGGGCTTGGGGCGCGGTGGGGCGGCGAGCAGCGTCCGTGACTGCGGGGCGTCCTCGGCGAGCACGAGCTTCTCGCCGTGGTGCACGATCTCCAGCGGGTCGCCGGCGAGCAGTTCATAGCGCGCGCTGTCCTGCGTGACCGTCACGCGCAGGCGCCGCTGGCGGAAGACGAGCCGGAAACGGAGCTTCGTCAGCCGCGACGGCAGCCGCGGCCCGAAGCTCAGCGTGTCGCCGTGGTCGCGCATGCCGCCGAAGCCCGCGACGGCGACGAGCCAGCTGCCCGCCAGGGCGGCGAGATGCACGCCGTCCTTCGTGTTGAACGCGAGGTCGCGCAGGTCGATGAAGGCCGTCTCGCCGAGGTAGTCGTAGGCGAGCTCGAGCTGGCCGACCTCGGCGGCGACGACCGCCTGGATGCACGCCGACAGCGAGGAGTCGCGGACGGTGATGCGCTCGTAGTACTCGAAGTCGCGCGCCTTCTGCTCGGCGTCGAAGCGCTCACCGCTGACGTACAGCGCGAAGACGAGGTCGGCCTGCTTGACGACCTGGCTGGAATACAGCAGGTAGTACGGGTAGTTCAGGAGCAGCGGGTAGTGCTCCTCCGGGGTGCCCTCGAAGTCCCACTGGCGATAGCGCGTGAAGCCCTCGGACTGCATCGTCACGCCGAGCTCTTCGTCGTAGGGGACGATCATCGCGCTCGCCGCGTCGCGCCAGCTGGCGATCTCCTCCTCGTCGACGTGCAGCTCCGTCGCACGCTGCGGATGGTGCGCGGCCAGGTCGGCCGCCGCGTGCAGGTTGCGCGCCGCCAGCAGGTTCGTGTAGACGTTGTTGTCCTTCAGCGCGCTGTACTCGTCGGGCCCGGTGACGCCGTCGATGCGAAAGCCGCCCTGCGGGTCATGGTGGCCGACCGAGCGCCACAGGCGTGCCGTGGCGACGAGCAGCTCGAAGCCCGGGCCCTCCTCGAAGCCCGCGTCGGCGGTGGCGAACAGGTAGCGGCGCACGGCGTCGGCGATGTCGGCGTTGATGTGAAAGCCCGCGGTGCCGGCCGGCCAGTAGCCCGAGCACTCGTGGCCGGAGATCGTGCGCCAGGGGAACGTCGCGCCCTTCAGGGCCAGCTCCCTGGCGCGCGCCTCGGCGAGCTCGAGCGTCGAGTGGCGCCAGAGCAGCGCATCGCGCGCGGCGGACGGGACCGTGTAGGTCAGCAGCGGCAGCGTGTACGTCTCCATGTCCCAGAAGCTGTGGCCGTCGTAGCCCGAGCCGGTCAGCCCCTTGGCGGGGATCGCGCGCCCCTCGGCGCGGGCGGCGGCCTGGATGACCTGGAAGATCGCGAAGCGCATCGCCTGTTGGAGCGCGGGATCGCCCTCGAGCTCGACGTCGGCGCGCTCCCAGACGTCGTCGAGGTACTCGCGCTGGCCCGCGCACAGCCCGTGCCAGCCGGTCCGCTCGGCGGCGGCCAGCGCGGCGTCGACCTGGTCGCGCAGCGCCGGCAGCGAGCGCCGGCTCGACCAGCCGTAGGCGAGGTACTTCACGACGCGCAGCGTCTCGCCCGGGTTGAGCTCGGTGCTGATCGTCAGGCGCGCGAGATCCGGCTCGCTCTCGGTCTCGGTGACCGTGCGCTCGGGCCCGTCGACGTGATGGTCCATGCCCGCGGCGACGCGCAGCCCGCTCGCGCGCGTGACGTGCACGAGCCCGGCGCGCAGGCCGTTGTGCGCGTGTAGCTCCGATCGCAGCGGCGCGCGCAGCGCCGCTGCGACCCGCGGGTCCTTCGTCTGCTCGGGGATCGGCTCGTTGGCGACGAGCTCGGACTGCACGACGATGCGGGCCGGCCCCCCCAGCGGCTGCACCTCGTAGCGGATCGCGGCGACCGAGCGCTGCGCGAACGACACGAGCCGCGTCGTGCGCACGCACACCGACTGACCGGCCGGCGACGTCCACTCGACCTCGCGCCGCAGCACGCCGTCGCGCATGTCGAGCACGCGCTCGTGGCGCTTGACGTCGCCGTAGCGCAGGTCGAACGGCTCGTCGTCGACGAGCAGCCGGATGACCTTGCCGTTGGGGACGTTGATCATCGTCTCGCCGGCCTCCGGGTAGCCGAAGCCCGCCTCGGCGTGCGGCAGCGGCCGGGTCTCATGAAAGCCGTTGAGGTACGTGCCGGGCAGGCCGTTGGGCTCGCCCTCGTCGAGGTTGCCGCGCAGGCCGATGTGGCCGTTTGAGAGCGCGAAGATCGACTCGCTGAGCGCGAGCCGCTCGGGGTGCAGCTCGTGCTCGGGCACGGCCCATGGCTCGACCCCGAAGATCTCGTCGCTGATCACGACGCGACGACCATCGAGCGCCGTTCGTGATCGAACTCGCTGTCCACCCGCTCAAGCCTAGTCCGGCGGTCAGCACTAAGGCACCGCGCGCTGCCCGCCGGTACGCTCGCGCCCATGACCGACTCGATCCTCGATCCCCCGTCGAAATCGACCGAGGAGGACGTCGAGCGGCTGCGCGCCGAGCTACAGCCGATCCCGGCCAAGCAGGTCGACCGCAACCTGCTCATCGCAACGTGGAACCTGCGGGAGTTCGGCCAGCTCAGCGAGGTCTGGGACCAGCCGCCACGCCAGAAGCCCTACCGCGACCTGCACGCGATCCGCTGCATCGGCGAGATCATCGCGCGCTTCGACGTCGTCGCCATCCAGGAGGTCCAGCAGGACATCAGCGCGCTGCAGGCGCTCATGCGGTGGCTCGGCTCCAACTGGGGCCTCATCATGACCGACGTCACGCGCGGCGCGAAGGCGGGCAGCGAGCGGCTCGCGTTCGTCTTCGACACGCGCCGCGTGCAGCCGTCGGGCCTTGCGGGCGAGCTCGTGCTGTCGGTCGAGCAGCTGAGCGGCAAGGAGCCGGGCGCGCTGACCGAGCAGTTCGCGCGCACCCCGTACGCGGTCGCGTTTCGGTCACACGGGCTGACGTTCATCCTCACGACGGTTCACATCGTGTGGGGCCACGGCGCGAAGACCCGCACCCCCGAGATCGCCGGGATCGCCAAGTGGCTGAAGGAGTGGAGCAAGAGCATCGACGTCAGCGGCCACGACCTCTTCGTGCTCGGCGACTTCAACATCGACCGCAAGGACGACGCGAACTACAAGGCGCTCATCGAGACCGGCCTGGCGACGCCCCCCGAGCTCGACGAGGTCGCGCGGGTCGTCTCGGCCGAGCCGGGCAAGAAGCTCGCGCTCTACGATCAGATCGCCTGGTTTCCCGACAAGCTGAAGCTGCGCTACACGGGGCGCGCCGGGGGGATCGCCTTCAAGGGGAAGATCCTCACAGAGATCGACCCCTTCGAGGCGACGTTCCGCATCTCTGATCACTACCCGCTGTGGGCGGAGTTCGCCGTGAGCGAGACGGACCCCGTCTGACCCGCGACCAAAGGACTGCGATGACCGAGAAGGCTGACTTCAATGCCGAGGAGTGGGACACGATCGCCCAGGGCCCGCTGCTGGCCGGCGCTCGCGTCATCACCGCCAGCAAGGGCGGAACGATCCGCGAGAGCCTGGCCATGGGCAAGGCGTACGCCAAGGCGAAGCAGGAGCTGACCGGCGACAGCTCGTTGATCGATGCGCTGGTCGCCGCGCCGCCCTCGGTCGACCGGGAGAAGATGCAGGGCGACCTCGTCGCGATCGCGAGCGAGGGGCTGGCCGAGGCGGCCCGTCTTTTCCGGGAGAAGGCGACGCCCGAGGAGCTCGACGCCTACCGGAGCTTCGTGCTCTCGGTCGCCGAAGCGGTCGCCAACGCCAACAAGGAGGGAGACGTCCTCGGCATCGGCGGCAAGCGCGTCAGCGAGGGCGAGCAGGCGGCGATCGACGAGATCGCGGCCGCGCTGCAGGCCGATCCCGCCTAGGAGCCCTCGCCGTTCGCCTTCGGCGCCTCGGGCATGACGTCGCCGGCGCTCAGCGGGCTCGCCTCCGAGCGCTCCGCCTTGGCGATCTCGTCGGCCGTGACGCCCAGCGGGTGGTGGCACGCGGCGACGTGATCGTTGGCGTAGCGCACGAGCGGCGGCTCGACGGTCTTGCAGATGTCGGTCGCGCGCGGGCAGCGCGGATGGAACACGCAGCCCGGCGGCGGGTTGATCGGGTTCGGCGGCTCGCCCGCGACGACCGCCCGCGGGCGCCCGCGGTTCTCGCGCGGGTCGGGGATCGGGATCGCCTGCAGCAGCGCCGACGTGTAGGGATGAATCGGCTTGGTGTAGAGCTCCTCGGCGGGAGAGAGCTCCATGAGCTTGCCGAGGTACATCACCGCGATCCGGTCGGACACGTGGCGCACGACGCTCAGGTCGTGGGCCACGAACAGGTAGGCGAGGCCGAGATCGTCCTGGAGGTCGTCGAGCAGGTTGATGATCTGCGCCTGGATCGAGACGTCGAGGGCCGAGACCGGCTCGTCGAGCACGATGAGCCTCGGGTCCACGGCGAGCGCCCGGGCGACGCCGATGCGCTGGCGCTGGCCGCCGGAGAACTCGTGCGGGAAGCGGTTGACGTGCTCGGGGTGCAGGCCGACGCGCTCCAGCAGCTTGCGCACGCGGCGCTCGCTCTCCTCGCCCTTGACGCCCGAGTGCAGGCGCAGCGGCGCGCCGACGATCTGCCCCACGCGCTTGCGCGGGTTCAGCGACGCGTACGGGTCCTGGAAGACCATCTGCATCTCGCGTCGCAGCGGTTGCAGCTCGCGCCGGCCGCAGTGGCTGACGTCGCGGCCGCGGAAGCGCAGCGTCCCGCTCGTCGGCTCGACGAGCCGCATGACCGTCCGCGCCAGCGTCGTCTTGCCGCAGCCCGACTCGCCGACGAGCCCGAGCGTCTCGCCCTCGTGCAGCGTGAACGTCACGTCGTCGACGGCGTGCACCTGGCCGACCTGGCGGTCGATGATCAGCCCCTGCTTGATCGGGAAATGCAGCTTGAGGTGCTCGGCCGCCAGCAGCGCGCCGCCGTCCGTGCTCATGCCGCGTCACCCGCCGGCTTGGGCGGGCGCGGCGGTGCCTCCGCGGCCGCGTGCAGGCCGATCTCGCCCGGCGCCACCTCGCGCAGCCGGCGCTTGTCGGCGCGCGACAGCCAGCAGCGGTCGAGGTGCCCCGGCGTCTGGTCGTCACGCGCTTCGAGCGCCGGGACCTTCGTGCACGCGTCGTGCTCGTGCGGGCAGCGCGGGCGCAGGTGGCAGCCGGCCGGCCGGTCGGCGAGCGACGGCGGCAGCCCGGGGATCGTCGGCAGGCGGTCGCGGCGCGGGCGGTCCAGGCGCATGATCGCGCCGAGCAGGCCCCACGTGTACGGGTGCTGCGGGTCGTAGAAGATCTCCTCCAGCGAACCCTGCTCGACGATCCGCCCCGCGTACATGACCGCCACGCGGTCGGCGATGTCGGCGACGACGCCGAGGTCGTGGGTGACGAGGATCAGCGCGGCATCGGAGTCCGCGCGCAGCTCGCGGAAGCGCTCGAGGATCTGCGCCTGGATCGTCACGTCGAGCGCCGTCGTCGGCTCGTCGGCGATCAGCACGCTCGGATCGCAGGACAGCGCCATCGCGATCATCACCCGCTGGCGCATGCCGCCGGAGAACTCGAACGGGTAATCGTCGACGCGCTCGCGCGCGCGCGGGATGCCGACGCGCTCGAGCAGCTCGATCGTGCGCTCGCGCGCCGCCGGCTTGGCGACGTCCTCGTGCGCCTGGATCTGCTCGATGATCTGGTCGCCGATTCGCATGACCGGGTTCAGCGAGCTCATCGGGTCCTGGAAGATCATCGCGATCTCCGCCCCGCGGATCTTGCGCAACTCGGCGTCCGAGGCGCCGATCAGCTCCGTGCCCTTGTAGAGCGCCGTCCCGGAGAAGCGGGCGTTCGCCGAGCGCGTCAGGCCGAGCAGCGTCATCGCCGTCACCGACTTGCCGCAGCCCGACTCTCCCACGACCGCGAGGATCTCGCCGGCGCGCAGCTGCAGCGACGCGTCGTCGACGGCCTGCACGAGGCCGTCGTCGGTGACGAAGGACACGCTGAGGTCGCGCACGTCGAGTATCGGCTCGGTCTTCATTGCAGCCTGATGCGCGGGTCCAGCGCGGCGTAGATGATGTCGACGACGGTGTTCAGCACGACGATGAAGAACGCGCCGAGCATCGTGATCGCCAGCACCGGGGGAACGTCGAGCGAGCTGATCGACTCCGCGGCGAACTGCCCGACGCCCTGCAGATCGAAGACCGTTTCGGTGAGGATCGCGCCGCCGCCGATGACGGCGCCGAAGTCCAGCCCCCACAGCGTGATGATCGGGATGAGCGAGTTGCGCAGCACGTGCTTGAACATGATCTCGCGTTCCGACAGGCCCTTCGCGCGCGCCGTGCGCACATGGTCGTCGTTGATCGTGTCGAGCACGTTGGAGCGCAGCACGCGCGAGTAGAAGCCGATGAACAGGATCGACAGCGCCGTCCACGGCATGATGAGGTGATAGGCCCAGTCCAGCGGGTTGGACGTCAGCTCGACGTAGCCGCCGTTGGGGAAGATCCCGGCCTTGAAGCCGAGGTAGTAGTTCATCAGCGCGCCGAGCAGGAAGACCGGCGTGGAGATGCCGATCAGGGCGAGCACGGTCAGAGCGCGGTCGGCGAATCTGCCCGCCTTGATCGCCGTGTACAGGCCCAGCGCGATCGCGAACGCCATCCACATGATCCCGGCCCCGATCGCCAGCGAGAACGTCCGCGGCAACCCGCTCTTGATCTCGTCGAGGACGTCGAGCTGGTTCGTGTACGAGACGAGGTCGCCGGTGAAGATCTTCTCCATCGTCCGGCCGTACTGGACGTAGATCGGCTTGTCGAAGCCCCACTGGTAGCGAATCGTCTCCAGCTGCTGCGGCGTGGCGTTGCGCCCGGCGAGCCGCAGCGCCGGGTCGCTGTTGGGGATGACGTTGAAGATCAGGAACGTCAGCACCGAGATCGCGAACAGGACGGCGACCATCGAGACGAGCCGGCGAATGATGAAGCGCGCCATCAGCGCTCCAAGCGGACCTTCGCGCGCGGGTCGAAGGCGTCCCGGACGCCGTCGCCGAAGACGTTGAGCGCGAGCACCGTGGCGACGAGCATCGTCCCTGGCACGAGCGCGAGGTGCGGCCCGCTGATGATCTTCTTGACGCCATCGCCGATCATCGAGCCCCACGACGGCTCGGGCGGCCGCACGCCGGCTCCGAGGAACGACAGCGCCGCCTCGAGCAGGATCGCGTTGGCGACGAGCAGCGGGAAGAAGACGATGATCGTCGACGACAGGTTCGGCAGGATCTCCGAGAACATGATCCGCAGCGGACCGGCGCCCTGCGCGCGCGCCGCCTCGACGAACTCCTTCTCGCGCAGCGCGAGCACTTGGCCGCGGATCGGCCGTGCCATGTACGGCGCGTAAACGACCCCGATGATGAGCAGCGGGATGAGCTTGGAGTCGCCATTGATCTCCAGCGGTCCGATCTTCAGCCCGCCGAGCGCGAGCGCCGTCCCGAGCGCCACGCCGAGCAGCAGGACCGGAAACGGCCAGATGATGTCGAGCGTGCGCGAGATGACGAGATCGACCCATCCGCGGAAGTAGCCCGCGAGCGTGCCGGCGGTCACCGCGAGCAGCAGCGTCAGCAGCGCGGCACCGACGCCGATCAGCAGCGAATTGCGCCCTCCGTACAGCAGGCGCACCGCGATGTCGCGCCCGTTGTCGTCGGCGCCGAGGAAGTAGCGCCCGGACCACGTCGGGCCGATCGGCACGCCGTCGGGTGCGACGACGTCCTTCGTCTCGCCGCCGACCGTGACGGTGTCCGTCAGGTGGTTCTTGAACGGGTCGGTCTTCGCGACGTGCTCGGACCACAGCGGCGCCGCGAGGCACAGCGCGACGATGACGACGAACAGCGCGCCGAAGACGAGCGCCGTGCGGTTGCGCCGCAGGCGGCGCAGCGCCATGCGCGATGGCGCGAGACCGGGTCCGCGCTCGCGATCGCGCTGCGCCAGCGCCTCGGCGTTCTCGAACGCGAGGTCCGGCTCGATGCGTGGCTCGGTTGCCACGACGTCAGCGCGGGGAGGGCGCTGGAGCGCCCTCCCCGCCGCCGGTCACGCTTACTTCAGGCAGAACAGTGACCAGTCGTTCTTGTACACGGGGTGGACGCCGTGGCAGTTCTCGAAGTCCATGCGATCGGACATGAACGTCGAGGACAGCTCGTTGCCGTAGATCACCGCGTTGGCGTCGTCGACGACCGCGCGGTCCACCTCGGCCCACTTGTCGGCCACGGTGGCGGGATCCTCACCGGCCAGATCTTCCAGCGCCTTATCGACCTTCGGGTTGCTCTTGAACTGGAAGTTGAAGGTCGGGTTGGAGGCCAGGGCCGCGCCGCTGAGGTTCGGCTCGAAGAAGTCCGCCGGGTGCGGGAAGTCCTGGTACCAGTCGGTGAATCCCGCCTGCGCCTTGGTCTTCTTGTCGCCGATCTGGCCGAAGTAGACCTGCTGGTCGAGGATCTTCGTCTTGGCCTCGAAGCCGATCTCGTTCAGCACGTCACGCAGGTAGTCGACGATCGCCGGGCGCGGCTCCTTGTTGTTGCCCCACACCGTGACCGTCATGCCCTTGTAGCCGGACTTGTCGACGAGCTCCTTGGCCTTCTCGATGTCACCCGGTCCGTTCGGATCGCCGTACGGGCACGGGTCGATCTTCTTGTAGCCCGTCGCCGAGTAGGCCGGCGGCAGGAAGTTGCACGTGGGCTCCAGCCGGCCGCCGAAGATCCGCTGCAGCGCGCGGCTGTCGACGGCGTAGTTGACCGCCTGGCGCACCTCCTTGGAGTCGAACGGCTTCGTCGTCTCGTTGAGGAAGAACCAGTACGTGTTCGGCGGGTTGGGATCCTCGCGGAAGCGATCGGAGTACTTCTGGCGGACCTGTGGCAGCAGGTCGCCGGTCGGGTCCTCGGTGATGAAGTCGAGCTTGCCGTCGATGACGTCCTGGGTCATCTTCGGCACCGAGGACTTCACGACGGTGATCTTGTCCAGGTTGCCCTTGGCGATCCCCTCGATGTCGAAGCCGGGCGTCTTGGTCAGCTCGTACTGCCGGGTCGGGTTGATGACGTTGATCGTGTACGGCCCGATGCCCGGGATGTTGCGCGACGCCTTGAACGGCGCCTTCGACGCCGGGGTCGGCGCGGTGTTCGCCAGGCCCTGCGCGAAGAGGAACTTGCTGTCGGGCTTGGTCAGCGTGACCTTGATCTCGCCGGTCTGCTCGTTGGAGCTGATGCCGGAGATGTCACCGCCGGACTTCTTCGCCTCGATGAACTCCGACGCGCCCTCGATCCCGGCCGAGAACGACGAGAACGGCCCGCCGAGGAACAGCAGCCGCTTGATCGTGTGCTCGTAGTCGCCGGCCCGGACGGGCGTGCCGTCTGAGTACTTCAGGCCCTGGCGCAGCTTGAAGGTGTAGGTCTTCTTGTCGGCCGAGACCTCGGGCAGCGCCTCGGCGAGGCCCGGGATCAACTCGGCGCCCTCGTCCCCCTGGGCGTGCCGGTAGGTGACCAGGCCGGTGTACACGAGCTGCAGCGGCTGGTTGGCCTGAACGGTCTGGAACATGACCGGGTCGAAGTTGTCGGGGAACGCGCTGCCGACCCGGATCGAGCCGCCCGTCTTACCGTCGTCCCCGCCGCTGCCCTCGTCCTCGTCTCCGCAGGCGACGATGCCCGCGCAACCCGCCGCGGCGAACGCTCCCGCGAGCAAAGCACTTGTCCACTTACGCATGATCTCCCCGATCTCGGCCGAACGCAGCCGTTCAGTGACCGGAATTTCTTACCCAGTCTGGTGAAAACTACTACCGCTGGACGTGCTCGCGGAGAAAATCCACGACGAGCGCCGTGACGGTGTCGGGGTCTTCCCACAGCGGCCAGTGGCCGCGGCCGTCGAGGATCTCCACGCGCGCGCTCGGCAGCGACCGTAGCTGGCGCTCGGCCTGCTCGACCGGCACGTAGCGATCGTCTGAGCCCCACACGACGAGCGCGGGCGGGTCGATCTCGCGCAGCGGCGCCGACAGCCGCTTCTGGCCCGAATCGGCCTCGGTCGCGCGAAACAGCGCGCGCGTCGCCGCCTTCGTCGCGCGCGGCTTGCCGGCGTCGTAGATGCGGTCGATCTGGTCGCGGTTCAGACCCGGGTTCTCGCGCCCGGCGAGCTGGCGGAAGCCGAAGCGGCTCGTCGACGCCTGGAGTGCCTCGCCCGCTACCGGCGTGCGCCAGATGCGCGCGTACTTGTGCCAGCGGTAGTCGATCAGCACGCCGGTGTTGATGAGCGTCACGCTCGCCAGCGCCTGCGGGTGTGAGACCGCCCACTGAAGGCCCCACGAGCCGCCGAAGTCGTGCAGGACCAGATGGGCGCGCTGCACTCCGAGCTGTCGGAGGATTCCGCCGAGGTGGCGCGCGTAGCCGTCGACGGTGTAGTCAAAGCGCTTTGGCTTGTCGGCTGCGCCGAAGCCGGGCATGTCGGGCGAGATCGCGCGGGCGAAGCTGCTGACGGGCTCGATCAGCGCCTCCCAATCGCGCCCCGCGCCGGGCGTGCCGTGCACGAACACGACCGCCTCGGGCGCGTCGGCCGGCCCCGCCTGCAGAACCGGCGAACGGACTCCCTCGACGGAGATTTCGGACGAGCGCACGGAGGTGATTACAGCAGTGCGCGCGGCAGCGATGGGGCGCGCATGTCGCGGCTTTGGGCCAGCTCGATCACGCCGACGACTCGCGACCCGTGCGGTGGTGCCCTCCCCGCTTCCTGCTCGATGTCGTTGGCCGGGCCCGCTGCGCGGCCCCATCGCATCGATATGCCCTGCTACGGTGGGTGGTCAGGGCATCAACGCGACACCAGTCGCAGCAGGAGGACGCTCATGGCCGCCCAAAGCCGGCCCACCCCGCCCCAAAGCTCCAAGCCCGAGTCGGGATTTCCGCAGAACAAGCGAGAGACCGCGGACGAGCGTCGCCTGCGACGGCTCGCCGTGGCGCGCGACACGCAGACAGACCTCAAGCGCGAGTGCGCCGAGCGCCGCGATCGCAAGAACAGGACCTGATCGCCCGAGCAAGGATGCCGACCTGCCGTTCTCGGGTCGCATCCGCCTCGAGGCCGAGACCGGCGGCGCCAACCGCCTGACCTGACGAGCTACTTCCTCGTCTCGCCGATCGGGGAGTACCAGCCCAAGGAGGGGTCGCCGGCCAACGCCGCACGCGTCGCTGAGATGCTCGGCATATCGCGTGCCGCCGTCGGCGAGATGCTCAAGCGCCTGGGCAACGACGGGCTGCTCGTCCGGGCGGAGGGCCGCGATTTCGCCCGACGACGAGCGCGCCGAGAACGCCGGGCTGCGGGCGCTGTCGGACCTCGCGGCGGGCGACACGTGCGAGATCGTGCGGCTCGTCGAGCACGACAACGACCTGCTGCACTGGTACTACGACGAGGGTCTCGTGCCAGGAGCGACGCTCGAGGTGCTCGATGTGCAGCCTGCCGCAGGCCACCTGAAGCTCAGGCGCGGCAGTGGGACCAAGGCCGCCGAACAGCTCATCGCCGAGAAGGCCGCATACCGCCTGATCGTCCGCGCGACGACCTGACGCGACCCGCCACCCCCCGCGACATGCGGGGAGCGGCGTTGGTCGTTCCGGGCTGGATCGAGCGCCGTCAGGCGTTCTGCGGCGACACGCGCCCGCCGGCTTCGGTAGCCACGACAGCCCGCGCGGCAGGTACAGTTCCCGTCCCGAGGAGCTTCATCGTCGCGAACAGCAACCCCGCCCGCACGATCGTCGCGTCGATGAAGATCCGCTCGATCGTCGCCGCGACGACGTCGTCACGCAGCGCGTCCAGCGACGCGAGCGCCTTGTCGTCCTCGCCCGCGCCCCGCATCGGGATGTTGACGACGGCGAGCGTGCGGTCGGGGTTGACGCGATATACGGGTCTTGAGCCATCTCGATCCTCTGCGCGTCGGTCGTGTCGAAAGCCACCTCGATCGCCGCGTCGGCCGCCGCGGCACACGCGCGACGCCTCGGCCACCCGCTGCTTTGTCGATGCTGATCGCCCGACCCGCTACCCCGGCCGCTCGATTGGCGGCTTTTCATCTTCGGCTCATGTGGGGTATCTATGGTTCTGAGCTGTCGTCTGGCGCCCGATGCGCCGATGACATACCGATGTTCGACTTCGCTCAGCTACTCGTCAACGTCGACCACGACGCCATGCGCGCCACGACCGCGCTGCGCTGGGAACCGCTCACCGCACTGCTCACGATCGCCTCGCTGTGGTGGGTCAAGGGCCCGCTGGTCGTCGCCGTCGCCTGGTCGGCCGATCTGCGTCGCCGCCGCATCCTCCCGTGGATCGCCCTCGCGGCGACCGCGAGCTTCCTGCTGGCATCGGCGCTCAACGCGCTGCTCAAGGGCATCTTCGAGCGCAGCCGCCCGCCCGTGGCGATGGACTTCAACGCGCTCGTCAGCGTCCCCAGCTCGCCGTCGTTTCCCTCCGGCCACGCGATGACCGCCTTCGCCGCGGCGACCGCCGTGGCCGTGCTCGCGCCGCGCCTGCGCTGGCCCATGCTCGGCCTCGCCGCCGTGATCGGCTTCTCGCGCGTCTACCTCGGCGTGCACTTCTGGTTCGACGTCATCGTCGGCGGCCTGCTCGGCCTGGCGATCGGCGCCGCTATCGCGTGGCCGCTGCGAGACCGTTGTCGTGTGCGCCCCGCCCCCGCCGCCGCCGCCGCGTAGCCGCCGGCGCGCGCTCGGGCACCTGCGGACGGGCGAGGCGCAGCGCGCCCGGCACCACCTCGATCGTCGCCGTCTGAGTGCCGAGCACCTCGGCGTCGGCGACGAGCGGGACCGACGAGGTGATCTCCACACGCCGGACCCGCCGCGAGACGACGCGCTCGTCGGTGAGATGCTCGCCGCGGCGAACGCGGGCCAGCGCGGGCAGGATCCGCGCGCGCGCCAGAGCGGGGAGGGCGACGAGATCGGCCTGGCCGTCGTCGGGCAGCGCGCCGGGCGCGACGTGGAAGCCGTAGCCGAAGAGGCGCATGTTCGAGATGAACAGCTGCGACGTGTTCAGCGACAGCGGCCCGCCGTCGACGGTCAGCTCGATGTCGTAGGGCCGGTGGCGCGCGAGCTCGCGCAGCAGCGCGGCGACGCCGGCGGCGATGTCGGCCGAGTTCTCGCCGGCGTACTCGCTGCGCGCCGCGGCCTGAAAGCCGGCGCTGATGCCCTCGACGGCGAGCACGCGCCGCCCGCCGCTGCGCACGGCGAGCAGGTCCAGCGGCCGGGCCGCCTCGCGCACCGCGAGCGCCGCCGCCGGATGCCACTCGCGCGGTAGGCCGAGCACGTGGGCGATGTTGTTCGCCTTGCCGGCGGGCAGGAGCGCGAACTCGGCGGCCAGGCCGGTGTTGGCGGCGGCATGGACGGCGCCGTCGCCGCCGACGAGCACGAGGCGGCGATCGCCGGCGTCGGCGATGACGCTCGCGAGCTCCTCGAGGCTGCGCGTGGCAACGGCCGAGGTGCGCGCACCGGCGTCGCCGAGCGCCTCGCGGGCGTCGCGGATGACCGAGCGCACGCTGTCGACGCCGCTGGCGTTTGCATTGACGATGACCTGAAGCTCGGGACGGCTCATGTCGCCATCACCACCTCTGGCTGGGCGCCGCGTCTGCGCAGCGCGATGACTGAGACGACGATCGCGACCAGCGCGACCATCGCCAGGACCACGTACTTGGCGGCCGACTCGAACGAGCTGGCGAAGGCGTAGCCGACAGCCGTGAACGTCAGGGCCCAGATGCCGGTGCCCGCGAGGCTCCACGGGGCGAACGTGCGGTAGCTCATGCCGGAGGCTCCGGCGAGGAACGGAGCGAGCGCGCGGACGACGCCGACGAAGCGGCCGAGGAGGGCGGTCTTGCCGCCGTGGCGCGCGAAGAAGGTCTCGACGCTCGCCAAGCGCGCCTCGCTGCTGGGGGCGCGGCGCGCGGTCCACGCGAGCACGCGCGGCCCGTGGCGGCGACCGAGCATGAAGCTCGTGGTGTCGCCGGCGAATGCGGCGGCCCAGGCGATTGCCGCGATGACCGGAAGCGAGACGTTTCCGTGCTGCGCGGCCGCGCCGCCGATGACGATGACGGTCTCGCCGGGAGCGGCGAGCCCGACGAACGCGCCGGTCTCCAGGAAGGCCAGCGCGCCGACGAGCGCGTACGTCCAGGCGCCGAGCGTGTCGGTGACGTCGGCGAGCGCGTCGGTCAGCTGTCCGGGATCGACGATCGTGTGCAGGAGCAGGTACGCGCCGAGCGCGGCGAGCAGCAGGGCGATCGCGTGGCGGTGCGCGGAGACAAAGCGCCTCATGAGCATCTCTCCCTGACGACCGGTACGCGCGCCTGGCCGAGCGAGGGAAGGGCGCGGCGCTGGCTCTCGCGGGCCGGGACCAGGCCGGCCGCGGCGGCGAGACCGGCGGCGAAGAGCCCGGCCTCCCAGCCGAGGATCGTGCCGACGACGACGTCCAGCGAGAAGTGCGCCCCGAACAGCACGCGGGTCAGCGCGACGGCCGCGAGGTAGACGATCAGCGGGTTGCGCAACTGCGGCACGATCGACGCGGCCGCGGAGACGAGCGCCGCGGTGACGAGCATGTGGCCGCTGGGGAACGACGGGATGTGGGCCCAGCTGCGGTCGTGCGAGAGCTGAGCCGCGCTGCCGATCGCCTCTTCCGGGCGCGCGCGGTCGATCGTCAGCTGCACGATCTCGAGCACCATGTCGGCGAAGAAGGCAGCGAAGATGACGGCCACCGCCGCGCCGGCGAAGTAGCGCAGCCGCCGATGCATGACGAGGCTGGCGACGGCGGCGACGAGCACGATGAGCATGTAGTTGCGGCTGTGCGGGTCGAGCGCCTGGTAGAGCCACTCCGGACCGTCGCCGAGGCCGTTGATCGCCCGGTAGGCGCGCTCGTCGAATCCCTGCAGCGCGGGCAGGAGCTGACCGACGGTGATCGCCAGCAGCACGAACACGACGAGCCGCGGGCCGAAGTCCCGGCTGTAGGTCAGCAGCGCGCGGGCGCCGGGCAGCGGCTCGGCGACCGTGCGCGGCGAGACGATCTCACGCGTCACGCGCAGCGTGTCGACGACGGGGCGGAAGCTCGACGGCTCTCCGTTGTAGACGGCGGGTATCGGCACCCACGCGATATCCACCCTCGCGCGGCCGAGCTCCCTGAGGTGGCGGCTCTCGGCTTCGTAGCGGCCGTCGTGCAGCGGGATGCGCTGCAGTGCGTCGACGCGCACGAGGCGCATCCCGTTCTGGCTGTCGGGCACCCATTGGTGCCCGCGCAGGCTCATGCCGAGGCTCGACGTCGCGTTGGCCAGGCGGCGCAGCGCCGGCATCTTGCGGCGCTCGGCGGAGCGGTCGCCGATGACGACGTCGGCGTGGTCGGCGGCGGCGAGGAACGCCGGGATCCGCGCGGGCGGATGCTGGTAGTCGGAGTCGATGAAGAGGATCGCATCCGGCGCGGCACCGGCGTGCATCGCGACGTCCGCCCCGGCGGCCAGCGCGGTGCCCTTGCCGCGGTTGGCGTCCATGCGCACGAGCTCGAAGCCGTGCTCGTCGACGACGCGGTCGAGGTGTGCGGCGATCTCCGCGGGCGCGCCGTCGTCGACGAGGATGACGCGGTCGGCGTAGCGCGCCGTCTCGACGGCGACGTCGGCGAAGCGATCGGATCGGTAGACCGGGATGACGGCCGTCAGGGAGCGGACCGGCGCCCGCGTCACGGCCACCGCGGCGCGGCGCTCGGCGAGTCGGACCGGGATCACGGCGACGAGCGCCAGCGAGCCCATCGCGAGGAGCCCGCGATACGAGCCCGTCGCCGCGACGATGAGCCCGGCGGCGGGGAGCGCGACGCCGGCGGCGAGGGCGCGGGAGGCGAGGAACGCGCCGGAGTAGCGGCCGGTCTCGCCCGAGGGAATGAAGCGGCTGAAGTAGACGAAGCCAAGCGATGTCGCCACGCCGGCGCCGAGTGCGGCAACCGCGAACGGCAGCGCGACGACCGCGACCGACGAGCCGGTGGCGGCGACGACGAGCCCGCCGCCGAGGCCCGCGACGCCGAGCGTCAGCGCCGGGCG
The DNA here is from genome assembly GCA_963705315.1 of uncultured Actinomycetes bacterium. Classification (GTDB taxonomy): domain Bacteria; phylum Actinomycetota; class Thermoleophilia; order Solirubrobacterales; family Solirubrobacteraceae; genus CADCVQ01. Next base: position 796,099 of record OY970068.1, read on the forward strand.
GACCTGGTCGGGCCTAACGCGGGCGGCCCACAGCATGCCCGCGCCGGTGAGCAATCCGAAGGCGGCAAGCATGCCGCCGGCGGCGCCGGTGGAGAGGCCGAGGACATGCGTGGCGTACAGGGCGAAGAACGGGGTGAGCCCGACGTACGCGCCGACCCACAGCGTCTGCGCGATGAGCAGCTCGCGCGTGCCCTGGCGGCGCAGGCCGGCGGCGAGGCTGCGGAAGGTCGCCGCGTTCGCGCTCGCCGAGGTTGTCGTCGCCTGCTCGCGGACCGTCGCGAGGCGCAGCGTCGGGATGGCCGTCAGGACCGCGATGCCCGCGATGACGGCGAAGAGCAGGCCGGGCGCGGCGAGCACGAGGACGCCGCCGATGACGGTGCCGAACAGCGCGCCGACGAGCTGCCCGAGCTCCTGCGCGCTCGTGGCCCGCGGGCGCTGGCTCTCGTCGAAACGCTCGGGGACGAGCGTGCGGTGCACGGTCTGCACGACGTTGAGGCCGACGTAGACGGCGGCGGCGGCGAGCGTCAGCACGAGGTACGTCGTCCCGTTGCCGAGGGCGACCGCCAGCAGTCCGCCGGCGGTGACGGCGAGGCCGCCGACGATCAGCGGCCGGCGGCTGGGGTTGCGGTCGGCCCACACGCCGACGCCGAGCGGCACGAAGAATCCCGCAAATGCGTTGGTGAGCATGACCAGGCCGATCAGGCCGGGCCGCGCGGCGATCTCGTCGAGCAGCACGGGGAGGTAGCTTGTCGTCGCGGCGCGGGCCGCGCCGAGGCCGATCGCGACGGCGGAGAAGCTGAGCAGGAAGGCCAGCCCGACCCGCGACGAGAGCGCTGCGGCGGGGCGAGCGTCGCGCGCTGCGGGCTCGATCGCCGGTGAGGGGACGGCCAAGGATGCCATGGCGCTATTCCACACCTCCAGGCGGCCCCGTGACATCGGGGCTAACCCCCTAACCGACCCCCTGAAAACCGTACCTTTGGGTTTCGAGTTAACGCACCTCGGCTCGGGCCGTCGGTTCGCGAGCTGACGCCGCTCGGGGGAGAGCGGGCGCCCGATGTAGAACTGGCCTGGCGGCGGTCATGTTCGCGTTCGCGCTGCTCGATATCGGTGGCGGAGGGGCGTGGTTCAAAACGTCCATCTAGAGGACGTCTTGAACCACACCCCCCTCGGACCTTCACCCGCCTCGCGACCCACGAGGCGAACGAGCCCGCTTCCTCATCGATGCTGTTTCGTCAACCGCGCGGCGATGCAACATCGACGACGACGCCGTCGCGCGCGCTGCGCCGCGCCGCCTCGATGACGCGCAGCGCGTCGACGCTGTCGCGCGGGTCGACGGGCATGTCCGCCCCATCGCGCAACGCATCGCGCACGCCCGCGTAGAAGCGCTCGTATGCGCCCCGCTGGAGCGGCACCATGCGTCCGTCGCCGGAGGCGTCCACGACGCGCGCCGGCTCGCCCTCGCCCCAGCCGTTGTCGCCGGGCCGCATCCCCGCGGCGAGCTGGCCCTCCTGCGGATCCAGCCCCGGCGTCTGGATCGCGCCCGCAACACCGCTGCAGCGCAGCGACCGCCCGCCGACCGCCGCGACCGAGCTCATCCACAGATGCGAGCGCTCGCCGCCCCGATGCTCGAGGGCGACGAACACGTCGTCGTCGACCTGCGCGCCGGGCCGCCGCGCGTTGACTTCGGCGTACACGCGAACGGGGTGGCCGAACAGCAGCAACGCCTGGTCGACAAGATGCGCGCCGAGGTCGAGCAGCAGCCCGCCGCCCTCACGCTCGCCGGGCATCTCGCGCCACGCGTCCGCGCTCACCTGCGGCCGGAAGCGCTCGAAGCGCGACTCCAAGCGCGTCACGGCTCCAAGCTCACCCGCGTCGACCAGCCGCCGGACGGTGAGAAAGTCGCCGTCCCAGCGGCGGTTCTGAAACACCGTGAACGGGACGTCCGCGGCCGCGAAGTCCTCGACGAGCGCCGCGGCCGCCGCCGCGTCGGGTGCGAGCGGCTTGTCCATGACCACGGGGATGCGGGACTCGAGTGCCGCGCGCGCGATGGCGACGTGAAAGCGGTTCGGTGTCGCGACGACGAGCAGGTCGATGTCGAAGATCGCGCCGAGCAGCGCGTCGGCGTCCGGTGCCACCGCGACGCCGGGGTACGCCGCGCGCGCCTGCTCGGCGCGCTCGGGATCGGAGGTCGTCACCGCCGCGACGGTCATGCCCTCCGTCACCGCCACGAGCGGCGCGTGAAACACCGCGCCCGCGAGCCCGTAGCCGGCGATCGCGACGCGCAGCGGCTCGCTCATCCGAGGATCCTGTGGGGGCCCGCCTCCGCCGGCCACGTGGCCGGCTCCGGCACCCCTAACCCCACGACGCCTCGTTCATCGGCCGGAACGTCGTCGTGAGCATGCGCACGCCCGGCGGGCGCGTGATCGCGAACATCACGACGTCCGCGACGTCCTCGGGACCCATCATGCCGTCGAGCTCGGGCATGTCCTCGGTGCGCCCGCTGCCGATCGCGAAGTCCGTCGCGACGCCGCCCGGACAGATGTTCGTGCAGCGCACGCCGTGCTCGCGCATCTCGTGGTCCAGCGCGCGCGTGAAGCCGACCTGCCCGAACTTCGACGCGTTGTAGACCGCCTCGCCCGGGAACGCGCGGACGCCCGCGACCGACGCGAGCGACACGAAGTCCCCGCCGCCGGCGGCGACGAGGTGCGGCAGCGTGGCGCGCGCCGTGTACATCGCGCCCTTGAGGTTGACGTCGATCATGAGCTCGAGCTGCTCGGGGTCGAGCTCGAGAAACGGGCCGTAGGCGCCGACCCCGGCGTTGGCGACGACGATGTCCAGGCGCCCGTGCGCCTGGACGGTCGCCGCCACGAGCGCGCCGACCGCGGCGCGATCGCGGACGTCGGTGACCCGCGCCAGCGCGCCCTCGATCCCGAGATCGTCGCCGCTGCGCGAGCCGAGCCCGAGCGCCGCGCCCGCGTCCGCCAGCCGGCGCGCGACCGCGGCGCCGATGCCGCGGCTCGCGCCGGTGACGAGCGCCACCTTCCCCGTGAGGTCGGCGGCGCTCAACGACTCGCCCCCGCTTTCTGGCGCTGCGTCCGGATGACGGCGTCGATGACGACGGCCACGAGCAGGACCCCGCCCGTGATCATGAACTTCACCGACGACTCGAGCGCGAGCAGGTCCATGCCATTGGCGATCGAGCCGATGACGAGCGCCCCGAGGAGCGCGTGCCACACCGACCCGCGGCCGCCGAACAGGCTCGTGCCGGCGATCACCGGGCCGGCGATCGCCAGGAGCAGCAGGTCGCTTCCGCCCGAGCCCTGGTTGACCGCAAACAGGCGCGACGCCGCGAGGATCCCGCCCGCCGCCGCGAGCGTCGACGCGAGCACGAAGACCATGATCCGCAGCCGGTCGACCTTGATGCCGACGCGCCGCGCCGCCTCGGCGTTGCCGCCGACGGCGAACAGGTGGCGCCCGAAGGTCGTGCGCGTCGTGATGAACACGAAGATCGCGCACAGCCCGACGAGGATCAGGCCGGCGAGCGGGACGCCGCGGTCCGCCGTGAGCACGAGCACGGTCGCGATCGTTCCGACCGCCACGAACGCGAGCCGCAACAAGAACGCCGTGAGGCTCGGCGGCGGCAGTCCGGCCTTCGCTCGGCGCACGCGCTCGAGGTACCCCGACGCGGCATAGGCACCGACCACGACCACAACAAGGGCCCATCCGACGATGTCGCCGTAGAACGTTCCGGTGAGGCCGACGATCGTCTCGTCGTCGAGGTTGACGGTGCCGGTGTCGCCGAGCACCTTCAGCAGCGCGCCCTGCCACGCGAGCAGGCCCGCGAGCGTGACGACGAACGACGGGATGTTGAAGCGCGTCACGAAGAAGCCGTTGAGCAGGCCGATCGCCGCTCCGGTGGCGAGCCCGGCGAGGATCGCCGGCACCGGCCCCCAGCCGTGCTTGACGTTGAGCACCGCCATCACCGCAGCGGCCAGACCGCTCACCGCACCGACTGACAGGTCGATCTCGCCGAGGAACAGGATGAGCACGACGCCGATCGAGATCGTCCCCACGGCGGCGATCTGCAGCACGAGGTTCGTGAGGTTGAACGACGTCAGGAAACGGTCGTTCTGGCTTTGGAAGATGATCCAGATGAGCGCGAGCACGAAGGCGACGCGCAGCGAGCCGAGCTGCGCGAGGCGCATCGAGAACGTCGTGCCGGGATCGGGTGCGTCCGGGGCCACCGGGGTCGCGGGTTCTGTGGCCGTCGTCATGTCGTCGCTCCGTTCTGTGCCTCAGAGCCGTTGCCCGTGGCGCCCGAGCCGGTGATCGCGCCCACCACCTCCGCGGGCGAAGATTCGCTGACGTTGAACGTCGCGGTGCGACGGCCGAGCCGCAGTACGATGACGCGGTCGGCGACGGTGAAGATGTCGGTCATGTTGTGGCTGATGTAGATGACGCCGAGTCCGCGCTCGCGCGTGCGCTTGACGAGGTCGAGGACCTGCGCGGTCTGCGCGACGCCGAGAGCAGCCGTGGGCTCGTCGAGGATGAGGATCTTCGGGTCGCCGAGCAGCGATCGGGCGATCGCGACCGACTGACGCTGGCCGCCGGAGAGCGCGCCGACCTCGCTGCGCACGCTGCGCAGCGTCGTCACCGACAGCGAGTCGAGCAGCGCGAGCGCCTTGGTCTCCATGGCGATCTCGTCGAGCGCCCTGACGGCCGACTGCGGGCCCTGCTCGATCGCCTCGCTTCCGAGGAAGAGGTTGGCGACGACGTCGAGGTTGTCGCACAGCGCGAGATCCTGGTAGACGGTCGCGATCCCGAGCCGCGTGGCGTCCTGCGGCGAGCTGACCGTGACCTCCTGGCCGTTGAAGAAGTAGCGCCCCTCCTCGCCCGGCTGGATGCCGGAGATCGACTTGATGAGCGTGGACTTGCCGGCGCCGTTGTCGCCGACGAGCGCAACGACCTCACCGGCGTCGACTTCGAAGTCGACGCCGGTGAGTGCCTCTACGGCACCGAAGCGCTTGCTCACCCCCTCCGCCCGGAGGAGGTGACGTTTCGGGTCCGTCGTGCCGGAGGCCGGTGTCATTGCTCGGCTCCTACTCGATCCCGTACTTCTTGCAGGCCGCGGCGTACTTCGCGGTGCAGATCTCGCTCGCCTTCCAGTACTTGTCGGCGATGACGGTCTCCTTGACCTTGTCCGCGGTGACTGTTTGGACGTCGATCTTGAACGTCGGCACCTTGACTTTGCCGTTGTCCTCGGTCGTGTTCGCGCCCGTTGGCGTCTTGCCCTGAGCGAGCGCCACGGCCCACTCGGCTGCCTTCTGGGCCATCGGCACGACCGGCTTGTAGATCGTCATGTACTGCTCGCCGATGAGCACCCGCTGGATGCCGGCGAGCTCGGCGTCCTGCCCCGTGGTGGGACGCGTCGAGGGATCGATTCCGGCGCTCTTCATTGCCGCGATCGCGCCGCCGCCCGTCCCGTCGTTGGCGGCGTAGACGCCGACGAAGCCGTTCTTGCCGAGCGCCGAGATCGCCTGTTCCATCTCGGTCTGGGCCTTGGCCGGCGTCCAGCCCGGCGTGTCGTACTCCTTGCCGACCTTGAAGCCGCTCTTGTCGATCACCGAGTGCGCGCCCTGCTTGAACAGCTTGGCGTTGTTGTCCGCCGGATCGCCGTTGATCATCACGATCGAGCCGGACTTCTTGTCGGCCTTGAGCTTGTCGACGAGCGCCTGGCCCTGAAGCTTGCCGACCGACGTGCTGTCGAACTCGACGTAGTAGTCGGGCTTGGAGTTCAGGAGCAAGCGGTCGTAGCTGATGACCGGGACCTTCTTGGCGTTGGCCTGGTTGACGATTGCCGCGGCCGCTGCGCCGTCGACCGGGTCGAGCACGAGCACCTTGGCGCCCTGAGCGAGCGCGGCCTCGGCCTGCTGCTGCTGCTTGGCCGCGTCCTGCGTCGCGTTGGAGTACAGGAGCTTGCAGTCCGGACACAGCTCCTTGACGTTCTTCTCAAAGAGCGGACGATCCGAGCTCTCGTAGCGCGCGGTCGTGTTCTCGGGCAGCAGCAGGGCGATCGTTTCGCCGCCGCCTCCGCCGCCGCTGCTGCCGCTCGAGCTGCTCTTGTCGTCGTCGCCGCAGCCTGCGGCGAAGATCGCCAGCGCCGCGGCACCGGCTGCCAGCGCCAGCGGCGCGCCGCGCCGACGGGTTCTGATTGGGACCTTCATGTGTGTTTCTCTCCTTTTGCTGCCTTGACCCGATTGGACGCTGCCGGAGCGGCGACCTCTGATTGCCGCGCCGCCAATTCGAGCGCGCCGAGAACCTCGGCACGGTCGCCCAGCACGCCACGGATGATTCGAACGTCCTCCGCCGCCGAGGGGATGGCGTAGCGGTGGACCGCTTCTCGCAAGGGATCGAGCAGGACGTCGCCCGCGGCGCTGACCGCGCCGCCGACGATGACGAGCTCTGGGTTGAACGCGTTGACGATCGCCGCCACGGAGCGGCCGAGGACGCGGCCGGCGTCGGCCACCGCGCGCCGCGCGCCGGAGTCGCCCTCGTCGGACAGGCGCACGACCTCGTCGATCGTGATGTCGTCGCCGTGGCTGGGACGCAGCAGCGCGGTGATCGCATGGCCGCCGGCCATCATCTCCAGGCAGCCGCGGTTGCCGCAGCGACAGATCGGGCCGCTTTCGTCGACCAGGACGTGGCCGAGCTCGCCCGCGGTTCCGCCGGTTCCGCGATACAGCTCGCCGCCGAGGATGAGCCCCGCGCCGACGCCGCCGGAGACCATGAGGTAGATCGCCTCGCGCGCGCCGATCCCCGCGCCGAGCGTGACCTCGGCGAGCGCGCCGAGGTTCGCATCGTTGTCGAGGTGCACCGTCAGGCCCAGCCGCGAGCCGAGCTCGTCGACGGGCTGCACGCCCGCCCAGCCGGGCAGGATCTTGCCGGCGTGGATCGTGCCGGCCTCGATGTCGATCGGCCCGGAGAGCGCGACGCCGACGCCGAGGATCCGGTCGCCCTCGACGTCGGCGGCGCCGACGACCTCGTCGGTCAGCTCGACCGCGGCGTCGAGCGCACGGGCGGCGGAGACGTCGACGTCGAGCGGCTTGACGCGCTCGGCGAGGATCGTGCGCGACAGGTCGGCGATCGCGACGTGCACGTGCTCGTGGCCGAAGTCGATGCCGAGCACGAGGCCGGCCGAGCGGTCCAGGGACAGCAGGGTGGGCGGTCGGCCCTGCTGAGCGACGCGGTCGTCGCGCTCGCGCTCGATCACGAGGCCGCTGGCGTGCAGGTCCGAGACGAGGGTGGAGACGGTGGAGCGCGACAGGCCCGTCAGGCGCGCGAGATCCGCGCGGCTCGCGCTGCCGCGCCGGCGCAGCGCGTCGATCAGCTGCGCACGGTTGCGCTCGCGAAGCGATTCAAGGGACCCGGACCCGGCGGGCGTCATCGGCGCAACTCTGCCCAGAAACCCGATCGTTTGTCAAGACTCCGGCCAAAAGAATCGACCGAACCGGAAAGTTTGTGCAGAACTCGGTCTTTCCACGAGCTTCACAAGTCGTCCCGAACCCCGAGTCGGACCGGTTCAGGGTCCGGATCGGGGGAACCCCCCCGATGTCCGCAAGCGTCATTGAGCACAGGATGGCCACATGATGATGCTTACTCCCATCGTTACTGAGATCAGCGCCGGAACGGCGCACCCGGCGAAGCCGCAGCGCAAGTAGCGTTGGCGGCGTGAACGCCGCCGCGCTGCCGCCGCAACGGCTCGCCCTCCCGGCGGATGCCCCGCGCATCGCGGACTTGATGCGAGCCTCGGTGCTGAACCTCTTTCCGCGCTACTACGACGAGCGGCAGACGGCGAGCGCCGCGGTGCACATCGCGGGGCTCGACATGCAGCTGATCGAGGACGGCACGTACTTCGTGCACGAGGCCGCCGACGAGATCGTGGCCTGCGGCGGGTGGAGCCGGCGCAACAAGCTCCACAACGGGCTGGGCACGCGCGCGGACGACACCCGCCTGCTCGACCCCGCGACCGAGCCGGCGCGCGTCCGCGCGATGTTCGTGCGCGGCGACTTCACGAGACGAGGCCTGGGCCGGGTGATCCTCGCGTCGTGCGAGCGAGCCGCTCGGCGGGAGGGGTTCACACGCCTCGTACTGGGAGCGACGCTGCCGGGCGAGCCGCTGTACCGGGCGTTCGGCTTTCGGCCCGTTCGGCACGTCGCGATCATGCTGCCCGACGGCGTCGTGGTCGACTCCGTCGTCATGCAACGCGACATCGAGCCGGCGTCGGCGCGCGGGTACTAGGCCACGGGCCCACGTGTACAGCCAGCAGACCTCGACGTTCGTTGATCCAACGTCCGTCCGTCGACGGTTGTGCGCGGGCCGTCAGCGGTCGATTGGATTGTCATGTTTTCCCGCGGAGACCGTGAGGAGCTCGAGCGCAAGCTCGCCGCTGCCCGCGAGCGCATCAACGACCTCGAGACGGAGATCCTGCGACGCGGCCGCGACGCGCTGACCGGATCGCTGCCGATCGAGCACTTCCGCGGCCAGCTCGCCGACGAGATGACGCGCGCCCGGCGCCACAGCGTGCCCGGGTCGCTGGCCCTGATCCAGGTCGATCACCTCGATGACCTGCATCGCGAGCATGGCTTTGAGAACGGCGCGATGATCCTGCGCAAGCTCGTCAAGACGCTGCGCGCCGGCACGCGCGCGGAGGATCTCGTGTCCCGCATCAGCGACGACCGCTTCGCGCTGCTGCTGCGCGAGTCCGACGAGCCTGCGTCGCGCGCGTGCGTCGACCGGCTGTTGCTCGAGCTCGAGCGGCTCGAGGCCGGGCCGGTCCGCGGCGTGGCCGTTTCCGTCGGGATCGCGTCGCTGCATGGGGCCGAGAACGCGGTTGATCTCTTCGACCAGGCGGGACGTGCGCTGTCGGACGCGCAGTCCGCGGGCGGCGGTCGTCTCGTGACGCTCACCGAGGTCGACGTCGATGGCGCGGAGCTTGTCGAGCGACTGCATCGCCGCGACGCCGTCGAGGCGCTCGCCGTCGCGTTGCTCGAGCGCGATCGCTACACCGGCGAGCACTCCGAGTCGGTCGTCGAGATGGCCGGCGCCGTCGGGCGCACCCTCGGCCTCGCGCCCGTGCAGATCGAGGAGGTGCGCCAGGCCGCGTTGCTGCACGACATCGGCAAGGTCGGCATCCCCGACGCGATCCTCAACAAGCCCGGTCCGCTGACCGACGAGGAACGCGCGGTGATGGCCGAGCACCCGGTCATCGGCGAGCGCATCCTGCGTGGCATCGGCGGCTTTGCTCCCGTCGCGGACATCGTTCGCCACGAGCACGAGAGCTGGGATGGCACGGGCTATCCCGACAAGCTCGCCGGGGTCGCCATCCCGCTCGGCAGCCGCATCATCCTCGCCTGCGACGCCTACCACGCGATGACGAGCGACCGGCCCTACCGCAAGCGCATGTCGCACAGCGACGCGTTCGCCGAGCTGTCGCGCTGCGCCGGCCGGCAGTTCGATCCCGACGTCACCGAGTCGCTCATCGGGCATCTGTACAACGAGCGCGCCGGGCGGCTGTCGGTCGTCGGCTGAACGCCGGCCGGCCAGCCGCGTCATGCGAACTGGTGTTGTGCGCCGACTGCGGTCTGGCGGCGAAGCCTTCATCCGCCCTGGGGCTTCAGCGGGCCTTGCGCTTCGTCCGCGCGCCGCTGCGCTTCTTCACGGTGATCGTCCGGACATTCGTGTCCGCACGGCCTTGTGCGTCGATGACCACAAGGCGAACGCGCTTCCTGCCGGAGCTGAACTTCAGCTTCAGCACGCGCCCGGTTCCGAGAATGGTCTGCTCGCCGGCTGATCCGTCCGGCCCGTCATCCACCCACACGTAGACGCACGGAGCGGTGGGGCAGGACGACGCTCTCGCGTCCAACGTCACGCGCTTGCCGGCCGTGGGCTTGCCCGGCGAGTGCTTCCAGTTCGCCTTCGGAGCCGGGAGCTGCGCGGGTGGTGGCGGCGGCACGGGCGCGGGTGGTGGTGGTGGTGGTGGTGGTGGCGGTGGCGGCGGCGCGGGCGGCGGCGCGGGCGGCGGCGCGGGCGGCGGCGCGGGCGGCGGCGCGGGCGGCGGCGCGGGTGGTGGTGGTGGTGGTGGTGGTGGTGGTGGTGGTGGTGGTGATGTGGACTGCCCCGTCAGCAAGGCCTCGGTGTCGTCCCAGATGTTGCCGCTGAACTGGGAAGCGCGGTTGCAATAGGTGACGGGTCCCCAGTAGCCCGACTTGCTCCAGGTGGTGCGGGCGAAGCGGTTGTTGAGCGCCTTGATGTTGCTCACGATGCCGGAGCTCGTGGCGCAGTACAGCGTGTAGCCGCCGCCGGCCATCAGGTTGTCCTCGATGAGCGCGTCACGGACCGAGTACTCGTCGGAGTCGAGCAGGATCGCGCTCGTGTCGCTGCACGGGTTGCGGATCGTGTTGTGGCGCACGACGATGTTCTGGCCGCCATCGGATTGGAAGCCGTCGTAGTGATTGGGGCCGGCGTCGCACCACGCGGGCTGGGCGTTGAACGCGGCGCCGTCGGGCTGGCCGTCGCGGTTCGCGTCCGGTCCGAGCGCGCACAGCGAGTCCTCGATGACGACGTTCTCGGACATCGCCGCGCAGTCGTTTCCGTTGCGCATCAGGACGTGCTTGAGCGTGTAGCCGTTAAACGCGATGCCGTTGACGCCGATCTTGCCGCCGAGGTCGATCTCCGAATGCTCGACGGTGAGCTTCGCGTCGCTGCGGTCCCAGTTTCCGCCCGGATGGACGCGGATCGCGTAGTCCTGATCAGTGTTGATGAGCCGCACGTTACGGATCGTGACGTTCGTCGCCGTCACGTGGATGGAGCCGGTGACGACCTTGTTCTCGTACACCTGGCCCGGCGTGCTGAGCTTGACCACGCCGCTTACCGGGGTGAGGCTGACGCCCGGCTGCACCCCGGTCGTCTCCATGTCCGGGTACCCGCACGCCGACGGGTTGGGCATGCAGTTGGTGGCAGCCTCGGCGGTCGCGGGAATTGCCACGCACGCCGTCGCAACGAGCGCCAGCAACACGCCCCTGGCGTTCGAGCGCCGAGCGCGCGACGTTGGCTCCAAAAGTTCCCGCATGACCCCTCGTTTCGTCCTTGGTACCGGGTGATGGGAGGCCGCCGGCAGGAGCTCACGCCTGATGGGTCAGCGTGCGCGAGAGCAGCGGCTGGGACGTGTGTTCGGGAGCAGCGCGGTGCGCGAAAAGCACAATCGCGCATCAGTGGACGCGTATATGACGGGAATGCGAGAACGGCTGGACGAACGGTGGACCCTGACCTCGCCTCAGTCGACGATCACGATCGCCTCGGACGCGCCCCTCAGGTCGGAGATCTGCTGGGCCTCTTCCTCGAGATCCCTGCGGGCGATGCTCCCCAGGCGGTCGACGGTGAGCTCCGTTTTGCGCCCCTTAGCCTTGGCCCGCCACAGGCCCACGAGCCGGCCGTCCTTCAGCACTGCGCCGGGGCTGGCGACCGGCCGGAACAGCCGCTTGCGCAGCTCGGCCTCGGGCGCGAGGTACGAGCGGTTGGGCTTCTGGAGGTACGGGTCACCGGGCGGGAGTAGGCGGATGCCCGTCGCCGTCGGCGGTGCGGCGAGGGCGGACGCGTCCGCGCTGAGCGCCCAGGCCGTGCGCTTCCCCACCGAGACCTCGTCGAGGTCGTCCTCGACGTCCGCCCAGAGTCGCTGGGCGTGAGGCTTGGCGAGGCCAGCCCACTCGGCGAAGTCCCCGCTGGTGGCCGGACCGTAGAAGTGCAGGAAGCGGCGAACCGCCTCAGCGGCCGCCGGCGCGCGACCGGGCTTGCGCAGGACGTAGCGGCGCTCGGAGTCCAGGCGCGCCCCCGCCTTCACGCCGCCGTAGCGCCACAGCATCGGCGCGACGTGGTGGCTCTCACAACCTTTGCACCACGGCAGGAGGTCCGCCCCGACCCGCTCGCGCAGCGCGTCGTGCAGCTCGTGCTTGCCCAGGGCGCGACCGCCGCCGAGGGCGTCCTTCGTCGCCGCGGCCACCTCCTCGAGCGCATCGGTGGGCGCGAAGCCCGTCTGCTCTGCCAGCCGCCGGACCTGCTCGCCGAGCTGCCGGGCCAGCTCGTCGTCGTCGCTGGAGATCAGTGCCCGCCCGTAGAGTGCAAGGTCCTGCGGCGCCAGCGCGTGGATAGCGCCCCGCACGATGTGCGCGACGACGAGCTTGCCGCCATCGACGGCCGCGTCGTATCGCTCGCGCGTGAGATCCGCCAGCCGTGCCGCCAGGGCGAGCAGCGCGGCGTCGCGGGAGAAGTCCGAGGCGGGGCACGCCGCCGCCTCGGCGAGGTCGCGCGCGCTCCGGCTGGCCAGTCCGCAGCGGGCCAGCCGGAAGGCGAGGATTTGCTCAGCCTGCACGCGACGAGGGTAATCCCCGCTGCGTCAATCAAGCCATCAAGTGCTCTTGCCCCTCGAATGTCGCGCGCGGCTGCGCTTCTTCACGGCGATCGTGCGGACGTTTGTGGCCGACCGCACCCGTGAGTCGATGACCACGAGGCGGACGCGCCTCTTGCCGGCTGCGCCGAAACTGAGCTTCAGCACGCGGCCGGTTCCGATCATGCGCCGCTGCGATCGCGGTTCGTCGGTGCCGTCGTCGACCCATATGTAGACGCACGGGGGCGCGGGGCAGGACGACGCTCGTGCGGCGAACCTCACTCGCTTGCCCGTGGTGGGCTTCGTAGGCGAGTACGTGTACTTCGCGATCGGAGGGTCAAGCAGCGGCGCCAGAACGGGCGCGGGCGGCGGCGGCACGGGGGCGGGCGGCAGCACGGGCGCCGGTGGTGGTGGCGGCGGCGGCGCGGGCGGCGGCGCGGGTGGTGGCGCGGGTGGTGGCGCGGGCGGCGGCGCGGGTGGTGGCGCGGGTGGTGGCGCGGGCTGGTGGCGCGGGTGGTGGCGCGGGTGGTGGCGCGGGTGGTGGCGCGGGTGGTGGCGCGGGTGGTGGCGCGGGTGGTGGCGCGGGTGGTGGCGCGGGTGGTGGCGCGGGTGGTGGCGCGGGTGGTGGCGCGGGTGGTGGCGCGGGTGGTGGCGCGGGTGGTGGTGGTGGTGGTGGTGGTGGTGATGTGGACTGCCCCGTCAGCAAGGCCTCGGTGTCGTCCCAGATGTTGCCGCTGAACTGGGAAGCGCGGTTGCAATAGGTGACGGGTCCCCAGTAGCCCGACTTGCTCCAGGTGGTGCGGGCGAAGCGGTTGTTGAGCGCCTTGATGTTGCTCACGATGCCGGAGCTCGTGGCGCAGTACAGCGTGTAGCCGCCGCCGGCCATCAGGTTGTCCTCGATGAGCGCGTCACGGACCGAGTACTCGTCGGAGTCGAGCAGGATCGCGCTCGTGTCGCTGCACGGGTTGCGGATCGTGTTGTGGCGCACGACGATGTTCTGGCCGCCATCGGATTGGAAGCCGTCGTAGTGATTGGGGCCGGCGTCGCACCACGCGGGCTGGGCGTTGAACGCGGCGCCGTCGGGCTGGCCGTCGCGGTTCGCGTCCGGTCCGAGCGCGCACAGCGAGTCCTCGATGACGACGTTCTCGGACATCGCCGCGCAGTCGTTTCCGTTGCGCATCAGGACGTGCTTGAGCGTGTAGCCGTTAAACGCGATGCCGTTGACGCCGATCTTGCCGCCGAGGTCGATCTCCGAATGCTCGACGGTGAGCTTCGCGTCGCTGCGGTCCCAGTTTCCGCCCGGATGGACGCGGATCGCGTAGTCCTGATCAGTGTTGATGAGCCGCACGTTACGGATCGTGACGTTCGTCGCCGTCACGTGGATGGAGCCGGTGACGACCTTGTTCTCGTACACCTGGCCCGGCGTGCTGAGCTTGACCACGCCGCTTACCGGGGTGAGGCTGACGCCCGGCTGCACCCCGGTCGTCTCCATGTCCGGGTACCCGCACGCCGACGGGTTGGGCATGCAGTTGGTGGCAGCCTCGGCGGTCGCGGGAATTGCCACGCACGCCGTCGCAACGAGCGCCAGCAACACGCCCCTGGCGTTCGAGCGCCGAGCGCGCGACGTTGGCTCCAAAAGTTCCCGCATGACCCCTCGTTTCGTCCTTGGTACCGGGTGATGGGAGGCCGCCGGCAGGAGCGCGCCCCTGATATGAAACGGCGGGCACGAGCAGGGGCTGACAGTGTGTTCGGAAGACGATTGCAGCCCGAGTTGGCCACACGCGTCTCTTTGGACACGTGTGCGATGCCCGTACCGGGCCGCTGGACGAATATGTGACTCGGACCGTGGCGTTCGCACACGTTCCGACGGCTGCAAACCCTCCGCATCGCGGAGGCGCCGCGGTCAATCCACGGGGTCCTGCGGGGTGTCGAACGCGCCGCCGTCGATGAGCTCGATGCGGTAGCCGTCGGGATCGGCGACGAACGCGATGAGCGGCAGGTCGTCGCGGCCACCGGGGTGAAACGGCGGCTTCTCCGGCTCGACGCCGAGCGGCGCGAGCTGCGCCAGCGCCTCGTCGATGTCGTCGACGGTCAGCGCCATGTGGTTGTAGCCAGTGCCGAGGTCGTAGGGCTCGTCGTGGCCGATGTTGACGGTCAGCTCAAGCACGTCGCCGCCGCCCGGCAGGCCCATGTACAGGTTGTAGGCGGTCTCGAAGTTCAGCCGTCCGCGCGGCTCGAAGCCGAGCGCCGCGTAGAAGCGCTGGGAGGCCTCGGGGTCGCGCACGCGGACGCAGGTGTGGACGTAGTTGTTGGCCATGGCGGCTCTCCTCTCCTACGACGCGCCCGCGGACGCCTCGACCGGCTCGGGCTCGGGCGCCGGGCCACCGGGATCGCGGCCGCTGTCCCACGTCGCGTGGCCGGTCGCGATCGAGCCCGTGCGTAGCTGCTCGGTGATGTACTCGGCCTGGCGGATCGCCAGGGCGATGATCGTGAGCGTCGGGTTGGCCGCCGCGCCGGTCGTGAACTGGCTGCCGTCGGAGATGAACAGGTTCGCCACGTCGTGGGCTTGGCCGAAGGCGTTGACGACGCCGTCCTGCGGCCGCTCGCTCATGCGCGCGGTGCCGAGGTTGTGCGTCGCCGGGTAGGGCGGCGTGCGGATCGTGCGGACCGCGCCGACCGCCTCGTAGAGCGCCTCGCCCGCCTGCCAGGCGTGCTCGCGCATCGCGAGGTCGTTGGGGTGGTCGTCGAAGTTCACGTTGGGCACCGGCTGGCCGTGCTGATCGAGCTCGTCGTGGTTGAGCGTCACGCGGTTGAATTGCTGCGGCATGTCCTCGCCGACGAGCCACAGCCCCGCCATGTTCTCGTAGCCCTCCAGCGCTGAGGTGAACTCGCGTCCCCATCCGCCCGGGTCGATGAACGCGGCCATGAACGGCAGGCCGAGCGACAGCAGCTGCAGGTAGTAACCGCCGACGAAGCCGCGCGACGGGTCGTTGGGCGCCTCGTCCTCGATGTGGCCCGCCATCGTCTCGCCGCGATACATGTGGACGGGCTTGTCGAAGATCGCGTAGACCGAGGCGGTCAGGTGGCGCATGTAGTTGCAGCCGACCTGGCCGGAGGAGTTGGCCAGCCCGTCGGGGAACAGGCTGCTCGCCGAGTTCAGCAGCAGGCGCGGCGTCTCGATCGCGTTGGCGGCGACCGCCACCAGCCGCGCGCGCTGAAACTGCTCGAGGCCGTTGCCGTCGATGTACGTCACCCCCGTCGCGAGGCCGCTGTCGTCGGTCTCGACGCGGGTGACGTGCGACTCCGGCCGCAGGTCGAGCTTGCCCGTCGCGAGGGCCCTGGGGATCTCGGTGTAGAGCGCCGACCAGCGCGCCATGTTCTTGTGACCCTGGAACGTGAAGCCGTCCTGGATCGACGCCGGGCGGCCGTCGCGGGGGACGGGGTTGCAGGCGTAGCGACCGGTGTGGAAGCGCTGGTAGCCGACGCGCTGCGCGCCGTTGGCGAACACCTTGTAGTTGTTGTTCGCCGGCAGCTGCGGGATGCCGTTGGTGCCGGTGATGCCGAGCTTGGCCTCGGCGCGGTCGTAGTAGGGCTCGACGTCGGCGAGCGAGATCGGCCAGTCCAGCGCGTTGACGCCATCGACGCCGTCGTAGTACGTCGAGGCCTTGAACTCGTGCTCCATCAAGCGCGGGCAGCAGCCGGCCCAGTGCACGGTCGTGCCGCCGACGGTCTTGCAGGTCCAGGCCGGCAGGTTGGGGAAGTCGCGCGCGACGCGGAAGGACCCCGAGGTCGTGCGCTTGTCCAGCCACGCGAGCTGCTTGAACGAACGCCATTCGTCGTTGACGAACTCGTCGGGCGTGTGATGGCGGCCGGCCTCGAGCAGGACGACCTTCTGTCCCTTCTGGGACAGCTCGTTGGCGAGGGTGCCACCCCCGGCGCCCGAGCCGACGATCACGACGACATCCTCGTCGTCGAAGCGGAAGCGAGCCATCGAAGTTCCTCCTATCGGTGGTGAGAGCCGGCGCTCGGGTCAAGCTCGATCGGCGGGTCGGGCAGCCAGTCGAGGTCGTCGAACCCGCGATCGATGTAGCCGCCGAGATGCACGGACGGCCCCTCGTACCCGAAGGCCCGCCACACGAGCGGGTTGTCATACAGCGCCACGACGGCGGTCGAGCGCACGAGGTCGAAGTAGTCCGATCCCTCCGCTCGCTCGAGCGCCGCGAGCTGCGCGTCGGCGTCGAGCTCCGCGAACGGGGCCGGATCGTCGAGCCGGGCGACGCCCTGCTCGATCGTCGCTTGGACCGCGGCGTTGCCGCGCGCTTCGGCCTCGACGCCGGCGACGACCTGCTCGTACGCGTCGTCGGGCAGCATGTCGTGCGGATACATCGTGCGCGCCACGCGCAGTGTCGTCTCGCGCGCATGGTCTGACAGCTGATCTGCCATGTTCGCCTCCGGGTATTGCTGAGGTCGGCTTCTGGAGCGGGCCTACCCGCCAGCCTTCATCACGCTCGAGTGCTTGTCAACCGGGCACCGCGGCGAGCTCGCGCCTGATCTGCTTCGGCGTGGCGGTCAAGCCAGACGATCTCATGACAGCAGTCAAGGGACGGGCACACTGATCGTCGGGTCGCTTGATCACGGCGACCGCGGTCAGCTCGGCGAGTATGAGTCACCGTCCTCGTAGCACGCGGGGCGCTCCTGCCAGGCGCGGTCGGCGGCGATCGCGCGGCGGCGTGCGCGTGGGACCTCCGTTGACGACGCCGGCGCCACCGTTCAGGCGCACGACTGCGCCAGCGAGGGGTTCGCCGGGCACGCGGCGACCCGTCGGCCGCGGAGGCGAGGGCGCGGTCGCTTGTCGCCGTCGGTCGCGGTCGCGCTGACCGGGTGGGCTCGGCGGGCTCACCGCGACCGCCGCCGGTTGCTGGTGGCCGACACCGCGCGCAGCGCGCGGCCGGGCGATTCGTGCTGATCGCTGGCCGGGCGTGTGGTGGGCGCGTCGGCGACAGCGCCGTCTATCAGCCTGTCGGGGGTGTCGCTTGAGGCCAGCTCCGCAAAGCCAATCGCGATCGCGACGCCCGTTGCGGTGAGTGTCCGCTCGATAGAGACGAACCGCGCGAGCACCGTGTTGATCGCTGCGCCGGTCAGTGCACAGACGAACGCGTCGGCGCTGACAGCGATGACGAGGTCGTAGGACCGCACACGGCTGAGCAGCGCACGGGCAACATCGCACGGGGCCGCGTCGCCCGTGTTGACGTAGACGAGCGTCAAAGCGCTGTCGGTGCGGTGCGCGCGCTCGACCTCACGCGCCAGCGCCGAAAGGCCCGCCGCGCGTGCCAGCACATAGCTAAGGTAATCGCTGTCAGTGAGTTGCTCCCGGCCGATCGCGGCAGCGCGATCAGCCGCGGACAGCAGCCTGTCGCGTGCCGCGTGTTCACGATCCAGCGCGGCCTGTTCGCGTTGCTCAGCGGCGTGCGCGCGGTCCTCAAACGCGCGCTCGCGATCCATCGCGGCACGGACCACGACCTCGCGGCCGCTCGAGGCGCGCGCATGACTGGCCACCTCACGCAGCTTGTCGGACAGCGCGTCGCGGGCCTGCGCCTGCACGTCGCGCCCGTCGGCGGCCCGGTCGCGCGCGGCCGCCGCCAGATCACGCTTCTGGCCTGCGATCTCGCGTGCGTGGGCGTTGCCGGCGCGCTCGGGCATCGGTTGAAGCTGGCCGGTTGCGCCCGGACGGCCCGTGGCGGCGTTGGCGTTGGTTGGCGCGGCGCCGGCAGGGTCCAGATCACTGGCGCCGGCAGCGTGCTCGTCGTCGGCGATCCTCTGCCGGCCGGTTAGTGGGTCGTCCACGGCTCTGGCCTACCGGTCTCGCGTCGTGAGGCGGCGCGCGAGCACGCCCTCGACAGACAGCGGTTGTGGCGGCCCGTGTTGATCGGGCAGCGGACGTGAGCCGTGCGTCCCCCAAAGCGCGTGAAGTTCTGCGCCAAGAACACCGGTTTGCCGCACAGCGCGCAGCCACCAAGGCGCTTGCCGCGCAGGTTGGCGAGCTCGTCACGGACGATGCGTGGAGCGCGCCGGCTGAGCGCCCACAGCCACAGCGCGTCCCTTCTGGTCGCGCGCTTGGCGCCCGGAGATCGCGTGCAGATCGTCGGCCGCGTCACCAGCGTTGCATCCGAGCGCTGTCGCGATCGGCGAAGTTGACCTGCGTACATGAGCGAACTCCCCATGGCGTCGAATAGCCATCCGTGGTGATCACGAACCGGGGATCTGGCGGCCAGCGTGCGCCCGCAAACCCCGTCTCGAACTATCCGATCCGCTACCCCTCGACACGACCAGTAGCCGCGCTGTGGGGTCGCTCCCGCCGGAGGATAGCGCGCGCACGCGCGGGCGCAACCGAACTTTGTGTCTGTGTTCTGCGCAGTTGTTTACACAGCATTCCGGGCTGCTATGGACAGCGCTACGCCGATCCGTCTGGCACCCGACCGCCAAACGCCTGGCGAGAGCTCGTCGGCTGCGGGTGTTAGTCGGGGTGCAGGATCTCGACGGCGCCGAAGTCCGCGATGGGCCGATCGAGGACGAACATCTCCATCGTGATGTCTGGCTCGACGTGCGCCTGGCTGAGAAACGCCTGCACCTTGCGGCCCGTGAGCTGCTCGATCGCCTTGATGTAGCGGATGGACATCAGGCGTTGAAACTCGTGGCGCATCGCGACGACGCGATCACCGCCGTCGTCGTCCATCATCGTCTGCTCCAGGGGCGTGAAGCCGCTGCCCCGCAGGACGCAGACGACGATGTCGTCCAGCGCGTAGGTCTTGGCGCGCATCGGGCCGCGACCGTAGTGCTCACGAATGATGCCGACGATCACCGTTGAGATCGTCGCGAGCAGATGCCCGCCGCTCAGCCGCGGGAGTGGACTGTCTCCGGATTCCCGCGGCACGTCGGGGTCTGACGAGGGCATGTCGGCTCCAGTCTGCCGGGTGCTTGCGAGGCCCCGACCTCCATGGTGTGCAAGTGGCTGGCCTGAATGCGGCGCAACAAACGGCCCCGCAGATCCTGCCGTCACCCAGGGTTCCAGAGCCTCTCCTGCCGGTCAACCGCCCGGCGGGCCCCTTGCGCCGCCGGTAAAGCGCCAAGGGGGCCTAAGATGCCGCCGCCGCCGTCGGCTCGGGC
Organism: uncultured Actinomycetes bacterium; assembly: GCA_963705315.1. Classification (GTDB taxonomy): domain Bacteria; phylum Actinomycetota; class Thermoleophilia; order Solirubrobacterales; family Solirubrobacteraceae; genus CADCVQ01. Next base: position 815,702 of record OY970068.1, read on the forward strand.
TCGAGCACGAACACCTTCACCGAGGAGTCCGCGAGCGTGCTTGTCCCACCGAGGAACGTCCTGACGCTGCGCCCTGTCAGCCGCTGCACGACCGAGATGAGGTGTGGTTCCATCGCGCGTTGCAGCGCGTCGCGTTGCAGGCGCACGAGGTCAGCCTTGCCCGCGGCGACGAGGTTTTGCTCGCCCTTGGTCGCGCCGTCCTCGAGCAGGCAGACGACGACGTCGTGGTCAACGAACGCGCGCGACCGGGTCGCGCCGCGGCCGGTGAACTCGGCGACGTACGCACCGATCTCGTTTGCCAGCGCGGCGTTGATCCGTCCTGTTTGCGGCGCGTCACTCGAAGAGTCCACGACCAGCCTCCAAAAGCCCGCGCCTGGTTGGGGGCAAAGCCACCAGCGGGTAGACGCGGAAACCACCCAGAGGCGCTGCAGCACGCCCACCATAGCGACCCCGCCGAACGTGCCGGCGCCGGCGGCGCGACTGGCGCGACGACACCGCCGCATCCAGGGTGCTTGCCGCGACGTCTGGCGCGCCATGTGGGGCCTGGAAGTGCATTCAGGGCGCCGCCGCGCCGCTGAGCCGGGCTACTTGGTCGGCTATGACCTGTTCGCTTGATCAAGACGGAGATGAGCGCCCCGATGGTCAGATCGCTGAGATCACCGAGCACCTCGACGCTGGCGACCTGGCCCCGGACCCGACGACGGCCACGCCGCCCTCCGGCTCCAGGCGCCGCGAAGCCTGCCCGCGATCAGCGTAAACCACGGGCCGCGCGTGCCTGGAAGCGCCCCCAACTGAGAAATGAGGTGACACGCCGTCCGCTGAGGCGCTGCACGATCGCGACGAGGTTGGGGCTCCTCAGACGGCGACGTCGTTGCTTGATAAATGCGCGTGACCGGTTGGTGCCCTACCGGTGAATTCGGCCACCAGGCGGCCGATGTCGTTCGCGATCGCGGCGTACACAGCGCTCCGCGGGTCAACGTGTCGTGCTCGGAATTCATGCGACCCTCGGTTCTCGCGGTTGGTGGGCAACACGTCGATTGACTTGTTGAGAACCTGAAATCGGACTTGTGCTGGCGGGTAAGCGCGCTATTGTGCAGCGCGAAGCTACCCCGGACTTTGCGGCCATTGGTCGTGTCGAGGGGTTGCGCGGATTGAGCGGATCTGGTTGGTGGCCACACGCTGGCCACCACGTCCTAGGTCCCGGGTGACACGGATGGCTGTCCGAGAGGCCAAAGGGGGCCCGCTCATGCAATCAGTCCAGGTGTGCGCCGATCGCCGCACCGCAATCCATACAGCCTGGCCTTTTCACACAGTCTGGCTTGGTGCGGTGCCAGCCCGGCGGCCCGCGACGTGCTCGCGGCCGTCACGCTGCGCTCGATCACCGGCGGTCGGTGCGCTCCGGGGCGCCGCCTCCAGCCGGAGCAGGCCGGCCACCACGAGCCGGCGATGACCCGGGCCGACACACCGGCATTCTTTGACTGCTGTTGCGCGGGCGCAGCCGAGCTGCTTGACGCGGGCGCCGGCATGGATGTCATCCAGGCAACGATCGAAGCCTACGCACTGGACCGCGAGGAGAAGGACGCGTTGTGGCTGTGGGCACACGGCCGCCACGATCGGCTGATCGGCGACCGATTGGATCGCCAGATCGTCGGCCGCCATTCATGCGGCGAGCTGGGCACCGAATCACGACCCGATATTCGAAAGAGAGTGGGACATGACTGAGTCCGCCGAACAATCGCACCGGTCACCACCAAGCCCGGGCTTCTCCGGCACCTTCCGCGACGAGCTCGCCAAGCTGCGCGGCAGGGATCTCGGCGCCTGCGCGGCATGCGGCCAGTCCGTGTTTTTCGAACATAACTTCACGCGCTTCATGGGCCGCGTGGTGCACGTGCGCTGCCCGATCAGCGGACGCACGCCCGCGCCCACGCGACGCTCCGTTTCCTCGTAGCTGCCCGATCGAGCCGTCGGTGTACGCGCGCTCGATGCGATGCCCGGCGCGCTCGAGCTCGTAGATCGCGCTCGCGGGGTCATCGATCCCGGCTTCTCGCGAGTGCGGCGAGACCCACCGGCCGACCGTCGGCGGCGCGGAGCAAACCAAGCAGCCCGCGCGCCCGCGACGGGTCAGGCGCGCCGGCGACCTCGTGCTCAGAATCGCGGTGCGCGGGGCGCTGCCCATCATGCAGCGTGAGCGCGCCGCCGCATACTCCGCACGGCACGCCGTGGCGGATCAGCTGGCTGGCCTGCGCGCTCCTCATGACTGCCCGACAGCGCTCGCAGCGCATCAACGTCGGCGGCTGGGCCGTCTCGCACTCCTTCGCTCATCTGCGGACACGAGTGAAGATCCACGCGACGTCTGCGAGGCTCCGCGCGCGTCCCGACCACCAACCATTGAGCTCGGACGCAGCCGTGACCGCCGCGGCACAGGCGCGTCCCCGCGTTGCGAGAACCGAGATCGTGGCCCGCGTTCTGCTGGCCCACCGGGAGGGTGCTGCGGGCGATTGCTAGCCCTGTACGACGTTCAGCAGCATGGAGCAGACGTCCGCGTCGAACTGTGATCCGGCGTTGGCGCGCACTTCGGCCGCGGCGGCGGCCGGGTCCATTGCGGCCCGGTAGGGCCGTGTGCTGATCATCGCGTGGTAGGCGTCGCAGGCAAACGTGATGCGGCTGGCGAGCGGGATCTGCTCGCGGGTCAGGCCGCCGGGATAGCCGCCGCCGTCGCAGCGTTCGTGTTCGGCGCGGATCGCCGGCGCGAGGTGCGCGAGCGGGTCGATCGACGCCACGATCTGCGCGCCGATGACGGGGTGTGTGTGCATCAGCTCCCACTCGGACGCGGTCAGCGGGCCAGGCTTGCCGAAGATCGCGTCGGGGATCGCGATTTTGCCGATGTCGTGGAGCAGCGCCACCTGCCTGACCTCGTGAACGAAGCTGTCAGGTAGGCCGAGGTCGCGGCTAACGCGTGTCGCTAGCTCGGCGACCGCCTCGCTGTGACGGCCGGTGTGGCTGTCGCGCGCGTTCAGGCCGGCGAACAGCGCGCTCAGCGCGATCGCCTCGTCGCCGTTGCATTGTTCGCCACGCTGAGCCTCGTCGTGCTCGAGGTCGTGGGCGAGCATCCGCCCGAGTACGCCCAGGAACGCGACGTCGCGGTCGCCCAGCCACGGCGACGCGGCGTGGCTTGCGCAGCACAACGTGCCATACAACTGTCCGTCGCTGAAGCGCACCGCGACGCCGATGTAGGAGCCCAGCGTGGGAACGAGCGCGGCGGCGCGCTCGTCAGACTCGGTGTCGGCGAGGAGGTGCGCCAGTCGCCCATCAACGACTCGCTGGCAATACGTGTCTGCACGCGCAAACCTCGTGCCGCGCGCCAGCCCGAACGAGCGCGCATCGCCGTGCACGCACTCGATCACCTGCTCGATCGCGGTCAGGTGACTGCAATACGAGACGTCCATACCGAGATACGCGCCCGCGGCGACCAGCACACGCATCTCAGACCGCTCCGTCTCGGCCTCACGCAGCGCGGCGGCCGGATGAAGACGCTCATTCTTGTCGGCTGCGTGTAACTCAGCGGCCGTGCTTCCTGTAGGCCGGTCTTCACGCGTCATGTCACGTTTCCCCCTACCGGACTGCACCAGTGAAACACAGCCTGCTCCTCAGCAGGGAATCCGAGACACGACGCTCGCGCTGGCACGTTGCCCTGCATGTAGCTGGATCACGCTCGCGCGTTGAGGTCCGTGCGGCGGCGGTCGGTCAGTTCGCGGTCTGCGCGTGCGATCATCTCTGCGGCGCTCCCCTCGGCTGTGAGCTCGGCGAAACCGGTCCTGATCGCGCCGGCCTCGGGGGAAGCGGCGAGCGCGGCCGCGACCTGACTTAAGCGCTGACGCGCGTCGGGCAGGGTCATGTTGGGCATCGCGCACAAAAACTCGTCGCCGCCGAAGCGGATGATCAGATCGTAGGAACGCAGGTGCTCCCGGATGACCGCGACGACGCGTGTGAGCATTTCGTCACCGGCGCCGTGACCGCGGCTGTCGTTAAGCGCTTTCAGTCCGACGATGTCGACGTAGGCGATGACGAGCAGGCCGCTGATGCGCCGGCAGCGATCCAGTTCGTGATCAAGGTCCGTCAGGCCCGCCGCCCTGGTGCGCGCTCCGGTCAGCGGGTCGGTCTCGGCTATCGCGAGCTGATGCGCGAGCGCCTCACGGTCGGCGGCCGCCTCTGCGCGTTCGCGGGCGGCCCGCTCGCGGTCGCGTGCGCTGGCGTGACGGTCAGCGGCGGCGAGCTCACGCTGCTCGGCGGCCTGCGCGCGATGACGAGCCGCGCGCTTGCGCCGCCCGGCCGCACGAATGACGACGTCAGCGCCGGTGAGCACGCGCGCACCGGCGTCCTGCTCGGCCGTGACGTCGTGCTGCGCCATCGCCAGATCGCGCGCGTCGGCGGCCTGATCGCGCGTCAACGCCACCAGATCGCGGGCGCGCGCAGATGCATCCCGCAGGGCTGCCGCCGCCATCCGTGCCTGGGCGGTGTGCTCGCGCTCACGGGCTGTGCGCTCCCGGATCTCGCGGCTGAACTCGTGCGCACGCGGGTCCACGCCAAGCGCGAGATCGTGATCGCTGGCAGCCTGATCGCTGTCTGAAGCCAGCTGATCTGCGTCGGCGCTCGTCTGATCGGCTTCAGCGCTGGTCTGATCGCAGTCAGCGCTGGTCTGATCGGCGTCTGCGCGCGTCTGATCGGCGTCTGCGCGCGTCTGCTCACTCTCGCCGATCGACGGGTCCTCGGCCTGGTCACCCACGATCTGGCGTCGTGTCGAACGAGCCGAGCGGCCGCCGTTGCCTGCGGCCGGCTCACGGGCGGGCGGTGGTTGGGCGTCTGCGACCTCGGCCGGATCATCGAACGCGTCGTCGAGCGGGGCTCCGGGCATGGTCGCCTTCGACCTGCTTGCGGTAAGCCGACGGATGACGCGGCCGCGCTGTGGTGCCTGCATAGCGATCCTCTCACTGCTCGTGTTGAGCTGCTGAGATGCGAACGGACCTGAAACGTGCGGCCGATTCGTTGGGTCGCTTGCTCGTTCCGCTGGTTAAGTCGCAGTCCTCAAAACGGCAATAGCCGCGCTGGGAGAACCACTATACGCGCACCATAGCGCGCGCACACGCTCACGCAAAGTGCCGTAATCAAGTTTGCCAGCTGTTGCGACGACGTCACGATGCCCGCAAGACGCAGTGGTCGTCGGGGGCCTGGTTGAACGCGATTTTGGTGTACTGCCCGACGCGGCCTTGAGGATCTCCGCTGGCCTTTGCGCAGTTCGCGGTTCTCACGCTCAAGCACCCGCAGGCGCTCGCGTGCCACGGTGCTCAGAACGGTCGTTGCAGGTACCGGCGTCAGCCTCGGAGTATTTCTTGGGACATGGCATCGCTGGGACCTTCTCTTCTCACCACGAGAGAACCTGGTTGGACGCCTCCGTCACACCCGGCCTGGCTCAGCCGTGAAGTGTCACGGAAGTATCAGCGGATGCGACACGAGAAGTTCAGCGGCTGGTGCCGGACCGGCTACCAGGCCGGCGGCAGCTCGGGCTCGTCGTCGGAGCGCCTCAGCCGCTGTGCGCGGGCCCGGGCGGCCGGGTGTCGTTCGTCGTCGACGGGCAGCAGCCCGAGCAGCAACTCGGCGGCGGGCTGGTCGTCGCGCCCGGCCGGACCGGCGCACCAGGCCGCGAGCAGGTCGGGGTTGGCCGATGCGAGGACGGCGTTGCGGAGGCAGCCGTCTAGGCGTTGGCGTGCCTCGACGATGAGCGGCACTTCGGAGTGGGGCAGGAGCTGATCGGCATAGCGCTTCAGGGCCCGTGCCAGCTGACCGTCCTCGATCATCCGCTCGACGTCCTGGAAGTCGCTGTGGTACGGGTCGGCGAGCCGGTAGGGCCGCGAGCGCAGCGCTTGGCCCAGCGCATGGCGCAGGCGGCTGACCTCGGCGCGGATGGTCACGGGCTTGCCGCGGTCGCCGTACAGCGCGAGGGCGAGTTGCTCGGACGTGAGCCCTTCGGGACACAGCGCGAGGAGCGTGAGCAGCTCGGCCTGGCGCAGACCCAGGGTGACCAGTCCGGCTGCGGTGCGGACCTGGGGGCGTCCGCCGAGGAACTCGAGCGCCAGCGCCGCGCTCTGCGATCCGGCGAGGGGCCGCGACGGCCGCGGCTGGCGCCAGACCACGTGGCCGCCGTCTCCGAGTGGCTCGGCCGTGGCGCTCGTGCCGCCGGCGAGCGTGACGTCGGCGCCGCCCGGAGCGATCTGCAGCGTCCCGTCCACCCAGCCGTGCGGCACGCTCATGATCACGCGGCCGTGGGCGTTGAGCAGCGCGGTCGGGTGCGCCGTGCCGGCGATCCGCGCGCAATACAGCTCGCGCAGGCGCTCGGTCCGGCGCTGGTGCTCCGAACGCAGGTAGGCCTCAGCCATTCCCGCGGCGGCGGAGACGAGCGACAGCGTGTGCGGATGGGCCGTCTTCAGGTGGCCGGTGAGGTCGACGACGCCGATGATGTCGCCGGTCTCCGGGTCGTGGATCGGCGCGCCCGAGCATTGCCACGGGTGGACGAGGCGGCTGAAGTGCTCGGCGGAGAAGATCTGGACCGGATGGTCGACGGCGATCGCCGTGCCGAGCGCGTTGGTTCCAGCGCCCTGCTCGCTCCAGTCGGCGCCGCAGACGAAGTGCATGTTCTCGGTCGCCTCGATCACGTGCTGATGGCCCTCGATCCACAGGAGCACGCCGCGCGCGTCGGAGATCACGAGCATGTGGCCCGCCCGCGTGGTCGCGTCCGACAGCAGGTCGCGTAGCACGGGCAGCACCGCGTAGAGCGGATGGTGCTCCCAGCGGTCGGCGATGGCGTCCTCGTCCACGACGACCGGCGGGCGCCCGTCGCTGGGATCGACACCGGCTTCGCCCGACCGGGCCCAGGACTGCGCCACGACGGCACGCACCTGACTCGCGACCTCGTCGTGGCCGGAGTGGAAGGCGTCGTGCATGCGGCGAAGTGACCGCGCATACGCGGGCCGATCGGTGACCGCGTCGACGGCGAGCCACGGGCTTCGGACGGGGGCGGGCATCCATTGACTGTGGCCCTCTGCCTCCCAACTATCAACTCGCTCGATGCCGGCGCGCAACGTTCGTGCAACGTGCCGCGGCGCAGCCTTGATGCAACGGGGCGATTCGTAGGTTGCAGAGGTCGTGCTGATCGGCACGTATCGAGGAAGCACCCGGTGGCATGTGTCGCCGGAATCTGAGGAGTCCCTGCCATGCCTGTGACGTTCCCGCCGGAGACCACCCGCAGCGCGCCGACCGCCACCCGCGAGTTGCTGATCGGCGGTGAGTGGGTCGCCGCTGCGAGCGGGCAGACGTTCGAGACCCACGACCCCGGCACCGGCGAGCTGCTAGCGACCGTCGCCGAGGGCGGGGCGCACGACATCGACCTGGCCGTTCAGGCTGCACGCCGCGCGCTCGAGGACGGACCGTGGTCGCGCATGACACCTTCCGAGCGCGGCCGGATCATCCACCGCGTCGGCGACGTGATCATGGAGCACGCCGACGAGCTGGCCGAGCTCGACAGCCTTGACAACGGCAAGCCCAAGACCGTCGCACTCGCCGCCGACGTCCCGCTGGCCGCCGACATCTTCTGGTACATGTCGGGCTGGGCCTCGAAGATCCGGGGCGGCACGATCACGCCCTCCGTCCCGTACATGCCCGGCGCCGAGTTCCACTGCTACACGAGCAGGGAGCCGGTCGGCGTCGTCGGCCAGATCATCCCGTGGAACTTCCCCCTGCTCATGGCGGCGTGGAAGCTCGGTCCGGCGCTGGCGACCGGGTGCACCGTCGTCCTCAAGCCCGCCGAGCAGACGCCGCTGTCCGCGCTGCGGCTCGGCGAGCTCATGCTCGAGGCCGGCCTGCCGGCGGGCGTCGTCAACGTCGTGCCCGGCTTCGGCGAGACCGCCGGCGCAGCGCTCGCCGCCCACGACGGCGTCGACAAGATCGCCTTCACCGGCTCGACCGAGGTCGGCAAGCACATCGTGCGCGCCGCGACCGGCAACCTCAAGCGCGTCTCGCTCGAGCTCGGCGGCAAGTCGCCGAACATCATCCTGTCCGATGCCGACGTCGACGCCGCGATCGCCGGCGCCGCGCAGGGGATCTTCTTCAACCAGGGCGAGGTGTGCAGCGCGGGCAGCCGCCTCTACGTCCAGCGCGACCAGTTCGACCGCGTCGTCGAGGGCGTCTCGCGGGCTGCGCAGGCGATCAAGGTCGGTCACGGTCTGGATCCCGACACCGAGATGGGCCCGCTCGTGTCCGAGGAGCAGTTCGCCCGCGTGACCGGGTACCTCGCCAAGGGCAGCCAGGAGGGCAGCCGCGTCGTGACCGGCGGCAGCGCGATCGACGGGCCCGGTTACTTCGTGCAGCCGACCGTGCTGGTCGGCGCCGGCCCCGACCACGCGATCGTCCGCGAGGAGGTCTTCGGGCCCGTCATCGCGGCGCTCCCGTTCGACGACGTCGACGATCTCGCCCGGCAGGCCAACGATTCGCACTACGGCCTGGCGGCGGGTGTGTGGACGCGTGACGTGTCCAAGGCCCACCAGCTCGCCAAGCGCATCAAGGCGGGGACCGTGCACGTCAACTCCTACCACGTGTTCAGCGCCGAGCTGCCGTTCGGCGGCTACAAGCAGTCGGGCTGGGGCCGCGAGATGGGCGAAGAGGTTCTCAACGCCTATCTCGAGACCAAGGCCGTGATCGTCGCGCTCTAGGCCGAAGAACTCGCGGGTGCCGCCGACGTCGGCGGCACCCGACCCAGCGTTTCGCCACACCAAGGAGACCAGCATGTCGATCATTGATGTCCAACCCGCCCCTGCATTGAAAGACGACGCGAGCGAGCCGAGCGTCCAGACCTACCGCGCCGCCGTCGTGCACGAGTTCATGACGCCGATGACCATCGAGCTGGTCCCGAGGCGCGCGCTCGAGCCCGGACAGGTGCTCGTGAAGGTCGAGGCGACGGGCCTCTGCCATACCGACATCCACGCCGCGCACGGCGACTGGCCGGTCAAGCCGGCACCGCCGTTCATCCCGGGCCACGAGGGCGTCGGCATCGTCGTCGAGATCGACGCCGCCGTCACCGAGGTCGCCGTCGGCGACCGGGTCGCGATGCCCTGGCTCGGCTACGCCTGCGGCACGTGCGACTACTGCGTCTCGGGATGGGAGACGCTGTGCCTCGAGCAGAAGAACATGGGCTACTCGATCGACGGGACGTTCGGCGAATACGCGGTCGCGTACGGCCGCATGGTCGTCAAGGTGCCGGAGGGCGTCGACCCGTTCGACGCGGCACCGCTGACGTGCGCGGGCGTCACCACCTACAAGGCGGTCAAGGTCGCGGGGACGCGCTCGTCGAACCTCGTCGCGGTGTTCGGCGTCGGCGGCCTGGGCCACCTCGCGATCCAGTACGCCGCGATCGCCGGCGGGCGCGTCGTTGCCGTCGACATCCACGAGGAGAAGCTCGAGCTCGCCCGCTCGTTGGGCGCGGAGTTCACGGTCAACGCCGCTACCGAGGACCCGGTCGAGGCCATCCAGAAGCTCGGCGGAGCCAACCAGGCGATCGCGCTGGCGGTGGCCCCGCGCGCGTTCGAGCAGGCCTACGCCTCGCTGCGACGTGGCGGCACGCTCGTGTTCGTGGCGCTGCCCGCCGACAACGAGGTGAAGCTGCCGATCTTCGAGACGGTCCTCAACGGCATCACGGTGGTCGGCTCGATCGTCGGCACCCGCGCCGATCTGCGTGAGGTCTTCGCACTGCACGCGGCGGGCCGCACGACGGTGATCCGCGAGGTGCGGCCGCTGGCCGACGTCAACTGTGCGATCGAGGACGTCGAGGCCGGCCGCGTGGCCGCCCGGATCGTGCTCGAGCCGTAGAGACACACCGTGGGCCAGCGCACGGGCGCTGGCCCACGGATCACCTCATGTCATGGCGCTGAACACATCGCGTCATCAGCGTTGAACAACGCGTGACACTTCACACTCTGTGAAATGTCGTGGAAGTTTCAGCGGATACGACGCGAGAACTTCACGGCGCGCTCAGCATCGTTTGGGCGGTCTGGCCCCGGCGGTGCGGGGGTGTCGACCGGTGGGGCAGAGACCCCGTGGGCTGGGTAGTTCGTCGCGGCGGGTGCGGCCGTCGCGGAATGAGCTCAGGCAGCCGCTGCCCGTTGAGAGGGCCGGCAACGCGTGGCGCGTCGAGGCGCTGCGGCCCTGAAGTGATCTGCGGCTGTGGCCGACGCCTGCGATCGTGGGTGGCTGGCCTCTGTCACAGCTCCCGCGGTCGTGCAACTGTGGACATCGGTGGCCCGAGCAAGGATCGATGTTGAGGCGCTGTACGCGACGCACCGCGAGTCGCTGTTGCTGTTCTTGGTTCGCCGCACCGCTGACGCGCAGGTCGCGCTCGATCTGTGGGGTGAGACCTTTGCGCACGCTGCGGCGGGGCTGTCGCGGTTTCATGGCGGTGGCGAGGCCGAGGCGGCCGCCTGGCTGTACGGCATCGCGCGCCGCCGGCTGGCGCTGTATTACCGCCGCGGTCACGCAGAGCGGCGCGCGCTGGAGCGCCTGCGGCTCGAGCGACCACCGGCCGATCCGGGGCTGCTAGCGGAGATCGAGCGTCGTGCCGGGCTGTCTGCTCTGCGCGTCGAGCTCGCTGCCGCGCTCGCACAGCTTTCGCCGGCCGTGCGCAGCGCCGTGCAGCTGCGCGTCGTCGACGAGCTGCCCTATCCGGATGTCGCACAGCGGCTCGGGATCTCTGAGCAGGCCGCACGCGCCCGCGTCTCGCGCGGCCTGGCGGCGCTGGCGGGGCTTCTCGACACATCGACGATCCACGAAGCGGTGACGACATGACCGACCCAGGGCGCTTGGAGCGCTATCTCGACGACTTCGGCGCGCAACTCGTGAGCGCGGCGGCAAAGCCGCAACGCGGTCGCTGGTCGCGGCGGCGGCGCCCGCTGGCGGTCGTGCTTGCGGCGACGGTCGCGGCGATCGTCGCGATCGTGCTGGCGGCACCGGGTAAGCGCAGCTTCGATCCGGTCGCGGAGGCGCGCGCCGCGCTCGCGCCGCCCGGAGAGATCGTCTACATGAAGATCACAAGCACGCACATCGCCCCGGGCGCGAACAGCGTCCCGCCGCCGCAGACGACCGAGCAGTGGTCGGCGCTTGATCCGCCGCGCTGGCGCTTCGTGCAGCACCTGCCGAGCTCGGGCTCGCGCGTCGGCAGCATCGTCGGCCGTCGCTTCGTCCCACTGAGCGGACGCCAAGAGCTCTCCTACGCGCACGGTGTCATTCGCAGCTACCTTGCCGAGCGCGACACGCTTCACGTCACCCGCGGCTACCGCGACAGCGACCCGGGCACACGGCTGCCGTCGGTGCTCGGTCAGGGCAGCGGCGACCCCAGCGTCGACCTGCGCTCGATGCTGCTGCAAGGCGAGGTCTCAGACATGGGCGAGCAGCAACTTCGCGGCCGCACCGTGCGCAGGTTCGTCATCGAGCAGCGGCGCAGCAGCGCGAACGATCCTCCGACCGTGCGGCGGATGGTCTACGACGTCGACCCGCAGACGTTCGCGCCGGTCGAGGGTCGCTTCAGCCTCACGCTCGGACGACCCGGCCTCCCGGCAAGGATCACGACGCGCATGCACGTCGACGCCTATCGTCGCATCCCGCTGACCGCCACGACCGAGAAGCTGCTGCAGATCAAGACCACCCCGCAGACTAAGTCGACCTTCGACACCGCCCAAAAGCTGCGCGCGCGTGCACGCGCCTGGAGGGCGCGGTGCCGACCGATCCAAAACGGCCGCGCGTTGACATGCCCACCACCAGAGGGCCGGGCCACAACACCGTGACGCCGTACGGCACAGCCGCCAACCCCTGACTCGTTATGAGGATGGCGCAGCGGGGAGTGTCGTCACTGTCCACGCATACGAGCAGGCGCCCTGTCGCAGAAACGTTCGTTCGCGGACGCTGGAGCGGGCTCCGGGCAAGGCCTCGACGTGCTGGGGACGCCGGCGTAACGCTAGTCGTGTACTCGCCAACGTAACACGCTCACCCGTTTCTGTACGCTGCCGGGATGCGGATCGGCTACGGGCGGGTGTCGACCCGCGATCAGAATCCTGACGGCCAGCGCGACGCCCTTCAGGCAGCCGGCTGCGACGAGGTGTTCGTCGACAAGGCCAGCGGCAAGCTCGCCAGCCGCCCGAGGCTCGACGAGGCGCTACGGATCTCGCGCGGCGGCGACCAGCTCGTGGTGACCAAGCTCGATCGCCTGGGTCGTTCGCTGGAGCATTTGATGGCGCTGTCGAAGCAACTGCAGGCCAAGCAGGTCGACCTTGTCGTCCTCGATCAGGGCATCGACACTTCGACGGCGGTCGGGCGGATGTTCTTTCAGATCCTCGGCGCGATCGCTGAGTTCGAGCACGCGCTGATGTCAGAGCGCACCCGCGACGGCTTGGATGCCGCTCGCGCGCGCGGTCGCACGGGCGGCCAGAAGCCCAAGCTGACCGCCCGTCAGGCGAAGATCGCTCAGGCCATGTACGACGAGCTTGGCCCCGACGGGCACCGCGCGCACACGGTGCAACAGATCGCCGATGAGTTCGGCGTCACGCGACCCACGATCTACCGGCACCTGCAGCGTCGGCCAGCCTGAAGGCCAAGCCGCACCCGGACCGCCGCTATGTGCGCGTCAGGGCCGCGTGTCGACGCTGCTGAGCCCGAGCGCGGCGCGCAGTTCTTCGATGCTGGTGCGGACGTCGGCGGCGCGGCCCGTGGCCTGATAGATCGATCTGATTGGTGGTCCCGGGTCGACCTCGCGGCTGATCAGACCTGCGGCGGTCAGCTCGCGTAGGCGCTCCCACATGACGCGTTCGGACAGGTCGGGGAACGCTCGGCGGATCTCGCTGAAGCGACAGGGTCGCTCGAGCAGCAGCTCGAGGATGTCGAGCGTCCAGCGCCGCGACAAACTGCGCAACGAGCGAGAAAAGGAGTCGTGCTCGGCGGTCGGCGCTTGCGAGGCCATCACAGCCAACACCCCGGTGACGGAGCAGGTCCTGATCGCCGAGATTGACGCCGCGGTACGCCATTACAACTTCGAGCGCCCGCACGGCGCGATCGGCGGCCTCACGCCATGGCAGTGTTTCGTGGCCGACGAGACGGCGCTGCGTGTCGAGGACCGCGCCCGCCTGCGGTTCGCGCTGAAGCATCGCAAGCTGCAGATCGTGCAGTCCTCCGGGGTCTGGAAGCACAACCGCTACTACACCGCCAACGCGCTTGACGCCCGCGAGGGCAGACCCGTGATCGTGGCATGGCTGCGCAGGGACGAACGCTCCGTCGACGTCTACAACACCGACGGCGAGTTCATCTGCGAGGCGGTTCCCCACGAGGCGCTCACGCGCGAGCAGGTCGTGGAGGCCAAGGCCCGCCAGCGGCGGCGCTGGGCCGTGCAGAACAAGCGTCTGCGCGACGCGATCTCAAGATCAGAGGAGCGCTACTCGCCCACCAACACGCCTGACGGCCTCGACGTTGTCACGATCACCGCGGACGCCGCCGATTGCGACCCCAACCGCCCGGATCCAGACCGCGAGCTGCTCGACGCGCTTGGCCTCTCCGGCGGCCTCTACGAGCCGTGGCAGCCGGACACGACGGCGTCGTGATCGAGCACTACCTGCACCTTGACGGCGCGAACGTCGTCAACACCCCGGACTTCGCGCTGGCGCTGGAGAACATGCGCTACGTGCGACGACGCCACGCGATCTCACTGTTCTTCGGAGATCCTGGCGTCGGGAAGACGATCGCCGCGCAGGCAATCGCCGAATCGTTCGGCGAGGGGGAGGGCTGCGTCGTCAAGCTGACGAGCGCTCCGAACCCGCGGATGCTCGCCAACGCGATCCTCGAGAACCTGACCGGCGTCTTTCATGACGAAACGCGCTGGGACGCCGCGCGCACGCTCAAGCACGAGTTCCAAGAGCGGCCACGGATGGTGATCGTCGACGAGGCCCAGAACGCCGGGCTGGATTGCATCGAGTGGCCGCGCTGGCTGCACGAGGAGGTCCCCGGACGCCTCACGCTTCTGCTCGTCGGCGGCCCCCAGGTCCGCGCCCGGGTGATGCGATCGCCACAGCTCACGCGTCGGATCTTTCAACCGACCGGGTTTCGCGCGTTGCCCGCGAAGTCGGTCCTTGCGACGATCCGATCGTTTCACCCGATGTACGAAGACGCCGATGACGCGTTGATCCTCGACATCGATCGCCGCCACTGCAGCGGCAACTTCGGGCATTGGGCGCAGCTGAGCATCACCGCGTACGAGATGTGCAGCGAGCAGGGCCTGACGACGATCACGCAACAGATCGCCGACATCGCGATCCGCCGAAACCAAGAGCTCCGGGACCTATAGCGCGCGATGACGACCACGAGCGAGATCGCCGATGCGCCAGCGCGGCTGACCGCGCGCGAGCTGTGGGAACTCGCCGAGTCGTACTTCGTCTATGACCCCAGCGATGCGGGGGCACCGGCCGGCGCGCCCGCGAGCTCGGCCAGCGAGCTGGCGTCGTGTGCGCCTCGATACCTCCGGGAGAGCCGCGTCCGATCGGTGCGCTCGCGCTCGCCATCCTCGAGCGGCTCGGCAGGATCTTGACCGCGAGAAGCAGATCCGCCAGCAGGACGCGTGGCGCCTGGCGCGCGTCTGGCTGGACGCCGAGGAGATCCAAGCGCTGATCGTGATCGGTGCCGACCAACTCGATCTGGATACCTGGCACGGGCTCGCGAACGTCTGTCGTCAGATGCCTACACCGAGCGTGATCCTCATCCAACACCAGCCCGGATGCGACCGCACCGAGCGTGACCTGCGCGGCCGCGAACGCGCATTCACGAGCGTCGAACCGGCTGTGTTTCACGCATGGGCGGAGCGCTTTGAGACGGCATGCGACCAAGCCGCAACCGACGCCACGGACGCCGCTCCTACAGACAAGCGCAGGTTCCCGGCCGTGCCCGACGACGAGATCCCGTACTTCCGGGCCGCATGCCGCGACGCGCTCACCAAACCCGACTTCCGGATCGTCGACGCGGCCTATCGCAAGGCATTTGACAGCGCGTATCGCTGGCTGCGAGCACGGCCGGACGTCAACGAGGAAGAGGCCGGCGCGTTCCTCGCCTCCCAGGTGCGCTGGGTGCCGGACGTCAACGAGCAGCTCACGCGCCTGCGCGGCGCCCAGGTCGCGTTCCTGCGCCACTGGTGGCTCGTGAAGGTCGACCCGGAGGCGCTCGCCGCCGCCCAAGACGCCGATCCACTCATCGACCTCGCCGACGACGCGGTGTACCACCGGCTACGCAAGTACGCGCACCCCAAGACCAGCGCGCTCGCCGCGCTCTCGATCGCGACCAGGCTGCCACCGGGGCGGCTGTCGATGCTCAACGCCGACCAGGTGTTCACCGGGCGACCAACGAGTCTGTGGTCCAGCTACAACCTGATCGATCTCGGAGACGAGATCCGCTCGATCCCAGCGGCCGGCCTGTTCCTCCGTGCCTACCACCTCGACCGAGACATGCGCGACCAGCCGGCTGACGGACCGCTCTTCACGACGAGTAGCGGCCAACGCCTCACCGCGGCCGGAGTGCAGCAGCAGCTACGAGCCGTCACGCGCGACATCGGCGTCCCGCTCGTCGCCGGCTGGTCAGCATCCCCAGCCCGACAGGACGGCCACTGGATGCGCCGCCGCGGCCTCACCCTCCAGGCGCTGTGAGCCCGGCAAAGCCGGCGCCCGCCGCCAAAGCTCCCAGCCAGCGGGTAGGCCTGGGCGATTGGGGCCGGCCATCCGATGGCCTGCTCGACGCCGCCGCGATCCGACGCCTGCGCCTACAGGCCGGCTACTCGACGCGTCGTTTCGCCCGCGCACTCGGCGTCAGCGCCAGCACCGTTCGCGGCCTCGAAGACGGCTCCAACCACCAACAGCTCCCACTGACGCTGATCGCCCAGCTCGCCGAGGGCGTCGGCGTCGCGACACGCGAGCTCTTCGCACGCGCCATCGACGAACCCGCCGACCCCAGCACCGACGACCGCATCATCGAAGCCGCGCTCCAAAGCCTCCCCGGAGTCGTCGCTGCGTCCGACCTCGCCCGAGCGCTCGGCTGGACGCTCGAGCGCGCACGCCGAGCACTCGACGCACTCGACCGACGCCTACAACCGACCGGCGCGCGGCTGCACCGCAACGGCTGGCAGCAGTACGCAATCCGACCCGCCAGCGAACGGCTTTCCGATCAGCAACAGCAGGCGCTGAATCGCATCGGCCCACGAGACCGCGGCCTCAACCAGATCACCGCACGACTGCTACTCGCCGCCACCCGCGGCGAACTCGACGACCGCTGGTTCAAGACCGCCTCAAACAGCGAACGGGTGGCGCTGCAGAGCCTGCTCGAGCAAGGCGCCCTGATCACGATCGCCGGCGAGACCCAGATCATCCCCGCCCCCGAAACGGCCTACGGGCTCGACCCCTACCTGCGCCAACAGCCAGCGCCGGACGAGCTGCGCCCATCCGGCGGGCTACTTCCATTCGCCGGTCTACGCCCAGTTGAGCGCCGGCCGGAGGACCATCCTCGCGCTGGCGCCCGGAACGCGGACTCAGCCGCGAGCGCTACTGAACAACTCGCGACACCTGACTGAAGAAACCGCGACATCTGCGCTGAACAACTCGCGACACTTCCACACTCACCCGCAGCCGGTGTTGTTGCCGCAGCTCGAGCACGTGTAGCACGAGCCCGTCCGCTGCATCATGCCGCCGCACTGGGCGCAGGCCGGGCCGAGGTCCAAGCCTTGCATGCGGACCGGGAGAACCGGGGGTGTGTCGGTCATCGCCTCGGCGGCCGAGCGGGTCGTGCCCGGCTGGGTGCTCGCCTCGGGCGTGGCCGTCCCGCCGTTTGAGCCGTTGCCGCCGTTCGCCGGGCCCGCCGTGTCCGACGAGTGCCCCGACGTGCCGGCGTCCTGCGCCATCTTCCGCGCGCGGACCTCGGGGGTGAGGATCCCAAGGTCCTCCTGCGTGTCGGTGTCGAGGAAGCGCGAGGCGAGCCAGCGCATGATGTAGTCGGGCATCGACTTGGCGAACGGGATCTCCGGGTTCTGCGTGATCCCCTCGGGCTCGAAGCGCATGTAGCTGAACTTCTGCACGAGCGTCTCGAGCGGCACGCCGTACTGCAGCGCGATCGAGATCGACGTCGCGAAGGCGTTCATCATGCCGCGCAGCGTCGAGCCCTCCTTGCCGATGTCGGTGAGGAAGATCTCGCCGACGGTGCCGTCCTCGTACATGCCGGCCGTGATGTAGCCCTCGTGGCCGGCGATCGAGAACTTGTGCGTGATCGACTGGCGCTCGCGCGGCATGCGGTTGCGCTTCGGGCCGGCCGTCTCGAGCGCGTCCTTGCGGGCGACCGCAACGGCGTCGACCACGATCTCGTCGACCTGCTCCTGCGTGAACCCGCCGGCGGCGGTTCCCGGCTCGCCCTTGC
This sequence comes from uncultured Actinomycetes bacterium, assembly GCA_963705315.1. Lineage (GTDB taxonomy): Bacteria > Actinomycetota > Thermoleophilia > Solirubrobacterales > Solirubrobacteraceae > CADCVQ01. The sequence continues at coordinate 833,222 of OY970068.1, forward strand.
CCTGCTGGGCGTCGGTGCGCAGCGCCTGCGCGGTCTTCGATCCGTCGCGGTAGATCGCCAGCGCCTTGATCCCGAGGTTCCACGCCTGCAGGTACGCGTCGGCGATGTCCTCGACGGTGGCTTCGAACGGGAGGTTCACGGTCTTCGAGATCGCGCCCGAGATGAACGGCTGGACGGCGCCCATCATCTTGATGTGGCCCATGTGCGAGATCGCGTGCTCGCCGACCGCGACGTGGAAGACCGACTCGTGCTCGGGCAGCAGGTACGGCGCGCCGACGATCGTCGCGTTGTCGTTGACGTAGGCCTCGATCTGCTCGATCTGCTCGTCGGAGTAGCCGAGCGTCTGCAGCGCCATCGGGATCGTCTGGTTGACGATCGTCATCTGGCCGCCGCCGACGAGCTCCTTGAACTTCACGAGCGAGAAGTCGGGCTCGACGCCCGTGGTGTCGCAGTCCATGAGGAACGAAATGGTGTTGTGGCTCACAAAGCCGTTGGCGACGTACGTGACGTTGTCGGGAACCGACAGGTCGAACGTCGGCTGGTCCTCGAGCAGCTCGGTCGTCGCTACCTCGTCGTAGAAGTAACCCAGGAGTTGCTCGAGCTCGACGCTCGGCGTCCGCTCGAGGAGCGTGGTCGCTGCCCGGCGCGAGACGGTTCCCGTGCGCGCGAGCGACATGAGCATCGTCTTACGCAGCGAATCGTTCTCCGGTGCCAGCTCGTCGACGAGCTCGCGGTCGATCGGGATCTGGTCGTAGCGCGCGGCCTGCCGGTGGTCGGCTTCGATCAACGACTCGTTCTTGCGCGCTGACATGAAGCCGATCTGCTCGGCGAAGCGCATCCCGGTTGCCGCGTTGAGCAGCCGGACGCGGTGGCACGGAGCGCCCCACTTATCGCGGGACTGGTCCGTGCCGCGTGTCGTGACGAAGCCCATCGAGAGCAGGAGCGTCTGCACGTCGCGCGAGAACTCTTCGTTCGTCGTCGACCAGTACGCGTAGCCGTGGTTGGCGTTGCCGTCCGCCTCGAACAGGCCGCGGAGGAATCCCGCGTAGACGTGGCGGTCGTTTGAGTGCAGGACCGAGTCGGGAAGGTGCGCGGTCCAGCCCTTGCCGGAGTGTCCCTCGAAAGGCTTGATCTTGCTGAAGCCGCACGCGTCCCACCAGATCGTCAACGGCACGGAGTGGAATGCGACCTCGGTGTAGCCCTGGCACTGGAGCAGGTGACCCTCGAGACCGAAGAGCTCGCGCCCGAGCTCGACAAGCCGCGCCGTGACGTCATCGTCGCCGTCGGTCACGCACAGCCGGATCCCCTTCGCGTGCAGCGACCCGTCGCCCATGAAGTAGCCGACGAACTCGGCCAGCTCGGGCGTCATGGTCCGCGGAACGCGCGTGAGCCGCTCGGCGTTCCAGTGCAGAGCACCGATCGGAGGCAGGACGACGTCCTGCGGCTCGCCGACGAGCGAGTTGAGCATCATCGGGACGCGATCGCCGGCTTCGATATCGGCCATCCGCTTCCAGACCCAGTTGCTCTCGGAGTCGACGACCTTGATGCGATGGGTCGGCGTGCCCTGCACGCGGTAGCCCCGCGCCGTCTCGACCGAGACGACCTGCTCCATGCCGTTGACGTAGAACTTCGTCGCTGCGCGAGGCCCCTGATCCGTGGCGACCTGCACGTCGAGGTCCTGCCACTTCGAGCCATCCACGTCGCCGAGGCTGCGCAGTCGCACGAGCCCGCGGCTCGTCGAGACGAGCGAGCCCTCGACCAGGCAGCCGGTCGGCGCGAGCACCGTCGCCTGGGCGTTGCGGTAGCCGTGCGACTCGCCCATCTGGACGGCCTCGTCCCACGCGGTGCGTGCGGCTTCGAGCAGCGGCGTGTCCGAGCACGTCGAGTCCGGGATCGCCCGCGACGCCGAGCGGTGCATACGCATGACGCGGTTGTGCTCGTCGCGGTTCTCCGAGTAGCGCTCGTACGGGCCGATCGCGGCCGCGACCTTCGCCGACTGCAGGTACGCCCGGCCGGTCATGAGCGACGTGATGGCGGCGGCGGTGCCACGACCCTCGTCGGAGTCGTAGGCCATGCCGTTGGACATGAGGAACGCGCCGAGGTTCGCGTAGCCCAGGCCGAGCTGGCGGAACGCGCGGGCGTTGACGCCGATCTGCTCGGTCGGGTAGCTCGACGGCCCGACGATGATCTCCTGCGCGAGGAACATCACGTCGACCGCGCGCTCGAAGGACTCGACGTCGAAGCTGCCGTCCTCGCGGCGGAACTTCATGAGGTTCAGCGACGAGAGGTTGCAGGCTGAGTCGTCGACGTGCATGTACTCGCTGTTGTGCACGACGGGTGCGGGACCGTCGTGCAGCCCGCCGATGGAGAAGTTGTGCAGCTCAGAGACCTCAAGGTCGTACACCTCGGTCGGCGCGACGCGCTCGAGCGTTACGGACGTGATGACCGTCTCGGTCGATGTGAGAACGCGCTCGGTGGTCCCACCTGAGGAGGAGTCGGCGGCGTGCTCGCCGATCGCACGCACGCTCAGGCCTTCGAGATCACGAGCCTCTACCCACCCGTTGTCGGTGGTGAGGAAGCGGTGCTCCGGCGTGCACGAGTAGCGCTCGCCGTGCTCCGTCTCGACGTGGCAGAGCTTGGTCGTCAAACCGGACGAGAACGCGCGCTCGATAGGTGCCTGCACGGGCCGCCCCGCTGGGTCGCAGCTCACGACAGCTGGCAGCGCCTCGCCGGCATTCGCTCGCTGCACGAGCTCAGCGATGGGAAGCGGACCGTCGGTTGTGTGCACCAAGGTCTCGCCGATGAAGCAGCACGGGTTAGAAGCGTTGATCCGCCCCGACACCGGGCACGTGTGCCAGTCGTTGATCGTCGTGTCGTACTGCACGCCCGGATCGGCGCACTCCCACGCCGCCTCGGCGATCTCTCGCATCAGCTCGCGCGCGGGAATCGGATCGCCGACCGGCTCGCCGGTGGTGCGTGCGATCAGGCGCCAGTCCTCGCCCTTCTCGACGGCCTGCATGAACTCGTCGGTCAGGCGCACCGAGTTGTTGGCGTTCTGATACTGGATCGAGATGAAGCCTTCGCCGTCGATGGACATGTCAAAGCCCGCGTCTCGCAGCGCGTTGGCCTTCTTCTCCTCCTTGGCCTTGCACCAGATGAACTCGCGGATGTCCGGATGGTCGATGTCGAGGACGACCATCTTTGCCGCGCGTCGGGTCTTGCCGCCCGACTTGATCGTGCCCGCCCAGGAGTCGGCGCCGCGCATGAACGAGACGGGACCGGAAGCCGTGCCGCCCTTGGCCAAGGGCTCCATCGAGCCGCGGATCTTCGAGAGGTTGATCCCCGAGCCGGAACCGCCGAGGAAGATGTTGCCCTCCTGCGTGTTCCATTCGAGGATTGACTTCATTTCGTCCTCGACACTCAGGATAAAACAGGCGCTCGCCTGCGGGCTCTCCTCGAATCCGACGTTGAACCAGACCGGCGAGTTGAACGCCGCCATCTGGTGCAGCAGGACGTGGGCGAGCTCCGCCTCGAACGTGTCGCCGTCCTCGGTCGTCGCGAAGTACCCCCGTGCGCGACCCCAGTCGGCGATCGTGCCCGAGACGCGGCCGATCATCTGCTTGACGGAATGCTCGCGCGCCGGCGTGTCGAGCTGGCCGCGGAAGTACTTCTGGGCGACGATGTTCGTCGCGTTCTGCGACCAGGACCTGGGAAATTCGACGCCGGTCTGCTCGAAGGCCACCTTGTCGCCATGACCGATGCGCGCATCGCGCACCTCCCACTGGACCGTGTCGAACGGATGCGTGCCGGGCGTCGTGAAATAGCGCTTGACGGAGAGGGCTTCGCCGGTCTTTAGGTCGGTCATGAGTGGGGTCTTCGTGATGCCTTCCATCGACCTGCTCCTCTCCTCGCCGCCCGTCGTTTTGTCGGTGTTTGCGGCGTGTTGCCTGCGATTGGGGGGTAACTCCGCATCATCCGTTTTGGGTCGGACGGAACGGCTGCGCCGGAGAGGAGCTGAGGGGCGGCTCGCGCGTGGAAAACAGGCCCCTACAGGATACCGCGGGGACATATCGAAACCGGGAGTAGCAGACCTGTCCACCTATCGAGAAGCGGTTCTGGATTTCGACACATGGGGTGGGTCTGTCGAACCTCGGTAACAAGAGCCCGCTTTTGGGGCTAGGCCGTATTGAATGACCCCAATGTCGTCTTCCATAGCGCTGCTCTTCCCAGGGCAGGGCAGCCACTCACAGGGGATGGAAGAGCCGTATCGCGACCACCCGCTGCTCCAGCGGGGCGTCGAGCTACTGGGCTTTGATCCCTTCGAAACACTCGACGCGGGCACGCGCAGCCATCAGCCCGCGCTCTTTCTCTGCTCGATCGCCGACTGGGCCTCGCGCCGCGAGGAGGACGACGAGACGCCGCTCGCGGCCGCCGGTCATTCGCTCGGCGAGTACGCCGCGCTGACCGCCGCCGGCGCGATCGCGTTCGAGGACGCCGTCCGCCTCGTGCACGCCCGCGCCACCGCGATGCAGAAGGCCGCCGACATGCAGCCCGGCGGCATGGTCGCCATCCTCGGCGGGGAGCGCGACGACGTGCTCGAGCTCGGCGCCGAGCTCGGCCTGTCGCTCGCCAACGACAACGCGCCCGGCCAGATCGTGCTCTCCGGCCAGATGCAGGCCGTCGACGAGGCCGTCGAGCGCGCCGAGCAGATCGGCGCCCGCGCTCGCAAGCTCGCCGTCGGCGGCGCGTTTCACTCGCCGCTCATGGCGCCCGCCGCCGAGGCGCTCACCGAGGCGCTCGGCAGGACCGACGTCCAAGAGCCCGCCTTCCCGGTCATCTGCAACGGCACGGCGCAGCTGTTCAGCGACATCCGCGCCGAGCTCGCCGCGAACCTGCTCAAGCCCGTGCGCTTCGTCGAGACGATCCAGCTCCTCCAGGACATGGGCACGCAGGACTACGTCGAGTGCGGTCCCGGCAACGTTCTCAAGGGCCTCGTCAAGCGCACGCTTCGGGCGGCCGCATGATGAAGGCCGGCGTCTTCGGCATCGGGTCGGCCTTGCCCGACCACATCATCACCAACGCCTACCTCGAGTCCTACCTGGACACGACCGACGAGTGGATCGTCCGGCGCACGGGGATCCGCGAGCGCCGTCATCTCAACGGCACGCACACGCTCACCGACCTCGCCGTCAGCGCCTGCCACGACGCCCTCGTCGACGCGCGCGTCAAGGCCGAGGACGTCGACTACGTCATCGTCTCGACGATCACGCCCGACCGGCTCATGCCCGGCATGGCCCCCGAGATCGCCACGACGATCGGCGCGAGCGGCGCGGCCGCGCTCGACGTCAACGCCGCCTGCGCCGGCTTCCTCTACGCGCTCGACCAGGCCGCCGCGCTCGTCGAGTCCGGGCGCGCGCGGACGGTGCTGGTCTGCGGCGCCGAGGCGCTCAGCCGCATCACCGACCTCACCGACCGCGGCACCGCGATCCTCTTCGGCGACGGCGCCGCCGCCGTCGTCGTGCGCGGCGGCAACCTCGACCGCGGCTGCTCGGCCTTCGTCCTGAAGAGCGACGGGGCTCACGCCGAGCTGCTCAACGTCGGCGGCGAGAAGGGCGTGCTGCGGATGGAGGGCCAGGAGGTCTATCGCCACGCCGTCGCGCGGATGGTCGAGGCGACGCAGGAGGCCCTGGAGCGCGCGGACATGACCGTCGACGAGATCGACCTGCTCGTCGTCCATCAGGCCAACGAGCGCATCATCGACGCCGCCGCGCGCCGCCTCGGCGTCCCGGAGGAGAAGGTCTACAAGAACGTCGACGAGGTCGCCAACACGTCGAGCGCGTCGATCCCGCTGGCGCTGCATCAGGCCGAGCGCGAGGGACTGCTCAAGCCCGGCGCGACCGTCGCCCTGGCCGCGTTCGGCGCGGGCTTCGTATGGGGCGCCGGAATCATGTCGTGGAAGGAGCGCATCAATGCCACCGCCTAGCGCCGGCGACGGCGTCGCGCTCATCACCGGCGGCTCGCGCGGCATCGGCAAGGCGATCGCCGAGCGTCTCGCCGAGGACGGCTTCAGCACCGTCACGCTCGGCCGCACGAGCGGCGACGTCCAGGCCGACGTCGGCGACGCCGAATCCGTCAAGGCCGCCTTCGACGAGGTCCGCGAGAAGTACGGCCCCGTGCTCGTGCTAGTCAACAACGCGGGCGAGCGCCAGGACGGCCTGGCGATCCGCATGAGCCCCGAGCAGTGGACGTCGGTCATCCACACCAACCTCGACGGCGCGTTTTACTGCACCCGCCGCGCGCTGGACGACATGCTCAAGGCGCGCTGGGGGCGCATCGTGAACATCTCCTCCGTCGTCGCCGAGCGCGCGAACCCCGGCCAGTGCAACTACGGCGCGGCGAAGGCCGGGATGCTCTCGCTGACGCGCACGGTCGCGCGCGAGATGGCCCGCAAGGGGATCACCTGCAACGCGGTCACGCCCGGCGTCATCGACACGGACATGACGACGGACGTCGCAGACAAGCTCTTGGCCGGTGTTCCCGCCGGCCGGGTCGGGCAGCCCGACGAGGTCGCCCACGCAGTTTCCTTCCTCTGTTCAGAGGGAGCGGCATATGTCAACGGAGCCACGCTCGCCGTCGACGGCGCGCTGGCTGCTTAACGCAGAGGAGCAGAGCCTGATGGCTGTAACCGAGAACGAAGTCCTCGAGGAGATCCGCGAGCAGCTCGACGCGATCAAGGTGCCCGGCGCCGCCGACGCCCAGCCCGAGAGCACGTGGACTGAGCTCGACGTCGACTCGCTCGACCTCGTTGAGCTCGTCAAGGCGCTGGAGGACAAGTTCGAGATCACGATCAACGACGACGACCTCAAGCCGATCGAGTCCGTCGGCGACGCCATCGGCCTGACGATGCGCCTCGCCGAAGCCAAGGAGGGAACGCCCGCGTGAGCCAGCCTCCGTCCACTCAAAACGGCCATCAGTCCGTGGAGATCGCCATCACGGGACGCGGTGTCGTCTCGTCGATCGCGGAGGGGGCGGACGCGTTCGTCGACGCGCTGTATGAGCGCCGCTCGGGCGTCGTCGATGGGGTCGCTCCGTGCTCGGAGTTCGATCCCACCAGGGCGATGAACCCGAAGGCGGCACGGCGCGCCGACCGCTACACGCAACTCGCGTTCGGCGCGGCCGCTCAGGCGATCGCCGAGGCAGGTCTGCCCGGCGACGTGGACCTCGAGCGCCTCGCGGTGCTCGTTGGGACCGGCGTCGGTGGCCTGAAGACGCTCGAGGACGAGTGCCGGGCGTTCGTCGACGGTGGCGAGCGCAGCGTGTCACCGCTGTTCGTGACGATGATGATGCCCAACGCTGCGGCCGGGACGATCGCGATCGATCTCGGTGCGCACGGTCCGGGCTTCAGCGTCTCCTCGGCGTGCGCGACCGGCAGCCACGCGCTCGGCGAGGCCAAGCGGATGCTCGAGCGCGGCGAGGCGGACGTCGTCGTCGCGGGCGGCACCGAGGCGGCGATCACGCCGCTGTGCATGGCCGCGTTCAAGCGCATGGGCGCGCTGTCGCGCGAGGGTGTCTCACGCCCGTTTGACATGCGCCGCGACGGTTTTGTCATGGGCGAGGGCGCGGGTGTGCTCGTGCTCGAGCTCGCCGAACACGCGCGGGCGCGCGGAGCCGAGATCTTCGGCTACATCGCCGGGTATGGCGCGTCCAACGATGCGTTCCACATGACCCAGCCCGACGAGCTGGGCCGCGGCGCCGAGAAGGCGATGCGGATGGCGATCGCCGATGCGGGGGCGACGCCGGCGCAGATCGGCTACATCAATGCGCACGGCACGTCGACGCCGTACAACGACCGCATCGAGACGAAGGCGATTCACAGCGTCTTCAACGGCGGCTCGCCGCCGGTCTCCAGCACGAAGTCGGCGATCGGGCACCTGCTCGGCGCGGCCGGCGCGGTCGAGGCAGTCGCGGTCGTCGGGGCGCTGCAGCGCGGCCTGTTGCCGCCGACGCTGAACTTCGGCGAGCCCGATCCCGATTGCGACCTGGACTACATCCCGGACGGCCCGCGGGAGGCGCCGGACATCGAGTACGCGCTGAGCAACTCGTTCGGCTTCGGCGGGCAGAACGCCTGCCTCGTGATCAAGAAGGCATAGAGGAGATCCGCCCATGAGCACAGAGGCACCCGCGCCGGCGACGGCGGCGGCTGGGACTGACGGCGCCAAACCGGAGGTCAAGGTCGTCGACGAGCCGGCGCCGCCGGTACCCGCGGTCGTCCGCATCGAGATGCTGTGCGACCCCGAGTCGTTTCATCCGCACCGCAGCGAGGCCGGCGACGGCGTCATCGCCGGTAGCGGGAAGGTCGGCGGGCGCCCGATCTACGTCTGGGCGCAGAACGTCAAGCACAAGGGCGGATCGCTCGGGCAGATGGGCGGCGAGCAGATCTGCAGCACGATCGAGATGGCCAACAAGGCCGGTGCGCCGGTCGTGGGCATGCTGCACTCCGGCGGCGCCCGGCTGCAGGAGGGCGTCGCGGCGCTCGGCGCCTACGCGGGGATCTTCCGCGCGACGTCGCGGGCGCGCGTGCCGCAGATCAGCGTCATCTACGGCCCGTGCGCGGGCGGCGCGGCCTACTCGCCGTCGCTCGGGGCGATCGTGATGATGGTCGGCGAGGGAGCGCAGATGTTCCTCACCGGCCCGCGCGTCATCAAGCGCGTGACGCGCGAGGAGGTCACCGCCGACGATCTCGGTGGGCCGCGCATGCACCGCAGCACGGGCGTGTCGCACCTCGAGGCCGACGACGACGCCAGCGGCGCGGACCTCATCCGCGCCACGCTGTCCTACTTCCCCGGCCACCTCGGTGGGCCGCTGCCGCACATCGCGCCGCGCGCGCCCGCGGCCGGCGATCCGGCCGAGACCGTGCCGACCAACCAGCGCCTCGTCTATGACGTGCGCGACGTCGCCGAGCGGCTGCTCGACGGCGGCGAGTTTCTCGAGTTCGGCAAGCGCTACGCCAAGAACATGGTCGTCGGGTTCGGCCGCATCGACGGCTGGCCGGTCGGCGTCATCGCCAACCAGCCGCGCTATCTCGGCGGCACGCTGGATGCCGCGGCGTCCGACAAGGGCACGTGGTTCGTGAACATGTGCGACCGCTACGGCATCCCGATGGTCGTCCTCTCCGACACGCCCGGCTTCCGGCCCGGCGTGCGCCAGGAGCGCGAGGCGGTGCTGCGCCGCGGCGCGGGTCTGCTGCGCGCGTTCGCGGTCGCGGAGGTTCCCCGCGTGACAGTGACCCTCCGACAGGCGTACGGTGGGGCGTACATCGTCATGAACTGCCGCGACCTCGGTAACGATCTCTGCCTCGCCTGGCCCGCCGCCCGCATCGGCGTCATGGGCGCGACGCAGGCGATCGAGATCGTCAAGCGGCGCGAGCTCGAAGCAGGCGCGGATCCCGCCGAGCTGGCCGCCGAGTACGAGGAGCAGTACCTGCCCGTAGCCGTGGCCGCAGCGCAGGGGTTCATCGACGAGATCGTCCAACCGGCCGACACTCGCGAGCGGATCGCTGTCCACTTCGAAGCAAGACGATAACCCGGCACATCAGAGCTCAGGCGAGCTCGCGCCGCGCAACGCGACCGAGGACGCGATCCTCGAGGCTGCCCGCGCGCTGTTGATCGAGGGCTCGCACGAGCAGGTCTCGATCGACTCCATCGCGCGACGGGCGTTCGTCAGCCGCACGACGGTCTACTTCTACTTCGACAACAAGCGCGCGGTCATGGACCGGCTCATCCAGCAGGCGTTCGCCGACATGGACGACGCCGCGGCCCCGTACTTCGACGGCGCCGGCGACCCGCGGATGGAGCTGGCTCTGGCGATGGCGCGCTTCGTCGGCGTCGCCAACCGCAACGGGCCGATCCTCATGCTCGCCGCGCATCTCTACGGCGAGGACGAGCACATGCCCTCGCAGTGGGAGCCCTACGTCAACCGCTTCATCGCGGGCGCCGAGCAGCGCATCGCGCGCGATCAGCTGCGCCGGATCGCCCCGGACGACATCCCGGCGCGGGTCGCGGCGCAGGCGCTGTGCGCGATGGTCGAGCGTCACCTGACGATCGAGGTCATCCGCCACGGCCGCGACATGCACGAGGCGGTGCGTCAGCTCACCGAGCTGTGGTTCCGCGCGGTGTACGTCGGCGGGCGGGTGGCCGCCGATCGCGGCGGCAACGGCGCACCCGACGCGTCCTGAGCCGGTTCAGCGGGGGTCGTCGCGCGGGCCGGGCTCGTCGACCTGGTCGGCCACCCGCTGCTGCTCGCGGCGGTTGTGCTCGGCCTGCATCGGGGCCGCGACCCGGCGGGCCTGCTCGCGCAGTCGCTGCTCGGCCGCGACGACCTCCTGCGGACCGCTGGCCTCGATGTGCTCGACGACCGCGTTCGCCATTGGATGCTCTTGGGCGCCTCGCGGGCGCCGCACGACCGGTCGGGTGCGCGGATGGCGCAACGCGCCTGCCCCACCCGGTCGGCGCCGCATGACGATGAAGGCAACCGCCGCGATGAGCGCGATGACGAGGATGACGACGACGAACTCCATGTGCAGAACGTTACCCGCGCGCGCCCGCCCGCAACCTCAGCTGGACGGCTTGCTCCGTCGGGTCGCGAGCCGGTTAGGGCGAACAGCATCGATAGAGGTGTCAGGACGGATCCGCGCGCGTCCCGGATCGAGATGGCTCAAGACCACGTATATCGGGGTTTTCAACCGCCTCGATTACTCAGACCCCGGCTCGCTGGTGGTCACGAACGCAGTCCGCGACGCTCGAGCAACCCGCAGGCGCGTCGCATATCGGGCGCCGGCGAGGCTACTCGTCGGGCGCGTCAGGCGCCGCCAGCGGGGCGCCAAGCGCGTGGTAGCCACCGTCGACGTGGACGATCTCGCCGGTAATCCCGCGCGCGAGGCCCGACATGAGAAACAGGCACGCGTCGGCGACGGGGCCGGCGTCGCGCGGATTCCATGCGAGCGGGGCCTGGCGGTCCCACGCCTGCGCGAGGATGTCGAAGCCGGGGATCGAGCCCGCGGCGATGGTCTTGACCGGGCCCGCCGAGACGAGGTTGCTGCGCAGTCCGCGCGCGCCGAGGTCGCGCGCGAGGTAGCGGTTGACGGACTCGAGTGCCGCCTTGGCGACGCCCATCCAGTCATAGGCCGGCCACGCGACCTGCGCGTCGAAGTCCAGGCCGACGATCGACCCGTGCTCGCCCTTCTCCAGCAGGTCGGCGAACGCGGCGGCGAGCGCCTTGAGGCTGTAGGCGCTGGTCATGAACGCGATCTGCGCGCTCTCGGCGGGGGTGTCGAGGAAGCGGCCGCCGAGCGCGTCCTCGGGGGCGAAGGCGATCGCGTGCAGCACGCCATCCAGCGCGCCCCAGCGCGACTCGATCTCCTGTGCGACGGCGGCGATCTGGTCGGGGTCGTTGACGTCGAGCTCGAGCACGTCGACCGGATCGTCGTCACCCAGCCGCTTGGCGATCCGCGTGGTGATCCGCATGCCGCGCCCGAAACCGGTGAGGACGATCTCGGCGCCCTCCTCACGGGCGCGCTTGGCGACGGCGTAGGCGATGGAGCCCTCGGTCAGGACACCGGTGATCAGCAGGCGTCGGCCTTCTAGCAGCAAGGTACGTCCCCTTTCGTATCAGCGCCCGAAGCGCACGAAGTCGGTGAACTCTGCCCAGGTCGAGGACGCGCGCCAGCCTGCCTCGGCGGTGGCGTGACGCGCCCGCGGCGCCCACGCCGGCTCCCAGCCGGTGAAGCGGATGACGCCGTAGGCGATCACGCCGAGCGCCATGAGCGCCATCAGCACGGCGAGCGCGAGCAGCGGGAACGGCGGCACGCCGCCCTCCCGCGCGGTGCGCGCCGCCGTCGGGATCGCGTCATCGGCGATCAGCGGTGCGGCGGTCGGCACACCGCCGGGGCCGGGGGCAGGCCTGGCGGCTCCGGGCGCGGTGGGCGTCTGTGTTGCGGGCGATCCGGTGCTCGGCGGGTTGGCGCCCGAGCCCGTCGTCGCGCCGCCACCCGTCGTGGCGGAGCGCTGATCGCCCCCGCCCGTGGTCTTGGTCTTGTTGCACTTGCCCTGCGCGCGCTGTTCGAACATCGCGTCGACGGCGGAGCGCAGGTCGGGCGCGTAGGCATCGGTGTCGTTGGCGATCTGGCTCTTGATGAGCTTGACCTCGGCCTCGGTGTAGATGCAGGCGTCGAGCGCGCCGTCGTCGCTGAAGTCCTTGACGAGCTTCTCGCCGAGGGCGTCACCGAACGCGGGCGCGGCGAGCACAAGGCTCAGCAGCGCGGCGGCAAACAGCAGTGTCGGCGTGCGGCGCATCGCGGGTTAGTCACGCTAGCATCGACCGCCCCTAGTGCTCCCCCCGGCAAGTCCTCGCACGCTTGGATCGGTCGCTGATCAACGGCTGGCGTCGTCCTCAGTCGGGGCAATGCCGCGGGCATTGCACCCTCCCTGCGTCCTCGCCAGCCGCCGCCAGCACCCGCCCAAGCGCACAACGACTTACCGGAGCAAGCACTAGCCATGGCCGTCACGACCCCGCCACGCTCGCGGGTCACCACGCGCGTCGGCGTGCTTCCAGCCGCACCGCGCACGCCCCGATCTCCCACCGCGCTCGTCATCGCGCTGGTCGCCGCATGCGCGTACGCGGTCTTCGCGCACGGCGCGGTCGGCGCTCCGGACGAGCCGCGGCTGCAGATCGGCCTCGCGGTCATCGCGATCGTCGCGACGGTCGGCTGGCTGCTGTCGGGCACGTTGCAGCTGCGCGCGCCCGCGCTGGCGTGGCTCGGCGTCGGGCTGCTCGCGGCGTTTGCGGTGTGGTGCGGCGTGACGATGCTGTGGTCGGTCACGCCGGACCGGTCCTGGGCGCACGTCAACCGCGCGGCCGCGTACGCGCTCGTCGTCGTGCTGGCGATCGCGGTGGGATCGAGCGCGCTGCGGGCGATCGAGCGCGTCGCCGTCGGCTGGCTCGCCGTCGCGGTCGCCTGTGCGCTCTATGCCCTGGGCGGCAAGGTCATCCCGGGAGTCGAGGTCCTCGGGATCAGCTTCGACCACACCGACACGGTCTCGCGTCTGCGCGCGCCGCTGGAGTACTGGAACGCCCTGGCGCTCGTGTGCGTGCTGGCGATCCCGATCGCGCTGCGGCTCGCGGCCGACGGGTCGCGCCGCGTGGTCACCCGGCTCGTGGCGCTCAGCTCGCTGTTCATCCTGGTGTGCTGCCTGGCGATGACGTACTCGCGCGGCGGCATCCTCGCCGTCGTCGTTTCGATGGCGGTGCTGACGGCACTCGGCGGGCTGCGGCTGCGCGTGCTCGCGGTCATGAGCATCACGCTCATGTTCACGATCCCGGTCGTCGGGCTGGCCTTCAACCGGCCGGCGCTGAAGGGCGTGCGCGTTGCACTCGATGAGCGCATCCCCGACGGCGTCCTGCTCGGCCTCGTGATGGCCGGCTGCCTGCTGGCGCTGCTCATCGCGGCCTGGGGGCTACTGCGCCTGGAGGAGCGAACGGAGTGGACGCCGGCGCGCACGCGCAACGTCTGGCGCGCGCTCGCCGTGACCACCGGCCTGCTGGCGTGCGTCTACATCGGCCAGGCGGTGACCGCGGACGGCGGGCCGCGCGGCGTCGCCGACCGCGCGTGGGAGTCGTTCACGACGACGACGCAGGACGACGTGTCGGACCCGGCGCGCATCTCCACGGCCAACTCGGGCAACCGCTGGGTCTGGTGGGAGGAGGCCGCGGGCGCGTGGTCTGAGAAGCCGCTGCAGGGCTGGGGCGCGGGCTCCTTCCCGGTCACCCACAAGCTGTTTCGCCAGGAGGAGCTCGGCGTCGTGCAGCCGCACAACATGCCGCTGCAGTTCCTCGCCGAGACCGGCCTGATCGGCGCGCTGCTCGTCCTCGGCGGCCTCGGGGTGCTGCTGTTCACGGCGCTTGAGCGCGTGCGCGCGATGGTGCCCGGCCGGCAGCGCGACATCGCGGTGGCGCTGTTCGCGGGCGCCGTCGCGTGGCTCGTGCACGGCTTCGTCGACTGGGACTGGGACATCCCCGCAATCACCCTCCCCGCGCTGCTGTTCATCGGCGTGCTCGTCGCGATCCCGCGCGGGATCGGGTGGGCGCGGCTACCGTCCGAGCCGCTGCAGCGGCCGGTCGGGCCGCGCGCCGCCGCGCTCGCCGCCGCGTGTGTGCTGCTCGGGCTGATGATCGTCTCCGCGGGGCTGCCGGCGCTGGCTGACTCGAAGGCCAGCTCGGCGCTCGTCGTGAGCACGGACGCCGACGAGCAGGAGCTCAAGGCCGCCGTCGCCGAGGCGGAGCTCGCGGCGCGCCTGGATCCGACCTCGGTGCGCCCGCTGCTCATCGCGGCGGCGCTGTCGCAGAACCGCGACCGGCTCGTGGATGCGCGGCGCTACCTCCTTCAGGCGATCGACCGCCAGCCCTACAGCGCGGCGGCGTGGGAGCGCCTGCTGCGGCTCACGTTGCTCACCGCCGATCGCCCGGGAGCTCAGGCGGCCGGCAAGCGTCTGCTCGAACTCGACCCGATCGGCACGAGCGCGCGCCTGCTCGCGGCGCGGCTGGCGACGTTCAGCGTCCCGCCCGCCGCATCGGCGACGGCGACCGGCACCCCGCTGACCCCGAAGTACGACGCGACGGCTCCGGTCACGCCGGCCCCGGTCCCGGTCCCGGGAACGGGTACCGGCCCCGCGTCGGGGACCGAGGCGCCGCAGGAGCTGGCGCCGGGTGGGGCGGGCACGACGCAGGCGCCGGGGTAGCTACTCGGCGGCCTCCGCGGGGTGCCGGGGCGCTACCACCCTCGCCTCGCGACCCGCCGGCGCATTTCGCTCCCGATCCTTTCATCGATACCGTCTTTGTCGACCAGGCGGCCGGCGCACCATCACCCCGCCACGGCGACCCGCAGCACGCCAAACACGATCAGTGCCGCCGCCGACAGCGCGATGAGCAGCAGCACGACGCCGACGACGAGCTCCGACGGCAGGCGCTGCGCGCCGACGCTCCGGCGGCCGACGCGGTCGCGGGGGAGGGTGCTGACGGGGCGTGACGGCGGCGGCGTCGAGCGCAGCTCGGCCGCGCGCTCGGGGTCCCGTGGCTGCGCGCGCTCGGCTGCGGCCTCGGCGCGCTCCGCGCGGCGCGCGGCGCGCTCCTGCCGGCGCGCCTCGGCGGCCGCGCGCAGCTGGTCCTCCTCGGCGCGCCGGCGCGCCTCGGCCTCGGCGACGCGCTGCGCCTCCTCGTCGCGACGGCGCAGGGCGCGAGCCTCGGCCTCCTCGGCGGCGCGGGCGCGGGCCTCAGCACGCTCCTGCTCCTCCTGCGCGTGCTGCGCGGCGCGTGCCTCGGCATCGGCGGCGGACCGCTTGCGCGCCGCCTTCGCGGCGGCCGCGCTCGCCGCCTCGGCGGCCCCGCGCGCGGCTTCGGCCTGTGCCTTCGCCTCCTCGCTCGTGGTCGCCAGGTCGACGATCAGGGCGTCGAGCATGGCGCGCGCAGCCGCCTCGGCCTGCGAGCGCTCGACGAGCTCGGCGGTCTCGGCGCGTGCGGCTTCCAGCAGCGCCTCGAGCTCGGCCCGCGCGCGCTCCTCGGCCTCTCCGCGCTGCGTGGCGCGGCGGACGTCCTCGACCGCCTCTTCGAGATCCCCGCGCAGCGCGGCCTCGAGCCCGGCGAGGTGGTCGATCTCGTCGCGCGCCTGCGACAGCGCAGACTCGAGACTGCGCTGGACCTCGGCGTCGTCCTCGCCGCGACGGTCGGCCTCGGCGCGCGTGTCGGTCAGCTCGCCGGTGAGGCGTTCGATCTGCGCCCGCGCGCCGTCGCGATCGGCAGCCAGTCGCGCGCCCTCGTCGCGCGCGGCGAAAAGCTCGTCGGTGAGCGCGACGATCTGAGCCTGCGCGGTATCGCGCTGGCCGGTCAGCTCGGTGATCTCCGCGTGGGCGGCGTCGCGTTCGGCGGTCAGCTCGGTGATCTCCGCGTGGGCGGCGTCGCGTTCGGCGGTCAGCTCGGTGATCTCCGCGTGGGCGGCGTCGCGTTCGGCGGTCAGCTCGGTGATCTCCGCGTGGGCGGCGTCGCGCTGCGCCGTGCGCTCGGCGATCCGCCTCTGGGCCGCGGCGAGCGCGGGCGCCAGCTCGCCCTCGATCTGCGCGGCGGCGGCGTCGCGCTGCGCCGCGAGCTCCTCGATCTGCGCATGCGCGGCGTCGCGCTCGCCGGTCAGCTCGGTGATCTGCGCGTGGGCGCCGTCGCGTTCGGCGGTGAGCGCGGTGATCTCGGCGCCGAGCTCGCTGATCCGCTCCCCGGCGGCGTCGCGCTCGGCGGTGAGCACCCGGACGCGCTCGCCGGCGATGTCGCGTCCCTGCGCGAGCTCGGCGATCTGCTCGCCGGCTGCCGCGCGCTCTCCGGTGAGCTGCTCGATCTGCGCGAGCGCGGCGTCGCGTTCGTTGGTCAGTGTCGCGATGCGGTCGTGGGCCTCCGACCCGCGCGCCGTGAGCGCCTCGATCTCCACCCGCGCGCTCTCGTGCTGCGCTGTCACCGCACGCAGCTGCGCGGCGAGTGTCGCGCTGTGTTCGCGCAGCACCGAGATCTCCCCGCCCGCGTCGGCGGTCTGATCGCTCAGCGCGGCGATCGTCGCCTCGGCGCGGTCGCGCTGGCCGGTGAGATCGTCGATCGTCGCCTGCGCGGCGTCGAGCGCGGCGTGCGTGTCCGTCGCGTCGCGCTGTGCGGTCTGAAGCGCCGCAACCGCCTCGGCGCGCGCCGCCTCGAGCGCGGAGGCCGCCTGCGCCGTGGCCTCCGCGGTCGCCTGTGTCTCGGCACGCGCCGTCCCGAGCTCGGCCTCGAGCGCCGTGAGCTGCGCCCGCGCCTCGGACAGCTCGCTCGCGAGCGCCGCGGCCTGCGCCCGCGCACCGTCGAGTGCGGTGGCGCGTGACGCGACGTCGCCGCCGAGGTCGCCCAGCCGCTGGTCGAGCGTCTCCGATCGCTCGGTCGCCTCCTCGAGCAGGCGCTCCCGTTCGGCGAGGGCATCGCGCGCCGCGACGAGCTGCGCCTCGACATCGGTCGCGTGCGTGCGTGCGAGCCCAAGCGCCTCGTCCCGGCGCTCGGCGGTCGAGCGCGACTCGGCGAGTTCGGCCTGCAGCGCGAGCGCCCGCAGCTCAGCGTCCTCGCGCGCCTGGTCGAGCTCGGCCTGGAGCGCCTGCGCCTGACGGGCGGCGTCCGCGCGCGCCCCGCCGAGCTCGCCCTCGAGCGCGCTCGCGCGCTCCTCGGCGGCCTGCGCGACCTGCGCGACCTCGTCGCGCTGCGCCGCCAGCGCCCGCATCGCGTCTTCGAGGTCGGCGCGCTCGCCGCGCAGGGACTCCAGCGCCGCCGCGACCTCGCTCGCACTCGCGCGGGCCGTCTGCACCTCGCCGGTGCGCACGGACACCTCTTCGCGTATCTGCGCGGCGGCGCGCGCGGCGTCGGCGAGCTCGACGTGCGCGTCGCGCAGCTCGTCGCGCAGCCGCGTCGCCTCGGCGATCGCCGCATCGCGCTGCGTCGCCTGCTCGTCGGCGAGCGCCTCAGCCGCCGCCAGGTCGCCGGCGGCACGCTCGGCGTCCTGAGCGCGTGCGGCCTGCAGCTCGGCGACGGACGCGGCCGCCTCGTCGCGCAGGGCCGCGAGCTCGGCCGCGTGCGCCTCGGCCGTCCGGCGCACGGATTCGAGCTGCTCACCGCGGGCGCCGGCCTCCGAGCTGACCGCAGCGAGCTGCGCCTCGAGCTCGCCGACCGCGCTCGCTCGCTCGCTCAGCTCGGCGACCCGCAGTTCGAGCTGCTCGGCGCGTGCCGCCTCGTCACGCGCGGCTTCGAGTTCGCCCTCCAGCTGCGGGACGCGCTCGGCGGCTTGGAGCGCCGCCGCGAGCCGCGCTTCGAGCTCGGGCATCGCCTCCGCGGTGGATTGGAGCAACGCGATGCGCGCCTCAAGCCGCTCGCGCAGCTCCTCCGCGGCGGTCGCGGCACGCTCGGCGACCGCGCGCTGCGCGCTCTCGGCGGCGGCCGCCTCCTGTGCGTCGTCGGCCTGTGCCCGCGCGGCGCGCGCGGCCTCCTGCTGTGCCTCGAGGTCGCGCTCGGCCGCGTGTGCCTGCGCCGCGGCCTCGTCGGCGCGCGTCGCGAGCTGGGCGCTCTGCGCCTCGGCGTCGGCGGCGCGGCGCTCGGCTTCGTCGCGCGCGGCCGCCTCCGCCTCGTAGCGCGTGGCGGCGTCCTGCGCCTCGGCGCGCGCCTGCGCGAGCGCGGCGGCCGTCGACGCGGCTTCGGCGGCGATCGTGCCGCGCTCGTCGGCGAGCGAGGTGAGCTCAGCGCGGGCAGCGTCGCGATCGGCCTCGAGCTGCGCGATCCGCTGCGCAAGTTGTGAGGCCTGCGCCGCGGCGGCTTCCTCGGCCTGCGCGCGCTCCTCCCACAGATCCGCGAGCTCGGCGGCGCTCGCCGCGGCCTGCGCCTGCGTCTCGGCCAGCGCTTCACGCGCGCGGGCAAGCTCCGGCTCGAGCTGATCTGAGCGCTCGGCCGCGCCCTCCAGCGTGCTCGCGCGCTCGCGCGCCTCGGCGGCCCGGCTCTCGAGCGTCGAGATCTTGGCTTCCGCCTGCGCGGCGCGTGCGTCCAGCGCGGTCGCCCGCTGGGTCGCCGCGGCGAGCTCGGTCCGCAGCTCGGCGTTCGCCTGGGCGTCGCGCTCGAGCTCCAGTTCGATCTGCGCGGTGCGCTTGTCGAGCTGTGCGGCGCGCTGCTCGGCCTCGGCGGCGCGCGCGGTCAGCGCGCGGACCTCGTCGCTCGCGGTGAGCGCGTACTGCTCGCGCTCCTGCGCGCGCTGTGCGGCCTCGGAGGCCGCGCGCTGGGCCTCCGCTTCGAACGCGGACGCCCGCTCGCGCTCGGCGCGCAGATCCTGCGCCGCTCGCTCGAGCGCCGACTCGGCCTGCTCGCGCTCGGTGCGCAGCTGGGCCGCGTGCTCCTCGGCGACCCGCGCCGCCGCGCGCTCGCGTTGCTGCGCGCCCTGCTCGAGCTCGGTGACCCGGGCGACGAGCTGCTCGGACTCCGCGCGCGCCTCCTCGAGCTGTACGGCCTGCTCGGCGGCGCGGGCGTGCACCTGGCGCAACTGGGTCAACTCAGCGGCGCGCTCGTCTGCGGTCTGCTGGGCCTCCTCGCGGCCGCCGCGCGCCGCGCGCAGCGCGCGCTCGAGCTCGGGCACGCGATCGGCGAGCTCGGCGAGCTGGCGGCGGGTCTGCTCGAGCTCTGCGACGCGGGACTTGAGGTCCGCCACGTGCTCCTGCGCGAGCTGCCCGGCCTCGACGCGTTTGTGCGTCGTCTCGAGCTCGCGCTCGAGCGCGCGCAGGCGGCTCATGGCTCGGTCGGCGCGCTCCCCGGCGGCGCGGCCGGCGACGACCGCCTCGTCGCGCTCGCGCTCGACGCGCCGCGCCGCTTCGAGCGCGCGAGTCGTCTCGGTCGCCCGCGCGCCGGCCACCTTGCTGTCCTCGAGTGCCTTCGCGGCGCGGGCCTCGGCGCCGCGCTGGGCGGCGGCGCGCTCATCGGCCAGCGCCTCGGCCGCCGCGCGCGCGTCCTCGAGCGCCCGCGCCTGGCCGCGCGCGGCCTCGAGCTCGTCGGCGATCTCGGCGGCCGCGATCGTCGCGGCCGCGAGCTCGGCCTCGCGGCCGGCGGCCTGCTCCTGCGCGGCCGCCAGCGCGGCCTGCAGCCGCTGCGCCTCGGCGATGGCGCGCTCGGCCTCCTCCCGGGCACCGGCCGCGGTCCGCTCGCCGGCGGCGCGCTGCTCGGCGGTCGCGCGCTCCGCGGACTCGCGCGCCATCGCCTGAGAGCGCTCGATCGCCTGGCGCGCCTCCTCGCGGGCGGCCCGTACGGCGCCCTCGGCGCGCTGTGCGGCGGCCTTCGCCTCCTCGCGCGCGGCCTCGCTCTGCGCCGCGGCGAGCGCGGTCGCCTGCTCGGCCTCCGCGAGCGCCGAGCGCGCCTGCGCGCGGGCGCGCTCGGCCTCGGCCTCGGCCTGCTCGTGCGCCTCGGCGATCGCCCGCTCCGTCGCGCGGGCGTTCTCCTCGGCCTCGGTCCGGGCGGCCTGCAGCTCGCGGTCGCGTGCGGCGATCGCGGTCTCGAGCTGCTGGCGCGCCGTGCGCTCCGCCGCGATGCGCTCGTCGAGCTCCTCGCGCGCGGCGCTGATCTCGGCGCGGGCAGCCCGCGCCTGCTCCTCGGCCTCGGTCCGCGCGGCCTCGAGGAACGCCGCGCGCTCCTTGAGCTCGTGGGCGCGGCGCTCGTCGCCGCGGATCGCGGCCTCGGCCTCGGCCCGCACGCGCGCGAGCTCGTCGCGCGCCTCGCGCGTCGCCTGCTCGGCCTCGGAGCGCGCGAGCCGCTCGGCTTCCAGGCGCGCCTCGAGCGACGACATCGCCTGGCGGCGGCTCTCCGATGCGCGCTCGGCGTCCTCGCGGCGGCGGCGCTCCTCGCGCAGGACGCGCGGGTTGATCTGCGGCGGGGCGGGTGGGGGAGGCGGGGGCTCGGGCTGCTTGGGCGACCGCGCGGGCGCGGCGGCCGGCCGCGGGAGGTCGACGATCCCGTGCGTCGTCTCGAGCGCGAACGCGATGCGGCTGTCGTCGACGAGCTGCGCTGGGGCCGAGTACGCGGCGCGCCAGTCCTTCGGCTTGGGTCCGGCCAGCGGCGCGGCGTCGTCGGGCCCGGGCAGCGCCGTCAGCCGGCGCGTCCGGCGCCCGTCGTCGACGAGCAGCATCGGCGGCGACAGCCGCTCGCGCGACTCGGTGCGCCAGCGCCCGGAGATCCGCAGCAAAACGGTCTTCGATCCGGCCGAGACGCGCTCGAAGCTGTCCAGTTCGAACTCGGGGGCACGCGAGCTCAAGGTCGCGGGGAGTCTAGGTCGCGCAGGGCGTCCAGCGCTGCTCGGAGGACGGATTGCTGATCGGCATCCGCATCGATGACGCGGATGCGCCGCGGCTCATGGGCGGCGAGCTCGTCGTAGGCGTCGTTGATCTCGCGAAAGAACCGCATGTCCTCGCGCTCGAGGCGATCGGGCTCACCCTCGCGGCCCTCCTGCCGGGCGCGGCCGATGGCCGGGTCGACGCGCAGCAGCAGCGTGCGATCGGGCGTCAGGCCGCCCGTGGCGAACGCGTTCAGCGCCGCGACCTGCGCGACGCCGAGGCCGCGCCCCACACCCTGGTAGGCGAGCGAGGAATCGACGAAGCGGTCGAGCAGCACCCACCGCCCTTCAGCGAGCAGCGGGCGCAGCCGCTCCTCGACGAGCTGGGCGCGGGCCGCCGCATAGAGCAGCGCCTCGGCGCGCGGGCCGCAGCGCAGCTCGGGGTCCTTGACGAGATCGCGTATGCGCTCGGACAGCACGACGCCGCCGGGCTCGCGCAGCAGCTGCACCGGTCGCGCGCGCGCCAGCTCGTCTCGCAGGGCCATCGCAAGCGTCGTCTTGCCCGCTCCGTCGATCCCCTCGATCGTGATGAAACGACCCCTCACCGCAGCGACGGTACCGTGAGGGCGATGCTCCCGGGAACCGACCGTCATCCCCACGCCCGCGCCGTGCTCCAGGCGGCGCTGCCGCCGGCGGGTCGGCCGAGCCACGCCTACCTGTTCTGCGGGCCCGCCGGCAGCGGCAAGCGGACGGTCGCGCGGGCCTTCGCCGTGGCGCTGCTGACCGACGGCGCGGCCGACCCGGAGGGCGCCGCGGCGCGCGTGGAGCACGGCGTGCATCCTGACCTGACGTGGGTCGCGCCCGGCTCCGCGGCCGGGATCCTCGTCGGCGACGTCGACGAGGCCGTGATCGCCGGCGCGGCGCGCACGCCGTTTGAGGCGCAGCGGCGCGTGTTCGTCATCGAGGACGCCGACGAGCTCAACGACCAGGCGGCCAACCGGATGCTCAAGACGCTGGAGGACGCCCCGTCGTTCGCGCATCTCATCCTGCTCACGAGCCGGCCGGGCGAGGTGCTGCCGACGATTGCCAGCCGCTGCCAGCAGGTGCGTTTCGATGCGCCGCCCGTCGAGCAGATCGCGGCGCGCCTGGAGGAGGAGGGAGTCGCGCCGGAGGCCGCGGCGGCGTGCGCGCGGCTCGGGCTCGGCGATGCGCGGCGCGCGCGGGCGCTCGCCGCCGGCGACGGGGCGGCGCTACGCGCGGGCGCCGAGGCCGTCGCACGCGGTGCGCTGCGCGGCGAGATCGCCGCCCGTCCGTGGATGGTGCTGCTCGAGCAGGCCCGCGCGGCGGGCGCGCACGCGGGGGAGGTGGTGCAGCGCGCGCTCGAGGACGAGCTTGGCTTCGCGATCACCAAGGACCACGCCCGCATGCGCCGCGAGGCGGCCGAGCGCGGCAAGCGCGCCGCGCGGCGCGCGCAGACGGCGGCGCTCGATCGCGGGCTCGCGCTCGTCGGTCTGTGGCTGCGCGACGTGGGATGCGTCGTGGCCGGCGTCCCGGAGCTTGCCCATCACAGCGATCGCCTGGCGCAGCTCGAACAGGACGCGGGGCTCGGCGCGGGCGCGACCCGTCTGCTGGCCGGACAGGATCTCGTCGAGCACGCACGGACCACCCTGCAGCTCAACCCGAACGAGGAACTGGCGCTCGACGCGCTGGGCTCACGGCTGGCTCGCACCCTCGCCTGACGCGCCGAACGGTCGCACCGCTGCTGGGCGCGGCTGGGGCTCGTCGCCGCTCTCGCCGGCGACGGGAAGAGCACGCTCGTCGCCCCGACCCTCATATCTCCGAACGCACCGCCCCGCCAGGCTGGCCCACGTCGCGCTGTCGCGCTGACGACGCACTGCAAGGCGATCTACCGCAAGCTCGGGGTGAGCGGCCGCGGTGAGGCGCTCGCCCGCGCCCGCGCGCTCGGGCTACGGTAGGCGCGTGAGCAGCGCGCCGATCCTCATCGCCGGCGAGGCGCTGTACGACCTCGTCGCCGGCGCCGACGGCGTCATCGCGGGCCACCCCGGCGGCGGCCCGTTCAACACCGCCCGGACGATCGGTCGCCTCGGCCAGCCCGTCGCGTACCTCGGGCGGCTGTCGACGGACCGGCTCGGCGCGACGCTCGAGCGGATGCTGACGCAGGACGGCGTCGACCTCGGCCCCGTCGCGCGGACGACCGATCCCACGACGCTCGCGCTCGCCGACGTCGACGCGGACGGCGTCGCGCGGTATCACTTCTACACGTCCGGCACATCCGCCCCCGGGCTGACCGTCGAGGCAGCGCTGCACGCGCTCCCCGAGGAGGTCGCGGCGCTGCAGGTGGGCACGCTCGGGCTCGTCCTCGAGCCGCTGGCGACCGCGCTGGAAGCGGTCGTGACGCGGTTCGGTGGGCAGACGCTCGTGGCGGTCGACCCGAACTGCCGGCCGTCGGCGATCCCCGATCCACCGGCCTATCGCGAGCGGCTGGGGCGCATCCTCGCGCGCGCCGACCTCGTGAAGGTCAGCGCCGAGGACCTGGAGTGGCTCGATCCCGGGCGGCCGCTGGCGGAGGCGGCGCGGGCCCTGCTCGAGCTCGGGCCGGCGGTCGTGCTGCTGACGCGCGGTGCGCAGGGCGCGACGGTCCTGACCGCTGCGGGTGACGTCGACGTGCCGTCGCAGCCGGTGACGGTCGTCGACACGATCGGCGCCGGCGACGCGTTCAACGGCGGCTTCCTCGCCTGGTGGCGCTCACACGGGCTGGGCCGCGACGACCTCGCCGACGGCGATCTGCTCGTCGAGGCGGCGCGGTTCGCCGCCCTCGTCGCGGCACGCACGGTCGCGCGCGCGGGCGCCGACCCTCCGCGCGGCTGGCCGGCCTCCTAAATCTCCGCGTTTGTCGCGGGGCTGCGCCGCGCAACAGCAGCGATGAAGGAATCAGAAGGGGCGCTGGAGGGCGGTCGCGAGGCGGCGCAGGCGCACCGATGGCGCCTATGCCGCGCCATAGGCAGCAACTTCGACATCGACGCCTCGCGGGCTCCGAGCGGAGACACTCCCTCGACCATCTAGGAGCGAACGGGCGTCAGATCCACAGGCGAACCACGAGCCCGCCTTCCGAACCCGTCAGCAGCTCGAGGTCGGTCGTCAGCAGCCGCGCCACCCAGAGCCCCGCGCCGGGCGGCAGCTCGTCCCGGGGCGGTGGAAGAAATCCCGCGAGCGGGTCCTCGATGCGGCCGTTGTGGTCTGCGATCTCGCACACGAAGCGGCTGGTGTCGTAGCCGACGCGCAGGCTCCGCACGCCGCCGCCGTGTTCGACGGCGTTGACGAACACCTCGTTCGCCGCGACGAGCATCGCCTCGGCGGGCTCGATGGCGACGCCGGCCTCCACCATCTCGCATTCCAGGTGGTGGCGAAATGCCCCCGGATCCTGGACGGGCGGCATCGACCACAGGACGGGTAGCGGCAGCGGCGGCGGCTGGAACATGCGCACGAGCTCGTCCGGCGCCGTGTACCGGCTGTTGCGCTGATCCTCCTCGCCGAGCATGTGCGGGTGCGTGTGCCACGCGCTGTTGATGACCGCGTCGGGCAGCGCGCGGCTGTCATACGGGCACGCGACCCACAGCGGGGCATCGGCAAGCGCACGGTTGATGATCGCCTCGTAGGCGGTCCACGCGTCGTGCTCGCGTGGCGTCGACCCGAACGCCACCTCACCGATCACCCGCAGCGACTTGGCGCCATCGCGCAGGCACGAGCGCACCGTCCGGTCGTAGCCGGCGATCGTCCGCGTCGCGTGCCCGTACCAGACGGCGTTGTCGATGAACCGCACCTGCGACGCGTCGCCGTTGAGCCCTTCCCTCAGAATCTCGATGTTGTGCGCGGTCGTGACTGCGATCGTCGCCGCCTCCTCCTCGAGGCCGCCGCGCAGGAACGGCACGAAGTTCTCGACGAACTCACCGTCGCTGCCGTAAACGAAGGCGTGGTGCTGCAACGTCGTCGGAGGCGAGGGCATGCCGCAGACACCAATACCAGCTTGCATAAAGGGAGAGTATGAGGGCCGTGTCCAGCGGCCAGCCCGTGAGATTCGTCGTAGGCTGCGCTCGTCATGGCCCGAGCCCTGGTTGCGCCGGACTCCTTCAAGGCAACGTTCGACGCCGCGACGGTGACCGAGGCCCTGGCCGACGGGTTGCGGCAGGCCGGCTGGGAGGCCGACCGCTGCCCTGTCGCCGATGGCGGCGAGGGCACGATGGTGCTCCTCGCGGCGGCGCTCGGCGGCGAGCTCGTGCCCGCGCGGGCGAGCGATCCGCTCGGCCGGCCGGTGGACTGCCACTTCGCGATCGCGGGGGACAGCGCGATCGTCGAGATGGCGCAGGCGTCGGGGCTCTCGCTTGTCGCCGAGGGCGAGCGCGATCCGTGGCGCGCGTCCACGCGCGGGACCGGGGAGCTCATCGCCGCGGCCATCGCCCGCGGAGCGTCCGAGGTGCTCGTCGCGGTCGGCGGCAGCGCGACGACCGACGGCGGGGCGGGGGCGATCGAGGCGATCGAGGCGGCGGGCGGAATCGGCGACGCGCGGCTCGTCGTGCTGTGTGACGTGGAGGCGGCCTTCGAGGACGCACCGCTCCTCTTCGGGCCCCAGAAGGGCGCCGGCGCCGACATGGTCGCCCGGCTGCAGGAGCGGCTGGACGAGCTCGCGCGGGCGCTGCCCAAGGACCCGCGCGGCGTGCGCGCCACCGGCTGCGCCGGCGGCCTGTCGGGAGGGCTGTGGGCGGCATTCGATGCCGAGCTCCGGCCGGGCGCGCCCGCCGTGCTCGACGCGCTGGGCGTGGACGAGCGGATGCGCCGCTGCGACATCGTCATCGCCGGCGAGGGCTGCGTCGACGCGCAGAGCTTCGCAGGCAAGATCGTCGGCGAGCTCGTCCGCCGTTCCCAGGCTGCCGGCGTGCCCATCCACGCGGTCGTCGGTTCGAGCAAGCTCGACCCGGCGGACTGGGCGAGCGTCGGGCTCGAGCGCGTGTGGGTCGCGCCGACGCTCGAGGAGATCAGCGCCGCGGCACGCGCGCTCGCCACAGCCTCCGGGCCGGCTGAGCGGCGCTAGCATGGGCCGCCGCGCCGACGTAGCTCAGCTGGTAGAGCACTTCACTCGTAATGAAGGGGTCAGCGGTTCGAATCCGCTCGTCGGCTCTAAGTCCACGACCCGCGCTAGGGCTTGCGCTTGGCCTTGATCGTGACCGTCACCCGACGGGTGGACTTGTTGCCCGCCGTGTCGGTCGCGGTGATCGTGAGCCGGTAGCGGCCGGGCTTCAGGGACCTGCCCTTGAACTTGAACGTCTTCGTGCTGGCGCCCGCTCCGACCGAGAACGCCTTGCTGCCCACCCTGACGTAGCGCTTGCAGCGCCGCGCACGCCGGAGTCGTGCCGTCGGCTTCACACACTTGCCGCCCTTGCGCCTGCCGGTCGTCTGGCGCTCGACCTTGATGTTGAGTCGCGCCGCCTCGCTGGCGGTGAGCGAGATCTTGCCCGTGGCGAGCTTGATCTTCGAGATGCTCGGCTTCGTCACGTCGACTGCGGGGGCCAAGCCCGGGCCGGGCGCGGGACTGAGACCGGGGCCGGAGGGCACGAAGAACTCGTCGCCACCGATGTCGATCGCGGCGCCGAACACCCGCGGCTCACGGTCGATGTCGAGGATCGAGGTGATCCCAGTGATGGTGCCGGCGTTGATCGCCGGCGAGGTCGGCCGCAGGTGAAGGTTCGTCGCCGACACGAACAGGGGATCGGCCGTCTGGATGCCCGGCCCGAGCGTGAGCGTGGCGCTCGCCGCGCTGCGCAGGTTCGAGTACGCGAAGCTCGCCAGGCCCGGGTCGCACGGCTGCGACAGGCAGTTGCTCGGGGCCTCGAGGACCACGTCCTCGGCGGCGCTCGCCCCGCGAACGATCGCGTTGGTCGCGGTGATCTTCGCGTCTTGGAAACCGCTGTCGTCCTCGCCGCCCACGAAGGCGCCGCGCACGCCGCCGACGGCGGTCACGTTCCTGAGCCGCATCTCATCGCCGCGCAGGAACAATCCGTCGGTGCCGCCCCGTACGAGCGAGTCGGTCATGGTCATGTGTCCGTGTCCTGTGCCGCTGAGGAAGGTCAAGCCGCGGCCGCCGGCATCGACGCCCAGCCGGGAGATCGCGGAGGCGCTCGTCGACACGCCGTCGCCGCCGGCGATGACGCGGACGTCTTCGATGCCGTAGAACGCCACCGCCAGGCCCTGCATGCCGCTGCCCGGCGCGTTGATCGTGACACGTCGCAGGTTCCCGGCTCCGCCCGCGTTCAGGCAGGTCGAGCCCGTGCCGGTGGTCTGGATCGTCACGTCCTCGAACGTCGCGCTGGTGGGGTCGGCACACTCGCCCTGCGACGTGATGGTCGCGTCACGGACCGTCAGAAATTCGGCGCTCGTGTCGATCGTCATTCCGGCCGCGGACTCGAACGCGAGATGCACGAGTTCCACGTCTTGGGCGAGGGTCTCGACGGCGCTGTCGCTGCCGGTCGCCTTCAGGAGGGGCCGCTCGCCCGGGTCGCCACGCAGGGTCAGGTTCTTGTCGATCTCGAAGCCGTCGGTCCCGTCGGTGTAGGTGCCGGTGTCCAGCAGGATCTCGTCCACGGCATCGGTTGCGACAAAGATCGCGTGCTGGAGCTCGCACTCGGTCGCCTCGGTCAAGCACATGCCGGAGGTCGTACCGCCCGGCGTCGCGTAGCGCAGGGCTCCCGCGGCGGACTCGGCCGACGCCAAGGCGATTGCGATCGACAGCACTCCCAGGCCTACCGCACCTCTACTCATGGGGGGAACCGCCCGGGCGCGTGACCGCGGCCGCTGCGCGCACGGGGCGCTCGTTGACGTCGTCCGCGCTATCGATGGGGATCAAGACGCTTGCCATGGGTGAGGTCTACTCGCGCGCCGCAACCCCGGCGCAACCCGAACGCAACGCATCGAGCTACCGGGCGCACATCGGTCAGATCCCTCCACCGAGGGTCCCGCGTGCCATCGATCCTGCTAGAACGGCGGGCTATGACCGACACCTTCCGAGACATCTTTCGCGACATGCCGATCATCGACGTGCCCGGGCGCCCGGAGGGCATGTTCGGCTACATGCGCTCCGAGGTCCCGCCCGAGTACCGGCAGGCCGTCGACGAGTGGGTGCAGTCCCGGGGAGGCGTCGTCATCGAGCAGCCGCTGATCCAGGTCCACGGCGGCACGACCCCGGAGGGCGGCCCGTCCAG
The DNA here is from genome assembly GCA_963705315.1 of uncultured Actinomycetes bacterium. Taxonomy (GTDB): domain Bacteria; phylum Actinomycetota; class Thermoleophilia; order Solirubrobacterales; family Solirubrobacteraceae; genus CADCVQ01. The sequence continues at coordinate 861,392 of OY970068.1, forward strand.
CGACGGCTACTACGCGCTGCCGCCGGTGGCCCTCGCAGACCCCGAGTAGCGGCCGGGACTAGCCCGCGCGCGCGTACTGCGGCGGCGGCGTGCCGGTGGCGTCGAGCAGCCGGGGCGATGCGCGGCCGTCGTCGGGAACGATCTCGCGCAGCCGCAGGCGGACGCGCCACTCGGCGCCGAAGTCGAACAGGTACGCGATGCGCTGGTCGACGTCGAGCGCGAGCTCGTCGAGCGGGACGAGCGCGCTCTTCGCGCCGCCGGCGCAGCGGGGCGGCATGTACTGATCGCCGTCGCGTGCCCAGAACTTGTTGCCCAGCCAGAAGGCGTAGTGGTGATCGTCGTCCCAGCCGTACGCGGCCTGGATGGCGTAGTGCAGATCGACGAGTGTGAGATCGCCGCGCACGGCCACCTTCCGGCGAACCCCTTTGAAGTCCACGAGCTTCATCGTGAACACGTACGTCTTCTCCGACACTCCCGCTCCTCTCCGCTCGACCCTGGCGGCGAACCTATCGTGACCAACGGTTGCGACGCTACGGACCTTGCAGGACAGATCCGCATATTGCGGCGTGGAGCAGTTCGATCGGGTGGCGAACCGTGATCTCCTGGCCGAGTTCGCGGGCGGCGGCGGCGATCTGCAGCGCGCAGCCGGGGTTCGCCGCGACGACCATCACGGCGCCCGTGTCGAGCAGGTTCTGCGCCTTGCGGCGGCCGAGCTCCGCAGCCGGCTCGGGCTTCAGCAGGTTGTAGACGCCGGCCGAGCCGCAGCAGATCTCCCACTCCGCCGGCTCGAGCAGCTCGAGCTCGGGGATGGCGCGCAGCAGATCGCGCGGCGGCGTGCGCACGCCCTGGGCGTGAGCGAGGTGACAGGCGTCGTGGTAGACGACGCGCAGCGCCAGCGGGTGACGCGGCGCGCGCGGCGCGTGCTCGGTGAGCAGTTCGCTCACGTCGCGCACGCGGGCGCAGAACGCGGCGGCGCGCTGCGCCCAGTCGGGGTCGTCGCGCAGGAGGTGGCCGTAGTCCTTCAGCGCGGCCCCGCAGCCGGCGGCGTTGACGGCGACGACGTCGAAGTCCTCGAACGCCGCGATCGTCTCCCGCGCGCGCACCCGTGCGGGGTCGTCGTCGCCGGAGTGCAGCTGCAGCGCGCCGCAGCAGTCCGGCCGGGCCGGCGCGTGGACCTCCCAGCCCTCGGCCGCGAGGACCTCCACCGTCGCGCTGTTGACGCCGTGAAAGAAGACGCGCTGAACGCAGCCCTGCAGCAGGCCGACCGTGCCGCGGCACTCGCCGCGCGCCGCCGTGACCTCGGGCAGCTGCCGGCGCGTGTCGCGGATCGGGGCGTGCGGGGCGAGGCGCACGAGCGCCGCCAGGCGGGGCAGGCGGCGCCGCAGGCGCGTACGGCGAAACAGCTTCTGGACGCCCAGCGCGCGCTGCGCGGCGACGAGCGGTGCGAGCGCGCGCAGCCGCCGCGGATGGGGAAACAGCGCGAACAGGAGCTTGCGGTGCAGGCTGTCGGAGGTCTCGCGATCCACGTTGCGCTCGACCTGCGCGCGCGTGTCCTCGATGAGCTTGTCGTACTGCACGCCCGACGGGCACGCCGTCACGCAGGCCATGCAGCCCAGGCAGTTGTCCCACGCCTGCACCTGCTGCGTGGACAGCGACTCCTGCTCGTGCCCGGCGCGCATGAGCACGATCCGGCCACGCGGCGAGTCCATCTCCTCGCCCCAGAGCACGTACGTCGGGCAGGTGGGCAGGCAGAAGCCGCAGTGCACGCAGTCGTCGATCAGGTCGGGGCTCGGCGGGCGGATCTCGTCGAACGCGGTCACTAGATGCCTCCCATGTAGAGGCCCGGATTACACGTGCGCGCCGGATCGAAGCGCGCCTTCACGCGGCGCATGAGCTCGATCGTGCCCGGCGCGATGGCGCCCCACGGGTCCAGCGACTGGCGCACGAGCTCGGGCGCGTCGAGCACGGTCGCGGGCGAGGGGGACACGCGCGCGCGCAGCTCGTCGATCGCGGCGGCAAGGTCGGCGGGCTCGGCGGCGCCGAACTTCACCCACGCGGAGCCGATCCCCCCGCGCGCGACGACGCGCGCGCCGAGCGCGTCCGCGGCCGCAAGCACGGCCGGGAGGCGGCGCGGCGTGGCGGCGACCCGCACGACGGCGCCGCCGCTCGCGGCGCGCTGGCCCTTGCGCTGGCGCGCCCACAGCGCCTCGTCGTCCTCGACGACGGTGGCGATCTCCAGGCCCGCCTCGCGCAGGATCGCCGCGGCGCCAGCGGCCTGCTCGCCGGCCGTCTGCCCGCCGAAGCGGGCGAGCACGGCGCCGCTGCCCTGCTTGAAGTCGACGTCGAGCGCGAGCGGTTCGACCGGCCGGCGGGCAAGCGCCGACGCGGCACCGGCGAGCAGGCCGGGATCCTCGCCCGGCGCGCGCACCGTCGCGGTGGCGGCCGGCTGCGGGTGCAGCCGCACGGCGACCTCGCAGACGACGCCGAGCGTGCCGAACGCGCCGGTCATGAGCTTGGAGAGGTCGTAGCCCGCGACGTTCTTGATGACCTTGCCGCCCGCGCGCGCGACGGTCCCGTCGGGCAGCGCGACGGCGACGCCGATGACGAGGTCGCGCAGCGCGTGGTAGCGATGGCGGTAGGGGCCCGTGTCGGCGGTCGCGATGGTCCCGCCGATCGTGGCGGCGTCGCCGGCGCCGAGCGGCGGATCGACGGCGAGCATCTGGCCGGCCTGGGCGAAGGTCTCCTGCGCGCGCGCGAGCGGGACCCCGGCCCCGAGCACCGCCGTCAGGTCGCCCTCGTTGTGCTCGACGATCTCCTCGAGGGCGGCCGTCGACAGCTCGACGTCGGCGAGCGAGGTGACGTGGCCCCAGCCGCGCTTCGTGCCGGCGCCGACGATGCGCACGGTCCGGTCGTCCGCCGCCGCCGCGGCGAGTGCCTTCGCGGCGTCGAGCGCGCTCGCCGGCCGGATCTGCTCGACGCGGGGCGAGGGTGAGCTCACATCCGCTCCGCGAGACCGGCCTTCTCCAGCGGGTGCTCGCGGTACGGGCCCGGCACCTCGCCGCACAGGCGCGGCGTCGGCATGACCTTGCCCGGGTTGGCGAGCCCGTCGGGATCGAACGCGCAGCGCAGCTTCTGAAACGCGGCGAGATCATCCTCGGCGAACATCTTCGGCATGTAGCGCTTCTTGTCGACGCCGATGCCGTGCTCGCCGGTGATCGACCCGCCGAGCTGCACGCACGCGATGACGATCTCGCCCGCGAGCTCCTCGGCGCGCTCGGCCTCCCCGGGCGTGTTGCCGTCGTAACAGACGAGCGGGTGCAGGTTGCCGTCGCCGGCGTGGAAGACGTTGCCGACGCGCAGGCCGTACTCGGTGGCGAGCTCTTCGATGCGTTCGAGCACCTCGCTCAGGCGGGTGCGCGGGATGACGGAGTCCTGCACGTAGTAGTGCGGGCTCACCCGGCCCATCGCGGGGAACGCGGCCTTGCGCATCTTCCAGAACGTCGCGCGCTCGGCCTCGTCGGAGGCCATGCGGATCTCGTTGGCGCCCGCCTCGCCGCAGATGCGCTGGACGTCTTGCAGCTGCGTGTCGCACTCGGCCTGCGAGCCGTCGAGCTCGACGAGCAGCGCCGCCCCGGCATCCAGCGGCCAGCCGGCGTGGGCCATCTGCTCGGACGCGCCGATCGAGAGGTTGTCCATCATCTCGATCGCGCCCGGGACCATGCCGCCGGACACGATCGCCGAGACGGCATCGCCCGCGGCGTGCGTCGAATCGAAGAACGCGACGAGCGTGCGGACGGACTCCGGTGTCGGCACGACGCGGACGGTGATCTTCGTCGCGACGCCGAGCGTTCCCTCCGAGCCGACGAACGCGCCGAGCAGGTCGTAGCCGGGCAGGTCGAGCTCGGCGCCGCCGAGCGTGAGGACCTGGCCGTCGGTCAGGACGATTTCGAGCGCGGTGACGTAGTTCGTCGTGAAGCCGTACTTGAAGCAGTGCGCGCCGCCGGAGTTCTCGGCGACGTTGCCGCCGATCGAGCAGACGATCTGGCTCGACGGGTCGGGCGGGTAGAAGTGCGTCGGCCCGACTGCCTGCGAGATCGCGAGGTTCGTGACGCCCGGCTCGCAGACGACGCGCTGGTTGACGAGGTCGACGTCGAGGATGCTGCGCATGCGCGTGAGCGCGATGACGACGCCTTGCTGCACCGGGAGCGCGCCGCCGGAGAGGCCGCTGCCGGCGCCGCGTGCGACCCACGGCGTCTGCGTGTCGTGGCAGGCCCTGACGACCCTGGCGACCTCGGCGGTGTTCGCCGGCAGGACGACGACGCCCGGCATCGCGGCGTACTGCAGCAGCCCGTCGGATTCGTAGGTCCGCAGGTCGTCGTGCGCGGTGAGGACGTGCTGGTCTCCGCAGGCGGCTCTGAGCTCGGCGACGAGATCGGTCATTGCTGTCTGCATGACAGCAGACCTACCCGGTCAGGGGGGTTCGCCGTCGCCGCGCGGCTCGCAAGACAGCAGCGACGAAGGCGTGGGGGTCCTCCGCGCGGCTCACGAAACCGCCGCGATGAAGGCGGTGAGTTCTTGCGCTGTTTTGTCACGGGCGGGTGCTGAGTTGTGACACGTGTGGCGTCACGATCGGCCGCATGGACGACGAGTTCGCACTTGAGCCTCATATAGACGTCGAACTGCGAACTCGCGGGCGGGAGCGGGCGTTGGCGGCGCTCGCGCGCGACAACCACGGTGTCGCGACGCGGGCTCATCTCGCCGCGTTGGGCTTCAGCCGTACCGTGGTCGGGCGGATGATCTCCAAGGGCCAGCTCGCGGTGGTCCATCGGGGCGTCTACTCGATCGGGCCGCTGAGGCTGACGCAGGAGGGGCGCTGGGCGGCCGCGGTGCTCGCCGCCGGTCGCGGCGCCGCCCTGAGTCATCGATCAGCCGGCGCCCGCTGGCACATCTTCACCGACTCGCGCGGGGTGATCCACGTGACGTCGCCGCGGCGGCGTCATCCGCGGCCCGGGATCTGCATGCATTTCGTCCTGCTGCCCGAGGACGAGACGGTCATCGAGGATGGCGTCCGCGTTACCACGCCGGCACGAACGATTTTCGACCTCGCCGCCACGGAGCCGCGCCAGCGCGTCGGGCGCGCGATGCACGAGGCCGATGTGCGCCGGCTCTGGGACGCCACGGGTCTGCGGGCTCTGATGGAGCGGTACCCAGGCCATCGCGGCATGCTGACGTTGCAAGCGATCCTGAGCGCTACCCACCTCGACGCGCCCACCCGGAACGAGTTCGAAGCGGCGTTCCTCGATTTCCTCGTCGACAACGACCTGCCGCGCCCGCTCGTCAACCACCAAGTCCCCACCGCAGGCGAGTGCGACTTCGCCTGGCCCGGCCGGCGCCTCATCGTCGAACTCGACGGCTACGAGACGCATGGCACCCGCCGGCAGTTCGAGAAGGACCGCGCGCGTGACCGCGCCCTCGCAGTCGCAGGCTGGCGCGTGATCCGCGTCACCTGGCGCCAGCTGCGCGACGAACCGCAGAAGCTCGCCGCGGACATGCGCGCGCTCCTGGTGTGAGCGAAGATCCGCTCACATGGCTCGCAGCATCCTCTCAAGGCCCGCGGCACCGGCGATGCGCCGCTCGCGGACGCCTGGTATGGGCCGCAGGCGCGCTGGCGCCCCCGCGATCACCGCCTTTCGCGCCGCCCGCGGATGCGACCCGGCGACCCGGCGATGCCGACGGCCGGCCACATCGATCCCGCGCGCCGGCCGTGGCCGGTCGGCGTCGCGCGTCAACGTCTCGCCGATGCGGCGGAGGGGCACCGGCGAGCTCATCGCGGGCGCCACCGCGAGCCCAGATCGTCACCAACGAGAACGACGACAAGCAGACGCAGGCGCAGGACGGCGGGACGTGAGGTGATGGGGGTGCCTGGATCGCGGGTGCGAGGGATGCGCGTCGCGTTGACGGGGTCGGCTGGGTTCGTCGGCGCGAACCTCGTGCGCGCACTGCTCGACGGCGGTGCGGAGGTCCACGCCTTCGTCCATCCCGCGAGCGATGTCTGGCGACTCGCCGACATCGCCGGCGACATCGAGATACATCGGGTCGACCTCCTGGACGGCGCGGGGCTCGCGCACGCCATGGTGTCGATCGCGCCCGACGCCGTGGTGAACCTCGCGACGTCCCGGCGCGACGGGACGCACGACGATCGCGCCAAGGCGCTGGCCACCAACCTCGTCGGAGCATCCAACCTGCTCGAGGCGACGAAGGCGGTCTCCTACCAGCGCCTGGTCCACCTCGGAACGTTCCTCGAGCACGGGCAGTCGTTCTATGGCTCGACCAAGGCGGCGGCAACGCTGATGTGCCGCCGGTTCGCAGACGAGCACTCGCGGCCCGTCGTCGTCCTGCGGCCCTACTCGACCTACGGTCCGTGGCAGCCGCCCGACCGGCTGATCCCCGCCGCGATCGTCGCGGCCCGCGATGGCAGCCCGCTGGAGCTGACCGCCGGCCGCCACCGGCGCGACTGGCTCTACGTCGCGGACGTCGTCGAGGCGTGCCTGCTCGCGATCGTGACCGGCGAGACAGCCGGCGAGATCATCGACCTGGGAACCGGGCGGCTGTCTACGAACGCGGACGTCGTGCGCGCGGCCGAGAACGCGACCGGCGCGCTCGTGGCCAGCCGGCCCGGCCGCCATCCGCCACGCCCGTGGGACGCCGATGGAGCCGTCGCCCCGACCGCGAAGGCCAAGGCCGTGCTCGGGTGGATCGCGCGCCACGACCTCGAGGCGGGCGTCCGCGCGACCGCCGAGTGGATGGAGGACCGCATGGACCTCTACCGGCCGCGCCCGGCGCAGAGCGTCTGAGCGTCAGGGCGCGTCGAGGGCGCCGGGGCGGTCGCCGGCCGGCGCGCGCACGGCGACCTGCGCCCGCACGCCCTGACCGAACCAGCGCACGTGCTCGTGGACGACGTCGATCTCGATCTCGTGCTCGCCCGGCGAATCGGGGCCGAGCACCTCGACGGGCACGATCGTCGCCGCGCCGGGCGCGAGCGGAGCGCCGATCGCCGTGCGCATTCCCTCCTGGCGCGTGCCGTCGTCGCCGATCCAGCGGTACGCGAGGCGGACCTGCGGGCGCGGGTCCATGCCGCCGGGCCAGGCCGTCGTGCCGAGGTTCGTGACCTCGACATCGAACGTGCGCCACTCGCCGGCGACGAGTCGCAGATCGTCGTCGAGCAACGCGACGCGCGCGTGGTAGTCCTCGTCGGTGAGCACGCGGTCCTCGCTGCTGAGCATGACCGTGTCGAGGCTCACGTGCTCGACGGTCCCGCGCGCGGCGCCCTCCGCGAGCGGCCGCGGCTCGAGGTACGCGGCGATCGCGGTGACATCCTCGTCGGGCACGGGCTCCAGGCGCAGGTCGTCGAGCCGGCGCTCGGGCAGGTAGTAGATCTCGTTCATCGACACGCCGTCGATGACGAGGCCCGGCCGGCCGCGCTCGTAGCGCTCGATCTTCTTCTCGCGCGCCGGGATGTCGTTGAGGAGCAGGTCGAGGTGATACAGCGGCGCGCGCAGGAAGCGGCGCGCGCCAATCGCCTGGACGACGGAGTGCATCTTGGATGGGAAGCGCAGCACGGCCGGGTCGTTGCGCAGCAGGCGCAGCCGGTAGTCCGGCCGCCACGGCCACTGCGCGAGATGGCTTTCGCCGTCGGGGTACAGCCAGCGGCACGCGATCCAGGCGTGCGTCACGTCATCGGCGGCGATCGTCTCTGCGACCTCCGCGGCGAGCCCGGCCGACGGCACCTCGTCGGCGTCGAACTGCAGGATCCAGCGCCCGCTGCACTGCTCGCGCAGCCAGGCGTAGGTGCGCGCGAACGAGCCCGGGAACGGGATCAGCAGGACGCGGTCGGCGAGCTGGCGGTAGCCGTCGATCCAATCCTCGTCCATGCGGTTGTCGATGACGAGCACGACCTCCGGATCGAGCGCGCGCAGCGGCGCGAGCGTCGCCGCGACGCGCTCGGGCGACGCGTTGACGAGGCTGCAGTACGTCAGGTCCGGGTGCATGCGCGCAACGCCTCCGTCGCCTCCTGCAGTTCGGCGTCGTCGCAGCCGCGCCAGTGCTCCAGGCGTGCTCGCGCGCGCAGCACCTCGGCCGCGAGATCGCCGCCGGGCGCCATGAACGAGCGCGCGATGAGCGCCGCCGATCCGCCCAGGCGGGCATGCTGCGCGTAGACGAGGTCGGGCGGCACGGGCACCGACGCGTCGCCGACCCGGCCGAGGCCGCCGAGGCCGAGCGGCAGGCCGGCCGCGTGCACGCGCTCGGCGATGCCGTCCATGAGCGGCGTCGTGAGCAGCGCGAAGCGGTTGCGTTCGCCGATGCTCAGCGCGAGGTCGTTGAGGCCGACGTGCAGCTCGTCGACGCCCTCGACGGCGAGGATCTCGTCGAGGTGATCGACAGCGTCGATCTGCTCGAGCAGCAGCACGACCCGCGCGCGACCGCCGACGATGTCGACGAAGCGCGCCACCTCGTCGGCGCGCGTGAACATCGGCAGCATGAGCACCTGCACGCCCGCTGCGAGCACGCGCTGCAGCTCGCGGCCGGTGCCCGGGTTGACCGGGTTGGTGCGCACGAACAGCTGGGCGTGGTTCAGCGCCGCGCGGATCGCCGGCAGGTGCTCGGCGCGGTGCGCGGAGATCCGGTAGCCGAGCCCGCGCTGGCGGCGCTCCTTGTGCAGGTGCTCGAAGTCCGGGCCGATCCGGTCGATCCCGCTCGCGTCGGCCTCGCGGGCGAGGACGGGATCGTCGGTCCACAGCGTCAGCACGCAACGGCGTACTGCCACGTCGCTTCTCAGAAGCGGTACGGAATCTCCTCGCAATCAGGATCCAGGCGCCAGTCGTCGGGATCGGTCTCGTCGTAGGCGCGGTCGAAGAAGTTCACGAAGCAACTCGTCTCGGCCTCGACGTTCTGCAGGCCGTGCCAGACGCCCGGCGGGATGACGACGAGCGTCGGGCGCATCGGGCTGAGATGAAAGACCTCGAGCTCGCCCTTGGTCGGCGAGTCGTTACGGCCGTCGAAGAGCACGGTCTTGATCGCGCCCTGCACGACCATGAGGTGGTCGGTCTTCAACGCATGCATGTGCCAGGCGCTGAGCGTCCCGGGGCGCAGCGCGACGTAGATCATCTGCTCGATCGCGCCGTCGACGACGCCCCAGCCGGCGCGGAAGATTTCCGTCATGACGCCGTTGCGCGTGACGAGGTTCGGGATCTCCTGGAGCTGGACGCCGGCGATCCCCTCGCGCAGCGGCGTCCAGTCGGACGTGACGTGATGCTCGTCCTTGGTTGCGCCCATCGGCGCGAATGGTAGTTCCCGCGGCTAGTGAATGATCGTCTCGGGCGGCAGCGCCGGATCCGGCGGCGCGGGGGCGAAGCTGCCGGGCCGGTTGCCGGGCTCCGGCGCGATCGGCGGGTGCCCGCCGCGACGCAAACGCAGGCGCGGCGCGCGATCGAGGTGCTGGAGGCGCTCGTCGACGTGCTCGAGGATCTTGTCGGCCTGCTTGCGCGTGAGGTCGCCGGCCTTGACGGCCTTGTCGGCGCGCGTCTTCGCGGCCGCCTTGACGGCGCTGCGCACCGAGGCGAGCGACTTGCCCTCGGCCTTGGCGACCTTGGCGATGCTGTCGCCCTTACGCACGCGGGTCATGAGCTCGCGCTCGGTGACGCCAAGCGCCTTGGCGAGGTCGCCGAACAGGCCGATGCCCGCTGCGCGCCGGCCGGGGAAGTGGCGTCCGGGTCCGCCGGGCGGCGGGCCGCCGGGCTTGAAGCCGCGCCGGTGCATGCCCTTCCCACCGCGCGGGCCGAAGCCGAGCACCGAGCCGGACTGCTCGTGGGCCTGCTTGATCTCGTCGGCCTGCTTGCGCGTCAGGTCGCCGCTCTTGACGGCCTCGTCGAGGCGCTTGTCGAGCTGCGCGTCCTGCGCGGCCTTCAGCGCGTCGCGCAGCTTGCCGGGTGTGACGTTCAGGCGCTTGGCCGCGTCGGCGAGGACGGCGTCCTCGGACTTCTTGGCGTCGTCCTTGGTGACCGCGGCGATCGCGGCGCCGCCACCGCCGACCGCCACGGCACTTGCGGCGGCGATCGCAATCATTCGGCGTGCTCTCATGGCCACAGCGTGTCAGCGCTGTGTAAGAGGACCGTAGGAATTCGCTGAGAGACGCTCCCTACGCGCTTGCGGCGGCGTCCGGGTGGGACTGGAGGATCTCCTCGCCTGCCTCGCCGGTGCGGACGCGATAGGCCTCCTCGACGGGCATCACGAACACCTTGCCGTCCCCGACCTCACCGGTCCGGGCGTGGCGCAGGACGGTGTCGACGATGAGCCGCACGTCGCGCTCGGCGACGACGCACTCGATCTTCACCTTCGGGCGCAGGTAGTTGGTCAGCTCCGCCCCGCGATAGCGCTCCGTGATCCCCTTCTGGCGGCCCGAGCCCTTCACCTCGCTCACGGAAAGCGACGGAAATCCCTTGGAGAGCAGGTCCGCGCGGATCGGCTCGAACGCCTCGTGGCGGATGTACGCGATCACCATCTTCATGCGGTCACCTCAGATTGAACGGCTGTCCCGCGCGCAGCGTACGCGACGGCGCTGCGCCTCGCTCACGACATCGCGCCGGTGACGCTCGTCCTGCCCCGCCGGCGAACTTCGCGCAGCGCCACGGCCAGTCGCCGCACGGCCTCGTCAAGCGCCTCGGGCCTCTGGAGCGAGAACGACAGCCGCATGCTCGTGCGCGACGACTTCTGCGCCTGCACCGCCATCCCGGGCATAAACGTCATCCCCGCGCGGAACGCCTCGGCGTAGAGCGCCCGCTCGTCGACCGCCTCGTCGAGCGTGACCCACACGTGGTGGCCGCCCGCCGGAACGTTCCACGTCGCTTCGAGGCTGAGATGCCGATCGAGCGCGCGCAGCAGCGCATCGCGGCGGCTGCGGTAGACCGGCACGATCTCCGCGAGCAGCCGCTCGTGGCGGTCGCCCTGCAGATGCGCCGCCGTCAGGTACTGCGGCAGCGCGGACGTGTGTATGTCGCTGTCGAGCTTCAGGCGCACGAGCCGCTCCATGATCGGACCGCCCGCGGCGATCCAGCCGACGCGCAGCCCGCCACCGATCGTCTTGGAGGTCGAGTCGATGTAGATGACGTGCGACGGCGCCACGGCTCGCAGCGGCGCCGTCGCGGTGCCCTCGTAGCGGAGCTTCGCGTAGACCGCGTCCTCGAGCACGAAGAACCCGCGCGTGCGCGCGAGCTCGAGCAGCCGCTCGCGACGCTCCGGGGAGAGGTCGGCGCCGGTGGGGTTCTGGCAGGCGCACTGCAGCGCGACGAGCTTGATCTCCTGGCGGGCGAGGATGCGCTCAAGCGCGTCGATGTCGATGCCCTCGGGGTCGACCGGTACCGGCAGCACGCGCGCGCCGGTCGCCTGCAGCGAGGCGAGCGTTCCCGCGAACGTCGGCGACTCGACCACCGCGACGTCGCCGGCGCCGAGCACGGCGCGCGAGACGAGGTCGATCGCCTGGCGGGCGCCGTTCGTCACGAGGATCTCGTCGGCGCTGCCGGCAAAGCCGCTCTCCCGGCCAAGCTCGGCGAGGCGCTCGCGCAGCGCCGGCAGGCCCTCGACCGAGAGGTAGTCGCTCACCGCGCGCGGGTTGTCGCGGGCGATGTCGGCGGCGATCTCGGCCAGCTCCTGGGATGGGCACAGCGCCGGGTCCGGGAAGCCGGTCGCGAGCGCGATGACGTCGCTCGGCTCGATCCCGAGCCCCAGCAGGTCGTGGAGCATGTCGTCGGCGTAGGACATCGGCCGCGGGGTGAGCATCCCGAGCTGCCAGTCGTCGTTCTCGCGCGCGGCGGGCGTGGGGCGGTGCTGGCGCACGAAGGTGCCGCGGCCGACGGCGGCGGTGACGTAGCCCAGCTCGGCCAGCCGGCGGTACACGCGGACGGCCGTGAGGTGGTTGATGCCGGCGTCCGCGGCCAGCGCGCGGGTCGCCGGGAGCTTCTCGCCGGGCTCGAGCTCGCCGCTGTCGATGAGCGCGGCGATGCGGTCGACGAGCTGCTGCGTGAGCGAGATCTCGCCGCCTCGCTCCAGGTCCAACACGTTCAATTTGTGGGACATTGACATGGTCTTGTGTGATCCTACACTGGTAGTACACGCACTTCAACAGGGGATTGGGTATCTCACATGTGGCACAACATCGGAAACATATTGCACGCCAGTAGCTCAACTCCCACGATGCCCGAGAGCGTCGTCATCCGTCAGGCGCGCGACTCCGACCTGCCACTCGTAGGCGACCTCGCGGTGATCGACTCCTCCGAGCCGCTGGGCGGATCGATCCTCGTGGCCGTCGTGGACGGCCGGCCGTGGGCGGCGCTCAGCCTCGATGACGGCCGCACCGTGGCCGATCCGTTCAAGCCGAGCGCCTCCTCCGTAGAGCTTCTGCGCGTGCGCGCAGACCAGCTTCGGTCCGCAGACGGGAAGCACCAGCGGGTTGCCCTGACGCGCTGGATCGCGGGCCGAGCGCGCGCGTGAGCAGACCATGGGGGCCCGCCTCCGCCGGCCGCGTGGCCGGCTCGGGCACCCCACCGCCGGCCGGTCCGGGCGCGCTCCCGGGCCGGCCGCGCGCGCCGCAACTCTGATCCCTTCCGGGTTTTCATAATCCCGAGCCGAGTTCGGAGCGCCACGTGCGCTCCGGAGCGGGGGACCCAAGGTGACTTCGGTCACAGGGGCGAATCGCCGCCACAGTGCGGCGTAGCGCATTGCGCGAGCCCGACAGCTAACCCCGCAGGCCGAGTGGAGTTTTCTCGCCGACCATTCAGGCGAGGTACACAGGAGGACCCAAGGATGTTCCAGTCGCGCCTCGCCCCTGCCCCCGGCGCCGCCGTGCGCCGCGACCTGTCGAGCTTCGAGATCTGGGAGATGTCGCTGGCACGCTCGCGCCGCCGGCGCGAGCTGGCCGAGCGTCACCGCAAGGCGGCGCCGAAGACGAAGGGCGCAGCGGCCGCGATGAGCGCCGCGCTGCTCGTCTCGCCCGTGCTGCCGATGGCCTCGGCGGGAGCCGCGCCGGCCGGCGACGCGCCGTCGGCGCCGCCGCACCCCGGCGACGTCGACGGCGTCATCGTGCAGCGCGGCGACGTCAGCGCGACGGTCGCCGAGGTCCAGCGCCGGGTCGGCGTGGTCGACGACGCGATCTTCGGCCCGATCACCGAGCGGGCGGTCGGTGAGTTTCAGGCGCGCGCGGGCCTCGCGCGCACGGGCAGGGTCGACGTGAAGACGTGGAAGGCGCTGTTCGCCGCGTCCGTCTCGTTCGTGAGCGCGGACTCCGCGCAGGCAAAGCGGATCACGGCGAAGCTGCCGGTGCGGCCGGCGGCACCCAAGCAGCGCGCGACCGGTGGGGGATCGGCGTCCGGGAGCGGGAGCACGAGCGGCGCGGTGGGCGCTGCGCCGGTGCCTTCCGCTCCCGCGTCGCCGAGTGCTGGCGACTGCGGGACGATCGTCACGCCGGTCAACGGCGTGCAGACGAGCGGCTACGGCGACGGGCGCGGCCACGACGGCGTCGACATCGCGGCGCCGACCGGCACGCCCGTGCGGGCCGCCGACTGCGGCACGGTCGACTTCGCGGGGACCCAGAGCGGCTACGGCAACATCATCTGCATCCAGCACAGCGGATCGCTGTCGACGTGCTACGCCCACCTGTCGGTGATCGGCGTCAAGCAGGGCCAGTACGTCGAGGTCGGCCAGGTCGTCGGCAAGGTCGGCTCGACCGGCCGCTCATCCGGGCCGCACCTGCACTTCGAGACGCGGGTCAACGGGCAGGCGCAGGATCCTGCGCCGTATCTCAGCGGCGCGAAGAGGGCGAACGGGGAGGCGAAGGCCAGGGCGACGAATGCGTCGGCGTCGGCGTCGGCGTCGCAGTCGCTGGAGTCGACGGGGGCGAGCGGTGGCGTCGCGGCGCCGGAGGTCGTGGCGGCGTCAGCCCCGGCGGCCGTGCCCGCCGCGGCGCACGCGCGGGACGTGGCGAAGCAGGCCGTGGCTCCGCCACGGCCGGCGGCGCAGGCGGCCCCGGCTCCGGCTCCGGCGGCTCCGGCTGCGCAGGCGGCCCCGGCGGCTCCGGCTGCGCAGGCGGCCCCGGCGGCTCCGGCTGCGCAGGCGGCTCCGGCGGCTCCGGCGGCGCAGGCGGCTCCGGCTGCTCCGGCGGCGCAGGCGGCTGCGCCCGCTCCGGCGGCCCCTGCACCGCACGCCGCGCCCGCACCCGAGGCGGCGCCGGCGCCGGTCGCGCCCGCGTCGCCGCCGACTCCCGCGCCAGCGCCGCCCGATGTGACCGCGCCGGCCGCACCGCAAGCGCCCGCCCCTGCAGCGACGCCTGCCGTGGTGGTTGACGAACAGCAGCGATAAAGGGATCAGGGAGCGGCTCGCCGCAGCGGCCCGCCGAGCGGTCGTGTCGTCTCAGTGGTCGCATAGCGAGCTTGGCTCGACACGACGGCTCGTCGCAGCGGCCCGCCGAGCGGTCGTGTCGTCTCAGTGGTCGTATGGCGAGCTTGGCTCGACACGACCGTGCCTCACGGGGGCCCGCGACCGCCCGCTCCTTCGTTCGCTTATCAATGCAGTTCGTGAATCACCACGAACCAAGCCTCAGTTGACAGAAGGATCCACCGGCATCCGCGCGACCAGCGCGTAATGCCCGCCCTTGCGCGCCAACACCCGCTGCCACAGCTCATCCGCATCCGTGTCGAAGATGTCGTTGACCCCCGCCGGCGCGACGAACCAGTCGTCGCGCTCGAGTTCGGCGTCGAGCTGCCCCGGCGCCCAGCCGGCGTAGCCGGCGAAGACGCGCACGCGGCCGGTGATGTCGATCAGCTCTTCCACGGACTGGCCGTCGCCCATGATCCCGACGGTGCCCGTCACGTGCATGCCGGCGAACTCCGGGTCGTCGAACTCGGCGAGGACGAGCAGCGCGTCGGGCTGGACCGGGCCGCCGACGTCGATCGCCGCGGCCTCCCCGGCGAGCGGGCCGAGCTCGGACGCGGCCTCACCGACGATCAGCTCGCCCGGCCGGTTCAGGACGAGGCCGAGCGCGCCCTCCTCGCTGTGCTCGCAGATGAGCACGACGGCCCGCGCGAAGTTCGGGTCGGGCAGCGTGGCGCCGGCGATCAGGAGCTGTCCGCGAAGCGAGTCGATGCAGAACTAATACCCGCTTTGGGTCCGAAGGTGTGCTGGTCAGAGGATGAGTCCGGTTAGTGGCGCATCGCCCGTCAGACGAGCAGCACGATCGCGACGCCGACGCCGTAGGCGATCACGGCGCCGCGCAGGACATCGGACGACAGGCGCCGCGCGACGTGCACGCCGGCCGCGGCGCCGACGAGGCTCGCGGCGCCGATGACGAGCGCCGCATCCCACGCGATCGGTCCGAACAGCGCGAAGCCCGCGACCGTCACGACGGCGATGAGCAGCGACAGCACGCCCTTCAGTGCGTTCAGCCGCTGAAGCTCGTCGTCGAGGAAGACCCCGAGCACGGCGAGCAGCATGATCCCCAGGCCCGCGCCGAAATAGCCGCCGTAGACGGCCGCCGCGAACAGCGCGGCGTGCAGGACGACCGCGCCGCTGCGTCCGCTCTGCTCGCGCCGGCGCCGGGTGATCGCGGCCGCGCGCGGCTGGAGCGCGAGCATCGCGCACGCCAGGAGGATGAGCCACGGCACGACCGCCTCGAACGTGTCCTCCGCGGTGACGAGCAGCAGCGCCGCGCCGCACGCCGCGCCGAGCGCGCTCGTCAGCGCGAGCGCGCGGATGCGCCCGCCCTGGCCGGAGAGCTCGCGCCGGTAGGCGAGCGAGCCGCCGAGGTAGCCCGGCAGCACCGCAAGCGCGTTCGTGACGTTCGCCGTCACCGGCGCGTAGCCCGCCGCCAGCAGCGCCGGGAACGAGATCAGCGAGCCGCCGCCGGCGACGGCGTTGACCGCGCCCGCGCCCAGGCCCGCCGCGGCGAGCAGGGCGGCCGTTGCGGCGTCCATGTCAATCGCGCGCGGCGGCGCGCGGAGCCGGCCGCGCCGGCACGCCCTCGACGTGTGCCCCGGCCGGGACGTCGGCGGTGACCACCGCGCGCGGACCCACCTGCGCGCCGTCGCCCACGGACACCCCGGGCATGATCGCCGCGCCCAGCCCGATGCGCGCCTCGGCGCCGATCGTCACCGGCGCGGTCGTCAGGCCCTGCACGCGAATCGGCCGCTCGACGTCGTCGATGACGTGGTTGAAGTCGACGATCATCGCGCCGTCGCCGAACACGGCGCGCGCGCCGATCGTCACGGCGTCGTGCGCCACGATCGTCACGCCCTCGCCGAGCACGACCCCCGCGCCGAGCTTGATCCGCCCGCCGGCGACGAGGCGCGTGCGTGCCCCCAGCACGCAGCCGTCGCCGAGGACGACCTCCGCGCCGGCGGCGATGTCGAAGCCGACGTCGCGCCCGAGCGTCACACCGGTTCCCGCGCGCACGCGCGGCTCGCGGGCCAGGCGCCGGGCCGAGGCCGAGAATTTCACCGCGGCGCCACGATCCGCTCGATGGCGCGCCGGGCGAGATCGCGCGCCAGCGCCCGCGCGTGGCTCGGCGCGTAGCGCACGCGCGTCGCGCGGTAGGACGGCACGAGCGCCGACGGCATGAGCGGCGCGCCGAGCGCCCGCGCGGCGCGGTCGGCGATCTCCAGCTGGCCGAGCGCGGTTGGGTGGACGACGTCGGGCAGGACGGTCGTCCACGACCCGAAGTCCTCGAGGTCGGCGACGACCGCGCCGTGTCGCGCCGCCACGCGGCGTACGACGTCGTTGGCCGCCGCGGGCTTGGGCGCCGACGTCGGGCGCCCGAGGTCGAGCGGCAGGGTGAGCATGAGCAGTTGTTCGGTGCGCGCGGCGAGCCCGGCGGCGACGGCGTCGAGGTCGCGCTCGTACGCCGCCGGATCGAAGTCCAAGCCGCGCACGTCGTTGACGCCCGCGTAGAGCGTCGCGAGGTCGTAGTCCGCGCGCACGCGCGGGAGCTGCCCGTGCAGGACGTCGCGCGTTCCCGCGCCGTTGAACGCGTACGCCGTGTACGGCAGGTCCATCGCGCGCGCCAGCCACTGCGCCCACGACAGCGGCGTCACGCCCAGCGTCATCGAGCCCTCGCCGACGGTGATGCTGTCGCCGAGTGCGACGAGCCCGAGCCGTCGTGCGGGCTGCTCGCTCAGGCCGACTTCCTCCCGGTGACCATGAGGTTGTAGAAGACCGCCGGCGGCAGCCGTCCCTCGAGCAGCGCGACGTCGACGCGCTGGAGCACGAGGTAGCCGCGGAACGCGTACTGGCGCCAGAGCCACGGGATGTCCTCGGGCACGGCCGTCGCCTCGAGCGTGCGGTTCATCCACCCGAACCAGTTGGCGAGGAGCTCCTCGCCGCGGACGCGGACGTCGTCGAAGCCCGCGCGGACCGGCCACAGGACGAGCTCGTCGGGCGTGAAGGCGTGCACGTCGACGAAGGACTCCAGCGCCTCACCATCCAGATCGCCCGGCTGCTCGGGCCACGCGCCGTGACTGTCGGGGTGCTCGTAGCCGTCGGCGGCCCGCGCGCGCATGAGCTTGCGCCATACCGGCGCGGTGCGCAGCGCCGCGCGCTTGGGCACCCCGGCGATCCGGTCGCCGGTGCGCGACGGCTCGCCGGCGAAGAGGAACAGCCCGCCCGGCCGCAGGACGCGGCGAAACTCGGCGAACGCGTCGTCGAGGTGGGGCAGGTGGTGCAGGACCGCGTGGCCGAGCACGAGGTCGAAGGACTCGTCGGGAAACGGCAGGTCCTCGGCGTCGCACGGGACGGTTTGCACCGCGACGCCGATTCGCGCGGCGTTGGCCTGGAGCGCGTCGAGCATGCCCGGGGAGATGTCGGTCGCCGTCGCCTCGGCCACGACGCCGTCCTGGAGCATGTTCAGCGTGAAGTAGCCGGTCCCGGCGCCGATCTCCAGCGATCGCCCGAACGTCGGCAGCGGCTTTCCGAGCAGCTTGTGGAGCTTGCCGCGCACCTGCGCGCGCCCGATCTCGCCGTAATCGACGCCCCACTTCGTGTCGTAATGCTCGGCGGCGGCGTCGTGATAGCGCGTGTTGACGTCGCGGATCGCCTCGGCGGTGGCGGGAGCTGCCATGGCGCGGGCAGTCTAGTTGGCGCACTGCGGCGCGCGGCTCGGCGGTGCGCCGGACCTCACCGCCGGCACGCCGTGGCCTCAGGTCGACGGGCAACCGCTGGCGTTCGTCGCGCAAGTCGACGTCGCCGGGCTCGCGCTGCCGGGTTGCGCGCCCCCGCTCCCGGCCCGCGGCTTGCCGTCGCTTCGGCGAAACACATCTCCATGACGATCCCGCAGAACTCGCTGACGCGCGGCACCTGATGGTCATCGCTACGAAGTCGGACGTCCGTGCGAACCGTCAGAGCGCTGAGATTGGCACCGGGGGACTCCCGGTTCTTGCGCACATAACGCGCTCGTGACCGTGCATCGGAGAGTTCTGCTTCGGCGTGGCGAGCGGGTGCCGTGACTCTCATCGCGCAGCCGACGTGATCGGTGGCTAGGCTCGCGTCGTGGTCCTGCGATGCACAACGCGGATGCTCGAGGTGCTCGGCAAGCACATGAACGACAGCGCCCGGACGAACCGCTGGATCGTCGAGGATGCGGGCGGTCTTGAGCACGCCGACCTCCAGGAACTCAAGTACCACGGCAGCGTTCGCCCGGGTTGAGGCTGCATCATGGATCAGGTTCGACGCGCGGCAGACTCATCAAGCGGATGCTCTTCGCCACGATGCCGTTCGAGGGCCACTTCAAGCCGCTGACCGGGCTCGCCGTGCACCTCAGAGAGCTTGGTCACGACGTCCGCTGGTACGCGGGGCCCAGCTACGCGCCCGTACTGCGCGAACTGGGCATCCCACACTTCCCCTTCGAGCGGGCTCGTGAGGTCAACGGCGAGAACATCGCCGAGAC
This sequence comes from uncultured Actinomycetes bacterium, assembly GCA_963705315.1. Classification (GTDB taxonomy): domain Bacteria; phylum Actinomycetota; class Thermoleophilia; order Solirubrobacterales; family Solirubrobacteraceae; genus CADCVQ01. Next base: position 880,371 of record OY970068.1, read on the forward strand.
GTTCCCCGAGCGCGCCAAGCGTTCTGGCCCGAAGCTGATCTCCTTTGACTTCGAGAACGTCTTCGTCGCCAACTGTCAAGCGCACTTCCGGGACATCGAGGCGATCCGCGACGAGTTCCCGTTCGACGCCCTCATCGCCGACGATGGCCTGTACGCGATCAAGCTCGTCGCCGAGAAGCTCGCAGTGCCCGTGTACGCGATCGGCGTCGCGCCGCTGATGTTCAACTCGCGCGACGCGCCGCCGAACTTCTTCGGCCTCAAACCTGCGCGCTCGCCGATTGCAAAGCTCAAGCATCGGGCCGTGGACGCGATGCTCCGTAGCACGATGAAGCAGGGAGCAGCGCGCTTCAACGCCCTGCTCGCCGCCGAGGGGCTGACGCCGCTGCGAAGTTCGCGTGACTTCTTCGACATCCCTGCCGAGGCGTCCACGCTGTTCTTCCAGAGCGGGGTGCCAGGCTTCGAATTTCCGCGCAGCGACCTCCCCGAGAACGTCAGATTCGTGGGCCCGCTGCTTCCGCACAGAAAAGCGAGCGCGCGGGACTTCGCACACCCCGACAGGCTGCGCGACGGCGCATCCGTCATCGTCGTCTCGCAGGGCACCGTCGACAACCGAGACCCGGACAAGCTGATCTCGCCCGCGCTCAAGGCCTTGGCAGGCACGGAGCACCTCGTGATCGCCACAACGGGCGGCCGCAACACAACCGAGCTACGAGAGCGGTTTCCGGCCGACAATGTGCTCATCGAAGACTTCGTCGACTTCGACCTGCTGTTCGACCACGCTCGCCTGTTCATCTGCAACGGCGGCTACGGCAGCATCCTGATGGCGCTCGCCAAAGGCGTTCCCGTTCTCTCCGCCGGCACCCGCGAAGGAAAGAACGACATCAACGCCCGTATCGACTACTTCGGACTTGGCATCGATCTGCACACGGAGCGGCCCACACCCAAAAAGATCGCCGCCGGCGTCGAGCGCATTCTCCGGGACCGCTCGTTCGTCGAGAACGTCGCTCGCCTGCGCGCCGAGTTCGAGGAGTACGAGCCGTTGGAACTCGTCACGCGCCACCTCGCCGCCTGAGCCGCGTGGCCCGACTCCAGCGGCGAGGCCGCGGCGGCGCCGTGCAGGTAGGTGCCGGCGGGGACTCTGACGAGGGCCGTCAGCCGGCTGCGCGCATGATCGCCGCGGCGCTCTTGCGAACGTCGGCGTCGGTCGTCGACCAGTTGGAGAACGACACGCGCATCGCATGGCGGCCCCGCCAGACCGTGCCGCCCAGCCAGCACGTACCGTCAGCCTGCACGCGTGCGACGACAGCCGGCGAATCCTCGAAGCCAACCAGGACCTGGTTGAGCACGACGTCGTTGAGCACGTCGGCACCGAAGTCACGCATGAGGTCGGCCATCAGGCGCGCGTGGGCGCAGCAGCGCTCGACCAGTTCCGCGACGCCAGCGCGGCCCAGTGTGCGCAGCGTCGCGTAGATCGGGACGGCGCGCGCGCGACGTGAGGATTCCGGCACGTACCCTGTCGGCTCGCGGCTGTCGGTGTTTGCGAGATAGGACGCGGTCAGGTCCATCGCCGTCGCGTGTGCCGTCGCGTCGCGCACGATCGCCAGCGCGGAATCGTAAGGGACGTTGAGCCATTTGTGGGCGTCGACGGCCCACGAGTCGGCTCGGTCGTGACCGGCGGTGAGATCGGCCAGCGACTGCGACGCCGCCGCCCACAGGCCGAACGCCCCATCGACGTGCAGCCAGGCGCGCCGCGCGGCGCACGCATCGGCAATCGCGTCCAGCGGATCGCAGGCGCCGGTGTTGACGTTCCCGGCCTGCGCGCAGACGATCGCCGGCCCATCGCCCGCGACCAGCGCCTGCGCCAGCGCCGCGGGCTTCATCGCGCCGTTGGCGTCGACCGCGACGCGTGTAACGCGCGACTCACCCATCCCGATAAGGCGCAGCGCCCGTCCGACGGTGACGTGGACCTCGTCGCCGACGAAGACCTCGATCGGCGGTGCGCCGAACAGCCCGTCCGCGCGAGCGTCCCAGCCCTCGCGCGTGAGCACCGCGCCCCGCGCCGCCGCGAGGCACGTGACGTTGGCCATCTGCGCGCCGGTGACGAACCCGACGGTGGCCGACGCAGGAAGTCGCAGCACGTCGAGCACCCAGCCCGCGGCGATCTCCTCGAGGACCGCCATTCCAGGAGAGCTCGAGTACAGCGCGGCCAGCTGGTCATACGTGCTCACGAGCCAGTCGGCCGCGAGCGCCACGGGAAGCGTGCCGCCGGTCACGAAGCCGTGGTACCGCGGTCCCCCGGACGCCACGAGACCGGGCTCGAGGTCGCGCGCGAGCTCGTCGAGCACGACGCGTGCGTCCTCACCCTCGTCGGTCAGCGGGCTGTCGAGCGCGGCGCGCAGCTCGTCGACGCTCGCGAGGGCGCCCACCGGGCGATCCGCGAGCGTGCCCAGCCACGCAGCCGCGAGTGCACGCGCCTGGTCGAGCGGGTCATCGGACACGCCGCGACCCTAACGCGTGCACCTGTTCGAGCAGGCCATCCTCGGCCAGACACACGGCAGCGCCGACGGGCGATCGCTGACCGGCGTCGTCGCCAGCTCAGCGAGCTCGCAGTTGCGGGCGCACCCGCTCTGCGACGAGCTCGAGCTGGCGCGATTCATCGCCAAGCGGCCAGAGATATACGCGCTCGCAGCCTGCCTCGGCATAACGCGTGAGCAGCTCGACGCAATGCCCGGCCGAGTCGACGCAGACCTGCGCGCGAAGTTCGCTGGGATCTCGCCGCAGGAGGGGACACAGAACGTCGGACAGCATGCGGTCACACTCCGACTGATCCTCCGAAACCCACGTCCACATGGTCGCAAGCGCGTTGGGGAAGCCGTCGGGTGTGCGCCCGCGCTCCGCGAGCGCAAGCGCCAAGGCCGCGCGCGCGTCGGAGAACTGCTCGGGCGTCGTGTTGTATGCCGACGCCAGCCAGCCGTCACCCGCCCTCGCGACGCGAGCCAGGCCGGCGCGCGAGCCCCAGCTTCCGATCCACAGCGGGATGCCATCTCGCCGGTATGGACCGGGCTCGAGCTCGATATCTGCGGGCACAGGGTAAAAGCGCGGCTGCTCAGGCATAGCCTCCCCCCTGAGCAGCGCCCGCAGCACCGCGATCGCCTCATCAAATCGCTGCCAGCGCTCCTCGAACGGGATGCCCAGAAGACGGTAGTCCCGTTCTGAGGATCCCGGTCCCAAACCGGCAATCAGTCGCCCCTCGGACAGCACGTCGATCGCCACAAGTGCCTTGGCCAACGGAACCGGGCCGCGTAGCGCGGCCAGCACGATCGTCGTCGCCAAGGTCATCTCCCCCGCGCGCGCGATCACGCTTGCGAGCGCCGTCGGCCCATCGAGCCAGGGTCGCTGGAACACCAAATGGTCATTCGCCGAAACAGCCACGAATCCGAAATCCCGTGCGACCTCGACCGTCCTCCGCAGCCGCTCACAACACAGCGCCTCCCCACCGAACTGCAGCAGTGGCAGATGCACGGCGAGTTCCTCCCGGCGATCATTCCAGCCCGCGACCCGTCCTGAAGCTGCAAGCCAGGGCTAGCCGCACCACCATCATCGATCGTGCGCCAAGTCGCTGGTCAGCGCCCGCGGCGCAGCTTGATCGGCGCGGCCCATGCGGCGGTGTTGCCGGCGCGGTCGGTCGCCACGATCTTCAGCTGGTAAGAACCGGACTTCACCCTCCACGTGCGGCGCGGGAGCGAGATCCGGTTCGTGCCGCGACGGACGCTGACGCGGTAGTAGTTGCGGACCTTCTTGAGCTTCGAGCCCGAGCGCTTGTAGAGATGGATGCGCAGCGTGGCCTTCTCGCTGGCGCGCAGGCGGATGACGGTCTTGCGCGCCAGCCGGCCACTGCGCACGCCGAACACGGCGGGGATGCGGAACTTCGACAGGCGCGGGGCCGTGCGGTCGTGCGACGCGCCGGAGCCGAACGGGACGCTCGGGCCGTTCGGGCCGGGCGCCGGGGCGGGCGTCGCCGGGGGCGCGGGCCGCGCGGGCGGGTCGAGCGCCGGCGCGATGAAGCTCGTGAACGCGGCGACGCGCGTGAAGTAGTCGGTGAAGCTGCCGCAGCGGTCGCCCAGGCGGAAGCTCGTGATGCCCCACAGCACCGGGCGCGCCGTGCTGCCCGAGCCGGTGAACACGATCAGCGGCCCGCCGCTGTCGCCCTCGCAGATCGCCGGGGTCCCGTCGCCGGCGCACACCATCGCGGCCGCGCTGAAACCGGTCGGGAACGTGGCGGCGCACGTCGAGTTGCTGCGCAGCGGCAGGTAGGCCTGGAGCAGCGAATCGGAGCTGGTCGCGCCGGTCCCCATCAGGCCCCAACCGGCGGTGTTGGGCACGCCGGCGAAGCTCGTGTACGTGCTCACCTGCGACTGGCGCGCGATCTGCATCGGCGGCGCGTTCGTCGGCGAGCTCAGGCGCAGCAGCGCGATGTCGTTCGTCGTCGTGACGTCGTCGTAGGCGGGGTGACGGCGCACCTCGTCGACGCGCAGCACCTGGCCGCTGGACGTGTCAGACAGGCGCTTGCGTCCGGTGATGATCTCGAACTGGCTCGCGCTGAAGGCGTTGCCGCGGTCGTCGAACGTGCAGTGCGCGGCGGTGACGACCCAGCGCGCGGAGATGACGGTGGCGCCGCAGCCGAAGAAGCTGTCGCCCTGGTAGGCGCGCAGCGCGGCGATCGACGCCCAGCTGCCGCTCGGCGCGACGCTGCCGGACACGATGCGTGGAGAAGCCGGGGCGGCGCCGGCCGTGGGGGCGGCGACGGCGAGCATCAGCAGCGGCGCGGCCGCGAGCGCGGTGCGGCGGTGCAGCGTGCGGGGCAGTGAGAAGGTCATCGTCGTCACCTCGAAGCCGGGGATTTCGCGCCGTGCCGGCGCCACTACCGGCAATGACGCGCCCGGGGGCGCAAGAGGTTCCCGACTAGCTGGAAACGAGGACGCCGCGCAGCCGCGCGACGGCGCGGCGCAGATCGGCGTCGGCGGCCAGCAGCGCGCGGCGGCTGGCGGAGTAGCGGCTCGCCGAGCGATCGGACGCGGCGGTGGCGAGGCCCGCGGCGGCGCGGCGCAGGCGCACGCTGGCCGCGCCGAGCGCGGTGTGCGCGGGGAGGGCGCCGGGGTTCGGCTCGAGCGCAAGCAGGCCGCGGCGCAGCGCGTCGGCGGCGTCGCGCAGGCGGCGCGCGGCGCGCGCCTGGGTGGCCGACCGGCCCGCCGCGCGCAGCTGCGCGGCCGCGCCGGCGCGCGAGGTCTCGTAAGACGCCAGCAGCTTGCTGGTCGCCGTGGCGTAGGCCTTGGATGCCAGCGGGTCGGCGGCCTTCACGCCGTCGCGCAGCGCGACGCTGCCGAGCACCGTGTCACACGACCCGCCCGTGCCGGCCGAGCAGGCGACGACGAGGGCGCCCGGCGCGGCCGGCAGCGTCAGCAGCGTCGTGCGGCCGGGGATCCCCGCGACGCGCAGGCCGGTGAACAGCAGTCCCTCGGAGTCTCCGGCGCGCACGACGGCGGGGGTGGCGGCGCGTGCGGCATCGGCGAGCGCGCCGTCGGGCAGGAGGTGCGGCCCGGCGGGCTTGGCGGTCCCGGCGACGACGACCTGCGCGCCCGCGCCGGTGGACGAGTAGGCCTTGACCTGCTCGAGGCCCAGGTCCGCGGGCGCCTTGGTGGGCTTGGCGGCGCTGGGCAGCGACAGGCCGCCGAGCGCGCCGACCGACGCGGTGCGCGGAGCGGGCTCGCCGCTGGACAGTCCACCGGCCGCGGCGAAGCCGGCGACCGCCAGGGCGATGGCGCCGAGCGCGACGAGCAGCTGCGGGGGGACGCGCAAGGACGGGACCGAGACCTGCGGGCGGGCGGGCAGGCGGAACTCCGGCGCGGAGATGCGCGGGCGCTCGCGCGGGACGGGCGGCTCGGGGAGCACGGGTGCGTCGTCGAGCAGCACCGTCGCCTGGCCGCGGATCAGCGGCGCTGCGGGCGCGACGGGCGGGGGTGGCAGGACCGGCGGCGCGACGATCACGGGCGGAGAGGGCACGGGCGGCGGCGGCGGTGGTGGTGGTGGCGGCGCGGCCACGGGCGCTGCGGCCAGCGGGGCGGCGGTCGCGCGGTCGAGCGCGTCGCCTGCCGCCTCCAGCAGCGCCGTCGCGCTCGGGTAGCGCTCGTCGGGGTCGCGCGCCATGCCGCGCGCGAGCACCGCGTCGAGCTCGGGCGCGAGCTTCGCGGTCCGCGCGCTCAGCGCCGGCGGCTCCTCGTGGACCTTCGCGTAGAGCAGCGCGGCGTCGGAGTCATAGTCGTGGGCGACCTCGCCGGCGAGGCATTCGAAGAGGACGGCCGCGAGCGCGTACTGGTCGCTGCGCGGTGACGCGCGCTGGCCCTTGATCTGCTCGGGCGCGATGTAGGCGAACGTCCCCACGAGCTGGCCGGTGCGCGTCGGCCCGGCGGCGCCGCCGCCGCGCGTCAGCCCGAAGTCGGCGAGGTACGGCCAGTCGGTCTGGTCGACGAGGATGTTCTGCGGCTTGACGTCGCGATGGATGAGGCCCGAGGCGTGGGCGGCATCGAGCGCCGCGGCGACCGGTGCGAGCAGGCGCAGCGTGCGGCCGGGATCGAGCTCGCCGTTCTCGACGAGGTCCTTCAGCGTGCACCCGCGGACGTAGCGCATCGCGATGTACAGGCCGTCGCCGGACTCGCCGGCCTCGTAGATCGGGACGATGTGCGGGTGGTCCAGGGCGGCCTGGACCTCGCCCTCGCGGCGGAAACGCGCGCGGAACGTCTCGTCGGCCGTCAGCTGCGGGCTGAGGAGCTTCAGCGCGACCGGCCGCTTGAGCGATTCCTGCTCTGCGAGGTAGACCGTGCCCATGCCGCCGCTGCCGAGCAGGCGCTCGACGCGGTAGCCGGCGATCGTGGTGCCGGTCTGGAGCATCAGAAGATCTGCTCGTCGGGATCGACGGTCGTCGGCGGTGGCGGTGGCGGAGGCGCAGGTGGTCCCGGGGGAGGAGACGTGCCGCTGCCCGGGTCCGGCGTGGGGGTGGTCGTGCCGTCGCCGCCGGTGGCGCCCGTGGTGCCCTTGGGGACCTTCAGCGCGGGCACGCTCGTCGCCCCGACGGTCGGCGGCGACAGGCGGTCGAGCTTCGTCTTGGTGACCTTCAGCTTGCCGGCGGAGGAATCACCGGGCGCCGCGACGGCACCCGCGCCCAGCCCGACGACGAGCGCCACGACACAGACGGCGGCGGCGAGGATCTGGGAGGAACGCACGTCAGCTCCCCGACGAGCAGCTCACCTTGACCGACCTGCTGCCGACCGCGAGGCACGACTCGACCTTCTTGGCCTTGCCGGAGTTCGACACGCGCAACTCCACGCGGTAGCCGATGCGCCCGGCCATCGTCACGGTCACGACGAGCTTCTTCTTGCGCGGGATGCGCGTGCGCTTGAGCTTGGGAAGCCGCTTGGTCCCGTACCTGGCCGCGTTGCTCGCAAACGCCTTGAACTTGCTCGTGCCGCCGCGGGCCTTGACCTTGCGGCAGCCGGTGCAGTTGACCTGCACGCGCGCGCCCTTCGGCACGCCGGTGACCTTCGCGCTCTTGATCTGCGTGCCGCGCGCCTTGCCGTTGACGCGGTACTTGCCGGCGCTGGCGGTGAAGTCGGCGTTGATCCGCTGCGGCGGCGGGATGGCGAGCGGGCAGCCGCCGTTGCTCGCCGGGCCCTTCTGGGTGTCGCAGCCGTCCGCGCTGTCGAGGATGCCGTCCTCGTCGGAGTCCGGGTCGTAGACGAAGTCGAAGCGCCAGAAGCCCGAGCCCTTCCGGTCGAAGCCGTCGTTGAGAATCGCGCCGCCGACCTGGATCTTCCACGCGCTGCCCTTCGTCACCGGGACGACGAGGTTCGCCTTCCCGGTGGCGATGCTCGCCACCTCGCACGGGCCGGACGCGGCCGGGACGTTGGTGGCGGGGTTGAATTGCTGCAGCCCCAGTGTCGGGAGGTACGAGCTCGCGGGGTTTGTGACGTTCGTGACCGTCACCGAGACGTTGCCGTTGCGGTGCGGGAAGAACTGATACCAGGCCGACGAGCCGATGTTGACGGTGCCGCTCCCTCCGCTGCAGGTCGTGAACTCTCCGGGCGCCGGGATGTCGGGCTGACCCAACGGGAAGGGATCCTTGTTTGACTCAACGGTGTTCGAGAAGTGGACCTGCGGCAGCGAGGTGAGCGGCGACCCCAGCGTGTTGCCGGCGATGGTCACCGGCCCGAAGTAGTTCGTGTGGTACGCCGACGCCGCGGCCGGCAGCGCGGCGAGCACGGCGAGCGCTGCCAACAGCGCAGGCAGGCCGCGCCGGAGCGGGCGCGGGTGGTGGGGATGTCGGTCGTTGCGGGTTCTCAACTCGGTTCGCAGACGCGTCATTCGAACAACGCGAGCCGCGACCGGATCTTCCGCTCCCGCCTCTGACCCGCGTCCCCCCAACGGGGGATCGGCGCCACGATGGCAGACGGCGGGCGCCCCACCACGATGCGAAAGTCTAGGATTCGGACGATGGGCGAGCTGCTCCTTCGGGTCGTCCGCGGCGTAAGCGAGGGGCGGGCCATCAATGTGTCCGGCGAGCTCGTCATCGGTCGCGAGGCCGACGGCGACGGGCGACTGGACGGCGAGCCCGGACTGTCGCGCCGCCACGCGCGAATCACGCGCAACGCCGCCGGCGCGCTGACGGTCGAGGACCTCGGCTCGCTGAACGGCACCAAGGTCAACGGGCAGCGCATCACGGCGCCGCGCCCGCTGCGCGCCGGCGACACGCTCGAGCTCGGCGGCACCGTGCTCGTCGTCGCCGACGCCTCCTCCGCCGCGCGACCACCGTCCGCGAGCCCTCGCCGCGGGGCGAGCGAGACCGTCCTGACGGACGGGCCCGTCCGCGTCCCGCGCCGGCGTCCCGCTCCGCGTGCCGGGGCCGGGGCGGGTGGTGGCGGCGGCGCCGGGCGCGCCTTCCCCGAGCTCCCGGCGTGGCTCGATGCCCGGATCGCGCTGAGCGCGCTCGCCGTCGTCGTCGCGATCGGGGCGTGGCTGCTGCTCTCCGGCGGCGACCAGGACCCCGCCGACATCGCCGAGGAGGGGCGCCGCTACACCGTCCAGCTCATCGTGCGCCCGTCGGCCGTCGTCCAGCGCTTGGCCCGCGCCGCCCCGGCGACCGCTGCGCCGCGCACGGGCTCGGGCATCGTCGTCGATCGCGACCGCGGGCTCGTGCTCACCGCCGACCGGCTCGTGGCCGGCTCGCCCGCCATCAGCGGCCGCTTCGGCACCGGCCGCGCCCGCGGCGCGACGCTCGTCTCGCGCGCGCCCTGCGACGGCCTCGCGCTCGTCCGCGTGCCGGGCCTGCCCGGCGGCGCCCGTGCCGCGCAGACCGCTGCGGCCGGGGGGCTCGGCAAGGGCGACAGCGTGCTCGCGCTCGGCTACCCGGCGACCAAGGTCGGCGACGGCGAGCTGCGCGGCGGCCGGCTGCGCGCGGTCGTCGGCAAGATCGTGGCGGGCCCCGGGCCCGCGACGCCCGGCCCGGCCGAGCCGCGCCTGAAGTCGGTCTTCGTGCACGACGCGCGCGTGGGCGTCGGCGGCTCCGGCGGGCCGCTCGTCGGCGACGACGGCCGCGTCGTCGCGGTCGGCATGACGCCGACCGGCGGCCGCCGCTCGGTCGCCGTCACCAGCGACCGCATCCGCGCGCTGTACTCGAAGCTCGCCACCGCTCGCACGAGCGCCGACGCCGGCTGGCGCCTCGAGCCGTGGTCGCAGATCCGCGGGCGCCGCAGCCCCGGGCTGCTCGTCACCGGCGTCGATCCGGGCGGGCCGGCGGATCGCGCCTCGCGCGGACTGCTCGGCGCGACGATCTTCCGCGTGGCCGGGCGGCGCGTCAGCACGATGCGCGACGTCTGCGCGGCGCTCGCCGGTCGCGGCCGTGGCTCGCGCATCGGCGTCGAGGCCGATGTCAGCACGGCGACGCTCGCGGGCGGGCGCCGTATCCGGCTCCCCAGCCGCGGCCGTGCCGTGCGCGTGCGTATGCGTCTTTGAGCAGATGTTCATGGCTGCTCGGACGCTTGGGGGTGTCCCGAACGTTCCATCGCAGAATCGCGGAACCTTTGGTGGCCCCCGCCGCGTCCTCAATGGAAACGACCACCTTCCACAAGGAGCGAGACCATGTCCGACAACCTTTTTGACGAGACCGAGCAGGACGAGACCCGCGAGCGGCGCAAGCGCCTCCTGCTCGCCGGCGGCGCGGTTGCCGCGACGGGCGGCGGCATCGCGGCAGCGGCCGCGCTCAAGGGTGACGACGACCTCTCCTTCGGCGACCAGGACGGCAAGTCCGACGAGGACATCGACAAGGCGATCGACAAGGCCGACGACAAGAGCTCCGCCGACCCCGTCGGCGACGCGGGCGACAGCGCCGGTGCCGCTCAGCCGGTCGCGGTTGCGGGCGCGGCGTCGGGCGCCGGGTACGCACCGGCCGGCAAGGTCCTTCCCGATCCGCCACAGGTTCCGACGCATGGCGACCCCAACTCGTTCGTCATCGATCCCAAGACCGGCAACGTGTACAACGAGCACGGTCAGCTGATCGGCCACGTGGACCCCAACGGCGGTCCGATCCTCGGCACCGACGGCAAGCCGCTCGGGCTCAGCTACGACCCGGTCCACGGCACGGTGACCGACGCCGACAGCGGTGCGACCATCGGCCTCAACGGCGGCACGTTCGCGCTGGACGGCGGCGGGAACCTCGTGCCCGCTCCCCATCCGATCCTTCCCGGCACTGACGCGCCGGCGCTGGACATCGACTCCGGCGTCGCCGGTGCCGCCGGCCCCGGTGCGGATCCGATGATCCCCGTCGAGGACCCGCTGGCCCCCGGCGAGGAGCCCCTGGCCCCCGGCGAGGACCCACTGGTCTCAGGCGGGGCCCCGCTGGGCGAGGCGCCCGCGATTCCGGGCGCCGATCCGGCGATCCCCGAGGGCGAGTCCGATGTCGCGGACATCGTCGGCGCCGGCCAGCCGGTCGGCCCCGCCGCGGCCGTCGAGGAGGGCGTGCCGGAGGCGCCGGCAGTCGACGCCGGTTCGGATGCAGGGGCCGTCATGGGCGCCGGTCAGCCCGGCTCGGATGTCAGCAGCGCCTCGTCCGTCATGGGCGCAGGCCAGCCCGGCTCCGGCGACGATCTCGTGTTCGCCGACGACGGCCCAGCCGACAGCGGCGTGGCGCCGCACGAGGCGGGCAGGGACAGCGCGCCCGAGCCCCCAGCACCGGGCTCTGACGACGGCCCCGCCGACATGGGCGCGCCGCACGAGGCGGCTTCCGGAGACACACCGGCGCCTCCGCCGGCAGGGTCGTCCTCGGACGACACGCTCCCCGAGCCCCCGCCGGTCGTCGATCACACGCCTCCGCCTCCGCCCCCGGAGCCGGTGCACGACGCCCCGCCCCCGCCGCCCGACCCGGTCGTGCACGACGTGGCCCCCCCGCCGCCCGCGCCCGAGCCCGTCGACGTGGCGCCGCCCCCGCCGCCGCCCCCGCCGCCGCCCCCGCCGCCCGCACCCGAGCCCCCCGTGGCTCCGGCGCCCGACCCCGCCCCGGTCGACGACGGCATGGGCACGAGCGGCTACTGAGAGCAGCCGCACCCGAGGGCGCCGCGCGCGAGCGCGGTGCCCTCGGTGTGTGTTCTCTTCTGCCCCCGCGCGCGCGACAATCTCAGTGATGACCGAATACGAACATCCCGGCGATGACGGTCACGAGCACGACGACGCGTTCGTGCCGGACCCGGTTCACGACCCCGGCACCGACCTTCCCGGCGACCAGGCCTACCCGCCGCTCCCCGAGCCCGGCGCCGACGCCGCGCACGCGCCGGCCGATCTGCAGTTCCCCGGCGACGCGCCGGCCGACGCGCCCGACGCGCCCGGCGCGGCGTTCCCCGACGACGCCGGCTTCGGCGACTGGCTGGGCGATCCCGCCGCGGCCGACGACCCCGGCGACCCGCAGGCCGACCACGACCTGCGCGATCAGCTCGCCCCGCCGTCCGACGCCGTCGACGGCCTGCCCGACAGCGAGGCGCTCATCGAGCGCTTCCTGCGCGGGTCCTAGTCGTCACGAACGTACTTGCGCGAGTGCCCACCAGTACACGGCGCCGCGGCTCAGCCGGCGGGAAGGCCGACGAGCGTTCGCGGCCTTCCGAGCGCTCCGGCGAGGCCGACGATCTCCTCGCCCAGGCGGCCGACCGGCTCAAACGGCGCGCTCAGCGCCAGCAGCCCGGCGAGCTCGCCGCCGCGGTCGATTCGCACGAGGCGCCGCTCGCCGCCGCTCTCGCAGACCAGCAGCAGCTCCGCGCCGTCGGCGTGGGCGCGCTCGAGGGCGCCGTCACCCGCGCGGGCCAGGCTGAGCTCGTTGCCGCTCACGCGCAGCGCCTGCCAGCTGCCCTGGCGCGCCGCGAGGACCCAGTCGGGCTCGCCGTGGCTGCGCAGCAGCGCGACGCGGACGCCCGCGGGCCAGTCGGCAAGCGTCGCCTCGCCGCGGGTCAGCTGCGCCGGCCCGAAGCCCCAGCCGCGCTCCCCACCGCTGCCGCCGGTCGCACGCAGGACGAGCGCTTCACCCGTCGCCGCCGGCGAGCGGGCCGCGACCCACGGCGGCCGGGCTGACAGCACGGGTGGGCCGGCGAGGCCGTCCGGGCCGGCCGTCCCGCCCGCCTGCACCGGGCGGCGGCTGAGGCCGAGCGCCGGCAGGTCGAAGTGCAGCGCGGGCTCGCTCGTCAGCGTCCATGCGGGCGGGGGAGGCTGCGCGCGCGCGGCGCCGCGGCGCGGCTGACGCGGCACCGCCTCGGGCGCTCCGACGCCAAGCGCCTCGTCGGAGACGGTCGTCGCCTGCGCGCCGTCGACGGCGAACGTCTCGAGGCTCAGCGGCGCGCCGCGGCCGTCGCCCGCGGTCACGATCCACGCGGTTGCCCCGGCGGCGGCGCCGAGCAGCGGCCGGGGCCGCGTGGCGAACGGCCGCAGGCCCGCGCCGAACAGCGTGCAGCTCGTCTCGGCCACGAGGACCGTCACCGCGGCGCAGATCGACAGCCCGGTGACCTCGCCGCCCTCGACGCCCTGCGCCGCGTGGACGCGCCCGTCGGCGCCCAGCCGCACGATCCGGCGGTGATCGTCGTGGCGCACGACGGCGACGAGCTCGTCGCCGTGGCGCGCAGCCACGGTGACCTCGGCGACGATCGGCCGCGGCTCCGGGCGCGGCGGCGGCGGTGCCCGCGCGGGCGCGCGTCGCGGCGGCGGCGGCGGCGTGGTCGGTCGCTCGTCGCGCGCGAGCGCGCCGCGGGCGATCGCGGTGAGCGCGTCGCCGGCGAGGTCCACCGGCACGTCGGTGGCGGCGCGCAGCGCCTCGAGCACGCCGGGGGTCCCGGCGCCGCCGCCGACGAGCACGATCCGCGCGGCGGCGTCGCCGCGCAGCCGCGCGAGCTGCTCGCGCGCGGCGCCGGCGATCGCCTGCGCGTCGGTCTCGACGAGGTCGGCCAGCTCGTCGCGCCCGATATCGACGCCGAGCGAGACGGGCGCGGGGATCGTGAGCGTCGCCCGCGCCTCGGTCGCCAGCGCCTCGCGGCAGCGGCGCACGGCGCGCGCGAGCTCGCCCTGGCAGCGGGCCCACGTCTGGGCGTCGCGGTCGTCGCCGGCGATCACCGGTCGCACGTGCAGCTCGGCCAGGCGCTGGGCGGTCGCCGCGTCGTGCTCGGCGAGCGCGCGCAGGACGTCGCCGTAGAGCAGCTCGTCGAAGAGGTCGGCGCCGACGGGCAGCTCGGTCGTCGACAGCAGCCGGCGCTCGCCGACGACCGACAGCCGGCAGCCGCGGCCGCCGAGGTCGCAGACGAGCAGCAGCGCCGCGCCGTCGGCGGCGGCGCCCTGCGCGGCGGCGAGCGCCGACGGCACAAGCTCGACCGCCGGCAGCCCGGCGAGTGCGGCGGCGGCTCGCAGGGCGCGCGCGCGGCGGCCGCCGAGCGGCCAGTCCGGCGCGATCGCGAGCACGCTGCGGTCGGGCGCAAGGTCCGCGCGCCGGGCTTCTGACAGGCAGCGCGCGAGCAGCGCGGCGACGAGCGCCGTGACCGGCGCGGGGCCGTGCGCGAGCTCCAGCGTGTCGGTCCCTGACCACAGGTGCGCGAGCGGCCCGCGCGCGCCGCGCTCGGGCGCGCCGTCCAGCGCGCGGTCGGCCGGCGCGCCGACGAGGGCCACGCCGTCGGGGGTCCACGTCAGCGCCGCGGTGAACGCGCCGGCGGGGCCGTCCTCGTCCTCGAACGCGAGCAGCCGTGGCGCTGCCTCGCCGGCCGCGGCGGCGGCGGCGACCGTCGTGCAGCCGACGTCGACGGCGAGCACGCTGTCCATCCGGCGGTCAGGGACCTCCGCCCGGGACGGCGTGGGGGCTCAGCGCGCGCAGCTGGTTCTGCAGCCCGTCGATCTCGGCGGCGCGGGCGCGCGCCGTCTGGGCATCGCTGCCGGATCGCAGGACGCCCTGGGTCGAGCGCAGCCGCTCGACGCGCGCGTTGTGGCGCGTCTGCAGATCGTCGGCGAACGCGGTGCGCACCCCCTTGGCGCGCTCGTCGACGACGGTGCGCAGCTCGAGCTGGCCGCGCGTGACGACGCGCTGGACCCACTCGCGCGCCCGGCGGCGATTGCTCGTCGTTCCCTGCATCTGCTCGCTGGCCGCGACGATCGCGATCCCGATGCCGACGAACACGGGGTTCAGCGTGGCGAAGCCGATCATCAGCAGCGGGCCGCCGCGCGTCAGCCAGCCGAGCATGCGCTCCTGGTCGATCTGGCGCGCCGCCTTCGGGCGGCCGGGCAGATCGAGCTTGAACTCCGCCTCGGTGACCGTCGGCGAGAGCGTCACGTCGCCCAGGCTGTGCTGGCGGGCGACCTCGGCCGCCACGCGCCCGGCGCCGCCGGCGAGCCGGTCGGTGGTCTCCGTCGCCGCCTCGGCGAGCAGCAGGCGGCAGCGCTCGCCCAGCGAGCCGCCCAGCCGCTCGGACCAGTGGTCCTCGATGCGGTCCAGCAGCTCGTCGCGGTCGCGCGCGATCCGCGCCTGCATCGCGGCGTCGGCCTCGCGGCGCACCTCGCCGAAACCCGCGTCGAAGGCGGTCACCGGCGAGGCGCGCTCCGCCGCCGCCAGCTCGGCGGTGACGTTCTGCAGCGCCGTGGCGGCGTTGGCCCCGGCGAGCGTCGCGAGCAGCTCGCGGTCCGGGCCGGCGAGCTCGTCCAGGCACGCCTGCACCTCGCCGATCAGCAGCGTGGCCTGGCGCTCCAGCGCGGGCTCGAGGATGTCTGCGAGGAGCCGCTGCACGAGCTCGGCGATGCCGCTGAGGGCCTGCAGCTCGCGCGCGACCGCGGGGTCGGGCTCGGCGAGGGCGTCGTGGGCATCCAGCGGCGAGACGACGAGCATCGGGATCGCGGCGAGCGCGGGATCGCGGCGATCGAGCGCGTCGCGGTCGGCGTTGGCGACGGTGTGCGGATCGGTCGCCTCGGGGCCCGCGGACTGCACGATGATCGCGCGCTCCACGCGGCGCCGCGCGCGATCGAGGTACTCGAGCTCGTCGTTCGTGGCGGGCGCCGCGGCGCTCAGCACGAGCAGGACCGCGTCGGCCTGTTCAAGCGCGGTCAGCGTCATCGTGCCGTGGGCGCCGCGCAGCCCGCCGAGGCCCGGGGTGTCGAGCAGCACGAGGCCGGTGTCGAGCAGCGGATGGGGGAGGAGCACCTGCGCGAACGCGACGCCGCGGGCGTTGCCGGGGTTGAACTGCTCCGAGCCCCAGCGCCCGACCTCGTCGATCCCGGCCTCCACGACGCTGCCCGACTGCAGGTGCACGCGCGCCTGCGCGACATCCGGCAGGCCGAGGCGCCGCGGCGAGATCACCTCGATGTACGTGTTCGTCGCCACGTCGACGTCGCGCGGCACGAGATCGGGCTGGCCGAGCAGCGCGTTGATGAGCGTGCTCTTGCCGCGCTTGCGCTCGCCGACGACGGCGACGCGCGCGATCGCGGTCGTGTGGGTCGCGACGCGCTGCAGCCGCATCGGGACCGCCTGCGCCCCGCGCCCGCGCGCGAGCGTGTACGCCTCCTTGGCGAGGCGCTTGGCCTCGGCGAGCCTGCGGGCGGCCGGCGAGGGCGGGATCTCGGGCTGTCGGTGCGCGGGCAAGCGCGTTGACGCTACCAGCGCACGGCGCCGTTGAAGCGCTCCAGTTCGCGCGCGATCTGCGTGTACGCAGCGGCCGCCTGAGCGGCGAGCCAGCGGCGCTCGGGCGCCGCCGGCGCGGTGCCTTCGAGCACGCGCCACCAGCGCGCCCGCTCGCGGGCGCAGGCCGCGAGGAGCGGGGGCTCCGTGCCGTCCGGGGCACCGAGTCGCTGCACGGCGGGCGCGCGCTGAAAGAGCACGCGCAGCTCGTCGCGGGCGGCGTCGTCGATCCGCACGCGCGGGTCGTCGGCGAGGCGCAGCGCCATCAGCACGCGCAGGCCGCTGCCGTCCTGGCCGGAGCGGATCTCCTCGACGACCGATCGCAGCCGCGCGCTGACCACCGGGTCGACGTCCGCGCCGAACGCGATCGCCTCGAGCTCGCGCAGCAGGCGGTCGGTGCGCATCGTCAGCGAGCGCCGGCGGAACATGCGCTCGATCGCCTCGCGGACCTCACCGACGCCCGACGCCGCGTGCAGGACCGCGCCGGGGTCGTCGCCGGCGGCGAGCGCGCGCGCCGCGCAGAACACGCCGTACGGGCCGAGCCGGCGCACGAGCGCCACCTGCGGGCCCTCCGCGGCGGCGCTCCGCGCCCGCGCCGCCAGCACGCGGATCGCGGACGCGGCGTCGTCGCGCGCGCCGAGCTCGGCGAGCGCGGCGTGGTCGTCCGGTCCGAGGTGCGCCTCGGTGAGCAGCGCGGCCACGGGGATGGCCTGCCACGCGCGCGTGCGCCACGCCGGGCGGACGGCATCCAGCGCGGCGCGCGCCGTCGCGCGCGGATCGTCTGACCCGGGCCAGAAGCGGTCGGCCTTGTTGAGGACGATGAGGGCGTTCGTCGGGGCGTGGCCGAGATCGGGGAACGCGGCGCCGAACGCGTCGAGCTCGGCGACGTCGCGCTTGGAGCCCGGCGCATCGGCCGTGACGTAGACGACCGCGTCGGCGCCCGCCGCGGCGCGGGCCGTCTGCGCGCGCGTGAGCTCGCGCGTCCGCGCGCTGCGCTCGTCGTTGGGCGAGAACAGGCCCGGCGTGTCCACGAGCACCAGGTCCTCGAGCAGCGGCGAGTCGACCCAGGCCGTGATCGGCTCGCGCGCGTCGATGTCCAGCTCGTCCTCGGACATCCGCAGGTCACCGCCGATCGGCACCTCGAGCGGCAGCCCCGAGCGGCGGCGCGCGACGATGCGCTCGTCGCTGCCGCGCCGCAGCCACCAGCTCACGAGCGTCGTCTCGGCCGCGCCGGTGGCGGTGATCCTGCGGCCCGCGAGCGCGTTGATGAGCGTCGACTTGCCCGCGCTCACGTGGCCGGTCACGGCGACGACGAGCGGCAGGTCCAGCCGGTGCAGGGCGCGCTCGACCGCGGGGGCGACGGCAGCCACGCTCGGGTCGGCGAGCAGGCCGCTGCAACGGGCTCGCGCGCTGTCGGCGACGGTGGTCATCGCTGTATTCTCCCGCCGACCCGACGATGACCAAGGATGGCCCCATGTCCGTGGGAGCGTCAGCGTTCGCCCAAGACCTGCGCGCGGCGCGCTGCGTCGCCGACGGCGACAGGACCGCGTTGCGCGATCTGCTGTCGCGGCTGACCCCGCGCCTGCGCGGCGCGGCGTGGAACCTCGCGGGCGGCGGCTACGAGCCCGCCGACCTCGTGCAGGAGGCGCTGCTGCGCATCACGCGGCCCGCGGTGCTCGCCGGCTACCGCGGCGAGGGGCCGCTGGATGGCTACCTGCTGTCGGTCGGGGTGCGCACGATGATCTCCGTCGCCCGCCTGCGCCGCGCCGAGCGCGAGCGCAGCTTCTCGACCGGCGAGCCGGAGGTCTACGCCGGCGGCGCGGACGATCCAGAGTCACGGCAGATGTCGCCGGCGGTGCGCACCGCGCTGCTCGCGCTGCCCGAGCGCGCACGCACCGTCGTGCTGCTCGTGACGGTCGGGGACATGAGCTACGCGGAGGTCGCGACGTCGCTGGGCATGGAGGTCGGGACCGTGAAGTCGACGTACAGCCGCGCGCGCTCGGTCCTGCGCGACGAGCTGGCGGGCGCGCGCGACTAGTCCCATGGGCGGTTGTCGACCGTCCGGTCGTGATGTGAGGGTCGGCACCCGCGCATGAACGTGCGCGGGTTGAAGGCTCGGGAGTGGCCCGGGCCCCGACCGCAATCATGGGGTGCCGACATGGCACAGGTTCGCAGCTGGGGCGGGCTTGATGTTCACCGCGCGAGCGTCGTCGCGGCGACGATGGATCGTGAGACCGGCGAGATGCGCACGCGGCGCCTGGCGGGTGAGACGAGCGAGGTCGTCGCGTTCTGTGTGAGCTTGCCGGGACACGTGGCGCGCGGTTCACAACGCAGCGATGAGACAGCGAGGGAGGTGCCTCCGCTCGGAGCCCACGCGACGTCGATGTCGAAGTTGCTGCCTATGGCGCAGCATAGGCGCCATCCATTCCGCCCCCGCGAGACGGATGTCGAAATTGCTGCCTATGGCGCGGCATAGGCGCCATCGATGCGCCTGCGCCGCCTCGCGACCGCCTCCAGCGCCCCTTCCCCATTTCTTCATCGCTGCTGTTTACGCATCGCAGCCCGCGACAAACGCGGAGACCTAGTGGGCGCTCCCGCAAGTACGTTCGGTCCTCACGAACGTACTTGCGTTCGTGACCACTAGCGCTAGGCGCGGCTGCGGGGCGCCGCGCATCGTCCTTGACTTCAACCGCACTTGAGGTTCTACGGTGCCCGCATGACAGCAACCACGAAGGGCGCGAGCGAGCAGATCACCGACGAGGTCACGTCGTGGCCGGGCGTCTGCGCCGGGTTCGGCAGGCGAGGCGAGTGGGGCTTCCGGCTGGGCAAGCGCGAGATCGGCCATCTGCACGGCGACCGCGTGCTGCACGCGGGCTTTCCCAAGGCGGTCTGGCAAGAGCTCTACGACGCCGGCCGGATCGACTACCACCCGGTCTTCCCCGGCAAGCCCGGCTACGCGTCGCGCCAGATCACCGACGCCGAGGACGTGCGCGACGTCATCGCGCTGCTGCGGCTGAATTACGACCGCGGCGTCGCACGCCACGGGGTGCCCGACGCGCGCAGCAGCTGCGCTGCATCTTCCACATCGGCTGGCACAGCGGGTGTAGGTTGAACAGCCGTGTCCATCCGCTCGCTCGCGGCCGTGTCGATCGTCGCGGGCGTCGGCCTCGCAACGCTGGCGCCGAGCGCTGAGGCGGCCGGCGGCTGGCTGGTGCCGACGACCATGGCGGGCCCCGGGATCCCGGCGCGCGCGCCCGACGTGGCGGTCGCGTCGACGGGCGCCGCGATCGTCGCGTGGCAGGTGACCGCGGCGAACAGCGAGTTCATCCAGGCGGCCGTGCGGCCACCGGGCGGCGCGTTCGCCGCCCCGGTCACGCTCGGGCTCGCAGGGGGCATCGGGAGTGCGCAGGCCGCGATGGATCAGGTGGGCAACGCGATCGTCGTGTGGCCCGACAGCACCGCAGGGCACATCGCGGCGTCGTTCCACACGGCCGGCGGCGGCTTCACGGCGCCGGTGGACCTCTCCGCCGGAACGCCGGGCTCCGATCCGCAGGCGGCGATGAACCAGGCCGGCGACGCGATCGCCGTCTGGACCGCCCTCAAGGGCGGCGCGGCCACCGTGCAGGCGACGACGCGCTCGGCAGGCGGCGCATTCTCCCCACCCGTGGACGTCAGTCCGCCCGGCAACGGGACCTACTTCCTCCCGCGGGTCGCGATCAACAGCGCCGGCGCCGCGATCGTCACCTGGCAGGACCGGCGCGCCGGCAAGGGCGTGCAGATGCAAGCGAGCATCCGCCCCGCCGGCGGCGCCTTCTCGGCGCCGGTGAACGTCTCGGCTCGCAAGTCCGGGCGCCTGCCGGTGCCCGCGATCGACGACAAGGCCAACGCGATCGTCGTGTGGACCGTGATCGGCGGTGCGCGCTTCAAGGTGCGCGCCGCGGTGCGCAAGGCGGGCCAGCGCTTCGCCAAGCCCGTCAACATCGCGAAGGTGAGCAACACCGCCGAGCCGACCCCGCAAATCGCGATGGACCGCAGGGGCAACGCGGTCATCGCCTGGCGCAACGGGCACAAGGTCGAGGCGGTCGTGCGCCGCCTGCGCGGCACCCTCTCGGCGCTGGCCACGCTCGATCGGCACGCCGCGGACTATCCGCGCGTGGCGATGAATCCCACGGGCGACGCGATCGTCGTCTGGGACTCCAAGCGCAACGGGTCGGGCACGGTGCGGGCGTCGCGGCGCCCGGCGGGCGGCAAGTTCTCCAAGGCGGCCAAGCTCGCAAGCCGCGGCGACAACCCCGTCATCGCGATGAGCATCCTCGGCAGCGCGCTCGTCGCCTGGGATCTGAAGTCCGCGGGCGGCAGCATCGTGCAGTCCGCCGCGCGTCCGTAGCTACCGCGCCAGCCGTCCCGCCTGCTCCGTCGCCGCACGCAGGCGCCGCGCGTGCTCGGCCGTCAGCGCGCCCGGCGCCATCCGCCAGCGCCACGAGCCGGTCGCGCGGCCGGGGATGTTCATGCGCGCCTCGCTTCCCAGGCCGAGCACGTCCTGGGCCTGGACCATCGCCAGCCGCGCCGGCGACGACAGCGCCAGCCCGATCAGCGACCACCACGGCTCGGGCTCGGCGACGCCTTCGGCCGCGAAGCGCGCCGCAGCCCCAGCACGGGTGGCATCGTCAAGCGACTCCCACCAGCCCCGCGCCGTGTCGTTGTCGTGCGTGCCCGTGTAGACGACGCTGTCGGCGCTGTGGTTCTCCAGCCGGTGCGGGCCGCGCGGATCGTCGGGGTCGAAGCCGAACTGCATGACGACCATGCCGGGGTAGCCCAGCGCGCGGCGCAGTCGCGTCACCGGCGGGGTGATGACGCCGAGGTCCTCGGCGATCACCCGCAGCGGCCCGAGCTCCGCGGTCGCGGCGTCGAACACGGCACGCCCCGGGCCGCGGCGCCAGACGCCGCCGCGCGCGTCGGGCGCGTCCTGCGGCACCGCCCAGTAGGCGACGAAGCCGCGGAAGTGGTCGACGCGCGTGACGTCGAAGAACGCGAACGTCCGCCGCAGGCGCTCGGTCCACCAGCGATAGGAGCGGCGCTGCAGCGCCGGCCAGTCATACAGCGGGTTGCCCCACAGCTGGCCGAGGTCGGTGAACGCGTCGGGCGGCACGCCGGCGACCTCGCCCGCGCGAAACAGCTCGGGGTGCGCGAGGTGGTCGGCGCTGCCGGGCGCGACGTAGATCGGCACGTCGCCGATCAGCCGCACGCCGCGCTGCACGGCGTAGGCGCGCAGCGCGCCCCACTCGCGGGCGAAGCGCACCTGGTCGGCGACGGCGCGGCGGCCGCCCGCGACGCGCTCCCAGTCGGCGATCCAGTACGCCTCGCGCGCGCGGAACTCCTGCACCTCGTCGTCGGAGACCGGCGCCGCCGGATCGGCGAGCAGGCCGCGCCATGCCGCGAACGCCGACGCGGACTTGTACGGCGAGCGCGCACGGTCAGGCGGTCCCAACGGCAGCATCTGCCACCATGACTGACCGGCTGAAGTGAGCCAGTCGACGAAGCGATATGCGTCGTCGCCGAGCCTCCCGGATGACAGGCTCGTCGGGTGCAGATGCACCCCTGCAGACCTCGGTAGTACCGGAGCTTTCACGTTATGAAGTTCCCCGAATGGAGAGAAGATTGGACATGTCCGTGCCCACGCACGAACAACCGCCGCCACGGATCCAGATCGGAGCGCCCGCTCCGATGATCGACTGCGGGCGCTACGCGGCTAAGCGTACGGTCGGCGACGCGCTGACGGTCGCTGCCGACATCTTCCGCGACGGACACGACGTCCTGCGCGCGGTCGTGCGCTACTCCCCGCCGGGCGCGCGCAAGCTGCGTGAGGCACAGATGCGGCGCGTCGACGCCCACCTCGACGGCGATCGCTGGGAGGGCACGTTCGCGCTTGACAAAGGCGGGCGCTGGTCGTGGACGATCGAGGCCTGGACCGACGCGTTCGCCACCTGGCGCGGCGAGATCGAGCGCAAGATCCAGGCCGGTCAGAGTGACCTGTCGGGCGAGTTGTCAGAGGGCGTCGTGCTGCTCGAGCAGGCGGCGGCGCGCGCGCAGAAGGGACCGGACCACAAGCTCCTCGCCGGCGCGGCCAAGACGCTGGCCGACCCCTCCAAGCGCGACCTCGTCAAGCGCGACCTGGCGCTCGACACGCGCCTGCTGGAGGCTGTGCAGCGCCATCCCGATCGCAGCGACACGACCACGCTCGAGCGCAGCCTGCACGTCGACGTCGACCGCGAGCGCGCGCGCTTCGGCAGCTGGTATGAGCTCTTCCCGCGTTCCTGGGGCGGCCTGGACGGCGTCGCCAAGCAGGTGCCCGAGCTCGCCGAGCTGGGCTTCGACGTCCTCTACCTGACGCCGGTGCACCCGATCGGCCAGAGCAACCGCAAGGGCAAGAACAACGCGCTCGTCGCGGCCAAGGGCGACCCGGGCTCGCCGTGGGCGATCGGCGACGCCGGCGCCGGCGGGCACACCGCGCTGCACCCGCAGCTCGGCACGATCGACGACTTCGACGCGCTCGTCGCGACGGCCAACGAGCACGGCATCGAGATCGCGCTGGACTTCGCTATCCAGTGCTCGGCCGACCACCCGTGGCTCGCCGAGCACCCCGCGTGGTTCAACCGCCGCCCCGACGGCACGCTGAAGTACGCCGAGAACCCGCCGAAGAAGTACCAGGACATCTACAACGTCAACTTCGACTCCGAGGACTGGCGCGCGCTGTGGGCCGCGCTGCTGGACGTCGTGACGTACTGGGCCTCCCATGGCGTCACGATCTTCCGCGTCGACAACCCGCACACCAAGCCGCTGGCGTTCTGGGAGTGGCTCATCGCCGAGACGCGCAAGGAGTACCCCGACGTCCTGTTCCTCGCCGAGGCGTTCACGCGCGCCGCGATGATGCGCCAGCTCGCGAAGGTCGGCTTTAACCAGTCCTACACGTACTTCACCTGGAAGAGCGCGAAGCACGAGCTGACCGAGTACGTCACCGAGCTGGCGTCCAGCGGCATGCAGGACTACTTCCGCCCGAACTTCTTCGTCAACACGCCCGACATCCTCACCGAGGAGCTTCAGCACGGCGGCCCGCCGAAGTTCGCCAGCCGGCTCGTGCTCGCCGCGACGCTGAGCCCGACGTACGGGATCTACTCGGGCTTTGAGAACTTCGAGCGCGTGCCGGTGCGCGCGGGCAGCGAGGAGTACGAGAACTCCGAGAAGTACGAGATCAAGCAGCGCGAGCTCGACGGGCCGCTGCTCGCTCTCATCTCGCGCATCAACGCGATCCGCCGCGACAACGCCGCGTTCGCGCACCTGGACAACATCCGCTTCCTGGAGACCGAGAACGAGGCGCTGATCGCCTACGCCAAGCGCCACGGCGACAACACGGTCATCAGCGTCGTGACGCTCGATCCGGTCAACGCGCAGGAGGGCGTCGTCGTCGTGCCCTACGAGCTCGGCCTGGCGCCGGTGTTCACCGTGTCCGACCTGCTCTCGGGCGAGAGCTTTGACTGGCGGATGGGACGCAATTACGTGCGCCTGGATCCCTATCGTGTCGCGCACCTCCTGCGCGTGACGGTGGCGAGGGCATGAACCCGTCAGGCCACTGGTTCGAGTCAGACCCGCTGTGGTTCAAGACTGCGGTCTTCTACGAGATCCACCTGCGCGGCTTCTTCGACGGGACCGGCGACGGCCACGGCGACTTCCGCGGCCTGACCGAGAAGCTCGACTACCTGCAGTGGCTCGGCATCGACAGCATCTGGTTGCTGCCGATGTACGACTCGCCCGGCCGCGACGGCGGCTACGACATCGGCGACTTCTACGCCGTGCACGAGGACTACGGGACGATCGATGACGTCCGCAAGTTCATCGACGCCGCCCACCAGCGCGGCATGCGGGTCATCGCCGACCTCGTCATGAACCACACATCCAACGAGCACGCCTGGTTTGCCGAGTCGCGCTCGGGCGGGCGCGGCTCGGACAACCCCAAGCGCGACTGGTATGTCTGGTCCGACGACCCGACGCGCTACGAGGACGCGCGGATCATCTTCATCGACTCCGAGACATCCAACTGGACGTGGGACGACCAGGCCGGCGCCTACTACTGGCACCGCTTCTTTCACCACCAGCCCGACCTGAATTACGACAACCCCGAGGTCCAGCAGGCGATGCTCGACGTCCTGCGCTTCTGGCTGGAGCTTGGACTGGACGGCTTCCGCCTGGACGCGGTCCCGTACCTCTTCGAGCGCGACGGCACGAACTGCGAGAACCTCCCCGAGACGCACGACTTCCTCAAGCTCGTGCGCAAGACCGTCGACGAGGAGTTCCCCGACCGCGTGCTGCTCGCCGAGGCCAACCAGTGGCCGGCGGACGTTGTGGAGTACTTCGGCGACGGCGACGAGTGCCACATGGCCTTCCACTTCCCGGTCATGCCGCGGATGTTCATGGCCGTGCGCCGCGAGGAGGCCGCGCCGATCCTCGAGATCCTCGCCCAGACGCCGCACATCCCCCGCAATTGCCAGTGGGGCCTGTTTCTGCGCAACCACGACGAGCTGACGCTCGAGATGGTCACCGACGAGGAGCGCGACTACATGTACTCCGAGTACGCCAAGGACCCGCGCATGAAGCTCAACCTCGGCATCCGCCGCCGGCTCGCGCCGCTGCTCGACAACGGCCGCGACGAGATCGAGCTGATGACCGCGATCCTCTTCAGCCTGCCGGGCTCGCCCGTCCTGTACTACGGCGACGAGATCGCGATGGGCGACAACGTCTACCTCGGCGACCGCGACGGCGTGCGCACGCCGATGCAGTGGACCGGCGACCGCAACGGCGGCTTCAGCCGCGCGGACTTCGCCCAGCTCTACGCGCCGCCGCTCATGGACCCCGTCTACGGCTTCCAGGCGGTCAACGTCGAGGCGCAGCTACGCACGCCGACGTCGCTGCTGCGCTGGCTGCGGCGCTTCATCGCGCTGCGCAAGGAGCACCCGGTGTTCGGCCTGGGCACGTTCGAGGCGCTGGTGCCCGACAACCCGAAGATCTTCGCTCACGTCCGCACGTACGAGGACGACGTCGTGCTGTGCGTGCACAACCTCGCGCGCTCCGCGCAGGCCGTCGAGCTCGACCTGTCCTGGTACAACGGCCGCCGCCCCGTCGAGATGTTCGGCCGCTCGCGCTTCCCCAGGATCGGCGAGCTGCCCTACCTGCTCACGCTCGCCCCGCGCGGCTTTTTCTGGTTTCGCCTCGAGGAGGACGACGACGCATGACCCTGCCCGACCGGATTTCCGAGCCGCTGGAGGACTGGGTGATCGAGCAGCGCTGGTTCGCGTCCAAGGCCCGCGAGGTGGCCGCGGTCAACGTCCTGGACGAGGTGCAGCTGAGCGCGGACCCGGCGCTGAAGCTCGCGCTCATCGAGGCGCGCTTCGCCGCCGGCACGCACGAGCTCTACCAGCTGCTCCCCGGTGATGGCGACGACGGCGTGCGCGCGCTGGCGGACCTGCTCGGCGCCGAGGCCACGATCGGCGCCGTCAGCTTCCACGGCGGTCTGACCCCGACGGGCGACATCCGCTCGATGGGCGCCGAGCAGTCCAACTCGTCGATCGTCTTCGGCGAGGCGCAGGTGCTGAAGGTCTTCCGGCGCGTCGAGCCCGGCGACAACCCCGAGCTTGAGATGCTGCGCTTCCTGTCGGCGCGCGACTTCCCGAACGTCGCGGCGCTGACCGGCTGGTATGCGTACTCGGGCGAGCTCATGGACGCGACGCTCGGCATCCTCCAGGAGTTCGTCACCGAGTCGCGCGACGGCTGGCAGCTTGCGCTCGACGACCCGCTCGGGCTCCTGCATCGCGTCGGCGAGCTCGGCACCGCTACCGCGCTTATGCACAACACGCTCGCCTCCGACGCGACCGACCCGTCGTTCGCCCCGGAGGAGCCCAGCCGCGAGGCGCTGTCGCTGCTGACCGCGACGATCGACGAGCAGATCGAGCAGGTCTTCCTCGACCTGCCCCAGAACGACGACCGCATGGCGCCGATCGCCGGCCGCGGCGAGGAGATCCGCAATCGCCTGCAGCTGCTCTCCCACGTCGGCGTCGGCGGACTTCTCATCCGCAACCACGGCGACTATCACCTCGGACAGACGATGCTCACCGACGCGCGCTGGATCATCCTGGACTTCGAGGGCGAGCCCGCGCGCTCGCTGCTGGACCGCCGCCGCAAGCGCTCGCCGCTGCGCGACGTCGCCGGGATGCTGCGCTCGTTCGCCTACGCGGCGTCGGCGTCTGAACTGTTGCGCGGCGTGCCCGCGCCCGAGGACTGGGAGGAGCGCGCCCGGTCGGCGTACCTCGACGCGTACCTCGCGGCGATCGACGGGTCGCTGCTGCCCGCGGGCCACACGGCGATCGAGAAGCTGCTGGCGATCTTCGAGCTCGAGAAGGCCGTCTACGAATTGCGCTACGAGCTGAACAACCGCCCGGACTGGGTGAAGATCCCCGTCGCCGGCATCGGCCGGCTGCTGGAAGCGGAGGTGCACACGCCATGACATCGAGCCATTGCTCGCCCAGTGCCATGGTCGCCCTCGAGCGGAGGTGCCCGCGATGACGCTCAGCGGCATGAGCGCGGCCGACGTGCAACGGCTCGTCGCGCGCGACCATCACGATCCGCATTCGCTGCTGGGCGCGCACGAGTCCAAGGGCGGCGTCACGGTGCGGGCGCTGCAGCCGGCGGCCGAGTCCGTAGTCGTGCAGCCGGCGGGCGTCGAGCTTGAGCGCGTGCACCCCGGCGGCCTCTTCGAGGGCGAGCTGCGTGGCGCGTCGCTGCCGCTGGCCTACGAGCTCGAGGTCACCTTCGCGGACGGCAACACGTTCACGACGCCCGACCCGTACCGCTTCGCGCCGACGCTGTCAGACCTCGACGAGCACCTCTTCCGCGAGGGCCGCCACGAGGAGCTGTGGTCGAAGATGGGCGCGCACGTGCGCGCGATCGACGGGGTGCACGGCACGTCCTTCGCCGTCTGGGCGCCGGCCGCGCGGTCGGTCTCCGTCGTCGGCGACTTCAACTTCTGGGACGGGCGGCCGCACCCGATGCGCGCGCTCGGCGGCTCGGGGATCTGGGAGCTGTTCATCCCCGGCGTCGGCGACGGCGCGCGCTACAAGTTCGAGATCCGCACGGAGTCCGGGGAGGTGCGCCTGAAGGCCGATCCGTTCGCGTTCGCCACCGAGATGCCGCCGCAGACGGCGTCGATCGTGCACGAGTCGGCGTTCGCGTGGTCAGACGCCGACTACCTCGAGGCGCGCCGCGACGGCCCGCCGCTGGGCCGCGCGATGTCGACCTACGAGGTGCACCTCGGCTCCTGGCGGCTGAATCCGCTCCAGGACAACCGCTCGCTGACGTACCTCGAGCTCGCCGACGAGCTCGCCGCGTACGTGACCGACCTGGGCTTCACGCACGTCGAGCTGATGCCCGTGATGGGCCACCCGTTCTCAGGCTCGTGGGGCTACCAGGTGACGTCCTACTACGCGCCGTCGCCGCGCTACGGCTCGCCCGACGACTTCCGCGCGTTCGTCGATCGCATGCACGAGCACGACATCGGCGTGATCCTCGACTGGGTGCCCGCGCACTTCCCGCGCGACGACTGGGCGCTGGCGCGCTTCGACGGCACGGCGCTGTATGAGCACGAGGACCCGCGCCGCGGCTCGCACCCGGACTGGGGCACCTTGGTGTTCAACTACGGGCGCAACGAGGTGCGCAACTTCCTGCTGGCCAACGCGCTGTTCTGGGCGCGGGAGTACCACGCCGACGGCATCCGCGTCGACGCCGTCGCGTCGATGCTCTACCGCGACTACTCGCGCGAGGCGGGGGAGTGGGTGCCCAACGAGTTCGGCGGCCGCGAGGACCTCGAGGCGGTGGCGTTCCTCTCCGAGCTCAACGAGGTGCTGCACCGCGAGGAGCCGGGCGTCATCTCCGCGGCGGAGGAGTCGACGGCGTGGCCGGGCGTCTCGCGGCCGACGTACCTCGGCGGCCTGGGCTTCGGCTTTAAGTGGAACATGGGCTGGATGCACGACACGCTGGACTATTTCTCTCAGGACCCCATCCACCGTCGCTACCACCACCACGAGCTGACCTTCGCTTTGGTGTACGCCTTTACGGAGAACTTCATCCTGCCGCTGTCACACGACGAGGTCGTGCACGGCAAGGGGTCGTTGATCGACAAGATGCCGGGAGACCGCTGGCAGAAGCTCGCCAACCTACGCGCGTTGTACGCGTTCATGTGGGCGCATCCCGGCAAAAAGCTGCTGTTCATGGGCCAGGAGTTCGCGCAGTCGGCCGAGTGGAGCCACTCGCGCTCGCTGGACTGGCACCTGCTGGAGAACGCCGACAACGCGGGGATCCAGTCGCTGGTGCGCGACCTCAACCGCGTCTATCGCGAGCGCGCCGCGCTGTGGGAGGTCGACTTCGACGGCCGCGGCTTTGAGTGGATCGAGCCCAACGACGCCGACGCCAACGTCGTCGCCTTCGCCCGCGCGGGCGAGGACGCGTCTTCGGATGTGCTGGTCGCGGTGTGCAACCTGTCACCGGTCCCGCGCGAGAACTACCGCCTGGGGCTGCCGCGCTCCGGCCGCTGGGTCGAGGCGCTGAACACCGACTCGACGTTCTACGGCGGCTCGGACACCGGCAACCTCGGCGGCGTCGAGGCCGAGGCGCTGCCCTGGCACTCCCAGCCATGCTCAGCCGAGGTGACGCTGCCGCCGCTGGGTGTCGTGTGGCTGGTGCCCGACGAGGCGGCGGGCTCTCCGAAGGCGTAGTCGAGGGGCCGGGTTGGCGCCGGCGGCGTGGGAGGCCGGTGCGGATGGCAGGGGACCGTCTCGGGTCGTTCCGACCGAGTTCCTCGCCGGTCCCCTGCCACCGCACCGGCCAACGGTGCGCCCAGCGGATCGGCCTGTGGCGGGTTCGATGGTTGAGGCGCTTGCTGGTGTTCGGCCGTCACCGTTGCGCGATCGCGATTTCGGTCACAGACCTCATCGCGCCCGCTCGGGTTCAGCCGGGGGGCGAGCCTAGCCAAGCCAGCTACTGCCCGGAGCGTCTGGGCGATGGCCCAGGTCGGGATGCACGAAGCCAAGACCAAGCTCTCGCAACTCGTCCAGCGCGCCGAGGCGGGCAAGGACATCATCATCGCCCGCAGCGGCAAGCCCGGCTTGAGGCGCTGGAGCTGTGGGAGAGGGCTCAAGATTCACGGACGAAGGAGCGTCCACGCCCGGAGCCCGGAGCCGAGGCCTGGGACCCGCGCCTGTTTGTCGAGGATGCCATCTTGCACTCGGCACTCGGCACTCGGCACTCGCTCGCGCCGCCGGACCTTGCTGGACTGGGCGAGCGCGCACAACCGCTCGGGAGATCCGGATTACGACTTCGTCTGGACGCTGGCCGAACTCGCTCTCGCCGAAGGCGGTGACTACACCGACGTTGATCGGCGTGTCGCGGCATATCTCGAAGAGTTGCCCGGGCTGGTCGATGTCCTTGCGCAAGCCGAGCGTCTCGCGGTTTCGCATGACGGGATGGCGGACCTGAGCCGTTGGGATCTCGCTGGCCAACTGAGACGCTTTCGCAGCCGACGCTGGCCTGAGCACATAGGTGCCTGGTGGGAGCTCTACCTCTTTCGCCTCTTTCGATCGCTTGGTTTCGAGGTTGAGGTGCATCCTGCGCTCCCTGGCGTAACGACGCGACCCGACTTCCGCGTGCACCGACGCGACGGCAGCTTTCTGGTCGAGGCGCGTCATGTTGCCGCCGGCATCCGGTGCGGCCGGCGGGAAGTCGGTCGCGACGATTGGATCACGGCTCCGCTTGATGAACTCGCGCACCCGAACTTCATGGTGGGCGTGCGGATTCTCGAGCGGGCGCCCCAGCGTCCGCGCCGCGCCGCTGTGACGATTGGAGTGCTGGACTGGCTCGACGGCCTCGATCCCGACGAGGTCCTCGTCCGGCCAGTCCAAGACCGGCCGCTCTTCCAGGGACAAGCCGGCGGATGGCGTTTCGAGCTCAAGGCACTCCCCGTGAACGTAAAGGCGCGCGGACGTGAGGGCCGCCGGCTCGTCGGGCTGTATCCGGGCAGCGGCGGCTACGACAACACGACCGCGGCACTGCGCGCCGCGCTGAAGGAGAAAGCCTCGAAATACGGCCGGCCGAATGCCCATTCGTGCTTGCGCCCCTCGTCACATCAGGTCACCTCGACACCGAGGACGTCGTTGGCGCGCTGTTCGGAACCGAGGCGGTCCAGGTGTCGGGCGAAGATCTGGAACACGTCCGCGTCATCCGGCGACGCGATGGCTTCTGGATCGCCGGCGATGGCTTCCGAGGAACTCGGATTTCCGCTGTGCTGATCGGTGATGCGGTCCTGCCGTGGACGGCTGCCAAAGCCGTTCCTCGCCTCTGGCTCAATCCGGGGGCCGCGCGCCCGCTGCCTATGCAGCTCGAGCTTCCGACGGCAAGCCTGGACATCGAGGGCCGTCTGGTGCTGTCACCCGACGAGCTCAGCGGCGCCGACCTGTTCGGGCTTCAAGCTGATTGGCCGGGACCGGAAGGACCGTTCCCGACCTGATCCGCGTCGACAAGTCGGGTTCGGAGATGGACGCCCAGCCACTAGGCGGTCCCGAAAACGGTTCGTCTGTGGGATCGGCAGCCGTGGCGGCGCGAGCGATCGGCACCCGGCTCGGCGTCCGCCCAGCGACCGGCTTCGGGGACCCCTAGCTGACAACGACCCCGCGCCGCCTACTCCACATGGACTAGCGAGCACGTACGCTCGTGGCGTTGCCGCCCTCGAACGACTTCGCGACGAAGGACTACATCACCCTGGGTCTAGCGGCATGGGGCGCGCTCGTGTCGACGTTCATCGTTGGACGTCAGTTGTTGCAGGCGCACCGGCGAATTCAGGTCCAGATCGTCCAGCACTTAAACGTCGATGAGCAGCCGGACGGTCTGCGCGAGCACTGGCGCGTGCGGGTGGTCAACGTCGGATCGCGCCCGTTGGAAAATCACTCGCATCGGCCTCATCGTCAAGACGGGAGATCAAGGTACAGGGCGCTACGAGCCCCCACCTTCAGGCCTTGGCGGCGCTCCCCCTGACCGGGTTCCGCCGTTCTTCTTGAACGATGGCGAAACCGCCATGCTCTTCTTTAAGCTTGAGGACGAGGGGCCCTACTGCGACGTGCGCGGCGCCGTAGCGCTCGATGCGACCAATCGCGAGCATCTCGGATTCCTGCAGATGCGCGGCCACGAGCGCCTATCACTCGTTCGCACGCGCGTCTTGGACCGCCTTCGCCTTCGGCTGGCATTGCGACGCACGCGCCGCCGGCAGAACTAGGCCTGACGGGTCCGCCTGTTACGGGCTGCCCACCGTCTTCAGCAGCCCGCGAGAACCCCCTCGACGGGACCGTGACATCAACGGTCAGCGTCAAGATCATGGCCTATGTCGGGAGAGCGTGCGACGCTGCCCGCATGTACTTCGACTTCGAGCTTGACGGGCCGCCCATGTGCCCGCCATTCACGTACCCCGCTCCGTGGCGCGCCGCCCGATGTCGGCGACGTGATTGCTTACGTACGTTTTGCCGAGGACGGCGAGGCGGCCGATCGACGCGCGAATCTACGTGCGACTGATCTTGAGATTGTTGATCCGGATGGAACCATCCGCTTCGGGCGGAGCCTCGATGACACCACGGTGGCGGATCTTCTCCGCACCTGGGAGGCGGGCCTTGTACGGGGCGACGTATACCGTCCGTACTTCGTTCCGTACGTTCCCGGCGGGGGGATCGAGCCGTGGTTCCTTAGCTGGTCGACGCTGGTGGGCGCCGTCTCGATAGCCGGATCGCTCCTAGCGCTGGCCGCCAACGTCGATGGCGTACTGGGTCTCGTGGAGCGCGTCCGCCGCCTGTCGCGCGGAAGTGCCGTGCTCAGCGATACCGCCGTGGAACTCGAAGCGCGCCAAGCCCGTCCGGACGTTCTCTACGAGCTCCTTGGACGCAGGCCGTGGGCGCCGGCGGACCTCGCCGAGCGGCTCGATACGAGCATAGATAATGCGATCGCTCTCCTTGAGGTCTTCGGCTTCGAGCAGGCGGAGTCCGGGCTATGGCGCCGCGGCACGAGCAGCGACGCCGAGTTTCTCAGACAGTTGCTCGACGAGATCATCGTCGCTGGCGGTCATCCGGTCGGCTCCACTGGCGGGGGCTTCGAGGAGCGCGTCCGGTATCTCATCGAGAACGGAACCAGAGCTCCGATGCCGGACTGGATCGGGGGTGAGGCGGGCGGTGTGGAGGATGACGATCACGAACTCGAGCTGTCTGACGAATGTGCCGGCGACGAGGACTGGCCTGATTCGGTACAGCCGATCGCTTGCGGATGTGCCGATGCGGACTGCGTGGTGACACTGACGATGCGTCGTGGCGCGCAACAGATCGAGCTTGTCTTCTCGGCGCCGACCAACCATTTCGTGGTGCCGAGCGAGGAGCTGACGATGCGTGCGATGAGGCTTGAGGAAGGCCAGTAGACCGGCGTCCCGTTCATCGTTCGTTAGGGGAGCAGCTCGAACGCGTCGACGTGACGCGGTTTGATGGCCCCGAAGTGGCGGCGGTCGAGGGTGATGATGATATGGGCACCGAGGCGCTCGGCGAGTGCGACGACCGAGGCGTCGGTGCCGCCGAGCGGGAAGTTGGCGTACTGCTCGACGAGTTCGGCGATGCGATGGAAGTCTTCGCGGGCGGGACCTTCGACGTCGAGTGTCGCCACGCCGGTCAGAAACGCGGCTTCGGCTGCTGCGCCGAGGCGGCGGCCGACGAAGTAGGTGGCCTCAGCCACGACGAGGGCGGGCACGACGAGGCGCAGGTCGCCACGCGAGAGGACGTGGCGGCAGGCCTCGTGATGATCGTCGTCGGCGTCGGCGGTTGCGTATAGGGGGCCGGCGTCAACGATCGCCAGCATCCACGGTCCACTCTTGCTCGAGGAGCGTCTCCATCTCGCGGGCGGTGTCGGAGTGGCCGCTGCGACCGAGCGCCGCGAACGGAAGCTCGCGTTGATCGCCGGGTCCGCCGATCCCGAGGTATGCAGTCAGCGCATCGCGCGTGATCGCGGAGGCGGGCATCGAGCGGCGGCGTGCCTCGCGCTCGAGCGCATCGGCCAACTCGTCAGGTAGGGAGATGGTGGTGCGCCGCATACGCGCATACTAACACCACAATGTTACCGTTCAGGGTTGCTTTCCGGGTGGTTGCAACGGGGGAAGCGAACCTGGAAGGGTTGATGCGATGGCGATTGTCGAGCACGACGACGACGTTGCATTCGCGGCACTTCAGGCGCGGCTTCGCCCTTTCCCACAGGTCACCGACCCGCGCGAGGCTGAACAACGAACGGTGTTGGCGATTCCGTCGCTCAGCTACGGCGAGCAGGTGCTCGGCCTGCACACAAACGAGCTCGATGCGCTCGAGGAGCGCTTCCTCTACCTCGTGTTCGCCCTGCGCCGGCCGCGCGCGCGGCTGGTCGTGGTCACCTCGCGCCCGATCCGCCCCGACGTCGTCGACTACTACCTGCGCCTCATCCCGGAAGTGCCCGACGCGCGTAAGAGGCTTCATCTCCTCAGCCCCGACGACGGCTCGGTTCGCCCTCTCTCCACGAAGCTCCTCGAGCGACGCGACCTGATCGCAGAGCTCGCACAACTCGCCGGTGGAGGCGATCGCGCGTTCATCATGCCGTTCAACGTCCGCGCTCCGGAGCGTGACCTGGCGCTCGCGCTCGACGTCCCGATCTACGGCATCGACAGCCGTTTTGAGCGCTTCGGCACGAAGACGGGGTCGAGGCGGCTCTTTGAGGCCGCGGGCGTCCCGCACCCACGCGGCGTCAACGCCATCCGAACGCGCGCGGAGCTCTGCGATGCGCTGATCGCGCTGCGGGCGTGGCGGCCGGGACTCGAGTCGGCCGTCGTCAAGCACGACGACGCGGTCTACGGCGAAGGTAACCAGGTCATCCGCCTGCGCGACCTACCGCCACCAGGCACGTCGGAGGAGCGGGCCGCGATCGATGTGCGCCTGCGCAGCCTACCGCCCGACTACATGCAGACGCTCGCCGCAGGCGGGATCGTGGAGGAGATGATCTCCGGCGAGATCCGCAGCCCCAGCGTCCAGCTGCGGATCCTCCCCGGCGGCAAGCCGCTCGTGATCTCGACGCACGACCAAGTACTCGGTGGCACGGCTGGCCAGTCTTTTGTCGCCTGCACGTTTCCGGCCGCTTCGGAGTACGCGGCGGTCGTCGTGCACGAGGCGCGCAAGGTCGGGCAGTACCTCGCACTGCAGGGCGTGATGGGGCGATTCGGCGTCGACTTCATCGTTGCGCGTGGCGAGGATGGGTGGGAGCCGTTCGCGCTGGAGATCAACCTGCGCGAAGGCGGCACGTCGCACCCGTACGGAGCGCTGTGGCTGCTGACCGACGGCGCGCTCGATGACGCAAAGGTGGCATACCGGACCCCAGCAGGGCAGCCCAAGTACTACTTCGCGACCGACCGGCTGGGTGATCCCGCATACCGCAAGATCACTCTCAAACGGTTCCTCGCCGCGGCTCAGGACGAGCGCGTCGGCTGGGATGCGCAGACGCAGACCGGAGCCATGTTTCACATGCTCAGCCTGCTCGAGTCCCAGGGCCGCCTCGGGGTGACCGCAGTAGCCGACGAGCCCGATGCTGCGCAACACCTCTATCTGCGCGTTGTCAGACTGCTCGACCGCCTGGCCAGCGACACGTCCGTCGACTGATCCGCGCTGCCGCGAAGGTGCACCGCAACCTGGCCCAGCCCGAACGCCTCGGGAATCGCTCCGGTAGCCGTTCCTTTGCGGAGGCTCCTGAGGGGTGGGCAGTTCAGCTCGACTCCACGTCGCCCGCTGTGAGCTGGCTGGCAGCGCCGAACTGGGGTCAGTCAGGACGTCCGAGTTGGTCGCCACGCTTCGTCCACGATGGCCGACTTCGAGGAGCGCATCTACGAACTCGGTACCGAGGCGCTGGCTGAACAGGAGCGCCAGGTCGCTGAGGTTCGAAGCCGTGGGGCGACGCTCTTGGCGGCAGGAGCGGTCATCGGCTCGTTGCTTGCGAAGCCTGTCTTCGGTGGCGATCACCCCGACGGAACCCCGGAAACCGTTGCCGCAGTCCTCGGCGTGTTCGGCGCTGGCGCGCTCCTGATCTTCGTCGTCTTGCTTCTCATCCCACGCGAGATGGGCTTCAGCGTCAACGCCCGCGCGACCTATCAGGCGCTCTGGGATCAGCAGATCCTGCAGCAGCTGATCGTCGACCTTGCGCTTGCCGACGCGTTTGACGAACGTCGAGAACAGAATGCCGGTGTGGTGTCACAGCTCGTGTCGTTCCTCGCTTGGGCGCTGACGGCGCTGACGCTTGAGACAGTTGGTCTTGCAACCGCCGCCGCGCTAGCCTCCTAGTCGTGTCCTCCGAGCGCAAGACGCCACCGCCTCCCGCGTCAAGCAAGCCACCGGCGCCGAGCGCTGTACCACGCCTTCCCCAGACGATTTTCAATCTTGAGAAGAAGGGCAGCACGCCCGGCGGGAACACGCGGACGTCTGCCCGCAAGTAGCCTCCTGGGTATCGTCGCGAGCTTGCTCCCTGGGCACCAAACGACGGATACCCCGGGGTAGGCGGGCGCATCGCGTCGGCCAGGTCCGGTCGGTACCGGCTGCGCTCAGCGCAGCGTTTGCCGGCGGGCAGGCGACCCGGCTATCGACCTTTGCGCGGGCTGGACGAGACTGTTCCCTGCAGGCGGAAGCAGCGCCGCTACGTCTTGCCGAGCGTGCGCGCGGGCTTGAGAGTGATCCGCAAGTATTCAGCTGGCAGCTGCCATGATGCGCCCCACGTTTTCGGGGGCGAAGAACTCGGGCACCGGGAAGGTGCCTGCCATGGCGCTGACGAAGTCGTCCATCGCCTCCGGGTTTTCGTAGATCGCACCGAAGAGCTGGAGCATCTCCGGCGGCGGGGGCTCGATCTTCGCGAAGTCGCAGGTCAGGCCGTAGATCGGGCCGGACTCCTCGTCGCGGGCATGGTGGAAGGCGGCCATCGCGTCGTCGAAGCTCTGGCTCTCGGCGAAGGCTTCGTCAAGGGCGTCCGCGACTCCCTGCGCGTCGCGGAACGCGTCGGTGATCCCGTAGGCAGTGAGGGGGTGCTTGTGGTAGCCCGCGTCTCCGACCAGCACCCATCCGGGTCCGTACGGCTTGCGGAAGAAGCCCGGAAGGTCACGGATGCCCTTGAAGCGGTCTTCGCGCTTGGCTGCGCGGATACGCGCGGCGAACTCGGGCGCAAGGTCGAAGGTCTTCATGTAGGTGCCCTCGATATCGGTGCGGTTCGCTTCGAACTGCGCCAGTGGCCATCCCATGACCACGCAGGTGAGGCCGTCGTGCGTTGGCAGCACGCCCCAGCCGCGATCGTTCTCGGCACGGATGTAGTTCTCGAAGGTGTCGGTCGGAAGGTCGCTCCAGTACGTGTAGTAGGAGGGCGTGAGCGGCGGCGCCTCGTTGTATTGCTCGGCCTGGACGGTCTTGGCGACCAGCGAGTTTTTGCCGTCCGCGCCGATCACCACGCGGGCTCGCTCGGTGACCGTCTCGCCTCCGGCAGCGCGTCCGCGGATGCCGGTAACGCGTCCGTCGTCGATCACGATCTCCTCAACCGTGAAGCCCTCGCGGAACTCCGCTCCCGCGGCGACGGCGGCATCAACCAGCAGCGCGTCGAGTACCAACCGCCGCGGGCCGTAGCCCATCGCCACCCCATCGGCCGGTCGCGGCGTTCCTGCGATCGTGATTGGCCCGAAGTCGTACGAGTACCTCGTGACCGCTGGACAGGTCGTAGCCTCCAACTGCTCCAGGACGCCCCATCGATCGAGCGCTGACACCCCCGGCGGATGGATGAAGTGCGTAGACAGCGTGTCGCTCGGGAACGTCGCTTTGTCGACGAGCAAAACCCGATGCCCAGCTCGAGCCAGCAGCATTGCCGTCGGTGATCCAGCACAGCGCGCACCGACGACGATCGCGTCGTAGTTCACGACAACAACCCCCCTTGCTTAGGTTCCGGGGTGAGACACCTACAGAGCGACAGTCCACCATGTCGCTCACGCGTTACACAGCGGCCCCGAGCGCTCGCACGCGCCTGCCTGTCAAGCCCCGACCGCTCCGCGACGCTCTTTGCGCCACCGCTGCTTTGAGGCAGGACGGGCGCTCTCGCCGTTGTACACAGAGCGCCCCATCTCGCGCCGACCAGCACTCTCGCGGGGGCCGCGAACGGGCTGGTCCGACCCGGCCTCTGCAACTGGCTCTGCCCGCTCTACCAGGGGCAGGCGATCACCGCACTTGCCCCGCCCGACCCCTCGTGGGAGCCTTGGCCTTGGCGGGTGGTCCGTCGTAAGACGATGACGGCAGGAGGAGACATGCATGCGCGCGTGAGCACCTATGAGGGTCAGGCGGACGAACTTGTGAAGGGGTTCGACTCGGTGACAGCTCCCCTCGAGGAGTTGGATGGCTTCAGCAAGGCATACTTCCTCGTCGACCGCGCCGGCGGCAGGGGCATGAGCATTACCTTGTGGGAGTCGGAGGAGGCCCTCGACGCGAGCGTGGAGCGCGCCAATCAGATGCGCGAGCAGGCGACCGACCAGGCTGGGGCCTCGATTCAATCTGTCGACCACTTCGAAGTCGCGCTCACGGCCGGCTGAAGAGGATCGGCCGCATGGCGGACGAACGGCGTCGGCATCGACGGATCGGCGGCGTCGCCGTCCGCACGAACCGCCAGCGCGCGCCGCAGCGGTCATCCGACCTCGGCAGCCGGCGGCATAGTGTTGCTTCTCGGGGCATAAAACTGCTTGTCGGGGGCCGCGTCCGGGTCGGTGGTTACGGTCGCTGGACTGGGACAGGGGCTTCTTGGGAGAACGCAGATTGGGCAGGCCGCTATAAGCGCGTCCCGCAGAGTTCTGTCCTCGCGCATTCCTTGCTCTCGCGCCGCGAGCGTCCGGCCCGCCCACGCCTGCGGCTGCTCATCACCGAGCTGATTACCGACTGCATACGCCACGCAGGCGTCGACGAGCAATCGGCGATGGGCCTGAGCATCCACCTCAGCCAGGAGAGGCTGCGCGGCGTGGTCTCCGATGCCGGCCCGGGCTTCGAGCGTCCGCAAGGCGACTTGCCGGTACCGGCATCGCGCTGCTCGTAAGCGGCTGATCGGCCGCTGCCGACCACGACCGTGATCGGTGGCGATCGGTTGTCCCCAGCACCCCGCACGGCGTATGGTCGGCAGTGCAGCGTTTCCCAGCCCAGAGGAGTTGCCATGCCCAGTCATGCAACGACTGTTCGTGCCGCCGTGAACGCTTGGAACGAGCACGATCGCGAGCGTTACATCGCTGCCTACCGCCCCGATGTCGGCTTGCACGGGTTCCCCGACGGCGTCGTCGACGCAGCGTCACTGGGCGACTTCTTCGCCGGGATGTGGGCGGCCGTCCCCGATGCCAACGTTTCGCTCGACGACGTCGTCACGGAGGGCGATCGCGCTGCAGCGCGTCTCACGCTCACCGGCACCCACGAGGGCGAGCTGATGGGCGTGCCCGCAAGCCACCAGCCAATCGCGTTCGCGATCATCACGATCTTGCGTTTCGACGAGGACGGGCTGATCGCCGAACGCTGGAACGTCGCGGACTTCCTGACGATGCTCCAGCAGATCGGCGCGATCCCAGCGCCGGCATAGCGCCGTCAGCGCGCCCGTAGTCGGCCGAGTCTCCTTCCCGGAATCCTGCCGAACGGGCCGGTTCCTGCGACGCGCCAGCGGCAGCACGGCGTGCCGCCTGCCGTTCGTCCTACGCGACGATCTGGGAGCTGAATGAGGTTCGGCTGCTGAGACGCGCGGATCCGTCGCCGCGCGTACGCGCGCGGGTGGCTGGCGGAGTGGAGGCTTGGCGCATTCTCGCGCCGTGCTCAGGTCTGGCTGTCAATCAGGGTCGCCGCCTTGTCGGCGATCCCGCGCACCCGGTCGATCATCGCCGTGTAGCTGGTGCGAGCGCCGTCGACCGCGCCAGTTGCGAAGCCCAGTCGCGCTTCGTTGCGAGCCCGAACCACGCGCTGCGGGTTGCCGCTAACCATCAAGCGAGCGAGCAGTGTCCCGTCCTTGAGTTCTTGACCCCCGCGCCACAAGTTCTCGGCTCGCTTCAGGCGGTGAGGGTCAAGGACCTCGATCAGGTCGACCCCGCGTGTGACCTCGGGGTACACGAAGGCCGGGTTGAGTTCCTCATGCTTGTCGGTGTTATCCAGCGCGTTGAGGATCACGAGTGGGTCCTCCGCCGGCAACACGCGATGGAGCGGCTGCTCCCGGTAGATCAGCTCGATGGCCTCGCGCGGCAGGCCATCGAGCGGCCCCTTCCGGGCAGGACCACGTGGCGCTGCCACAGATCCTCCGTCTGCCGCGTGGGAAGTAGCCCTGCCCCGGGTCCCCTCCAAGCTCAGCCTTCGATCGGGCGAGCACGTGGTCGAGCGCCGTGCGCGTGTTATGCACCAAGTCTGCGGCGAGCATGGTCATCCGGCCCGGCAGCGGCTCCTCCACGATGAAGAACGCGACGAGCAGACCAGCGGGCCTGTCGGCGGAGCGCCAGCGGATACCGCACGGACGTTCATCGCCGCCCCCCGGCTTCAGCCACTGCTCGAAGACGCTCAGCATCTCTTCGTGCTTCTCCGTCGCCCAGTCGAGCTTCGCGCGAGCGTCGCGCATGGCGTCTGCGCCTCGACTCACGCGGTAACCATCTCGCTTCTCGTGTGGTGGGCCGTACGACAGCGAAACGGGCTACGTGTCGCTGCAGATCCTCGTCTCCGAAAGGCGACAGACGGGCTCTGCGCGGCGACCTCCCCGCGCGTGATCCGGTGCCACAGCGGGAGGACTATCTGGCTGCCGTCGCCCATCTCGCGGTTGACGAGCCCGTCCAGCTCGTACTGCGACCAGTTCTTAGCAAAGAATGCGTGCGACAAGACAACGATCCCAAACCGGCTGTTCGCGATGCCGGCATCGATCTTGCGGCGCATGTTGTCGCCGATGCGCATCTCGAACTCGTCGTACCAGACGGTTGAGGTCGTAGTAGATGAAGTCAGCTCTGGACACCGCACGACGACGGTAGACATCCAGGCGGATGCTCTCGAGAACACGCGGCGGCGTGTCGGTGGACGTTCGGCAGTGGGAGTGGCCGGCGGACGATCGCCTCCCGCATAAGGCGGTTCCGTCGGAGGCACCCGGCGAGGCGCGACTCCAGATCACGATCGAGGCTCGACCGGTCGCGTCAGCTGTCAGCTGGCAGGTGCTCGAGGTCGTCAAGGTCACGTGGCCGTCCGGCCGCCTGCTTCATCGCGCGCAGGTGCCCGATGCCGCAGTAGCGGAGCCGTAGGTCGTCTAAGGTGAAGGCCGATGCCGTGCTGGCGAGCTCGGCGTAGAGGTTGTCGACTTCGATCCCTTGCACCCACTGCATGACATCGAGGGGACCGAGATCGGTGTCGAGGCGAAAGTTCCCACCGGCGGCGAGATCGTCGGCGCTCGAGGGGTCCGCCGGAAACTCGGTTGAAGCGAACTCGTCGCCCTCAGCCGGGACGGCGTGCAGCTCATCCAGCGCGTCGGCCAGGCGGACCAGATTGCCGCGATCAGGGTCGGGCACGATGTCGAGGTCCATCGTCGGCCGCGGGTAGCCGTGCGCGGCGACTGCGACCCCGCCGATGATGATGTGCGCGACCCCTCGTTCGTACAAGAACCGCAGCAGCGGCTCCGGATCCATCGCGTCAGGCGTCATGGCGGCGCGCGACTGCCGCCGCCGCCGCGATCCTGTTGGCAAACCGCGACAGTGCCGCGGCCTCCTTCAGATTCGCCTCAGGCCCCCGCTCTCGGGCGCGGGTCATCCGGGCATCGGATGCGGCGCGATCGCGCGCGATCTCCTCCTCGGTCCAAGCGCCGGCGCGCGCACGCATGGTTTCGGAGGCGTCGCTCATCACGGAGCCGATGGTAATCGTCGCGGGGTCGTTGATGAAGAACATCGAGCCATGACCGAGCGAGGGCCGCTCGCGGAGTCCCGCTGGTCGTTCGGCTGCTGAGACAGCGGTGGGACGGCGGGCTGTGCGATAGACGACCGGCTACTGCTCGGTTTGAGCGGGCCGCGGCGTCCTCTTGGGCGATACCTTGGCTCCATGACAGAACGTGGAACGTCCCCCGGCGACGGCTCTGGCCCCAAGCCCCGCTACCACCTACTCACGACGGACGGGGGCATAGTCCCCGATGAACCCGGCAAAATGGCGGGTGAAGCCGCGATTGGTGTGGTCCTGAAGGCACCTCTCGAGGAGATCTCGGAGCGAATAGGGCCGGCGAAGGACCATCACGTCGCGGAGTATCGAGCTCTCATCAGAGGCCTCGAGGCCGCCGGCTCTCGCGGGATTGGACACCTACGCGTGTGCCTCGATTCCGCTCTGCTCGTCGATCAGCTGAGCGGCAGATCGACAGTCAAGGCGGAGCATCTCAAGCCCTTGCATGAGCAAGCGGTTTCGTTGATCCGACAGTTCGCTGACATCAAGATCACGTGGGTGCCCCGAGATGCGAACGGCGAAGCGGACGCACTTGCGAGCACCCCACTCAGGCCGCTGAGGTCCAGCGCTAGGCACGCGAAGCGCCTCCTCGACGGGCCAGCTCAGCGGCCGTAGGCGCCGCTGTTGTCCAGTTCGGCCTGCGCGAGCTTGCGCGTCGGGGGCACGACGGA
Organism: uncultured Actinomycetes bacterium; assembly: GCA_963705315.1. Taxonomy (GTDB): domain Bacteria; phylum Actinomycetota; class Thermoleophilia; order Solirubrobacterales; family Solirubrobacteraceae; genus CADCVQ01. Next base: position 922,379 of record OY970068.1, read on the forward strand.
TCTCTGAGACGGCTCGTCCTCTGCGCGCGCCTTCGGCCTGTTCCCGGTACCGGTTAGCAGCGGCGTAGCATGGCCCGCAACGATGTGCGTTCGGGACGCGTGGTCGTCAGGTGCCAGACCGTCTTGACGTCGATCCACCACCGCGCGTACAGGCACCAGATCGTGCGACGTGGTGGTTTCCATTCGTCGGGCGGAGAGTCCCCCTTGGAGCGGTTGCTGTGTGCGCTGACGGCGATCAGCTGCGGCTCGGTGAGGTCGTTGGCGAACGCGCGGCGCCGCGCCTTGGTCCACGTCTTGGCTCCGGTCCGCCAGGCGTGCGCGAGCGGCACGACGTGGTCGATGTCCAGCTCGCGCCCCACCGTGATCACGATGCCGTCGTAGAGGCTCGTCCACGTCCCGGTGATCCGGCACCCGCTAGCCGTGTGGACATTGCGTCCATCGCGCTGAAGGACGCGATCGCGGGTGTCGCAGCCATTGCCGGCGGAAGACCACCGGCTTGCGGACGCTCCGGGCGGCCCCGCCGCAGGTTGACCGTGACTGGCGTGCTGTGCGAGCGTTGCCGTGCTCGTTGTGGATTGGGTCCCGTGTCCAGGAAGGAGACCTATGGAAGCCGTGCGCAGGTTACTTGCCGCGTTCGCTGCCGGTGTCGCGATCATGCTTGCCCTCGGGAGCATCGCCGCCGCGGGCGACGGCGGCCGGCCGCTGTCGACCGCGTTGACGGGAGCCGAGGAGGCGCCCAATCCGGGCGATCCGGATGCCACCGGCCAGGCGGACCTGACCTTGAACCAGGGCCAGAACGAGGTCTGTTTCAAGATCAGCTGGGCCGACGTCGATGGCGAGGTGTTCGCGGGCCACGTCCACGTGGCGCCCGCGGGCGACGCCGGCCCGGTCGTCGTAGCGCTGTTTAGCGGCTCGTTCGCCGGCACAGACTCGGTGTCGGGTTGCGCGCAGAACGACGACCCGAAGCTGATCAAGGCGATCCGCCACAACCCGACCGCGTACTACGTCAACGTGCACAGTCGGCCGAACTTCCCCGGCGGCGCGGTGCGCGGTCAGCTGGGCGACTAGGGCGAGCATTGCGGGGCGGCGTCGAGCGCTCAATGCCGCCCCGCTGAGACACGTTCAACCGCCGATTCCCAGCCAACCCTGCGCGAGCGCTGGGTACGATCGCCGGTGACCGCGTGGCCGGGCTCGGTGAACTTCCCAAAGCGCTTGGTGTCCATGTGCAGCAGCTGGCCCGGGCACGGCCACTCGTAGCGGATCACCGGCGGGCGCGCGGCCGGCTCGGGCCGCGAGCAGCCACCGCGACGCAGCACCTGGTGGACCGTCGACTGCGATCGGCCGACCTCGACGGCGATCGTCCTGGGACTCCAACCGGTCCGCCGGCGCAGCTCGCAGATCCGCTGCTCCTCGGCGGCGGGCACCCGGGTCGGCGAGCGGTGCGGGCGGCTGGAGCGCTCCTGCAGGCACGCCAGCGACTCGCGCTCCTGAAGACTGGCGGCTCGCCAGCCGCGAACCCACTCCCAGACCGTGGACTTCGAGACGTTCGCCCAGGCCGCGGCCCGGGCGAACGACTCACCGTCGTCGACGACACGACGAACAACCAACTCCCGAACACGCGCAGTAAACCGGGCTCTATGGTGCGGCACTTCCGGGCCTTCTTGAGGGCGTGAGCTTCGACACCCACACCCTCTCGGCAGGCCCGGACCTACCTCACGCCGTTCGGAACGCCCCGGGCACGTCACCTAGCGTCAGCGGAGCCGAGTGCCGGCTTCTGCTCCTGGCGCCGGGCGGCGCGCTCAATCGCGCGGTAGACGGTGGAGCGTCCAACACCAAACAGATCGCCGAGCTCAGCGGTGCTGTGCTCGCCCGCTCGGTGCAGCGCAACGAGGTGCGCCCCTGGCGCGGGTTGAGCTTAGGCCGGCGGCCGCGCAGCCGTCCCTTGGCCTTGGCCACCCGCATGCCCTCCTTCGTGCGCAGCCGGATGAGGTCAGACTCGAACTCGGCGACCATCGCCAGCACGTTGAACAGCAGCCGGCCGACGGGATCGGTCGGGTCGTGCACCGCGCCGCCGATGCTGAGCTTGACCTCGCGAGTGGTCAGGTCCTCGAGGATGTCGCGCGCGTCAGGCAGCGATCGAGCGAGGCGATCGAGCTTGGTCACGACCAGCGTGTCGCCGCTGCGGCACGCCGCGAGCGCTTCGCGCAGCCCCGGGCGCTGGCGATTGGTCCCGGTCAGGCCGTGATCGACATACGTGCGCGCGTCGCTGACACCGAGCGCCGCCAGCGCGTCGCGTTGCGCGGTCAGGTCCTGGTCGTGGGTTGACACTCGGGCGTAACCCACCAACAGGGCAGACATGAGCTCCTCCTTGGGTCTGGGCTCCGGCCAACCAACCTGTCTGCGAGAGACGAAGCGGACGGAGCGAGTGTCGGAGCAGCATCTGCCGACCCATCTCACCGGACAAGGACCGTCACTCGGTCACGGTGTCGCCATGGCGATGGGCTACCTTCCACTCGCCGCCCTCGCGGCGGTACACCTGCGTCGCCCGCAAGGTGTAGCTGCGCGGCTGACCGTCGACAGACGCCGTCGTGTGCTCAAGGCCGGCGGTATAGGCCATGTCGCCCACCACGTCATACGTCTGCAGTTCAAATGCGTACGACGTACAGTCGGAGAAGCTCCTGCCGAGGGAAGCAAACAGCTCGTTCAGCTCGTTCTGCCCCCGCGCGTTGCGCCACGCACCCAAGACGCTCACGGGCTCGTTTCGGGACCAGAGCGCCCGGCGCGGGGCGGCGTCACCGTTGTGCAGGGCGAGCTCCGCTTCGAACAGCGTCGTCTGGACCCAGGCTAGGAAGTCGTCGCCGTCGCTCATGCCATCAACATGCTCTTCGCCCAGCGCGTTCGGTCGTGACGCTGGAGCTTACGCCGACCATGGATCAGCGATGCGGATGCCCCTCCGAGACCGCCCCTCCCCGATCCTGAGCGCCGCGGGCCGTTCGAGCTGTGTCGCAAGAGGTTCGGCAGTGGGACGCGCCCAGCGGGCCGCCCAGATGTGGTTCGTGTTCCGCTGACAGACCGGCTAGCGGTCGTCCGCGCGCCGATCGACTTCGTTGCGAGCGGCGCGCCAGCGCGACTAGCTGGAAGATCGGCCTAGGGCCGGCGGCTGCCGGCTGTGTGCAGTGCGCGGCCGTTGGATTCATTGCTCTCGCTTATGAGCTCGCGCCCGCCGAGCGCTCACGAGTTCACGCCAGCCTGCGGGGTGCCGGTGAGGTCGCCGGCGACCAGCATCTGGACGTCGAACTGTGTGCGCTCGGTGTCTGAGAAGGACAGGCTGGCCTGCTCGAAGGCCGGGGTGAGCCGTTCGGTGTAGAACCGTTCGCGGTCCTCCGCGGAGTCCCAGACGGTGATCACGCGCCAGCCGGGATTCGCGGGACCGGCGATCACGAGGCGCGCGCCGTCGGGTGGGACGGGTCCTGTGCTGCGTACGTGCGCCTGAATCTGCTCGGCCTGCGCTTGGCTTTGGCCGGGATGCTCGATAATCGTGGCGATCGCCATGGTTGCTCCTTGGTGTGTTGTCTCCGCCTGTGGCTCGGGCCGCGGCGGGCTGAGGCGCACCGTACGCAGGGGCGTTCTTGCGGCCATCGGTGCAACTACGCAATCGCTACGCAGTCGTCTGCGCGCGGCTCAGCTTCGGTCAGAGGTGGTTGGCGCGGGCCGCGGTGCTAGGGCATCTGGATTCGCTCGCGCGCCCAGGTGGCCAGCTGGGTGCGGTTGGCCAGTCGGGTCTTGGTGAGTGTGTGCTGTACGTGGCTTTCGACGGTCCGCACCGACAGGTGCAGCTTCGCCGCGATCGCCTTGTTGGAGAGCCCTTGTGCCACGAGTCCCGCCACCTCGGCCTCGCGGTCACTCAGCCCGGCGGGCATGTCCACCGGCGGTGGGCCGGTGCCAAACGCCAGCGCGATCGCCTCGTCGAGCCCCAGCCGCGAGCCCTCCGCCCACACGCGCGGAGCCTGAGCGCCGAGCGCGGTCATCAGCGCGAGCCGGATCGGCTCGGTCCGCGTCAGGAAGTAGGGGGCGAACTTGCCGCCGCGTCGCGCGCGAAGCGCGTAGGCCGCGGCGACGATCTGCAGGCCGCGCCGGGGGTTGCGCCGGCCGACGACGCCGCCCTGCCCGACGAGCGCGACCGGGAGCAGCGGCCCGCCCCCGTACGGGCCATGGAGGTCGATCGCCCGCCGGTAATGCTCGCTCACGCGGTCGGGATGCGCGCCGGTGTCCTCGGCGAGGAGCCCCAGATACACCTGGCACTGGCCCTCGCCCCAATCGTCGTCCCTGGCGCGGTTGAGCGCCAGCGCCTCGTCGATCAACTCGCGGGCGCGGTCGGGCTCGCCGTCGATCAGGAACCCCATGCCCAGCGCGGCCGTGGCGAGCGCTTCGCCGCGAACGCCGAGGTCGCGGTGCAGCGTCCTCGCGGCCTGCAGATTGGCGCGCCCCGCCGCGATCGCACCGACGAACGTCTCGCCCAGGCCCAGGAAGAACCGAGCCCACCCTTCCAGGGCACGCTCGCCGAGGCCGGCGCTCAGGTCGCGTGCCTCCGCGAGCGCGTGGGCCGCCGCCTCGGTGGCGGCGATCATGATCGCGAGTGATCCTGCGGAGATCTGCACCTCGGCGCGAAGCCGATCCTGAGCGAGACAGCGATCGAGCAGCAGCTGCGCCAGCCGCAGCCCATCGGCGTGTCCGAGCAGCATGAACAGGTCCTGCGTACCGGTGAAGAGCCTTCGCGCCTCGCAGGGGTCGGAATCGATCGCCCATTCCAGGGCGGCGCGGACGTTCTCATAGTCGTCGCGATACTCCTTGACGATCTGCCGTGCGCGTGTGGAGGGCCAGCCATCGGGCGGCACTCCGGCCAGTGCCGAGTAGTGGCGCAGATGGCGTTCGCGAGCGGCCTCCAGCTCGCCGCACTCGACGAGCAGCTCATGGGCATACTCGCGAACGGTCTCCAGCAGCCGGTAGCGCGTCCTCAGAGGATGGCTCTCCACGACCGCCACCAGCGATTTGTCGACCAGCCGCGCGAATCGCGCCGGCGAGAGTCCCGGGGCGACCGATGTCGCTGCGTCGGCGTCGAATCCGCCGACGAACACGCCGAGCCCGCGAAACGCCTGCTGCTCGGCGAGGGTGAGCAACTGGTAGCTCCATTGCACGATGGCGCGCAAGGTCTGGTGGCGCGGAGCCGCGTGGCGCGTGGTGGCAGCGAGCTCCCCCAGGCGCGCCTCGAGGCTTGCGGCGATTTCCTCGGTCGACATCACGCCCATCCGCGCGGCGGCAAGCTCAATCGCCAACGGCAGCCGATCAAGCCGCGCGCACAACCCATCGATCGTCGCATCCGCACGCTCGTCGGGCATGAATTCCGGCCGCCGCTGCCGTGCGCGCTCGACAAACAGCCGCCGCGCATCCTCGCGCTCCAGCGGCTGCACCGTCCACACCGTCTCGCCGGCGACCCCGAGGACCTCACGGCTGGTGGCGAGGAGCCGCAGGCGCCCGCACGAGCCCAGCAGCGACGCCGCAAGCTCGGCGCAGGCGTCGACGACGTGCTCGCAGTTGTCCAGGATGAGCAGCACGTCGCGATCGGCGAGATAGGCCCGCAACGCATCAGTCGCCGTCGCGCCGACCGGCGCGCCGACGCTCATCACACGGGCCGTCTCGCCAGCGACGTCAGGCGCCCCCGCGCGCGCCGCCAGATCGACGAACCAAACCCCGTCGCTGCGGCGCGCAAGCTGACGCCGCGCAACCTCCAGCGCCAGGCTCGTCTTTCCGACGCCACCGGGACCTGTCAGCGTCACCAGCCGCGTCCGGCGCAACGACTCGACGATCGCCTCAAGCTCTCGCCCCCGCCCCACGAGCGAGCTCAGCGACACCAGCAGGTTGTGCTCTGCCGCGCCCGCCCGGCCCAAGACGTGCGACGAGGTCTTTGCCATCACAGGAGATGATCACAAAGCAGCGGACGCCCGCGCGGCGGATGCGCGCGGCGTCAGTAGCGAATCCGCATTTGTGCTGATGACCACGGGCAGCGGACGCCCGTACGTTCGTATCAGCCCGCGGCATCCGTCGCGGGAGACGAACGGAAGCCCTGCATCGGCGCGGATCAAGGCGTCTCATGCGACGACCGAGTCAGCCGCGCCTGATCAAGAAGGAGACTAGATATGAAACGCCTGACCATCGTCATGCTGGCGGTGCTATCGGCGCTGGTCGCCGCGACGCCCGCGCCCGCCCGGCCCTTCCCCGGCGTCATCGACCTGCCTGTCGGATGGCAGCCGGAGGGCATCGCCACCGGCGCGGGCAACGCCTTCTACGTCGGCGCGATCCCAACCGGAGCGATCTATCGCGGCGACCTTCGGACCGGCACCGGCAGCGTTGCAGTACCGCCCCGACCGGGCCGCATGGCGGCCGGGATCAAAGTCGACGCGCGCGAGCGCATCTTCGTCGCCGGGGCGTTCACCGGACAGGCATACGTCTACGACGCATGCACCGGGACGACGCTCACCGAGTATCAACTCGGCGGCCCCGGCGCGACGATGGTCAACGACGTCGCACTGACCAAAGACGCCGCGTGGCTGACCGATTCCTTCCGGGCCGTTCTGTATCGGATCCCGCTTGCGCGCAATGGCACTCTCGGCCGCCCCTCCGACGTCCGGGAGGTGCCCCTCACAGGCGACTTCGAGCTCGCTGACGGCTTCAACACCAACGGCATCGACGCCACCCCCGACGGCGAGACGCTGATCGCCGTGCAGACGAACCTCGGCCGCCTGTACCGGATTGATCCCGCCACCGGCGTGGCGGATCGCATCGAGCTGACGGGCGGCAACGTTGCCTTCGGAGACGGGCTGCTGCTCGCGGGGCGAACGCTGTACGTCGTACAGAACGAGCTCAATCGCGTCGCCGTCGTGCGCCTCTCGCCGGACCTGAGCTCGGGAACGATCGTCGACCACCTCACCCACCCGGCGCTCGACGTGCCAGCCACGATCGCCAAGCACGGCAACCGCCTCTACACCGTCAACGCGCGCTTCGGAATCCCAGCGCCCGAGACCGCACCGTACTCGGTCGTTCAACTACGACCGTAGACCGCCCGTCGCGGCGCGCCACGCCCAAGCCGGGCGCGGCGCGCCGCAGATCGTCGTGTGGTCCGGCCGCGACCGCGTCGTGCGCACACCGGCACTCTCGGCTCCCCGGGGGAGTCACCGTGCCACTCCAGACGCGCGCGCCAAGGCCGATCACAGCAGCCCGACCGCCTTCCCCGATAGGGGTTCGTCTGTGTGAGGTTCGCCCGCAGTCTTCAAGCGTGCCGGTACACCACGTCCCGGTACTTGACTGACGGCCCCGATCGCGGTGGCTAGCAGCCGTCAAGCTGTGCCAGGCGGGCACTCGTGTCCGCTCGCTCCAGGAAGGCGTCGGCAAATGAAGGGGTCGGCGGTCGAGTCCGCCCGTCGGCTTGGCCTCGCCGAGCGCCGTAGGCAGTCCGGCGATCGATTAGCGTGCACGCGTGCTGCGTACGCGCTTCTCCGAGATGTTCGGGCTCACGTACCCGGTCATGTCGGCTCCGATGGGGATGCACAGCGGCGGGCGGTTGGCCGGCGCCGTTTCCGCCGCCGGCGGCCTCGGCTCGTTCGGCGGAACACACGCCGTCAACGGACCGGACTGGATCGGGGCCGAGATCGCGACCATCCGTGCCGTGACCGATAAGCCGTTCGCCATCGGGTTCATCACGCCGTTCATCCCGATGTTCGAGCCCCTGTTCGAGGCCTCCCTCGACGCCTCGGACCGGCCGGCTGCCATCGCGTTTTCCTTCAGCGATCCGCAGCCGTGGATCGACCGAGCCAAGAGAGCGGGCGCCGCGACGATGTGCCAGGTCCAGACGCTCGACGACGCCGCCCATGCGGTCGACGCGGGCACCGACGTCCTGGTCGTGCAGGGCGCCGAAGCGGGCGGCCACACGGGGAGCTTGGGCCTTCTCCCGTTCCTCGCTACGGCAGCCGCCCGCTGGCCCGACGTACCGCTCCTCGCCGCCGGAGGCATCTCGGATGGTCGGGCCCTGGCCGCCGCTCTCACCGCGGGTGCGGATGGCGCCTGATCAGCACCGCCTTCATGGCGACGCCTGAGGCGGTCGAGGTCGCCGCTGCGACGAAGGAGCTCATCATCGCGAGCGACGGGGGCGACGCCGTCCTCAGCCGGGCTTACGACATCGTCTCCGGCCTGCCGTGGCCAGCAGGCATCTCCGCGCGCGTACGCCGTAACCGGTTCACCGACGAGTGGGCCGGGCGGGAGATGGAGCTCCAGGCACGCCGGGAGGAAGTGGCCGCCGAAGCGCGGGACCCCGACGCGAACATGGTCCTCTACGGTCAGTCGGCCGCGTTCGTCACCGCAGTCCGTCCGGCAGCCGAGGTCCTCCGCACGATGTGCGAGGAGGCAGAGTCGATCTTTCGCTCGCGACCACCGGCGATCCTGGGCGTGGCTGACTGAATGCATCCATGGGAGGGACCCTGACCGCGGTCGGCGCCACCGATCGAGCTGCCGCTCGGCTGAGCACACAGTCGGCCTGAGGTCCCCCGGGATCTGCCTCGGCCGCGTCCGCCGAGAAGCCGGCCTAGGGCGAGCGGGAGTCTTGCGCTCTCCGAGGAGCACGCGCGTTCGCTCATGCGCCGCCTCGCCCTTGCCGAGGACCGGGCGGCCGCGCTCGCCGTCTTCGAGCAGCACCGCGAGCGCCTGCGCAGCGAGCTGCGCATGGCGCCATCGGCGGCCACGCGTGCCCTCGCCGACGAGATCCGTGACGGCGGCGCGATGGCGACGGCGCACGCCGCGTCGCGCACCCCGGCCGCAGCGCACGTCGGGCAGCCGTCGCTACCGGGCCCACTGGCCCTGGCGGCGGGTGCGGGTCCGCTCGTCGGACGTGACGACGAGTTGGCCGACCTCGAGCAAGCGTGGCAGGCGATCGCAGACGGCGTTCCGCGTCTGTGCCTGCTCACCGGTGAGGCCGGGATCGGTAAGAGTCGTCTGATCGCCGAGCTGGCACAGCAGGTCGCGGCCGCTGGCGCACCTGTCCTCTACGGCGCCTGTCACGAGAGCCCTCGCCCTCCATACGGGCCGTTCGTCGACGCGATCTCGCTCGCCCTGCGCGGGCTCGACAAGGCCGCTGTCGGGAGCCGGCTCTGCACGAACGCTGGTGAGCTCTCGCGCATCATCCCCGACCTCCGCGACCGCGTCGGTGCGGCGGCACACGTCTCCGGCGAGAGTCCCGAGGACGAGCAGACGCGACTGTTCGGCGCGGTCGGCGACTATCTCTGCGCGACGCGGGGGAGGCAGTCGACGCGCGCCCCGCCCTGGCTGCCGCGGACGCGTCGCCGTGCGCCGGCGTCGCGCGGGAGGCGCGCCTGATGGGCCTCGGGCAGCGAGTCGAGGACATGCTTCGGGACGCGGCGGCTCGCGGCATTCCGGCGCCTGCGCCTCAACGCACGAGGCCGCCGACGCCAGGTCCCACCACCCGATCGACTCGCTGAGCCCGCGTGGACGTTCGCCAGGCCGCGAGGGTGCGAGATCCGGCCGCTCGCGCGCTACGACGCGCTGATCGCATGAGCCGCCGTCTGGCGGAGCTGTCCCGGTCAGGGTTGGCGGCCGGCGATCTCGACGCGCACGCGGTCGTCCAGGCCGGCTCGCTCGGCCGCGCGTAGCGCCACCGCGATCGACCCGTCGTGGTAGTCAAAGCCGACGAACTCCGAGTTCGGTAGTCAAGCGGGCTTAATCGCCCATCGCTGCGGCGGGCGTCGAGCCTGATCTCATTTGATGACTCACAGCAGGCCCCACGCGGCGGCGAGCAGTGCCAGCAGACCCACGACCCTCGCTACTACGCCTATCACCGTGCTGGTTCTGCCTCGAAGCGGGCCCCCGGTTCGCGGCTTAAGCTCCGCGCGGGATGCTGCTCTACGACTCTCCGGTGTCCGGCAACTGCTACAAGGTCCGGCTGCTGTTCGCCCACGTCGGGTTGAGCTACGAGCGGCGCGAGATGGACGTCGTCGATCGCTCCGACCGCGCTGAAGTCCTGGGTCACCGCAACCCACCCTGCGCGTCCCGACGCTCGTGCTCGACGACGGGCGCCCGCTGGCCGAGTCCAACGCGATCCTGTGGTACTTCGCCGACGGCACGCAATACCTGCCCGGTGATGGCTACGAGCGGGCGCAGGTGCTCCGCTGGATGCTGTTCGAGCAGCACACCTCCATGCCGAACATCGCCCTCATGCGCTTCTGGCTCAGGTGGGCGCCGCAGAAGCCGGGCGAGGCGGAGATGGAGCCTAGGCGACGCGCGGGCTACGCGGCCCTCGACGCGATGGAGGGCCACCTGGCCTCGCGCGAGTTTTTGGTGGGCGACGGCTACTCGATCGCCGACATTGCGCTCTACGGCTACACCCACGTGGCCGAGGGGCTCCTTCTCGCTCGATGGCTACCCCGCGATCGGCGCGTGGCTGGAGCGCGTCCGCTCACAGCCGGGACACGTCCCGATCACCGCCTCACCCGTCGCGCAACGCCACGCTGTACGCGGCGCCAGCTCGAACGGACGGTCCGCGGCCCGGCACGAGTTGCGGCGCCGAAGCGCCACCCCAGCCACTCGAACGTCGCTGCTCCTACGCCTTACAGCGCTATGCCCACCCCGCCGACGATTTCGTCGCCGTCGGTGACGGCGTAGACCCCGCCAACGACAACAGCAACGCACAAGATCGTGAAGGACGTGAAGCCCTTGCGGATGACGTCTGAATCGGCATCTGGGCGGAACACCCGGGGATCGTCCCGACATCGGTCCGGTCGACGTTCCCGGCGCGGGACGTGCCTTGTACAACATGGGCCTTGAGTCGTACAATGAGGGCATGGCGACCATGAACATCAGTGCTGCGCGAGAGAACCTGCCTGACGCAGTCGAGCTGGCTCGGACGGAGGCGGTATTCCTCGAGCGATATGGGCGTCCAGCAGCCGTGCTGGTGAGTCCCGAGCGCTACGAGAGGCTGATCGCCGCTCTCGAGGATGCCGAGGACGTCGCGGCATTTGATGCGGCGATGGACGAGGAGGGCCCGAACATTCCCTGGGAGCAGGCGAAGGCCGACCTCGGCTGGGAGTGAGCGAATACCGCATCGAGCTGCGCCCAGCGGCTGTCCGAGCGCTGCGCAAGCTCGACCCACCGATCCGTCGCCGCGTGCAGGGTGTGATTGCCCTCCTGGCGCAGGATCCGCGTCCCCCGACCGCCCGCGCGCTGAAAGGCCGGCCTGGTCTGCGCGTGCGAGTCGGTGACTACCGCATCATCTACACCGTCCAGGACGACGTGCTCTTGGTGGTCGTCGTCACCCTTGGGCACCGTCGCGATGTCTACGACCGCTGACTCTGGCCCGGCCGGGGATCCGCTTACGGCATTCCGCGCCCCGCTCTCTCATGAATGCAGGCGTCCTAAGGCGGTGCCGAGGTGCTCGCTTGGCGACGACCCACGGAAGCGCCACTAGCGGTCGCGCCGGCCGCGGCCGCAGCGTCCCGCTGAGTGTTCGCCAGTGGGACGAACCGGGCCTCGCTGGGGGACCGGCTGTTGATACAGCCGGCGCGGCGGCAGGCAAACGTGAGCGCGAGTGCGTGCCGGGCGTCGCTTCGGCTCGACGGCCTACAGGATGGTCGGTGCGTCGGCGTGACCGGTGACGCGTCGACCGAGAGATCGCTCGGCTTGTCGTGGAGGCCTGCTGTCACGGCGACCTCCGGAGGCCGGGATACCCTCAACCCATGGACCGCCTTGTCAACGATGTCGTCGCTTTCTGGGGCGGACCCTTCTCGAACTTTGAGATCGTCCCGACCCCGACGGAAGGTCCAGATGACGGCCGAAGCGTATGTGTGCCACTCCAATGAGTCCGAGCTCCGATGGTTTGGTGAGACGTCCACCCACTTCCTCGCCACCGGAGCTCACACCGACGGGGAGTTCGCGCTCGTCGACGAGCAAGCCAAGCGCGGCGAACGGGTTCCGCTGCACCGCCACGAGGACGACCGCGAGTCCTTCTACGTCCTCGAGGGCGAGGTCTTGTACTTCCTCGGCGACCAGCCGGGAGTCCGCGCCGGCGCGGGCGCGTTCGTGCACGTGCCCGCCGGCGCCGTCCACGGCTTCCGGGTCGAGTCTGAGACCGCCCGCTACCTGATCCTCACGACCGCACGCCACGGCGAGTTCTACCGCGCGATCACCCTTCCATCCCAACCTGGCGGCCTACCGCCGGCCGAGTCGATCGAGGGATCGGAGATCGGCAAGGCAGCCAGGCAGTACGGCGTCGAATTCGTCGGCCCGCTGCCTGATGAGGCCTGAGGTCGCACGATACGCGGCGCATCCTCCTGTGCACGCCGTGGAAGTCCCTAAAGCGCAGAAACCCCCGCAGATGCGGGGCCTCCAGCGGAGGGAAAGAGATTCGCCAGTGCGACGAACCGGGCCCCGCTGGGGGACCGTCAGTCGAGTCCGCGTAGATCTCAGTCTGGGTCTTGGTCATCCAGAAGCGCAGCGAGCTAGGCGTGGGCCCGGCCCGGCCGGCCGACTGCATCTACGGTAGCTGCCAACCAGCGGGCGACGTTCGACAGATCGGTGTGGGCTTGCGGTTGCTGTTCCGGCACCGGGTGCAAGCACCACGGCTCCGGCTGCGCGTGGACGAGTCGGTTGCGCTGGATCAACAACTCGGAGAGTTCCTCGAGCACGTGCTCGCCGCCGGTGAACCACACCTCCCGCCGAGTCGTGTCCGAACCACATCGGCGTGGCCCGGGAGATCTTGGCCGTCAGGAGGCAGCTTGATCCGCCGCCTGGCAGCCGTCAGCTCGAGCTGCTGGCTCGTCGTGGCGCCCTCGGCCTCGCCGCGGTCGATGCGGTCCTGCTTGAGCCAGTTATAGATCGTCGCGTCCGACATCGCGAACGTCTCGGCCAGCTGCTTGACCTTCGTCCCGGCCCGGGCCAACTCTATGACCTGGCGACGGACCTCCGGCGAGTAATTCCTCGGCATCTGCTGCTTCCTCTCGGGCCGCAGCCCCTTCACAGCGTCCTCGAGTGCCCCCTCAGGCAGCAAGCCGGCGAGGCGGTCAAAGACCTCCTGCGGCGGCTCATGGCCCTCAGGTTCGGCGCCCGGCTCGGGGCGCCGCTTGGACTTCATGGTGCTCATGGTGATCGATGGATCCCTTCTGCGGGCCGCGCGCGCCGCGCCCGCCCGAGCCACCTCGCCCTACGGGCTCGGCGACTCAGGCAGGCGCGGCGACACAGCTACCGCGGTCGCTCACCACGACCACACACACTTCATCGGACAGAACCGACCCTGGCGATCGCGGCCTTCAACCCCGGGTGCGCGTCGCTGATCGCTAGCTGCACCCCGATCAGGCCGCGGGCAACGAGCGAGCGCAGGAACTCCGTCCAGAACGCCTCTGTCTCCGCTTCGCCAACGTCCAGGCCGATGATCTCGCGGCGGCCGGTCTCGTGCACGGCGTGCGCGATCACGACGCACTTGCGGGCGACGCGGCCACCGGCGCGGACCTTCTCGATCTTCGCGTTGACGAACACGTACGGGTAGCGGCCCTCAAGCGGCCGCTCCCGAAACGCAGTGACCTGCTCATCGAGCAGCACAGCGATCCGGCTGACCTCGCTCTTTGAGATCCGTAGCCCGAGGCTCTCGACGAGCTGATCGACTCGGCGTGTTGAGACGCCGCAGACCTAGGCCTGCTGCACCACGCTCACGAGCGCCTGCTCAGACCGCTTGCGCGGCTGCAAGAACGACGGGAAATAGCTGCCCTGGCGGATCTTCGGGATCTGCAACTCGATCTCCCCCGCCCGCGTGTCCCAGCGCCTGGGCCGGTAGCCGTTGCGATGCGTCGCGCGGTCCTCGGTGCGCTCCCCGTGCTGCGCGCCGATCAGCTCAGAGATCTCGGCCTCCATCAACTCCTGCGCGACCGCCCGCACCGACTCGCGGATCACATCACCGTGCTCGTCACGCAGCACCTGCCGGACGACCTCCTCGATCGTCATCCTGTCCTGACCGGCCATCGCCGGCCTCCTTTCGTCGAAGCCTTGAGAACTCCGACGATGATGAGCGCCGCGGTGGCCGGACCTACGAAGATCCGTCCGCCGCGCTCTTACACCACGCTACGGGACGTGACCCGCGGGATCCCCTGACGATCGTTCCTCTACGGCCGCTCGCTGTCGCGTGTCTCGTGGCGGTTCGCCCGTACCTGCGCGTGCGGCGAGCAGCCGCTTGCGCTGCGCTTGCGTTGCGGTTGCGCCACGTTGGGAAGCTCGCCGGCATCAACTTCCGCATCAGGCGAAAGTGTTCAAAAAGCAGGAGGAAGTCCGATGATCGCTGTTGGATGGCACCCCGATCGCGCAGTCACGGGCCCGGAGCCACCCGCCCCGGGCCGATCGGGCCGGTGTACCTGGCGGGCGAGCCTGGGCGTTGTGACCGCAAGTCTCGCAGCGGCGGTGCTCATGGGCGTCAGCCCCACCCGAGCGCAGGCCGAATACGTCAATCTGGCCTTGAACGCCCTCGTTGTCCAGACCAGCTACCCGCCAACGTCGATTCTGCCGTGCACGCTCGGCTCTGGGCCGGACAAGGCGGTGGACGGCAAGTCGTCGAACATCTATACCGACAAGTGGTGCACCCGGAGTGGCACCCAGACGCTCACGATTACACTCAAAAACCCCTTCAGGCCTCTGGACCTTGGCGGGTGGGAGCTGGACAAGGTCGTCATCAAGCACGCCGGAGTAGCCGGTGAGAACCCGTTGTACAACACCAAGGAGTTCTTGATCGGAAGAAGTCTGAACGGAACAGGGTGGACGAACTTCTTTTACACCAACAGCAATACCGCAAATCAAACCACCCACAGAGTCATCACTCCCATGGGGCTGGACCTGAGAAACCGGTTCATCCGGCTGCAGGTCTACCAGGGGACGCAAACTGGTAGCCCGGTAACCCGGATCTACGAGGTTGAGGTCTGGGGATGGGCATATGCGTAACAGGCCCACGACCGGCCCTGGGGTACGATCTAGTGAGAAGCAGAACATCTCGGCGCGATGAGTGCGATGCTTGCAGCGATGGTTCGCACGACGATCGATCAGCTGTTGGCGCGGGCGCGCGCGGGCCTCGATCGGGTGCAGCCGCACGAGGCGCGCGACGCGATCCGCGGCGACGCGGTCCTGATCGACATCCGCTCGGAATCGCAGCGCGCGGCCGACGGCGTCGTGCCCGGCGCGATCTGGATTGCGCGCAACGTCCTGGAGTGGCGCTGCGATCCGAGCTGTGAAGCGCACGATGACCGGATCGCCGATATCGAGCGGCACGTCATCGTGATGTGCGACGAGGGCTATCAATCGAGCCTCGCGGCAGCGACGTTGCAGCAGCTCGGATTCACCCGGGCGACAGATCTCGCCGGTGGCTTTCGGGCCTGGCGCGCGGCCGGTCTGCCCGTCGACGACCCATGAGCACGCCGGCTCGCGATCTTCGTCGCATGACCGACGCAACCCGTCGCACAGGACGCTGAACATCGACCCGCCGCGACAGGCCAACTAGCGCTCTGAGGACGATCCGCGCACGGGCAGCTCGGCGACCTCAAACCAGTAGTCCGAGAAGCCACGCATGACCTCGACGAGCGCCGGGAAGCGCGACGGCTTGGTGATGTAGGAGTTCGCGCCGAGGCCGTAGGTGCTGACGATGTCGTGGTCGTCCTTGGACGTGGTGAACACCACGACGGGAATGTGGCGCAGCTCTGGGTCTGACTTGATCTCCGCGAGGGCTTCGCGGCCATCCTTGCGCGGCATGTTGAGGTCGAGCAGGATGATCGCCGGCCGCCGTGCGTCGGCGCCGTGTTCGCCGCGCTGGTGCAGGTAGTCCATGAGATCCTCGCCGTCGACCACGAAGCGCAGCTCGTTGACGGTGTTCACCTCTGCCAGGGCCTCCTGGGTCATCAGGCGGTCCTCCTCGTCGTCCTCGGCCATGAGGATCATCGCGGCGGCGCCGTCAGCCATGGACGAGCTCGCTTGATTCATCCTCGCGTGACGGCTGCGATGGCGGCGGCTGCGATCCGGAAGCGGACCGCGGCAGCCTGACGGTGAACGACGAGCCGACGCCGGGCTCGCTCACACCGGTGATCGTTCCCCCGTGACGCTCGACGATCCGGCGGCAGAGCGCCAGCCCGATCCCGGTCCCGGAATACGCGCTGCGCGGGTGCAGGCGCTCGAAGACCTTGAAGATGCGCGGCGCGTGTCGTGGCTCGAAGCCGATGCCGTTGTCGCGCACGACGATCTCGCCGATGTCGCCGTCGACGCGGCCCTCCACGCGCACGACCGGCGCGACGTCTTCGCGGCGGAACTTCAGCGCGTTGGAGATGAGGTTCTGAAGCAGCTGGCGCATCTGGACGGGATCGGCGGGAACGCGCGGCAGAGCGCCGATGTCGACGGTCGCATCGCAGTCGTCGATGACGACGCCCAGGTCCTCGACGACGTCGCGCGTCACCTGCGTGAGATCCACGTCCACGATCGGTCTTTGCTGCGTCGCGATGCGCGAGAACGACAGCAGCCCGTCGATCAGCGCCTGCATCCGCAGAGCCGCGGCGCTGGAGCGCGCGAGGTAGTCGCGGCTGCGGTCAGACAGCCGGTCTCCCTCGTGGTGAATGACCCGCTCGGAGAACATCTGGACCTTGCGCAGCGGCTCGCGCAGGTCGTGCGAGGCGATCGACGCGAAGCGCTCGAGCTCCTCGTTGGAGCGCTCGAGCTCGCGGTTCGTGCGCTCGAGCTCGTCGTTGGCACCGGCAAGCTCGTCGGCGTGTCGCTCGAGGCTCACGTTGGCGTGCTCGAGCTCGAGGTTCATCGCGGCCGAGTGCGCGGCGCTGCGCATGATCCGGCTCAGGAATGCGAACGCGGCGATGATTGCGAGCCCGAAGCCGGCGAACAGCAGCCAGGGCAACCACTTGTGGGTCCCGTTCACGGAAGCGAACAGCTTGCTTTCCGGCACCGTGACGACCATGCGCCAGGGCGTCGCCTTGACCGGAGCGACAGCGAAATATCGGCCGTTGCCGAACTTGCCCTCGCGGCCGCTCGCCAGTGCGCCGGCAAGCTGCGGTTCCGGGACGGCCTGACCCGGGCGGTGACGGGCGTCCTGGCTTGCGACGAGTCGATTGCGCGAGTCCAGCAGGTAGGAGTTGCCGCGCGGCGACCCCGGCAGCCGGTTGAGCGTGTCGGCGAAGAGCCCGAAGACCGGCTGCGCCTCGATACCGGCGACGAGCGCGCGCCGGCCGAAGCGGGTGTCGAAAGTCTGGACGTAGATGAACCCCGGTTGCGCGCCCGACAGGCCGGACTCGACGTCGGAGATCGTGAACGGCTTGCCGGCCAGGGCCTCGCGGACGAAGGCGGGGCGCCTCTGGATGACCTGCCGGGCGGCCTCGGCCCCAGGCGACGTGGCCAGGACGCGCCCATCGGCCGCGACCACCATGAGGAACAGGTTCCCGCTGTCGCGTGCGCGCCGGGCGAGACGATCGCTTGAGACCGTCCTGGCGCCGTAGCGCTTGACGTTATCGATCTGCGCGGTGGAGGCGGTGGACCCGAAGAGCGCCTCGACGATGACCGCGCGGCCGGCGGCGCGGCTCTCGAAGCGCTCGATGACCTCGCGCCTGTCGGAGGATTGCGACCGGACGATGACGGCGGCCGCAACGGCCAGGGACGCGAGGAGCACGGTGCCGATGACCGCCAGCGTGGTGCGCCGAGTGCGCGTCATCAGGCTGGTCGCTCGCCCGGGCTGCAGGTCAGCGCGAGGATCGCGACATCGTCGCGCAGCGCGCTGCCGTTGAGCTCCTCGATGTTGCCGATGAGGCCCGCGAGCACATCGGGATGGGCGCCCTCGGTGAGCAGCGAGGAAGCGGCCATGACGTCGTTCAGGCCGCTCATGCCCAGACGCGCGTTGCCATCGCCCGCGCGACCCTCGTAGAGCCCATCGGTGAACAGCAGCAGCGTCCAGTCGTCGCCGAGCTCGACCTCGGTGGCGGTCCAGTCCGGCGCTTCGCTGATCCCCAGGACGCACCCGTGCACGCACGGCGCCAGCGGGCGGATCGTTGCGCCGACCATGATGAACGGCTCGGGATGGCCCGCAAGCCGCACCGTGGCGGAGCGACGGTCCGGCTCGACCATCACGGTGGCCATCGACGTGAACACACCCGCTCGATCGCGTTCGTGGACGAGCACGCGGTCGAGGATCGGCAGCAGCTCGTCATCGGGTGCTCGCGCGAGCACGAGCGTGCGCCAGGCCATTCGCAGCCGCACTCCGAGCGCCGCCTCGTCGGGCCCATGGCCGCAGACGTCACCGATGACGGCGTGCGTGCGGCCGGCGGCGTCCTCGACGACGTCGTAGAAGTCTCCGCCGAGCAGCAGCCGGCGACCGCCGGGCCGGTAGGCCGCAACGATCGTGATGCGGGGATCGTCGACGATCGGGTCCGGGAGCAGGCCGCGCTGCAGTCGCGAGTTCTCCGCGGCCAGCGCTCGCGCGACG
This sequence comes from uncultured Actinomycetes bacterium, assembly GCA_963705315.1. Taxonomy (GTDB): domain Bacteria; phylum Actinomycetota; class Thermoleophilia; order Solirubrobacterales; family Solirubrobacteraceae; genus CADCVQ01. The sequence goes on from OY970068.1 coordinate 940,932, forward strand.
GCGAGCTCCTGGCGCGCGCGCTCCGCGGCCTTGCGCTCGACGGCATAGCGGATCGCGCGCAGCAGCGTCCCGGTGTCGATGCGGCCCTTGACGAGGTAGTCCTCGGCGCCCGCGCCGAGCGCCTCGATGCCGCGCTGCTCGTCGCTGTCCCCGGTGAGGACGACGACCGCGATCGCCGGATTGGACGCCAGCAGCATCCCGATCGACTCCAGCCCGGACGCGTCTGGCAGGCCAAGGTCGAGCAGGACGCAGTCGGCGTGCCTGGCGCGCAGCCAGACTCCGGCCTCAGCGGCGGTCGCGACGTGATCCAGTCGCAGCGTGGTCGTCTCGAGCAGGTCGGCGACGAGCAGCGCATCGTCCTCGTCGTCCTCGACCAGCAGCACGCTGAGCACGGTGGTCGCATCCCACCGCACGTGGTCCAATGCCTGGTCCCCGATCACGACATCAGTCATCGACATGGTGACAGTACACCTGCAAAGAGGTCGCGGACAACGGCCGTTCGGGCGAGCTGACGCCGCTCGAGGAGAGTCCTAGCCATGCTCGGGCGGCGGCGGCCGCGCGTCGAAGACGACGACGACGTCGGGCGGGCGCCGCGCCGCCGCAGCGCCGAGCTGGACCGCGCAGCCTGCGAGCGACAGGCCCGCGAGCGCCGCGAGCCCGGCCGCGGCGGAGAACGCGCCGGCGGCGAGCAATGTGGTCGTGACGAGCACGCCCGCCCCGATGCTGATGCCCGCCCCGAGGGCTATCGCGGCGGGCGTTTGGAGGGCAGGCAGCAGCGGCAGGAAGGCCAGACCGGGGCACGCGAACATCACCCACAGCGCAGTCGCCACGCGCAGCGGCGGTGGCGTCGCGGCGACCTGCATCACCGCGAGAAGCACGATCGACACGCTCACCACGAGCAACCGCTGGAGCGCTTGCCGGGTCACCGGCGCTCTCCGGGCGCGAGCGCGAACACGACGGCGTCGCGGGTGCGGTAGATCGTGCGAAAGCGCGGCGAGGCGAGCAGCCGGCCTTCGATCGTCGACAGCGCGTCTGTGGGCAGCACGCCGAGCTGGGCGACCTCGGCCTTCTGACTGCGGGTGATGATGAGGTAGGCTGCGGGGTAGCGGCGATCCTCCATCCAGTCGGAGAACACGCCGACCGGATCGGCGACGAACCGGTGGTGTGAGGACGGCGGCTCGCGATCGAGCGCCACGTAGCGGAACTCCTCGTAGCGCCGGAACTGACCCGGATAATTACGCGTCCCCTCGATCAGCAGCGAGCCCGCGGGCGCGCGCTCGTAGAGCTCCTGGGCGGCGGCCACCTCGTCGGGCGTGAAGTGGTACTGGCCGTCCTTGCCGTAGTGCGCGAACAGGAACGCCGTGAGCAGCACGCCAGCCACCGCGCCCAGCGCGAGCGCGTTGCGGCGCGATGGGAGCGGGCCGAACGCGTGGCCGGCGAGCAGCGCTGCGAACGGCAGCGCAAACAGATAGATCCGGAAGATCATCTCGCCGTCGTAGTCGCCCGCGGCGAGCAGCCCGAACGGCGCGACCGCCAGCGCGATCGCCGGCAGCGCGGCGCGCAACCGCCCGCCGCGCAGCAGGCGCACGACGCCGCAGAGCGCGAGCAGCGCGAGCGCTACGACGAGTCCACGGCCGGCCTGCGCAACGAGCAGCTGTCCCTCGCTCAGGCGGCTTGTCGCGGTCAATCCGGTCTCGGCGGTCGCCCACGGCGCCCGCACGCTCTCGAGCACCGCGGCGAAGCTGCGCGACACGAACGGCGCCGCGAACGTCAGGTCCCAGAACGCGACGATGGCACCCGCCGCCAGCGGCAGCCAGCGCACGCGGCACACGCCGGTGAGCACGAGCGCGCCGAGCCCGAGCACCGACATGACCGCGGTCAGCGGGTGTGTGACGGCGATCGCCGCGACGAGCGCGCCTGCCGCCACGAGCGGTCCGGGCCGGACCCCGCCGCGCAGCCACCGCGCGGTCACGCCGATGAGCAGCAGGTACAGGACGAACGCGAGCGCCTGCGGCGCGAAGTAGTCCTGCCCGACCCAGCTCGCGACGACATACAGCCACGCGGCTAGCCAGACCGCGCGCCGGTCAGACGCCAGCGCCGACAGCGCGAACACGAGCGCGCCGAGCCCGAGGAGGTTGAACGCGACCGGCGCCCAGATCGCCTGGCCGATCGCGTCGGGCAGCCCGGCGAGCTCGGTCAGCAGCGTGTCCAGGCCGAAGAAGCCCGGCCAGTTGTGGTAGACGGGGAGCTGGTCGGTGGCCGGATCCACGCCGCCGTGGCGCTGGATGTAGTCGACGATGCCGACGTGCTTCCACGCCCAGGAGTAGCGCAGCGTGCCGTAGACGAGCGGCGGCGTGGCATGGAGCGCGAGCACGAGCGCGCCCAGCAGGCCCCACAGGACTACCGGGCGTGGGCGCGGCACGGATGTCGCGATCGCGTAACCGGCGGTCAACGCGAGCAGGCCGCCGGTGTACGCCGGTGCGAGCACCGAGACGAGCCCGGTGTCGGTCATCGCCCGCGGATCGGTGACGAGCACGGAAGCGAGGCACAGGCCGATCCCGGTGACGATCGCCAGCACGGGTGCGAGTTCGGCCGAGCGCGCGCGGGTGAGCCACGCCGAGCGCCGATCGTCCACGCCGTGCGCGGCCGCGACGGCGCTGAGCACCGGGTGCACGTTGCGCCGCAGCCAGCGCCGGCGCCGGGCGTAACGGTCGGCCTTGGCGAGGTTGCCCGCGACGTGGTGCAGCCACGCGAGCAGGACGGTCGTTCGCATCGAGAGCGCGTGGCGCGCCGCTGCGTGCGAGCCGGTCGGCGCGGCGAGCAGGTCGACGACGACCGCCCCGAGCTCGCGCCGCTGAACGAGCGCGCGGGTGGTGATGAGCAGGTGCGCGCGGTCGATCGCCGGCAGCCCGCACTCCTGTGCCGCTTCCCAGTCGATGATCCCGCTGACCGTGCCGTCCGCCGCGATCAGGACGTTTCCCGGCCACAGGTCGCCGTGGACGAAGGCGGTCTGCACGCGCCGGCCCGCGAGCGCTCCTCGCAGCTCGTCGCGCAGGCAGCACAGCGCCTCCTCGCGGTGCCGCGAGACGCCGGTGAGCCGGGCGAGCGGCGCGTCGACCCACGCCGCCAGAAGTGCGTCGTCGACCGTGACGGCGCGGGCGGTCGCGGCGTGCAGCGCGCCGATCGCGGTCGTCGTCTCGCCCAGAAACGACTCGACCTCATGGCCCGCCAGCAGCGCGGCGTCCGCCGGCGAACCCGGCAGCACCGACTCGGCGACGAACGCCCGCCCGCGCAGCGTGCCGGCCGCCAGCGGGCGCGGCGCGATGACACGCCAGCGCGCGAGGCCCGGTCGCGCGGCGAGCGCCGCCAGGGCACGCTGCGCCCGGTGGACCGCCGCGTCAGCGGTCGCGGTTCGGGCACGTTTGATCATGGCCGCGGGCTGGCCGGGCGCGGGGCCGACCGCGACGATCGTCACCTCGCCGCCGCCGGGCTGCCGGCTGTGATCGCCCCATCGCTCTCCGTCCCGCTCGAGCTGGGAGACGACCGGCGCCACCAGCCGCACCAGCGGACGCGCGCGCTGCACCCCCGCGCGCACGGTCGGCGCCGCGGCGACGGCGGCGGCGACCGCCGCCTGCCCTGCGAGCCAGCCGATCGCCAGGCCGTCGATGCCGATGAGCCCGAGCAGCGGCAGCCCGACCGCGAGGACGATGGCGCACAGCGCGGCGTACGTCGCGACGACCACCCGCATGCGCCCCTCGGCGCGCGCGAGGTTGACGTGCACGCACGTCACCGCGTACGGGATCGCGGACAGTGCGAGCAGGCGCAGCGTCCACGTCGCGTCGTCGGCGTACGCGCCACCGAGCAGCCCCAGCAGCAACGGTGCCGCGGCGGCGACGAGTCCGGCCGCGCAGGCGACGAGCACCGCGCACTCGGCGAGCGCTCGGCGCGCGTGCACGCGCCGCTCGCGCGGGTCCAGCGCGGCCTCGGTGAGCAGCGACTGGCCCATCCCGCTGGGGATGAGATAGAGGCCATAGGCGATTGCCCACGCCACGTAGTAGTGGCTCGTCGCCTCGGCCCCGGCGACGTGCAGGACCGCGAGCGGGAGGATCCCGACGGTCGCCGACCAGATCGCGTAGCCGGCGAAGTCAGCGGCGAGGTAGCTCGCCATGGTTCGCAGCGGGGCCGGACGCTCGCGCCCGCGCGTCGCCCGCACGTGCGCGGGAACGATGCGCCAGAAGACGAGGAGGTTGACCGGCATGATGAGCGCGAGCATCGGCGCGCTCCAGGCCAGGTAGATGCCGAGCATCGGGGCGGCGCCCGCGAGCGCCACGAGCAGGACGATCTTCCCGGCCGAGAACACGAGGTTCTCGGCCGGTACGAGGCCGGCCCGCCGCAGGCCGGCGAGGACGCTGTCCTGGAGGATGAAGATCGTCCACGCGATCGTGGCGACGACGAAGAAGATCGCGAGGTCCGGGCGGGCAGCGAGGAACGCGAGCTCGGGCGCCCAGATCTCGATGCCCGCGAGGAACGCTCCGGCCGCCAGACCCGCGAGCGCCAGCGCGAGGCCGTAGGCGCGCAGGATGAGCCCGGCCGACGCCGCTCCGGACGTCGGGAGGAAGCGGTTGAGTGTGCTCTTGAGGTTGAGCTGCGCGACGTTCGCCAGCAGCGTCATCGCCGAGATGACGGCGGCGCAGATCCCGACCGCCTGCGCCGAATACAGCCGCGCGGCCAGCAGCCAGTACACGATGCCGAGCACCGACGTCAGTGCGGAGCTCGCGACGAGCGCGTAACCGTTGCGGTACAGCGGCAGGCGCAGCCGCGTGGCCGCGGCGGCCCGCAGGCGCGGCACGGCGACCGCGCCGGGTTTCATCGCGAGACCCGGATCCAGTCGATCGCGAACGTCGCCGGGAAGCGTGTCGCCGCGTCGGGCGCGCCCGCCCGCTGCCCGCCGACCGCGAGGTTCGCCACGAGGTACATCCGCTCGCGCGGGACGATCCGGCCGCGCACGGTCCAGCGCGCGACGCCGTCGACGAGCCACGTCAGGCGGTCTCGCCGCCAGTCGATCGCGAAGCGATGCCAGCCCGCCGTCAGTCCGCTCCAGTCGCGGCCGCGCTGTCGCGACCGGCCGCCGGCGTCGCGGTAGTGCAGGTGCATCCGCACGGTCTCGGGCCTGTCACCGTAGATCTCCATGACGTCGATCTCGGGCTTGGACTCGCGATCGGCCGGGAGCAGCCAGAACGCCGGCCACAGGCCGCGCCCGGCCGGAATTCGCGCGCGCATCTCCGCCCGGCCGTAACGGAACGCGAAGCGCGGCGCCGTCCGCGCGCCCGGACCGCTACTGACCATGCCCGACACGAACGGGTACGCCCGCCCGCCGGCTGTCACGGCGCGTCGCTGCGCGACGAGCCGCAGCTGCCCGTCCGCGACGCGGACCTGCGTGCGCACGTACCACTCGAGCTCGTCGTTGCCGGCGATCGTGCAGCCGTGCGCCGACCACCAGTGGCACGTGCGCCAGGCGGCGCGGTCCAGCCGCTCGCCGCCGAACTCGGCCCGGAAGAGCAACCGCGAGGTCTTCTCGCCGCCCCCGGCGCTCGCCGCGACCGCGACCGCGACTGCGACCAGCGCGGCGATCACGGTGCCCGCGGCGAGCCTACGCATCGCGGGCCGCGTTGACCGCCCTGCGCATCGTCCGCCAGGCCGCTCGCCGGGCCGAACGCCGTCGCACGACCGCGCACTGGCCGCGCAGGAAGCGATCGAGCGTTGCCAGATCGGTGCCGCCACCCACGATCACCCGGCCGATCGCGAAGCGGTCGCCGTCGAGGTTGGCCAGGCCGTCGCCCACCGCGCAGGCGCCGGCGAAGCCGGCGTCGCGGACCGCGCGGCGCACCGCGGCATTGTGGTAGCCGTGGGGATAGGCGAACGTGGTGACCGGCTGTTCTAACCGCCGCTCGAGTTCGGTGCGGGAACGCTGCACCTCATGGCGCATCGCGGCCCGCGCGATCGCGTCGAGCTGCGGATGCGTGACCGTGTGCGCGCCGATCTCGATGCCGAGGCGACGGATCTCGCGCAACTGCGCCCACGAGCACATCGTGCGGCGCCCCTCGCCGACGTGTCCCAGCCAGGCGCTCGTCGCGCCGACGTAGCCGAGCGTGACGAAGACCGTCGCCGCCAGGTCGTAGCGGCGCAGGACGGGCAGCGCTGCCAGGTGGAAGTCCGCGAAGCCGTCGTCGAACGTGATCGCCACGCTGCGCGGCGGCAGTGGCTCGCGGCGCACGAAGCCGCGCTCGACGAGTTCGGTCATCGTCAGCGTCGTGTAGCCCTCGTCGGCGAGATGGCGCATGTGCACCGCGAACAGCTCAGGCGTCACCGCCCAGCGCGCGAAGCGCGGATCGGTCTGTGTCGCGACGCTGTGATACAGCAGCACGGGCACGTGGGGCCCGGTCATGCCGCCCGTCCGGCGTCGCGCCGGCTGACAAGGTACGCCAGCGGCCCCACGAGCATGCCGAGGCGCTCGCGCCGGCGCAGCGCGCGCGGGTAGTCGGGCGGCAGCGCGGCGTTCTTGGCCGAGCCCGGGCCCAGCACGTGGCGCCCCGCCGCGGGCAGCCCGCGCAGCGCGGCGAGCGCGAGCCGCGGCCGGGCGACGAGCGACCGCGTCAGGTACGCGGTGAGCCCCGCGCCATAGCCGTAGACCTGGCGCTCGAGCGCGGCGAGGTCGCGCGCGTGGCGGTGCGCGACGACCGCCTCAGGCTCGTAGACGAGCCGGTGCCCGCGCTGGAGGACCTCGAAGAACGCCGCGAGATCGTCGCCCCCCTTCGCCCGTGTGCCGGCGCCGAGCGCCGGATCGAACCCACCCATCTCCAGCAGCGCCGCGCGCGTGAAAGCCATGTTCGCCCCCGAGCCGAACTCCCCGGCGGCGAACGGAAACAGCGGGCCGGGAAGCCGGTGATCTTCGAGGTCGAAGATCCGGCGGGCCGGCCCCTTGTCGAAGCGCGCGTACGCCTCGAGCAGCTCCTGCGCGGGCGTCGCCAGCTCAAAAGGCTCGATCCGGCCCGTGACGCACCCAACTCCGCGCGCGCACGCGAACGCCTCGAGGATCCGCTCCAGCCACGCCGGGTCGGCGACGACGTCGTCGTCGGTGAACGCGACGTGCGGGGTGTCGGCGTGCGACAGCCCGGCGTTGTGCGCGGCCGCGAGGCCGCGCCTCGCACCGGCGACGTAGCGGACCGGCCCGCGCGCCGCGCAGTCCGCCACGACCGCGGGCGTGCGCTCGCCGCCCGGGTTGTCGTCGACGACGACGATGCGTGCGGGCGCCACCGTCTGCGCGAGCAATGAGTCCAGGCACGAGCGCAGCTCGTCGGGTCGGTCGCGCGTGGCGACGACAACGGTTGCGCCCGTCACGTCACGAGGCTCCCGCGCGCGTACCCGGCCGCCGTCACCGCGAGGCCGAGGACGATCGCCGCAGCGCGGGTGATCCGCCCGGCGCGCAGCGCGCGAGCCACCCCGGCTGGGAGGGTGCGCAGCGCGTGGGCCCGTTCGCTCGCCAGGCCGCGCCGACCTCCGGCGCGGCGGACGACCTCGGCCTTGGACAGCCCCTCGGCGTGGCAGCGCGCGACGAAGTAGCGCAGCGTCCCGCGCTCGCGCCCGACGTGATGGCGCACGGTCGTCGCGGGATCGAACACGATCACACTCGCTGGGTCGTCGCGCTGCAGGCGCAGGCACAGCTCGGTCTCCTCGCACCCGAGCGGCCGGCTGGCGTTGCGGCCGAGCCCGGGCGCGAATCCGCCGGCGCGCTCGACGGCCTCACGGCGGAAGGACATGTTCGCGCCGATGAGGTTGCGCACGGCGGCGCGCTGCTCGGGCAGCCCGCGGTACGTGCAGCCGACGACCCAGTCGAACTCCTCGGGCATCCACGCCGGGCGCCCAGCCTGCCACGCGGGGAGCACGGCGCCGCCCGCGCCCACGACGGACGGATCGGCGTACGCGTCCTGGAGGCGCTCGAGCCAGTCCGGGGCGGCGGCCGCGTCGTCGTCGAGGAACGCGACGACATCCCCGCGCGCGACCTCCACGCCGGTGTTGCGCGCGCCGGACAGTCCGGGCGCGTGGCGGCTGACAACCATGGTCACGCCCTCCAGCGCGCGCGCCGCCCAGCGTTCCAGCGCCGGGGCGTGATCGATCACGACGATGATCTCCCCCGGCGGCCGCGTCTGGGCGTGCAGCGAGGCGACGGCCGCGGCGAGCAGCGCGGCGCGCTCGATTGCGAACGCGCACACGACGACCGACACGGCCGGGGCAGCGGCTGCCGGGATGGGCTGTCGCGCTGGGGCAAGCACGTCAGTCCACCCGCGGCAGCAGTGACGACTGGAGGCTCGACGGCCACAGCTCGTAGTTGCGCGCGCCCTCGGCCGGCAGGCCGGCCGCCCGCAGCCGCCAGGCGTGCGGACCCGGGCACTCCGTCACGCCCGTGCGCCGCGCGAGCCGGTCGTGCTCGACGGCGTTGAGGTAGACGATCCGCAGGCCGCGGCCGCGGCGCTCGACGAGGTCGACGAGCCGGTCGACCGCAAGGTCGAACACGGTGCCACGAAACGGGTTGTAGAGGTACGCGATCGTGACGTCGTCGGGGACCGTCATGGCCGTCGCGCTGCCGGTGATCAGCTGGACGTCCTGGCAGCGCAGCCGTGGCCGTGAGGTGGCGAGGTTCGCGCGCGCGATCGCGTTCAGCTCGGCCGAGACCTCGATGCCGATGACCCGGCGGAAGGGGTAGCGGCGCGCCGCCTGCAGGACGACGCGGCCCTTGCCCGAGCCGATGTCGAGGAACACGTCGTCGGGCCCGACGGTGTTGCGGGGCAGGGCCGCCGGGAGCGCCAGCCAGCGCGACGGCTCGTACGCGCCGCACTCGGTGGGCCCGTACCCGAGCTCGGAGCGGTTGTGGGTGCGCGCGGTCTCGATGCCCGCGCGACGATCGATGTGGTCCGCCAGCCGGCGCTGGATGCTAGGCATCGCGAAACCGGATCGCGCGCTTTACGGCGGTCCGCGCGAGCGTTGCCGGCTGGGCGATCGGCAGGCGCTCGAAGCGGTACTCGGCGTACGGCACGGGCTCGGCGCCGAACTTCTCCTTGAAGCGCGCCAGCTGCGCGGAGCCGCCGGTCTCGCCGAGGTGGTAGTGCCGGCAGCCTGCCGCGCACGCGTCCTGGATCGCGCACCAGTGCAGCAGCTCGTTGGCACGCAGCGGCCCGGCCGCGACCTTGTCCATCGCGCCGCGCGTGTAGCTCGCATTGACCCCGAGCAGCACGACGAGCCCGGCGACGGGCGCATCGTCGTGGTAGGCGATCCAGACGCGCAGGCGGTGCGGCAGCGCCTCCGCGACGTGCAGGAACTTCGCCGGGGGATCGCGGCGGTAGGCGCGCAACTGCGCGAGCGCGACGGGCTCGTGCTGCCGCTCGGCCCAGCGCCGTACCGAGAGCTCGAAGAGCGCGCGGAAGTCAGACAGGAGCTCCGACCCGCTACCGTGCCGGACGTCGAGACCTGCGGCGACCGCCTTGCGCACGGCGCGCCGGGCCGACGACGTGAAGCGCGTGTCCCAGACCGCATCCGGCCCGCCGGCAAGATCGAGCACGTGCGCGCAGCGGGGGACGGCGATCGCCGGCGTGCCCCGTGTCGCCTCCGCCCACTGGCCGGCCTGCAGCGGGTTCGGGCGCACGCTCACCTGGACCGCCGGCAGGCGTCGCAGGTCGTCGACGACGCGCGCGACGTCCTCGACGGTCAGCGCCTCGTCTTCAGCCAGCAGACCACCCATTCCCCAGGCCGCCGGCAGCGACGCGAGCGGGGCGATCGCGCGCGGCAGCCGGCCGCGCCGGCGTACGAGCGGCAGCACCATCCGCGTTCCCCGAGCGGTCTGGTACAGCCGGCTGGCATCCTCGTAGCCGGCGCGGCAGATGACGTCGATCCAGTCAGGCGTCTGGCTGACGAGCGCAGCGGGATCGGTGTCGGCGAGCGCGTGCCAGGCGTCGCGCGGCGCAGCCGGGATCGAGCGCGGCCTGCTGCGCCCGAAGGCGAGTTCGAGCGAGCGATCAATCTGCATCGGTCGACCGCTCGTGCGTGCGGCTGCGCCCGACGACGCCGAGCGCGCGCGATCGCCGCGGAGGCTGCGTCGTCGCCGGCGTGCCGAGCAGCATCCGCTCGCGGACGATCACGCGCAGGACGCGCGCACCGTCACGAAACGTGCGCAGGTTGCTCGCGCCGTGGATGCGCGCGGCCTCGTGGCTCGGGATCTCCGCGACCCGCAGGCCGGCGGCGAGCACCCGGACGTTCATCATGGTCTCGATCTCGAAGCCGTCGGCGTCGCCTTCGATCGCCGGAAGGATCCGCTTCCAGAACGCGTTGTATCCGTAACAGAGATCGGAGTAGCGGCCTCCGAAGGTGGCACGGACCGATGCCCGCAGCATCGAGTTGCCGGCGCGCCGGAGCGGCCCCATGTCGTCGGTCCCGCCGCCCTGGAGGAAGCGCGATCCCTTGACGAAGTCCGCACCGTTGACCAGACAGCTCACGAACAGCGGGATCTCCGCGGGGTCCGCCGAGCCGTCGGCGTCGAGCGTCACGATGATCTCGCCGGTCGCCGCGCGGAACCCCGCTTGGAGCGCGGCGCCTTTGCCGCGCCGCGGCTGCCCGATGACCCTGATGTCCGGCCACAGCGCACGCGCGATGTCGACGGTCTCGTCTTGCGACCCGCCGTCGACGAGGATCACCTCGTGTACCCAGCCCGGGATGCGCGGCAGGACGAACGGCAGGTTGCGCGCCTCGTTGAGCGCGGGAACGACGACGCTCACCGTCGCACGGTGGATCGGGGCTGTCGCAGCGGCCGCCGCCTCCTCCGCGGGCGCCGTGGACGTGTCTGGTTGGGGCAGGGCGAGGTCGCGCAAGTGTCCCCCTCAGTGCGTAGCCGGATGACAAGGGCGCCGAACCTAGACCGGGCCGAGCGCGCCGTGGGCGAAGATGACGCGACCGTCACGCAGATGACGAAGCCGTCATGTGGTCCGGAGGCTGGACCCCGACGACGTAGGTTCGGCGCCGAAACCATGTGCGTGTTGCTGATCGAAGATGAGCCCCGGATCCACGACTTCGTGCGTGGCGCGCTGGAGGCCGAAGGCATCGAAGTCGAGGGGGCCGTCGACGGGCCGAGCGGTCTTTGCGCCGCGCTTGCCGGCGACCACGATCTCGTCGTCCTCGACCTCATGCTGCCGGGCGCGAGCGGCCTGGCGGTGCTGCGCGAGTTGCGTCACGCGAACGTCGAGACCCCGGTGCTCATCGTCACCGCGCGGTCCGAGCTCGCCGTGAAGCTGCGCGGCTTCGAGCTCGGCGCCACCGACTACATGACCAAGCCGTTCGCGCTGGCGGAGTTCCTGGCGCGCGTACGGGTGCAGCTGCGGCGGTCGGCCGACTTCGACGACGCGACGATCACCGCAGGGCCGCTGCGGCTCGACGTCGCGCGCCGCCAGGTGCGTTTCGACGGCGTCGTCATTGACCTCTCCGACCGCGAGTTCGGGCTCCTGCGCTGCCTGGCGCGACGCGTGGGCGTCGCGGTGTCGCGCGAGCATCTCCTCGCCGAGGTGTGGGGAATGGACTTCGACCCGGGCACGAACGTCGTCGACGTCTCCGTGCGGCGGCTGCGCAAGAAGCTCGGTCCCGCGGCGCCGATCGAGACGGTGCGCAACCTCGGCTACCGCGTGGCGGCGCGCTGATGGACTGCGGGCTGCGATCGATCGCGGCGAGCGCAATCGAGCTCGCCTTGGTACTCGTGCTCGCGCCGTCCGCGCTCGCCTGCGGCGAGCCGACGACGCCCGCCGCGCTCGACGCATGGGGCGATGATGCCGCGTACCGCACCCTCCCCGGCGGCACGTTCGACGGCGAGCTGACGTGGGCGGCCACGGGTGGCGCCGCGGTCGTCGCCGAGCAGGACCCCGTCGCCACCGGCGCAGGCTCGGTGGCGCTGAGGTCCGGCGACTCGATCACCTCGCCCGCCGTCTGCGTCAGCCGGCAGGAGCCCTACCTGCGCTTCGCCGTGCGGTCGCTCGGCGGCGGCTCGAAGCTCAAGCTCCGGGCCATCTGGACCGGCGAGGACGGCGAGCCCAAGGAGGCTGCGCTCGACAGCCATGAGTCCAAGCGCTATCCGGAATGGTCCCTTTCGCGCGTCGTCAAGCTGGACGACGCGGTGCCGAAGGACGGAGCGGTTCGCGGCGTCCGGCTGCGCTTCACCGTCGATGGCAAGTCGGGCAGCTGGCTCGTCGACGACGTCAGCCTGGCGTCGTTCGTGCGCGGCGCGTGTCCGAACGTGCCAACGTCGGCCGTCTTCGAGGATTGGGGCGACATATCAGCGTACGTCGCGGTTCCGGGCGGCGCGTTCGAGGATGCGCTGATCTGGTCGCTTGAGGGCACCCCCGTGCTCGTCGAAGAGCGACACCCGTTCGAGATCGGGGACGCCGGGGAGACAGCGGTGAAGCTGCAAAGCGGCGACGCCATCGTGTCGCCGAAGATCTGCGTCGATCACAACTACCCGCATCTGCGCTTCGTGACGCGGGCGCACGAGGGTGACGCAAAGCTCAAGCTCGACGTGCTGTGGACTGACGCGAACGGCACGCGCAAGACGACGCGGCTGGAGGATCACGACGGCAACGCGTACAGGGCCTGGGGGCTGTCACGCATGGTCAGCCTCGACAAGCTCCTGCCGAAGGGTGAGGACGCGCGCGACATCCGCCTGCGCTTCGTCGTGGAGGGCAAAACGGGCACATGGCTGATCGATGACGTCTACGTCGACCCGTTCAAGCGCAGTTGAGCACCGCGGCGAACCTCACCGTGGCGGGCGGCGCGCCCGAGCGCGGAGGGTCCTCGATGCAGGAGCTGCTGGAGGACACGTGGCCCATCCGCACGCGCCCGATCCGCGGACGCGAGCTGCGGCTCGAGCTCGGCATGACCGCCGTGTTCCTGCTCGCCGCCGCGATGCTCGCAACGGCCGGCGACATGACCGTCGACGCGCCCGCGGTCGTGGCCGCCGTCGTTGTCGCGTACGCGCTCGCCGCACGGGTGGAGTTCCCGATCGGTACCGGGTTCTTCATCCCGACGCAGCTCTTCCTCGTCCCGCTGTTCGTCGTCGCGCCGGCGCAGGTCGTGCCGCTGCTCGTCTTCGCGGCGTTCGGGCTCGCGGCCGCCGGCGCGGCCGCGGCGGGCGCCGCAAAGCTCGATCGCGTCGTCTTCTGCGCGGGCGACGCCTGTCACGCGCTGGGACCCGCCATCGTCATCACCGCGTTCGCCTCCGGCGATGTGACGCAGGCCGGGCTCGCGGTGCTGGTGGCAGCGTTCCTCGCGCAGCTCGTCGCGGACTTCGCCTCGTCGAGCTTCCACGAGCTGCTTTCCATGCGCGCGCGCCCACAGGTGCACCTGCGCGTGATGCTCCAGACGTGGGGCGTCGACCTGGCGCTCGGGACCGTCGGCGTGCTCGCCGCCCTGCAAGCGCTCGAGACGCCGTGGGCGGCGCTTGCGCCGATGGCGCTGCTGGTCTTGCTGCGCGCGCTGGCGGCCGACCGGGTGCGCAAGATCGGCGCGGCGCACGAGCGGCTCGTCGCGCTGGAGCTCGAGCGCGGACGCAGGCGGACGGCGACGCAGCTCCTCGAGCGCCAGGTGGAGTTCCTCCAGGACGTGTCGCACGAGCTCCGCACGCCGGTGACGATCGCCCGCGGTCACCTCGAGAACCTGCGCCGCGCGCACGGCAACAGCCCGGAGTCGGCCGTCGTGCTGGACGAGCTCGAGCGGATCGAGCGCATCGTCGAGCGGCTGCTCGTGCTGGCGCGCTCCGACCAGCCCGAGACCTTCAGCGCGCAGGAGCTCGACGCGGACGCGTTCCTCGAGGATCTGTTCGTGCGCTGGTCGGACACCGTTCCACGCCCGTGGCAGCTCGGCGACGTTGCCGCCGGCACACTGATCGCCGACTGCGATGCGTTGCGCGCGGCGCTCGACGCGCTGATCGAGAACGCGGTCAAGCACACGACCCTCGCTCAGCAGGTCCGGCTCAGCTCGCACATCGACGCACGGGGCCTGGTCATCGAGGTCGCCGACACCGGCGGCGGCATTCCCGCCGAGGAGCTGCACCAGATCTTCGATCGATTCACGCGAGCGGCGGCGGACCGCGACGCGCGCATCGGCGGTGTCGGGCTCGGCCTCGCGACGGTCGACGCGGTGGCGAAGGCGCACGGGGGCGGGTGCTCCGTCGAGTCCTCGCCCGAGGGATCGACGTTCGCACTGTGGTTGCCGGGCTTCGAACCGCAGGCACCCGCTGCTGCGCAGCGAGCAGCCGGCGAGACGATCGCCCTCGCCCAGTATTAGCCCGGGCTGAGATCACCTGCTGGGGTTGACCAGGCGTCGCGCGGCCTGGCTTCCCCAGCCACTCGCCGCTCGGAACGGGGCGGCCGTTCAGCCGCACTGCGGGCCGCTGAGCTGGCCGCGCAACGAGGCGATCTCCGTCACGGCGAGCCCGACGTACGCTTCGCGTGCCGCCGCGAGCTCATCCTCGAGGTCGGTCATGTAGGTGCCGTTGTCGCCGAGCCCCGCCTCGTTGGCCGCCTGGCGCTCGGCCATCAGGTGGCCAAGTCGTATGCGCAGTTCGTTGGAGCTCATATTGCATATTCGTTGCGGGCGGGTGTTTGGGACATCGGTGAGCGTCCCTGAACCTGGACCCTGACGTGTTGTCGTTCGGTCACCAAGTGCTGACCGCCTTTCGCGGGCCACCCGGAGCCGCTGGGCGAGGCCGACCATTCGCCAGATTGGTTCGCGGGTGCCGTGGGGCAGCTGGAGGAGTACGTCGCCGGCGAGCGCTGGCGAGGATGTCGAATAGTGGTCGGACGGCGACCACAAGTCGACATTCATGCGCGGATCGCGCCTCGCGAGCGTCGTGGGCCCTCGCCGCATCCTGTCGCCCGCGTCCCGCACACACGCCCACCGGGGAGCAGGACGGCGCCGTCCGCACGCTGCTGGATTGGTCGACGAAGGACACGCGAGGCCGTCCTTCGCGCCGCGCTGAACAAGGGTTGTTGCTTGTCGCGCAGGCAAGGCGTGGCCGCGGGCGGGCGTAGGGTTGGCGCGTGAGCGTGCCCGCGTCGAACGACATCCTGCTCGGGTCAGCGACTGAGCTCGCTCGCATGCTTCGCGGGCGTGAGCTTTCGGCGGTCGAGTTGCTCGACCTGCATGTATCGCGCATCGAGGAGCGCAACGGCGAGCTGAACGCGCTCGTGCTTCTGCGCCTCGATCAGGCGCGCGTCGAGGCGATCGCTGCTGACGGCGCGCTGGCGGTCGGCGCGCCCGTCGGTCCGCTGCACGGCATTCCCTTCACGGCCAAAGACGCGATCGCTGTCGCCGGCATGCGGTGGACCAACGGGTCGCGCCTGTTCGCTGACGACGTTGCCGGCTACGACGCGCCCGCGATCCGTCGCATGCGCGGCGCGGGCGCGATTCTGCTGGGCAAGACCAACGTGCCGGAGTTCTGCGCGTTCTACGACACCGCCAACGACCTCTTCGGCGCGACGCGCAACCCCCACGCGCTCGACCGCTCCGTCGGCGGCTCCTCGGGCGGCGAGGCGTGCGCGGTGGCAAGCGGCATGTCGGCGCTGGGAATCGGCTCGGACCTCGGCAGCTCGATCCGCAACCCGGCTCACTTCACCGGCGTGTTCGGGCTCAAGCCCTCGCGCGAGCTCGTCCCGTGCACCGGTCACGCACCGGACGGTGAGACGCCGCTATGGTCGCGCTTGGCCGTCATCGGCCCGCTCGCCCGCAGCGCCGACGACCTCCAGCTCGCGCTCGCCGTGCTGTCGCAGACCCTGCCGGCAGCGCCGCGGCCCGGTGTCGGCGTCGTCGGCGTCTACGAAGATGACTTCCTGCAGCCGGTCGCCGCGGACTGCCGGCGCGCTGTGCGTGTCGCTGCCGACGCGCTCGCCGTCGCCGGCCACGAGCTCGTCGAGGAGCGCCCGCCCCGGCAGGAGGACATCCGCGGCTGGTTCGACCTGCTCGTCGGTGTCGAGTTCGCCGCCCGTCTCGCTTCGCTGGCCGGGGGGAGAGAGGACGAGCTCTCCCGCTACGGGCGCATGGCGGTCGAGTCGTCTAACAACGGCGCGGTGCCCCTCGCTCAGTACCTGGACGCTTGGACTCAACTCGGAATCCTCGAGCGCGAGGTCGACGAGTGGTTCGAGCGCAGGCGGCTGGCGCTCTGCCCGGTCGCGCCTGGCCCCGCGCCGCCGATCGGGAAGGGCTTCACCGAGATCGACGGTGAGCCGGTGCGCCCTGGCGGCAAGTTCACGCTTTGCACACTCGCCAACGCCGTCGGTCTGCCTGCCGTCACGGTCCCCGTGCTGCGCACCGACGACGGGCTACCGATCGGCGTCCAGCTGATCGGGGGCCGCGGCCGCGACCTCGAGGTGATCGCCGCCGCCCGCACGCTAGAGGAAGCCTGCGGCGGCTTCATCGCCCCCTGAGCTCGCGCGTGCCCCTGGCCAACCGCCGGGCAAGCGCGAGCCGACCACACCTGCTGTTCGGGGCATGAAACTGCTTCTCGGAGGCCGCGTCCGGGTCGCCACGAATGAACGCTTGCAGCGAGCGGCGGTACCGATCCTTCAGGTCAGCGAGATCGGACATGGTTCATGCGCCTCCTCGAAACGCGAGTCTCGCGGTGCATCGAAGCTCCCTTCCAGAGGTCGCAGGTTCGAAACCCGCCGCGCCCATGCGATGGAAAACGCTGAAGAACGGCATGGCTGCCGGTAGGCGCCCGACACCCGGCGGTCGGCAGCTGCGGCAGACTGCGGCGATCGGATCGTTGCGCCTCAGCCGGTCGGCGTTCCTCCTCGCGCAGTCGGCCGCCGCGATCGTGCTGGCGGGCCGGTTGGCCCGCGGCCGGCGCCGGCGCGCGCCGCTGTCGGCGTGCTCTCCGCCCGCCGCCGAGACGATCTCGATCGTCGTGCCGGCCCGCGACGAGGAGGCCCGCATCGGGGCCTGCCTGCGCGGGCTGGAGGGCGTCGCGGCGCAGGTGCTCGTCGTCGACGACCGCTCGACGGACGCCACCGCCGAGACTGCGCGCGCGCTCGGCGCCCGGGTCGTCGCCGGCGCCGAGCTGCCGGCCGGCTGGACGGGCAAGGCGTGGGCCCTGCAACAGGGCCTCGAGGCCGCGGACGGCGACTGGGTGATCTTCCTCGATGCCGACACGCGCCCGCGCCCCGGCCTGACCGGCGCGCTGATCGCCGCGGCCCGACCCTTCGATCTGCTCAGCGCGGCACCGCGCTTCGTCTGCGAAAGCCCCGCTGAGCGCCTCCTGCACCCCGCGATGGCGGCGACGATCCCCTACCGCGTCGGGCCGCTGGACGTCGATGGCTGGCAGCCGCGCGCGCGGCGCGCGCTGGCCAACGGGCAGTGCGTCGTCGTCCGGCGCGAGCCGTTTCTCGCCGCCGGCGCCTGGGCGCGGGTGCGCGCGAACCTCACCGAGGACGTCGCGCTGGCCCGCGCGCTGCGCGCCGACGGCGCGCGAATCGGCTTCGTCGATGCCGGCGATCTGCTCGACGTCCGGATGTATCGCTCGGCGGGCGCGACGTGGACCGGCTGGGGGCGCTCGCTGATGGCGCCCGACGCGACCGGAGCACTGCAGCAGGCGGGCGACGTCGCGCTGCTGTGGCTCACCGTCGCGCTGCCGCTGCCGCGCCTGCTCAGCCGCCGCGGGACGCCGCTGGACGCGGTGCTGCTCGCGGTCCGGCTCGCGATCCATGCGGAGCTGGCGCGCTCCTACGCGCGTCCGCGCGGCCTGCCGTACGCGCTGGCGCCGGCCGTCGACCTGCCCGTCACGGCGTGGCTGACCTGGAGCGCGATCCGTCCGTCGCGGACGTGGCGCGGGCGGACCTACGAGCGGCCACCGCAAACCGCAGCGCGATGAGACCCATCAGCGCGCCGGTCGCCGCCACGCGCAGCGGTGGGTCGAAAGCGAGTTGCACGATCGGGAAGCCGAAGACGCCCGTCCGCGCGCCCCAGGCGAACGAGCGCCCGGCGAGGGTCACGAGCGCGCAGCAGGCCAGCGCGATCGCCGCCGCGAGCGGGTTGAGCGCAAACGCTCCGCCAGCGAACGTCATGACCGACTTACCGCCGCGAAAGCGCGCGAAGATCGAAAACGCGTGGCCAACCATCGCGCCGGCGACGCCGGCATACGCGCCCGCGATCCCCAGCAGCGCCAGCCCGGCGAAGCCGGCGGCGGCCCCCTTCGCGCCGTCGCCGATGAACGCCGGCCAGGCGCGCCGCCAGCCGAGCTGCTCGAGCGCGTTCCAGGCACCGGGATTGCCGTCGCCGCTGGTCCGCAGGTCGACGCCGTAGGCGCGGCCCACGATCAGCGCGGCGGGAATCGAGCCGAGCAGGTAGCCCAGCAGCACGACGGCCCCATACTGCAGCGGTGCTTGCCTCCTTTCATCTCGTTCGCTACCCGCGTGCCACGGCAGCCCAGGGAGTGTCGCGGATCGGGCTCGACCGGCCACTGCTGCGAGCGACCGCGGGGCTCGCGTTCTGGAAGCTGCTGGGCACCGGGCGGGGGCAGACGATGACGTTGTCGGCCGACCTGCGACGCTGGGCGCTGTTCGCCGTGTGGGACGACGAGGCCGCGCTCGACGCGTTTCTCGCCGCCTCGCCCGTCGTCGCCGGCTGGCGCGCGCGCGGCGCGGAGATCTACGACGTGCGGCTCGCGCCGCTGCGCGCGCGCGGCGCCTGGAACGGGGCCGCGCTGTTCGCCGAAGCGCGCGACGAGCCCGCGCCCGGGGCGCCTGTCGCGATCCTCACGCGCGCCGCCGTTCGCCCGTCCAAGCTCGTCGCGTTCGCGCGGGCGATCGCGGCGCCGGCCGCCGACCTGCGCGCGCGGCCCGGCCTGCTGGCGTCGGTCGGGATCGGTGAGTGGCCCGTCGCGCGGCAGGCCACGTTCTCGCTCTGGGACTCGCTGGACGCGGCGCACGCCTACGCCTACGGCCGGCCCGACCACCGCGACGTCGTTCACCGCACGCGCGCCGAGCGCTGGTACTCCGAGGAGCTGTTCGCCCGCTTCGCTGCGTACGCGAGCAGCGGCACGTGGGACGGCGCCGACCCGTTACGCGGACGCTGAAGCGATCTCGGCGGCCACGATGCGGCCACTGAGCAACACGAGCGGCAGGCCGCCGCCGGGGTGCGTCGTCCCGCCGACCCGCCACAGCCCGCGCACGCCGCGCACGGCGTTCGGTGGCCGGCGCAGCGTGCCCAGCCGGCCGTGCGGCGCGACGCCGTAGATCGCGCCGCCGAGCGCGCCGGTCTCGCGCTCGAGGTCGGCGGGCGAGCGCGCGACGCTGATCGCCGGCGGCTCGCAGCCAAGGCCCAGGCGCTCGATCAGCCCGGCCGCGTAGCGCTCGCTCGCGGCCTCCCAGTCGACGCCGCCGCTCGGTGCGTTGACGAGCACGAACAGGTTCTCGCCGCCGGCCGGCGCCTCGCCGGGATCGCTGACCCAGGAGGCGGCGAGGTAGAGCGTCGGGTCGCGCACGGGCCGGCGCGCGTGGAAGACGTCGTCCCACTCGGCGTCGACGTCCTCGGGGAAGCGGATCTCGTGATGAGCGCGCCCGGGGTCGCGGCCGCGCAGCGCGAGCATCAGCGCGAAGCCCGACAGCGAGCGCTCGCGGCGCGACGGCGCGTCGCCGTTGAAAACGACCGCGTCGGCGGGCAGCGGCCCGTCGCTCGTCCGCACGCCCGTCACCCGCCCGCGCGCGCCGCCCGCTCCCGACGGCGTCGTCGTGACGCCGCCGTCGAGCAGCACGGCCTGCGCCCGCACGCCGCAGCGCAGCTCGCCGCCGGCCGCGCGCAGCGCCGCGACGAGCGCCTCGACGATCGCGTAGATCCCGCCGCGCACGTGCCAGGCGCCGAACGCGTGCTCGACGTAGCCGGCGAGCGCCAGCGCCGCCGGTGCGCGCCGCGGGTCGGCGCCCGCGTAGGTCGCGAAGCGCTCCACGATCAGGCGCAGGCGCGGGTCGCGGATCGTCGCCTGCGCGAGCGTGCGCAGGGTGTGCCATGGACGGACGCGCAGCAGGTCGCGCGGGTCGGGCGGGCGCTCCGTCAGCGCCCCGCGCCGCGGCGGCCACGGCGGCGGACCGGTCAGCACGGGCTGCGACGCACGCCACATCGCCGCGCAGATGCGCATGAAGCGAGCCCAGTCCTCGCCGGATCCGGGCGACCAGGCTTCCAGCGCCGAGTGCGTTCGCGGCGGGTCGGCGGACAGCTCGACGCACGACCCGTCGGCGAAGCGATAGCGCGTCACGGGCTCGACCCGCACGAGCTCGACGGCGTCGCCGAGCAACTCGCTGACGAGCCAGGGCATCGTCAGCAGCGACGGCCCCGCGTCGAAGCGAAAGCCGTCGCGGACGATTCGCGCGCATTTGCCGCCGGCGACCGGGGCCTGCTCGACGACCGTGACGGCGTGGCCGGCGCGCGCCAGGCGCAGCGCGCACGCCAGGCCGCCGACGCCGGCGCCCGCGACGACGACGCGGCTCATCGACACGACCGCCGGCGTGATCGTGCCAGCAGCGCGGGGACGGCGAACGCGCCCATCGCGGCGCCCCCGGCCGCCGCGACGCGCGGTCGCCGCCAGATGACGAGGTTGGCAAACAGCTCGCCGGCCCACGTCCAGACGTAGAGCACCAGCGCGCCGTCGCCGTCGGTGGCGGGGTCGTCGTCGCCGTCCAGCAGCGCCCAGACCGCGAAGACGCCGGCGCCCGTCACGAGCCAGCCGGCGAAGTTCGTCGCCGGGATGCCCTCGTAGCGGCCGCCGCCGGGCCACGACCAGTAGCCCTCGCGGGCCATCCGCGGATCGAGGAAGACGTCCCAGGCCGTCAGCGCACCGGCCGCGAGCGCGACCCGCACGGGCCGGCGGCGCGACAGCAGACCGGCGACGACCCACGACGGGCGCGCCATCATCGCCCACGCCGCCGCCGCCGCCAGCGGGACGCCGCGCACGCGCCGCCCGAGCTTGCCGGAGTACGCGTAGTGCCCGAAGGGCCGCCCGGTGGCAACGCCGACGAGCTCGGCGGCGAAGCCCAGCGCGCCGGCGGCCGCGACGAGCGCCGGACCGCGCCGCGCGCCGCGCGCCGCCGCGGCCTCGGTCGCCGAGGCGCAGAACATCACGGCGACGATCGCGCGCGTCGCGCCGACGCGGCGTCGCTCGGAGACGAACGCGTAGCCGACCTGCGCTCCCGCGAGGACGCCCGTCAAGCCGCGCGACACGCGCCTCAGCGCCGTCGGCCCGGTCATCGGCCGAGCGCTGCGAGATACAGCTTGCGCCGTCGCGGCACGACGGCGCGCCCGGGCCGCGCGCCATAGCCCTCGCGCTCGATCTGGCGCAGGATCTCGCGGTACATCACCGCCGCGGCGCCGACCGCGCGCCGACCGCGCTCGAGCAACTCGATGCCCGCGCAGCCGGTCTCGTAGAGCTCGTCGGCGCGCGCGATCTGATCGCGCAGCAGGGCCTCGCGGCTGCCCGGCGCAAGCGAGCCGCCGCAGAGCCGCAGCGTCGAGCGCGCGACATACACGCGCCCGTCGGCGAGATCCTCGTCGATGTCGCGCAGGATGTTCGTGCGCTGCATCGCCATGCCAAGCGCGGCCGCGGCGGGCAGCGCGCGCTCGGGTTCGCGCATGCCCAGCACGTGTGCCATGACCACCCCGACGGTTCCCGCGACGCGGTAGCAGTAGCGATCGAGGTCGATCTCGTCGGCGATCGGCGTGCCCGCGAGGTCGTCGCGCATGCCGGCGCAGAAGTCGGCGAATGCCGTCCGCGGCAGCGGGTGGCGCTGCGCGAGCGCCTCGAGCAGGCGCACTTCGGGGCCCTCGGCGTGCTCGCCGGCGGCCCATGTCTCGACGGCCGTCAAGCGGGCTGTGGCGTCGGGCGCACACTCGTCGACGGCGTCGTCGAGCGTGCGAAAGACGAGGTAGAGCAGGTACACGTCGTCGCGCACGTCGCGCGGCAGCAGCCGGCAGGCGAGCGCGAACGTGCGAGCCACCCTGCGCGTCGTCGCTTTGGCTCGCGCGAGCTCGTCGTCACGCATGCGCCGCCGGCCTCCGTGGCGCGGGCAGGTCGGCGGCCACGAGCGCGCTCGTGATCTCGGCGCCGAGCAGGACACCCGGGATCCCGGCGCCGGGGTGCGTGCCCCCGCCGACGTAGTACAGGCCACGCAACGCGCGGTCGCGGTTGGGCTGGCGCAGGGCCGCGGACTGCTGCAGCGTCGGTTCGACGGCGAACGCGTTGCCGTCCGCCGCGCCCAGCTCGCGCAAGAAGTCCGGTGGCGTCATCCGGTGCTCGACGCGAATGCTCGCGCCGAGACCCCGCAGGCCGAACGTCGACTCGAGGTCGGCGACGAGCGCGTCGCGCAGCCCGTCGCCGGCGCGCGCCCAGTCGATGCCGGCGCGCAGGTTGGGCACGGGCAGCAGCACGGCGATCGAGTCCCCGCCGTCGGGCGCCATCGCCGGCTCTGTCCGCGCGGGCGCATGGACGTAGGTCGACAGGCTCGACGGCAGCCGCCCGTCGCGCGTCACGTCGCGGATGAAGCGACGGTAGTCGCGGCCGACGAGCAGCGTGTGGTGCAGCAGGCCCGCGACGCGGCTCTCGCAGCCCAGATACAGCAGCAGGCAGGACATCGTCGGCGTCATGCGCCGCCGCGGCCGCCGCCGGCCGGTCAGCTCGTGCGTCGTCAGCACGTCGGCGTTGGAGACGACGACGTCGGCCGCGATCCGCTCGCCGCCCTCGAGCGCGACGCCCGTCACGGCGCCGCCGCGGTGCTCGATGCGCGCTACGCGCTCACCGCAGCGCACGTCCAGCGGCCGCGCCATCGCCTCGACAACCGCGTAGACGCCGCCGTCGCAGTACCACACGCCGTCGAGGAACTGCAGGTAGACGAGCGCGCCGTAGATCGCCGGCACGCGAAACGGGTCGCCGCCGATGAACAGCGTGTGAAACGAGAACGCCTCGCGGATGCGCGGATGCTCGAAATGCCGGCAGACCATCCGCCACAGCGGCAGCGCGGCGCCGAGGCGCAGCATGCGCGGCGTGAACGCCAGCAGATCGCGCGCCCGCAGGAAGGGGCGCCGTCCGGCGCCGAGGATGCCCTCCTCGTAGATCGGCTTCAAGGCGGCGAGAAAGCCGCCGAAGGCGGCCGCGTCGCGGGTCGAGAACGGCGCGATCTGCTCAGCCATCCGCGCCGTCGGGACGAAGTCCAGCGCGCGCTCCTCGTCCGCCCAGCGGATCCGGTAGAAGGGGTCCAGCGGCCGCAGCGTGACCTCGCGATGGAGGTCGAGGCCGCCGGCGGCGAACGTCTGCTCGAGCACCCACGGCATCGTGATCAGCGACGGCCCGGTGTCCCACGTGAAGCCGGCGTCACGCAGCTGGTAGGCGCGCCCGCCGGGGCGCGCGCGGCGCTCGACGACGACGACGTCGTGGCCGGCGCTCTGCAGGCGCAGCGCGGCGCCGAGTCCGCCGAGCCCCGCGCCGATCACGACGACCCTCACCGCAGATGCTCGTGCCCGAGCTCCGCGCAGCTCGCGGCGCCGGTCGCCCACGTCGCGATCCGCACCTGGCGCACGAGCACCGCGATCGCGTCCTCCGCGCGTCCCTCCTGGGCGGCGATCAGCAGCGGTCGCGCGAGGCCGGCCGCGACCGCCCCCAGCGCCAGGCAGCGAGCGACGTCGACACCGTCGCGCACGCCGCCGGAGGCGATCAGCGCCAGCTCCGGCGCGACCGCGCGGGCCTCGACGAGCGCCTGCGCCGTCGGGACGCCCCAGCCCGCAAACGCCTGAGCCACCGCATTGGCCGCGGGGTCGCGCAGGCCCTCGACGAGCGCCCAGTTGGTGCCGCCGGAGCCCGCCACGTCGACCGCCGCGACGCCGGCGTCGCGCAGCGCGGCGACATCGGCGCCGTCCATGCCGAAGCCGACCTCCTTGACGACGACGGGCAGCGGCGCGAGCCGCGCGACGATCGCGGCGATCTGCTCGATCGCAGCTCCGAAGTCGGGCTGACCCTCGGGCTGGACGGCCTCCTGGATCGGATTGAGGTGGATCGACAGCCCGTCCGCGCCGAGCAGCTCGACGAGCCGCGGCGCGGCGTCACGATCGGCGAGCTGGACGACGCCGAGATTGGCCAGCAGCAGCGGCGGGCGCGCCGCCGAGCGGTAGGTGCTCAACAGCCCCGGCTCATCGAGCAGTGCGCGCCCAGATCCGAGCACGAGCGCGATGCCGTGCTCGGCGGCGGCGCGCGCGAGCCCGCGGTTGACGGTCTCGGCCTCGGCCGTCCCGCCGGTCATCGCCGAGACGACGAGTGGCGCGGCGAGGCGCGCGCCGAGCAGCTCGGTGGTCAGGTCGACGGCGTCCAGATCGCGCCCCGGCAGCGCGCGGTGACGCAGCACGACGGCATCGAGCCCGCTGCCCCCGCTGTGCTGCACGCCGGGACCGGCAGCGATCCGCAGATGCTCGGCCTTGCGCAGGCTGGAGGGCACGCTGGCGGTCACAGCGATCCGCGCGGCAGGGTGCGGGGCGAGCTCGCCGCCCGCTCAGCACGGGGCCCGGGCGGAAGCCGCGGTGCCGGGTGCGCCGTGTGCAGTGACAGCAACCGGCGTTGTAGGGCGGGTCCGCCGAGTTCGCAGCGAACGTTGCCGCACAGGCGGCCGCCGGTGAGCCCTGGGCCCATGCCGAGAGTCTGCCATGACCACGCGTCTCGGCGACGAGACGGTGGACATCGCGGCGAAGCGAGCCACTGTTCGCCAGCCTCGGCGACCTCGGGCTCTGGGGCGACCCAGCGTCCCCCCACGGCCCGAATTGCGGCCCGCCACGAGCCCAGGGACGACCGCGCACGGCCGGGCGGACCTGGCCCTGAAGTCACGAAAGCCCCGCAAACGGCGGGGCGTCAACAGAAGAGCCCTCTTCCGGACTCGAACCGGAGACCCCTTCCTTACCATGGAAGTGCTCTACCAACTGAGCTAAGAGGGCGGGTGCTGCACTGTACAGCCTGAATCCGGCGCTCGATGAGGCGCATTTTTGTCCGCGCTGCGCCGCCGAGGCGGAGGTCTACTTCCCGCGTTCGCTCGTCTGCACGACCTGCGGATACAAGGCGATCTTCAGCCCCGAGCCGGTCGCGGCGGCGATTCCGCGCGACGCGGAAGGGAGGATCTGGCTGCTGCGCCGGGCGCTGCACGAGGGCGCGGGGCGATGGACGTTTCCCGGCGGTTTTGTCGACCTCGGGGAGTCCGTCGAGGACGCGGCGCGGCGCGAGACGCGCGAGGAGCTCGAGATGGAGATCGAGCTTGGCCAGCTCGTCGGGGTCTACTCGCGCGCGGCGGAGCGGACGGTCCTCGTCGTGTTCGCGGCACGCGCGCTCGGCGTCGCGCGCGAGACGAAGGAGGCGATCGAGGTGCGCGCGTTCGCGCCCGACGAGCTGCCGTGGGACGAGCTGGCGTTCTGGTCGACCGAGCAGGCGCTGCGCGACGTGCTCGCGTAAGGCGGCGGCTCAGGCTTCCTGGCCGGCCCGGGCCCGGGCGCTGGGGGCCGTCACGGTCGTGATCGGGACCCCGAGCGGCTTGAGCTTGCTCGGCAGATCCGAACGCAGCCACTTCGACACGCGTCTGGGCAGCGTCGAGATGATGATCTCATCGTAGCCGTCGAGGTTCATGGCGTCGGAGATGGCGTCAAGGGGATTCTGGTCGCCGATCTTGCCCTCGACGTGTCCGCCGGCAGCCTTCTCGAGCTGGGGCAGCGCGAGCTCGAGCACCGTTTGCGCCTCGGAGCCGTCGGCGTCCTCGGGGTCGACGAGCCGATGCAGTCCGTGCGCGGCGTTGGGGACGAGGAGCGTGAACGTGGCGGGTCCCTGGGCCGCGCGTTGCTCGACCGCCTCGAGCAGAGGTGGCGTGGCCGCGGTGCGGTGCGCTACGACGAGGACACGGACTGGATCAGACGCTTCCATTGGCGCACTCCTTCGTCGGGGATCGGACGGCGATCCTGCCAAATCGTGACGAATGCAGCAAACGACCTTCGACGCAATGGGGACCTTTCGTCGGGCGCGGTGGAGGATCCGGCCCCGAGCGAGTCGCTCGACGAGAGCGAGAAGGGTTCGTCGCGCGCGGGCACGGCGAGTCAGAAACGGTCGCGTCCAACGGCTCCGCCGGTCACGACAACCCGGCCGGTCGGGCGAAGAACCGGCGGGTCACGATCTCCTACGGGAAGGGCTAAGCGGGTACGAAAAAGGCCTCCGGCGCTGGTGCCGGAGGCCTCGATGGCGGGGGCAGGATTCGAACCTGCGAAGGCAGAGCCATTGCGTTTACAGCGCAACCCGTTTGACCGCTCCGGAACCCCGCCGAGCGTCGGCCAGTGTACCGATACGCCTGTCGGCGGTTTTCACTTGGATGCGAGCCAGTCGGTCGCCGAAGTCAGCCACCAGGTCGACATCCGGACGGAATCAGACGAACCGCATACGCCCTTCAACGACACGAGCCGCGAAACGGCTCAGGACGCGTCGCGCAGCTTCTGCGCCTCGGGCAGCGACTCGAGCTTCTTCAGCGTGTGGTTCTCGATCTGGCGGATCCGCTCGCGCGTGACGTTGAACGCCCGCCCGACCTCCTCCAGCGTCCGTGGCCGCCCGCCCGTCAAGCCAAACCGCATCTCGATGACCTCGCGCTCGCGCTGGGGCAGTGCCGCCAGCGCCCGGCGGACGTTCTCGCGGCGCAGGTTCTCCTCGGCGAGCTCGAACGGCGACACCGCGTTCTCGTCCTCGACGAAGTCGCCGAGCTCGGACTCCTCCTCCTCGCCCACCGGCCGCTCCAGCGAGATCGGCTGCTGGGACATGCGCAGGATGTCGCGCACCTCGCGCGTCGTGCAGTCCAGATGGGTCGCGATCTCGTCCGGCGTCGGCTCGCGACCGAGCGACTGCACGAGCTGGCGCTCGACCTGCACGACCTTGTTGAGCTTCTCGACCATGTGCACCGGGATGCGGATCGTGCGGCCCTTGTCGGCGATCGCTCGCGTGACCGCCTGGCGGATCCACCACGTCGCGTACGTCGAGAACTTGTAGCCGCGGCGGTGGTCGAACTTCTCGACAGCGCGGATCAACCCCAGCGACCCCTCCTGGATGAGATCGAGGAACGTGAGCCCGCGGCCGAGGTACCCCTTGGCGATCGACACGACGAGACGCA
This sequence comes from uncultured Actinomycetes bacterium, assembly GCA_963705315.1. Lineage (GTDB taxonomy): Bacteria > Actinomycetota > Thermoleophilia > Solirubrobacterales > Solirubrobacteraceae > CADCVQ01. The sequence continues at coordinate 968,165 of OY970068.1, forward strand.
GGTTGGCCTCGACCATGTGCTGCTTGGCCTCCATGTCGCCGCGCTCGATGCGCTTGGCGAGGGAGACCTCGAGCTCGGCCGTCAGCAGCGGCACACGCCCGATCGAGCGCAGGTACAGGCGCAGCGAGTCCAGCGACGGCTCGACCGTGAGATCGAGCTCGGGCTTCTTCGGTGACATCGGCACGCCGGCGGCGCTAGCCTTGCGCGCCTCGGCGGCGGCCTCGACGCGGGCGACCTCCGACGTCGCGTTGCGTCCGTCGGCGCCGACGACATCGATGCCCTGCTCGGAGAGGTAATTGTGCAGTTCCTGAAGCTGCTCCTTCGTGACCTCGACCTCTTCGAGCGCGGTCGTGATGTCGTCGAACGTCAGGAACCCGCGTTCCTGGCCGTCGGCGATGAGCCCCCGAAGCTCGTCCAGCTCATGGGCCGGGGCGCCATCTGCAAGCAGAACCTTGTCGTCGATCCTTCAACCCTCCTATCGGCTCCCGCAAGCCGCACGGTCCGTCCGCCCCTCGGCGTCCTCGCTGGCTCAACTAGCGAATGTGAGTGATAGCACAAGCTCTGAGATACGTCAGTCGATATTTCGGACCCCCCGATACCCTGAGAACCATGCCTCAGGGCCTCAGCCTCTCCGACCCCGATGTCCAGGCACTGCCGCCGCGGCTTGCAATCAGCCTCTCGCGCGTCGGCGTCACCGCGGTCGAGAAGATCGTCCGGATCCGCCAAGGCCAGCAGGAGCAGCTGTTTTCTGCCCGTCTGGAGTGCTTCGTCGACCTCGGACGCGAGCAGAAGGGCGCGCACATGTCGCGCTTCGAAGAGGTCGTCAACGAGTCGATCGGCGACGTCGTGCTCGGCGAAGCGGGCTTCAAGGCCGAGGCGCTTGCACAGCGTGTTGCGGAGCTCGTTCGCGAGCGCCAGCAGGCCGAACGCGCGGAGGTCACGGTCGCCGCGCGCTATCCCGAGCACAAGCCCGCTCCGGTTTCCGGGATCTTGACGCAGGAGATCTACACGCTCTACGGCTCGGCGGTGGCCTCCGCGAAGGGCACCCGCCGCCTCGTCGGCGTCGCCGCGCAGGGCATGACGGCCTGCCCGTGCGCCCAGCAGCTCGTCAAGGGCGCGTCGCGCGAGCGCCTGTCCGCCGACGGCTTCACCGACGACGAGATAGAGCGCATCTTCGATCACGTTCCCGTGGCGACCCACAACCAGCGCGGCCTGGGCACGCTGCACATCGGCATGCCGGAGGGCGCCGACACGGAGATCGACGCGCGCACACTGCTCGATATCGTCGAGGGATCGATGTCATCGGAGATCTACGAGCTCATGAAGCGCTCCGACGAAGGCGCCGTCGTGGAGAAGGCCCACCGCCGCCCGCGCTTCGTCGAGGACTGCGTGCGCGAGATGATCGGCGGCGTCGTGGCCGACCTGGCGGACCTCAGCGACGAGCACTTCGTCAGCGCGCGCCAGGAGAACCTCGAGACGATCCACCAGCACAACGTCGTCGCCGAGCGCTTCGGCATGCTGGGCGAGATGCGCAGCGAGCTCGCCACCGGCGAGCAGGCGACGCATCACGTGTCGATGCGCGAGTGGCTCGACGCGGCCGGGCGCTAGATGGTTGACCTCTAGGCCTTGCGGCTGATCACCGCCGTCACCCACGCCGCGTGACCTGACCCGCCCTCGACGCCCGCGACCACCGTCGCCTCGCCCTCGAGCTCGGCCGCTACGTCGATCCGCCGCCGGTCGTTCCACACGACGAGCCGGCCGTCCTCGACGCAGAAGTTCCACTGATGGAGCTCCTCATAGCCCATCGTCTCGGCCTCGTTCTCGTAATGGCGCAGGATCACGAAGCCGCCCGGCCGCACGATCGCGAGCATCGTGCGGATGATCAGCGCCGGGTCGATGCTGTGATCCAGCGCGTTGCGTGCGTAGGCGATGTCGAAGCTCGCCGGCTCGAACGCCTCGCCGAGCTGCTCTCCCGCGACCGCCTGCGTCGGCACCGGGGCCTGCACGCCCGCGCCCGCGAGCAGCGCCGCGTACTCCTCGCCCAGAGGGTCGGCCGCCGCGAGCTCCAAGCGCTTCACCGGATGCGTCTTGCCCAGCGACGTCGCGGGCCCCGCGCCGACGTCGAGGATCCGCACCACAGCGCCCTCGATCCGCTCGAGCACGCCGAGCACGAGCGTCTCGCGCATCGGCTCGTCGGGGTCGAAGCGGCGCGCGAACTCGTCGGGCCACTCCAGCCCGCGCGTCGCCACCCACTCCGCCCAGAAGCCGACCTCGGTGGGAAGCCCGCGCTCCCACACCGACTCCTGGCTGGACACCCTGCGCCGCAACCGGCGCGCGGCGGCTCGCGGACCCGTCACGGCCCGCCGGAGATCGGCGCCGCCGCGTCGCGCCGCTGCTCGGCCTCGCGCAGCACGCGCCGCAGCCCGAAGAAGTAGTCGATCCCGCTGACGATCGTGATCCCCACCATGCCGTAGACGAGCCCGTCGACCCACGCCGGCGTCGGCTCGCCGAACGCGATGACGCAGAAGATCGTCGCCACCTGCACAATCGTCTTGGACTTGCCCCACCAGTTCGCGGCGATGGTGACGCCCTGCTGCTGAGCCTGCATGCGCGTGATCGTCACCGTCAGCTCGCGGGCGATGATGACCATCACGACCCAGGCGGCCAGCCGGTCCAGCGACACGAGCGCGACGAGCGCGGCGATGATCAGCAGCTTGTCGGCGATCGGGTCCATGAGCTTGCCGAACGTCGTGATCGCGTTGCGCGAGCGCGCGAGGTAGCCGTCCACCGCGTCGGTGAACGACGCGAGCGCGAAGACGATCGCCGCGAGCAGGTCCCCGTTGGCCGTCTCGTCCAGCAGCGCGACGACGAGCACCGGCACCAGCAGGATCCGCAGCAGCGTCAGGACGTTGGGCAGGTTCAGCGCAAACATTGCAGGCGCAGATTACGTGTGGCCGCCATGCTCCGCCACAAGGCACCGCTCTCTACGGCTTCAGCTTTCGGCCGGACCTGAACATCGCCGCGCTCCACGCGGCCACGCCCACGGTCAGCGCCGCCGTCACCCCGAGCGCGATCCCGATCGGCACATCGCTCGTTCCCAGGAAGCCGTAGCGGATCGCGTTGATGAGAAAGAAGATCGGGTTGACGTGGCTGATCTCCTGCCACGGCGAGGGCAGCAGGTCCACGGAGTAGAACACGCCGCCGAGGAAGCTCAGCGGCAGGATCAGGATGTTGTTGACGAAGCCGGCCTGATCCCACGTGTCGGCGTGGACGCCGACGATGACGCCGAGCGAGGAGAACAGGACGAGCAGGATCAGGACCGCGACGAGGAGCACGAGCGGCTGGCGGACCGGGACGTCGGTGGCGATGATCGCCAGCACGAGCAGCGAGATCCCGATCGCCAGCGCGCGCACGACGCCGCCGAAGGACAGGCCGATGTTGACCTCCCACGGCCGCATCGGGGCCGACAGCACGTCGTTGAGGTAGCGGTCCGAGCGGCCCTGGAACACCGACGACGAGTTGTTCGAATACGCCGCCTGCGCCATCGCCATCGCGATCAGGCCGGGAACGATGAAGACCTCGTACGGAACCCCGTCGATCTCCCGGATGCGCCCGCCGAGCGACAGCCCGAACACGACGATGAACAGAAACGACGCCAGGACCGGCGCGGCGATCGTCTGCGTCCACAGCTTCAGGACGCGCTCGCCCTCGCGCGCGCTGAGCGCGATCAGCCCGCGGTGACGCTCGACGAGCGCGGTCATCCGACCGCTCCCATCGCGCGCACGTAGGCGTCGGCGAGCGAGTCGGCGCCGTAGGTCTCGCGCAGCCCGTCGGCGGAGTCGCGCGCGATGAGGTGGCCGCCGTGGATGAGCGCGATCTCCTCGCACAGCTCGTCGGCCTCCTCGAGGTAGTGCGTCGTCAGGAGGATCGTCGTGCCCTCGTGGTGCAGGCGGCGGATGTAGCGCCACAGCTCGAGGCGCAGCTCGAAGTCGACGCCCGCCGTCGGCTCGTCGAGGATGACCAGGCGCGGCTCGTGCATGAGTGCCCGCGCGAGCAGCAGCCGGCGGCGCATGCCGCCCGACAGCTTCGGCGCCCGCACGCCGGCCTTCGCGCGCAGGTCGAAGACGTCCATCATCTCGGCGGCGCGCCGGCGCGCCTCGGCCCGGCGCATCCCAAAGTAGCCGCCGTGGTAGAGCAGCGTCTCCTCGACATCGAGGAAGCGGTCGAGGTTGACCTCCTGCTCGGCGAGGCCGACCATCCGCCGCGCCGCCAGCGCGTCATGCGGTTCGCCGAAGATCTTGATCTCGCCCGCGGTGACGCGGATGAGGTTGCAGATCGCGCTGATGATCGTCGTCTTGCCCGCGCCGTTGGGGCCGAGCAGGGCGAAGAAGCTGCCGTCCTGGATGTCGAGGTCGAAGTTTTCGACGGCGAGCAAGCCGTCGTCGTAGCGCTTGGTCAGGCCGGTGATCTGGAGGGCCGGTGGCACCCGTTCAGGCTACCCACCGGCACATGCCGGCTTGGCGGGCGCGGATATGCACCGGATTCACACAAATAGCATCTGGTTGCCCGTTGGACTATCGGGCACACCGCCGTCGAGGATCTGGCGAAGCACTACGGCGATGGTGTCCCCGGGCGGGCCCGGCGACCCGGTGTGCCAGGATGCTCGGCCATGCCCCTCGTCCCCACAGTCGTCGAGCGCACCGGTCGCGGCGAGCGCGAGTACGACATCTACTCGCGCCTGCTCAACGAGCGCATCATCTTTCTTGGCACCGCCGTCAACGACCAGGTCGCCAACCTCATCGTGGCTCAGCTGCTGCATCTCGAGTCCGATGACCCCGAGAAGGACATCTCGCTGTACATCAACTCGCCCGGCGGCTCGATCTACGCGGGCCTGGCGATCTACGACACGATGCAGTTCGTCAAGCCGGACATCTCGACGATGTGCATGGGCATCGCGATGTCGATGGGGTCGCTGCTGCTGACCGCCGGCGCGAAGGGCAAGCGCTTCTCGCTGCCCAACTCGCGGATCCTCATCCATCAGCCCTCAGCCGGCTTCGAGGGCCAGTCGACGGACATCGAGATCCACGCGCGCGAGATCCTCGACATGCGCAAGCGCATCGACATGATCTACGCCCACCACACCGGGCGCACCGAGGAGGAGATGCATCGCGACATGGAGCGCGATCGGTTCTTCAAGCCCGACGAGGCCGTTGAGTACGGCATGATCGATCGGGTCCTGCACAAGCATTGACGTGCTGTCGCCGCGAGCGGCGGCGAGCTGACTACAGCCCGTACAGCGCGCGGTACTTCGCGCTGAGGTGCTCGAGCAGCGGCGCCGGGTCCAGCGGCCCGCTGACGGCCTGCTGGATGAGCTCGGCCGGCATGAGCCGGCGGCCGTGGCGATGGACCTTCTCGGCGAGCCAGCCGCGCAGGTTCTCGTAGATGCCGGCCTCGAGATCCTCGTCGAGGCCGGGCAGGTCCTCCCGCGCGGTGCGCCACAGCTGCGCCGAGAAGACGTTGCCGATGGCGTAGGTCGGGAAGTAGCCGATGATCCCCTCCGACCAGTGGATGTCCTGCAGGACGCCCTGGAGGTCATCGGGCACGGCGATGCCGAGCGTCTGCTTCATCTTCGCCGCCCACGCCTCGGGCAGGTCGGCGGTGTCGAGCGTGCCGTCGATCAGCGCGAGCTCGAGCTCGAAGCGCAGGATCACGTGCAGCGAGTACGTGACCTCGTCGGCGTCGACGCGGATGAGCGTCGGCTTGACGACGTTGACCGAGCGCACGAACGCGTCGAGGTCGGTGTCGCGCAGCGTCAGCGGAAAGCGCTCGCGCATGCGCGGCAGCCAGTACGTCCAGAACGCGGGGCTTCGCCCGACCATGTTCTCCCACAGCCGGCTCTGGGACTCGTGGATGCCCAGCGACACGCCGTGGTCGAGCGTCGTGCGGGCGAGCTCGGGGTCGATGCCGTGCTCGTAGAGGCCGTGGCCGACCTCGTGCATGAGCGCGAACAGGCCCTGGAGGTTGCGGTCGCTGAAGCGCGAGGTGACGCGGATGTCGCTGCTCGCGGGCGAGGAGGCGAACGGGTGCACGGCGTCGTCCACCCGCCAGGCGCTGTCGTCGTAGCCCATCGCCTGCGCGATCTCCAGGCCGATCTCGCGCTGGGCGGCGACGGTCCAGTCGCCGGTGAGCGTCGGCGGGTCGGGCTGAGTGGCGATCTCCGAGATGAGCGGCACGAGTCCCTCGCGCAGGCGCGTGAAGAGCACCGCGACCTCCGCCGCGCTCGTGCCCGGCTCGAAGCGATCCAGCAGCGCGTCGTAGGGGTGCGCGGACTCGGGGAAACACGCGGCGTAGTCGCGCGCGAGCGCGAAGTTGCGCCGCAGCGCCGGCTCGAAGAGCGAGAAGTCGCTGGCCTCGCGCGCCTTCAGCCACACCTGGAAGCCCTCCGATCCGGCGCGCGTCATCTCCGCCGCGAGGTCCGCGGGGACGCGCGTGGCGACGTCCCGGTCGCGGCGCACGACGCGCACGATCTCCGCCTCCTCGGGCCCGGCGGCGTCGAGCGCTTCGCCGAGCTCGGGCGCGACGAGCCGGTCGTGCGCGAGCCGCTCGATCGTTCCCATCGCCTCCCCGCGCGCGGGTGCGCCGAGCGGCGGCATCATCACCTGCTGATCCCACGACAGCAGCTGGCCGACGTGCCCGAGGTCCGACAGCTCGCCGAGGCGCTCGCGCAGGTCAGTCGACGACATGCTCGATCGCCCCGAGCGACTCGATCTCGATGCGGACGACGTCGCCGGATTCGAGGAACCGGCGCGGGTCCATCGACATGCCGACGCCGCTGGGCGTGCCGGTGAGGATGAGGTCGCCGGCCTGGAGCGTGCACGTCTCGCTGATGAAGTCGACGAGCTCCTGCGGGCCGAAGATGAGATCGCTCGTCGACGCGTCCTGGCGCAGCTCGCCGTTGACGTGCGTCGTCAGGCGCAGGTTCTGCGCGTCGTCGATCTCGTCGGCGGTCGTGATCCACGGCCCCCACGGGCAGAAGCCGTCGGCGCCCTTGGCGCGCGTCCACTGCGGCTCGCGCTTCTGCAGGTCGCGCGCGCTGACGTCGTCGGCGACGGCGTAGCCGGCGATCTTGGCGTCGGCGCCCATGACGAGCACGAGCTCGCCCTCGTAGTCCAGCCGCTTCACGACGTCCGGGCAGTGCACCGAGCCGTTGGGCGGGGCGCTCGAGCTCGGCAGCTTCATGAAGACGATCGGGAATTCGGGCCTCTCCTTGCCCTGCTCGGCGGCGTGCGCGGCGTAGTTCAGGCCGATGCCGAAGATCGCGCGCGGGCGCGGCACCGGGGCGAGCAGCGTGACCTCTGCGAGCGGCCAAGCGTCGCCGAGCGCCTGGTCCCAGTCGGCGGTGCGCAGGCGGTCGAGCACCGTCTCGCGCTTCATGACGAAGGAGACGACCTCGTCGTCGTGGACCTGACCGGCCCGGGGTGTCGTCGAATCTGGCGGCAGGAAGGTTGCGAGGCGCATAGGCGCCAGAGGTTATGGGAACGGCATCAGCACGTAGCTCCCGCTGGCCTGCTGCAGCCTCTCATGATTCGCTTGATTGCGATCATGGGGTGTGGCGAATCACGGCGCGCGGGTCACCGAACTGCATCGATGAAGGACCGAGGGAGCGAGCCGTCCACCCCACCTCCGAGTTGAAACTGCAAGTGGGTGCTAGCAGCAGTGCTAGCCGGCACTTGCACTTCCGATGAGGAATCCCCGCACGCGGAACCCCCGCACGCGGCAACCCCCGCACGCGGAACCCCCGCACGCGGCAACCCCCGCGCGCGGCCGACCACGCCACCCGGCCCCGTCGGGCCGCCCCGCCGCAACGCTCCTTGATTCCTTTATCGATGCGGTTCAACCCACCGCGCGGCCTCACGGCAGGATCAGGTGCACGTCGCCGAACTCGTGCCACAGATAGCCCGCTCGCGCCGCCTCGGCGTACGAGGCGGCCACCAGATCCGCGCCGCCGATCGCCTCGAGCATCAGCAGGTGCGACGCCTCCGGCTCGTGCCAGCCCGTGAGCAGCCCGTCCACGGCGCGGACGCCGGTCTCCGGGGTCACGAAATGATGCGTCCAGCCGGAGGCCGATCCGCGCGCGGCGGTCTCCAGTGCGCGCACGACCGTCGTTCCCACCGCGATGACCCGGCCGCCGCGGCGGCGCGTAAGGTCGACGCGCCGCGTCGTCGCCGCCGGGACGGCGAAGCGCTCGGGGTAGGGCGCCTCGCCGGCGTCGAGCGAGGAGACGCCGGTGTGCAGCGTCAGCTGCGCCAGGGCGATCCCGGCCGCCACGAGGTCGGCGACGAGCCGCGCCGTGAACGGCCGGCCGGCGCTCGGCATCTCGGCACTGCCGGGCTCGCGCGCGAAGATCGTCTGGTAGTCGGCGAGCGGGAAGTCGTGCGCGACGTAGCCGTAGCGGATCGGCGCGCCATGCTCCGCGAGGTAGCTCTCAAACGGCACGTCGCCCGAGTCCAGGTCGGCGACCCACAGGCGCGCGCTGCCGAGATACGGCGCGCGGAGCGTCGCCCGCCCGCCCGCGGGCAGCGCGAGCGTCTCGCCCGCGCGACCGCCGCGTAAGCGCTCGCCGCCGCGGCGCAGCTCCACGGTCCAGCGCGCAGCCTCGCTTGCCACCGGCGTGGAGAGGTGCAGCCTGAGCGCGGTGCCCGCGCCGCGCTCGCCGCGGCGCGCCGGGAGCGCGGCCGGCAGCGTCGCCGACGTGTTGACGACGAGCAGGTCGCCCGCGCGCAGGAACGCCGGAAGGTCATGTGCGCGCGCGTGAGACAGCTGCTCATCGCGCCGTGCGGCGACGAGCATCCGCACCTCGTCGCGCGCCAGCCCGCGCGCCTCCGGCGGCTCGTGCGCCTCGCGGCGCGGCGCGATCTGCGGCGTCGCCGCAGTCGCAGCGATCACGCGCGCGCCCCGACGAGATCCGCCGCGCGGTAGCGCCCGCTCGGCAGGTCCTCCTCGACGAGCACGAGCAGCCCCGGCACGCTGTCCTCGGGCGGCGGCCGGTCGGAGATGTCCTCGCCGGGGAATGCGTCCTGCTGCATCCGCGTGTTCATGTCGCCGGGATCGACGGCGTACACGCGCAGGTCGGGGCACTCGGCGGCGAGCACGGCCGACAGCTGCTCGAGCGCGGCCTTCGAGGCGCCGTAGCCGCCCCAGCCCTCGTAGGCCTCGACGGCCGCATCGGACGTGACGTTCACGATCCGCCCGCCCGCGGCCATGTGCGGCAGCGCGAGCTGCGCGAGCGCGAGCGGGGCGAGCACGTTGACGCGGAACGCGCGCTCGAGCTCGTCCAGCGGATAGTCGCCGAGCGGCGGCAGCGGCGCCGCGCCGAGCGTGCTGGCGTTGTTGACGAGCAGGTCGATGCGCTCGCCGGCGGCCTCGACGAGCACGCCGCGATGCCAGCCATCGGCGATGTCGCCGGGGACGGCGATGACGTCCGTCAGCTCGGCGAGCTCAGCGCGCGCCGCGTCGAGCTCGCCGAAGCGGCGCGCGTCGATGACGAGCCGGAAGCCGCGCTCGGCGAGGGCGCGCGCGAACGCGAGACCGAGGCCGCGCGAGCCTCCGGTGACGAGGGCGGTGGGGCGGACCGGCGGCGGTGGTGTCTGCATGCCATCGAAGCTACGACCGCCACCGCGCGGCCACCATCGGCAATTGGTCCTAGGACCCGGCCGCACCCCTTGACTTCAACCGCACTTGAGGATTGATGATCGCGCCATGCAACAGCTCATGGACATGCAGACGGTCATCCCCGGTCTCCGCGCATCGGCGCCGGAGTCGCTCCCGTTCGCGCCGCAGCTCGACATACGAGCCTTCCTGCTCGAGCGCCACGACGGCAACATCCTCATCTACAGCACCGCCGGGCTGCGGCTCGATCCCGGCAGCGCGGCGCGCCAGTACCTCAACCACCGCCACGAGGCGTCCTTCACGGCCGCGTCCGTGGATGCGCCGCTGTTCGTCCACGAAAACGAACGCGACAGCGTCGCCGAGCACACCCAGGTGCGCGGCACCTTCTCGCGCCGTCACACGTTCGGCGACGACCTCGAGGTCATCCCGGCGCCCGGCCACACGAGCGGCGCGACGGCCTTCCTCTGGGACAGCGGGGAGCAGCGCTTCTTGTTCACCGGCGACACGATCTACCTCGACGGCGACGAATGGATCGCGGCGGTGCTCGAGTCAAGCGATCGCGCCGCGTACCTGTCGAGCCTCGAGCTCATCCGCGAGCTCGACTTCGACGTGCTCGTCCCGTGGGTCGCGTCCCACGACGGGCCGTCACACGTCGTGACGAGCCGCGCCAACGCGCGGCGGCGCATCGACGCCATCGCTCGCCGCCTGCGCCGCGGCGAGAGCCGGTGAGCCGCGGCAGCTCAGCAGGACGCGCTCCTGGGTGGCTACCAGTGCGCGTTCACGGTTTCCGCGCTCGTCGTCGCGGCGGTCGTGCTGGCGCTCACGGTGCTGCGCTCCGAGCGCGCGGAGGCCGCTGCCGTGGCCGAGCGCGAGCAGCAGAAGCGGGGAACCTTGCAGCCGGTGACCGACGCGGCCTGACCAGCTCAACTACTGCCTCTCGCGGTCCTTCCCCGGGCCGCCGCTGAGCTTGCCCTTGCCGCTGCCTCCGCGGAGGGTGTCCTTCCCCGCCCCTCCGCGGAGGTCGTCCCGGCCCGGGCGCCGCCTGCGTCAAGCTCCACGAAGGTGCGCCGCCGCCCGAACAGCCACCCGATCTTCGCCCGCGTCTGGAGTCGGGCGACGCCGAGCCTGGAGCGCGAGCTCGCCGGCGAGCGTCGCGAACTGCTCTGCGGGTTGCGCGGACGCGTCGTCGAGATCGGCGCGGGCAACGGGATGAACTTCCGCCATTACCCGAGCACGGTGGACGAGGTCGTCGCGGTCGAGCCCGAGCGGTACCTGCGCGCCCAGGCGCAAGCGGCGGCGCGTCCGGCGGCGATGCCCGTGGTCGTCCGCGACGGCGTCGCGGAGCAGTTGCCTGCCGAGGACGGGAGCTTCGACGCGGCGGTCGCATGCCTCGTGCTCTGCAGCGTCACCGACCAGGCGAGCGTGCTCGCCGAGCTGCGGCGCGTGCTGCGGCCAGGCGGCGAGCTGCGCTTTTTCGAACACGTCCGCGCCGCGAGCCCGCGCAAAGCGCGCGTCCAGGGCGCGCTCGACCGTTCCGGTGCCTGGCCGCTGCTCGCCGGCGGGTGTCATTGCGCGCGCGACAGCGTCGCGGCGATGTCACAGGCCGGCTTCGCCGTCGACGACGTGCGCTTGTCGGACATCGGGCCATCGTGGCTGCCCACCAACCCACACGTGCTCGGGGTCGCGCGCGCGACGTAGTATCGGACGCGTGGCCAGCTGGTCGGAGATGGAGGACTCCGCGCCCGAGTTCGCGGCGAGCGTCCGCGCCCGGCTCGAGGCGCACGTGCACAAGACGATCGCGACGCTGCGCGCCGACGGCTCACCGCGGATCAGCGGCATCGAGACGTTCTTCGCCGACGGCGAGCTGTGGATCGGCTCGATGTCCAAGGCGCGCAAGGCGCTCGACCTGATCCGCGATCCGCGGTTCGCCTTGCACAGCGGTTCCGCCGACCCGCCGCAATGGCCGGGCGACGCGAAGCTCAGCGGGACGGCGCAGGAGCTCGTCGAGCCCGATCACCGCATCGAGCTATTCCGCACGCGCGGCGAAGACCCGCCATCCAGCGACTCGCATCTGTTCCGTCTCGACATCCACGAGGCCGTCCACATCGGCCTCAACGACGCGCGCGACAAGCTCGTGATCGTGCTCTGGAAGCCGGGGCAACCGCTGCAACGGATGGAGCGATAGCAGCCGCAGGCATTGTTCGCACCGAAAAGCGGGTACCGAGGCGAAATGGCGCGCGGGTCATTGCTGCGGACGAAGTCGATCGAGCAGTCGATCGAGGACACGAAGGACGAGAGCAACGGCCTGCGCCGGGAACTCGGGCCGCTCGATCTGATCGTCTTCGGCGTCGGGGTCATCATCGGCAGGAGGCACAGCCGTCTCAACGATTCTCAATAGCCGGCGCGCATGACCGCGGCGGATGCGGGTACGCCAAGAGAGACGTCTATACGAGGAGGAGAACCCTCAAGTGCCAACCCAAGTGAAGGAATCGTTCGCCGTTTCGAACCCTGACTCGGCGTGGGCGACGCTCACGGACATCAACAAGCTGATCCCGTGCGTTCCCGGCGCGAAGGTGACGTCGGCCGACAGCCCGACGAAGGGCGACGCCGAGATCGACGTCCAGATGGGCTCGATGGGCATGAAGTTCTCCGGCCCGGTCGAGATCGTCGAGCAGGACTCCAGCGCCAAGCGCGCGGTCATCAAGGCCAGCGCCAAGGAGGCCGGCGGCCAGAGCAACGCCGAGGGCACCGTGACGATCCAGATCGGCGGCGACGGCGGCACCGTCGAGGGCACCGCGAACGTCAGCGGCAAGGCCGCGTCGATGGGCGAGGGCACCGTGCAGGCCGTGCTCAAGCAGCTCGTATCGCAGTTCGGCAACACACTCGGCAGCAAGTAGGACGCCTGACGGTCCTCAGCCGGCGTCTGGACGATCTCCGATCCAGTAGCGCGGACCGGGCCCGAGATTCGCGGCCCGGTCCTGCGGATTGGCCAGCTTGCAGCGCGCGAGCGACAGGCAGCCGCAGCCGATGCAGTCGGTGAGGCCCGCCTTCAGACGCTCGAGCTCGGCGATCCTGTCGTCGATGCGCGACGTCCAGCCGCGCGACAAGCGCGACCAGTCGCGCTTGTTCGGCGCGCGGTCGGGCGGCAGCTTCTGCAGCTCGCCACCGATCTCACCGAGCGTCAGCCCGACGCGCTGTGCGAAGACGATGAACGCGATGCGCCGCAGGACGGGCCGCGCGTAGCGGCGATGCCCCGAGCCGGCGCGGACCGATTCGATCAGGCCGCGCTGCTCGTAGAAGCGCAGCGCCGACGCGGCGACGCCGCTGCGCTGCGCCACCTCCCCGATCGTCAGTAGCTCGGCCATGACCTCAAGTTTAACTTGAGGTTATCGATCGTCGAGAAGTCCCTCGCGGACCGCATAGAGCGCCGCCTGCGTGCGGTCTGACAGGCCGAGCTTGGCGAGGATGTTGCTGACGTGGGTCTTGACGGTCTTCTCGGCCACGCCGAGTTCGAAGGCGATCGCCTTGTTCGCGTGGCCGCGAGCGAGGAGGGCGAGCACCTGGCGCTCGCGCGCGGTGAGATCGCCGTGACGCACGACGCGTCCGCCGCCATCGCGCGACAGCTCGCGCAGCACCCGCGCGGCGACCGCCGGGTGCAGCTGCGACTCGCCCGCGTCGACGGTCCGGATCGCCGCGACGAGCGCGGCCGGCGCGACATCCTTCAGCAGGTAGCCGGCGGCGCCCGCGCGGACGGCGGGCAGCACCTTGTCCTCGTCGAGGAAGCTCGTCAGGACCAGCACGCGGGTGGCCGGCGCGCGCTCGCGCAGCCGCTCGATCGCGGTCACGCCGTCGAGGTTGGGCATGACGAGATCCATGAGGATGACGTCGGGCGCGTGCTCGGCGGCCGCGGCGAGCGCCTCGTCGCCGTCGGCGGCCTCGGCGACGACCTCGATGTCCGCCTGGAGCTCGAGGAAGGTCCGCAGGCCCTGCCGCACGACCGCGTGATCGTCGGCGATGAGGACGCGGATCACGTGGAGACCCGCAAGCGGATCGTGGTGCCCGCGCCCGGCCCGGATTCGATCGCCAGCGCGCCGCCGGCCGCCCGCGCGCGCTCGGCCATCGTCGTCAGGCCCAGCCGCCGCGAGCGGACCTCGGGAGCGCTCGTGTCAAAGCCCGAGCCGTCGTCGGACACCGTGAGCGTGACGCCGCTGTCATCGGAGCGCAGCGCGACGGCGATGTGCTCGGCGTCGGAGTGGCGCAGGGCGTTGTGCAGCGCCTCCTGGGCGATCCGGAACGCCTCGACCTCGACGCGCTCGGGCACGACGAGCTCGCCGCTGACGTCCAGCGCGATCTCCCGGCGATAGGCGTGGCGCAGGACGTCGACGTGCTTGGTGAGCGCGACGGCGAGGCCCTCGGCCTCGAGCGCGGGCGGGCGCAGGTGGACGATGACCGAGCGCAGCTCCTGCATCGCCTCGCGGGCGAGCTCGCGCACCCGCTCGAGCTGCTCCCGCGCACCGGCGGTGTCCGAGCCGAGCATCGCCGCGCCGGACTCCGCGGCGAGCACGACGCCGAAGAGCTTCTGCGTGACGGCGTCGTGCAGCTCGCGCGCGAGCCGGTTGCGCTCCTCGACGATGTTCAGCTCGCGGCTGCGCTCATGCAGGCGGGCGTTCTCGATCGCCAGCCCGGCGTGCGCGGCGAACGTCTCGATGAGCGCCTGGTCTGCGTCGGCGAACTCGTCGCCCGCCTCCTTGTCGGTGAGGTAGAACGCGCCGACGATCTCGCCCCGCGAGACGATCGGCACGCCGAGGAACGAGCTCATCGAGGGGTGCGCCGACGGCCACCAGCCGCGGAAGCGCGGGTCGCGGCGGATGTCGGTCGTCCGGTACGGGCGGTCGGACTGCAGCATCGCTCCGAGCAACCCGTGCTGGCGCGGCAGCTCGCCGAGCGACGCGATGAGCTCGTCGCTCATTCCCGAGGTGATGAACCGCGCGAAGCCGCCGTCGCCGTCGGGCACACCGATCGCGGCGTAGCGCGCGCCCGCCAGCTCGCGCGCGGCGTCGACGAGCTTCTGAAGCACCGGCTCGACCGCGTGCTCGGCGGCGATCGCCAGGACGGCATCCGACAGCGCGGCGGTGGCCCGGATGGCGGCCATGGGCTGATGGTAGGGCGGCACGGATCGCTAGCGTCTTGACTCCATGGCCGCCGAACATGTCGTGTGTCTCGTGACGGCGCCGCCCGACCGGGCGCGGCCGATAGCCGAGGCGATCGTGGAGCGCGAGCTCGTGGCCTGCGTGAACATCGTCGCGCACGTGCGGTCGGTGTACCGCTGGGAGGGAGAGGTGCACAGCGACGAGGAGTCGCTGCTTGTCATCAAGACGACTCGCGACGCGGTCGCGCCGCTGACCGACGCCGTGCGCGAGCTGCATCCGTACGAGAACTTCGAGCTCGTGGCGCTCGACGTCGCGGCCGGCGCGCCGGACTACCTGCAGTGGATCGCTGACTCCGTGCGGCTGCCCGGCTGAGTATTCTCCGCCGTCATGAGCGCCACCCTCCTCGCCCTCAGCATGGACTGGAAAGCCAACGTCGGCATCATCTTCAGCTGGGTGATCCTGCTGCCCGGGCTCGCGACGGGCCTCATCATCGTCGCGATGGTGTCGGCCAAGGGCGAGAAGGCCGAGGAGGAGAAGCTCAGGGGCCGCTGGGGCCGCAAGCCCGCCGAGTAGGGCTGCGCCCCGCGGTCGCCGGCGCCGGCGACCTACGGGCGACGCTACCAGCCTGGCTATCGTGGGGCGGCCCATGCGCCTCGCCGATGCCTTCCGAGATCCCATCGTTCGCCCGCAGGTCGCCGACCACGACTTCGTCGTGCGCTGCTCCTGCGGCACCGAGCAGCGCCTCAACGCCATGACGATCTGCGAATGGCACGACATGACGCTCTACGACTGCGCGATGTGCGAGACGAGCCTCGTCGGCGTCATGACCAACGACCCGATGACCGAGCTCCTCGCTCCCCCGCCGATGACCCGCCGCCAGGAGGCTGGCGGCCATCACCTCAACGGCTTCGTCATCGGCTCGAAGGTCGATGTCGTGCTGCGCCCGCCGGACACCGCCAAGGACGAGGTCCTGATCCCGGCGACGCCGAACTTCTTCACGCAGTACCGCTACATCTAGGACCGTGAGTCGGAGGTTGGGTTGCAGTGATCGGGATGCGGGAGAGACGCTAGGTCTCCGCGTTTGTCGCGGGGTTGCGATGCGTAAACAGCAGCGATGAAGGAATGGAAGGGGCGCTGGAGGCGGTCGCGAGGCGGCGCAGGCGGATCGATGGCGCCTATGCCGCGCCACAGGCAGCAATTTCGACATCCGTCTCGCGGGGGCGGAATGGATGGCGCCTATGCCGCGCCATAGGCAGCAATTTCGACATCGACGCCTCGCGGGCTACGAGCGGAGGCACTACCTCGCTGCTTCGTCGCTGCTTTGTGAACCGCGCACTAGGACCCCTGTGAGCGCCATGGCCTCGCGCTGGCGCCCGGGCCCGGTGCGCCTCGCGCGCCTGCTGCTCGGGCTGGCGACCTTCGGGGCGGGCGAGGCACTGCTCGTCGTCTCGGACCTCGGCAACTCGCCGTGGACGGTGTTCGCCGAGGGATTCGGCGAGCAGACCGCGATCGGCGTCGGCGCCGCGACGGTCGTGCTCAGCGTGCTCGTGCTGCTCGCGTGGTTTGCGCTGCGCCAGACGCCGGGACTCGGCACGATCCTCAACGCGCTGCTCGTCGGCGTCCTCCTCGGCCTCGTGCTCGAGCTGATGTCGACACCCGACGCGCTCGTCTGGCGCTACGCGCTCGTCGTCGCCGGCATCGCGCTCGTCGGCGCCGGCAGCGGCCTGTATCTCGGCGCGCAGCTCGGCGCGGGCCCGCGCGACGGCCTCATGATCGGCCTGCACCGGCGCACGGGCGTCTCGGTCCGCTTCGTCCGCACGGCGCTCGAGGTCGCGGTCGTCGTCGCGGGCGTCGTGCTCGGCGGGACGGCCGGCATCGGCACGCTCGCCTTCGCCGTCCTCATCGGCCCGGCGGTGCAGGCGTCGCTGCTGCTCATGCGCACAGCTCCGGCGGCGGACCTGTGAGCGGGGTGTGGGCGC
Source organism: uncultured Actinomycetes bacterium (assembly GCA_963705315.1). Lineage (GTDB taxonomy): Bacteria > Actinomycetota > Thermoleophilia > Solirubrobacterales > Solirubrobacteraceae > CADCVQ01. The sequence continues at coordinate 984,963 of OY970068.1, forward strand.
CTACGCCGGGCGGCGCGAAACGCGCGCGCCCGGCGAGCCGGCCGACAGCTCCGCGTAGACCTGCGCCGTCTGGCGCGCGATGTCGTCCCAGTCGAAGCTGCGCACGTGCTGCGAGGCCTCGGCGACGAGCCGGTCGCGCAGCGCGTCGTCGGTGAGGACACGCTGCATCATCGCCGCGAGCGCGCGCGGGTCGCGCGAGCGGAAGCGCAGGCCGACGTCCGCGTTGGGGACGACCTCGCGCAGCCCGCCGGTGTCGGCGACGATGCACGGGCAGCCGCTGGCCATCGCCTCGAGCGCGACGAGCCCGAACGGCTCGTAGATGCTCGGCACCACGCAGAGATCGGCGATCCGGTACAGCGAGTGCAGGACGTCGTCGCCGATCCAGCCCATGAACGTGCCGTGGCGCATGAGCCCGAGCTTGCGCGCCTGCCGCTTGAGCTCGGCCTCGTGCGTGCCCGACCCGGCGACGAGAAAGCGCACCTTCCCGGCGCGGCGGATCACCCCCGGCATCGCCTCGAGCGCGAGTTGAAAGCCCTTCTCGTAGACGAGCCGGCCGACGAGCAGCACGAGCCGCTCGTCGCGCTTGGCGAACCGCGCGCGCAGCTCGTCGAGGTCAGCGACCGGCTGCAGGTCCGTCGGGTCGATCCCGTTGGGGATGACCGTCACCCGCTGCTCGTCGATGTCGTACACGTCGGCGACGTGACCGCGCATGTAGTGCGAGCACGTGATGACGCGGTCGGCACGACCGGCCATCCACGTCTCGATGCCGTGGATGTAGGACTGCGGGTGCTTGTCGACCCAGCCGCCGTGGCGGCCGTACTCCGTCGCGTGGATCGTCGTGAGGTAGGGGAGGCGCAGGCGCTGCGCCAGGCCGGCCGCCGCGCCGGCGACGAGCCAATCGTGGCCGTGGACGAGGTCGAACTCGATGCGCCGGCCGAGCTGGCGCCCGGCGGCGTGCATGTGCGAATTCATGCCCTCGACCCAGGCGAGGAACGCATCGAGGTCGCGCGGCGTCCGCTCCTCTGGCACGCGGTGGATGTGCACGCCGCCGCGGACGTCCTGCGCGGGCATGTCGCGCGCGCCACGCGTGAGCACGTGGACCTCGGCGCCGTCGCGCACGAGCGCCTCGGAGAGCTTGCTGACGTGCCGCGCCAGGCCGCCCTCGACGATCGGCGGGTACTCCCAGGACAGGATGAGGATGCGGCGGCTCACTCGCGCGCTCACCCTATCGCCGCGTATCGCCGCGCAACTTCCGCCCACCGCCCATAGTTGACACCCCTGCGATCCATGTCGCCACGTCTTGTGCTCATCGTGCTCGTGCTCGCCGCCGTGCTGGCCGGCGGGTGGCTGCTCGCCCGTGACGACAACTCATCGGACGGGACGCGCGGCGCGACGCCCGCCGCGGGGAGCGCGGCCGACCGTGCGCTGCTCACGCCGGGGGGCGGACCCGCGGGCAGTGCGCCGGTGCGCCTGAACAACTGGCGCTACCGTGCCGATCCGCGCAACCGCGGGGTGCGTGCCGGATGGCGGGACGGCGACTGGCGCGGTCGCAAGGTGCGCGTGCCGTTCTCGCCGAACGCCACCGCGCACGCGGGCGCCGCCGGCCACCGCGCCTACGCGGGCAGCGTCGGCTGGTACGCGCGGGAGGTCAAGGCGCCGGTTGCCGGGCGCTACGCGATCGCGCTCGAGTCCGCGCACCACCGCGCCACCGTGTACGTCGACGGCCGCGCGATGCGCAGGCACACCGGCGCCTACGAGCCGTTCAGCGCGCGTCCGACGCTCAGCCGCGGTCGGCACACGATCGTCGTGCGCGTCGACTGGCGTGACCCCCGGCGCCAGGCGGACAGCGGCTTCACCCGCGGCTGGTTCAACTACGGCGGCCTCACGCGCCGGGCGACGCTGACGCGGCTCGGGCCGAGCGAGCTGGGCGCGTTGAACATCCGCACGCGGCTGCGCGACGGGCGCGCGCTCGTCAGCGTCTCGCTGCGCGTGCGCAACGCGGCGGACAGCGCGCGGCGGGTGACGGTGCGCGGCTCGCTGCGGCGCGACGGGGGCTCGACGCCGCTGCGGTTCGACGACGCGCGGGTGTCACCCGGGCGGTCGCGAACCATCCGCGCCACCGCGACGATCGACGATCCCGCCCTGTGGTCACCGCAGGACCCGCGGCGCTACGAGCTGCGCGTCGAGGTGCCGGGCGAGGCGACGCTGCGGCGCATGATCGGCCTGCGCGAGCTGACGTGGAGCGCGCGCGGGCTCGCGCTGAACGGCAAGCCGCTCATGCTGCGCGGCGCGGCGCTGCCGGCGGACGCGCGCGGGCGCGGCGACGCGCTGCGCCCGGTCGACGAGGCGCGCATCATCGAGCAGCTGCGCGCCGTCGGCGCGAACGCGACGCGCTCGCAGCTGCCGCTGTCCGAAAGCATGCTCGAGCGGCTCGACGCGGCCGGGATCCTCGTCTGGCAGCTCATCGGACCGTTCGAACACGCCGGCCTGAAGTCCCAGACGACGACGCCCGAGGCCGGACGCGACCGCGCGCTGCGCGTCGCCGAGGCCAAGCAGCCGCACCCGTCGATCCTCGCGTGGACGCTGACCAACGAGCTCAACGGCGCCGGCCGTCCCGATCAGCAGCGCTACGTGCGGATGACGACCCGTCGCCTGCACGCGATCGACCCGACGCGGCCGGTCGCGGTCGACATGTGGGGAAGCCATCAGCCGGCTGCGCCCGGCGGGTTGTTCTCCGAGCTGGATGCGATCGGCGTCACGGACTACGTCGGCTGGTACAGCGATCTCGACGCGGGGCCGCAGGGCCAGGCCGCCGTGGCGCGCGACCGGCTCGCCCGGCTGCGCGCGCTGTTCCCCGACAAGCCGATCGTCATCACCGAGCTCGGGGCGATCGGCACGCGCCGCGCCGGCGCCGGCTTCGGCGGGCTGCGCTTCCAGGCCGACCTGCTCGGCCGGCGCATCGCCGCGCTGCACGGCGTGCCCGGGCTCAGCGGGACGATCGTCTGGTCACTGCGCGACTACGCGCTGCGACCCGACTTCGACGGCGGATCGGTGGTGAAGCTGCGGCCCGGCTTGCGGATCACGCCGGGCCTCAACGAGAAGGGCCTGTACGACTACGCCGGCCGGCCGAAGCCGTCGCTGGCGGCCGTGCGGCGGGCGTTTGACGGCGGCTAGGAGGCCGGGCCGCGGGCCGCTCATGTCGCAGTTCCGCGCCTGTCTGCTGACGAAGCGCGCTGAATCGACAACAAGGAGCAGGTGATCCCGGGGCGGCGGGAAGGGGGTGGTTCAAGACGACGACATAGTGGACGTTTTGAACCACACCCCGCCGGAGATGCCGACCGCGCCAGGACCCGGTCCCCGTTCGGGTCTTTATCGATGCTGTTCAGCGCGCCTCGTTGCGCAACCCACGCGCGCACTGAGCGCAGCGGCAACGAACCTAATCCTCCGTCGCGGCCGCCTTGGGCTTCTTCTTCTTGCCGCCCTTGGTGTACGTCGGGTCAAGCTGGATCCCGCCGTTCATCGGCGAGTAGATCGACGAGGTGCCCTCGTCCCAGCGGATCTCATAGCGCGGGTTGGGCTCGCCGCGCAGCACGCGCTCGATGACGCCATGACGGCCCGGGCGCATCGGCGCGCGCGCCGTGCGCCGCCGCCGGCCGCTCTTCTCCGCGACGATGCGGTCTCCGACTTCGAATGCCATGCGTGTCCTCCTGAGGATGGGTTCTCGGGTCAGTGCCGCGAAGCGGCCGCCTCGCGAGCGAGCGGGGCTGATGTTACGTCACCGCACGATCTAGTCTCCGCCGATCGCCGCCGATGCCGACACACCGATCCAGCGGCGGCTCGCCGCGCTCTCGCGCACGCAGGCCGCGGCCGCCGCGGCGCTCGCGACGCTGCCCTTCGCGGCGCTCGGCGCGCTGATGACCAATTCGGAGTGCAACCACCTCAACGGCGACATCAAGGGCGCCCAGGACGGCTCGCACCGCGACGCCTGGTGCGACGCCGTCCTGCCCGACTACCGCTGGCTGGCGCTCATCGCGCTGCCGTGCCTCGTGGCTGCGGGGCTGGTCCTTTTGTGCGGCGAGCGCAAGCAGCTCTACCTCCCCGCCTGGGCAGTCGCCGTCGGCCTCGTCTTCGCGCAGGTCGCGCTTGTCACGACGCTGCGGGCCTACGAGATGTTCTGACGGTGGACGTCTGCGGTTGCATCCCCGGCGGCGCTTGGTCGGTCGCGCGGCCCCCGGGCCGTGATCGCGGCGAGTTCCGGTGGCTCATGCGGCAGGACGATGCTGCCGTCATCGCGCCGTCTGAGCAGCCCGCGGTCGGTGAGCTTGCCGAGCGCGCTGCTGACTGACTGGCGTCCCGCGCCGACGAACTGCGCGAGGATCTCGCCGGTGATGTGGGGCAACTTGACGATCCGCCCTTGGGAGCCGATCTGGCCCCACCGTCCGGCGAAGTGCCACAGCGCTAGCAGCACGCGGTCCTCGACGTACTTGGCTTGGTGCAGCGCGGCCTGCAGCAGCTGAGCGTCGTGGCGTCGGGTCGTTCGGTCAGCGAGCGCGGCGGCGACTTCCGGCCAGGCGCGCACGCGGCTGGCGAAGTCCGCGTCCAGCGCAGCGAGGCGGGCTGGGGCGAGGATCATCCAGCGCACCTGCGCGGTTTCTGTGCCCTGGTCGCGTCGCGCCCAGGGCCGCAGCACGTCACCCGGCCCGAGGAATTCGGTCGCCCCGATCTGCCCGAAGGAGACGTGGCGCGCGATCAGCCCATCGAGCACGAGCAGGCCGAGGTGCGTGTGCGTGGTGGGTTCGTCGATTGGAAACGACACGGGGCCCGTGTCGAACGCCATAACCGGCGCGATCGCGGCGGCGCTCGCGGCGCTCAGTGCGCGGCCGGAGAGAAAGCGGGCGAGCTCGGGGTCCTCGTCGAGGACGCGAACCATCCCGACTTCAACATCTGCCCGGCTGGTGGCGCCCGCACGTAGCCGCGGCTCGCTGCTGTCGCTCTTAGAAGGGTTCATCGTCTTGAGGCCGCGGGCGCTTGGTGCGTCGGTCTGCCGCGACGGGCTCCCCTTCGGGGTGTCCGATATCGGACACCAGCAAACCCGTCAGCGATCCAGAGCGTCGCATATCCGACACATGAGCGCCGCGCGGTTCAGCTCGACGGCCACGCGCTCGATGGCCTGTGCAGTGCAAATCCGGCTCGATAAGGAGAACGCCATGTCGCGCCAGCGCACGACTGCTTCGACGCACCCTTCCATGTTGCTCGCCCAGACGGGGTGGCGCATCCCGATCGCAGCGACTGTCGCCTTGGCTTGCCTGCTGTTCGTGGTGACGCCCGCGATCGCCGCGATCACGCCAACGAGCAACGCGAACACCGTCGCGGGCGCGCTGACCGACTCGCTGCCGGGTGGGGCTCTGACGGGCTCGAGCTTCACCTCGATCCCGCCCAACAATTTTCCGCACGCCACAGCCGACTCGTTGCTTGGCGGCTTTCCGCGCAGCAGCACGACCTACGCGATCCTGACCTCAGGCGACGCGGCGCTTGCCGATGACGCCAACACAAGCGGAGGCTCCGGGCTGGACGACGGTGGCCTGGGCACTCCCGGACGCACGAGCGTCCGCGACCTCTCCACGCTGCGCCTGGCCCTCAGCGTTCCGCTGGGGGCCAACTGTCTCTCCGTCGACTTCCGCTTCTATTCCGAAGAAGCTCCAGACCCCGGCAGCACGGTGAACGACGGCTTCCTCGCCGAGCTCGATACGAGCGACTTCACGGCGAACACCGGCAACGAGATCACCGCGCCGAACAACTTCGCCTTCACACCGGAAGGCAAGATCGTCAGCGTCAGCACCGCTGGTTTGATCGCGGCCGAGGCGGCCGGCACGACCTACGACGTCGCGACGCCGCTGCTGCGCGCCGTGACGCCGATCACGGCAGGCGCCCATTCGATCTATCTCTCCATCTTCGACCAGGGCGACGCGATCTATGACTCGGCGGCCTTCCTGGATCACATGGTGCTGACCACCGAGCCGGTCGGCGGCTGCGTTGCCGGTGCCGCCCCGGTCCTGGCGATCTCGACGACCGCCTCCGCGCCGATCAATGTGGGTGCAGGGTCGCTGACGGACACGGCCACAGTCGCCGGTCGGGTAGCTCCGCAGGCGGGTGCGACGCTCGACTTCCGGTTGTATGGCCCGAACGACGCGACGTGTTCGGGCACGCCGATCTTCCAGTCGCTGGGTGTTGCCTATCCGGTGGCGGGTGGTCCGGTGACCTCGGCGGCGTTCACGCCGACGCTCCCAGGCACGTACAGGTGGATCGCGTCCTACAGCGGCGACGGGGGTAATCCGCCGATCTCGGGTGCGTGTAACGACGCGGGTGAAAGTGTCGTCGTCAGTCAGGCGATCCCGTCGATCGCGACGAACGCTTCGTCGCCGATCGCGGTGGGTGCCGGGACGCTGTCGGACGTCGCCACGGTCAGCGGTCGCGTTAACGCGTTGGCGGGTGCGACAGTTGATTTCCGCTTGTACGGCCCGGGCGACGCGACGTGTTCGGGCGCGCCGATCTTCCAGTCGCTGGGTGTTACGTATCCGGTCGCGGGCGGTCCGGTGACGTCGGCGGCGTTCACGCCGACGAGCGCCGGGACGTATCGCTGGCGCGCCTTCTACAGCGGAGACGCGAACAACGTCGCGGTTGCCGGTGCGTGTAACGCCGCCAACGAGAACGTCGTCGTGAGCGCGGCGACCCCGACGATTGCGACCACCGCGTCTGGAGACATCGGTCTCGAGGCCGGGACGCTCACCGACACGGCGACCATCAGCGGTCGCGTCAATCCGTTGGCGGGTGCGACCGTTGAGTTCCGGTTGTACGGGCCGAACGACGCGACGTGTTCGGGCACGCCCATCTTCCAGTCGCTGGCTGTGGCCTATCCGGTCGCGGGTGGTCCGGTGACGTCGGCGGCGTTCACGCCGACGAGCGCGGGGACGTATCGCTGGCGCGCCTCCTACAGCGGCGATGCCAACAACGCGGCGGTCGCCGGTGCATGCAATGCGTCGAACGAGAACGTCGTCGTCAACCAGGCGACGCCGACGATCGCGACGACGGCGTCGCCGACGGTGACGCTCAGTGCCGGGACGCTGACTGACGTCGCGGTCGTGGGCGGGCGTGTGAATCCGCTGGCCGGCGCGACGATCACCTTCACGCTGTACGGCCCGGGGGATGCGACGTGTACCGGGACAAAGATTTTCACGTCGACGGTCACCTATCCGGTGGCGGGTGGTCCGGTGACGTCGGCGGCGTTCACGCCGACGAGCGCGGGGACGTATCGCTGGATCGCGTCCTACAGCGGCGATGCGAACAACGCGTCGGTCGCCGGTGCGTGTGATGACGCCGACGAGAATGTCGTCGTCAACAAGGTGACTGCGGCGATCGCGACGAACGCGTCGCCGGACATCGTGCTGGGTGACGGCAGCCTGTCGGATGACGCGACGGTGAGCGGGCGTTCGAACCCGCTGGCGGGCGCCGAGGTCGACTTCCGCTTGTACGGCCCGGGCGACGCGACGTGTTCGGGCACGCCGGTGTTCGAGTCGCTGGACGTGGCCTATCCGGTCGCGGGCGGCGCGGTGACGTCCGAAGCGTTCACGCCGACGAGCACCGGGACGTATCGCTGGATCGCCTCCTACAGCGGCGATGCGAACAACGCGTCGGTCGCCGGTGCGTGTGACGACGCCAACGAGACCCGGGTCGTGGCGAAGGCGACGCCGGCGATCGCGACGTACGCGTCGCCGCCGATCACGGTCGGTGCGGGCCAGCTGCTCGACAGCGCGAGCGTCACCGGGCGCTCAAACCCCGTGGCGGGCGCGGAGATCGACTTCCGCCTCTACGGCCCGAACGATGCGACATGTTCGGGTACGCCGATATTCGAGTCCCGGAACGTGAGCTATCCCGTCGCGGGTGGCCCCGTCACGTCGGCGGCGTTCACGCCGACCGCCGCTGGCACCTACCGATGGATCGCGGCCTACAGCGGCGACTCCAACAACGCGCCGGTCGCCGGCGCCTGCAACGACGCCGACGAGACGACGGTCGTCGCGAAGGCGACGCCGACGCTCATCACCAACGCGTCGGCGAGCGTCATGCTCCAGGGGCAGATCAGCGACTCGGCCGCCGTCGGCGGCCGCGTCAGCCCGCGGTCCGGCGCGCTGATCGATTTCCGCCTGTACGGCCCGGATGACGCCGCCTGCTCCGGCGCGCCGGTCTTCTCGTCGCTCAACGTGCCCTACACGGTCGCGGGTGGCACGGTCACGTCGGCAGCGTTCACCCCGACGGCCGCAGGGACCTACCGCTGGGTAGCCGCATACCGCGGCGATGCGAACAACAACCCGGTGGGCGGTGCCTGCAACGCGGCGAACGAGAACGTCGTCGTGACCGCGCGTCCGACGTGCCTGGGCAAGACGGCAACGATCGTTTCGAAGCCCGGCGAGACGGTCATCAACGGCACGGCGGGTCGCGACGTGATCGTCGGCGGTGACGCCAGCGAGACGATCGACGGTCGCGGCGGCAACGATCTGATCTGCGCCGGCAATGGCAACGACACGGCGCGTGGCGGTGCCGGCAACGACAAGGTCCTCGGAGAGGCCGGCAGGGACCGCTTGTTCGGCAACGGCGGCCGCGATCACCTGCTGGGCGGCAAGCACAACGACGTCATCCGTGGCGGCAGCGGCAACGACAAGATCCTCGGAGAGGCCGGCAGGGACCGCTTGTTCGGCAACAGCGGCCGTGACCTGCTGCTGGGCGGCAGGGACAACGACGTCATCCGTGGCGGCAGCGGCAACGACCGTACCGGGGGCGGCGGCGGCCAGGACCGCGTCTACGGAGACGCCGGCAACGACAGGCTCGACGAAATGAAGCTCGGCGGTCTCGGCCGCGACCGCCTATATGGCGGCGCGGGCAACGACCGCGTGCGCACGGCGGGCGGGCTGCCCGACCGCACCGACTGTGGCCGCGGCCGCGACCGCGTCATCATGGACGTCACCGACAAGCAGAAGCGCTGCGAGCGCGTGACGCGGACGAAAACCTAGCCGAGCAGCTCGCAGCCGTTGGCCTCGGCCACCCGCGCAACGTGCGCGAAGTCGGGCTCGGACGGCGGCGGCAGCGTGCGCGCTGCGGCCGGCTCGCCCATGTCGCGCACGAGGCGCTCGAAGCCGCCTGGCGTGAGGATGAACAGCATGCGGCAGCCGGCGTCGCCGACGGTGTAGCGGTGCGGGATGTCGCGCGGGCCGAACGCGTAGTCGCCGGCGTGGCATTCGATCACCGTGTCGCCGACCTCGATCGTCACATCGCCTTCGAGGATCCAGAAGGCCTCGTCCTCGCGGTGATGGACATGCAGCGGCGCCTCGCTGCCGGGAGGCTCCGTGACCTCCACTATGCACATCAGCCCGCCCGTGTCGGCGGCTGTCGCCTTGATCTCGGCGAGCGCGCCGAACCACCAGATCGCTTCGCCCTCGCCCGCCGGGACTGCCTTCGGGCTCAGGGCCTGCGTGGTCTCGCTTGTCATGTCTGCTCCTGTTCTGAGTGGTTGACGCAGACCAGGAGCGAGATCGCGTAGCGCCATGTGCCGTCCGCTCCGCGCCGCACGACGTTGGTGCCGTGCTGCGCGATGACGAGCGCCGTGTCGCGTGCCTGCAGCACCCGCTGCGTATCGGCGAGGTACGTCAGGTCGCGGTCCCACATCTGCGTCGCGACCCGCGCGATCTGCGCTCCGCCACGCGCCGCGATCGGCGCGTCACCCCGTACGAGCACCGCGCCGTCCTCGAACAGCTCGGCGATCGCCGCGCGATCGCGGACGACGAAGGCGTCCTCGAACAGCGTCTCGAGCTCCTCCGGCGTTCGCGCTCCTGGTCTCATGCCGCCAAGCTACGTCGACACACCCGGCGTGCACATTCCACAAACCTGGTGTGTTGCGCCGCGGCGGGCTCGGCGTAGCATCGGTGCATGAGCACGTACGCACGCGAGCGAGCGCAGAGCCGGATCGCGGAACTGGCCGGACGCGGCGACGATCTCGTGACGTTCTGGCAGGAGTCGACCGAGGTGCTGAAGGGCACCGTGCCGCACTACTGGGCGCCCTGCTGGTACACGCTCGATCCCGCGTCGCTGCTGGTCACGAGCCACTTTCAGCCTGGCCTCGCGGAGCTCCCGGCGGAGTGGATGGCAGCCGAGTACTACGAGGACGATGTCAACAAGCTCGTCGACATCGCGCGCTCGCAGCGCGGCATCCAGACGCTGCACGAGGCGACGGGCGGCAAGCCGGAGACGAGCCCGCGCTGGCACGAGAACATGACGATGGGCGGCGATCAGGAGATGATCGCCGCGCTGCGCACGACGACCGGCGACGTCTGGGGCGCGCTCGGCCTCTACCGCGAGCCGGGCGAGGCGATGTTCGACCGCGACGACATCCGGTTCGTCTGCTCGCTCGCGCCGTTGCTCGCCGAAGGGGCGCGGCGCGCGCTGCTCGTCGGCGAGGCGAAGGACCCCGAGGGGCCTGAGGCGCCCGGTCTCGTGGTGCTGACCGAGAACTGGGAGGTCGAGTCGATCACGCCCGGCGTCGAGCGCTGGCTCGCCCAGCTTCCCGACGGCGACTGGGATGCGGGCCGCCTTCCGTCGGCCGTGCACGCCGTCGCGGGCCGCGCGTTGCGCACCGCCGAGAACCCCGACAGCCCCGGCGAGGTCGCCATCTCGCGCGTGCTGTCGGCGTCGGGCACCTGGGTCGTGCTGCATGGAGCGGCGCTCGTCGCCGATGGCGCACGCCGCGTCGCCGTGATCGTCGAACCCGCGCACCCGGCGCGGATCTCGCCGCTGCTGATGTCGGCCTACGGCCTGACCGAGCGCGAGCAGGACGTCACGCGGCTCGTCCTGCGCGGCGACTCCACCGCCCAGATCGCGGAGGGCCTCGTCGTCTCGCCGCACACCGTGCAGCAGCATCTCAAGAGCGTCTTCGAGAAGACGGGCGTGCGCAGCCGGCGCGATCTCGTCGGCAAGGTGTTCTTCTCACACTACGAGCCGCGGCTGCGCGACAACGAGCGGCGCGCGATCGGCGAGCGGCCGCTGCGCGGCGGGCCGTTCCCGGCGTGATCACGGCGCGGCGCGGACCTCGAACTCCGTCAGCGTCAACGGCCCGAACGACGTGATCAGCGCGACGTCGACGGCGTCGCGGCCGCGGCCGACGACGACGCGCCCGATGCGCGGCGTGTTGTTGCGCGCGTCAAACGTGTGCCAGTGCCCGTCGAGGTACGCCTCGAACCACGCGCAGAAGTCCATCGCCTCGGGCGGTGCCGGCACGCCGATGTTCGGGATGTAGCCGAAGACGTAGCGCGCCGGGACGTTCAGCGCGCGGCAGAACGTGATCGCCAGGTGCGCGAAGTCGCGGCAGACGCCCTGGCCGGCGCGGTAGGCGTCGGCGGCCGTCGTCCACGGGTTCGACGCGCCCGACACGAACTCGAGGTGCGCGTGGACGTAGTCGACGATCGCCTGCACCCGCGACCACCCCGGCGAAAGATCTCCGAACCGCTGCCAGGCCTCGTGTCCGAGCTCGTCGGGCAGGCAGAAGCGGCTGGGCATGACGAAGCTGAAGACGTCGTCGGGAAGCGACTGCACCGGCGTTTCGGCGGTGTCGGGCGCGACGACATCGGCGGGGTCGGTCAGGACGACGCGCGCCTCGTAGGTGATCTCCGAGACGCCGGCGGCGAGCTCGAGGCGTTCGCAGCGGTTGCCGTAGTGATCGACGTAGCCGTGGTGTCGCGCCGTCGTGTCCCAGCGCTCGCCGAGGATCGAGACGCCGCGCTCGAGGCGCGGAGCGACCTGCATGATCGCGGTGGCCGCCTGCACGGACTCCAGGCCGAACGTGCAACCGACCGTGAGCGCGAGCTCCTCCGAAACCGCCGCGCCGTGGTCGCTCATGTCCCCATCGAGGATGCCAGGTCGCGTGCGTGGCGGTCAGTCAATTCGCGCGAGCAGCCCGATCCCGTGGTCATCGACGATCCGGTCGACCGAGATCACGTCCTCGATGTCGTGCTGGCGCCCGCTGAGCACGTCGCGCCAGCGCCCGGGTGGCGGGGCGAGCAGCACCCCTGGCGCGGCGCGCAGCTCGACGATGACGAGCACGTCGTCGCCGCCGCGCGTGAACGCGACGACATCGGGACCCGCCTCGACCGGCGCGTAGTCGCCCTCGAAGGCTTCTGGCGCACGCGCGCGCAGGTCCAGCGCGCGCAGGATGACGTGGAGCTTCATCGTCGCTCGCGTCGGTGCCGCGCCCGCGCGCAGCTCATCCAGCGCGGCGCTGCGCGTCTCCCAGTCGACGGGACGGCGGTTGTCCGGATCGACGAGCGAGAGGTCGATGAGCTCGTCGCCCTGGTAGACGTCGGGCACACCCGGCACGGTGAGCTTCAACAACAGCTGCCCGAGCGCGGAGCGCTCACCGACCGGCGCGACCTGCGCGACGAACGGCTCGAAGTCCTCCAGGAACGAGCGGTGGGTGAGCAGCGTGACCGCGTAGCGCTTCACCAGCTCCTCCCAGTCGTGGTCCTGGTCGACCCAGTTCGTGTTGCGCTTGGCCTCGCGCAGCGCCTTCTCGAGGTAGCCCGTGAGGCGCTCCGGCGTGATCGGCCACACGCCGACGAGCGTCTGGAAGATCAGGTAGCGCTCGGCTTCGTCCGGTGCCCCATCCTCGACAAGCTCGTCCGTGAGCGCATACCAGCGGCGCACGCGAGCCGCCCACTCGGGGGCCATCGCCGACAGCGCGCCGATCCGCGCCCGCGCGTCGCCGGAGCGCTTCGTGTCGTGCGTCTGGGTGACGAGCAGGTTGCGCGGGAAGCGCGCCGCGCGCTGCACGTTGCCCGCATGGAACTCGTCGACCGACAGGCCGAAGCGGCCCGGGTCACCGCCCACGTCGTTGAGCGCGAGCAGCCGCAGGTAGCGGTAGAACGCCGTGTCCTCGATCCCCTTCGCCGTCACCGGCGGCGAGGTCTGCTGAAAGCGCGAGACGAACTCCTCCGGCGCACCGTCGTACAGATCGGGCCGCCCCGCGGCGGCGAGCGCCTCGCGGTCAGCGTCCTCGAACACGCCGTCGCGCACGTACGTGCGGTAGACCGGCAGCCGCGCCAGCGCCTCCTCGAGGTCGCCCGGGTCGTGGATGGCGCGCAGCCGGTCGATCTCGCGCGAGAACGTCCCGCGGGCCTGCTCGAGCTGCGCCTCGAGCGCGACCTCTGAAAACGTGCGCGCCTCGCCGGTCAGTTGCGCATACAGCTCGGTCAGCGGGCCCTCGCCGGCCGGATCGACGAACACGCCCTGCGCGTCGTTGAGGAACTCGTAGCCGACGGTCCCCTCGACCGGCCAGTCGCGCAGCGCCTCGCCGGGATGGACGATCTTCTCCACCCAGACGTGCTCGGCGCCGGCGTCGCGCAGCCGCTCGAGGTAGCCGGCCGGATCGGCGAGGCCGTCGGGGTGGTCGACGCGCAGGCCGTCGGCGACGCCGTCGGCGACGAGCTCGAGCACCTTGCGGTGCGTCAGCTCGAACACCTCCGGGTCCTCGACGCGGACGCCGGCGAGGTCGTCGATGTCGAAGAAGCGCCGGTAGTGGCCGGTCTGCGGATCGACGTCGAAGACGCGCACGCGCTCCGTCTCATCCGCCCACCAGCGGTTCTCGTCGCCGGTGCCCATGTGGTTGGGCACGATGTCGAGGATGAGCCCGAGGCCCTCGCGGGCCAGGCGCCGCAGTCCCTGCTCGCCGCCGAGCGCCGCCGAGACGCGCGTCGGGTCGACGACGTCGTAGCCGTGCGTCGAGCCCGACCGCGCCTGCAGCGTCGGAGACAGGTACAGATGGCTGATCCCGAGGGCGCGCAGGTAGGGCACGAGCGCGCGCACATCCTCGAAGCGCAGGCTCGGCCCGAGCTGGAGGCGGTAGGTGGCGCGCAGTGCGGTCAACGAAGCAGGCTTCTACACGCGCCGCAGCACCGTCACCGAGCGCGCCGGGGCAGCGATCGGCTCGCGCGCCTTGACGGTCACCGAGTCCGGCTCGGCGTCCGGGTCGTCCGTCGTGAGTTCGAGCGTCCACGTCTGGCCGTAGCGGCGCGCCGGCAGCGCGAACGCGATGTCCTCGTGATGGCCGTTGATGAGCAGCAGGAACGAGTCGTCGGTGAGCCGCTCTCCGTGACGGCCGGGATACGGGAACTCCTGGCCGTTGAGAAACAGGCCGATGACGTGCCCGCCCTGGCCCCAGTCCGCGCGCGTCATCCGCCGCCCGTCGGGGCGAAACCACCACGCGTCGGGAAGCCCCGACGCGCCTGTCGCCTCGCCGGAGAGGAAGTGGCGGCGGCGGAACACCGGGTGCGCATGGCGCAGCGCAAGCAGTCGCTTGGTGAACGCGAGCATCCGCTCGCCCGGCTCGTCGAAGTCCCAGTCAAACCACGAGATCTCGTTGTCCTGACACCAGGCGTTGTTGTTGCCGCCCTGGCTGCGGCAGAACTCGTCGCCGCCGAGCAGCATCGGCACGCCCTGGGAGAGCAGCAGCGTCGTCATGATGTTGCGCTTCTGGCGCTCGCGCAGCGCGCCCACCTCGGGGTCGTCGGTCGGCCCCTCGGCGCCGCAGTTCCACGAGCGGTTGTCGTCGGTGCCGTCCTTGTTGTCCTCGAGGTTGGCCTCGTTGTGCTTGTCGTTGTAGGAGACGAGGTCTGAGAGCGTGAAGCCGTCGTGGGCCGTGACGAAGTTGATCGACGCGAACGGCTCGCGCCCGTCGTCCTCGTAGAGGTCGCTTGATCCGGTGAAGCGGTTGGCGAAGTCCGCGACGCTCGCATGCCCGCGCCAGAAGTCGCGCATCGCGTCGCGGTAGATGCCGTTCCACTCCGTCCAGAGGACCGGGAAGTTGCCGACCTGATAGCCGCCGGGGCCGACGTCCCACGGCTCGGCGATGAGCTTGACCTGCGACAGCACCGGGTCCTGGTGGATCGTGTCGAAGAACGCGCTCAGCCGGTCGACGTCATACAGCTCGCGCGCGAGCGCGCTGGCGAGGTCGAAGCGAAAGCCGTCGACGTGGCATTCGACGACCCAGTAGCGCAGCGAGTCCATGATCAGCCGCAGGACGCTGGGGTGGACCGGGTTCAGGCTGTTCCCCGTGCCGGTGAAGTCCATGTAGAAGCGCTCGTCGTCGGGCATCAGGCGGTAGTAGCTGCGGTTGTCGATGCCTTTGAAGGCGAGCATCGGCCCGAGGTGGTTGCCCTCCGCGGTGTGGTTGTAGACGACGTCGAGGATCACCTCGATGCCGGCCTTGTGCAGCGCCTTGACCATGCCCTTGAACTCGCGCACCTGCTCGCCGGTGGAGCCGGTCGCGGCGTAGTCGGCGTGCGGCGCGAGGTAGCCGATCGAGCTGTAGCCCCAGTAGTTGGAGAGACCCTTGTCGAAGAGGAAGTGCTCGTCGGCGATGTGGTGCACGGGCAGCAGCTCGACCGCGGTCGCGCCGAGCTGTGAGAGGTACTTGATCGCCGGCTCGGAGGCCAGGCCGCCGTACGTGCCGCGCAGGTCGTCGCGGACGTCGGGATGGAGCATCGTGAAGCCCTTGACGTGCGTCTCGTAGATGACGGTGTCCGTCCACGGCGTCCCGAGCAGGCGGTCGCCCTCCCAGTCGAACTCGGCGTCGACGACGAGGCACTTGGGCATCGCGTCGGCGTCGTCCTCGTCGTCGGGCTCGAGGTCGGCCGACTCGGTGTCGTCGGGGATGTAAGGCAGCGTCGAGGCCGCCTCCCAGTTGACCTCGCCGTCGATCGCCTTGGCGTAGGGGTCGATCAGGAGCTTGGCCGGGTTGAAGCGGTGTCCCGCCTCGGGGTCATACGGGCCGTGGACGCGGTAGCCGTAGCGCTGGCCGGGTCCGACGCCGGGCAGGTAGCAGTGCCAGTTGTACGCCGTGCACTCGGGCACCTGTATGCGCGTCTCGACGTCGTCGGCATCGAACAGGCACAGCTCCACGCGCTCGGCGTTCTCGCTGAACAGCGAGAAGTTCGTCCCGCGCCCGTTGTAGTACGGGCCGAGCGGGAAGGGCCGCCCCGGCCAGACCTCGATCGCGTCGCTCATCGAAGGAGCGCTCCGGACGTTGGTGCGAGCACGACGCCATCGTCGCGCAGCTGCGCGCCGTCCGTCGTGCAGATCACGACCTCGGCGCGTCCGCCGGCGGGGACCGGCTGTGCGTCGTCGGCGAAGTTGCAGCACAGGCGGTACGGGCCGCGGTCGACGGTCAGCCAGCGCGCGTCCTCGTCGCAGGCCGTCGCGACGACGCGCTCGCGCGGCAGCTCGCGACGCAGCTTCAGCAGGCGCGTGTAGAGCGCCGCGAGCTCCTCGTCGCGCTCGCGCGTGAGCTTGGAGCGCTCGAAGGTGGCGCGGTCCTGCGGGTCGGGGACCTCCTCGCCGGCGAACTGGGCGAAGGCCGCGAACTCGCGCCGCCGGCCGTCGCGCGTGGCGATTGCGATCTCCTCGTCGATGTGATCGCAGAAGAACTGAAACGGCGCGGGCTCACCGTACTCCTCGCCCATGAAGAGCATCGGGACGAACGGCGAGAGCAGCGTGCAGAACGCCGCCAGCGGTCGCGCCTCGGCGGGCAGCCGGTCGCCGGTCGCACGGTTGCCGACCTGGTCGTGGTTCTGGTCGAAGACGACGAACTGCTCGGGCGGGCGGTCGCCGGCGGGCGCGCCGAAGCGCTGCTTGCGAAACGTCGAGTACTGCCCGTCGTGCACGAAGGGGCGGCGGAAGGCCTTCGCGAGATCGGCGACCGCGCCGAACTCCTCGTAGTAGCCCTCGCGCTCGCCGGTCAGCAGCACGCGCAGCGCGTGGTGGAAGTCGTCGGCCCACTGCGCGTCGTGGCCGAAGCCGCCCTGCGTCGGCGGCCGGATCACGCGCGGGTCGTTCAGCCCCGACTCGGCGATGACGAGCGCGCCCGGTCGCGCGGCGTGCACGCGGTCGGCGAGCACGGCCATGATCGGCCGCGCGCTCTGGTCGTAGATCGCGTGGATCGCATCCAGGCGCAGCCCGTCGACGTGGAAGTCGTGGATCCAGCGCTCGGCCGATTGCAGCACCCACTCGCGCACGGGCTCGCAGTACGCGTCGTCGTAGTTGACGGCCGGTCCCCAGAAGGTCGAGTACTTGTCGCTGAAGTACGGGCCGAACGCGGTGAGCGCCTGCTGGCCCGACGCGCCCACGTGGTTGTAGACGACGTCGAGGATGACGCTCAGCCCGGCGCCGTGGGCGGAGTCGACGAGGCGCGCGAAGCCCTCCGGCCCGCCGTAGCTCGACTGCGCCGCCGAGAGGTAGACGCCGTCATAACCCCAGCCGTGCGCGCCGGGGAACTCGGCGATCGGCATGACCTCGATCGCCGTCACGCCAAGCTCGGCCAGCGCCGGGAGATGCTCGATCGCCGCATCGAACGTGCCCTCGGCGGTGAATGCACCGACGTGCAGTTCGTAGATGACGAGCGCGGCCAGCGCGTGCGGCTCGTAGGGCGCGTCGGTCCACGGAAACGTTCGCGGGTCGATGATTCGCGACGGGCCCCGCAGCCCCGCGGGCTGGCTGCGCGTCGCGGGATCCGGCAGCTCGCGGTCGCCGAGCACGAAGCCGTAGTCCTCGCCGGCCTGCGCGGGGATGCGCGCCTCGTGGATCCCGTGACCGGCGTCGTGCATCGGGTGGCGCCGGTCGCCGACCCGGACGCGGACGTCGCCGCCGTGCGGCGCCCAGACCCGGAACTCGACGAGTCCGTCATCGACCGGGAACGCCCCGAGGGGGCGCTCCCAGGGGTAGGTCTCGGGGGCGGCGGGCAACCGGTTAGACCCTACCCGCACCTCGCGTGTCCCCAGTGGGCCTTCTCCAAACGTCTGACCGCAAAGACCTAAACGTTCGGGTAGTCGCGAGCGGCGGCGATCGCCGTTGTTGAAGTGATGCGCAAACGGATTTCGCGCTCGGTAGGGGTGTCGTTCGTCGTTGCCTCGCTCCTCGGGCTCATCGGGATGACAGCGCCTGCGTCGGCCACGAACGGCCTCGCGGGTGAGTGGCGCATGGACGAGGGCGCGGGCTCGGTTGCGCTTGACAGCTCAGGCGCCGGACTGCACGGCCTGCTCGGGCCTGCCCCCAACACGCCGGCGTGGATCCCCGGCGTCGACGGCTCCGCGCTGCGCTTTCACGGCGACGACCACGTGCTGCTGCCCGACAGCCCCGCGCTCGAGCCGGAGTACATCTCCGTCGAGGCGTGGGTCCGGCGCGCCGGAACGCCCGGGGCCTACCGCTACATCGTCTCCAAGGGCTCGACCTCGTGCCTGAAGAGCTCCTACGGCCTGTACACCGGCTCGGGCCAGGGCCTCGCCTTCTACGTCTCGGGCGCGGACGGCTTCGTCGTCTCCCCGCAGGCGCAGCCGGCGACGATCTGGAACGGCGCGTGGCATCACGTCATCGGCACGTTCGACGGCGACCGCGTCCGGCTCTTCGTCGACGGCCATCAAATCGGCCTCGGCAATGCCGCACCGCGCGAGATCGCCTACGGGCTGCCGGGTCGCAGCCCGTACGTCGGTGCGTATCGCGGGGCCTGCGAGCTGCCCTACTCCGGCGACATCGACGCGGTCCGCATCTGGAGCGTCGCGCTCGAGCCCGAGGAGGTCGCCACGGCGCACGCCGCGCCCGCCGGGCGGCCGCAGCCGGCCGACAACGACGTCGGCGGCACCGGAAGGGCCACGTCCTGCGTGCGCGTGACGCCCAACCGGCGCCTCCTGCGGGTCAACCGCCGCGCGCGCGTGATCGTGACCGTCCGGCGCGGGGGGAAGCCCGCGTCGAAGGCGCGTGTCGTCATCAGCGGCCTCGGCATCACCTTGCAGACCAAACGCACGAACATCCGCGGTCGCGCTGAGTTCGTCGTCAAGCCACGTCGCCGTTCCAAGCTGCGCCTGCGCGTCCGCGGCCAGCACAAGTCGTGTCCCTCCGCAACCGTACGAGTGAAAGCGAGCTGACATGTCGAGCCGTCCAACGGGGGTCACGTTGCCCTTCGGAGCGACCGATGAGGGGCCCAAGATGTTCGACCTCATCTCGGCACTCGAGCGCGTGATCGAGCGCGGCGGCTCGGATCTGCACCTGAAGGCCGGGTCCCGGCCGCTGGTGCGGGTCAACGGGGAGCTCGACTGGCTCGACCCGCGCGCGGACGAGCTCGATGCCTACGACACGGAGAAGGTCCTGCGCGAACTGCTCTCCGAGGCCCGCGTCCAGGAGTTCGAGGAGCGCCACGAGCTCGACTGCCGGCATACGATCCCGGGGCTGAGCACGTTCCGCGTCAACGCCTACATGCAGCGCGGCTCGGTGGCGATCGTCATGCGCGCGATCCCCAACGAGATCCCGGTGATCGCGGAGCTCGGCCTGCCCGACGTCGTTCGCCAGCTCGCCGAGGAGGAGCGCGGCCTCGTCGTCGTCACCGGCGCCACCGGCTGCGGCAAGTCGACGACGCTCGCCGCGATGATCGGTCACATCAACGCCACCCGCCGCCGGCACGTCGTCACGATCGAGGACCCGATCGAGTACCTCCACGAGGACAAGCTCGCGTCGATCGACCAGCGCGAGGTCGGCAGCGACACCGACTCGTTCGCGACCGCGCTGCGGCAGGTGCTGCGCCAGGACCCCGACGTCATCCTCGTCGGCGAGATGCGTGACAAGGAGTCCGTCCGCACCGCGCTGTCGGCCGCTGAGACCGGCCATCTCGTCCTCGCGACGCTGCACACGGTCGACGCGGCCGAGACGATCAACCGCCTGCTCGACTTCTTCGGAGACGGCGAGCAGCAGCAGATGCGCGCGCTGATCGCCGGAACCCTGAAGGGGATCATCTCCCAGCGGCTCGTGGTGACGGCCGATGGGCCGGCTCGCACCGCGATCACCGAGGTCCTGACGATGACCAACCGCGTGCACGAGATGATCATCGATCCGAAGCTGACCGACCAGGTTCCGGACGTCATCAAAGAGGGCGGTTACTACGGCATGCAGACGTTCGACCAGGCGTTCTACGCGGCCGTCAAGCGCGGCTCGGTCGACCTCGAGGAAGCGCTGCGCCACGCCACGTCACCGCACGACCTCAAGCTGCTCATCGCCGCCGACGGTAAGACGCGCACGTCGATGTCCGACGTGCCGGCCACGGCGCTGCGCCGGATCTGACGGGCCGACAGCGCCCTCAGCTCCTGGTACCGCGCGGTTCCTGCGGCGGCGCGTCGCCGTCGCCCTGCGCCTTCGCCAGCCGGTCATGCAGCTTGGCGCGCAGGTCGTCGGGGTCGTACTCGCGCTGGGCGCGGCGGTTGCGCACCACGACGGCGCCGGTCGCGGCGACGCCCGCGACACCGGCCAGGCCGAGCCATTTCCAGGGCACCCGCATCCGTTGCGTAGGTTACGGCCGTGCCTGAAACCGCGCTGACCATCGACGAAGCCGTCGCCGCCGCCGCGACCGGCGACGTCTGGCTCTTCCGCGGCCGGTCGATCGCCGACCGCGCGATCCAGACCGTCACGAACAGCCCGGTCAACCACGTCGGCATGGTCGTCGCGCTCGACGACCTGCCGCCGCTGCTGTGGCACGCCGAGCTCGGCCGCTCGCTGCCCGACGTGTGGACCGGCCAGCAGCAGCGCGGCGTGCAGCTGCACAAGCTGCGCGACGCGGTCACGACCTGGAGCGAGCGCTACGGCCAGCGCGCGTGGGTGCGCCAGCTCGAGGGAACGATCGAGCGCGAGCACGAGGACCGCCTCATGGAGGTCATCGAGCGCTTCGACGGCCGCTCGTTCCCCTCGAGTCTCGGGCTCGCCCGCCAGTGGGTCACCGGCAAGATCCGGCGGCGCTCATCGCTTGAGACGATCTACTGCGCCGAGCTCGTCGCCACCACCTACCAGTACATGGGGCTGCTGCCGGACCAGCGGCCGGCGAGCTGGTATGACCCCGGGCGCTTCTGGAGCGGTGACCGGATCGAGCTCGTCGCGCCGTTCCGGCTGGCGGACGAGATCGCCGTCCGCAGCTGACTAGGACGTCAGCAGTTCCTTCTCGCGCGCCTCGTCCTCGGCGCCGGCGAGCTCACAGCACGTGTCCATCAGCGGTCCGCCGAGCGCGCGCAGGCAGGCGATCCGCTCGCGCTCCTCGGGGGCCTGGTAGCTGTCGACGTCGCGTTCGTTGACGTACGCGCCGGCAACCTCGCAGAGCGTGAGCGCCTGCTCGCGGTTGAGCGTCACGAGCGCCTCGGACTCGAACGCCGTGGCCTCGGTGAGCAGGTCGTCGACCGTCGTCAGCGCGCGCAGCGCGAGGACCGCGTCCGCGTCGTCGAGCGTCATCCAAGACTGCCGGTCGCGGCGCCAGGCGATGGCATCGCGGATCGCATCGAGCTCGTCGCGGTGCGCGATCGTGTCGCACACGACGCTGCGCCCGTCACGGGCGACGCGGTAGCTGCGGTCTGTGAAGGAGCTCATGGAAGTCATCATCGGCAATACGGCGGACATAGCGATATGGACGTGCGTTCAATAGAACAGAGGTGTACCCCGCCACACCTGATACGCGAAGCATCCCTGGGTGTGGTCGTTCTTACCCCTGACGGGTCATCCGGTATTCCGCATTGCCCCGGCGATGCCGTTGATCGCCAGCAGGCTGGCGCGGACGAGCTCCGGATCGTCGGGATCGGTGCCCTCGGCGCGCAGGCGCCGCAGCAGTTCGAGCTGCACGAACGACAGCGGGTCGATGAACACGTTGCGGCGCGTCAGGGCGCGCTGGAGGATCGGCTCGCGATCGAGCAGCTGCTGCTCGTCACGCACGGCGCCGATCTCGCGCATCGTCAGCTCGAACTCGCCGGCGATGTGCCCCCAGATACGCTCGCGCGCGTCCTCGTCGTCGTAGAGCTCGGCGTAGCGGCGCGCGGTGTCGAGGTCGGCCTTGACGCAGGCCATCTCGGCGTTGGAGATGAGCGCGGCGAAGAACGGCCAGTCGCGCTCCATCTCGCGCAGCAGCTCGACGCCGTGTCGCTCGCGCGCGGCACGCAGGGCCGTGCCGAGGCCGTACCACGCGGGCAGCACCGCGCGGGTCTGCGTCCAGGAGAACACCCACGGGATCGCGCGGAAGTCCTCGATGCGCATCGACTCGCGCCGCTTGGCGGGCCGCGAGCCGAGCCGCAGGCGCGAGACCTCGCGCACGGGCGTCGTGGCATGGAAGTACGTGGCGAAGTCGTCGTCCCCGTAGACGAGGCCGCGATAGGCCTCGGTCGAGAGGTCCGCCATCTCCGCAACGACGGCCTCGAAGCGTGTCAACCGCTCCGACCGGCTCGGCGTCGCGCGATCCAGCGTGCTGACGAGCGTCGCGCTCGCCGTCAGCTCGAGCTCGCGGTGGGCGATCGCGGGCACGGAGAACTTCGCCGAGAGCATCTCGCCCTGTTCGGTGACCTTCAGCCGGCCCGCCACCGTGCCCGGCGGCTGCGCGCGCACGGCGGTGTAGCTCGGCCCGCCGCCGCGGCCGACCGCGCCTCCGCGGCCGTGGAAGAACTCCCATCGCACGCCATGCTCGCGCATCACCTCAGCGAGCTCGAGCTGGGCGCGGTAGATGTGCCAGCCCGAGGCGACGTAGCCGACGTCCTTGTTGGAGTCCGAGTAGCCGAGCATGACCTCCTGCTCGCCGACGGCATCCAGCGCGGCGCGGTAGACGGGCGTGCCGAGCAGCGTGCGCATCGTCTCGCCCGACTCGGCGAGCGTCTCGCCGGACTCGAACAGCGGCACGATGCGCAGGCGCGCGTCCGCGCCGCCGGCGCGCGAGAGCCCGGCCTCCTTCATGAGCAGCAGCACCTCGAGCAGGTCCGACGGCGCGCTCGTCCCGGACACGATGTAGGACCCGATCGCACCGGGGTGCTCGCCATTGAGCAGCCCGTGCATCGTGCGGAACGTCTCGACGACCTCGCGGGTGGCGTCGCTGAAGCCACCGACGTCGAGCGGGATGAGCGGCCGGCGATCGGCGATCTCGCGGCTCAGCAGCTCGATCCGCTCCGCTTCGGCGAGGTCGGTGTAGCCCGCGTGGACGCCAAGCTCGGAGAGGACCTCGGCGACGGCGGCGCGGTGCACGTCGGCGTGCTCGCGGACGTCCAGCCGGGCGAAGTGAAAGCCGAAGACCTCGACCTGGCGGATGACGTCGCGCAGCGCGTCGGAGGCGACGAAGCGCGCGCCCTGCTCGCTGAGCGACCGCTCGGCCACGTGCAGGTCCTCGAGCAGCTCGGCGGGGTTCGCGTAGCCGCCCGGCTCGCCCTTGCGCGTCGCGCGCAGGCGCTCGGGCAGCAGCTTGAACAGGCGCCGGTAGGGCTCCTCGGGGTGACGCTCGCGCAGCTCGGCCCCGAGGTCGCCGAACAGGGCGTCGAGCTGCGCGAGCAGCGCGCGCAGTTCGCCGGGCTCCCCGGCGATCCGCGACGACAGCGAGGCGCGCTCGGCGAGTCCGAGCACCACCTCCTGCAGGTGCAGCAGGCAGGTCTCCTTCATCATGCCCAATGTCTCCGAGGTCATCGCGGGCGTCACGAACGGGTTGCCGTCGCGATCGCCGCCCATCCAGGAGCCGAACGTCAACAGCGCCGGGACGCGGACGTCGGAGCCGGGGTAGCTCTCGTCGATCGCCGCCTCGAGGTCGCGGTAGACCTCCGGCACGACCTCGGCGAGCGTCGACGTGAAGTACACGAGGCCGGCCTTGACCTCGTCGAGCACCGTCGTCGACGTCGCACGCAGCTCGTCCGAGCTCCACATCTCCTGCACCGCGGCGGCGATGCGGCGGCGGATCTGCTCCTGCTCGCCGCTCGAGGGGCGGCGCTCGTCGAGCGAGCGCAGCAGCGCGAAGATGCGCGACAGCTTGCTTACCGTCGTGCGTCGCCGGGCCTCGGTCGGGTGCGCGGTCATCACGAGGCGCACCTCCGCGCCCGCGAGCGTGTCATGCAGCTCTGTCGCGCTCGTGCCGTTGGCCGCAAGCTGGCCGATCGCTTCGCGCAGCCCGCCGCGGCGCGGCTGCGGCGCCTCGTCGAGCGCGCGGATGCGCCGGATGCGGGCGTTGTCCTCGGCGAGGTTCATGAGCTGAAACCAGCGCGTGAGCATGCGGATGAGCAGCTCGACGCCGGCGAGGTCCAGGCCGGCGACGAGCCGGGCGAGCTCCTCGGAGGCCGCGCGGTCGCCGTTGCGAAAGCGCTCGCCGAGCTCGACGGCGCGGCGGTGCAGCTCGAGCGCCTGCGGACCTTCGACCGCCTCGATGACCTCGTCGAGCACGCCGCCCAGCAGCGCCTCGTCATCGGCGTAGTCGCGCCACGGAAGCTTCGCGGGCGTCGTCGCGGTCATGTCCTGCACGGTACCGGCGCGGCGGCGCACGCAACGGGCCGCTCGTAGGTACCGTCCGTCGGGTGATCCTCGGCGTCAACGCTCCTCCCACGGGGTGGCACGACCCGGCAGCGTGTCTCGTGGACGCCGACGGGACGCTGCTGGCCTTCTGCGAGGAGGAGCGCCTGACGCGCGACAAGCACGCGCGGCGGCAGGGCCCGTGCGCCGCGGTGCGCTACTGCCTGGACCGAGCCGGGGCGCAGTTCGGCGACGTCGACCTCGTGACGATGGGCTGGGACGTGCCGCTGGCCAGCCGGCTGTACGGCCAGGAATGGTCGCTGGACCAGACACCGCGGTGGCTCGAGCAGTACCTCGGCTGGAACTGCTCCTGGCAGGACATGCCGGAGGTGCGCTTCGTCGGACATCACCTCGCGCACGCGACGATCGCCTTTCACGCTTCGGACTTCGACGCGGCCGCCGTGCTCGTCATCGACGGCAACGGCGACGAAGAGAGCATCTCGATCTACACCGCCGATCGCGAGCGCGGGCTGCGGCGCCGGCGCGTGTGGCCGCGCTCGCACTCGCTCGGCTACCTCTACGACGCCGCGTGTCGCTTCGTCGGCCTCGAGACGCTCCAGGCCGGCAAGCTCATGGGTCTGTCGGCGTACGGCCGCGCGCGCGACGCGCAGCCGTGGGACCTGTTGCCGGCGGGCGAGCCGCTGCCGCCCGACGGCATCGACGAGGGCGACGGCTTCAACAGATACATCCACGCCTGGACGGCGCACATCGACCGTCTCGCGGGCGGCCGGCGCGTGGCGCGACCGCGAGCCGAGCTGCAGCTCGACCCGCTCGCCGTGCAGGTCGCGGTCAGCGCGCAGGAAGCCGTCGAGCGCGCCGTCCTGCACCTCGCGGGCGTGGCGCGCGAGCTGGCGGGAACCGACAACCTCTGCCTCGCCGGCGGCGTCGCGCTGAACTGCAAGGCCAACGGGCTGCTGAGCGGACCGGTCTTCGCGCCGCCCGCGCCGCATGACGCCGGGACGGCGCTCGGTGCGGCGTGGCACGTTGCGCCCCCGCGCCGGCGCGCCGGGAGGATCTCGGCGTACCTCGGGCCGGCGCTCGACACGAACACGAACGGCGACCTCGACGGGCTGCATCGCGAGCCGCTGTCGGCCGAGCGGGTGTGCGAGGCGCTGGACGGCGGCCGCTGCGGCGCGATCGTGCAGGGGGCGGGGGAGATCGGCCCGCGCGCCCTCGGCCACCGCTCGATCCTCGCGAGCCCGAGCGCCGCGTCGATGCACCAGCGCCTGAACGACATCAAGGGCCGCGAGCGCTGGCGCCCGTTCGGCGCCGCGGCGCTGAGCTCGAGCGCGCCCGCGCTGTGGCAGCCGCGGCCGCGCCTGTCGGACTACATGCTCGCCGGCACCCCGACGTCCGACCTCGCCGGCGAGCGCATGCCGGCGGCGATCCACGTCGACGGCACGACCCGCCCGCAGGAGCTCGATCCCGACTCCGATGAGCTGCTCGCCGAGCTGCTGCGCGAGTGGGGCGACCGCGCCGGCGGCGCGCTCATCAACACGTCGTTCAACGGCCCCGGCGAGCCGATCGTGTCGAGCACCGCCGATGCGATCGCCTGCTTTCGCCGCCTCGGCCTGGACTTCCTCGTGCTCGAGGACGAGCTGGTGGCGCGCGACGGCGACTGGTGGCGCGGCGCGGTCACGTGACGCTCGACGAGGTCGAAATGCTCTGTCTGCGCAACCTGCACGAGTGACACCTCCGCGCTCGCGCGGCGAGCATCCGTTACTCGTGCATGACATACGTGCACGAGTGACGTCTGGCGAACCGCGGACGGACGAACCGTCACTCGTACACGCGATCGGCCCGCACCGCTCGTTCACGCCAGGAGGTCCGAGTCCTTCAGCGATGCGGTTCGTCAATCAGGCGCGCGCGGCCCTCGCCCAGGCCGCCCGCCGGTCAGTCGCGCTGGTCTGAGCACGCCCGCTTCAGCGCCTCGGGCACGCCGCGGGCATACCACCTGCGCGAGTCGTCCTCGTGATCCCAGAGGAAGACCTCGTCGCGGATGCCGGACGTCAGCACCGGCTGGAAGAGGAGGTCGCCGTTGCCGACCTGGCCGAAGAACAGCAGCCCGTCGAACGGCATGTAGTGCGCGCGGTTCTCGACGTCGCTGCGCATCTGCTCGTTTTCGGCGACGAGATCCGCGAGCCGCATGACGCACGAGCAGCCCCACTCGTCGACGAAGCCGTCGGTCTGCGCGTACAGCGACCGCAGCGCGTCCGACAGTGGATGGCCGAGCTGCGACTCGGCGCCGGCGATCGCGTCGGGCGGCGGGGCAGGGCTCGTCGCGAAGCCCTTGCGCTCGGCGAGGCGTCCCCAGCGATCGGTTGTCGTGTCGTTGATGCTCACATTCTGTCGCCGTCGTTCACGCGCCGTGGCAGCGCTTGTACTTGAGCCCGCTTCCGCAGGGACACGGATCGTTTCGTGAGATGGATTGCACGGTTCGCTTGGGAAGGGGGGTGAAAATCGGTTCCGGCTCGCCGTTGATGCGAGCCGCAGCCTTGTCGATGGCACGCCATCCTGCCGGATTTGACGCTCGCGCGCGCGAGAGGCGGTCGAGGCGGAGCCGCTCGGACGCCGCGACGTGGCGCGCGCACAGGTGCTCCTGGGCCTCGTCGAGCCCCGACGGGAACGCGAAGGTCTCCCCGTCGCAGGCGAGGCAGTCGTCGGCCAGAGGCTCGACCGGGGCAAGCTTCACCGGCGAGCGATCGAGCTTGACGTCGCCGAACGCGTCGTGCACGAGATCCTGAAGCGCCCCGAGCCCGATGTCGTCCCACCCCTCCGAACGCAGCTCGACGACCGGCACGCCCCAGCGGCCGTCGTAGTCGTCGATCGCCGCCAGCAGTGCCGGCATCCGACCGGCGCCGGTGAAGGCCGGCTCGTCGGCGAGGATCGTCCGCATCGCCGTCTCGCCGTAGCGTCCGAGCGCCGCCGCGAGGTCGCCGCCGGCGGCCGCGCGGGCCCGCTGCACCTCGTCGAGGTCGAGGTAGATGCCGACCTCGAGCACCCGCCCATTGGTGTTGACCGCGGTCCAGACGTGGCCGCGGTCGGCGATCCACGACAGCGGGTCATGGGTGACGACGAACACGCGCAGCCAGAGCGCGAGCCGCTCCGGGATCGCGTTGAGCCTCGGGAAGGTCAGCGACAGCTCGAGCAGCGCGTAGTCATAGGCCAGGCCGGCGCCGTCATCGGCGTCCTCTCGACGCGGCGGCGAGTCGAGCAGATCGGCGGCGTCGCGCTTCACCGTCAGGTCCAATTGCGCGGTCTTCGGGTCGGCCATGCAGGTGCGAGGCTAGCGTCCCGGGTCACGGCGTCGCGCCAGAACCCGGGCCGAACAGCCCGAGCATGCCCGCACCCCTCAGCCACCTCACCCGCTACCGGCGGGTCGTCATCGGCTGTCGTGCCCTCGCGGTGGGCTTCCCCCGGGCAGCGCGGCGACAGGCGTAAGCGCCGCCGCGGCGCCCAGCAGCAGCACGACCGGCAGCACGAACGGCCCGATGCTGAACGCGAGCAGGCTGAAGACGCCGAGCAGGCCGACGAGCCACCACGCCAGATCCCCGAACCGCCGGCTGCCCCGCGAGCGCTTGCGATGCAGGGCGAACCACACGGCGAGCGTCAGCGCTGAAGGGCCACTAGTCCGCGGCGCGCCGGCCCGCGAGAAACGCCGCCGGCGCCTCCCACGTGCGCGGCACCTCGTGCACGTCCACGAAGCCGACGTCGGTCAGCAGTTGCTGCAGCTCGTCAGCGCCCGCGACCGAGCCGCCGGAGCGCACGACGCGCAGGCGGGTCACCGACCGCGCGACGGGATCGGGCGGTCCGGCGAACAGGCCGAAGATGAGCCAGCCGCCGGGGCGCAGCGCCTGATGGGCACGGCGCAGGCCGGCCGGCACGACCTCCGGCGGCACGAACGGCCCGGCGAACCAGACCGCGTCGAAGAGCTCCTCGTCGGTCAGCTCCTCGACGCCGATCCGGCGCAGCTCGATGCGATCGGCGACGCCGCTGCGCGCGACCTCCTCCTCGGCGAGCGCGACGGCCGGCGGCCACGGATCCAGGCCGACCACGCGTGCGTGCTCCCACGTCTTGCAGAACGCGATCGACAGCGCCCCGACGCCCGAGCCGACATCGCAGATCGTCGCGCCCTCGCGCCCGAGCGCGTCCGCGAGACCATCGAGCGTCGGCACGACCAAGTTGATGACGCCGGCGATGAAGGCCGACATGCGCCCGAGGCTCAACAGCACGCCCGGGTCCTCGACCGCCCAGCCGGGCGAGCGCTCGGGGTCGGCGAGCATGTCCCCGGCGAGCGAGAGCAATGCGCGCGCCGCCGTCGCGACGATCGCGCGCTCCTGGTCGGAGAGCGCGTCGACGTCGATCTGAAGCTCGCCGACGACGTCGTCGAGCGCCGCCGCGACCGCCGGGTCGAGCTGCACGCCGTCGGCGTCGGCCTGGAGCTTCGCGCCCAGCGCGGCAAGCGCCTCGGCCCCCGCGCTCAGCGCCATGACCTTGCCCATCGTCTCGTCGAACGTCACCCGATCACCCTACGCACGGCTCCCGCTCGACGGTCTGCGACCCGAAGTCGCACGCCACCGCGGTGACCTTGATCTGCACGTTGTCGGCGAGCTGCGCCCCGTACTCGATCGGGCGCCCGGCGATCTCGATGTCACCGACGAGAAAGCCGGCGTCCGCGGGCACCTCGTAGCTCGCGCGCAGCGTCCGCTCGGGCGTGCCGCGCTCGATCCTCCAGTACGAGGCGGGATCCGAGCCGTCGGGCGTCTGCATCTCGGCGGTCAGCAGGCTGTCGATGTACAGGCCCGCCGGGTCCTCGAGCGTGACCCGCGCGCCCTGGGCGCAGAGGTCGTTGATCGCCGCGGCGATCTGCGGGTCGCTGTTGCGGCTGGGCTCCCCGAGCTGGCCGCAGTGCACGAGCTCCTGCTGGTTGGTCACCGGCTCGCCCGCCGCGTCGCGGCGCAGGGTCGTCGCGGTCGCCGCGAGGATCACGGCGGCGCTAAGGTTGTTCGAGCCCTGGATGAGGTGCGTGATCGCGCCGTCGGTGGAGCGGTTCAGCGCGTTGTCGCGCCGGTAGCGGCCGTTGGGCCCGGTCAGGTCGGCGAGCGAAACGTCGCGCTCGTGCAGCTCGGAGTACAGCGTCGTCAGCAGGTCCGGGTCGGCCAAGAACAGGTAGTCCCAGTACTCCGGCACCTCGGAGGTGAAGACGACCCGGCGCACGCGGCCGTCGTCGGCGCGCTGCACGCTCCACTCGCAGTACTCGTCCTGCACCGTGCGCGCGCTGTCGGCGCGCTTCCAGCGCTGGCGCTCGGACGTCGCGTCCTGCAGGAGCGTCGCGGGGAACGCGGGCCAGCGCACGGTCTTCAGCGCCGCGTCGGCGCCGACCTCGTCCGTCGTCGGGTCAAAGAACTGCGGGTAGGCGTCCCCGTCGGTCTGCGCGTCGAAGATCTGCGCCACGATCGCGCCCCAGCCGGCCCGGTTGGCCGCCGACAGCTCGGTCAGGCCCGCCGGGGTGTCGAATCGCTGCAGCAGGGCCATGCGTCACGTCACCTCCCTGATTGTCCCGTCGGGCCGCATCTCGAGCTGCTGCGCCGGGATGTTCGTCGTGGCGAACAGCAGCGGGTTCTCGAAGATCGGCATCGCGCGTACGCGTGCGCGGCGCGACTCGGCCAGGCGCGTGTAGTCATCGAAGCCGGCCTGCGTCGTCGCGTGCGGGCGCAGCGTCTCGTAGTACGCCGTCAGCAGCGCGCCGAACGGCTCCTCCCAGTCCTCGCCCGCGTCCCAGCGCGCGGCGAACTCCCGCTCGGCGCTGCCATCCGCGGCGGTTGCCGCCGCCGCCAGGATCGCGTCGGCCGTCGCCTGGCTGAACTCGTCGTCGGGCACGTCGGCGGCGTGTGCGAGCAGGCTCGCGCGCCGCGCCGAGAAGACCGGGTTGGGGAAGTCGACCATCAGCAGGCAGGCGGCGAGGCGCCGCGAGATGAGCCCGGACCTCACGGCTTCCTCGATCGCGACGCGATCCTCGAAGGCCCGCTCGGGGACGACGAAGGCAAAGCGCGTGTCGCCCGGACGACTGAAACCGCCCGACCCGCGAAGGGCAAACTCGAAGCGCTCGATGGTCTCGCGGTAGATCGCCCCGTCGACGGCGACGCTCTGCGGCGCGGGCAGGTCAAGCACCTCGGTCAGCGCCTCGGAGTCGACGAAGAACGTCTGTGGCAGCCGGACCGGGTCGCCCGCCGACAGCGCCAGCCGGCTCTCGGTGGGGCTGCAGATGAGGTTCACCGTCGTCGACTCGACGACCTGCTTGAGCACGCGCCGCGCGGGTTCGGCGCGCGCCTCGAAGCGCGCCTTGTTGCAGCGGCGGATGCTCGGCCGCGCGACCGTCGTCTCGAAGATGTCGGCGCCCTGCTTGCCGGCGAACCACTCATGTCGCGCCAGCTCGTCGCCGGGCGCGAAGATCGTGTCGAAGATCAGCCCGACGACCGAGTGCCAGTTGATCCACGGCCGGCGCAGCTCCTTCATGACGAGGTTGCCGCTGACGTGGCTCTCGAACGGGCCCTTGCCCTCCGTCGGTCCCATCAGCGCGTCGCGCGAATTGCCCGCGAAGACCCACGCGCCGCCAACGGTGCGGTAGTAGTTGAACCCGCCCGTCGCGCGGTCCCATGCCATCGCCTCGACGAAGTCCTCGTCGGGCCCGGGCGTGCTGAGGATGACGTCGGGCTTGCTCTGCTCGCCGACCGCGACCACGAAGCGCAGGCCGCGGTCCAGCGCGGCCGATTCCGAGAACACGATGTGGCCGCCCTCGCCGAGCACGAACGAGGCGTGCCGGGCGAGCGGGTCGCCGTCGCCGGCGGCGTCGCGGAGCGCGTCGACGAGCTGCGCGCCCGTGCGCGGGAACACGCCGCGCAGGAACAGCAGCGTGGCGAGCGGGTCGCCGAGCAGCGCGGTCACCTCGGCGTCGTCGAGCTTGACCGGCCCCTGGTCGGTGCCCACGAGGAAGCGGTGCACGGCGCGCTGATCGAGGGATTGCGTGACCCGGCTCAGCGCGGCACACGACTCGTCTGCGATCACTTCCACGGCCACGGGCCGCCCTCCTGAGGTCGCTCGGCCCGAATCTACAGGCGCGCACGGAACTGGACGAATTTCGTTTCCACGCGAACGCCCGTGGCGGATACGTTGAGCGCATGACCGCGCGCGACGACCGGGTGCTGCCGGCGATGACGTGGGTCTCGCTCGTCGTCGTCCTCGTGCTGCTGCCCGCGCTCGTGATCCTCTGGGGCATGCCGGGGGAGACCGCGGACCTGTGGGCGTGGACGATCAAGCCCGACCTGACGCCGATCTTCATGGGCGCCGGCTACGGGGCCGGCGCGTACTTCTTCACCCGCGCGTTCATCGCCAAGCAATGGCACACCGTCTCGGTCGGCGTGTTCTCCGCGGCGGCATTCGCGACGCTGATGCTCATCACGACGCTGCTGCACTGGGACAAGTTCAACCACGGCGACGCGCCGACGCTCGCCGCGATCGCGTTCTACGGCTGGGTCGGCGTGTACATCGCGTCGCCGTTCGTCGTCTTCGGCCTGTGGTGGCTCAATCAGCGCACCGACCCGCGGACGCCCGCGGCGGGCGACCGCAGCGTGCCGTCCGCCGTCCGGCTCGTCGCGCGCGTCGTCGCCGCGGGTGCGATCGCCGCCGCGGCCGTCGTCCTCGTCGATCCCGACGTCGCGATCGACAACTGGGGCTGGGCGCTCACGCCGCTGACCGCCCGCACGCTCGCCTGCTTCACCGCGCAGGTCGGCATCGGCTTTCTCATGCTCTCGCTCGACGCCCGCTGGAGCTCGTGGAAGATCCTCGTCCAGACGTTCCTCATCGCGGTCGCCCTGTTGCTCGTCGGCGCCGCCCGCGCGTGGGATGCGTTCGACACCGACAATTGGCTGACGTACGCCTACGTGGTCGGGCTCGGCGGCTTCGCGCTCACGCTTGCCGCGCTGTACGCGGCGATCCAGCGGAGCGCAGACCGACAACGCTGACCCCCGGTTCGGGTGTCGCCGCGCGGACTTGTGGTACGTGCCCCGGATGCTCGACCGCCGCTGGCCAAGGGGCATCTTCGACGTTTTGAAGTTGGCGCACAAACACCTGTATGGTCGGCCCAACTCGGCGGCGGAGTTGGGAGGCAGGGAACTCGGGTCGTCCCGTCGCCACTTGCGAGGGGATGGTCACGATGAAGGGACTGTTGTCGAACGCGGCTTCGCGGGCCTGGCTGGTCGTTGCGCTGGTCGGGGCCGTCGTCGTGGTGCTGGTGTTCGCACTGCAACTCTTCCCCCGGCTCACGGGGGCGCAAGACCTGATCGACGCCGCCGAGCCGGCGCTGACAGACGAGCGGGTGGCCGGCGATCGTGCCGGCATCGATTTCATCTCGAAGTACGTCGACACGGCTGATCCGCTCGTCACGGCGGAGGGCGGGGGCGCCAAGGAAGTCGGCGCGCTCATCGGGATCGTCACCAAGGCGACCGGCCTGTCGCAGGCCGAGGTGCTGGGCGTCCTGAAGAAGGAAGCGCCACACACGACCGCGCTGCTGCAGGCGTTGCCCTTCGAGGACGTCACCAAGGAGCTGCCAGGGCTGCAGAAGTTCCTCGGGGACACGTTGAAGCTCTCGCCGGAGGAACTGCAGGCGGCGCTCGCCGACAACTTCCCGCGCCTGTCGCAGACGCTGGCGGCGGCGGCGCCCACCACCAACGGCTGGAACGCCGTTCCGGGCCTCGAGAACATGACGCGGTTTGACGGCACGACGCCGGTCCGGACGGTCCCGGCGCTGCGCGACTACTACAGCAAGGACCTCGTCGCGGCCGTCGAGGCCAACCACAAGGACTTCCAGAAGGTCGCCGACAAGGGCGGCGTCGGCTACATCCCGTGGCTGCTGCTCGTCATCGGCGTCGTCGTGCTCGCGTTCGGGCTGCTGATGGCCATGCGGGCGAAGTCCAAGCCGCCGGGCGCCAGTGCCTGGGCGGTCGTCGTCGTCGTCGGCGTGGCGATCCTCGCCGTGGTCCTAGGGCTGTCGTACTTCGACCGCCTCGACGCGGCCGATACGGTGATCAACAACCTCGAGCCGGCATTCGACGCCGAGCGCGTGAAGGGCGATGTCGCCGGGATCAACATGGTCCACCAGGTGGTCCTCTTCGGAGACCCGCTCGCGACCGCGAAGGGCGGCGGCTCCGCCGAGGTGCCCAAGCTCGTCGCGTTCGTGTCTGACAAGGCGGGCCTGTCGGAGGCTCAGGTCCTGGCGGCGCTGACGAAGCAGGCGCCCAAGACGACGGCGGTGCTCCAGGCGATCCCGCTCGAGGAGGTGTCGAAAGAGATCCCGCATCTGCTCGACGTGCTCTCCAAGACGCTGAAGATCTCCGAGGCGACGATCTTGGCGGCGTTGAAGAAGGAGACGCCGGGGCTCGCGCAGACGATCACCACGGTGCCCGACCTCACCGCGGGCTGGAACAACGTGCCGGGCACGGAGAAGCTGACACGCTTCGACGGCAGCACGCCGGTGCGGACGATGACGGCGCTGGATGACTACTTCCGTGAGGACGTCATCCCGGTGCTGGCCCAGGAGCGCGAGCATTTCGACAAGCTCGCGAACACGTGGCCGCCGGTCACGTACTTCCCGCCGCTGCTGCTCGTGGTGGGCCTGCTGGTCGTCCTGTACGGGCTGCTGGGGATGTTCGTGTTGTCGAAGAAGCGCTAGTGGGCGGGGTGGGTCGGCTTGGCCATCGTCGATGGTCAGGTCGACCCGCCCTGTGCACTACGGACTCGGCGTCGCCGGCGGCGGGGTCGCCGCCGGGCCCACCCGGTAGCTCACCCGGCCGGCGGCGTCGGGCCTGACGCGCAACGTCACCGCCGTGAGCTCGGGCTCACAGCAGGAGAAGAACCCGTTGCGCCGCGTCGCGCTCACGAGCGCGGGAGCGCTGATGCGTGACTCGGCGTCGGCGACGCCGTCGGGCGTCGACACGAGCTCCGGCGTCGGGTGAAAGGACAAAAACTCGACCACGTCGGTCGAGCGAACGGGCAGCCCGACGACGAGGCCATCCGCCGCCGGCGTGTACGTCACCGGCGCGTTGAAGCGCCTGGAGCCCGCCCGGAAGCGCGTCACGATCGTCGTCGCGCCGTTGGCGAGCGACTTGAAGCGCAGCCCCGACGGCCGGTAGCGCCGCCCGGCGCGCACGACGACGGGGCCGACGTTCGTCGGACCGCCCGTCGCCGGGGTGCCGCCGGTCACCGGGCGCGGCTCGATGAGGTCGTGCCAGCCGGTGGGCGTGAACAGCTTCAGCGCGAGCAGGCCGAAGTCATAGCGCGGGTCTGACCGCGGCTCGAGGCGCCGCACCGCGTACCAGACCCTGCCGTGGCGCACGCTCGCGAAGCCGCTCTGATCGCGCACGGTCATGTGCGCGTCGTGATCCATCGGGATCGACGTCATGCGGTAGACGCCCGCGCGGTCGGCGGCGAGGTTCAGCAGGAAGACGGCCAGGCCGTTGAAGTTGATCGGGTCCTGCTGGCTGCCGCGGGAGAAGTCGAACGTCGGATCGGTGAAGGACTTCGGCGTGTTGGCCAGGCCGGTGTCGGTGATCGGGTGCTTGGTCGCCAGCCGGATGAACCCGATGCGTCCCATCGTGCGCAGCGCGTCGCGCTCCCCGGAACTGACCTTCGCGACGCGCGCCGTCGTCATCCCGACCGCGGTCTGGCTGGCGAGCACCCAGGCCTCCTGCTGGCGCCGACCGAGCCAGCTCACATCGCCGTCGGGTGCCATCAGGCCGAGGCTCGCGCGCGCCGCGCGGCGCAGGGCGATCCGGCCGCGCTTGGTCTTGCGCGCCGGCAGCGCCTGAAGGCTGATCGCGTACATCGCCGTCGATAGGCCGTGGTAGGCGAGCGGCCAGCTGCCCGTGTCCGACAGTAGGCCGATGTTCGTGAAGTTCCGCGTGCCGGTCACGACGCCCCTGCGCCCGACGAAGCCCGGCACGGCGCGGTTGACCTCACGCAGGATCCGGCGCTCGAGCGCTTTACGGCGCCGCAGCGGGCTGCCGCGCTGTTTGGACCTCAGTCCGGTCTTCAGCAGCGCGACCTCGGCGGCGGTCTGCACCGCCTCGTGGTTGTGGTAGCACGTCGGGCTCGCGATGCAGCCGCCGGCGAGGCCCTCGGACGGCCCGCGGACGAACGAGCGCAGGTAGCGCTCCCAGCCCGCCCGCGACGCGCGCCAGAACGGATCGCTGCTGAGCTCGGCCCGTGCGAAGACATACGCCTTGGCGAAGGGGAGGATCTCGAAGTAGCTGCGGACCTTCGCCTTCCTTGACGTCCTCGAGTTGAATGCGCGGATGCCGGCCTTGACGAGCGCCGGGTCGTTCTGGCGCACGCCGGCGCGCAGCAGCCCGTAGCCGAGCATCGCCGTGCCGTAGGCGCTGGCGGTGTGCAGGACCGGGTCGACGAACGTCCCGGCTGCGTTCTGATGGGGCACCCACGACTTGGACACCTCGTCGGCGAACGCCGCTATCTCGCCGCCGTCCGCCGCCTGGCTCGTCGCGGGCACGACGAGCAGCGCGGCCAGGGCGCAGGCCGTGGTGACGATGAAGCGACGCACGGGCTGGCACCCTACGCTGCCGCGCGGAGGGCGCGCGCCATCGCCCGTTTGTCCGCGTCAGGGTCGGGTAGCCAGTTTCTTTACGGCCCGGCAACGCCGGAGTGACACCAGCGTCGCATCGGACGGGCACCGTCGTTTTCCCCCACCGCCCCGACCGCTGGTTGTCGTTGCGCACACTTCCTGACATGAAGGAGCTTTCGCATGACGAAGGCAGAGAAGAAGATCACGCAGTACCTTGGCGAGGCGCACAGCATGGAGCTCGCGCTCGTCAGCGACCTCCAGGCGCAGATCGCGATGACGCCGCGCGGCAGCTACCGCAAGGCGCTCGAAAACCATCTCGACGAGACGCGTGAGCACGCCGACCGCGTCGCCAAGCGCCTCAAGGAGCTCGGTTACGGATCAAACCCGCTCGAGGTGGCCGGCAGCGCGGCGCAGAAGATCATCGGGCAGGCGCTGTCGCTCGGCAAGGCGCCGCTGGACCTCGTGCGCGGCAGCGGCGGCGAGGAGAAGATCCTCAAGAACGCCAAGGACGCGTGCGCCACCGAGGCGCTGGAGATCGCCACCTATATCGCGATCGAGCGACTCGCCCGCGATCTGGACGATGCGAAGACCGCGAAGCTTGCCGCAGCGATCCGTGCCGACGAGGAGCGGATGCTCAGCGCCATCCGCGAGGAGCTGACGGCGTTGGCCGACGCCGTCGTCCGCGCCGAGATCGACGGACGGCCGTCCTACGACGTGGCGAAGACCGGCGCCGCCGACGCGGCCCGCAAGACCGTGCGGGAGGCCAAGAGCGCCGCCCGCAAGCGGGGCAACCCGCCGATCGCGAACTACGACGACCTCAACGTCGACGAGATCACCGCGAAGCTCCCCGAGCTCGCGCAGGCCGACCTGGCGAAGATCGAGGCCTACGAGCGCAGGCACGACAACCGCAGCACCGTGCTGGACCGCGTCTCGTCGCTACGGGGCGAGGAGCCGTGGCCGGGCTACGACGAGCAGACGGTCGACGAGATCGTCTCCGTGCTGCGTGACAGCGATGACGACACGGCGCGCCAGGTACGCGGATACGAGCGCGCGCATCAGAACCGGACGAGCGTGCTCAAGGCGACCGAGCGCTCGGTCGTCAGCGTCTCGTAGTCACCACGGCCTACTCGGCCTGGCGCCCGAGGATCACGACGAAGCGCTCGACGCGGCGGCGCTCGTCGTCGGAGAGCGGACCTGTGCTGTCGACGAGCAGCGTCATCGGCCCGCGCTTGTGCGCCCACGCGGTCGCCTCCTCGCCGAACGACGCGCCGACCCAGACGAGCGGCTTGGAGCCGGCGTAGGCCATCACCGTCTGCTCCTGCTTCTCGCCGGTCTCCTCGGCGCGCAGCAGCGGCACCGTCACGAGGTCGAGGTCATGGGCGACCGCGGTTATCGCCTCCAGCCCGCCGCCGTCGGTGAGCAGCGCAAGCTCGCCGCTCTCGAGCAGGGTGCTCATCCACCCCGCGGGCGCGCCGTCGAGCACTCCCGGGGTGCACACGAGTCGAAACAGATCGTCGGCCATCGGGCAAGACGCTACCTCGTCGAAGGCGGCGACCCGTCGCTGCCGTCGCCCGCCTGCGCGCGCGCCGCTCGTCGCTCGAACTGCGCACGCGCGACCGGGTTGTCCGCTCGGGCGGCCGCGGCGCTGTACGCGCGCGCTGCGCCGGCCGCGTCGCCGCAGCGCTCGAGCAGGTCGGCGTGCGCCGCATGCAGCGGGGCGTATGACGCGAGCGACGCATGCTCGAGCAGCGCCACAACGAGATCGAGCCCGGCTTCGGCGGCGCCCGCGCGGCCGAGCGCAACGGCTCGGTTGAGTTCGACGACCGGCGACGGCGCGATGCGCGCGAGCCGGCCGTACAGCGCCGCGATCTGCGCGTTGTCGGTCTCCTCGGGCGAGGCGGCGGTCGCGTGGAGCGCCGCGATCGCGGCCTGTAGCTGGTACTGGCCCGGGCGTCGGCGGCGCAGCGCCGCGTCGAGCAGCCGCTCGCCCTCGCGGATGCGCCCGCGATCCCACAGCAGCCGGTCCTGGTCGTCGAGCGTGACGAGCTCGCCGTGCGCGTCGACGCGCGCCTCACGGCGCGAGTCGTGCAGGAGCATGAGCGCCAGCAGCCCCGCGACCTCCGCGTCGTCCGGCATGAGTCGCACGAGCAGCCGGCCGAGCCGGATCGCCTCGCCGCACAGCTCGTCGCGCACGAGCCGGTCGCCGCCTGACGGGCTCCAGCCCTCGTTGAAGATGAGGTACACGACCGCGAGCACGCCCGCGAGGCGGTCGGGCAGCTCGTCGTCAGGCGGGACGCGGTAGGGGATACGGGCGCGCGCGATCTTGCGCTTGGCGCGCACGAGGCGCTGGTACATCGTCGGCTCGGTCACGAGGAACGCCCGCGCGATCTCGCCGGTCGTGAGACCGCCGAGGGAGCGCAGGGTCAGCGCGACGCGCGCCTCCAGAGCGAGCGCCGGATGGCAGCAGGTGAACAGCAGCCGCAGCTGGTCGTCGCCGACGGCCGACGGCGCCGCTTGGTCGTCCTCGTCGGCCGCGCCGGTCGCGCGGTTGGCGAGCACGCCGAGACGCTGGATCCGGTCGGCGAGCACGCGGTCGCGGCGCAGGCGGTCGATCGCGCGGCGGCGCGCCGTCACCGTGATCCACGCGCCGGGGCGCTGCGGGATGCCGTCGCGCTCCCACGCGACGATCGCCGCGGCGAACGCGTCCTGGATCGCGTCCTCGGCAAGCTGGAAGTCCCCGAGTTGGCGGATGAGCGTGGCGAGCACCGCGGCGCGCTCATCGCGGAAGGCCGCCTCGACGGCCGCGGTGCTCGACCGGCTCACTGCGACGGGGCCGCGGCCGGGACCTCCCAGATCGGGCGCACCTCGACCGAGCCGTACGTGATGTTCGGCATCTTCGCCGCCCACGCGAGCGCCGCGTCGAGGTCGGGCACGTCGATGAGGTAGTAGCCGCCGAGGATCTCCTTGGTCTCGGCGAACGGGCCATCGGTGATGAGCGTGTCGGCGTCGCGCACGCGCACCGTCGTCGCGGTGTCCGCCGGCTCGAGGGCGTTGCCTCCACGCAGCGCGCCGGACTCCCCGAGCGCCTGGGTGTACTCGGTCCACTTCGCCATCTGAACCTCGTCGTCGCCGGTGGGGACATCAGCGGGGTCGCCGTAGATCAGCAGCAGGTATTGCGGCATTGCAGCTCCTCCTCGTTTCCGGGGCCGGCCATTCCAGCCCTTCGACGCGTCGACGAACGGCGCACCGCCGATTCGACACCTCGGCGCCGGAGCTTGCAACTTGTTCGCCCCTCAGGAAGCGGGGTCGGGCGCCGAGCTGCCCAAAAGCAACGACCAGTCGACCTGCACGGGTCGCCAGCGCAACGCGTTGCGGGCCGCGAACTGCACGTGCTCCGGAACCGGATCGAGCTCGGTCACGACGGCGCGCAGCTCGGCGACGAGCTGGTCCTCCGCGTAGGCGGGCATGCGATCGCGTCAGCCGAGGATCCGCAGGCGCGGAACCGCGGTCTCGAAGAGCCCCGCGGTCTGCAGCTCGTCCACGGCGTCGAGGACGTCCTGCTGGCCCAGGCGGGGGAAATCGCTGACGAGCTCGGAGTACAGCTGGGAGGTGCTGCGCGAGCCGTCGGCGAGTTCGAACAGCCGGTGCACGGCGCCGTCGGGGTCCGGGATCGACGTGACGTCATGGCTTCCGACGACGTGCAGCTCGCCCCCGGCGCGGAGCATGGGCGCGCCCGTCTTCAGTCGCGGTCGTTGGCTTTGCATGGCTCGTCTCCTTTGAATCCCGGCAAACGGTCTCACTTCGATGGAGCCGCTGGCCGTCGTCCTGATACACGGGCTTGCATCCAGTCCGCCGCCTGCGCGATGCTCACGCCACTGATGCTGCGCCGCGCTACTTGTGGAGGGAAGACATGACGCGTCCCGAGGAAACACCGCCGTCTCACGAGGACGACGAGCCGGACATCGGGTCGCAGGACGACTTCGGGACCTCCCGCGGCGATGATTTCGAGCCCGTGGTCGAGCCCGATCCGACGGACGAGGCTGATCTAGAGGACGCCGACGAGGACCCGGTCATCGCCGAGCCCGAGCCCGCCTCCGAGCTTCAGTCCGTGCCCGAGCCGGACCTGACGCCCGCGCAGGAGGAGTTCTCCGAAGAGGTGACGGAGGCCGCGCGAGCCGACGTCGCGGCCGCGATCGAAGCTGCCGAAGACGGCGTGGTCGAGGTCGACGAGGTGTCCGCCGAACCGATGCCGGAGCTTGAGCCCGAGCCCGAGCCGGAGCCGGAGCCGCCGCCACCGCAGGCGCCGGAGCCGGAGCCGGAGCCCGAGCCGGAGCCGGAGCCGGAGCCGGAGCCGGAGCCCGAGCCGGAGCCCGAGCCGGAGCCCGAGCCGGAGCCGGAGCCCGAGCCGGAGCCGGAGCCGGAGCCGGAGCCGGAGCCGGAGCCCGAGCCGGAGCCCGAGCCGGAGCCGGAGCCGGAGCCCGAGCCCGTGCGCTCGTCCAGCATCCCGCCACCGTCAGTCGCAGACGAGCCCGAGCCTGAGCCCGAACCCTCGCCCGCAGCGGCGGATGCCGGCGACGAGCCTGCCCCGCCACCGGAGTCCGGCGGCTTCCTTGGCAAGCTGCGGCGCAAGCTGGGCGGCGGCTGAACGCGAGGAGACCCCTGAACGGTCCGCCGCACGCGGTGACGACGCAGCGGCCTCTTAGTGTCGTGAGTCGGAGGTTGGGTTGCAGTGATCGGGATGCGGGAGAGACACCAGGTCTCCGCGTTTGTCGCGGGGTTGCGATGCGTAAACAGCAGCGATGAAGGAATGGAAGGGGCGCTGGAGGCGGTCGCGAGGCGGCGCAGCCGCATCGATGGCGCCTATGCCGCGCCACAGGCAGCAATTTCGACATCCGTCTCGCGGGGGCGGAATGGATGGCGCTTATGCCGCGCCATAGGCAGCAACTTCGACATCGACGCCGCGTGGGCTCCGAGCGGAGGCACTCCCTCGCTGCTTCGTCGCTGCTTTGTGAACCGCGCGCCACGTGTCGTGAGTCGGAACTTCGGTCACAGCGATCGCCCAAGTGCTGCCGGCGAACAAGCTGCTCACGACACCAGATGGTGGATTGCGAATTCCCGCACCCGCGGATGATCGGCCAGGATGCCCCGGATCGCCACGCGAAATTGGAGTCAAACAGCTAGGAGCTGGGCGCCGGCGACTCCCACCCGGCGCGCGGGTCCGGCAGCGGCGTCAACCGCGCCTCGATCTCCGGGCGATGGTCCTCCAGCCAGGGCGGCAGGATGATCTTCGTCCCGAGTTCTGAGAGCGGCAGGTCGACCGTGAAGCCCGGCGCGTCGTCGGCGATCTCGTAGAGCACGCCACCCGGCTCGCGGAAGTAGATCGAGTGGAAGTAGTGGCGGTCGATGACGTCCGTCGATCGCACGCCGGCCTTGTGCAGGTGCTCGACCCAGCTCGCGTGCTCGGCCGCGGTCGTCCGCCAAGCCACGTGGTGCACGGTCCCGCCGCCCGGTACCCCGGGCGCGTCCGGGGCCGGATCCCACGAGATCGTCGAGCGGCGATGCTCCCCGCCGAGCTCGAAGACTCCCTCGGTCTCGCCGCGCGTCGCGCCGAGCACGTCCTCGAGCAGCTTCGCGCTGCCTGCGGGCCTTGCGCTGTGCGCGCGCACGCCGAGGAAGCCCTGCAGCGCGTGCGCCGCCGGGATGTCCGGGTGATACGCCGTCAGCGGCGGGTTCGTGCGCGTGCCGGCGATGAGCTCGTGACCCATGCCCTCGGGATCAGCGAAGCGCAGCGTGTTCTCGCCGCGCCCGGTCGCCAGGCCCTCGGCGCTGAGCCGCTGCTCCCAGAAGTCGAGCGCCTCAGCGTTCTCGACCGCCCACTCGACGCGGTGGACCATGCCCGCGCCCGCGCGTCCGGGCGCCGCGCCGGGGTACTCGAAGAACGTGATGTCGGCACCGGGCGTGCCCGCCTCGTCGGCGTAGAAGAGGTGGTACACGGTCGGGTCGTCCTGGTTGACCGTCTTGGCGACCATCCGCAGCCCGAGCACCCGAGCGTAGAAGTCGACGTTCGCGGGCGCGTCGCCGGTGATCGCCGTGATGTGGTGGATGCCCTCCAGCTGCATGGTCTCCTCCAGAGAAGTAGTTGCACAAACAACTATAGCCAACCAGCTGCAACACTGCTCTGCATGATGCGCGCAATGGCCCGCGGGGCCAAACGACTCGAGCTGGTCTTGGCCCTGGCACCCATGGCGGCGCGTGCATCGGACATCGAGAATGCGGGCAGATGAACGACGTGGACACCGCGCGGCTGGAATCGGCCTACCAGCCGGTCGACGGCTTCTTCGACGAGATCTTCGATCCGGACGGAACCCCGCGGCCGCACGCCGCCGCGCTCGCGTCGCGTCTCGCGCAGCTCGGCCCTGAGCAGCTCGCGGCCGTCGGCCGGCGGCGCGACGCGATCTTCCTGCAACAGGGGATCACGTTCGACACGACGGGGGAGGACGGCCCGACGCTCGAGCGCCCGTTCCCGCTGGACCTCGTGCCCCGTATCCTGCCCGCCGACGAGTGGACGCACATCAAGCGCGGCCTCGCCCAGCGCATCCGCGCGCTGAACCGGTTCGTCGACGACGTCTACCACGCGCGCGAGATCGTGCGGGCGGGGATCGTCCCGTGGCGCCTGGTCGTCAGCCGCAGCCACTTCGCGCGCGCCGCGCACGGCATCCGCCCGCCCGGCGGCGTGTACTGCCACGTCGCGGGCTGCGATCTCGTCCGCGACGCCGACGGCTCGTGGAAGGTGCTCGAGGACAACGTCCGCACGCCGTCGGGCATCTCCTACGTGCTGGAGAACCGCACGGCGATGACGCGCCTGCTCCCGGGCCTCTTCGCCGAGTACCGCGTGCGGCCCGTCGACCACTACCCGATGCTCCTGCTCGCCGCGCTGCGCGCGGTGGCGCCCGCGGCGGAGGGCGAGGCGACCGTCGTCGTCTGGACGCCCGGGCCACTGAACTCGGCGTACTTCGAGCACGCGTTCCTCGCCCGCCAGATGGGCGTCGAGCTCGTCGAGGCGTCCGACCTCGTCGTCCGCGACGACGTCCTCTACATGCGCACGACCCACGGGCTGCAACGCGTGCACGCCGTCTATCGCCGCCTCGACGACGACTTCATCGACCCGCTCGAGTTCCGGCCGGACTCGGTGCTCGGCGTGCCCGGGCTCCTGCGCGCCTACCGCGCCGGCGCGGTCGCGCTCGCCAACGCGATCGGCACCGGGGTCGCCGACGACAAGGCGATCTACCACTTCGTGCCGCAGATGATCAAGTTCTACCTCGACGAGGAGCCGCTGCTCGACAACGTCCAGACGTACCTCATGTCCGACGAGGACGAGCGCGAGGACGCGCTCGGGCGCATGGACGAGCTCGTCTTCAAGCCGACGGGCGAGTCCGGCGGCAAGGGCGTGTTCATCGGGCCCGCGACGGACCCGACGGAGCTCGCGGGCCTCGCCGACGTGATCCGTCGCTCGCCCGAGAAATGGATC
Source organism: uncultured Actinomycetes bacterium (assembly GCA_963705315.1). Classification (GTDB taxonomy): domain Bacteria; phylum Actinomycetota; class Thermoleophilia; order Solirubrobacterales; family Solirubrobacteraceae; genus CADCVQ01. Next base: position 1,028,534 of record OY970068.1, read on the forward strand.
GCGCAGGAGGTCGTGCACCTGTCGACGGTGCCCACGGCCGACGTCAACGGCGTGCTCGCTCCGCGCCACGTCGACCTGCGGCCGTTCGCGGTCTTCGGCGAGACGATCAGCATCGTGCCGGGCGGTCTGAGCCGGGTGGCCCTGACGGAGGGCTCGATGATCGTCAACTCCTCGCGCGGGGGCGGCTCGAAGGACACGTGGGTGCTCGAGGACGGCGACGACCACTCCGATCGCGTCGCCCAGACCCATCCAGAGAGCCTGCCGCCCGCGCTCCCCGACCTGCGCTACGGGGCCTGGACCAACCAGGCCCAGCAGCAACAGCAGTAGCCGCGCGTGCTCGCCCGCATCGCCCAGGAGCTCTTCTGGCTAGGCCGCAACCTTGCGCGCGCCGAGCAGACCTCGCGCCTGCTCGACGGCGTCTTCCAAGCCGACCTCCAGGGGCGCCCCGAGGACCCGAGCGCAGCGACGCTGTCGTGGGATTCGCTGTTGCACATCATGGGCGCCCGGCGCGAGATGGGCGTCGCGGCCGCGGCGCCCGGCGTCACGCCCGCGCCCGTGCCGGCGCACCGCGACGAGGCGATCCACGCGCTGACGCTCGACCCCGAAAACCCCGCCTCCGTCGTGGCGTGTGTCGCGCGCGCGCGCGAGGGCGCGCGAGCCGTGCGCGATGTCATCTCCGCCGAGATGTGGGAGGCGATCAACACGACCCACCTGCGCCTGCGCGACGGTGACAGCTCCACGCGCCTGCACTCCGGCCCCTACTCGATCTTCCAGCACGTCAAGGAGCGCTCGGCCCTGTTCTGGGGACTCACCGCGCGCACGATGCTGCGCGACGAGGCGAGCGCGTTCCTCAACGCCGGCGGGCGCATCGAGGCCGGCGACATGGTGCTGCGCATGCTGCGCGTCGCCCTGCCGGCGCGGGCGGACGATCTCGCTGACGGCCAGGCGATCGCGCTGCTGCAGGCCGTCGGCGGCTTTCAGGCATACCGCCGTGCGGTCCCGGCGCCACCGCACGCCGGACCCGTCGCGCGCTTTCTCATGTTCGAGCGCAACTACCCCGACTCGGTCGCCGCGGCGGTCGACGCCGTCAACGCGGCATTGCGCACCGCCGACGCGTCGCCGCGCAACTCCGAGCCGATCCTTCGGCTCAGCCGCCTGTCGGCCGACCTCGAGTTCCGCCGCGGGGCGGAGGGCGACGCGGACCTGCGTGTCACCTGCCAGGAGGTCCAGCGCGAGCTCGGCTTCGTGGATGCCGACATCGCGCAGCGTTACTTCGGCGGCGCAGTCGCGGCATAGTGCCGACCACCGCAATGCACTTCTCGATCCGCTACCTCACGGAGTACGTCTACGACGCGCCGGTCGCCGACAACCTCAACGCGCTGCGCGTGCGCCCGGCGACGACGTCGACCCAGCGCTGCGACGAGTTCACGGTCCGGATCGATCCCGAGGCCCGCATCGGCCGGCACTCGGACTACTTCGGGACCGAGGTGATCGAGTTCGGCATCGTGCGCCCGCACTCGCGCCTGGTCATCGACGTGCGTGCGCGCGTCGTGACGGCCGACCCGCCCGACCCGCCCGAGGCCGAATGGGCCGAGCTCGAGACCGAGGCCTACGCGGAGGCCGCCGGCGAGTACCTCCTGCCGGGGCCCGACGAGCCGGAGGATGCCGCCGAGATCGACGAGCTCTGCGCGGCGGTGCGCCGCGACACCCCCGTGGCGACGGTGCGCGCGCTGTGCGATCTCATCCCGGACCGCTTCGAGTACCGCTCGGGGGTGACGTACGTCGGCTCGACCGTCGAGGAGTTCCTGCGCCTGGGCGCCGGCGTCTGCCAGGACTACGTCCACCTCGGGCTCATCATGCTGCGCAGCAACGGGATCGCGGCCCGCTACGTGTCGGGCTACCTGTGGGCGACCGCCGAGGACGGGCGCGACGACTCCGTGGAGGTCGAGACGCACGCATGGCTCGAGGCGCTGCTGCCCGGACACGACGGCCGCGGCGAGCCCCAGGCCGGCTATCCCCGCGGACGCGGGGAGCCCGTCTGGGTCGGTGCCGACCCGACGAACCGCCGGCTCGCGGGCGAGTCGCACGTGAAGATCGGCCACGGCCGCCACTACGCCGACGTGCCGCCGATCAAGGGCGTCTACCAGGGCGCCGCCACGTCGTCGCTGGACGCCAGCGTCCAGATGACCCGGCTGGACCCGCAGGCCAGCGCGCGCGCATAGCCAGCGTCGCCAAGACGTCGCCGTACCGCCCGCGCTGCGCGGGCGGCGCCAGGCGACCGGATCGCGAAACCATGTACTAGACTGCTCTTTCAGACCTGCCCAGGCAGGTCGTTTTTCTGTCCTCTTGCCGTCACGGAGCGCCGAATGGCCCGCGGAGACGTGCGTATCGCTGTGACCCTCGCCTGCGAGGATTGCAAGCGGCGCAATTACCAGACGAACAAGTCCAAGCGCAACAACCCGGATCGCATCAGCCTGCGCAAGTACTGCAAGTGGTGCAAGCAGCACACGAGTCACCGGGAGACCCGGTAGCGCACATAGGACACCTCATCTCATGGCACGCAACCGCCAGCGGGCGAAAGACCGCAAGCAGAAACTCAAGCGGGAGAACGTACCCGGTGAGCTCGACAACGCCTCCGGCGAGGTCGAGCAGGCCGAGGCCGCGATCGTGGCCGGAGCCGATGGCGAACCGGTCGAGGACGAGCAGCTCGTCGAAGACCAGGAGCTCGAGGACGAGGCGATTCGCGCGGACGACGACTCAGCGCTCGATCGCGAGGAGCACAGCGCCGGCACCGGCGCCGTCGCGGGTGCGCCCACCAAGGGTCAGCGCGGCCCGCGTGTCATCAACTTCTTCCGCGCCTGCATCGCCGAGCTTCAGCGGGTGCAGTGGCCCGACCGCCGCCAGACCGGGCAGGCAACGGCCGTCGTTCTCGGCTTCGTCTTGGTCGCCGGCGCATTCCTAGGCGCCGCGGACCGCGTGGCGCAAGAAATCATCGACTTCATCATCTGAGGCTCTAGAGCACATGTTTCGCTGGTACGTCGTCAACACCTATTCAGGCCATGAGAACAAGGTCAAGCAGAACCTTGAGCACCGCGTGGTCTCGCTGAACCAGAAGCGCAACGTCCGTCAGGTCGTCGTGCCGACCGAGTCTGTCTCGGAGATGAAGGACAACCAGAAGATCACGGTCGAGAAGCGCACGATGCCCGGCTACGTGCTGGTCAACATGGAGCTCAACGAGGACTCCTGGGGGCTTGTCAAGGGCACGCCCGGTGTGACGGGTTTCGTCGGTGCATCCAACGAGCCCGTGCCGCTGACCCAGGCCGAGGTCGACCGCCTGTTGCACCGCGAGGTCGCGGTCCGCGAGCGCAAGAAGGCGACGTTCTCGATCGGCGAGTCGGTCAAGGTCATCTCGGGCCCGCTGTCGGACTTCTCCGGCGAGATCTCCGAGATGAACGAGGACGCGGCTCGGCTCAAGGTGCTTGTGTCAATCTTCGGCCGCGAGACACCGGTCGAAGTCGGTTTTGACCAGGTCAAGAAGATCTGATGGTCGTTGGACCATCAGATGTGGTCGCTAACGACCGGAGGTCTCTAGTCTCAATCAGGACGCGAGGCACCAAGCCTCGCGGAGGGATCACGTAATGGCCAAGAAAGTCCTCACAACCATCAAGCTGCAGGCCGTCGGCGGCCAGGCGAGCCCGGCACCGCCGGTCGGTCCCGCCCTGGGACAGCACGGCATCAACATCATGGAGTTCTGCAAGGCGTTCAACGCGCAGACCCAGAGCGATGCCGGCACGACGATCCCGGTGGTCATCACCGTCTACGAGGACCGCTCGTTCACGTTCGTCACCAAGACGCCGCCCGCCGCCGTGCTCATCAAGCAGGCCATCAACCTCGACAAGGGCTCCGGCGAGCCGCACCGCCTGAAGGTCGGCAGCATCACCCAGGCGCAGCTGCGGTCCATCGCCGAGCGCAAGTTCGAGGATCTCAACGCCAACGACCTCGACCAGGCGTCGAAGATCATCGCGGGCACCGCACGCAGCATGGGGGTCGACGTTGTCTAAGCACGGCAAGACCTACTTGGCCGCACGCGAGCAGGTCGACCGCGAGCGCGAGTACTCGCCGGTCGAGGCGATTGCGCTGCTGAAGTCGCTGCCCGGGCCGAAGTTCGACGAGACCGTCGAGATCCACGTGCGCACGGGCCTGAACGTCCGTCACGCCGACGAGCAGTTGCGCGGCACGATCGCGCTGCCCAACGGCCTCGGCAAGGACGTGAAGATCGCCGTCTTCGCGCAGGGCGACAAGGCGCGCGAGGCCGAGGAGGCCGGCGCGGACTACGTCGGCGCCGAGGACCTCGCCAAGCAGGTCGAAGAGGGCTTCACGGACTTCGACGTCGCGATCGCGACGCCCGACATGATGCCCGTCGTCGGCCGCCTGGGCCGCGTGCTCGGCCCGCAGGGCAAGATGCCCAACCCGAAGGTCGGCACCGTCACGATGGACGTCGCCAAGGCCGTCAGCGAGTCGAAGTCCGGCAAGGTCGAGTACCGCACCGACCGCACCGCGATCGTCCACCTGGCGATCGGCAAGAAGGATTTTTCCGAGCAGCAACTGCTCGAGAACTACGCCGCGATCATCGACGAGCTCATCAAGGCTCGGCCCGCCGCCGCGAAGGGGCGCTACCTGCGCTCGATCGTGCTGGCGTCCACGATGGGCCCCGGCGTGAAGGTCGATCCCACCCGTACCCGCGACATCCTCGAGGAGGCGCCGGCGCAAGCCGCCTGAGCGCACACGAGGCCACCGCAGACCCTGGGCACGTCGCTCGCTGCAGAGCGAACGAGAAGACCCGGCTAGGAGGCAGATGAACCGAGAGCAAAAAGCCGCGGTGATCGAGGAGATCGCCGTTCAGATCACGGAGTCGGAGGCGGTCTTCGCCGTCGACTACCGCGGAATCAGCGTCGTGCAGGCCGCCGAGTTGCGCGGGAAACTGCGCGAGGCCGACGCGAGCCTACGGGTCGTGAAGAACACGCTCACCGAGCGGGCCGCCGACAAGGCCGGAGCGGATGCGCTGAAGGCGCTGCTCGAAGGCCCCACCGCGCTGACGTTCGTGCGCGGCGACGCCGCGACGGCCGCCAAGGCGATGGCCGACTACGCGCGAATCACCAATCTGCTGCCGTTCAAGGGCGGCATCATGGATGGCCAGCCGCTGGCCGCCGAGCAGATCTCGGCGATTGCGAAGCTGCCGTCGCGCGATGTGCTCAACGCGCAGTTCGTCAACATCGTCGCGTCGCCGCTGACCGGCCTCGTGACGAGCCTCAGCAACCTCATCAGCGGGCTGGCGCGCCAGCTCAGCCAGGTCGCCGAGAAGAAGCAATCGGGTGAGATCCCGGCGGGCGCGGCGCCCGCCGCGGCGGCGCCGGCCGCGGAGCCCGAGCCCGAGCCCGCAGCCGAGCCGGAGCCCGCAGCCGAGCCCGAGCCCGAGCCCGAGCCCGCAGCCGAGCCCGCGCCCGAGCCCGCAGCCGAGCCCGAGGCCGCACCAGAGACTGAAGCGCCGGCTGAGCCGGCCGCCACAACTGACACTGACGACGAGAAGGAGTAACCAATGGCCACGTCCACCGAGGATTGGATCGAGGAGCTCAAGGGCATTTCCGTGCTCGAGCTGAGCGAGCGCATCAAGGCGCTCGAAGAGGAGTTCGGCGTGTCCGCGCAGGCCGCAGCCGCGGCTCCGGCCGCCGGCGGTGGCGGCGAGGCCGCCGTCGAGGAAGAGGAGCAGACGGCGTTCGACGTCATCGTGACGGCCGCCGGCGACAAGAAGATCCAGGTCATCAAGGTCGTCCGCGCGGCGACGAACCTCGGCCTGAAGGAGGCCAAGGCGCTCGTCGACGAGGCCCCCAAGGCCGTCCGCGAGGGCGTCGACAAGGACGAGGCCGACAAGCTCAAGCAGGAGCTCGAAGAGGCCGGCGCCAGCGTCGAAGTGAAGTAATCGGTTTCGCAGTGCGGTCGGGGGCTTGGGTTCCGCGGAGATCGATTCCGCCCGACGGTCGCCGGAACCGGCGACCTCCGGGTGAGGAGTGACGGATATCTGAAGGGGGTCAGCGTTCGCTGACCCCCTTCCGGTGGACGGCGTCGTCGTTCTGGGCGCCCTTCGTCATCCTTCGCGCGGTGCCAGACGCGCTCCAGGTCGCCGAGCTGACGAAGTCCTTCCGTTCGACCAGAGCGCTCGACGGCGTGGATCTGAGCGTCGCCGCCGGCGAGCTCGTCGGTCTGCTCGGCCCCAACGGGGCGGGCAAGTCGACGCTGACGAAGATCGCCTGCGGGCTCGTCCGCCCGAGCGGCGGGCGCGTCGAGGTGCTCGGCCATCCGGCGGGCAGCAAGCCGGCACGGGCGCGCACCGGCTACCTCGCCGAGATGTTTCGCTTCCCCGGCTGGGCGACCGCCGACGAGCTGCTCGCCCTCCATCAGAGGCTCGCGCGGTCCGCTGGGGGCACCGAAGAGCGCGCTCGGCTGCTCGAGCTCGTCGGCCTCCAGGAATCCGCCCAGCGCCGGGTCGAGGCGATGTCGAAGGGCATGCAGCAGCGGCTCGGGATCGCGCAGGCGCTCGTCGGCGATCCCGAGCTCGTGCTGCTCGACGAGCCGACGAGCGCGCTCGATCCCGCCGGCCGGCGCACCGTGCGCGAACTCCTTGAATCGCTGCGCGGCCGGGGCGTGGCCGTGCTGCTGAACTCCCATCTGCTCAGCGAGGTCGAGCTCGTCTGCGACCGGGTCGTGATCGTCGATCACGGGCGCGTCATCGCGGAGGGCACGCCGCACGAACTCGCCGCCCCGGGCGGCGTGGAGATCGAGACGGAGAGCGGGATGCGGCGCTTCCCCAAGGCGGGCCGCGAGGAACTTCCCGACCTCATCGCGCAGCTCGTGGCCGAGGGCGAGCGGATCTACGGCGCGCGGGTGGTCGAGGGCACGCTCGAGGACACGTACCTCGACCTCGTCGGATCGAGCGCGCGATGAGCGGCGCCGCTGAGGTCGCGCAGGACCTGCGCACGATCGTGGGCTATGCGCTGCGCGAGGCGGTGCGGCGCCGGGCGCTCGTGGTGGTGGTCGTCCTGACCGCCGGCTTCCTGGCCGTGTACGCCTACGGCAGCAGCGAGGCGTTCGACGAGATCGCGCGTCTCGACGCCGCCGGCAACACGGACATCGACATCGACGACGAGGTGCTCACCGGCTCGACGCTGCTCGGCCTGTCGATGTTCGTGACGCTCTTCCTCGGCACGGTGCTCGCAGTCTTCGTCACGCTCAACGCCGTGCGCGGCGACGCCGAGCGCGGGCTGCTGCAGCCGCTCGTCGTGCGGCCGGTCGGGCGCACCACGCTCCTGTTCGGGCGCTTCCTCGCCGCGGTCGCGGTCTGCGTGCCCTACGTCCTGATCGTGTACACCACGGCCCTGGCGCTCACGAGCGCGACCGGCGACTACACACCCGACCGCCCGCTCGCCGGCGCCGTGGCGCTGGCGGCCGCGGTGACCGTCGTCGTCGCGCTCGCCCTGGTCGGCACGACGCTCCTGTCGACGACGGCCAACGGGATCGCGATCTTCATGATCTTCGGCGCCGGACTCGCCGCCGGGCTGATGGGACAGATCGGCTCCGCCCTGGAGTCCCACACGCTTGAGCAGATCGCCTCGATCGCCTCATGGGTGCTGCCGTTCGAGGCGATCTACCAGGACGGGCTGCACGCGCTGACCGCAAACATCGAGGGAGGGACCGGCGTGATCGTCGAGCTCGGCCCGTTCGGCGGAGCGCAGGACGCCGGGCCGCTGCTGTATCCGTACGCCGTTGTGTACCTCGTGGTGGCGGGGTTGGTGGCAAACCGGATCTTCTGGCGAGCGGACCTGTGAGCTGCGCGGCGCGGTTGCGGCCCTACTCCTCATCCTCCCCGACCACATCCGGATACGCGATGACCTCCACGCGGTGCCCGCCCGGGGCCTGCGTGTAGAACGACCGGCTGCCGTCACGGTGCGAATCCACCGCAGCGCCGATGGCCGCCGCGAGCCGCTCGAGCTCTGCGGCCGACACCTTGAAGGCCAGATGGTTGGGGTGCTCGTCGGCCATCACGAACGCCAGGCGCGACCCGCCGGCCTCGAGCAATCCCCACGTCTCGTCCTCGTACAGCACCCGCGCGCCGGGCACCGCCTCCCGCCACCACGCGATCGCTTCGGCGACATCCGGCACCTGGAGCGCGACGTGGTCGAATTGCACGATCGGCACGATACGCGCTACGCTCCGGGCGTCGACCAATAGTCGCAGCCGCTTCCAGGACACAGGTTTCGCGCCCACATAGCGCGAACTTTGGAGCGGGGTCCGTGAGTGTTGACAGCCCCTGTCGGGGGCCGCATCTCGCCGTGCTATATTTGCTTGTCCGCGCCTGTTCGGCCGACAAGCCGCGGCGCCCCGCCGATCTGATCGTCCTTTCTCGACCCCTTGAGGAGTCGCCGCCTTGCCCCGTGTTGACGCCACTCGTACGCGCCGCAGCTTCGCGCGTCTGAACCGAGTCCATGACGTCCCCAACCTCATCGACATCCAGCGCCGCTCGTTCGCGTGGCTGACCGATCCTGAAAAGGGCGGCCTGCGCGAAACGATCTCAGACATCTCGCCGATCGAGGACTACACCGGGAACCTCGCCGTGGACTTCGGCGAGTTCCACTTCGATGATCCCGTCGCCTCCATCGAGGAGTGCCGGGAGAAGGACCTCACGTTCGCCCGCCCGCTGACCGTCACCGTCGCGTTCGTCAACCGCGAGACCGGTGAGATCCGCGAGCAGTCCGTCTTCATGGGCGACTTCCCGTGGATGACCGAGCGGGGCACGTTCATCATCAACGGCACCGAGCGCGTCGTCGTCACGCAGCTCGTCCGTTCCCCGGGCGCCTACCTCATGGAGGCCAAAGACCGCGAGAAGCAGGTCTTCATCGCGAACCTCATGCCGGCCCGTGGCTCGTGGCTCGAGCTCGAGATCGACAAGAAGGGCAAGGTCTTCGTTCGCATCGACCGCAAGCGCAAGCTGCCGGTGACCGTCCTTCTGCGCGCGATGGGCTATGCCTCCGACGAGGAGATCCTCAACCTCTTCGACAACAGCCTCTACATCCGTAACACGATCGAGGCCGACACCGAGCCGACGCGCACCGAAGAGGGCGCGCTGATCGAGCTCTTCAAGAAGCAGCGCCCGGGCGAGCCGCCCAGCGTCGACAACGCACGCGCGCTGCTGCACCAGCTCTTCTTCGACCCCAAGCGCTACGACCTCACGCGCGTCGGTCGCTACAAGCTCAACGCCCGCCTCGATCTCGACATCGACCTCGAGACCCGGACGCTGACGCACGACGACATCCTCGCGCTCGTCAAGGAGCTCGTCTCCCTGCCGCGGATCCTCGGCATGCCCGAGGAGCCCGACGTCGAGATCAAGGACTACGCCGCCGAGGCGCAGACGTACCCGCGCGAGGCCGTCGGCGAGCACCTCGACGAGTACGAGCACTTCGGCAACCGCCGCCTGCGGACCGTCGGCGAGCTCATCCAGGAGGCCTTCCGCATCGGCCTGTACCGGATGGAGCGCGTCGTGCGCGAGCGCCTCACCACCGAGGACGCGGACACGATCACCCCGCAGACGATCATCAACATCCGCCCGGTCGTCGCCGCGCAGAAGGAGTTCTTCGGCTCCTCGCAGCTCAGCCAGTTCATGGATCAGACGAACTCGCTGGCCGGCCTGAGGCACCGCCGCCGCCTGAGCGCCCTCGGCGCCGGCGGCCTCACGCGTGAGCGCGCGCCGATCGAGGTGCGCGACGTGCACCCGACCCATTACGGGCGCATGTGCCCGATCGAGACCCCGGAGGGACCGAACATCGGCCTGATCGGCTCGCTGTCGAGCTACGCCGAGGTCTCCGAGCACGGCTTCGTCACGACGCCCTACCGGGTCGTCAAGAACGGCGTCGTCACCGGTGAGGTCGTTCGCTACGACGCCACGCAGGAGGAAGAGCTCAAGATCGCCCAGGCCGATCACCCGATCGACGACAACGGCAAGCTCAAGGGCACCGAGGCGATCTGCCGGACGCTGGCCGGCCAGTACGTGACGGTCGCGCCGAAGGAAGTCGACCTGATGGACGTCTCGCCCGAGCAGATCTGGTCGGTCACCACGGCGATGATCCCGTTCCTCGAGCACGACGACGCCAACCGCGCGCTGATGGGCTCGAACATGCAGGCCCAGGCGGTGCCGCTGCTACGCACCGACGCGCCGGTGATCGGCACCGGCATGGAGCGCCGTGCCGCGCTTGACTCCGGCGACGTCCTGCTCGCCCTCAACGCGGGGACGGTCAGCTACGTCGACGCCGAGCGCATCGAGGTGGAGAAGAAGGACGGCGCGCGCGACGACTACGTCCTCGACAAGTATCGCCGCTCCAACCAGGGCACGCTCATCCACCAGAAGCCGATGGTCGCCACCGGCGACGCCATCGAGCAGGGCGACGTCCTCGCCGACGGTTCGGCGACCGACCATGGCGAGATGGCGCTGGGCAAGAACCTGAAGGTCGCCTTCATGTCCTGGGAGGGCTACAACTTCGAGGACGCGATCATCCTCTCCAGCCGCCTGGTCAAGGACGACGAGCTCACCTCGATCCACATCGAGGAGTACGAGATCGACGCCCGCACGACGAAGCTCGGCGACGAGGAGATCACGCGCGACATCCCGAACCGCTCGGAGGAGTCGCTGCGCAACCTCGACGACCGCGGCATCGTCCGCGTCGGCGCCGAGGTCGGCTCCGGCGACCTGCTCGTCGGCAAGGTCACGCCGAAGGGCGAGACCGAGCTGACGGCCGAGGAGAAGCTCATCCGCGCGATCTTCAAGGAGAAGGCGCGCGAGGTCCGCGACACGTCGCTGAAGGTACCCCACGGCGAGGGCGGCGTCGTCATCGACGTCATGACCTTCGGCCGCGACGAGGGCGACGACCTGCCGCCCGGGGTCAACCACTTGGTGCGCGTGTTCGTCGCCAAGAAGCGCAAGATCTCCGAGGGCGACAAGCTCGCCGGACGCCACGGCAACAAGGGCGTCATCTCCAAGATCGTCGACGAGGCCGACATGCCGTTCATGGAGGACGGCACGCCGGTGGACGTCATCCTCAACCCGCTTGGCGTGCCGAGCCGCATGAACGTCGGCCAGATCCTCGAGACCCACCTCGGGTGGGCCGCCGCGGAGGGCTGGTACGACGACGGCACCGAGGCCTACAAGATCGCCAAGTCACAGGGCGACGACGTGCGTCCCGGCAAGGTCTACACGGCCACGCCGGTGTTCGACGGCGCGTCCGTCGAGGACGTCGACAACGCGCTCGTGAAGTGGCAGGACGAGCACAAGGGCCGCATCCGGATGGACATCGACAAGTCGCGCCGCCCGGGCATCCGGGCGTCGGGCAAGTTCACGCTCTACAACGGCCGCACCGGCGAGCCGTTCGAGGAGCAGGTGACGGTCGGCTACATGTACATCCTGAAGCTCCTGCACCTCGTCGACGACAAGATCCACGCGCGCTCGACCGGCCCGTACTCGCTCGTCACCCAGCAGCCGCTGGGCGGCAAGGCGCAGTTCGGCGGCCAGCGCTTCGGCGAGATGGAGGTCTGGGCCCTGGAGGCCTACGGCGCCGCCTACACGCTGCAGGAGATGCTCACGATCAAGTCCGACGACACGGTCGGCCGCGTGAAGGCCTACGAGGCGATCGTCAAGGGCGAGAACATCGCCGAGCCGTCGATCCCGGAGTCCTTCAAGGTGCTGCTCAAGGAGATGCAGTCGCTGGCGCTCGACGTCAACGTCGTCTCCGAGGAAGGCGCCCGCGCGGAGATGCGCGACGAGGACGACGACCTGCTGCGCGCCGCCGAGGAGCTCGGCATCGACCTCTCCGGGGTGCGTGCCGGCAACGGAGCGGCGGATCCTGTGCCCGAGGCCGAGGCCGACGTTGCGGCCGAGCCCGAGGCCGAGGCACCCACCGAGGTCGTCGGAGAGGACGCGATCGTGCCCTCGGCGGTCGAGGAGCTCGCCGCCGATATCGAGGTCGATATCGAGGATGTGGCCGACATCGAGGTAGACGCCGAAGCGCCGGCCGAGACGTAAGCCCAGGCGCTGCACCCAGCAACCGCACCACCGCTTTCCGGCCAGAGCCCCGCCAGTGCTCAGGCCAAACCCCCAGGCAGAGGAATCGCTTTGATCGACATAAGTGGGCTTCGCCCCCTTACGGCCTTCGGCCTAACCCCCAGTTAGAGGATTCACCTTGATCGATATCAATAATTTTGACGCTATTGAAATTGGACTCGCGTCCTCCAAGCAGATTCGCGGCTGGAGCTCCGGCGAGGTCACCAAGCCGGAGACGATCAACTACCGCACGCTGAAGCCCGAAAAGGACGGGCTCTTCTGCGAGCGCATCTTCGGTCCGACGAAGGACTGGGAGTGCTACTGCGGCAAGTACAAGCGCGTCCGTTACAAGGGCATCGTCTGCGAGCGCTGCGGTGTCGAGGTCACGCGTTCCAAGGTCCGGCGCGAGCGCATGGGCCACATCGACCTCGCCGCTCCGGTCAGCCACATCTGGTTCTTCAAGGGCGTCCCCAGCCGCATCGGCTACCTGCTCGACATGGCTCCCAAGGAGCTTGAGAAGGTCCTGTACTTCGCGGCCTCGATCATCACGTGGGTCGACGACGAGGCGCGCGAGCGCGACGTCGCCGACCTCGAGGTGAAGGTCAACGAGGTGCTCGACTCCTACGCCGCTGAGCGTGAGGAGCGCGTGCTCGAGCTCTCAGAGCAGCAAGCCCGACGCGAGAACTACCTGGACTCGGGCGCCGGATGGCAGAAGGAGTTCGACGACGAGGACCACCTGTGGGCCGAGGCGCTCGACCTCGACATCAAGAAGATCGACGACGACGAGCGCGCGAAGCTCCTCAAGGAGCTGCGCAAGACCTTCGAGTCCGACATCGCCGACACCGAGGCGTACATCGAGGACGCCGCCGAGCGCATGCGCCAGGTCTGGGAGCTCTTCAAGGACATGGAGCCCAAGCGCATCGAGCACGACGAGACGATCTTCCGTGAGCTCAAGGAGCGCTTCGGGTCGCCGTACGGCTTCGGCGAGTACTTCCGCGGCAACATGGGCGCCGAAGCGATCCGCGATCTGCTCCAGCAGGTCGACCTCGAGGCCGAGGCCGACGAGCTCGGCGAGATGGTGCGCACCGCCAAGGGGCAGAAGCAGGCCCGCGCCGTCAAGCGCCTGAAGGTCGTCGCCGCGTTCATCCAGTCCGGCAACCGTCCCGAGCAGATGGTGCTCGAGGCCGTCCCGGTCATCCCGCCCGAGCTGCGTCCGATGGTCCAGCTCGATGGCGGCCGCTTCGCGACCTCCGACCTCAACGATCTCTACCGCCGCGTCATCAACCGCAACAACCGCCTCAAGCGGCTGCTCGACCTCGGCGCGCCGGAGATCATCGTCAACAACGAGAAGCGCATGCTCCAGGAGGCCGTCGACGCGCTGTTCGACAACGGCCGCCGCGGGCGTCCCGTCACCGGCCCGGGCAACCGGCCGCTGAAGTCCCTGAGCGACATGCTCAAGGGCAAGCAGGGCCGCTTCCGCCAGAACCTGCTCGGCAAGCGCGTGGACTACTCGGGCCGCTCGGTCATCGTTGCCGGCCCGTACCTGAAGCTGCACCAGTGCGGGCTGCCCAAGCTCATGGCGCTGGAGCTCTTCAAGCCGTTCATCATGGCCCAGCTCGTCGAGCGCAAGGCCGCGCAGAACATCAAGGCGGCCAAGAAGATGGTCGACTCGATGATCCCCGAGGTCTGGGACGTGCTCGAGCAGGTCATCCACGAGCACCCGGTGCTGCTCAACCGCGCGCCGACGCTCCATCGCCTGGGCATCCAGGCGTTCGAGCCCGTGCTCGTCGAGGGCAAGGCGATCCAGGTCCACCCGCTGGTCTGTCACGCGTTCAACGCGGACTTCGACGGCGACCAGATGGCGGTCCACCTGCCGCTGTCGGCCGAGGCCCAGGCCGAGGCGCGGATCCTGATGCTCTCGTCCAACAACATCCTGTCCCCGGCACACGGCCAGCCGCTGGCCACGCCGACCCAGGACATGATCCTCGGCGCGTACTACCTGACCTACGGCCCCGAGGCCGAGGAGCTCTCGAAGATCGACCGCGCCAACCACACCCCCCGCCCGCACGTGTTCCGCACGGCGCAGGAGGCCGAACTCTCCTACGAGATCGGTGGCGTGAAGCTGCACGACCTCGCGGAGTTCCGCCCGCCGGGTCGCGAGGGCGGGCACGTGCTTACGACGATCGGCCGGATCATCTACAACGACCGCATCGAGCGGGCACTGCTTGAGGCGATGGGCGACGAGTTCGACCCGACGCAGTACGACTTCGTCAACAAGTCGATGAAGAAGCGCGACACGACCGAGCTCGTCGACCAGCTCGTCCAGAGCTACGGCGCGACGACGATCTCGCAGGTTCTCGACGCGTTCAAGGACCTCGGCTTCGAGTTCGCCACGAAGGCCGGCATCACGATCTCCAAGAACGACGTCGTGATTCCGCCCTCCAAGGGCGACATCGTGCGCTCCTACGAGGAGAAGGTCGCCGAGCTGACCAGCCAGTACGACATGGGGCTCATCACGCAGGAGGAGCGTCACGAGGCGGTCGTCGCACAGTGGAACGCCTGCACGGAGGAGGTGGCCGATGCGATGGTCGCCAACCTCGACGTCCTCAATCCCATCTTCATGATGGCCAACTCAGGCGCTCGCGGGTCCTTCAAGCAGATCCGCCAGCTGGCCGGCATGCGCGGCCTGATGGCCAACCCGAAGGGCGAGATCATCGAGCGTCCCGTGAAGGCGAACTTCATGGAAGGCCTGGACGTGCTCGAGTACTTCACCTCGACGCACGGCGCGCGCAAGGGGCTGGCCGACACCGCCCTGCGCACCGCTGACTCGGGCTACCTGACGCGCCGTCTGGTCGACGTCGCGCAGGACGTCATCATCCGCGAGGCCGACTGCGGCACCGAGGAGTTCATCGAGCTCGTCCTCTACAAGGAGTCCGGCGACCTCAACGACAACCTGCTCGGCCGTTTCGTGGCCAAGGAGGTCAAGACGAAGCGCGGACGCGTCATCGTCGAGAACGGCGCGGAGATCGATCGTCCCGAGCTCGCCGACATCATCGAATCCGCCGAGCAGCTGAAGACCGACGCCCACGGCAACGTCAAGATCGCGGTGCGCTCGGTGCTGAAGTGCGAGGCAGCCAGCGGCGTGTGCCAGGCGTGTTACGGCCGTTCGCTGGCCAGCGGCCAGACGGCGCAGATCGGCGACGCGGTCGGCATCATCGCCGCGCAGTCGATCGGCGAGCCCGGCACGCAGCTGACGATGCGTACGTTCCACACCGGCGGAGTCGCCGGCGCAGACATCACGCACGGCCTGCCGCGTGTCGTGGAGCTGTTCGAGGCGCGCAAGCCGAAGGGCCTGGCGAAGATCGCCGAGCAGGACGGCGCCATCACGATCGAGGACTCCGAGAAGGCGCTCACGGTGGTCATCACCGACGACGCCGGCGAGGAGCACCGCCACACGTTCCCGCGCCGCACGCGCCTGTTCGTCGCAAGCGGCGAGCGCGTCGAGGCCGGCAAGCAGCTCAACGAGGGGTCGCTGTACCCGCACGAGCTGCTGGCGATCCGTGGCCGCACGGAGACCGAGCAGTACCTCGTCAAGGAGGTGCAGGAGGTCTACGTGTCGCAGGGCGTCGACATCAACGACAAGCACATCGAGCTCATCGCGCGCCAGATGCTCAAGAAGGTGCGCGTGGACCAGAAGGGCGACACGGACTACCTCCCGGGGCAGTTCGTCGACCGCTTCGAGTTCGCCAAGGTCAACAACGAGATCATCGCCAAGAAGGGCGAGGCCGCGCAGTTCGAGGACATCATCCTCGGCATCACGAAGGCCTCGCTCAACACGGACTCGTTCCTCTCGGCCGCCTCCTTCCAGGAGACGACGAAGGTCCTGACCGATGCGGCGCTCGAGGGCAAGATCGATCGCCTGAACGGCCTGAAGGAGAACGTCATCATCGGCAAGCTCATCCCGGCCGCGACGGGGCTCAAGCGCTACCGGCGCATCGAGATCGAGCCGTCCGAGCCGCTGCCGCGGGCGATGGACGACGTCGGGCTGCTCGACCAGGACGAGATCGCGGCCGAGCTCGGCCTCGGCGACGGCCTCGGCTTCGGATCGTCCTTCAACGAGGACATCGCCTCGCTGGAGGAGATGGGCACCGGCGGTGGGGACACGGGCTTCGCGGAGGAGCTCGCGGACCTCGACGTCCCGGACCCTCCCGCCGGCGGCTGAGATCGGTTCGCCAGCGGTCACCGCAACCGGCGACCGCTGGCGACGTTACGAGCGCGGCCTCCTTGATCGCTCGCGCGCCGGCGCGCGCCACGCTCCGTGCGTCCTTGGCAGGCGAGGCCAGCCGCCGGCAAACCACAACGGGTTCAGACCAGCAGGGCTGCGGCGAACCTCTCGCCGCAGCCCGCGTTGGTTTCGATGACCGATCGCGCGCGTACGCACGTGCGTAGGCGGTACGGCTTGACGTTCGTATCGAGCCGGATGACGCGGCCTGCCGCGTCGAGCCACAGCAGGTCCAGCGCGAAGCGCATCCCGACGGTGTGGATCGACCTGCAGCGCTCGATGAGCAGCGCCTGATCCTCGGGCAGCCGGTCGAGGCCGGCCAGGCCGCGCAGCCGCGAGCGACGGTCTGCCGCCGTGAGGATCCTGGCGCCATCAGCCAAGAAAGACGAGCAGGTGGTTTCGCGCGAGCTTCGAAAGGAAAGGTAAGACGTGGGCCTCATGTTGGGGCGCTTCGCTGGACGGTCGTTCGATTCGGATCCTCGCATGATCCATGCAACGAAAGTGTCAAAGGGCGGGCCCCGTTTGTCCTGCAATTGCCACATATCTGCAACAACTTCCGATCGCCAGCGCAACCCGCTCTGGTTCTCGCTAGCCTGCTTGCAGCGGATGGCGCGCGTCAAGCGCGTCCAACGGGGTGTCGATGGTAGGGACGTAGCGCGCCACCCCGTTTTCGCGTGCTTCTCCCTATGACACTTCACCTTGGAATCATCCTTGCGCTGGTCTGCGCGTTCGCGTCGAACCTCGCGTTCCTCTACAAGCATCGCGGTGCCTGCACCGCGTGCAAGGTGGAGATCCGCCACCCGCTGCGCACCGCCGTCTCCCTTTGGAGCCAACGCTGGTTTGCGATCGGCATGGGCGTCGGCCTGCTCGCATGGCTCCTTCACGTCGCCGCGATGTCGCTTGCGCCGCTCTCCGTCGTCCAGGCCGTGCTCTCCGCCGGCCTCGTGCTGCTCGCGGTCATGGCCGACCGCATGTTCGGCTTCAGCGTCGGCAAGCGTCAGTGGTGGGGCCTCGGCCTGACCGCCGTCGGGCTCGTGCTGCTCGCGGTCACGCTGCCGGCCAGCCACGGCTCGCATTCGTCCTTCTCCTTCGGCGTCATGGCCGCATTCGAGGCCGGCCTGCTCGGCCTCGGCGCGCTGTTCATCATGGGCCCGAAGCTCGGCGGTCCCGCCCATCACCACGGCGTCATGCTCGCCGCCGCCGCCGGCATCCTCTTCGGCGTCTGCAACATCGGCGTCAAGGCGCTGACCGGCATCGCCGGCGAGGGCGTCCTCGCGGTGCTGCTCAGCCCGTGGATGTGGGTCGCGCTCGCCGGCTCGGCCGCCGCGTTCTACGCCTCCGCCCGCTCGCTTCAGACCGGCGACGCGATCGCCGTCATCGCGATCACCGGCACCGCCGCAAACATCGCGTCGATTGCCGGCGGCATCGTCGTCTTCGGCGACCCGATGCCCGGCACCGCACTCGGCATCGTGCTGCAGTCCGTCGCGTTCGTGCTCGTCATCGTCGCCTCGGCGCTGACGCCGGCGCCGGTTCGCGCCGCCGAGCGCGCTGCGGCCGCGGGTCCGGCCACCGCCGGCGCAGTGGCCTAGAGCTGCTCGAGCTTCAGCCCGTACTTGGTCCGCGTAGCGGGTCGAGCGACCAGCATCGATAAGACACGACAGTTGGTGGCCCGGTCCGGCCGAGTGGGCGGGTCGTGCGCGGTGCAGCGGGGGTGTGGTTCAGCACGTCCTGTATATGGACGTTTTGAACCACACCCCCGGCGACCGCGCGCGGTGGCGCTCCCTCGTGTCTTTATCGATGCTGTTTCGTCGGCCGCGCCGCCGGCGTCTGCCCTACAACGCCAGCTCGTACTCGATGAGCTCGAGCCCGAGCTCGTTGTCAGGGTCGACCTTGCCGGTCTGCGTCCAGCCCTCGCGCTCGTAGAACCTGCGCGCGCGCGCCTGTCCGGACGCTGCCCACAGGCACGCGGACCGGAAGCCGCGCTCGCGCATCCCCTCGAGGATGAGCTCGTGCAGCTCGACCGCCAGGCCGCTGCCCCAGTGCTGTTCCAGGACGAAGAGCTGCGTCAGCCGCGCGAGGTCCGTGCGGTTCGTGCCGTCGGCCTCCCGCTCCGGGCGCGCGGTGACCTGACCCGCGGCGTCGCCTGCCGGGGAGAACGCGACCACACCCCACGAGCCGTCCTGACCGAACTTGTGCATGAGCCCGAGCAGCATCGCCGGGCGCGACGGCGGCTCCCAGCCGATCGGTGACCAGCGGCGGTACGTCGAAAAGCCCTCGGTGAGGATGTCCGCGATCTTCGCCAGATCCTGACGAGTGGCCGGGCGGATGTGGAACGCGGACATTGGCGGCGCAGGGTAGAGCAGCGGCGCGGCGCCCGAGTAGGCAGACTGCTCGGGCATGAGGCGCCGCCTGCTCCACGTGGTCCCGCTCGCCTGCGTCATCGCGGGGCTGGCCGCCGCACCCGCACCCGCAGCGCTCGAGACGATCGTGCAGGACGACGCCGTGATGCTCTACAGCGAGCCCGACGCGCTGCGCGCCGCGGCTCAGCGCCTGAAGCTGCTCGGCGTCGACCGCGTGCGCATCACCGCCAACTGGTCGGTGATGACGCGCGACGCGACCGCGAACGTCAAGCCCCCGTTTGACGCCCGCGACCCGGCCGCCTACGAGCAGTCGCGCTGGCTGAACCTCGACAACGCCGTGCGCGCCGTCGCCGAGGCGGGGCTGAAGGTGCTCATCGACATCGGCTTCTGGGCGCCGCATTGGGCGACGAGTTCGCCGCCCGGTCCCAAGGCGCGAACGCGGATCAGGTCGCGGCACTACGCCGACTTCGCCGTCGCGGTCGCCCGCCGGTACACCGGCAAGTTCGTCATTCCTGCGGCCGTCCCCAACGCGCCGCCGCCGCCGCCGGCCGAGGACGAGAGCCCGCTTCAGGAGTTCCTCTTGCCGTTCTTCCCGGCCAAGCCCCCGCCAACGGTGCCGATCGCCGACCCCGCCAAGCCGCTTCCGCGCGTAAACGTCTACGCGCTGTGGAACGAGCCCAACCACCCCGGCCTGATGCTGCCGCAGTGGAAGGCCGACAAGCGCACGCCGGCGAGCCCCGCCATCTACCGCCTCATGGTCCGCGCCGCCTACCCGGCCATGAAGAAGGCGCGCAACGGCACGCGCATCCTCATCGGCAACACCTCGAGCGTCGGAGGCAACCCCGGCACGGGCGCGGTCGCGCCGCTGGCGTTCCTGCGCGAGCTTGCCTGCGTCAACCGCAACCTCAACCGGCGCTCGAACGGCGACTGTGCCGGGTTCAGGCGCCTGCCCGGGGACGGCTGGGCGCACCATCCCTACACGCGCAACCAGCCGCCATCCTCGACCGGCCCCGGCCCGGACGACGTGCACGTCGCCGACCTGGGCCGCCTGTCGCGGACCCTGCGCGCGCTCGTGCGGCGCGGTCGCCTCTCGGCGGGGTACCGGCGCATCTACCTCACGGAGTTCGGCTTCGAGACCAAGCGGGTCGGCGACCGGCCGCGCGTCAGCCAGTCCGCGCAGGCACGCTGGCTGACGTGGTCTGAGTACCTCGCCGACCGCGTGCCGGGCGTGCGCTCGTTCGCGCAGTTTCTCCTGCGCGACCAGCCGCCCGCCGCGACCGTGATCTCCGACAGCGACGCGCGGCCGTTCGGCGAGTACTCGACCGGCCTGTTTCAGACCGACGGGACACCGAAGACCGCAGCGCGGACATTCCGCGCCGGCCTCTTCGCCGGGGTGCGCCAAGACGGCCGTCGGGTGACGCTCTACGGTCGCCTGCGTCTCGGGCCGGGCAAGCAGGCCATAACGATCGAGCGCCGCATCCGCCGCGGGAGCTGGTCGACGATCGCACGCTTCACGCTCGACGGGCAGGGAGCGTTCTTCCGCTCGGTCGCCCATCACCGCAACACGATCTACCGGCTCACGTTCCCCGGCCAGCCGGGCGTTCGCAAGAAGGGCCTGGCGGTGCGGCCCGTCCGCGCGCGCCGGTGAACAAGCCGGACGCTGCTAGGATTCCGCGCCGCATGCCAACGACTTCACAGCTGGTCCGCAAGGGCCGCAAGGTTCCCAAGAAGAAGCTCGCGACCCCCGGCCTGAAGTCCGGCAAGGGACGTAAGAAGAAGGTCGCTGCCCCGCAGCGCCGCGGCGTCTGCACCCGCGTCTACACGACGACGCCCAAGAAGCCGAACTCCGCGCTGCGCAAGGTCGCGCGTGTTCGCATCACGGGCTCGATCGAGGTCACCGCCTATATCCCCGGCGAGGGCCACAACCTCCAGGAGCACTCCGTCGTGCTCGTGCGTGGCGGACGGGTCAAGGATCTTCCTGGTGTGCGCTACAAGGTCGTTCGCGGAACGCTCGACGCCGCAGGCGTGAGCGACCGCAAGAAGGCGCGCAGCCAGTACGGCGTCAAGAAGAGGTAGTTGCTGATGCCGCGCCGCGCAGCCGCCCAACTCCGTCCGATCGAGCCAGATCCCGTCCACCGGTCGCGGATCGTCCAGCAGCTGATCAACAAGGTGATGCTGCACGGCAAGAAGTCCACGGCCGAGAAGATCGTCTACGACGCACTGGCGATCATCGGCGAGCGCACCGGCAAGGATCCGGTCGAGCAGCTCGAGATCTCCATCAAGACGCTGACGCCGGTGCTCGAGGTTCGCTCGCGCCGTGTCGGTGGCGCGACCTACCAGGTGCCCGTCGAGGTTCCGTCCCGGCGCGCACGCACGCTGGCCGTCCGCTGGCTCGTCGAGTTCGCTCGCCAGCGCCGCGAGAAGACGATGGCTCAGCGGCTCGCCAACGAGCTGCTCGATGCACAGTCCCAGCAGGGCGGCGCGTACAAGCGCAAGGACGACATCTACCGCATGGCGCAGGCCAACAAGGCCTTCGCTCACTATCGCTGGTAGACGCGCGGTAGTTCTGTTTGGGCCCGGCCGTTGTGTGGGGCCGGGGCGTGCGGGCCGGAGGGGTCCGCTACGGGTCCTGCGGACGAGCTCCTCGCGGACCCCTCCGCCGCGCACCCCCCGGCCATGGGCGGCTGGGCCCACGCGCCGGCCGCCCGCCTGTAGCGATGGCTCGCTCGTAGCACCGCTCGTCCCGGCGTCGTGGTGGTTTCCCTCGTCGATGCTGTTCGAGCCTGACGGCCGTGTGATCGATCTGGCACATCCCGACGCCCGGTCGTGCCACCCTGTGCAGGTGAAAATGCGGTGGCTTGCGGTGTTGGGCGTCGTGGTGAGCTTGGTCGTGCTGGGCAGCGTGCCCGCCGCCGAGGCGCGCACCAAGGCTCCGCGGCTCAGCGCGGTGAGGTGCGTGCCGATCAAGGCGGTCGCGTGCAAGAAGGCGGTGCGGGTCAAGATCGGCAAGCAGGTACTGCTCAAGGGCAGCCGGCTCTCCAAGGGCATGCGAGTGAGCTTCCGCTGGCCCAAGGGCGCGCTGGCCACGAAGCTGCGGCGCACGCGGATCGGGTTCACCGTGCGCGTGCCGGAGGGGACGCGGTCGGGGACGGTCTCGGTCTCGGTGCTCGACCGGGCGGGGCGGCGATCCAACAAGCGCAAGATCAGGGTCCTGAGCTCGGGGACGTCCCAGCCGCTGACCGGAGTGCCGGCCGCGTTCGGGGGCAACGGGATGTGGATCTGGTACGTCTCCAGCAGCGACGGCGGCGACGTGAACGCGATCGCGGCGCGGGCGAAGAGCGCGGGGATCTCGACGGTGTTCATCAAGAGCGCCGACGCGGACAACGTTTGGAGCCAGTTCTCACTGTCGCTCGTGCAGGCGCTGCACCTGCGCGGGCTGCGCGTGTGCGCCTGGCAGTTCGTCTACGGCGACAAGCCGGTCGGCGAGGCGGCTGCGGCCGCAGCCGGCGTACGGGCCGGCGCGGACTGCCTCGTGATCGACGCCGAAACCGCGTACGAGGGCCGCTATGTCGCCGCGCAGCAGTACATGCGGGCGCTCCGCGCGGCCGTCGGCCCGAGCTATCCGCTCGGCTTCACGTCCTTCCCGTACGTCGACTACCACCGCGCCATGCCGTACTCGGTCTTCCTGGCCCCGGGCAACGCCCAGGTCAACCTGCCGCAGGTCTACTGGAAGGACATCGGCGGGACCGTCGATGCCGTCAGCGCGCGGACGGTCGCGCACAACCGCATCTACGGCGCCCCGATTGCCCCGCTCGGCCAGGCCTACAACAAGCCCGCGGGCACGGACATCACGCGCTTCCGCGCGCTGTGGTCGGGTTACGGCGCGTCGGGGATGTCGTGGTGGAGCTGGCAGGCCGCGAGCGGGTCGACGTGGTCGGCGCTGTCTCAGCCCGAGCCCGCGCCGCTCGCGATGCCCGATCCCGGCTGGCCGGCGCTGGAGCGCGGCTCGTCCGGTGATCAGGTGGTCTGGTTGCAGCAGCACCTCGCCACGGTTGACGACTCCGTGCCGACCGACGGCAGGTTCGGCTCCTCCACGGAGGCCGCCCTGAAGGCGTTCCAGCGTTCGCGCAATCTGTCGCCCACGGGCGAAACCGACGCCGCGACGTGGCTGGCAGTGCTCTCCGTGCCGATTCGCGCGGTCAGGTGGACGAACTGACCTTCCGTCCAGCCGACGACGCCCGATAGTTCCCTACACTCGCCGCCATCATGGCAATCGGAGTCATCGGAATGGGTTATGTCGGCCTGCCGCTCGCGGTGCATTTCGCGCAGTCGGGCCGCGACGTTGTCGCAATCGACACCGACCGGCGCAAGATCGACGCGCTGCTCGAGGGCCGCTCGTACATCGAGGACATTCCCGACGACGTGCTGAAGGCCGTGTTGCCGCGGATCGAGGCGACGTCGCGCCCCGCGGCGCTGGCGCGCTGCGAAGCCGTGCTCATCTGTGTGCCGACCCCGCTGACGAGCAACCGCGAGCCGGATCTCGGCCCGCTCGTCACCGCCGCCCAGATGCTTGCGGGCGTGCTGCAGTCCGGGCAGCTCGTCGTGCTCGAGTCGACGACGTACCCGGGGACGACGCGCGAGCGCCTGGCGCCGATCCTCGAGGAGTCCGGGCTTGTCGCCGGCGCGGACTTCAACCTCGCCTTCTCACCTGAGCGCGTCGACCCGGGGCGCACCGACTACACCCTGCGCACGACCCCGAAGGTCGTCGGCGGCCTGACGACCGGCTGTGGCGACCGCGCCGAGGCGCTGTACGGCGAGGTCTGCGACACGGTCGTGCGCGTGTCGACGCCCGAGGCCGCGGAGCTGACGAAGCTGCTCGAGAACATCTTCCGCTCGGTGAACATCGCGCTCGTCAACGAGCTGGCGATCCTCTGTGATCGCATGGCGATCGACATCTGGGAGGTCGTCGATGCCGCGTCGACCAAGCCCTACGGCTTCATGCGCTTCGAGCCCGGTCCGGGGATGGGCGGCCACTGTTTGCCCGTCGACCCGTTCTACCTCTCCTGGCGCGCGCGCGAGTTCGACATGGCCACCGAGTTCATCGAGCTCGCGGGCAAGGTCAACCAGCAGATGCCCTACCACTGCGTCTCGAAGGTCGAGCGGCTGCTCAACGAGGCGGCCAAGCCGGTGAAGGGCTCGAAGATCGCCGTGCTCGGCGTGAGTTACAAGCCCGGAGTGGGGGACATCCGCGAATCACCCGCCCTGAAGATCCTCGCGCTGCTCGGCGCGCTCGGCGCCGACCTCGCCTACCACGACGCCTTCGTGCCCGAACTGCCCGAGTACGGGCTGCGGTCCGAGCCGCTGGAGGACGTGCTCGCCGACGCCGACCTCGCCCTGATCGTCACGGCTCATCCGGGGATCGATCACGACGACGCGGTCGCGAGCGTCCCGCTCGCGCTCGACCTTCGCGGGGTGACTCGGAAGACGAGCGGCCGGGCAGTGCTGTTGTAAGCAGAGCGATTCCGCTCACAGTCACAAGCGCTCCGCCCGCAGCCGCGAGATACAGACCGTCCGCCGGCTTGGCCTTCGCGTCCTCGAAGCTCACGGACTCCGGCAGCCTCCCGGTGGCGCGGGCGTCGGGCAGGTCGATCGTGATGGTGATGAGCAGCGCCGCGGCGCCGAGCGCGACGAGCGCGAGCGCCGCCGGTCGTGATCGGCGCAGCGCGCCGAGCGCCATGACGAGCGCGAGCGCCGCGATGACCAGCAGGGCGTAGGAGTGGTTGTCGGCGCCGTCGATCTGGCGGCGCGTGATCTCCAGCGTGCCGACGACGACTTTGTAGAGCGGGCGAAATTCGGACGCGCCGAGCAGTGCCGCACCGACCACCGCGGCGCCCGCAAACACCCCGCGCTTCAAGGGAAATCCCCCCGGAGGAGCCCGGGCCCTTTGCTATAGTCGGCCATCGCTTCACAGGCCGTTGCGCTCATCGGCGCCCGCCCGGAAGCTGTACGCCTGACGATGGAGTCCTCGAGCACATAGCGCGTCGGACCGGCCAGACACCGGACGTACGCGCGGGCCCCAGGGGCCCGTTTTTATTGCTCTGGACCGGATGAGGGACAAAAGAGGCCATGCCACGAAAGTTCACGCTCGATAAGACCCGGAACATCGGGATCATGGCGCACATCGACGCCGGCAAGACGACGACGACCGAGCGGATCCTCTATTACACGGGGCGCACGTACAAGATCGGCGAGGTCCACGAGGGCGCCGCCACGATGGACTGGATGGAGCAGGAGCAGGAGCGCGGCATCACCATCACGTCCGCCGCCACGACGTGCGAGTGGCGCGATCACCGCATCAACATCATCGACACGCCTGGCCACGTCGACTTCACGGTCGAGGTCGAGCGTTCGCTGCGGGTCCTCGACGGCGCGATCGCGCTGTTCGATTCGGTCGCCGGTGTCGAGCCGCAGTCCGAGACCGTCTGGCGCCAGGCCGACAAGTACGCCGTGCCCCGCATCGCGTTCATCAACAAGATGGACCGCATCGGCGCGGACTTCGCCGGCTCCGTGCAGACGATGATCGACCGGCTTGCCGCCAAGGCCGTGCCGGTGCAGATCCCGATGGGCGCCGAGTCGGACTTCGTCGGCATCATCGACCTGCTCGGCATGAAGGCGATCGTCTACAAGGACGATCTGGGCAAGGACCAGGACGTCATCGAGATCCCGGCCGCGTACGCCGACGCCGCCGCCGAGGCGCGCGAGATTCTGCTGCACACGCTGGCCGACATCGACGACGACATCGCCGAGATGTACCTCGCCGAGGAAGAGATTCCGATGGCGACGCTGAAGGCCGCCATCCGCAAGGCGACGCTCGCCATCGAGATGACACCGGTCATGTGCGGCTCGGCCTTCAAGAACAAGGGCGTCCAGCCGCTGCTGGATGCCGTGCTGGACTACCTGCCCTCGCCGCTGGAGGTCAAGCCGATCGACGGTCGCCTCGTCCACAAGGGCGAGGAGGGCGACGCGATCGTCCTCGAGCCGAATGACTCCGATCCCTTTGCCGCACTCGGCTTCAAGATCATGGCCGACCCGTTCGTTGGCAAGCTCACGTACTTCCGCGTGTACTCCGGCTCGCTCAAGGCCGGGACGAAGATCCTCAACGTCACGACCGGTCGCACCGAGCGCGTCGGGCGCATCCTGATCATGCACGCCAACGACCGTGAAGAGGTCGACGAGGTCTACGCCGGCGACATCGCCGCGGCCGTCGGGATCAAGCAGATCACCACCGGCGACACCCTGTCGGCCGTCGATCGCCCGGTTCGCCTGGAGACGATCGACTTCCCCGAGCCGGTCATCAAGGTCGCCGTCGAGCCCAAGACGAAGATCGACCAGGAGAAGATGTCGGTCGCGCTCGGCCGCCTCGCCGAGGAGGACCCGACGTTCCAGGTCCAGACCAACGAGGAGACAGGCCAGATCGAGATCTCCGGCATGGGCGAGCTGCACCTCGAGGTGCTCGTGGACCGCATGCGGCGCGAGTACGGCGTCGAGGCGAACGTCGGCCGGCCGCAGGTCTCCTACCGCGAGACGATCCGCGGCACGGCCGAGAAGGTCGAGGGGCGCTTCGTCAAGCAGACCGGTGGCTCGGGCCAGTTCGGCATCGTCTACATCAACATCGAGCCGATCCCCGGCGAGGGCTTTGACTTCGTCTCGAAGATCCGCGGCGGCTCGGTCCCGAGCGAGTTCATTCCCGCGGTCGAGAAGGGCGTCGAGGAGGCGCTGGAGACCGGCGTCAAGGCCGGCTATCCGATGGTCGACATCCGCGTCACGCTCGTCGACGGCAAGTACCACGACACGGACTCCTCGGAGATCGCCTTCAAGGTCGCCGGCTCGCTGGCGTTCAAGGAGGCGGCGCGGCGAGCCAAGCCCGTCCTGCTCGAGCCGATCTTCGCCGTCGAGGTGGTCACGCCCGAGGACTTCCTCGGCGAGGTCATCGGCGACCTCAGCAAGCGTCGCGGCCGCGTGGAGGGCCAGGAGCAACGCGGCAACGCGCTCGTCGTCACCGCGCACGTCCCGCTCTCGGAGATGTTCGGCTACGCGACCGATCTGCGCTCAAACACGCAGGGCCGGGCCAACTACACGATGCAGTTCGACGGCTACGACGAGGTGCCGCCCAACATCGCCGAGAAGGTCGTGGAGCACCGGATGGGGGAACCCGTTCCTGCTTAGGTGGTTTCGTCCTACGGTCACCGCAACCGGCGACCTTCGGACGACGTCACGCTTGCTATCATCGACCGCCGCTCCCGCCGAGGGCACGTTTGCGCGTGCTCATCCCGGAAGCGGCATTCGTCTCACGATGAGGACCATGAGCACATAGCGCGACGGACCGGCAGTAGGCGGACGTGCGCGCGGGCCCTAGGGGCCCGTTTTTGTTGCTCACAGCTCGAGGCCTCGCTGACAGGCTTCAACCCCGCTAATTCGATAGTTTCAACCAGTTCACCGCATACCTAGAGGAGCGAATCGCAAGTGGCAAAGGAGAAGTTCGAGCGCGATAAGCCGCACGTCAATGTCGGCACGATCGGTCACATCGACCACGGCAAGACGACGCTGACGGCCGCCATTACCACCGTGCTCGCTGAGCATGGCGGTGGCGAGGCTCGCAGCTTCGCCGAGATCGACAACGCTCCCGAGGAGAAGGCCCGCGGCATCACGATCGCGACCTCGCACGTGGAGTACGAGACGGAGAACCGTCACTACGCCCACGTCGACTGCCCGGGCCACGCCGACTACATCAAGAACATGATCACCGGAGCCGCGCAGATGGACGGCGCGATCCTCGTGGTCTCCGCGGCCGACGGCCCGATGCCGCAGACGCGCGAGCACATCCTGCTCGCCCGTCAGGTCGGCGTGCCCTACATCGTCGTGTTCCTCAACAAGGCCGACATGGTCGACGACGACGAGCTCCTCGAGCTCGTCGAGATGGAGGTCCGCGAGCTGCTGACCTCCTACGACTTCCCCGGCGACGACATCCCCTTCATCACGGGCTCCGCGCTGCAGGCGCTCGAGGGCGACGACGATGCCAAGGGCAAGATCCTGGAGCTGGCCGAGGCGCTTGACACCTACATCCCGGAGCCTGTGCGCGACCTCGACAAGCCCTTCCTCATGCCGGTCGAGGACGTCTTCTCGATCACCGGCCGCGGCACCGTCGCGACGGGCCGCATCGAGCAGGGCGTCGTCCACACGGGTGACACGATCGAGATCGTCGGCATCAAGGACTCGACCTCCACGGTCGTGACCGGCGTCGAGATGTTCCGCAAGATCCTCGACGAGGGTCAGGCGGGCGACAACGTCGGCTGCCTGCTGCGTGGCACCAAGCGCGAGGAGATCGAGCGCGGGCAGGTCCTCTGCAAGCCCAAGTCGATCACGCCGCACACGAAGTTCAAGTCCGAGGTCTACGTCCTGAAGAAGGAGGAGGGCGGTCGCCACACTCCGTTCTTCACGGGCTACCGGCCGCAGTTCTACTTCCGCACCACGGACGTCACCGGGTCGGCGAACCTCCCCGAGGGCGTCGAGATGGTCATGCCGGGAGACAACGTCCAGATGGAGATCGAGCTGATCCAGCCGATCGCCATGGACCCCGGCCTGCGCTTTGCCATCCGCGAGGGCGGCCGCACGGTCGGCTCTGGCGTCGTCACCGAAGTCATCGAGTAAGGAGCGCCTGAGACTCGAGGAGCTTTCAAGGGGCGGGCCCCGAACAAGATCGGGACCCGCCTCTTCTTACGCCCCCAGGGCACCACGCACACGCCACCATGGCAACCACCACCGAAAACAAGATCCGCATCCGGCTCAAGGCCTATGACCACTCGGCCATCGAGACGGCGGCCAAGGAGATCGTCGAGACGGCCACGCGCACCGGCGCGACCGTCTCGGGACCCGTTCCCCTGCCGACGGAGAAGAACGTCTACTGCGTGATCCGCTCGCCGTTCAAGGACAAGGACTCGCGCGAGCACTTCGAGATCCGCACCCACAAGCGGCTGATCGACATCCACCAGCCCACCCCGAAGACGGTCGACTCGCTCCAGCGACTCGACCATCTCCCGGCCGGCGTGGATATCGAGATCCGCCTGGCCACGTAGGACAGATGGCCGCCACCCGACCCACGCACGTACGGAACATCTGATGCCCGCGATCCTTGCCAAGAAGCTCGGGATGACGCAGCTGTTCATGGAGGACGGCAAGGTCGAGCGCGTCACCGTGCTCGAGGCCGGACCCTGTCCGGTCACCGGCATTCGCACGTTTGACCGCGACGGCTACGAAGCCGTCCAGCTCGCCTTCGGCGCTTCGAAGGAGAAGCACATCACCAAGCCCGAGCTCGGCCATCTCAAGAAGGCCGGCGCGCCGCCGATGCGCCACGTCAAGGAGTTCCGCGACGAGGCCGGCGAGTGGCAGGTCGGCGACTCGGTCACGGTCGAGGCCTTCGAGGTCGGACAGACCGTCAAGGTGGCGGGCGTCTCCAAGGGCAAGGGCTTTCAGGGGACGATCAAGCGTCACAACTACGCCAGCGGCCCGAAGTCGCACGGCTCGCACAACGTGCGCGCGCCCGGCTCGATCGGCGCCTCGGCCACGCCGTCGCGCGTGTTCAAGGGCATCCGCGGCCCGGGCCAGATGGGCAACAAGCGCGCGACCCAGAAGGGCCTGACGATCGTCCGGCTGGATGCGGCGGACAACCTCATGCTCGTTCGCGGCTCGGTCCCCGGCCCGCGCAACGGCTACGTGGAGGTCCGCACGGATGCCTGACGCCAAGCCCGCAGCGTCGCGCCAGGCTCCCGTTCTCGGCGGCACGAAGAAGACCAAGCTCGACGACGTCGCCTTCGGCGCGCCGTTCAACGAGCCGCTCGTGCACGAGTCGGTGCGCGCGGAGCTCGCCGCGCGCCGGCAGGGCACGCACGCGACGAAGACCCGCGGCAACGTCCGCGGCGGCGGCGCCAAGCCGTGGCGCCAGAAGGGCACCGGCCGCGCCCGCGCCGGCTCGATCCGCTCCCCGATCTGGACCGGCGGCGGCACGATCTTCGGCCCCTCGCCGCGGCGCTACACCTTCAAGGTCAACCGCAAGGAGCGCCGCGCGGCGCTGCGCAGCGCGCTGACCGTCCACGCGGGCCGCAGCTCGATCGCGATCCTCGACCCCAAGCCGTTTGACACGCCGTCGACGAAGCAGGCCGCCGAGCTGCTCGGCGCCTCGAAGCTCGCGATGCCGACGCTCGTCGTGCTCACCGACGCGCAGGAGCGGGTGTCGCTGTCGTTTCGCAACCTTGATCGCGTCAACGTCCTGCCGGTGTCGATGGTCGGCATCGCCGACCTCATCGGAGCGGCCTCGGTCGTCTGCACGAAGGAGGCGCTCGACGCGCTGACCGCGCGTGCCAAGGGCGAGACCACCGCCGGCGCAGGGGAGGGTGACGCGTAGTGGACCATTCGCAGGTCGTCATCCGCCCGGTCGTCTCCGAGAAGTCCTATGTGCTCGCGACGGCCAACAAGTACACGTTCCGCGTGCATCCCGACGCGCACAAGACGCAGATCCGTCAGGCCGTCGAGTCGCTCTTCGACGTCACGGTCGTCGGCGTCCACACGATGAGCGTGAAGTCCAAGCCCAAGCGGCGGGGCATGATCCGCGGGCGCACGCGCTCGTGGAAGAAGGCCATCGTCGAGGTCGCCGAGGGCGATTCGATCCCGATCTTCCAGGGCCTGGAGGCGCTCGAGTAATGGCCATTCGCAAGCCCAAGCCCACGAGCCCCGGTCGTCGCTTCTCGACGTACGCGGACTTCGCGGAGATCACGAAGGACGAGCCGGAGAAGACCCTCGTCGAGGGCCTGACGAAGTCCGGCGGGCGCAACGCCCGCGGGCGCAAGACCTCGCGCCATCGCGGCGGCGGGGCCAAGCGCCTGTATCGCAAGATCGACTTCAAGCGCCGCAAGGACGGCGTGCCGGCGAAGGTCGCCGCGATCGAGTACGACCCCAACCGGTCGTCCTACATCGCGCTGCTGCACTACGTCGACGGCGAGAAGGCCTACATCCTTGCCCCGGGCCGCCTGACCGTCGGGATGATGGTCTCCTCCGGCGACGACGCCGACATCGCGGTCGGCAACGCGCTGCCGCTGCGCCGCATCCCGATCGGCACGGTCATCCACAACGTCGAGCTGCAGCCCGGCCGCGGCGGCCAGCTCGCCCGCTCCGCCGGCACCGGCGTGCAGCTCATGGCGCGCGAGGGCGGCATGGCGACGTTGCGCCTGCCCTCCGGCGAGATGCGTCTCGTGCGTGACGAATGCCGCGGCACGGTCGGCACCATCGGCAACGCTGATCACCAGAACGTCAAGATCGGCAAGGCGGGCCGCAAGCGCCACATGGGCGTGCGGCCGCAGACGCGCGGCACCGCGATGAACCCCGTCGACCACCCGCACGGCGGCGGCGAGGGCTCCACGACAGCCGGCCGTCATCCGGTCACCCCGTGGGGCGTCCCCACCCTGGGGTACCGCACGCGTAAGAAGAACAAGAGCTCAGACCGCTACATCGTCCGTGCCCGTAAGCGAGGTAAGAAGCGTTGAGTAGGTCATCGAAGAAGGGCCCGTGGGTCGAGGAGCGCCTGATGGCGCGCATCGAGGCCATGAACACCGCCAATACGAAGCACATGGTCAAGACGTGGTCGCGCGCGTCGACGATCTTCCCCGAGATGGTCGGTCACACGATCGCCGTGCACGACGGGCGCAAGCACGTGCCCGTCTTCGTCTCGGAGTCGATGGTCGGCCACAAGCTCGGCGAGTTCGCGCCGACGCGGCTGTATCGCGGCCACGCCGGCTCCGGCAAGGTCCGTTAGCCCGTGAGTCCGACGCCCCGCAAACCCCGGTCGAAGTCCGACGACGAGCCCGAGAAGGACACGGCTCCGACGCCGGACCCCGTGACGGGGCGCGAGCCCCGCGAGGCGCCCAAGCGCGCCCGTCGCAAGGCGGCTTCGAAGAAGGAGCCCGCGGCCGAGGCTGCCGGCACCGAGAAGAAGGCCACCAAGGCTCCGCGACGTCGCAAGGCGAAGGCCGACGCGCCCGCGCAAACCGAGCCCGTGGCCGAAGAGTCCACCGAGGCCGAGGTCGAGGCGCCTGAGGAGGCGCCCGCGGAGGAGTCGGCGCCCGAGCCCGCGAAGGCCCAGGCCGACGCCGTCGTCGACGAACAGCCGGAGGCCGAGGCCGAGGCCGAGACGCCGGCGCCCAAGCCGCGGCGCACGCGCCGCGCGAAGCCTGCGGATCCTCTGGCGAAGGCCGCGCCGGCCCCGACGCCCAAGCGCCCGCCGCGCGATCCCAACACCGGGCGGCCGATGGTCCGCGCACACGCGAAGTACGTCCGCACGTCGGCGCGCAAGGCGCGTCTGGTCTGCGATCACATCCGCGGCAAGTCCGTCGAGGAGGCGCGTGCGATCCTCGCCCACGCCAACCGCGACGTGGCCCGCGACTGGATGAAGCTCTTGGAATCGGCGGTCGCGAACGCCGAGCACAACCACGAACTGGTCGGCGACGAACTGCGCATCCACGCGGTCAAGGCCGACGAGGGGCCGACGCTCAAGCGCTTCCGCCCGCGTGCGATGGGGCGCGCGACGCAGATCCGCAAGCGCACGAGCCACCTCTCGATCACTTTGACGCCGAAAGACGGTGACTACTGATGGGCCAGAAGGTTCACCCCGAGTCCATGCGCGTGGGCTACATCCACGACTGGAAGTCCAACTGGTTCAACGAGAAGCACTTCGCTGACTACCTCGCCGAGGACGTGCGCATCCGTGAGCACATCCAGGGCAAGCTCGCCCACGCCGGCCTGTCGGACATCACGATCCGCAAGGACGCCAACGAGGTGGAGGTCAACATCCACACGGCGCGCCCGGGCATCGTCATCGGCAAGTCCGGCTCCGAGGTCGACGCGCTGCGCAAGGACCTGCACCGCATCACGCGCAAGCAGATCAAGGTCAACATCCTCGAGATCAAGCGCCCCGAGCTCGACGCCAAGCTCGTCGCGCAGTCCGTGGCCGAGCAGCTGCAGAACCGCGTCGCCTTCCGCCGCGCGATGAAGCGCGCGCTCACGAGCGCCATGCGCTCGGGCGCCAAGGGCTGCAAGATCCAGGTCGGCGGCCGCCTGGGCGGCGCCGAGATGGCGCGCACCGAGAGCTACTCCGACGGCCGCGTGCCGCTGCACACGCTGCGCGCCGACATCGACTACGGCTTCTACGAGGCTCGCACGACCTTCGGGCGCATCGGCGTCAAGTGCTGGATCAACAAGGGCGAGATCATGCCCGAGGGCTACGCCGGTGCTGACCTGACCGACATGGAAGGCCCGTCTCAGCAGCAGCAGGGCGATCGCGACGGCGGCCGCGGCCGCGGGCGCGGCGACCGCGGCGACGGGCGCGGCGGGCGCGGCGGAGGCGGAGGCGGCGGCGCGGGTCGCGGCGGCGGTGGCGGACGTGGCGGCGGCGGTGGCGGTGGCGGTGGCGGCCGGAATCGCCCCGGTGGTGGCGGCGGTGGTGGCGGCGGCACTTCGCGCCCCGGCTTCGGACCGGGCGCTGGAGGGCGCTAGACGATGCTGTCTCCCAAGCGCGTCAAGCACCGTAAGCAGCACCGCGGCCGCAGGGCCGGGATGTCGCGCGGGCAGACCGACATCCAGTTCGGTGAGTACGGCCTGAAGTCACTCGACGCCGGCTGGCTGACCAACCGCCAGATCGAGGCCGCCCGTATCGCGATGACCCGCAAGATCAAGCGCGGCGGCAAGGTGTGGATCAACGTCTATCCCGACAAGCCCGTGACCAAGAAGCCGGCCGAGACCCGCATGGGCTCCGGCAAGGGCTCGCCCGAGGGCTGGGTCGCCGTGGTCAAGCCCGGCCGGGTGATGTTCGAGCTGGCCGGGGTGTCCGAGCCGCTGGCCCGCGAGGCGATGCGTCTGGCCGCCCACAAGCTTCCCGTCAAGACAAAGTTCGTCATGCGCGAGGACACGCACTGATGCGCGCCAAGGATGTACGCGACATGAACGCCGTCGAGCTCGCCGACCACATCGAGACGACACGTAAGGACGTCTTCGGCCTGCGCTTTCAGCACGCCACGGGCGAGCTCGAGAACACCGCCGGGCTGCGGTTCGCCAAGCGCGACCTGGCCCGCGCACTGACGGTCAAGCGCCAGCGCGAGATCGAGGAGTCAAACGATGGCTGAAGACGAAAAGACTGAGAACGAGACCGAAGAGACGACCGCTGCCGTGGAGGCGCCCGCGCCCGAGGCTGTCGCTGAGCCCGAGCCCGAGGTGGATCCTCTGCCGGAGGCCGCTGAGCCGCCTGCGCCGAAGCTGAGCGCGAAGGAGCAGCGCGCGGCCGACGAGCACAAGGCGAAGTCCCAGCGCCCGCCGCGCACGGCCGCCGACCGTGACGCCGAGCGCCGCGAACTGCGCCGCAAGAAGGCCGTCGCTCGCACGCGCCGCCGCGGGCAGGAGAAGGCCAAGCGCTCCGGGCAGAAAGGCACGGGCACACCGCCCGCCGAGCCGAAGGTCACCACGCCCCAGGTGCGGATGGGCACCGTCGTCTCCTCCAAGGCCGACAAGACGATCACGGTGCGCATCGACACCGCCCGGCGGCATCGCCGCTACGAGAAGATCGTGCGGTCGACGTCGACGCTGCACGCGCACGACGAGACCAACGACGCCAGCGAGGGCGATCGCGTCAGCGTCGTCGAGAGCCGTCCGCTGTCACGCACCAAGCGCTGGAAGCTCGTGGAAGTTCTGGAGCGCGCGAAGTGATCCAGAACGAGACACGTCTCAAGGTCGCCGACAACACCGGCGCTCGCGAGATCCTGTGCATCCGCGTCAAGGGGGGCTCGCAGCGGCGCTACGCGTACGTCGGCGACGTCATCACCGCGACGGTCAAGCAGGCCAACCCGCAGGGGACGGTCAAGAAGGGCGAGGTCGTCACGGCGGTCGTCGTGCGTACGAAGAAGTCCTTCGGCCGTGACGACGGCACGTACATCTCCTTCGACGAGAACGCCGCCGTGATCATCGACGCCGCCAACAACCCGCGCGGCACGCGCATCTTCGGGCCGGTCGCCCGCGAGCTGCGCGACCGCAACTTCATGAAGATCGTCTCGCTCGCCCCGGAGGTGCTCTAGTCATGGCCGCACGCATCCGCCGTGACGACGAGGTCATGGTCATCAGCGGCAAGGACCGCGGCAAGACCGGCAAGGTCCTGCGCGTCGATCCGGAAAAGCAGCGCGTCTACGTCGATGGCCTGAACATCATCAAGCGCCACCTGCGCGCCCGCCCGGGCACGATGGAGCAGGCCGGCGTCATCGAGAAGGAAGGGCCGATCCACGTCTCCAACGTGGCCCTGATCGATCCCAAGGATTCCAAGCCGACGCGCGTCGGCATCGTCGAGGAGAACGGCCAGCGCCTTCGCGTCTCGCGCCGTAGCGGAGCCAAGTTCTGATGCCCGCCACAGCGACACCCGCCCGCCTGAAGACCCGGTACTTCGAGGAGATCCGGCCCAAGCTCATCGAGCAGTTCGGCTACACGTCGGTGATGCAGGCGCCGCGGATCGAGAAGATCGTGCTGAACATGGGCGTCGGAGAGGCCAAGCAGGACTCCAAGATGCTCGAGGCCGCGCAGGAGCAGCTCGCGACGATCGCCGGCCAGAAGCCGAACGTCCGCCGCGCGCGCAAGTCGATCGCGAACTTCAAGCTGCGCGAGGGGATGCCGGTCGGGCTCGCCGTCACGCTGCGTGGCGAGCGCGCGTACGAGTTCCTCGATCGCCTCATGTCCGTGGCGATCCCGCGGATCCGCGACTTCCGCGGGCTGAAGGCTAACGCCTTCGACGGCCGCGGCAACTACTCGATCGGCATCCGTGAGCAGGTGATCTTTCCCGAGATCGACTACGACGCCGTCGACCAGGTCCGCGGCCTCGATGTGACGATCGCGACCAGCGCCCAATCAGACGTGGAAGCGTTCGCGCTGCTCGAGGCCTTCGGGATGCCGTTCACGAAGGAGGGCCGGCCAGGCTCCGGTGACGCGGAGCGCAAGGCCGCCGAGGCGGAGGCCGCGCGTCTCGCCGAGGCCCACGCCCGCGCCGAGGCCGAGCAGGCCGCGCTGGAGCAGCTGAAGGCAGAGAACCCCGAGGCCTACGAGAAGCCCCCGGAGGAACCGGAGGGCGACGAAGCCCAAACCCCTGAGGAGACCAACTAAGATGGCCAAGACGTCGCAGCGGGTCCGCCAGGCCCGCCCCGCGAAGTACAAGACCCGGGAGTACAGCCGTTGCCGCCGCTGCGGCCGGGCCCGCGCCGTATACCGCAAGTTCGGCCTGTGCCGGATCTGCCTGCGCGAGATGGCTCACAACGGCTATGTCCCGGGCATGACGAAGTCGTCCTGGTAACACCGACCCACCATCAGACAGCAGCCACCTTGAGCGCCAGCACAGACCCCATCGCCGACTTTCTCACCCGGATTCGCAACGCGATCCAGGCCGCCCACGAGACGGTCGACATCCCCGCGTCCGGACTGAAGAACGAGTGCGCACGCATCCTCGCCGAGCAGGGCTACATCGACGGCTTCGAGACCGAGGCGCCGAACGAGGACCATCCCGGCGAGATCCTGCGCGTGCGCCTGAAGTACACGTCTGACCGCCGCTCGGCCATCTCCGGCCTGAAGCGCGTCTCGCGCCCTGGGCGCCGCACGTACGCCGGCGCAGAAGAGATCCCCAAGGTGCTCGGCGGCATGGGCACCGCGATCATCTCGACGTCGAGGGGCGTCATGACCGGTCACGAGGCCCGCAGTGCGGGCGTCGGCGGCGAGGTCGTGGCGCACGTCTGGTAGGCGAGCGAGAACGTCATGAGCCGCATCGGCAAGAAGCCCATTCCCGTCCCGACGGGCGTCACGATCTCGATCGAGCCCGAGGTCGTGCGCGTCAACGGCCCGCGCGGCGAACTGCATGAGCGCGTCCCGCGCGACATCACCATTACGCAGGACGGCGACCAGCTCGTCGTGACGCGCCCGACCGACCGCGGCGAGCATCGCGCACTGCACGGCCTTACCCGCTCGCTCGTCGCGAACATGGTCGAGGGCGTGACATCCGGCTTTCAGAAGACGCTCGAGATCCAGGGCGTCGGCTACCGCGCCGCGCTCAAGGGCCGCGACCTCGAGCTCGCGCTCGGCTACTCGCACCCCGTGTCGATCAAGGCGCCCGAGGGCATCGAGTTCGAGGTGCCCCAGCCCACGCGCGTGATCGTCAAGGGCAACTCCAAGCAGATGGTCGGCGAGCTCGCCGCGAACATCCGCAAGGCCCGCCCGCCGGAGCCCTACAAGGGCAAGGGGATCCGCTACGAGGGCGAGTACGTCGCCCGGAAGGTCGGCAAGCGCGCATGACCGTCACCACCAAGCCCGCCAGGCGCCTCAAGCGCCGCCGCCGCGTCCGCGCGAAGATCACCGGCACCGCCGAGCGGCCGCGCATCTCCGTCTTTCGCTCCAACCGCGGCATCTCCGCGCAGCTCGTCGACGACATCGCCGGCCACACGCTGGCCGCCGTCAGCTGGACCGAGGCCCCGCTGCGCGACAAGGCGCCGATGGAGCAGTGCGCGGAGGCCGGCAAACTGCTCGCCAAGCGGGCGACCGACGCCGGAATCTCGCAGGCCGTCTTCGACCGTGGCGGCTACCAGTACCACGGTCGCGTCAAGGCCTTCGCCGAGGGCATCCGCGAGGGAGGACTCACCGTCTGATGACTTCGAGCCATTGCTCGTCAACAGCCAACGCAACCCCGGATCGGAGGCGCTCGCGATGTCAGCACCAGTCGTAGATCGCAGCGTCAACCAGGCGGGCCTGGACCTCCAGGAGCGCGTCGTCGAGATCAACCGCGTCGCCAAGGTCGTCAAGGGCGGCCGTCGCTTCTCCTTCACGGCGCTCGTCGTCGTCGGAGATGAGCGCGACGTCGTCGGCGTCGGCTACGGCAAGGCCAACGAGGTGCCGCTGGCGATCCAGAAGGGCGTCGAGCAGGCCAAGAAGAACCTCTTCCGCGTGCCCAAGCACGGCCAGACGATCACGCACACGACGACCGGCATCTACGGCGCGGGCCGTGTCTTCATGAAGCCCGCCTCGCCCGGTACCGGCGTCATTGCCGGCGGCGGCGTGCGCGCGGTGCTCGAGCTCGCGGGCATCCACGACATCCTTTCCAAGTCGCTGGGCTCGCAGAACCCGATCAACCTCGTCAAGGCGACGGTCGCCGGCCTCCAGGGCCTGCGCCGCCCCGAGGAGGTCGCGCAGCTGCGTGGCCTGTCGATCAACCAGGTGCTGGGGTTGACCGGCGGCGCTGAGGACGAGGTCGCGGCGGAGACGATCGCGGCCACTGTGCCCGAGGCGCCCGCCGAAGCGGCGCCCGTCGAGGAGGCCCCCGTCGAAGAAGCGGCCCCCGTGAACGAGGCTTCCGCCGAGGCGCCCCAGGCCGAAACGCCCGCCGACGAGGCGCCCGCCGAGAAGGCGCCCGCAGCCGAGGCGCCCGCCGAGGAGACCGCGAAGCAATGAAGGTGACGCAGATCAAGTCGCGCAACGGCTCCGATCAGAAGCAGCTCGACACGCTGCGCTCGCTCGGCCTGCGCCGGATCGGTCACACGGTCGAGGTCAAGGACACCCCGCAGTCGCGGGGCATGGTCCACCGCGTCCGCCATCTCATCCGCGTCGAGGAGGACTCGTGACCCCGCCGGCTCCGAAGAAGCAGGACGCCCCGCCGGCTGCGCCGGCGGGCGCACGCGAGGAGAGGACCGAGGAGGTCTCCCTCCACACGCTGAAGCCGGCCCCCGGCAGCCGCAAGGCGCGCAAGCGCATCGGTCGCGGCCACGGCTCCGGCCACGGCAAGACGTCGGGCCGCGGTCACAAGGGCGCAGGCTCGCGCGCGGGCTCCAAGACGCGGCCGGGCTTCGAGGGCGGGCAGATGCCGATTCACATGCGGATGCGCAAGCTGCGCGGCCCGCACATGAAGAAGTCGATGCCCTTCGAGCCGTTCCGTACGCACACGCAGGCGGTCAACCTGTCAGATCTCGAGCGGCGCTTCGACAAGGGCGCCGAGGTCACCGTCGAGGCGATGAAGGCCAAGGGCCTGGGCACCCGCAAGGGCGTGCCGATCAAGGTCCTCGCCAAGGGTGAGATCTCCAAGGCGCTCACCGTGCACGCGCACGGGTTCAGCGCCAAGGCCCGCGAGGCGATCGAAGCCGCCGGCGGAACCTGCCAGATCCACACCGACTGACCGTGTAACGGTTAGAGTCCGGCCAGACCGGATGGCTGCGTGAACCTCAGGGAGGCGGCATGCGCGCAGCACGAGACGTTTCAACGGGGGACGGCAGGTTCGTGCTTCGCGGCTGGCGGCTGATCGCGGTCGCGGCTCTCTGCGCGGCGGGGGCGATGGGCGCCGCCGCGGCCTGGGCACAGGAACCGCTCCCGGCCGGCAACTACGGCGGCGGCACAATCGTCGATCCGCCGGCGTCGCCCTACGGCGCGGGCAACATGGTCATCAGCCTGCGCACGAGCGGTGCGGGCAAGGTGCAGGTCCTCGCCCTCATGGGCGCCCGCTGCTCGACCGCGACGATCAAGGCGATCGCCACCGTCGCCGCCGACGGCACGTTCGCCGCGAGCGGCACCGCGACGGAGCGCTATCCCGGTGGTCGCCTGCGGACGACCTACACGATCACCGGCGTGATCGACGGCCTCGGCGCGAGCGGCAGCGCATCGGGCAGCAGCACGGACAAGCTGCGCGGCCGTCGCGCACGCAAATGCAAGACCGGCGTGGTGCAGTGGGGCGCGCGCCGCGCGTCCGGCGCGATCGGGACGCCCGCCGCCACGTTGCCGATCGCGCGGTACTACGGCAACACGTCGCAGGGGGTGGGCAAGCGCCGCCACGGGATCGTTCTGCGCATCTCCGCAGACGGCACGCGCGTGACCCGGACGCTGTACTCGGTGAACATCCGCTGTCTGGGCCGGACCTTCGCCGCGCTGGACGCACCCGGTAACCGCAACCTGCCGATCAACGCCGGCGGCAAGTTCTCCGACGTCGAGCGCTACACGCTGCGGCTCAGTCGCCGAGTCCGTCTGCGGTTCGTCGAGCGTCTCAGCGGGACCATCGGCTCGACCGGCGCGCAAGGCAGGCTCTCGATCAGCGGGCGCTACATCGACCGCCGCGGGCGCACGCTCGGACGATGCCGGTCGGGCAGCGTGAAGTGGTCGGCCGGGATCTGAAATCACCAAGCCGCGGCGCGAGACGGCGCTGCGAGACCGGCCCGTTGCAGTGGAGCGCGCACCAGCGCCGCGTCGGGATCGATGTCGGCGTACCGGGTGCCCCTGCGCCGGGAGCGTCGCACGCGCGGCACGTTCACGGACCGCTTCAGCGGAAGGATCGGGTCGCTCGGAGCCAGCGGCAAGTGCAAGCTGACCGGGAAGCTCATCGACATCCCCGGTGGGCGCACGTTCGAGCGCTGCAGGTCCGCAACCGTCCCGTGGTCGGCCCTGCCCTGAGGCGAGCTGGCCTCCGCTCGGGCGCTGCCGGTCGGGCACCGTGAAATGGACCGCCGGGCTCTGAGACCGGCCTCCGTGCCGACGGGTCGGCCGCAGCGCCTGTACTAAGCTGCCGCGTCGGTGCTCTCCACCATCCTCAGCGCCTTTACGGTCGCGGACATTCGCAAGAAGCTCGCCTTCACGGCGGCCGTTCTGGCGATCTACCGGCTCGGCGCACACCTGCCCGTGCCCGGCATCAACGTCGAGGCGGTCAAGAGCATCCAGGACTCCTTCGGGGGCGGGAACATCCTCGGTTTCCTCAACCAGTTCAGCGGTGGCGCGCTGTCGCGGGTCGCCGTGTTCGCGCTGGGGATCATGCCGTACATCACGGCGTCGATCATCCTGCAGCTGTTGACCGTCGTCGTGCCTTCGCTGGAGAAGCTCCAGAAGGAGGGCGAAGTCGGCCAGCAGCGCATCACGCAGTACACGCGCTACCTCACCGTCGGCCTGGCGTTCGGCCAGTCCGTCGGCTACGTCTTCCTCTTTCGCTCCTTTCAGGCGTCGGCCGGGCAGCCGGTTGTCGAGAGCTTCACGTTCGCGCGCGTGTTTCTCATCGTCATCTGCCTGACGGCGGGCTGCGTGATGGTCATGTGGATGGGCGAGCTGATCACCCAGCGCGGGATCGGCAACGGGATCTCGCTGATGATCTTCGCCTCGATCGTCTCGGGCCTGCCCAACGGCGTCCAGGCGTGGTGGACGAGCGACGACCCCGTCTTCAAGGTCATGATGCCGTTCATCGCCCTCGGCGTGATCGCGGCGATCTGCTTCGTCCAGGAGGGACAGCGAAGGATCCCGATCCAGTACGCCAAGCGCGTCATCGGGCGGCGCATGACCCAGGGCGGCCAGACCTACCTGCCGCTGCGCGTGAACATGGCCGGCGTCATCCCGGTCATCTTCGCCGCGTCGATCATGGCGTTCCCGCCGACCGTCGGCCAGCTGATCGGCGGCTCCCTGGGTGAGGAAGTCGCCGCGTTCTTCGCACCCAACGGGTGGGCCTACGTCGTCGGCGAGTCCATCTTCATCATGCTCTTCACGTACTTCTATACGGCCGTCACGTTCAACCCCGTCGACCAGGCCGACAACCTCAAGAAGTACGGCGGCTTCATCCCCGGGGTGAGGCCTGGCAGACCGACGGCGGAGTTCCTGGATCGCGTGCTCGCGCGGTTGACGTTCCCCGGCGCCCTCTACCTGGCTGCCGTCGCGGCGTTCCCGACGATCCTCTTCAACCAGACCAGTGCGAACTTCTACTTCGGCGGCACGTCGCTGCTGATCGTCGTCGGCGTCGCGCTGGACACGATGAAGCAGCTCGAGGCGCAGTTGATGATGCGGAATTACGAAGGCTTCCTGAAGTAGCCGGGGGTAACGTCGCCCGGAGGTCGCCGGTTCCGGCGACCGGAGGGCTAAACGTCAGTGTCTCCGGGCCCTGCCACAGCGCTGACGGCAGACCTTAACAAGTAGGCTGCGCACTCTCCGATGTCCGAGCTGAACCTCATCCTCCTCGGCCCTCCCGGGGCCGGCAAAGGGACGCAGGCAGAGCGTCTCACCGATGACTTCAACCTGCCGTACATCGCGACGGGAAACATGCTGCGCCAAGCCGTCAAGGACGAGACGGAGCTCGGCAATGAGGCGAAGGGGTTCATGGACGCCGGTGACCTCGTTCCCGACGAGGTCATCACCGGCGTGATCCTCGCAGCCGTCGAGGGCGACGCCGCCCGCGACGGCTTCCTGCTCGACGGCTTCCCGCGCACGGTGCCGCAGGCCGAGGCACTGAGCGAGGGCATGACCAAGCTCGACCGCGACCTGACCGCGGCGATCCTCATCGACGTTCCCGACGAGGAGGTCATGCGCCGCCTCTCCGGCCGTCGCGTGAGCGTCAAGACCGGCCGCGTCTACCACATCGAGTTTGACCCGCCCAAGCACGATGGGCGCTGCGACGTCGACGGATCACGCCTCGAGCAGCGCGACGACGACAAGCCCGAGACGATCGCCAATCGCCTCAAGGTCTACCACGAGCAGACCCAGCCGCTGGTCGCCTACTACGACGAGCTCGGGCTGCTGCGGCGCTTCGATGGCACCCGCTCGCCGACGGAGGTCCACGACCACATCCGCGCGACGATCGCCACGCTGCGTCTCGAAGACGAGTTGTAGTGGCGATCGTCAAGAAGACGCCTGAGGAGATCGACAAGATGGCGGCTGCGGGCGACATCCTCGTCCGCACGCTTGAGCTCGTGGAACGCAAGATCCGCCCGGGCGTGACGACCGGCGAGCTCGACACGGCGGCCGAGAAGTTCATCCGCTCGCAGGGCGCCACGCCGGCGTTCAAGGGCTACCGCGGCTTCCCCGGCTCCCTGTGCACGTCGCCGAACTCGATGGTCGTGCACGGGATCCCCGGCACGTACGAGCTCAGCCGCGGCGACATCCTGTCCGTCGACTGCGGGGTCGTCCTGGATGGCTGGGTGGCCGACGCCGCGCGGACGTTCGCCGTCGGCGACGTGTCGCCCGCGGCGCGCAAGCTGCTCGCGGCGACCGAGGCCTCGCTGTTCGCGGCGGTGGAGCAGTGCCGGCCGGGCAACCGGCTCGGCGACGTCTCGCACTCCGTCCAGCAGGTCGTGGAGGCCGAGGATCTGTCGGTCGTGCGCTCGCTCGTCGGCCACGGCATCGGGCGCGACATGCACGAGGACCCGCAGATCCCCAACTACGGGACGCCCGGCAAGGGCGTCACCCTCGAGCAGGGCATGGTCTTCGCGGTCGAGCCGATGGTCACCGCGGGGCGCCACACGGTGCGGATGGGCGATGATCATTGGGCGATCTACTCCCAGGACGGATCGCTCGCGGCGCACTTCGAGTTCACGATCGCGGTCACCGCCGACGGCCCGCGCATCTTGACACCGTGGCACGAAGCGGCTACTTAGTTGGGTGGACGGCCCGATCCGGGGCGCCGTAGAACGTTTTGCTAGGCTCAGTGGTCGCGCTTGCGGCGGGTCCTCGTAGGCCCGCGCGCGTTTCCTCCGTTCTGCGAGAAAGGCCTTGATGAAGGTACGACCGTCGGTCAAGCCGATGTGCGAGAAGTGCAAGATCATCCGGCGCCATGGCGCCGTCCTCGTGATCTGCTCAAACCCGCGTCACAAGCAGCGGCAGGGGTAGCGCATGGCACGTATCGCCGGCATCAACATCCCGCTGAACAAGCGTGCCGAGATCGGCCTGACGTATATCTACGGCGTCGGGCGCCCGACCGCGAACGAGATCCTTATCAAGACGGGCATCGAACCCGACCGCAAGGTCCGTGACCTCACCGAGGACGAGGTCGCCAAGCTCCGCGAGGCGATCGACGATCTGACGGTCGAGGGCGATCTGCGCCGCGAGCGGTCACAGAACATCAAGCGCCT
This sequence comes from uncultured Actinomycetes bacterium, assembly GCA_963705315.1. GTDB lineage: Bacteria > Actinomycetota > Thermoleophilia > Solirubrobacterales > Solirubrobacteraceae > CADCVQ01. The sequence continues at coordinate 1,072,280 of OY970068.1, forward strand.
GATGGAGATCGGGTGCTACCGCGGCCTTCGCCACCGCCGCGGCCTCCCCGTTCGGGGACAGAACACGAAGACCAATGCCCGCACGCGCAAAGGGCCCAAGCGCATGCAGGTGGCCGGCAAGAAGAAGGCCACCAAGAAATGACCATCACGAGGCGTGACGCCGAGAGTCGTCATCAGAGCGCGGGGCCGGACGCCCCGCGGAGGTAACCAGAGTTGCCAGCACCTAAGCGCCCGTCGCGCGGCCGCCGTAAGCCGAAGAAGAACATCCCCGTGGGCCAAGCCCACATCAAGACGTCCTTCAATAACACGATCGTCTCCCTGTCCGATCAGAACGGGAACGTCATCGCGTGGGAGTCCGCCGGCGGTGCCGGTTTCAAGGGCTCGCGCAAGTCGACGCCGTTCGCCGCCCAGGTGACCGCCGACGCTGCCGCCCGTAAGGGGATGGACCAGGGCTTGCAGAAGGTCGAGGTCTTCGTGAAGGGGCCGGGCTCCGGTCGCGAGACGGCGATTCGCTCGCTGCAGGCCGCGGGCCTCGAGGTCACCGGCGTCAAGGACGTCACCCCGCAGGCCCACAACGGCTGCCGGCCGCGCAAGCGGAGGCGTGTCTGATGGCGCGCGACACCGGAGCAGCCTGCAAGCAGTGCCGCCGCGAGGGCCAGAAGCTCTTTCTCAAGGGTGAGCGCTGCCTCACCGACAAGTGCGGCGTCGAACGCCGCGCCTACCCGCCGGGCGATCATGGCCGCGGGCGCCAGAAGCAGTCCGAGTACCGCGTCCAGCTGCGCGAGAAGCAGAAGGCGCGCCGCTACTACGGCGTGCTGGAGAAGCAGTTCCGCATCTACTACGACAAGGCCTCGCGCCAGCCCGGGATCACCGGCGAGAACCTGCTCGCGATCCTCGAGTCGCGGCTGGACAACGTGCTTGTCCGGCTGGGCTTCGCCGGCTCGCGGCGCCAGGCGCGCCAGCTCATCCGCCACGGCCATTGGACGGTCAACGGCCGCCGGGTGGATATTCCCAGCTATCAGGTCCGCGAGGGCGAGATCATCGCCGTCAAAGCCGGAACTCCCGTCGAGGCGCTGATCCGCGACGCCACCGAGCTGACCGCACAGGTCCCGGCGTGGCTGCAGGCGGACCACGACGCCCTGACCGCCAAAGTCCTGCGCAAGCCCGAGCGCAGGGAGATTGCCGCACCAGTGCAGGAGCAGCTCATCGTCGAGCTGTACTCCAAGTAAGCCTGAAGTACTTTCATCCCCGGCCCGCCGACTCCGCGCGGGGTCAGCGGGACACGATTCACCACGACGACGTTAGGACCCCGATGCTCGACTTCCAAGTCCCCCGAATCACCAGTGAGACGGTCGAGGACAATCGTGGCTCGTTCACGATTGAGCCGCTCGACCGCGGTTTCGGCTACACGTTCGGCAACTCGCTGCGGCGAGTGCTGCTGAGCTCGCTTGCAGGTGCCGCGGTCACCAGCGTGCGGATCGAGGGAGTTGCCCACGAGTTCTCCACGATCAAAGGCGTGACCGAGGACGTCACCGACATCGTCCTGAACCTCAAGGGCATCGTCTGCCGCATGCACTCCGACGCGACCGAGGTCGAGGCGCCGCTCGTGGTCACCGGCCCCGGTGAGATCACGGCGAAGGACATCGACCTGCCGGCCGGCGTCGAGGTGCTCAACCCCGATGTGCACATCGCGACGCTCGAGAAGAAGGCCAAGCTCGAGCTGTACCTCACGATCGGCCGTGGCCGCGGCTACCGCCAGTCCGAGGACAACAAGTCGCCCGATCAGCCGATCGGCGTCATCCCGATCGACTCGATCTTCTCGCCCGTGCGGCGCGTCGCCTATGGCGTCGAGCCCGCTCGCGTCGGGCAGCGCACCGACTACGACAAGCTCACGCTCGACATCGAGACCGACGGGTCGATCGACCCGCAGGCCGCGCTGCGCGAGGCGGCGGAGATCCTCATCGCCCAGCTGGCGATCTTCACCGACGCCGATCGCATCGAGGAGCTGCGCGCCGGTCCCGGCGGTCAGCTCGAGGGCGTCAACGGCGCCTCCGCGATGGGCGGCGCGGGCGCAGGCGGCGCGGGTGCGTCGGCTGGCCCGATGCACGACATCCTCATCGAGGAGCTCGAGCTCGGCGTGCGCTCGTACAACTGCCTCAAGCGCGCGGGCATCCAGACCGTCGGCGACCTCATCTCGAAGTCCGAGGGAGAGCTCAACGCGATCCCGAACTTTGGCAAGAAGTCGATCGACGAGGTCATCGAGACGCTGCACAATCGCGGCCTCGATCTGCGCGCAGACTGACTCCCGTCTTTAGATGACCGATTCCAAATTGCCACACGCACGGCTGACTGGCCAGGATCGGCGCCGGATCGCCACCCGCACCCTTGCCGGTACCACGGGTACCGGCTTCGGATGCGTGCGGCGCCCGACATCCACCCTGACCAGCCCCCGCGCGCCCGGCAATTCCGAATCGATCATCTAAGCTCTCGATCCGTTCATGCGCCACCAGAAGACACGCCACAAGCTCAGCCGCAGCTCCTCGCACCGCAAGGCGCTGCTGATGAACCTCTGCAAGGAGGTCATCGAGCACGAGCGGATCAAGACGTCCGAGGCCAAGGCCAAGGCCGTCAAGCCCGAGATCGAGCAGCTCATCACGCTCGCCAAGCGCGGTGACCTGCACGCCCGCCGTCAGGCGCTCAGCACGCTTGGGCAGGACAAGTTCGCCGTCCACACGCTGTTTGACGAGATCGCGCCACGCTACGCGGGGCGCTCAGGCGGCTACACGCGGATCCTCAAGCTCGGTCCGCGCCGGTCTGACTCGACGGAGATGGTCTACCTAGAGCTGGTCTAGGTCTGACCCGCGGCTCGCGCAGCCCCGGGACGGCGTAGTACAGGACGAGGAACGCGACGCCACCGGCGGGCGACCGCGGGCTCGAACCGCGAAGATCCGAGTCGTGACCAACGAGGAGGCGCACCGGCTGGCGCGCGAGAAGGGCGTGTCCCGGTTTTTGTACGCCCTGATACGAGGGCTCGCGGTGCCGTTCATGCGGCTGTACTTCGGCCTGCGCATCACGGGCGCGGAGCGCATCCCCGCCGAGGGGCCGGTCATCATCGCGCCGAACCACAAGAGCTTCTGGGACTCGTTCTTCGTCGGCGCGGCGACCAGGCGCCATGTGCGCTTCATGGGCAAGACCGAGCTCTTCGAGCGCGGCGCCGGCCGGCTGCTCGTCCGTCTTGGCGCGTTCCCCGTCCGGCGCGGGAAGGCCGACGAGGATGCGCTCCAGACCGCTCGGACGGTCCTGCGCCAGGGCGGCATGCTCGCGCTCTTCCCCGAGGGGACGCGGGTGCGCGATCCCGATACGCTCGGCAGGCCGCGCAGCGGCGCGGGACGGCTCGCGCTGGAGACCGGCGCGTCGATCGTGCCCGCGGCGATCACCGGGACCGAGAAGCTGTTCCTCGGGCCGCTCCCGAAGCCCCGCCGCGTGCAGATCGCCTTCGGCGATCCGATTGCCGTCGCGCAGCTCGCACCGACGCCGCAGGCCGCGCGCGAGCTCGTAGCCGACACGCTGTGGCCCGAGGTGGAGGCCGAGTACGGGCGGCTGCGCGCCCGCAAGGGCCTGATCGCCGCCGGGCTCGCGGCGCTCGGCATCGGCGCCGGCGTGGCGGTCCGCGCGCGGCGCAAGCGATGACGAGCCGCCTGGATCTCGAGTACGACGGCACGGCGTTCGCCGGGTGGGCGCGCCAGCCCGGCCAGCGCACCGTGCAGGCGCTCGTCGAGCAGGCGCTGTGCACGATCCTGCGCGAGGACGCGGTGGCGCTGACCGTCGCCGGGCGCACCGACGCGGGCGTGCACGCCTGGGGGCAGGTGTGCTCCTACGAGCACGAGGCCGTCGATCCGCTGCGCCTCAACGCGCTCCTGCCGCGCGACGTCGCGGTGCTCGCGTGCAACCCCGCGGCGGACGGATTCGACGCCCGCCGGGACGCCGTGTCGCGGACGTACTGCTACCGCGTGCTGCATCGTCGCCCGCGCTCGGTCTGGCTGGAAGGGCGGGCGTTCTGGCACGGCTGGAAGCTCGACCGCGCGGCGCTGGCGGCCTGTGCGCAGGCGCTTACCGGCACGCACGACTTCACCGCCTTCACGCCGAAGGACACCTACCACAAGCGCTTCGAGCGCGAGGTGTTCGCGGCGCACTGGCGCGCCGACGGCGACCTGCTCGAGCTCTGGATCACCGCCGACACGTTCATGCGCCACATGAACCGGGTGCTCGTCGGGACGATGCTCGAGGTCGCCACCGGCCGGCGCACGCTCGAGGACTTCACGGCATTGCTCACAGGGCGCCCGCGATCTGACGCGGGACCCACCGCCCCGGCGCACGGACTGGCGCTGGCGTCGGTGTCCTACCCCGACCCCTCCCTATCCTGAGAAGCGCCGATGAAAGTGCTCCTGACCAACGACGACGGGATCGAGGCGGAGGGGCTGCAGACCCTGCGCCGCGCACTGCTGCGCGTGCCGGGCATCGAGCTGGCGGTCATCGCGCCGGACGGCAACCGCTCGGCGATGGCGCGGATGATCACGACACACAAGCCGCTGTGGGTGCAGGAGGTCGAGTTCGACGACGGGTCGATCGGCTACGCCACGGATGGCACCCCCGTCGACTGCGTGCGCCTGGCGAACCTCGGGCTGATCGAGGGATTCGAGGCCGAGCTGATCGTCTCGGGCATGAACCACGGCGCCAACCTCGGCGACGACATCACGTACTCGGGCACCGTCGCGGCGGCGCTGGAGGGCATCGTCCTCGGGCTGCCGGCGATCGCCGTGTCGCAGCAGTCCACGGCGCGCGAGATGGACTTCCGCCTGGGGCGTACGTTCGACTTCGAGGAGGGCGCGCGCTTCGTGGCCCGCGTCGTCGAGGAGATCGACGACGTCCCGCTGCAGGGCGGCACGCTGCTGAACGTCAACTGCCCGGCCGGCGACGCGACGGGCGTCGCGATCACGCGCCTGGGCAAGCGCATCTACCGCGACGAGCTGACGCTGACCGACACCCAGGCCGACGGCCGCAAGCGCTACTGGGTCTACGGCGACGACCCGGGCTTTCACGACGAGGAGGGCACCGACCTCGCCGCGGTGGCCGGCGGCGTCATCTCCGTCACCCCGCTGCACTTCGATCTCACCGACGCGGCGGGCATGGGCGCGCTGCACCGCCACGACCTCGGCCGCCTGCTCGCGCCCGCGGCCAGGGAGGTGGAGTGAGCAAGGGCGACGACGAAGCCCGGGCCGCCGAGCTGCGCTCGGAGCTGCACCACCACGGCTACCGCTACTACGTGCTCGACGATCCGCAGATCGACGACGACGTCTACGACGCGCTGCTGGACGAGCTGCGCGCGCTGGAGGCGGCCAACCCGGAGCTCGTCACGCCCGACTCGCCGACCCAGCGCGTCGGCGGCGAGCCGATCTCCAAGCTGAGCAAGGTCGAGCACGAGATCCCGATGCTCTCGCTCGCCAACGCTCGCTCCGAGGAGGAGCTGCGGGCATGGGTCGCGCGGATGCGGTCCCATCTCGCCCGCGAGGGGATCGAGAACCCGAGGTTCGAGTTCGTCGCCGAGCCGAAGATCGACGGGCTGGCGATCTCATTGCGCTACGAGGACGGCGTCTTCGTTCAGGGCGCCACGCGCGGCAACGGCGAGATCGGCGAGGACGTGACGCACAACCTGCGCACGATCCCGACGATCCCGCTGCGGATCGACGACGCGCCGCCGGTGCTCGAGGTCCGCGGGGAGCTGTACATGTCGCTGCGCGACTTCGCCGCGCTGAACGAGCGCCGGGCGCAGGCCGGCCTGTCGACGTTCATGAACCCCCGCAACTCGGCCGCGGGCACGATCCGCCAGCTCGATCCGAAGCTCACGCGGGAGCGCCCGCTGTCGATGTGGAGCTACGGCGTCGGGCGCGTCGACGGCATTCGCTTCGAGAGCCATTGGGAGGCGCTGGAGTGGCTGCGCGCGCACGGCTTCCGCGTCAACGGCGACGTCCGGCTGCTGCACTCGGAGGACGAGGTCGTCGCGCAGTGCCTCGCGTGGCAGGAGCGCCGCAGCGGGCTGGACTTCGAGATCGACGGCGTCGTCGTGAAGGTCTCCGACCTCGAGCTGCAGCGCCGGCTCGGTGCGGTCGGGCGCGATCCGCGCTGGGCGATCGCCTGGAAGTTCCCGCCGACGACGAAGGTCACGACGCTCAAGGACATCATGTGGAACGTCGGCAAGTTCGGCGACCTGCATCCGTTCGCCGTGCTCGAACCGGTCCAGGTGAGCGGCGTCACGGTGAAGCTCGCGACGCTGCACAACGAGGAGGACATCGCGCGCAAGGATCTGCGCCCCGGCGACGAGGTCATCGTCCTGCGCGCCGGCGACGTCATCCCGCAGGTGCTCTCGCCGGCGCCGCACGCGGTCGAGCGTCCGGACCGTGCAGATCCGCCGGCGCCGCCCGTGCGCTGCCCCTCGTGCGACACGCCGACCGTCAAGCCCGAGGACTCCGTCTTCACGATGTGCCCGAACCGGCTGTGCCCCGGGCGCCAGTGGCAGCTGCTCAAGCACTTCGTCTCGCGCGGCGCGATGGACATCGACGGGCTCGGCGAGAAGCAGGTCCACCAGCTCCAGCAGGCCGGCCTCGTGACGACCGCCGCTGACTTCTACCGCTTGACGGCCGAGCAGCTGCTCGAGCTCGAGGGCTACGGCGAGATCTCGGCGAACCGCACAGTTGAGGCGATCGCCGAATCCAAGCAGCGCCCGTTCGGGCGGGTGCTGTTCGCGATCGGCCTCGAGGAGGTCGGCTTCGTCACGGGGCGCAACCTCGCCCAGCGCTTGCGCACGATCGACGCGCTGCTCGCCGCCAGCGCCGAGGACATCGAGCAGACCTCGGGCATCGGGCCGAAGATGGCCCAGAAGATCGCCGAGCAGCTCGCCGACGAGCAGATGCGCGCCCTGATCGACGACCTTCGCTCCGTGGGCGTGCAGATGCAGATCGAGGGGCCGCCGCCCGGCGAGGGCCCGCTGGCCGGCAAGACGTTTGTCCTCACGGGAACGCTTCCTGACCTGACCCGAGAGCAGGCGACCGAGCGCATCGAGGCGGCCGGCGGCCGCGTGACGTCGAGCGTCTCGAAGAAGACCGACTACGTGGTCGCCGGCGCGACCCCGGGGTCCAAGCTCGAGAAGGCCGAGCGGCTCGACGTTGCGGTGCTCGACGAGGCGGGGTTGCTCGACCTTCTGCCCACCGGATAGCCGCGACCGCCAACGTGGCGCCGCAGGGTCGGCGACGATCGTCTCGCCTGTGGGATCAGCTTGCGCGCTCCAGGTTATGGCGCGGGCGGCGATTCGCTCAGGCGCGCGATCGAGATCGCGATCCGGTCCTGGATCGCGCGTGCGCCGCCCGGGCTGGTGCGGTTCATGATCAGCGCGAACGAGATGTCGCGCCCGGTGCGGGCGCGGCAGTAGCCCGCGAGCGCGCTGACGTTGCTCAGCGTGCCGGTCTTCACGCGGCAGTTGCCGGCCGCGAGCGTCCCGCGCATGCGGCCCGCAACCGTGCCGGTCCGCCCGGCGACAGCGAGCGAGGCGCGGAAGGCCCGCCCGGTGTCGGCCGTGCCGTAGACGCGCTCGAGTAGCCGGACGACCTGCTGTGGCGACGTGCGGTTCGCGCGCGACAGGCCCGAGCCGTCCCTGACACGCGGTCGCACGCCGAGCTCCGCGAGTGTCTGGCGGACGACCGACGCGCCCGTGCCCGTCGTGCCCCTGGCGCGGTAGCGCGCGCCGAGGCCCTTGAGCAGCATCTCCGACGCGAAGTTGTTGGACGCAACGTTGACGAACCGGGCCAGCTCGCCGACGTTCCTCGAGCGCCAGGCCGCGACCTTCGCGGCGCCGGCGGGGGCCGTGCCCGCGCGGCTGCTCTTCGTGCTCTTGATCCCCACCTCGCGCAGCTCGGCCGCGAAGCGCTGCGCGGCAAAGCGCCCGGCCGAGAGCTGCGCGCGCCCGCGATAGATCCCGCGGTCGTAGGCCAGCCCGCTGAGCACGCCGCCGAGATCGCCGTCATAGCCGCTGAAGAGGCCCGAACGGCGGCGGTCGAAGTAGCTCTCGTCGCCGACGACGGCACCCGCGATGCGCCCGATCCCCGCCTGCTTGATGGCGCGGGCGATCCGGGCGGCGCCCTGCGCGCCGAAGAATGGATCGCCGCCGCCCACGAGCACGAGATCGCCCCGCAGCACGCCGGCAGCGTCTACGGCGCCCGCCGCGACGGCCGCGGTCTCAAGCGTCGTCGCGGGCCCGAGCCTCAGCAGCGCCGTGGACGTCGTGTAGAGCTTCTGCACCGAAGCCGGGATCCGCGCGCGCGTCGCGCGGACGCCGTAGATCCGCCGGCCGGTCACGGCGTCGCTGACGTAGGCGCCAGAGGCGCTTCCCGCGCGGCGCATCTCGACGGCGATCTTGCGCTTCAGGTCGGCCTCGTCGTAGGCGGACGCGGGCGCCGCGATCGCGCCCACGGCGGTGAGCACGAGCGCGCTGGCCAGAAGTCGTCGCATCCCTGTAACCAACAACATCGGACGGTCGGAGGAGTGGCGGACCGCGCGTGTACTAGCCAGATCGGCAGGGCGCGCGACCGCAGCCGGCCGTACACTGCCGGGTCTCATGGGCCAGGTCGTCAAGCTGGATCCGAAGGCCAAGGAGCGGGCACGGACCACGGGCAAGCGCCGCCCGAAGCGTTCCAAGACCGCACTCGTGCTCGGTGGCGGCGGCTTCACCGGGGGCGTCTACGAGATCGGCGCCCTGCGTGCGCTGGACCTGCTGACCGTCAACCGCACGGTCAACGACTTCGACGTCTACGTCGGCACGAGCGCGGGCGCGTTCGTCGCCGCGCTCACCGCCAACGGCGCGACGCCGGAGGAGATGATGCGCGTCGTCGACCGTCAGCAGCCCAACGCGTTCACCGACGTCGACCTCGGCACGCTGCTGCGCCCGAACATCGGCGGCTTCGCCCGGAGCGCCGTGCAGATGCCGTTGCGTGCGCTCGGCGTCCTGCGCGGCGTGGCCAGCCAGCTCGGCCAGGTCTCGGCGATGGACCTCGTCCTCAGCCTCGCCGAGGGACTCCCGTCGGGGGCGTACTCAGGCGAAGGGATCGAGCGCTACGTGCGGGCGGTGCTCGCCGAGGACGGGCGCACCGACGACTTCCGGCTGGTGGAGCGCGAGCTCTACATCACCGCGACCGACCTCGACACATGCGAGCGGATCGTCTTCGGCGTCGAGGGCTGGGACGACGTGCCGATCTCGACCGCCGTGCGGGCATCGACCGCGCTGCCGATGGTCTACACGCCCGTCAACGTGCGCGAGCGCGAGCTCGTCGACGGCGGCATCGTCTCCACGACGAACCTCGACATCGCCGTCAACGCGGGCGCGAAGTTCATCGTCGTCGTCAACCCGCTCGTGCCGTACGTCAACGACTTCAAGACGAAGGTCCGCACGCTCACCGGCACGCGCACACGCCACGTCAGCGACATGGGCTTTCCGCAGATCGGCTACCAGGCCTTCAAGATGGTCGCTTACCAGCGCCTGCACGAGATGGCGCGCCAGTGGGAGCAGCGCTACCCGGGCGTCGACATCGTGCTCATCGAGCCCGAGCCCGACGACGAGCTCATGTTCCAGACGTCGATAATGAACTTCACGTCGCGGGTCGAGGTCGCGCGGCACGGCTTCCAGTCGGTGACGACGCAGCTCGCCTTCCGCTACCCGCACTTCCGCGAGGTCTGCAAGCGCCACGGCATCCAGATCTCACCGACGCGCGTGCGCAAGGTCATGAAGCACTTCGAGGCCGAGCAGGGCCGCACGCGCGCGTGGCGCAAGATCCTCGAGCAGACGACCGGCGCGCTGCTGCGCCAGTCGTCTGCTTCGAAGGATTAGGGCCGACCGGCGGCTACTTGACGACGAGCTCCTCGAGCATGCCCTTGGCGACGTGGGGCTTGCCGCCCTTGCGGTCCTGGATGAAGCACAGCATCGCGTAGCTGCCCGCCTTGAGCTCGAGTTCGACGTTCTGCGCGATGTCGTTGTCGATGACCGCCGTACCCACGCCGTTGGCGAAGTCAAACGGCGGCGGGCCGCCTTCGAAGCCCTGCTTGGCAGCCGCCTTGACGTCGGCAAACGTCTTGCCCTTCGCGTACGGGAACAGCAGCACATGGTGCAGCTGTTTGCCGGTGTTCTCGACGCGCACCTGATTGGTTCCGGCCTTGAGGCCCTTGACATCGAAGCCGTAGTCCTTGTTGCGCTTGTCGGTCGTGGTGATCGACGCGGGCACATTCGGCAGCTCATCGTCGGTGGCCTCGCCGGTCACCGTGAACTCGCCCTTCGCCCCCAGTTGGTGGTTGCTTTCTTCCTCGCCAGCGGCGCTCTCCTCGTCCCAGATCGCGTACGTGCCCGGCGCGAGGTTCTGCGTGACCGATGCCGTCTCGCCGGGCTCGACCGTGGCAATGCCCCCGCCGTCCTGGATCCAGAACGGGATCGGGCCCCCATCGCTTGCGATGACCTTCAAAAACTCGTCCACGCTGTGGTCGCCCTCGAGGCGGATGATGTGCGCCGAGCGCGGGCGCGTGTCGGAGTTCTTGAGCGTCATCGTGACCAGCCCGGCCTTGACGGTCTTGGGGAACGTCAGCACGAGCCTGTTCTTGCCCGCGGCCGTCGCCTCCATCTCGAAGGCGGTCGGCTTGGACGACTTTTTGTCGTCGTCTCCACATCCCGCTGCGATGCCGACGGCAGCGACAGCCGCGACGACGCCGGCGATGGCCCAGCCGGTGTGGCGAGCTGTCGACCTGTGCATGAGAGACCTCCCGATCGTGGTTGCGGGGCAGTCTCTAGGAGCCGCACGCGGATTACTAGATTCCGGTGCGGCGAAAAAAGGCGGAAACACACCAGCGCACGCCATTTCCCGGCGCGCGCTACACGCTGTGGGGTGCCGTCTGGGCGCTGCGCGTCAGGCCTGGGCTGTGGCGGGCGCGCGCTGCTCTGCGTTCAGGCTGGTGAGGAAGAGCGTCTTGTCGATCTTGCCCTGGAAGATCGGTACCCCCATCTCCATGCACTTGGAGATCACGGCGCGACGGTCGAGTCCTGCTTCGCGCGCCAGCTCAGTGGGGGTGAGGTGATTGGGCATCGGACAAACGCCTCCTATGTGGGTTTCGTCACTCCCACCTTTTACCAGCCTCGGTGGACGGGCTCAATCGAAATGTCGAGTAGGACGCCGAACGTCCGCGAAGCGCACTCGATACCAAAGCCCGTGACGACGGTTTGGCCCGCGTCCGGGCCGGGAACGTGAAGGATCGTCAGGTCTGGCAAGCGCCGAGGTGCAACGGTAGAGTTCACGCCAGGGAGAAGCACCGCAGGATCTTCCGAACGCATGAGGCCGACGGAGATGGGGAACGCGAAGTCACCGGATGGATAGGGGAGCCCATGGCGGCCCTGGCAGAGGTCAGGTCTACGGATCACGAGGCGCATGACCGCGATCTCGTGTCCGCGATCCGCGCCCACGACGATCGCGCGTTCGAGGTTCTCTACGCGCGTTACCAGCCGCGCATCACGGTCTACATCTGCGGCATGGTCCAGGACGACGGACGCGCGGAGGACATCACGCAAGACGTCTTCATGTCGGCGCTGCGGCGGATGCGCGAGACCGATCGCGAGATCGTCTTCAAGCCCTGGATCTACGAGATCGCCAAGAACGCCTGCATCGACGCGTTCCGCCGCTCACGGCACACCAACGAAGTCTCCTTCGACGCGCAGGACGCGCTGAGCGGCGGCGACAACGGGTGGCTCGCGGATACGCGGGCGGCCCCCGAGACCGCGGTCGATACGAAGGTCGAGCTCGACAACCTGCGCGGCGCGTTCGGCGGCCTGTCGGACACCCATCACCAGATCCTCGTCATGCGCGAGCTCGAAGGGCTCTCCTACCGCGATATCGGCGACCAGCTCGGGATGAGCCGCCCCGCCGTCGAAAGCACGCTCTTCCGCGCACGGCGCCGGCTTGAGGAGGAGTACGACGAGCTCGCCAGCGGCAAGCGCTGCGTGCGCGTGCGCGGCATCATCGACGCCGGTGGCCGGGCCCCCGGCGTGCGCGACCAGCGCCGGATGGACCGGCACATCTCGCACTGCCAGCCCTGCCGTCGCCACGCGCTCGTCGCGGGCATCGACCTCGAGGGCCGGCCCGCGCGTCCGTCGGTCGCGGCCCGGATCGCGGCGTTCGTGCCGCTGCCCGTGCTGTGGCGGCGCTCCGGCGGGGAGGACGCGCCCGCCCAGGTGTTCGGCTCGCACGGTCAGGTCGCGCAGTGGTCGGCGAACGTCGCGAGCACGGTCGACCCGGCAACGCTCGGCGGCTGGGGCAAGGCGATCGTCGCGGCCGCGACGGTGGCGGTCGCCGGCGTCGGCGCCGGCACCGCGGTCACCGAGCGTGAGACGTTTGGAAATTTCTTCTCCCGCACCCCCGCCGTGACGGCGTCGAGCACACCGGGCGCAGAAGCGCCGTCCGCGCGTGACGCCCGCAGCAGCCCGACACGGCAGGGCGGCAAGCCGCTCGAGCCGGACCCGTCGATCGGCACGGCGGCCAAGCGCCCCGGAGCCGAGCCGAACGCACCGGGCGCGCCGCAACCGGGCACGGCGATCGGCAAGGCGGCCAGGCCCGCACCCTCGCCCGGCCAGGCGGCGGACCCCGTCAAGGACCAGCCCGAGGCCCCGGGAGGCACGAGCGGCGGGTCCGGTGGCGGCGCGGGCAGTGGCGGTGGCGTCGGCGGACTGGTTGACCAGGCGCTCGGAGGCGCCGGTGCCGGGGCCGACGCTGGCGCGGCCGGCGCTCAAAGTGGGGCGGGTGGGGCGGGTGGGCCCGTATCCGGGCTGACCTCGACGCTCAACGGTCTCGGCAGCCAGGTCGGCGGCGCGCTGAAAGCGGTTGCGGGTCAGGGCACGACCTCCACGAGCGGCGCAACTCAGAACCTCGCGGTCCCGGTGGCGTCCGCGCTCGACAGGGCGCTTGGCGGGAAGTGACCGACGCGGACACCGATGCAGAGCTGGAGCCGTTCACCGACACGGCGCTGTACGCGCTGGGTGCGTACTTCGCCGATCGCCACCCCGAGCTCATGGACGATGTCGTCCGCCAGGCGCAGCGGATCGAGGACGCCGGCGTCGAACGCTACGCTGACAAGCACGGCGTAACGCTGGAATCAGCCCTGCAGACGCTCATCACGGGCCTCGCGGTTCGGTACTACCGAGCGGTTGCAGGATCCGCGTGAGATAATCGCCTGTGCATCGGGGCGTGGCGCAGCCTGGTAGCGCGCTCCGTTCGGGTCGGAGAGGTCCCCGGTTCAAATCCGGGCGCCCCGATTGCACCGTGGCGAGCAGCGTGCGGCGCGCGAGGCGCGTCTCGCGCACCACGACGACGTCGCCGGCGACCCGGATCCCGGCCGCACGCCGTCGATGCGCTGGCAGCGCGCGGCCACGTGGAGGGGAACGACGGCGACGGCGGGTCCGGGGCGCGGATCGTCGAGCGCGATGGTGAGATGCGCCGAATCCAGACGGCGATCGAGCAGGAAGCGCCGGCGGATCGCGGCTTCGCGGTCGATCACGGCCTGTTCTGGTGCGTCGCCAACCTCGCCGAGCGCCGGCGCTGGTGCTCGCGCTCGACGACGCTCACTGGTTCGACGCCCCGTCCCTGCGCTTCCTGCACTACCTCGCGCGGCGCGTCGCTGACCTGCCGCTGGCGATGATCGTCGCGACGCGGCACGACGAGCGCGGGGTGGAGCCGCTGCTCGGTCTGGGGCATCGCGGCGGCCGCCGGTAGCCGCTCGCTCGTGCACTACTTCCGCGGCGCGATCGCCGAAGGGGAAGCCGACGGGCGCCAGGCGCTGAGCGTTCCCGGACTGCCGCCGTTCGCTGTGCCCTTCATCAGCGCCTTCGTCTGCCTGTCGCTCGTCGAGCGCGGCGAGCTCGACGACGCCGAGGCGATCCTCGCGGCAAGCGGCTGCGGCCCGGAGCTGCCTGAGGTGCTGCACATGAATCATGTCTTCTGGGCACGCGGCCGGCTGCGCACGGCGCAGGGCCGCCTGCCCGAGGCGCTCGACGATCTGCTCGAGTTCGGGCGGCGCAGCGAGCGCGTCGAGTTCCGCAATCCGGTGATCGCGTGGCGCGCCGAGGCCGCCCTGCTGCACGCGCGGCTCGGCGACCGCGATGCCGCACAGCGGCTCGCAGGCGAATACGGCGAGCTGGCCCGCGCGTGCGACACGCCGCGGACGAGCGGCATCTGCGCCCGCACGCGCGGCCTGCTCGCCGGCGGCGAGCGCGGACTGGCGCTCCTGCGCGAGGCCCCCGACGCGCACGACGTCTCGCCCGCCCGCCTCGAGCAGGCGCGATCGCTGCTGGAGCTCGGCGCCGCGCTGCGCCGCGCGGGCCGGCGCTCGGACGCGATCGAACCGCTGCGCAGGGCGGCTGACCTCGCCCATGCGTGCGGCGCGACCGCGCTGGCATCACAGGCCGGCGAGGAGCTCGGCGTGGCCGGGGCGGCCGGTCGCCGGTACGCGTTCTCAGGCGTCGATGCCCTCACACCCAGCCCGCATGGCGGCGGACGGCATGAGCAACCGCGAGATCGCGGAGACGCTGTTCGTCACGACGAAGACCGTGGAGAACCACCTGGGGCGGACGTACACGAAGCTCGGCATCGGCTCGCGCACCGAGCTGTCGGCGGCGCTCGGGCTCGCCGCGGCCGGGCTGGGCTGCGATCCGCCGCCCCGGTAGGGGAAACGGGCATGACCTCCCGCGGCGCGAAAGCGCCGCGGGCTAGGCGGCGTTGATGTGGAGCGGCGACCCCAAGGCCGCCGCTGATCCCAACCCCGAGGGAGACGCCGTGGGCGAGTTGAGCGAGCTGAATCAGCTTCGAGAGAGTGAGAGACGCGACGAGGAACGCCGGTCGCCGGTCGGCGATTTCATGCTCGGCGCGCTGGCCGCCGCGGACGGCAAGCCGCTCTCGTACGCGCAGCTTCTGTCCGCGGCATCCGAGCAACGGCTGAGCGTCTCGCAGGTGCTCGGCTGGATCGCGAAGGCGAAGGAGGGCTCGCTCGTCGCCGAACTCACGCTCGACGACCACCCCGCGCTGCGCCTCACCGCCGCCGGCCAGACCGTGGTCCGCAGCGATCGCCGCCGCACCGAACGCCGCGCTCGCTGAGCTACCGTTCACACCCGATGGGCGAGATCACCTGGCCGGTTGCCGCCGGCTCACTGCTGCTCGGCTTCGGCGTTGCCCAGGCGACGGGCGTGCGGCCGCTGGGCGGCATCGTCCTCGTCGCCGCGGCGGCATGGTGCGCGCTGCGCTGGCGCCGCTCGGCGGGCGCCGGTCGTGCGGCGGGGCTGCTCCTCCTGTACTGCGGCGCCTTCGCCGTATCGCACGGCATCGCCGACACCGTCGGTAGCTGGGGTGCGGTGCTCATCGTGGCTGCAGTCGTCGGCGCCGCCACGTGGGTGGTCGCCGATGCGCCGCAGCAGCGGCGCGCCGCCACGATCTGACGCGCGAGGGCGTGTTGGAGCGGCGGCGGAGTGCGGGCCGCGCTGAACAGCATCAATAAGGACTCGAACGGGGACCGGGTCCAGGCGTGGTGGGCACCCCTCCGCCGCCGCCCGAAAGGGACTCTCTCTTTTATCGATTCAGCGCGCTTCGTCACCCAGCCACGCGCGGAACTGCAACTGGGCGCGCTCCTCAAGCCCGCCGTCCGCGGCGGAGGTAGTGTGGCGTCATGGAGGCTGCCTACGACGCCGTGGTCGTCGGCTCCGGCTTCGGGGGTGCGATCACGGCCTGCCGCTTGGCCGAGCAGGGCTGGAAGGTGTGCGTGCTCGAGCGCGGCCGGCGCTTCGGCCCCGGCGACTTCCCCGATCGCCCCGAGCAGGCGCCGCGGGCGTTCTGGCATCCCCACCACAACCCCGGCGGGATGTTCGACCTGCGCATCATGCGCGACATCGCCGTGATGACGGGCACGGGCGTCGGCGGCGGCTCGCTCGTCTACGCGAACGTCCAGCTGCGACCGCCGCCGGATCTCTTCGACGATCCGGCGTGGCCGGCGGCGATCGACTACGACGAGCTGCGCCGCTACTACGACCGCACGGAGGAGGCGCTCATGCCGGTCGAGACGCCGGCCGACCCGCCGCTGCCGAAGATCCGCGCGTTCGACGCGATGGCGGCGCACGCGTGGGCGCCGGCGTCGCGGCTGCCGATCGCCGTGCACTTCGGCGAGCCGCGCCGCCATCCGTTCAGCGGCGTGCCGCAGCAGGGCTGCGCGAACCTCGGCCGCTGCGACATCGGCTGCCCGCGCAACGCGCGCAACACCGTCGACATCACGTACGTCGCGCGCGCCGAGGCGTTCGGCGCCGAGGTCTTCCCGCTGCACGACGTGACGCGGATCGACCCGCCGTCGCAGACGGTAGGCGACTGGACGGTGCGCTGGCGCGACCTGCAGTACAAGATCACCGGCGAGGTGCGCGCGCCCGTGCTCGTCCTCGCCGCGGGCTCGCTCGGGACGACGCGGCTGCTGCTGAAGAACCGCCGCCGCCTGCCGAACCTCTCGGCCACGCTCGGGTCGCGCTTCTCCGGCAACGGGGATGCCCTCGCGCTCGCACTCGATCCCAAGCGTCCCGACGTCGCCGACGCGCGCGCCGACTTCGGGCCGACGATGACGAGCTGGATCGACTACACGGCCGACCGCGGCTTCATGGTCGCCGATGGCGGGCTGCCGCCGAACTTCGGCTTCCTGCTGCAGATCGTGCGCGGTATCCGCACGATCACCGGCCTCGGGCGGGTCGTGCTCGCGGCGAAGAACCTCGCGACGAAGGTCGGCCTCTCCGATCGCCACGTCACGCACCGCAACATGACGCTCAAGACGAAGATGGCGCCGATCTCCGACTCGCTGGTCTTCCTCATGATCGGCCGAGACGCGGCGAAGGGGCGCATGCGCCTGACGCCGCTGTTTGGATGCTTGGACATCCGCTGGCGCAAATCCGACAGCGCCGAGCTGTTTGAGAACATGCGCCGCGCCGCGGGGGAGCTGGCCGCGGCCGCGGACGCGACGTCGTTCTTCGCGCTCGACGCGGGCCCGCTGGGCAAGTTCATCACCGTCCACCCGCTCGGCGGCTGCCCGATGGCCGACGACTCGGCGGGGGGCGTCGTCGACGACGCGGGCAAGGTTCACGGCTACGACGGGCTCTACGTCCTGGACGGCTCGATCGTGCCGACGGCGATCGGGGTCAACCCATCCAAGACGATCGCCGCGCTGGCCGAGCGGGGTGTCGAGCACCTCATCGCGGAGCGCTCCCCGTGAGGGACTACAAGTCCCGCAAGACCTGGAAGAACCACCTCGGCAACCAGCGGATCACCCCGCAGCGGATCTACGAGCCCGAGACGATCGAGGACGTCGCGAGCGTCGTCGTCGCCGCCGAGCGCGACGGGGTCACGGCGCGCGCCGTCGGCTCGGGCCACTCGTGGTCTGACGCGGCGCTCACCGAGGGCTATCTCATGGAGACCCGCCGCCTCGCGCGCGCGCCGGCGCCCGAGCCGGACTTCATCCGGGCGGAGTGGGCGGAGCGCCGGCTCGTGCGCGCCGAGGCGGGGATCCGGATCAAGGAGCTCAACGCCTACCTCGACCGCAACGGGCTCGCGCTTCAGCAGATGGGCGGCTACGACCATCAGACGGTGGCCGGCGTCATGTCGACGTCGACGCACGGCTCCGGCATCGCCTACGGGCCGCTCAACGACTTCGTGCATTCCGTCGACCTCGTCGCCGGCGGCGGCGCGGTGCACCGCGTGGAGCGCACGGACGGGCCGACCGACCGCACGGCCTATGAGGCGCACCACGGCGACGCGCGCACGCTGCACCAGGACGACCGGATGTTCGACGCCGTCGCCGTGTCGATCGGCTGCATGGGCGTCCTGTGCACGGCGCTCGTGGAGGTGCGCGAGAAGTTCTACCTGCGCGAGGTGCGCGAGCTGCACCCGTGGTCGAAGGTCCGCGCCGATCTCGAGGACGGCGCGGTGCTGCGCGACAACGACCACTACGAGTTCGTCTTCAGCCCGTATTCGCGCAAGCACGAGTACCCGTGCCTCGTCACGACGCGCAACCCCGTGTCCAACCCGACCAACCGGCCGTGGGACAAGCGCATGCGCAACTGGCTCGTCGAGCTGCTCGCGACGATCCCGCTCACGTCGCGCGCGATCAACCTCGTGCTGCACCTGTTCCCTCGCCTGGCGCCGATGCTGCTGGAGAACGCGATGAAGGCGCTCGTCAAGGATCAGTACGACGAGGTCAGCTACAAGGTCTTCAACATCGGCAACGCGAACCTCGTGCCCGCCCTGTCGGGGGAGATCGGGGTCGCGATCGACGGCGCGCACATCGCGGCGGTGGAGCGCATCTTCGCGGTGGCCGACGAGTACCGGCGGCGTGACGGGATCTACCAGAGCGCGCCGATCGCGCTGCGCTTCGTCAAGGCGTCGCCGGCCTACCTGTCGATGTGCAACGGCCGGGACACGGCGATGATCGAGCTCATCGAGCTCAACGGCACGCGGGGCGCACTCGAGCTGGAACGGGCCTACGAGGAGGCGCTCTACGACTTCGGCGGCCGTCCGCACTGGGGCCAGCTCAACGCCATGACGCCCGCGTTCGTCGCGTCGGCGTACCCGCACCTCGCCGACTGGCAGGCAGCCCACCGCAGCTTCAACGCCAGCGGCGTGTTCGACAGCCCGTTCTCGCGCCGGGTCGGGCTCTCCTAGCGGCGCGAACAGTCAGGCGTCGGACGGTCCGCTGGTGGCCGCGGCGGCGCCGTTCTCGCGCGGCAGCACCTCGGCCGGCCCGTCGATCCAGACGTGCACGCGGTCGCCGGGATGCCACGGCGGGTAACCGAGCCGTCGCGCACGCACCAGCCGCCCCGACGGAAGCTTCAGCCCGACGAGCTGGTCGTGGCCGAAGAAGCGGCGCGAGACGACCTCCGCCGTCGGCGCGCTGGCCGGGCCGCTGAGCCCGATCGCCAGCGACTCGGGGCGCACGAGCACATCGATCTCGCCCTCGAGCTGCGCGTCGTTGGGCAGCGACCCGAGCTCGCAGGTTGCGCGACCGCCCGCGGCGCTCCCGGGCAGCACGTGGATCTCGCCGAGAAACCGCGCCATCCAGCGCGTCCTGGGCCGCAGGTAGACCTCCTCGGGTGTGCCGACCTGCTCGACCTTGCCCTCGTGCATGACCGCCACGTTCTCGGCGATGCTCAGGGCCTCCTCCTGATCGTGCGTGACGAACAGGGCCGTCACGCCCGCCTCGCGCAGGATCTGGCTGACCTCCTGGCGCAGCCGGTCGCGCAGGCCCGCGTCGAGGTTGGAGAACGGCTCGTCGAGCAGCACGAGGTCGGGTGTCGGAGCCAGCGCCCGGGCCAGCGCGACGCGCTGCTGCTGGCCACCGGAGAGCTCGTGCACCGGCCGCTTGCCGGCGTCGGCGAGGCCGACGAGCTCAAGCGCCTCGTGCACGCGGCCGGGATCGGGCTTGCGGCCGAGCCCGTAGCCGACGTTCGCGGCAACGTCCATGTGCGGAAACAGCGCGTAGTCCTGGAACACCATTCCGATGCGCCGCTCCTCCGCGGGCACGAACATCCCGTGCCCCGAGAGCATCCGGCCGCCGACGTAGATCTCACCCGCGTCGGGGCGCTCAAGGCCGGCGATCATGCGCAGCGTCGTCGTCTTGCCGCAGCCGCTGGGGCCGAGCAGCGCGCACGTGCCGCCGGTCTGCAGGTCGAGGTCGGCGCCGTCCACGGCGCACACCGATCCGAAGGACTTCTCCAGGCCACGCAGGCGCAGCCCGACGCAGGGCGGGGCGACACCGTTTGCGTTTCGTCTCACGAGGTCATGCTTCCCTTCTCGCTGAGAAAGTACAGCGGGGGGACGGCGATGAGCAGCAGCAGCAGCGCCGGGATCGCGCTCGCCTCATAGAAGCCGGCGGCGACCTGGCTGTAGATGTCCATCGCCAGCGTCTCGTAACCGGTGGGCGCAAGCAGCAGCGTCATCGGCAGTTCTTTGAGCGCGTGAAGGAAGACGAGCGCCGCCCCGCCCAGCACGCCGGAGACGACGAGCGGCGTCGTGATCGTGCGAAAGACCTCGATCGGATTGCGCCCAAGCCCGCGCGCCGCCTCCTCCAGGCGCGGCGGCACCTGCAGCAGGGCGGTCGAGATCGGGCTCACCGCCAGCGGCAGATAGTGAATCGTCAGCGCGAACACGAGCACGGCGAGCGTCTGGTAGAGCGGCGCGGCGACCCGCACGCAGAAGAACACGAGCGCGAGCGCGACGACGATGCCCGGTAGGGCGTAGCCCGCGTAGCCGAGGCGCTCGACCGCGCGGGTGACGAGGTTGGGGAACCGCACCGAGAGGATCGCGACGACGATTGCTCCGGCCGCGGCAGCGCCAGCCGCGGCGGCGGCGGGCAGCAGCGAGTTGCCGGTGTTCGTCATGAGCGCGCTGAACTGCAAGCCGTCCGCGACGTCCTTCGTCGCCCAGTAGATGAGCACACCGACGGGCAGCACGAGCCCGATGCCCACGATCGTCGAACAGAACGCGACGGCCGGCCAGCGCCAGGGTCCGAGCTTCACGACCGGTGCGGGACGCGGGGCGCCGGGGCTGGACCGGTGCAGCGCCCGTGCGCCGCGCAGCTTCGCATACAGCGCGAACAGCACGATCATGATCACGACGAGCACGAGGCCGAGCGCGGCCGCCGCGGTGCGATCGAAGCTCGACTGAAACGCGATGTAGATCTCGCGCGTGAACGAGTTGAAGCGCATGATCGAGACCGCGCCGAAGTCCGACAGCACGTACAGCGCGACGAGTACGCCGCCGGCGCCGATCGCCGGGACGAGCTGGGGCAGGATCACCGTGCGAAAGACCGACAGCGGCGGGCGGCCCATCACCCGCGCGGCCTCCTCGAGCGAGGGATCCATACGCCGCAGCGCCGCCCGCAGCGGGATGAGCACGAGCGGATAGGTGAAGAGCGTGAGCACGAGCCATGCGCCGGCGAACCCGTAGATCGAGGGCAACTCCTCCACGCCGAGCGGCGCGAGCAGATCCTGAAGCGCCCCGCGCGGGCCGAGCGCGGAGACGAACAGGTACGCGCCGATATAGCTCGGAATCACGAGCGGCAGCGTGGCGAGGGTGGCCCATACGCGCCGGCCGGGCAGGTCGGAGCGCACGGTGAGCCATGCGAGCGGCACGGCGATGGCGATCGCCGCCGCCGTCACCGCCGCCGTGAGGCCCAGGCTGCGCAGGACGACGGCGAGCGTGCGATCCGTGAGGACCGTGTCGATTGCGACCTGAGATTCCCCCGCGACGACGATCACGAGGTACAGCGCCGGCAGCGCCGCCGCGAGCCCGATCGCCAGTCCGAGGCCGAGCAGCAGCGCGGGCGGGCGCCGCGTGCCGAACAGACGGCGGCGGGCGGAGCCGGCCCGGCCCGCGCGCGGCGCGGTGGTGGGGCTCGGCGACAGCGCGCTGGGGTCCGCGGCGGTGGCCACTACTGAAGTGCGCCGGTCTCCCGCATGAGCTTGACCGTGCCCTCGAGGTCGCCGAGCTTCGCGAGGTCGATGTCCGGCGCGGGGATGTCCGCGAGCGGCGTTAGCTCCTTCGGCGCCGCGATGCCAGCGACGAGCGGGTACTCCTTGGAGCTGTCCGCGAAGTACCTCTGCGCGCGGTCGGCCAGCATGGCCCGGACGAACGCGAGCGCCTCCTCTTTGTTCTCGCTGGACTTCAGCACGGCCACGCCCGCGGTGTTGACGAGCGAGCCGAGGTCCTTCGGCGGGAAGTGCACCTTGACGACGTAATTGGGATCCTCGGCCTGGGCCTCGGCCACGTAGTAGTGGTTGATCAGCCCAACTTCGAGCTCGCCCTTGGCGATCGCGTCGCGCACCGGGATGTTGCTGTCGTAGGACTGCACGTCGTTGGCGACCATGTCCTCGAGCCACTTCTTTGCGACGTCCTCGCCCTCAACCAACCGCAGCGCCGTGATGTAGCCCTGCAACGAGGCGTTGGTCGGTGCCCAGCCGACCTTGCCCTTCCACTTGGGAGCGGTGAGGCCGAGCGGGGAGTCGGGCAGCTCTGACCGCCGGACGTCCTTGCTGTTGTACGCGATGACCCGCGACCGGCCGGTGACGCCGATCCAGAAGCCCTTCGCCGACTGGTACTCCTTGGGCACCTTGGCCAGGATGTCGGCGGGCAGCGGCTCGAGCAGTCCCTTCTGCTCGAGCGCATCCAGCGAGCCGGCGTCCTGGGCGAAGAAGACGTCCGCGGGCGAGTTAACGCCCTCCTCGGTGATCTGCGCCGCGAGGCTCGGGCTGTCGCCGTAGCGGACCTTCACGCCAATGCCGTCAGGGCCGTCCTCGTACTGCTTGAGTGCCGGGCCGAGGATTGGCTCGATCCGTCCGGAGTAGAGCGTGAGCTCGTCGCCGGAAGAACCGCAGGCAGAGAGCCCGAGCCCGATCGCGACGGTGATCACGGCCAATAGGGCGGGGCGGCGGGTCACGAGCATGCGCTTCTTCCTCGAGTTGACATGGTTCCGGTCAGGCGCGGCGCTGCAGTTTAGGTCACCCTAACGCAGATTGCGATGACCGTTCGCCAGCTCGCTGACGAGCGAGCGTCAGTGCTGGCCGCCGCCCGCGCTGAGCTTCAGCGCGTGGGGGAGCATCGGCACGAGGACGCCGAGGCACTCGCGCACGGCCTTCGGGTTGCCGGGCAGGTTGACCACGAGCGTCGTGCCGCGCTGGCCGGCGACGGCGCGTGACAGCCACGAGAGCTGCTGGTGCTTGGCCGTCTCGGCGCGCATCGCCTCGGCGATGCCGCGCGCCTCGCGGTCGAGCACGGACAGCGTCGCCTCGGGCGTGACGTCGCGCGGCGCGAGGCCCGTGCCGCCCGACGTCACGACGAGGTCGGCCCGCTCGGCGAACTCGACGATCGCCGCGGCGATGTCGTCGTGCTCGTCGGGCACGAGCTGCGTGGCGACGATCTCGATCCCGGCCTCGCCGAGTATCTCGGCCATGAGGTCGGTCGTCGTGTCCTCGCGCTCGCCGGCCGAGCGCGTGTCGCTGATCGTGAGGATGGCGGCGGTGGGCATCCAATCAAGCGTATGCGACCGATACGCTCGTGACTCCAATGGACGAGGGGATACGCATCGGCGTGGCGGCCCAGGCGCTCGGCGTCAGTGTGGACACGCTGCGTCGCTGGGAGCGCGACGGGCGGATCACGTTCGAGCGCCGCGGCAACCGGCGCATGCTCGCGCCGACGGAGCTGGCGCGGGTGCTGCGGGAGCGCGGCACCAACCCACGCTCGAGCGCGCGCAATCGCATGCCCGGCGTGGTGGTGGACGTCCAGCGCGACGGGGTGATGGCTCAGATCGACCTCGCCTGCGGGCCGTTCCGGATCGTGTCGCTCATGTCGCGCGAGGCCGCGGACGAGCTCGACCTCAAGCCTGGTCAGACCGCGACCGCGGTCGTGAAGTCGACGATCGTCGTCGTCGAGCGCCCCTGACGCTCAGCCGTCGCGTCGCCACAGGCCGGAGCGCCCGCCGCGCTTCTCGAGCAGCTCGATGCGCTCGATGACGACGCCGCGTTCGAGGCCCTTGACCATGTCGTAGACGCACAGCGCGCCGGCGGCGCAGCCGACCATCGCCTCCATCTCGACCCCGGTCTGCGCGCTCACGCGGGCCGTGGTCGTCACGGTCACGACGCCGGCCTCGGCGTCGACGTCGATGTCGACGTCAACCGAGCTCAGCGAGAGCGAGTGCGCCAGGGGAACCCAGTCGTCGGTGCGCTTGGCTGCCTGGATCGCGGCGATGCGCGCCGTGCCGATGACGTCGCCCTTGGGCGCGTCGCCCGCCGCGACCGCCGCGGCGGTCGCGGGAGCCATCCGGACGACGGCGCGCGCGATCGCGACCCGCTCGGTGACGGCCTTCGCGCCGACGTCCACCATCCGCGCCCGCCCCTCCTCGTCGAGGTGGGTCAAACCATCGCTGCGGGTTGGGCCGTCCATGTGTCGGGACGTTACCGGGCAGCAGCGATCAACACGGCGCGCCTCCGCTCACATACCTATGTGATACTTAGGTATATGGACGATCTCATTCGGCGCCGTTCGCGGATCCGCGCGTGCGCCGCAGGGCTCCTCACCGTGGCGCTCGTCGTCGGTGGTTGCGGCTCGGACGACGACGAGCGCTCCGGCGGCGGCGGCGAGGTCGTCGTGTCGGCCGCGACGTCGCTGACCGAGGCGTTCAACGCCTACGGCGCGAAGTTCGACGCGGCGGAGGCGCGGTTCAGCTTCGCCGGCTCGGATGAGCTCGCGACGCAGATCCGCAGCGGCGCCAAGCCCGACGTCTTCGCGTCGGCCAACACCAGGCTGCCCGACGAGCTCTTTCAGGAGGGCGTCGTCGAGCAGCCGGTCGTCTTCGCGACCAACCGGTTGGTGCTGGCGGTGCCGAACGACAGCGACAAGGTCAGATCGCTCGGCGACCTCGTCAGCAAGCAGGTCACGCTGGCGATCGGAGCCGCGGACGTGCCGATCGGCTCGTACACGCGCAGGGTCCTCGATGCGCTCCCCGCCGCCGACGAGACGAAGATCCTCAGCAACGTCAAGACCAAGGAGCCGAACGTCGGCGGCATCGCGGCCAAGCTCACGCAGAACGCGGTCGACGCCGGCTTTCTCTACATCACCGACGTCGAGGCGACGAACGGCCGCCTGAAGGCGATCGAGCTGCCAGCCAAGCTCCAGCCGGAGGTCGCGTACGGAGTCGCGATCGTGAAGGGCGGACGCAACCCCGAGGCGGCGCAGAGCTTCATCGACGGGCTGCTCGGCGGCGCCGGAGCCGACGCGCTGCGCGACGCGGGGTTCGAGCCGCCAGCGACATGATCCGTGAGCGCTGGTTCGCCGGCGCCCTGTTCTGCGCGCTCGCGCTGGCGCTGACGTTCCTGACGCTGCCGGTCGTCGCGATCTTCGTCGAGGCGACGCCGGGAGAGCTCGTCTCGAGCCTCGACGATCCCGGCGTGCTCGATGCGCTCTGGCTCAGCCTGCGCACGACGCTGACGGCGCTCGTGATCATCATCGTCGTCGGGACGCCGGCCGCCTACCTGCTCGCAACGCGGAGGTTCCGGGGCCGCGAGGTCGTCATCACGCTCGTCGAGCTGCCGCTCGTCCTGCCGCCGGCCGTCGCCGGCGTGGGGCTGCTCGCGACGCTCGGCCCGGGCGGGATCATCGGCGCAGCGATCGAGGACGCCGGCATCCGGATCGTCTTCGAGACGGTCGCGGTCGTCATCGCGCTGACGTTCGTCGCGGCGCCGTTCTTCCTGCGCTCGGCGCAGGCCGCGTTCGCCTCCGTGGACCGGACGTGGCTGGAGGCGTCGCGGACGCTGGGCTCGTCGGAGGCGCGCACGTTCCTGCGCGTGGCGGTCCCCGCCGCGGCGCCGGGGCTGCTGGCCGGTCTCGCGCTGGCGTGGGGCCGCGCGCTCGGCGAGTTCGGGGCGACGCTGATCTTCGCCGGCTCGTTTCAGGGGCGCACGCAGACCGCGCCGCTGGCGATCTACGAGCGGCTGGGCACGGACTTCACCGCGGCGCTCGCGCTGTCGGCGGTGCTCGTCGCCGTCTCGGCCGCGCTGCTGCTGTCGGTGAAGCTCCTCAGCGGGATGCGCATGGCCGATGCTGCGTATTGAGGCCCGCACGCCGCTGCGCCACTTCGAGCTCGACGCAGAGCTCGAGGCGCCGCCGGGCGTGTGCGTCGCGCTCGCGGGGCCCTCGGGGGCGGGCAAGAGCACGCTGCTGCGCATCGCGGCCGGGCTCCTGCGCCCGCAGCGGGGGAAGGTCGTCTGCGGCGACGACGTCTGGCTCGACACCGCGAGCGGGCGCGAGGTCGCGCCGGAGCTGCGCGGCTGCGGCTACGTCTTTCAGGACTACGCGCTGTTCGGCCACCTCAGCGTCTCACAGAACGTCGCCTACGGCCTGCGCAAGCTCCCGCGGGTGCAGCGGCGCACGCGGGCCGGAGAGCTGCTCGAGCGCTTCGGCATCGGCCAGCTCGCCGATGCGCGGCCGCAGACGCTGTCGGGCGGGGAGCGCCAGCGCGTCGCGCTGGCCCGTGCGCTCGCGCCACGGCCGCGCGTCTTGCTGCTCGACGAGCCGCTGTCCGCGCTGGATGCTCGCACCCGCGCGAGCGCGTCGCGCGAGCTGGCGATGGTGCTGCGCGAGGCCGGTGTCCCGGCGCTGCTGGTCACGCACGACTTCACCGAGGCGGCGGTGCTCGGCGATCAGGTCGCCGTCATCGACGACGGGCGGATCGTGCAGCAGGGCAACGCGGGCGAGCTCGCGGCCGCGCCCGCGTCGGCGTTCGTGGCCGACTTCACCGGCGCCGTCGTCCTGACCGGCGTGGCGCGCGCGGGACCCGACGGGACGACGCTCGTCGAGCTCGACGGCGGCGGCGTGGCGACGAGCACCGACCGCCGCACCGGGCCGGTGGCGCTCAGCGTCCATCCATGGGAGATCTCGCTCGAGCCGGCGGGGCGGCGCGCTGCCGGCTCGGCGCAGAACCGCCTCGACGCCGAGGTCATCACCGTGACGGCGATCGGCAACCGCGTGCGTGTCGGCCTCGCCGCGCCGCAGGCGCTTGTCGCCGAGGTGACGAGCACGGCCGTCGGCGGACTGCAGCTCGAGGCGGGCGTCAAGGTGGCGGCGAGCTGGAAGGCGACCGCGACGCGGCTCGTGAGCCTGTGACCCACTGACGCCGCTGGGGAGGCGATTTGGGATGCTTCCCGGCGTGACCCGCGGAGCGTTCGCAGCCGTGCTTCTCGCCGCTGGGTTCGCGATCGGCGGCTGCGGCTCGGATGACGGCGAGGCCGACCGGCGCGACGCCACCGGGGAGGACTCAGCGCCCGCGCAGAGCGCTGTCAGCCTCACGAAGGTCGGGACGTTCAGCGACCCCGTGTACGTCACGGCGCCACGGCAGGACACGCGCCGGCTGTTCGTCGTCCAGCGGGGCGGCGTCATCCGCGTCATTCGCGGCGGCAAGCGCGTCAGCCGCCCGTTTTTGAACCTCACGTCGCGGGTCATGTCCGGCGGCGAGCAGGGCCTGCTGTCGATGGCGTTCGCGCCCGACTACAAGAAGTCGCGGCGCTTCTATGTCAACTACACCGACAAGCAGGGCCTTCAGCGCGTCGTCGAGTACAAGCGCTCCAAGAGCAAGCCGGATCGGGCGATCACGCGCGGACGCCTCGTGCTCAGGTACGACGACCAGGAGCCCAACCACAACGGCGGGCTGATCGTGTTCGGCCCCGACAAGCTGCTCTACATCGGGACGGGCGACGGAGGCGGGGGCGACGACCAGCACGGTTCGCGCGGCAACGCCCAGAACCTCGACAACCTGCTCGGCAAGATCCTGCGCATCAACCCGCGCAAGAAGGGCAGCAGGCGCTACTCGGTGCCTGGCGACAATCCGTTCGTCGGCCGCTCGGGCGCCGACGAGATCTACAGCTACGGCCTGCGCAACCCCTGGCGGTTCTCCTTCGATCGCTCCACCGGCGATCTCGTCATCGGCGACGTTGGCCAGAGCGAGCGCGAGGAGATCGACTTCGCGAGCGAGGGCCAGGCGCGCGGCGTCAACTACGGCTGGCGGCCGTGGGAGGGCACGTCGCGCAACTTTCCCGGCGAGAGCGCGCCCGGCCACGTCCCGCCCGTGCTCGAGCTCACCCACGATGACAACAATTGCTCTGTGACCGGCGGCTACGTGATCCGCGACGCGAAGCTCCCGGCGCTCGCGGGCCGCTACGTGTACGGCGATTTCTGCAAGGGCCAACTGCGCTCGGTGCGGCTGACGCCGGGCGACGCCAGCGACGATCGCTCGCTGGGCCTGCCGACGATCTCCGACCTCTCCTCCTTCGGCGAGGACGCCCGCGGGCGCGTGTACGTCGTGTCGCTCAGCGGGTCCGTGTACCGGCTCTCGCCGTAGCGTTTTGCGCCATGACGGACGCCGCGCTCGAGCGTCACGACATCGCGCTCGTGCGCGCGGACAACCCGGGGCCGTTCACGCTCACGGGAACGAACACCTGGCTCGCCGGCCGCGACCCGTGCTGGGTCCTCGATCCGGGCCCGGCACTCGACGCGCACGTCGAGGCGGTGCTGGCCGAGGCCGCGCGCCGCGGGGGCGCCGGCGGGATCGCGCTGACGCATTCGCATGGCGATCACGCCGACGCCGCTGCGCTGCTGGGCGAGCGGGCCGGGGGCGTCCCAATCGGTGCGGCGGACTGGGGCGGCGCTGACGTGGTCCTCCGCGACGGCGACGCGTTCGGCCCGCTCGCCGTCATCGCCACCGGCGGCCACGCGCCCGACCACCTCGCGTTCGTGATCGGGCGGGCGTGCTTCACCGGCGACGCGGTGCTCGGCTCGAGCAGCGTGTTCGTCGCTGCCGACCCGGGCGCGCTGCGCACGTACCTCGGCGCGCTGCGGCGGTTGCGCGCGCTCGAGTTGGAGCTGCTGTGCCCCGGCCACGGCGAGGTCGTCACCGACCCGGCGGCGACGTTGGATGGGTACCTGGCCCACCGCCTGGACCGCGAGCGGCGCGTGGTCGCGGCGTTGGAGGACGGGCTACGCGGCCTGGATGAGCTGCTGGACCGCGTCTGGGACGATGCGCCGCCGAGCCTGCGGCTGGCCGCGCTGTCGACGCTGGCGGCGCATCTGGACAAGCTCGATGAAGAGGGGCGGCTGCCCGACGGTGTGCAGCGGCCGGAGTGGCCGCCGGTGGGTGGCGTGCGGCCGGTGTGAGGGCGGGTTGGCGTGGTTCCCGAAAAACCGCATCGATAAAGGAATGGGTTTTCGATGCTGCTTGGAACCCTCCACGAGTCCGCGCAGCGCCTCACTGCCGCGCCGCAGCCTCCGCCAGCCGCACCCGCGCCAGTGCCATCGCCGCCTCGAGCGGCGTCGTCCCGCGCGCGTACGCGTCGTGGTAGATGAGCCGCAGCGTGTCGCCGATGCCGCGGACGAGCCTGCGGGCGCGGCGGGGGTCGTAGCCGCCCGTGTCGAGCTCGACGGAGATGTTGATGATGCCGCCCGCGTTGACGACGAAGTCGGGCGCCCATAGCACGCCCCGTTCGGCCAGCAGGTTGGCGACGTCGTCGCTCGCGAGCTGGTTGTTCGCCGCTCCGACGACGACGGGCGCGCCGAGACGCGTCGCGCTGTCGTGATCGAGCAGGCCGCCGAGCGCGCAGGGGACGAAGACGTCAGCCGGCGTCTGGAGCGCGTGGTCGGGTTCGATCCATTGCGCGCCGAGTGCGCAGGCGATGTCGCGCTTGCTCGCGTCGATGTCGGTGACGAGCAGCCGCGCTCCCTCCTTCGCGCATGCCTCGGCGACCCGTCGGCCGACGTGGCCGAGGCCTGCGAGCACGAGCGTGCGCTCCTTCAGCGACGGGGAGCCGAAGACCCGCTCGCAGCTCACCCGGATCGCGGTCTGCACGCCGAGCGCGGTCCACGGGCTGGGATCGCCCGAGCCGCCGCGCTTGCGCGAGAGGCCGGTGACGTGGCTCGTCTGCCCCGCGATGACCTCCATGTCGCGCGCCGAGGTCCCGACGTCTTCCGCCGTGATGTACGCGCCGTCGAGCGAGTCGATCGCCTCACCGAAGTCCCGCAGCGCGTCTGCGCGCTGGCCGCGGCGCACGGGCGAGGCGGGATCGGGCGCCATGATCACGCCCTTGCCGCCGCCGAGCGGTAAGCCGGCGACCGCGGACTTGAACGTCATCGCGCGCGACAGGCGCAGCGCGTCGCGGATGGCCTCGCGCGCGTCGTCGTAGTGCCAGACGCGGCAGCCGCCGAGCGCGGGGCCGCGCACCGTCGAGTGCACGGCCACGATCGTGAACAGTCCGGACCGTCGCCCGCGGCGAACGAGCAACGTCTCATGATCGAGTGTGGCGAGGTAGCGGTCGATGGACCGCGAGGTTAGTGACCCGCGCGGGTCCGTTCAGCCGCCGGGGTGCGTCGGCGAGAGCGCATGGGAGCCCGGCTCGATCGGCGTGAGGCCCTCCTGCGGTGCGACCGTCTCACCGTCGGTCGTCCCGGTGGCCTCCGGAGCGGGGTTGAGTCCTTCGACGCCGTAGCCGAACCCGGTCTCCTCGTCGGGAGCGGTGGCGCCGCCGGTCGTCTCGTCGACGGGGCGCACCTCGTCACGTCGGGTGAGGTCAGCGGTGGCCGGTGCCGCGAGCCCGCCCGCGCCCGCGGCGGTCGCTCGGGTGTGCGGAACGATCGCGGCCGCATGCCGCTTGCGCGCCGTAGCGGCGGCCACGGACGTCGCGCCGGTCGCTGGAACGACCGCATCGCGCTTGTAGCGCGTCGCGCTCTGCGTGCCGGCGGCGCTTGAGCTCTTCGCCCCCGACGAGGCGTGCTCGGGCTTGTTCATCTGGTGGCGCACCTCGGCGGCGCCGCCCGCGGTGATCGCCGCGGCGCAGACGACGGCCGCGACCTTCGCGATCGTCCCACCGCTCGCGGCGACCGCCGCGCCGGTTCCGACGGCGGCTCCGCCGCCCGCAGTGGCCGCGCCGGCCGAGCCCGCGCCGCCGATGCCCACGAGCTTCACGGCCGCGGCCAGCATGCCCGGTCCGGGGCTGAGCGCGCCGAAGCGCTTGCTCACGCCGCGCAGCTGGGCGCGGTACTCCGTGCAGCCCGCGCAGTCGCGCAGGTGCTTGCGCGCCAGTCCGCTGGCGCGGACGCCGCGATCAAACGACGCGACGAGGTCCAGCCGGATCTCGTCACACGCCGTATCGCGTGCCTCGATTGCCTCGACGAGCCCGATGCGTGCGCGGACGAGCAGCGACTTGACCGCCTGTAGCGTGACGCCGAGCGCCTCGGCCAGCTCCGCGTAGGTCAGCCCGTCGATCTCGCGCATGAGCAGCGCCGAGCGTTGCTGCTCGGGCAGCCGGCGCACGTCAGCGATGAGCTGGCGCAGGTCCTCGCGGCGCTCGGACTCGACGATCGGGTCGTGCAGCGGCCTGCGTGATGTCTCGAACAGGTCGATCGCCGGCGGCACCGGCTTGCGCAGATGATCGATGCAGCGGTTGTGCGCGACGCGGTACAGCCACGCGCGCAGCGACAGCTGCCGGTCGTTGGAACGCAGCGACGAGTAGGCGCGCAAAAAGACGTCCTGGAGCGCGTCCTCGGCATCCTGCCGCGAGCCGCCGAGCATCTGGCGTGCGTAGGCGAACAGGCGCTGGCGATAGCGGTCGTGGATGATGCTGAAGGCGGCCTCGTTGCCTGCCCGGAACGCCGCGACGAGCTGCTCGTCGGAACGCAGTCGCAGCAACGGCGCTGTGACCGTGATCCGGTTGAGTCCGGCTGGTGCTCGAAGTGCTCCGGCCTCCATGGCGTCCTGAGCACTCTAACCGCCTGGCAGACGTGAAGTTGCCCTGCTGCTTAGAGTTCTGTGTGAGTGCGCAGCGACGCCGCGGCGACGATCAGCGCGATGCCCACCGCTTCCAGGACACCCGGGATCTGCCCGAGGATGATCGCGCCGACGATCGCGGCGGTCGCGGGCAGCAGCGCGAGCAGCAGCGCGAAGCGCGCGCGAGGCAGGCGCCGCATCGCGATCTGCTCGAGCCCGTAGGGGATGACGCTCGCCAGGACGCCGACGCCCAGGCAGGCCGCGAGCAGCGGCACGCTTTCGAATGCGGGTGCGGCGCTGGGCAAAAGTAGCGGCGCGAGGCCGATCGCGCCGATTGCCATTGCCAGCGCGAGGCCGTCCTGGGAGGAAAAGTCATCATCGGCCGCAAGGCGATGGCCGATGACGACGTATCCGGCCCAGAAGACGCCTGCGGCGGCGGCGAGCGCGAGGCCCTCCGGGCTGCCGGCGATGTGCACGTCGGTGAGCGCGAGGATGCCCGCGGCGGCCAGCAGCAGCGCCGCGAAGTCGCGCCGCGTGCGCGAGCCCAGCGCGGCGACGGTGATCGGGCCGCAGAACTCGATCGCCACCGCGGTGCCGAGCGGTATCCGGTCGATCGCCTCGTAGAAGGCGACGTTCATGATCCCCAGCGTCAGGCCGAACGCCGCGACGAGCCGCAGCCGCGCCGCCGGCCAGCGGGCGCGCCACGGGCGCCGCCAGGCGACGAGCACCGCCGCCGACGCGAGGACGCGCAGCCACGCGACTCCGGCGGCGGGAACCGACACGAACAGCAGCACGGCGAGGGCCGAGCCGACGTATTGCGAGATCGCGCCGAGCACGAACAGCGACGGGGGCGGCACCCGGTGGGGCAGAGAGGCGATCTGGGCCCCGGGCGCAACGCGCGGCATGCCCGCACACGTTAGTCAGGCGTCCGCGAGCCGATCGTGTGCCTAGCATGCGCCCATGAGGCCGCTCCGATCGCTGCGCTCGCTGAAACTCAAGCTCGGACTCGTCATCCTCGTGGCGATCGTGGTGGCTGCCGCGACGACGGTGATTGCGGTGCGAGCCGGCCTGCCGTCGCTCGTCGGCGCGGCCGGCGGGATCGCGCTGGCGCTGGCGATCGCGCAGCTGCTCGCCCACGGGACGACCGCGCCGCTGCGTGAGATGTCGGCCGTCGCTCGTGCGATGGCGCACGGCGAGCGCGGCCTCCCGGTGAGCGTGACGACAGCCGACGAGGTCGGCGAGCTCGCGCAGGCGTTCAACCGCATGACCGAGGAGATCGCTGAGACCGACCGGCTGCGGCGCGAGTTCGTCGCGAACGTCTCGCACGAGCTGCGCACCCCGATCGCCGCGTTGCAGGCCGTGCTCGAGAACGTCGTGGAAGGCGTCAGCGAACCCGATCGGGCGACGCTGGACACGATGCTCGCGCAGACGCGCCGGCTTGGCCGGCTCGTCACGCAGCTCCTGGACATCTCGCGCATGGAGGCCGGCGAGCAGCCGTTCGACATCCGCCCGTTCAAGCTGCGCGAGGTGCTCGAGCGGGCCGCACGTGAGACGCGGCTGCACGCCCCGCCGGATGTCGCGTTCTCGATCGACGCGCCCGGAGACCCGGTCGTCGCCGGCGATGCCGAGCGCGTTCAGCAGGTCGTCCTGAACCTGCTCGAGAACGCCGTCCGATTCTCGCCGCGGCCGGGTGTCATCGCGCTACGGGCCGCGAGCGACGGCATCACCGTGCGCCTCGCCGTCGAGGACGACGGCCCGGGGATCCCCGCGGACGACCTCGCACGCGTGTTCGAGCGCTTCCAATCCGGTGACGGCACGTGCGCCCACGGCCGGGGCGGCGCGGGGCTCGGATTGGCGATCTCGCGCTGGATCGTCGAGCTGCACGGCGGGACGATCCACGCCGAGCAGCGCGATCCGCACGGCGCGCGCTTCGTCGTCACGCTGCCCAGCGTGGTTGGAAGCTGACGTGCGCCCGCGCGATGCGGCGGCCGCCCTCGCGCTCGTCGCGGGTCTCGCGCTCGGCGGCTGCGGCGAGAGCCGCGGTGGCGGGGCACAGGTGACGACGACGCCGCGCACGGTCCCGGCGCCGGGCGAGCGCGTCGTGCTCGTGGCGCTGACCGACTACCGCCTCAAGCCGACCAACCCGCCGGTGTCGCGTCGGGGCGCGATCCGCTTCGAGGCGACCAACGACGGCAACGTGAAGCACGCGCTCTCCGTCAACGGCCCGTCAGGACCGGTCCGCACGCGTGCGCTGGTCCCCGGCGAGCGCGTGACGCTGACGCTGACGCTGCCCGCCGGCACCTTCAAGTGGGCGTGCCCGATCGCCAACCACGAGCAGCTCGGCATGACCGGCCGCGTGCGCGTACGGTGAGCGTGTTTCGCCCTCCGGGCGACGTTACCTATCCGATCGCGTGCTCGACGGCCCAGCGGGTGAGCTCTGAGCGCCGGCGCAGGCCGGTCTTCTCGCGGATGCGCGTGAGGTGGTTCTGCACCGTGCGCGGCGAGATGTAGAGCTCCTTGCCGATCTCGTTGTCGGTCTTGCCCTGGACGACGAGGCGCAGGACGTCGAGCTCGCGGCCCTGGAGCGGGCGGACGTAGGACTGCTCCCCGCGCGCCGAGCTCGAGAACTCCTTGAGCAGATGGCTGGCGAGCGCGGGCGTGATGACCGAGCCGCCGCCGTGGGCGGTGATGACGGCCTGGCGCAGCTCCTGGCCGGTCGTGCGCTTGGACAGGTAGCCCGCGGCGCCGGCGGCGATCGCGTCGAGCAGCGTGCTGGCCTGCTCGGAGGCGGTCATCACGATCACGCGGATCTGCGGCTGGGAGGTGCGCAGCTTGTCGAGCACCTGCAGGCCCCCGAGGTCGGGCATCCGCAGGTCGAGGATCATGACGTCGGGACGCAGCTCCTCGGCGAGCTCGATCGCCTCCTGGCCGGTCGTCGCCTGGCCGACGACCTCCAGCGCGGGATCATGGTTGAGCGCGCGAGCAACGCCCTCGCGCACAAGCGGAAAGTCATCAGCGACTACGACCCGAATCTTCATCGATTAGTTCTCCTGCGTAGTGGTAACGAGCGTGACCCGGGTGCCCCCGCCGGGCGGACATTGCAGAGATGCCTGACCGCCGACGCGCTGCATGCGACCGACGATGCTGCCTTGGACTCCCAGCCCGTGGCCGTTCTCGGCCTGGTCTGGATCGATACCGACACCGTCATCCGTAACGGTGACCGCGGTGCTTCCGTCTGCCGTCTGCTCGACGCGGACGACGACATGTGATGCGTTGGCGTGCTTGCGCGCGTTCGTGACCGCCTCGCGGACTGCCCCGGCGAGCGCCGACGCCTGTTCGCCGGTCGGCGCCGCGTCGATGCCGTTGACGATGAGCTCGACGCGCGAGTCGAACCCGCGAGCCTCGGCGGTGATCCGCTCCAGCTCAGGCAGAAGCTGGGTGCTGCCGACCTCGTCGGTCCGGTCGATGAAGCGGTGCAGGTCGCGGGCGGCGCCGCCGGCCAGGCGCGCGATATGCGCGGAGGTCAGGCCGGTGCCGAAGCCGTCGCCGGCGATGAACTCGAGGATCTGAAGCGCCGTGTCATGGAGATGTCCGCGCACCCACTCGCGCTCGGCTTCGCGCGCCCGCATGACCGGCGCGTCGAGGAGGTGCAGGTCGAGCTGGTCGTGGGAATCGCGATGCGCCTGGTGCTCGAGCTCGGCGCGCAGATGGCGCGCCTGGACGTCCGCGAGCGCGATGAGCTCGGCCGGCGTGGCGGCCGGATCGACCAGCTCCTCGAGACCCGGCACGATCGTCGCCCGCAGGCGATCACGGAGCAGCTGCCGCTCGATGGCGCGTGCCCAAGCGACCATGTCCTGGCGCGCGGAGATACCGTTGGCATCCGCGCCATTTACCCCCACCGGCGATCCTTCGTGCCCCAGAGCCATTCCGTCCCTGCCTTCTCATTTGCAGGCCCTCATGGTCTGCAGAAAAAGGAGTGCTTCGCGGTGCGATCTTACGCAGAACTCGCAGGTAGGGTCAACCCTAGTGTGAGCACCTTCACGCACCGGCAACACGCTGGGGTACCCCAGGGACAAGCCCCATTTGCAGGGATTTCACGTGACGATGGCTCTGCAATCCGATCGTGGGGGATGGGGTGAGGACCCCATCCGGAAAGCTGCAGCTTTTGCACAGGTTTGTGCCTCGGCGCTCGCAATCGCGGGGCCGCCGGGCAGCAGGACGGATCTCGTCGCCGTCATGCACCGTGTGCCGCAGCGCGGCACCGACCTCGCGACCGCCCGCGTCGGCCGGGAGATGACCGCTGAAGCAGACTTGCGCGGGGTAGTGGGAGAACGATCGACGCGCACGAAGCAGCAGTTCGCGCAACGGGCGATGGGACAGACCTCTACCCTGCAGACAATGAGCATAGAAACCGCCACCAAGCGCTGGATCTGTGAGTCCTGCGGCTTCATCTACGACCCTGACGACGGCGACCCGGATGGCGGTATCCCACCCGGCACGGCATTTGAGGAGATTCCCGACACCTGGTTCTGCCCCGTTTGCGGCGCACGCAAGAAGGACTTCTCGCCCTACGAGGACTGAGCGCCCGCCGACGCGGCCTGTTGACCGCGCCGGCGTGAACGCTCTGCAGCCGCTGGTCGTGTGGACGTCGACCGCGAAGGAGGCGCTCGAGCCCTGCCCCGGAGATCGGCCGCGGGGGAGCGGCGCTGCGTTCTGGTCGGGTTCCAACGTCAGCCGGGCATTGCCGCCGATCCCACTGCGCCGTCGGGCGCCGGCGGGCGATTCTCCGGCACGAACTTGCTCGCGGTGAACGTCGCGCCCTGCGGATCGGAGATGACCGTCATCCGGACCCATGGCGCATCGAACGGTGCGACCAGGACGGTGCCACCGAGCTCCGCGGCCTTGTCTGCAATCGCGTCCGCGTCGTCGACGCCGAACGTCACGCCCCAGTTCGCGGGAACGTCCGGATTACCGTCCGCGATCGGGGCGAGCGCTGCGACGACGTCCTCGAACCCCTTCGGCGCGTCGAGCTCGGCCATCTGCTCGCGGAGGCCCGGGTTGTCGCGTTCGAGCTCGTCGCCGTAGCCGGGCAGAGTCCACATCTCAACGCCGCCGTCGAGCTCGAGCGTCTGCCACCCGAACACCGCGCCGTAGAACGCCTTGGCGCCCTCGGGGTCGCGCGTGTTGAGGTCGTTGAAGTTCAGGGCGCCGTGCTCGTTGACGATCTGCAGGCCCGTGATCTCCTTCGGCTGCCACACGCAGAACGCCGCGCCCTCGGGATCGGCGAACACGGCCATCCGGCCGGCGTCCGTGACGTCCAACGGCTCCATCAGGACACGCCCGCCTGCGTCGCGGACCTTGGCGGCGGTGTCATCGGCGCTCACCACCGACACGTACGTGTTCCACATCGCGTCCGCGGGCGCCGCGGCGGGAACCGAGCTGACGGCGGCGACGCTCCCGCCGCGGATCGTGGCGATGTAGTACACGCCCTCCGATCCCGCCGGCATCGAGTTGTCGAACTCCCATCCGAAGAGCCCCCGGTAGAAGGCGACGGCTGCTGCGGGATCGGGCTGGCTCGCGTCCACCCAGCAGGGCACGCCGGGCATGTATCCGTCTCGTTCGGGCATCGCTGCTCCCTTCCGATTAGCTGAAGTAGCACGCGACCGTACGGGCGGTTTAGGTCTGGATCTGTCCTCAATGAGAAGGGTCAGGCAGCGGCGCTCAGCGTGAGCTCCGCCGCCTCGCCGATCGCGGCAGCCGTCGTCGTGACGAGACAGCGCAGCTGCACCTCGGAGATCGCCAGCGGCGGCATGAGGACGACGACGTCCCCGAGCGGGCGGATGATCGCGCCGCGCCGGCGGGCGGCGCGGGTCACCTGGTGGCCCATGCGCTGCGCGAGCGGGAAGTCGGCCAGCTCGATGCCGACCATAAAGCCGCGCTGGCGCACGTCGCGGACGGTGGGCAGCGGGACGACGTGCTCGTCGAGCAACTCGCCAAGCAGGTCGATCTTGCCCTCGAGCGCGCGCAGCGTGTCCTCGCGCTCGAAGATCTCCAGCGTGGCCAGCGCGGCGGCGCAGGCGAGCGGGTTGCCGGTGTACGTGTGGCCGTGGAAGAACGTCTTGAGCTCCTCGTGCTCGCCGAGGAAGGCCTCGTACACGCGCTCGCTGGCGAGCGTCGCGGCGAGGGGCATGTAGCCGCCGGTCAGGCCCTTGGCGACGCACATGAGGTCGGGCGCGACGTCCTCCTGCTCGCAGGCGAACATCGTGCCGGTGCGCCCGAAGCCGGTCGCCACCTCGTCGCAGATGAGCAGGACGTCGTGGGCGTCGCACAGCTCGCGCACGGCGCGCAGGTAGCCGTCGGGGTGCAGCAGCATCCCCGCGGCGCCCTGCACGAGCGGCTCGACGATGACCGCGGCGACCTCGCCGGCGTGCTCGTGCAGCAGCGCGTCGAGTGCCTCGGGCTCGCCGGGCTCGGTCTGCCACGCGTCGAAGAGCAGCGGGCCGAAGCACGCGTGGAAGAGGTCGATGCCGCCGACGGATACCGCGCCGATCGTGTCGCCGTGATAGGCGTCGCGCAGGCAGATGAAGCCCGTGCGCTCGGTCTCGCCGCGATGGCGCCAGTACTGGAAGGCCATCTTGAGGGCGACCTCGTTGGCGGTCGACCCGTTGTCGGAGTAGAAGACGCGCGTCAGGCCCGGCGGCGCGAGCTCGACGAGCCGCTGGCCTAGCTGGATCGCCGGCGGGTGTGACAGGCCGAGCATCGTCGTGTGGGCGATGCGCCCGAGCTGGTCGCGGACGGCGGCGTCGATCGCCGGGTGACAGTGGCCGTGGACGTTGCACCACAGCGACGAGACGCCGTCGATGTACGCGTTGCCGTCGGTGTCGTACACGGTGCAGCCGCGGCCGCGCTCGATGATGAGCGGCGGCTCCTCGCTCCAGCCGCGCTGCTGCGTGAACGGGTGCCAGAGCACCCGCTTGTCGATCGCTGCGAGCTCCCCCGTACTCATGGTGGGATGACCCTAGGTGCGCGGGCGGACGAATACCCTCGCATGCGCATGCGCCGCCTGCCTGAGCCCCCGCTCGCCCTCGTCGTCTTCGTCGTCGGCTTCAGCATCCTCGGCGCCGAGATCGCGGCCGCGCGCCTGCTCGCGCCGTACTTCGGCGCGTCGACGATCGTCTGGGCCAACACGATCGGCATCGTCCTCGTCGCGCTCTCGATCGGCTACTGGTACGGCGGCAAGCTCGCCGATCGCAACCCGACGCGCCAGGGCCTGTACCGGATCGTCCTGCTCTCCGGGTCGCTGCTCGCGACCGTGCCGTTCATCGCCGACCCGTTCCTCGGCGCGGCGGTCGACGCGCTGGACTCGATCTCGGCGGGCGCGTTCGTCGGATCGCTCATCGCCGTCACGGTGCTCGTCGCGGTGCCGATCCTCGTCTCCGGAGCGGTGGCGCCGTACGCGCTGCGCCTCGCGGTCTCCGACGTCGCCGAGGCCGGCACGGTCTCCGGGCGCCTCTACGCGATCTCGACCGTCGGCAGCCTGCTCGGGACGTTCACCTCGGCGCTGCTGTTCATCCCGCTCATCGGGACGCGGCGGACGTTCATCCTCTTCGGCCTCGCGCTCGTAATCATCGCGGCCGCCGGCCTCGCGCAGCGGCGCTTCGTCCTCGCGCCGGCGGCGCTCCTCGCGCTGCTCGTGCTGCCGGTGGGCACGGTGAAGGGGGAGACCGAGGGCGGCGGGCGCGTCATCCACGAGGCTGACACCGAGTACCAGTACGCGCGCGTCGTGCAGGACCCGGACGGCAGCCGCCGCCTCGAGCTCAACGAGGGCCAGGCGGTCCATTCGGTGTGGTATCCCGATAGCTACCTGACGGGCGACTA
Organism: uncultured Actinomycetes bacterium; assembly: GCA_963705315.1. Classification (GTDB taxonomy): domain Bacteria; phylum Actinomycetota; class Thermoleophilia; order Solirubrobacterales; family Solirubrobacteraceae; genus CADCVQ01. Next base: position 1,111,601 of record OY970068.1, read on the forward strand.
CTGGGATGAGATGCTCGTGCTGCCGTTCGCGGCACGCGATCGCGCGCCGCGGTCGATCGCGATCCTCGGCAACGCGGCCGGCACGACGGCGCGGGCGTACGGCCACTACTTCCCGCGCACGCGGATCGACGCGGTCGAGATCGACGGCGAGCTGACGGACATCGGCCGGCGCTACTTCGATCTGGGCAGCCCGCGTCTGCACACGCACACCGCCGACGCGCGGCCCTTTCTGCGGCGCAGCGAGGAGCGCTACGACGTCATCGTCGTCGACGCCTACCGCCAGCCCTACATCCCGTTCTACCTCGCGACGAAGGAGTTCTTCGAGCTCGCGCGCGATCGGCTGCGGCCGGGTGGCGTCGTCCTCATCAACGTCGGCGAGCCCGAGGGCTCAGACCGGGTCGAGCAGGTGCTGGGCGCGACGCTGGCGGCGGTGTTCCCGACGGTGCGGCGCGATCCGTCTGAGTCGACGAACACGGTCCTGATCGCGAGTGAGGCCAACGCGTCGGCGGCGCGCCTGGCGGACGCGGGGTCGCGGCTGCCGGACGACCTGCGCCCGCTCGCTGAGGGCGCCGCGGCGCGACTCGCGCCGCGCGTGCCCGGCGGGCGGGTCTACACCGACGACATCGCACCGGTGGAGTGGCTCATCGACACGTCGATCGTGCGCTTTGCGGCGAGGGGCGGGTAGCTCTGAGGGTCGCGGCCGGGCGGTTGACGAACTGCATCGATAAAGGATGAGGGTGCGGTGCGGCGGGGGCGGGTCGCCAACCTGTAGGAGCGACGGATCGCCTCCTCGCTGCTCGTGAGCTGTCGCTCGTTCCCGTATGACATGCAGCAATGACGGATGTCCCCCACCTGGCAAGCGATCCGTCACTCGTACAGGTTCCCGCGAGCCACGGCAGACGAACCGACTCCTTCAGCGAGGCTGTTTGGTGAACCGCGGTGCCGGCGAGCCCTACAAGCCCGGCTTCGCCAGCCCCGACGTATCGACGACCTCGAAGTCCGCCCCCGTCAGCCGGTCCAGCGTGTGCAGGTCGTCGTTGTTCCAGCGGCGGTCCGGTGCGCCCGAGAAGTACCACGGCGAGCCGTTGTCGGCGAGCAGCGCGCCGTAGCGCTTCAGCGCCCGGGCGACGACGAGCGCCTGCTTGCCCAGGCCGCTCAGGTCGGTGCCGGCCTTCAGGCGAATCCGCATCCCCATCGGCGGCAGCGACGGGTCATCGGAGTCCGAGGCGAAGTGCCGGGCGGGGTAGACGTAGGCGCGGCGGGTGCGCGGCACGGTGAAGCGCAGCGCGTGGTTGATCGAGCCGCGCTTGACCTCGTGGTAGCGCGCGAGGCCCGGCAGGATCGGCAGCCCGGCGGCGTCGGCCGAGGTCCAGCCCTTCGGTCGCAGCTTGTTGGAGCGCAGGTTGAACACGGCGCCGGAGCCCGCGTGCCAGCTCGCGCCGCCGTTCTGTGGATGGGCGTCGTACAGCTCGTAGAGCTTGCAGCGGTCGCGGTCTACGACGAGCACGTGGCGGTCGCCATCGGCGTGCGATCCGCCCTCGATCGGTGCCTTCGGCGGGATCGGGTACTTGCCCCTGTTGGACTCGTCGGCGTAGTCGAAGGAGAGCGCCACCCGCTTCTGGGTGCGCTTGACGACGGTGTACGGGATGCCGATCGGGCCGCCGTTGTAGGTTCCGGAGCCGAAGTCGGCGTGGACGTTGTCCTGCCTGCCGATCGAGGTGATCATCGTGGCGGAGTTCGCCGCCACCGGGAGCTTGTCGACGCGCTTGTTGAAGTGGTTGCTCGTGGGCAGGATCGAGCACTTCGGCGCCTTGGGCAGCTTGTGCGCGCTGGCGCCCTGGACGACGAGCGCGCCGCAGCCGAGCACCGCGAGGATCAGCGCGAGGCGTCGTGCCATATGGCGATCCTACGTCGTGTAGGCCTGGAGGTAGACGGTCGCTCGACCCGGCGTGTCGAGGTCGACGATGACCCTGCGGCCGGCCAGACCGGACTTGCAGACGAGCGTCTTGACCTGCGCGCATTCCTCCTCGTGTCCGAGCACGCGCTTGACCTGCGCGATCTTCCACGTCGCCGGATCGTTCTTGTGCCGGGTGAACGGGCGCACGCCGCGCCGCGGCGGCGCGCTGAAGTGAGCGTCGTCGAGGAAGACGTCGAGATCGCGGCGCGGCAGGACGATCCGCGCGCGGACGAAGATGTCGGTGAAGCCGCTGCAGAAGACCTCGATCGTCGTGGCGCTCTCGGGTATCGGCGCCCGGGCGAAGCTCTCCACGGTGGCGGCGCTCGTCTCGGTGCAGTCGGTCGTGATCGGGCCCTCGTCGTCCGCGTCGGAGCAGCCGCCGGCAGCGAGCGCCATGGCGGTCGCGAACGCGGCCAGGGTGCATGAGGGGGTCACGGGGCGATCCACGTCGCGAGCGGGAGGGTTGCGCCGGCCCGTGCGAGGTCCTCGATGTCGGGGCTCGCCGGCGGGAGCGTCGCGACGTCGACCTGCCCGCGCTGGGCGATCGTCGCGCGGTTGCTGCGCTCCATGACGCTCGGCTCCTCCGGCCACGGGGTGAGCACGACGGCGCGGACGTCGAGCTCGGAGGACCGGGCGGCGGCGATCGTGAGGAGCGAATGGTTGATCGTCCCGAGGCCCGGACGGGCGGCGATGACGAGCGGGAGGCCGAGCGCGACGGCGAGATCGCGCACGTCGTGCTCGGAGTTCAGCGGCACAAGCAGGCCGCCGACGCCTTCGACGACGAGGACGTCGGCGGTTGCCGCGGCGGCGGTGGCGGCGGCGACGAGCTCGTCGAGCTGCAGCTGCGTCCCGGCGAGCTCGGCGGCAAGGTGTGGCGAGACGGCGGGCTCGAAGGTGCTCGTCGTGACGTCGTCCGGTTGCGCGCCGGACGCGGCGGCGAGCAGCTCGTGGTCGGGCGGCCAAGGCCCGATCGCGTCCTCTCCGACGCCCGTGACGACGGGCTTGAACGCGGCCACCCTGACCCCCTCGGCCCGCAGCGCGGCGACGATCGCCGCCGCCACGACGGTCTTGCCCGCGCCGGTGTCCGTTCCGGTGACGAAGCAGCCGCGCACCCAGCCATCATCCCGCTGCGACGGCGAAGGCCGTCGGGCGGTGGCTCAAGCCGCCTCGTCGACCTCGCCGTCGAAGAGCCCGCCGACCGCCGGCTCCATCGGCCGCGCCACCTCGTGGGCGACCGCCACGGGGATCGCGGTCGCCGGCCGAAAGCCCGCTTGCAGCGCCGCGCGGCCGAGGACGTGCGCCGCCTCACGCAGCTCGTCCTTGGTGTGCGTGGCCATCACCGCGAGGCGCAGACGGGACGTGCCGGGTGCGACCGTCGGCGGGCGGATCGCCTGGGCGAAGACGCCGCGCTCCAGCGCCGCCTCGCAGACGCGCATCGCCGTCTGAGCGTCGCCGACGATGAGCGGCACGATCTGGCTCGTCGATCCGGCGACGTCGAAGCCCTCGCGGGCGAGCTCGCCGCGCAGCACCTCGGCGTTGGCCTGCAGGCGCTCGACGCGTCGCGGCTGCTCGCAAAGGATGTCCAGCGCGGCCAGCGCGCCAGCCATCGCCGGCGGCGGCGGGGCGGTCGAGAAGATCAGCGGCCGCGCCGTGTTCACCAGCAGCTGCGCGAGTTCGGTGCTGCACGCGACGAACGCGCCGTAGGTGCCGAGGGCCTTGCCGAGCGTGCCGATCACGACGTCGACCTCGCCCTCCAGGTCGGCGTCGGCGACGGCGCCGCGCCCGCCCGGGCCGAGGCAGCCCGTCGCATGCGCCTCGTCGACGACGACGCGCACGTCATGGCGCCGCGCGAGGTCCGTGATCTCCTCAAGCGGCGCGAGGTCGCCATCCATGGAGAAGACGGACTCCGTGACGATGAGCGACCCGCGGTCGCCCGCCTGCTCGAGGCCCCACGCGAGGTGCTCCATGTCGTTGTGCGCGTAGACGAACGTCTCCGCCTGGGAGAGCCGGCAGCCGTCGATGATCGACGCGTGGTTGAGCTCGTCGGAGAAGACCACCTCGCCGCTGCGACCGAGCGCGCTGACGACGCCGAGGTTCGCGAGATAGCCCGACCCGAACAGCAGCGCCGCCTCGGTGCGCTTGAACTCGGCCAGGCGCTCCTCGAGCCGGCGGTGCACGGTCATCGTCCCCGAGACGAGCCGCGACGAGCCGGCGCCGACACCCCATCTCGCGACCGCCTCGGCGGCGGCCTCCTGCACGCGCGGGTGATCGGCCAGACCGAGGTAGTTGTTGGAGCAGAGCAGCAGGACGGGGTTGCCGTCCAGCACGACGTGAGGGCCCTGCGGCCCGCTGACGAGCCGTGTCCTGCGATAGAGGCCGAGGTGTTTCAGCTCGGCCAGCCGCGCCTGGATCTCGGTCACCCTGCAATCGCCTCCGTGGTGGTCAGCCCCGCATCGCCGGGGTGGTGTTCGCAGCGCCGTCCGGACGCTTCGGGACGTGGGTCTTGCGCGCGAAGCGCAACTGGCTGGACGGGTCCCAGAGCTGGACCTCGAGGCCGGCGAACTCAGTCGCGACGTCCGCGTCAGGTCCGGCGTCCGGCGTCTCGCCCTCGAGCCAGCCGCTGCGGTTGTCCGGACGCGGGTCCGCGCCGTTGTCGGGCTGGCGGGCGACGTTCAGCCCGAGGTTCTCGAACATCGCACGATCCTCGTCGGGCGTGTTGCCGAGGGTCGTCAGGAAGTTGCCCATCATCACGCCGTTGATGCCGGCGCGCACCGCGAGCTGCTGCAGCTCGCCGATGTTCTCCACGCGCCCGCCACAGAGCCGGAACAGCGCGTCGGGCAGGATGAGGCGGAAGATCGCGATCCACTTGACCGCCTCCCAGGGATCCATGTACTCGCGGTCGCCGAACTTCGTCCCCGGTCGCGGGTTGAGCAGGTTGATCGGCACCGAGGTCGGGTCGATCGCCGCGAGCTCGAACGCCATCTCGACGCGCTGCTCGCGCGTCTCGCCGAGGTTGAGGATGCCGCCGACGCACGTCTCGAGGCCGGCCTCGCGGACGGCGTCGATCGTCCGCAACCGCCCCTCGTAGCGGACGGTCTGGGAGACCTCGGGATAGTAGGACCGCGAGGTCTCGACGTTGTGGTGCACGCGCTGGACGCCGGCGTCCTTCAGCGCCTGCGCCCGGGCGGGCGACATGTGCCCGATCGACGCGCAGCGCTTGAGGTTCGTGTGCTCGGCAACCAGCCGCGTGCCCTCGAGCACCTTCTCGAAGTCGCGCTTGGACAGGCCCTGGCCCTGGGTGACCATGCAGAACCGGTGCGCCCCCGCGGCCTCGGCGGCGCGCGCGTGCTCGAGGATCTGCTCGGGCTCCATCATCGCGTGCAGCGGCGTCTCGGCCTCGGCGAAGCGCGACTGCGCGCAGAACCCGCAGTCCTGGGCGCAGCCGCCCGACTTCGCGTTGACGAGCGAGCACATGTCGGTCGCATCGTCGAAGCGCTCGACGCGGGCCTGCCAGGCGCGCTCGATCAGCGCCTCGATCTCGACCCGGTCTGAGAGTTCCCCCAGGCGAACCGCTTCCTCGCGAGTGATGAGCGATGCCATTGCGCCGCAGAGTGCCAGCCGCACCGGACGGTCCTAATGGCCAGGTTGCGAGCCCGCCGATGAGCAGATACTCGGCCAACTGGAACACGAGCCAAGGAGGGAAGCATCATGGACAGAGACTGGTGGGTGCCGCTGCTGGGCCTCGCATTCGTCGTCGTTACGCTCGTCTCGTTCGCCGTCGGCGGCGAGCCGCCCGAGGTCAAGGACGGCGCGGCGAAGGTCGTCGAGCACTACGTCGACAACAAGGACGCGATCATGGTCGGCGGCGCGCTCGCGGGGATCGCCGCGTCGCTGCTGCTCTTCTTCGCGGCATATCTGCGCAAGGTGCTGCGCGCCGCCGAGGGTGAGGGTGGCGTGCTCTCGATCCTGGCCGTGGTCGGAGCCGGCGTGTTCGCGACGGGAATCGCCATCGACGCGACGATCAGCTTCGCGCTGGCAGAGTCGGCCGACGACCTCGCGCCCGCCGGGGCGCAGGCCCTACAAGCCCTGTGGGAGAACGACTTCATGCCGATGGCGGTCGGGCTGCAGGTGTTGCTGCTCTCGACCGGGCTGTCGATCGTCCGGCACGGCGCGCTGCCGAAGTGGCTCGGCTGGATCGCGATCCTGCTCGCGATCGTCGCCGTCACCCCGGCCGGGTTCGCCGCGTTCATCGGTTCGGCGCTGTGGTTCGCGATCCTCAGCGTGATGCTGACGATGCGCGCCCGTTCGGCGACCGCGTAGGCAGATGGCGGGCGGTGGGTGTTCGCCCACCGCCCGTGCCGCCTACTCGCCGTGCTTCTTGCGCGTCAGCGTGATCACTTCGACCGAGACGACGGCGGCGATGGCCGCGACCGCGATCGCGACGAGGTTGTGACGACGAAGAATCCCTCTGTCGAGCATCGTGCTCTTCGGCTGGGCCGCGTCGGCTGGGTCAGACGGGCGACCCAAACCACGGTCACGCTTCGGGCGCGACGGGGTCGTCTGGATGATCCTCAAACCACGCGAGCGCGATCGCGAACGGCAAGAAGCACAGCCCGGTCCAGCGCGGCCAGGCGAAGACGTCGTCGAGCACGGTGCTCGTCAGCGCCGGCACGCCCGCGAGGAAGAACACGCCCGCGCCGCCGCCCGGGCGGGCGAGCGAGTACAGCGCCAGGAACGCGACAAGGATGCAGCCGGCGATCACGCGCGCCGGGTCGTCGAGCAGGAGGACGACCGGCACCAGGACGACGTACGCGGCCGCGACCATCGGCAGCGCCGGCAAGGCGCCGAGCCGGGTCCAGCGACCGCGCAGCGTGCCGCTCACGAGTGCAGCTCGACGACGAGCGGGGCGTGATCAGAGGGCTTTGCTCCCTTGCGGTAGTCACGCGCGATGCCGCAGGCGGCCAGGGTTTCCGCGAGCGCGTCGCTGACGAGCACGAGGTCGATCCGCAGCCCGAGCCCGCGGTGGAAGTGGCCCTGGCGGTAGTCCCACCACGTGTGCTGCACCTCGTCGGGGTGCAGCGCGCGGTAGGCGTCGACGAGCCCGCCCGCCGCGATCAGCGCCGCGAGGCGCTCGCGCTCGTCGGGCGTCACGTGCGTGTCGCCGATGAACGCCACCGGGTCGTAGACGTCGATGTCCGCCGGCGTGACGTTGAAGTCGCCGCTGACGACGATCGGCTCGCCGGCGTCGCGCAGCTGTGCCACCCGCGTCGCCATGGCCTCGAGGAACGTGAGCTTCTGCGCGAACGTCGGCGACCCGATCGCGCGCCCGTTGGGGACGTAGACGCTCGCGACACGGATGCCGCCAACCGTCGCCTCGATCCAGCGCGCCTCGTCGGCCTGCACCTCGCCGGGCAGCCCGGTCACCGGATCGGTCAGATCCAGATCGCTGCGCGCCACGATCGCCACGCCCGCCCAGCGCCCCGCCGAGTGGTGCACCGCGCGGTAGCCCGCGGCCGCGAGCTCGTCGCCGGGAAATGCCGCGGCCTCGCTCTTGGTCTCCTGCAGCAGCAGCACGTCGGGCGCGAGCTCGGCGAGCAGCTCGAGCACGCGCGGCATGCGCATCTTCAGCGAGTTGACGTTCCAGGTGACGATCTTCACGAGCGGCGAACGCTACCCGCAGGTCGCGGAGGTGCCCGAATCAGCGTCGATGACGGATGAGGGGAGGGGCCGCGAGGGCGGCCCTCGCCCGCCTCGCGGCATGGATCCGGAGCCGACGAGTTCGCAGTTCGACGTCTATATGCGGCTCAACTGCGAACTCGCGATCCCGAAGGCCGCTCCCGCGTCCCTTCGCGCCATCCAATCCGCGTCCCCTATCGATGCAGCTTCGGGAACCTGGGCACCCGAGCCCTAGAACGGCTCGTCAGTCGTAATAGTCGCGCAGCTCATCGAGCAGCCCGCCGTGGAAGCCGAGGCTCTCGACGGCGCGGAAGAACGCCTTGTCGTGCGTCAGCGCGTCGGGCTCGGGCAGCGGCACCGTGTCGAGCGTCGGCGGCGTGACCTCGCGCGACACGCGCTCGTCCCATGGCTTGTCGGGGATCATCCGCACCTCGCGGCCGCGCGGGCGCGCGCCGCCGCGCTCCTCCTCGTGGCGCCGCGGATCGCCGCGCGCGCTGTCGAGCTCGTGGCGGACCTCCGTCCACGTCATGTCGGCATCCGGGTAGCCCTCGTAGACGAGCACGATCGAGCGGCTCTCGGTGCCGATCCGGATCGGCTCGGCGTTCTTCGTCGTCGTCGCGCTCATGAGCTCGTCGGTTCCGTAGAACGGATAGCCGTTGATCGCCACGAACAGCACGTCGCGCTCGATCGCGGTGATGAGGTTGCGGTACGGGTCATCCTCGCGCGTCGTCGTGACGAGCACGTCGCCGTGCAGGCCGACCTTCAGCCGGCCGAGGCGGTCGTCCCAGGCGAGCGCGTCCGCGGGGTTCGAGCTCGTCATGCGGACAAGCTCCTCGTCGCTGAACGCGCCGTCGAACAGCCGGCGGTTGCAGATGTCGGCGACCTTCAGCTCGCCGAGCAGATTCTTCGATCCCGACGGCGCCCAGTCCGAGCCAAGGCACACGCGCAGCCCCGCGTCGCGCGCCTCCACGACCCGCGTCGTCGAGCCGTAGAGCCAGAGGTTCGAGAACGGAGACCACACGACGGTGCTCTCCGGATTCCAGGCCTCGAACTGCGTCTCGCCGAGCGCGGTGCAGTGGATCGCGATGAGCCGCTCGTTGATGCAGTCGTGAGCCTTGAGCGCGTCGAACTCCTCGATCAGCGTCTCGCTGCTGCCCTCCGACAGGTGATAGATGAACGAGTCCTTATCCTCGGCCATCGCCTTGCGGTACTTCTCGAAGTCCTCGTCGGAGCCGAGCCCGCGAACCGACTGGCGCACCGACTTGTCGCCGGTCTGAAACGTCTCCTCCTCGATGTTGCGCACGAGCCAGCCGCCGTAGTTGGGCACCTTCGCGGAGCCTTGGATCGCCGTCGTTCCGCCGATCACGGCCTTGCACTCGACGTACTTCAGGACCGCCTCTCCGGCGATCTTGCAGTAGGCGTTGGCCGGCAGGGAGATGCTCGGCTTGTAGTCCTTGTCGTCGGGCCACTGGTCGCGGCGCTCCCAGGGCTTGTCCTTGGGTCGCGTCGGCGACGCCCACAGCGGCAGCGTGTTGTAGGCGACGTGGTTGTGCAGGTCGATGAGGCCGGGGTAGATCGTCCCGCCCGTCTCGAGCACCGACGCGTTCTCAAAGCCGACGGGCGCGGGCGCGCGGCGCTCCTGCACGGCGGCGATCCGCTCGTCGGCGCCGATGTACAGCGCCCCGTCGTCGATGATGCCTGACGCGTCGTCGAGCGTGACGATCCGGCCGAAGAGGACGAGCGGCGTGATCATGGGGTGGTGTCCGGCGCCTGCCAGATCAACGTATGGCCGTCGTCTGGCGACGGGCGCCCGACGGAGTTCATCGCGTTGCCGTCCTGCGTGCGCACCCACGCGTCGTCACCCATGAATGCGGGCGCGCCGAACGGCAGGTCGCGGCGCGGGATCGGTGCGTAGTCGGTCTCGGCGAACGCCGTGTCGTAGTTCGGGCCGGTGTTGTCCCCCTCGCTGTCGGGCGTGACGACGCCGCGCAGGTCCGTGACCGCCGCACGCCACGTGTCAAGCAGCCGCGTCTCGTCGTGGCTGGAGGGATGGGGGAGGTTGTGCAGCTCGCGGCCCTGCGCGCCCGGCCACAGCGCGACCGCCTTGCGCGCCATGACGCCGAAGGCGATGACGGCCTGCAGGTCTGGTCCGGTCGCCGCGTCGTAGAGCTCGTTTCTCCAGGCGAGCTGCTCGGGGTCGGCGAGCGCGTCCTGTTGCTCGGCGGCGCTGCTCGGGTGCACCGCGTACGCCCACGCGTTGAGGCAGACGTAGGACCCGGTGAGGCCGAGCTTGCCGAGCAGGCCCTGGACGCGCTGCCCGGCGTTGCCGACGAGCGTGCGGCCGGCGACGCGCTCGGTCGGTCCCGGGTCCGAGGCGATGCACAGCACGCGCGCCGAGCCGTCGAGGCGGCCGCGGTAGAAGATCGGCCCCCAGTCAAACCAGAACGCCCGCCTGTTCGCCGGGTCGGGCACGCGGCGAAACAGCTCGGTCAGCTCGGGCGGCGGTCCCGGGTCGAACTCGGCCATGGCGCAGTCTCTCGCATCGCGAGAACGGAACGTGTGAGGCGGCTCACACGAATGGTTCAGGGGGCCGTTCAGGGAAGCCCCCGATGTCGGCGGGCAGCCGCGTCGACAGGCTGAGGTCATCACCACTGCCCCGTTTCCAAAAGGAGCCCCGGTGACCGTCACCGCACCGGATCGCGCTCAGGAGAACCGCTGGAAGATGCTCGCCGTGCTGTCGCTTGCCCTGCTCGTCATCGGGCTCGACAACACGATCCTCAACGTCGCGCTGCCAAGCCCGCAGGAGGAGCTCGACGCTTCGAGCTCCACGCTGGCGGGCTCATCGATCATCTCCAGCGTCTTTCCCCGCGAGGAGCGCGCGACGGCGATCGGCATCTGGGCCGCCATGGCGTCGATCGGCGTCGGCCTCGGGCCGCTGGCCTGAGGCCTGAGGCCGGCGCGGCGATGGTGCCGCTCGCCTTCGGGCTCGTGCTCGGCGCGGTGTCGAGCATCAAGCTCGGCGCTCGGATCGGTACGGCGCGCATCGTGTCGGCGGGCCTCTTGGGCCTCGACAGGCTGCTGGCCACGAGCCCTGCTGTGGACTGCGGACATGCCCTACTGGCCGCTCGGCCTGTGGTTCTTCGCCGTCGCGCTGAGCATGGGCTGGATCATCGGGCCCGCCACGACTCGGTCATGGGCGCGGTGCCGGAGGAGAAGGCCGGCGTCGCCTCGGCGATGAACGACGTCACCCGCCAGGTCGGCGGCGCGCTCGGCACGGCGATCATCGGCTCGGTCATCTCCTCGCTGTATGCGTCGAAGCTGGCGGATGCCACCGGGGCGCGCTGCCGCAGAGCGCGCGGATCGCCGCCGAGGACTCGGTCGGCCAGGCCAACCGCGTGGCCGAGCGGCTCCCGGCGCAGCAGGGCGATCAGCTCGTCAACGCTGCTGCCGGGGCGTTCACGAGCGCGATGACCGTCGGCTTCGCCGCGTCAGCGGTCGCGGCGCTCCTCGCGCGGCGTCAGCGTCCCGTCCAGCGGGGCGGGCGCTTCTCCGCGAAGGCCATGACGCCTTCCTTCATGTCGTCGGTTGAGAAGCTCGCCTTGCGCAGCGCGATGAGCTCGCGCTCGACGTCGGGGTCAAGCGCCGCCTCGGCGTGCAGCAGCTCGCGCAGGACGCGCTTGTTGCCGGCCATCGACAGCGGGGCGTTGCCGGCGAGCTGGCGTGCGAGCTCGAGCGACGCCTGCTCGAGCTCCTCGGGCGGGACGACCCAGTTCACGAGTCCCCACGTGAGCGCCGTGGGCGCGTCGATGTAGCGGCCCAGGAGGAAGAGCTCGCGCGTGCGCGGCTCGCCGATCGCGTTGAGGAAGCGACGCAGACCGGTGTGCGAGTAGACGAGGCCGAGCTTCGCCGGCGGCATGCCAAGCCTGATTTCGTCGTGTGCGATGCGCAGGTCGCAGCCGAGCGACAGCTCGAGGCCGCCGCCGATCGTCGGGCCGGTGAGCGCGGCGACGGTCGGGACCTCGACGGCGTCGAAGGCGGCGAGCACCTCGGTGAACGGGTGCGCGACGAGCTTCTCGGCCTCCTGCGCGAAGAGCTCCTCGGGGATCTCGCCGATGTCGTAACCCGACGAGAACATCCCGTCCCGGCCGGTGAGGATCACGCACCGCACGTCGTCCAGCGAGGAGAGCGCCTCGGTGATCCCGTCGAGGATCGCGAAGTCCAGCGCGTTGCGTTTGGCGGGGTTGGATATCGCCAGCCGGAGAACACCGCCTGCGGGCCGATCGATTCGCAGTTCCCCCGGCATATCGGGCAGACCGTACCGTCCCGGGACGTGCTTAGAACTATGTCTATGCAGAGATAGTGCTAGCTCGATTTTCGCCGGCCGCGGGCGCTATTCGAGGACGACGAGGACATCGCCCTCGTCGACCGGCTGACCCTCCTCGCAGAGAATCTCCTTCACGATGCCGGGATCCTCGGCTTCAACCGGCATCTCCATCTTCATCGACTCGAGCGTGATAACCGTGTCGCCCTCCTCGATGACGTCGCCGATCTTGCATTCGACCTTCCAGACAACGCCCGTGATATGGGCCTCGACTTCCACCAAAACTCCCTCCTCCTGCGCTCAAACGCCGTGGCTGTACCAAAGGCTCTGGCAGAGTAGCCGCCCCAATGGACGCCGACACGATTGTGATCATCACCGCCCACGAAGAGGCCGACCGCCTGCCCGACACGCTGGCCGCTATCGCGACGGCGTTTGCGGGCGCGCGCGTTATCGTCGCCGACGACGGCTCGACCGACGCAACGTCGCAGGTTGCCCGCGACGCCGGCGTCGAGGTCGTGCGCAGCGAGCACGTCATCGGCAAGGGCGGGGCGGCGACGCTTGCGGCGCGGCGCGTGCTCAGCCGTGCGCTCGAGCCCGACCCGCCCGTCTTCGTGCTTGTCGACGGCGACCTCGCGGAGAGCGCCGCGCAGTTGCCCGCCCTCGCAGAGGCGGTCCGCAGCGGACGCTGCGACCTCGCGGTGGCGGTCTTCGCCTCGCGCGTCGGCGGCGGGTTCGGCCTCGCAGTCGGCTTCGCGCACCGCGCGATCCGCAACCTCACCGGGCTGGACCTCAAGGCGCCGATCTCCGGTCAGCGCGCCCTGAGCGGTGAGGCGTTCGCCGTCGTCGTGCCGTTCGCGCCGCGCTTCGGCATGGAGATCGGCATGACCGTCGACGCCGCCCGCGCCGGCTTCCGGATCGAGGAGGTGCAGCTCGACCTCGCGCACCGCGCGACCGGGAAGACGTGGCGCGGGTTCGTGCACCGCGGACGCCAGCTGGTGGACTTTCTGGCGGTGTATGCGAGCCGGCGGTAGCTCGGGCTCGCGCTTGGCCGCCAACGGCGCCAACGAGCAACTCGTGACGGACGGCACTTAGCGATGCTGTTCGCTTCGCGCCCGCGAGGCGACCGGGGACCGAGCGAAACCCCTAATCAACCATCTAGTGGCCCACTAGCGCTCCTCCGCCACGAACCGAACCCCCACCCGCACGTCGTCAACCGCCCCCGCCGCGATGAACGTCAGCAGCCCCATGCCCTCCTCCGCGAGCGCGACGCGATGCTCGCGGCCGATCCGGTGAAACGGGGTGATCTCCAGCGTGATGATCGCGCGGGTTCGGATGAGCCGCCACGTGCCGCGGACGAAGCCGTCGACGAGAAACGTCTTCGGCGTCAGCGTGCGCCGGCGGTCGCGGTCGACTGCGATCCGCGAGCGGTCGCTGTGCGCGAGCACGGCGTTGTCGAACTCCGGCAGGAAGCGCACCGGCGCCGGCGTCTCGGGGTCGGGCAGCGGGCCGTCGGGCACGTCGAGCAGCTCGCGGCCGTGCTCGTCGCGGAAGCTGCGCAACCCCGGGCGCAGGCGCTCGACCACCGGCCCGAGCCCCGCGAGACCCGACCAGGTCCGGATGTCGGCGACCGACGCCGGGCCGAACGCGGCGAGGTAGCGCAGCACGAGCTCGTCGGCCTCCGTCCCGCGCTCGAGCGGGCGGCCGAGCCAGCGCGTGGCGGTCGTCTGCACCGCGCGGCCGTTGCGCCCCCACAGGCCGCGCGGCGGGACGTGGACGAGCGGCGCGAGCGCCGACAGCGCGTTGGCGAGCACGCGCGGCTCGTGCCCCGGCCACTCAGCCGCGAGCAGCCGCCCGACGTCACCGAGCGAGCGCGGTTCCTGCTCGACGAGCGTCCGGCCGACCTCGACGAGCCGATCGAGGTCGACGCCGGCGAGGTCGCGGCCGAAGCTCGCCTGCATCCGGCGCTCCATGACCGAGTGGAGGACCGGCCGCAGCGCAAGGCAGTCGCGCGCGGTGACGACGTGCAGCGTCCAGCGCATGAGCGACAGGCGCACGGCCTTGCGTGCCGAGATCAACGAGGCGAGATCGTCGGCCTCGAATTCGGCGAGTCGCGTCCACAGCGCGACGTACGGCGCGTTGGGATTCTGCGCTTGCAGCCCGACGAGATGGGTGAGCGCGTCGCTCGCCGAGCACTCGTGACGGCGCAGCAAAAGCTGGCGCTCGAGCAGCGCGCGGTTCAGCGCGCGCGGGCCGAGAACCACGTCTCGGGCGACGCCGGCCGGTGTTGCGACGGCTCGTACTGTCACGCGGTCACCACGGGCCAGCCTAGCCATTGCTCGTTGGACCCGCGTTAGCCTCCTCGGAAGATCTCATGGAGACCGCCGACAGCATCGCCGCGCTGTACCGCCAAGCCACCGCGGGCGACGATCCCGACCCGGCGTACGTCGCGCAGCTGCTCGCCGCGCTGGAGCCCGAGGAGGTCGTGCTGTTCGCCTGCGGCTGGCCGGACAACGGCGAGAAGTGGGGTCCGGTCGCCCAGCTCACCGTCACGTCGCGCCGCATCCTCGATCAGCGCACGCACGGCGCGGGCGTGAGCGCGCCGATCCGCGAGATCGGATTGGGCGATGTCCTCGACGTCGTCGAGCGCGGCCGCGGCGGCGACGTGCTGTTTACGACGCACGCGCTCGTCGTCGACCTCTGCGACGGCCGTTCGCTGGAATGGGATTGGCTCACCAATCAGCAGGTGGAGCCCGCGGTCGACGCGATCCGCGCCGCACGCGACGGCCTCGATCCGGCCTGACCGCGCCGCAAACCGTTTCGACCGCCGGTCCAAGAGTCGTCGCGCAGCTTTGGACCCGAGTCGGAGGGATCGCGTGCCCACCCGACCTACCGTGCAAGGCAGCACCGTCGGCGGTCATGCCTGTCGCAGGCGGCGCGAGCGGTGCGTGCTCCACTCCTCCACGCACGTCGCTCACTGCGTGACAGTCGTGGCCGGGGCCCCACACTCTCTCCTGGGGCTCCGGCCACGCGCTGCGTGAACTAGCGTCTCGGCGGTGATCCTCGCCATCGACCAGGGGACGACGGGCACGACGTGTCTGGTCTTCGACGACGCGGCGCAGGTCGCCGGGCGGGCGTACCGCGAGTTCGAACAGCACTTCCCCCGTCCGGGGTGGGTGGAGCACGATGCCGCCGAGATCTGGGACGTGACCCGGGCGGTCGCGCTGGCGGCGCTCGACGATGCGGGCGCCGGCAGCGGCGATCTGCAGGCGATCGGCATCACCAACCAGCGCGAGACCGTCTGCGTCTGGGACCCGAGCACCGGCGAGCCGCTGCACCGCGCGCTCGTGTGGCAGGACCGGCGCACCGCCGCGCGCTGCGACGTGCTGCGCGACGCCGGCCACGAGGCGCTCGTGCGCGCGCGCACCGGCCTCGTGCTCGACCCGTACTTCAGCGCGACGAAGATCGAGTGGCTGCTCGAGAACGTGGACGGCCTGCGCGAGCGCTGCGCCGACGGGCGCGCCGTCTTCGGAACCATCGACTCATGGCTCGTCTTCAAGCTCACCGGCGAGCACGTCACCGACGTGAGCAACGCTTCGCGGACGCTGCTGTACGACATCGCGCGCGGCGACTGGGACGACGAGCTGCTCGCGCTCTTCGGCGACATCCCTCGCGGCGCGCTGGCGCAGGTGCGGCCCTCGATCGGGGAGTTCGGCACGCTGCGCGGCGACGCGCTGGACGGGTACGACGGTGTGCCGGTGGCCGGGATCGCCGGCGACCAGCAGGCCGCGCTCTACGGCCAGGGCTGCCTCGACCCGGGCCTGGCGAAGAACACGTACGGGACGGGCTCCTTCGTGCTGCTCAACGCCGGCGAGGAGGCGCCGACGGCTCCGACCGGCCTGCTAAGCACCGTCGCGTGGGGGATCGGCGAGCGGACGGTCTACGCGCTGGAGGCGGCGATCTTCGTGACCGGCGCCGGGGTGCAGTGGTTACGCGACGGCCTGGGCGTCATCGAGCAGGCGTCCGACACCGAGGGCCTGGCCGCGTCACTGGATTGCAACGACGGCGTCTACTTCGTCCCCGCGCTGACGGGGCTCGGCTCGCCGCATTGGGACCCCTACGCGCGCGGGACGATCGTCGGCCTCACGCGCGGCAGCACGCGCGCGCACCTCGCCCGCGCGACACTCGAGGCGATCGCCTTTCAGACGGTCGACGCCGTCGAGGCGATGCAGCGCGTCGCGGGTGAGCCGCTCACCGAGCTGCGAGCCGACGGCGGGGCGACGGTCAACGCCTGGCTCATGCAGTTTCAGGCAGACGTGCTCGGCGTCCCGATCGCAATCGCCGAGATGCCCGAGACGACCGCCCTCGGCGCTGCCCTGCTCGCGGGCGTCGGCGTCGGGAGGTGGACCCAGGCCGAGGTCGCCGCGCGTGACGGCGAACGCGCCCGCTACGAGCCGCGGATGGGAGCGGACGAGCGTGCGGCGCTCATCGCCGAGTGGCGGCGCGCCGTCGCGCGTGCCCGCGGCTGGGCGCAGGGGTAAGGTTTCGGCATGGCGAGGATGAAGCGCTCAGAGCAGCTCGCCGCGATGGCCGAGGGGAACTTCCGCGACCCGCGCCCGGCTGCGCACTTCACCGCCTTCCACGAGCGCTCCCGCACGCGCGAGCCAGACGCCGCCTACGAGGCCGTCCGCATCCTCACGATGCTGTGGGCGTTCACCTTCTTCCGCGCGCGCTCGATCTCCAGCGAGAAGGTCCCGCAGAGCGGCCCGCTCATCTTCGCGCCGAACCACGGCTCGTTCATGGACCACTTCTTCCTCGGCGCGTTCACGCGCCGCAAGGTGCGCTTCATGGCCAAGTCGCAGCTCTTTCAGCCGCCGGCGCAGTGGGTCTACTCGCACGGCGGCGTGTTCCCGATCCGCCGCGGCCATCGCGACGACGAGGCGTTCATCACCGCGCGCGCGATCCTCGAGCGCGGCGGGGCGGTCGCCATGTACTGCGAGGGTGGGCGCTCGCGCGACGGCCAGCTCGCCGACCGGCCCAAGCCCGGCATCGGCCGGCTCGCCCTCGAATCCGGCGTGCCGATCGTCCCGGTGGCGATCCATGGCTCCTCCGAGGTGCGCAACTACAAGCGCGGCCAGTTCCCCAAGGTGACGCTCCAGTACGGCGACCCGATCCGCTACGAGCAGGTCGTGGATCCCACGCGCGACCAGCAGATGGCGGTGGCCGAGGAGATCTTCGGCGAGATCCGCGTGCTGCACTCCGGCCTGGAGACGCTCGGCCGCAAGGGCGTCCTGCAGCGCGTCCGCGAGCAGCGGCGGCTTGAGCGGCGCGGCAAGAAGCACGCCGCGACCGCTTAGCCGCTTAGGGCTGACGGCGGGCAGCGCTCGGCTTCAGCGCACCCGCCGCACCGCGACCGCGCGGTCGACCTCGTGCGCGAGCTCCCAGCCCGGCGTGATGCGGTCGCGAAACAGCCGGTCGACGACGGCGGTCGGGCCCTCGATGCCGGGCGGCGAGCCCGGTGCCGAGCGCGCGTCGTGAAAGACGATGTGGCCGCCGCGGCTGACGTGCGGATGCCACAGCTCCCAATCCAGCGCGCACCCCGCCTCGGTGTGATCGCCGTCGACGAAGACGAGGTCGACCGGCTCGTCCCAGCGGCGGGCCGTGTCCTCACTGCGCTCGATGTGCCACCGCACCCGCGGTGCGCCGTCGCCGGCCGCACGAGCCACGACGCGCCTCGTCGCACCTTCGGTCGCGGCCCAGCCGGCCCGCAGCGCGCCCGGCTGATGGCCGAACGGATCGATGAGGTGCAGCGTCGCGTCGGAGTCGAGTGCCCGTAGGAGGACCAGGGCCGAGGAGCCCTCGTAGACGCCGATCTCCACGACCTGCCGGCGGCCGCGCGCGAGCGTGGTGAGCAGCTTTGCCTCACCGTCGGTGTGCATCGTGCGGGGCGGGATGAGGCCGGAGCCGACGGCCAGTGCGCGTATCCGGGGGTCGTGGCGGATGCGGTCGGGGGTGAGGCGGCGCAGGGCCTGGGGGAGCATGCGGGGAATGTAGATGGGTTCGGTGCGAGGTCGCCTTCGGGACCAGGACAGCAGCATTGGAGGCGAGGTCGAATCGGGGCGGGCTCCGCGACCGGCCAGACACGACCACGAGCGACCGATGTCGCGACGAGCGTCCGAGATCGGTCACGTCGGCATCACATAGAGCCACGATCCGCCGCTGGCCGAGTCCGACCGCTCGCCGCGTCAGCCTGTCAGCGCAGCCAGGGAACTTCGACCGAGTCCTCCTGCGGCGCGTCGCGCGCGACGACGTATTCGGCGGCGTCCTCGTCGGACGGGTTCTCGAGCAGGTGCGTCTCGCGCGGGGGCACGTAGACGAGATCGCCTGGCTCGAGGCTCAGCTCGTGCTCGAGCTCCTCGCCCCAGCGGACGTTCAGCTTGCCCGAGAGCATGTACACCGCTGACTCGCAGTCGGCGTGGTAATGCGGCCGCGACTGCGCCCCCGCGGGCACGCGGAATACGCCCATGTAGATGTTCGACGCGCCCGCAGTCCCCTGCGAGATCTCGGCTCCCCCGACCACGCCGCGAGGCACGGCGCGCGCGGGCGCGGGCTTGACGACCTTCATGGGGCAAGAGTACTCCGATTCCCGACTATCGGAAAGGCGGCTGTCGGTGATTCGTCGTTCGGCAGCCCGTTGTTCGGTCAGCCGAACAGATCGTCACGTCGTCATGCCCGTCCACTGCCCGCCGGTGACGTTCAGCGTCTGGCCGTGGACGAAGTTCGACCACGGCGAGCAGAGGAAGAAGACGCCCCCGGCGGCCTCCTCGGCGGTGCCGGGACGGCCGAGCGGGATGACCATCGACGCGATGCCGCGCATCTGCTCGGGGATGCCGAGCTGGACCGTCTCGCCGCCGACCTCGATCGTGTTGGACTCGACCTTGGCCTGCGTCAGGCGCGTGTCGATGAAGCCGAACGCGACGGCGTTGACGTTGATCTTGAACTGGCCCCACTCCTTGGCCAGCGTCTTCGTGAGGCCGACGACGGCGGCCTTGCCGGCCGCGTAGTTGGCCTGGCCGGCGTTGCCCATCGTGCCGGAGATCGACGAGACGTTGACGATCTTGCGAAACACCTCGACGCCCGCCTCGCGCTCCTCCTTGGCCGGCTCGCGCAGGTGCGGTGCGGCGGCGCGGCAGACGCGGAACGGCACGACCGTGTGGATGTCGAGCATCCGCTGGAAGGCGTCGTCGCTCATCTTGTGCAGCGGCGCGTCGATCGTGTAGCCGGCGTTGTTGACGATGATGTCGAGCTTGCCCCAGGCGTCGATCGCCGTCGTGACGAGCTCGTCGGGGGCGCCGGGGACCGTGAGGTCGCCCGCGTAGGCGACCGTGTCGCCCGCGATCTCAGACGCTGTCTGCTCGGCGACGTCGCCGTCGAGGTCGTTGATGAGGACGCTCGCGCCGTGCTCGGACAAGAGCTCGGCCGTCGCGCGGCCGATGCCCCGCGCCGAGCCGGTGACGATCGCGACCTTCCCGTCCAGCACTCCCATGTCCTGAGCTCCCTTGTCGACATTGCCACCAGCGGGCCTTCTCCAACAATCCGGCGCGACATTCGGAGAAGACCCACCGGACGATACGCGACTGGCTGACTGGCCAGTCAGCCGCGAAGGCGAACCGTGCGGCTCACCGTGACCGGCGTCTCGCCATCCGGCTTGGTGAGCATCACGCGGTAGCGCCCCCTGGCGCGGCGGCGCAGGGAGAACCTCGCCCGTCCCTGGTCGTTGAGCGCGCGCCGCGAGATCGTCCACCATCCGAAGCGCTCGCGCAGGTATCGCTGGAGATGCACCGTGCCTCCGATCGGCGCGGGCGCGACCACGCTGCGAACGAGCCGCCGCTTGCGCGTGCGCATGGTCGACACCGACACCGTGCGGGCAAGCGCGACCTCGACGTGCACTGCGGCGCTTGCGTCCATGCCCGAGACCGCGCGGAACGTCGCGGTCCGCTCGGCCACAAGGTGCGCCGCGAACGAGCCATCCATCGCCTGGGGGACCGTCACGAGGGGCTGAAAGCCCGCTCCGAGATCCCGCTGGATCGTGACTGCTCCGCTGGCGGGCATGGCGCGGCCTTGGAGATCGAGGGGCTCCCCGCGCACCACCGGGTCTACGGGGTGCAGCAAAAGCCTCGCGATGTTGACATCGCCCTTGATGAAGGGATGGATCCGGCAGTAGTAGGCGAACGTCCCGGTCGTTGCGAAGACGCGGCTGTAGCGCCGGCCGGGACCGAGGTTCCCGGAGTCGAAGAGCCCGGTGCTCGAGGTGACGGTGTGCGTGCGGATCGAGGCGTTCCGCCAGCCCACTGTCTCGCCGACCAGTGCGTCGGCGTGGACCGGATCGACCGCGGTGTGTCCAATGGAGACATCGGCGGCGCCGTGGCCCGCAGCCGGCGTCTCGCCGTCCATGTGCTGAGCGAGCGCCGTCGCCGGGAGCGCCGCGGCCAGCCCGGCGAGCAGGAGGGTGCGCCGGAGCAGGACGCTCACCGCGAGACGCGGTAGATGCCGATCATCCCGCGCTCCATGTGCTGCTCGACATGGCAGTGGTAGAACCAGGTTCCGCGGTCGCGTTCGCGCCAGCGCACGCGGAAGCTCTCAGCCGGGCCGACCGTGCGCGTGTCGCGGGCGATACCGGCCTCCAGCCAGCGGTGGCCGTGCACGTGGAAGGTGTGGTGCTCGGAACCGATCGCCATGACGTCCCATTGCACCAACTGGCCGACCTTCGACCGGTAGATCGGCGTGTTACCGACGAACGCGCGGCCGTTGATCGTCTGGAAGTTGCCCATGGGGGCGAACACCGTGACGAACTCGCGGTCCGCGCGGCGCTGATGGCGGCCGAGGATCGACATTCCGCCCCACAGCCCGCCCTCCAGTGACTCGTGCATCGACCGGGAGTGGTCGTGGTAGGGCCAGAAGCCGGCGGACTGCGGGCCCGCCGTCAGCCGGTAGGTCCAGGACTGGCCCGGCTTGACGTCGCCGTCGCGACCTGAGAAGCCGGGCAGGTAGGCCCCGTCCGACGACGGCTTGTACGTGACGCCGTGGAAATGCATCGAGTGCGGACGGTTGAACACCGTGTCGAAGTTCTTGAAGTGCACGAGGATCCGGTCGCCGACGCGTGCGCGGATGAACGGCCCGGGCATGCGGTCGGAGTCGACGTTCGCGGTCGGCGCGTTGCGCAGCAGCCTCTTCCAGTTGCGCGTGTAGCGCCGGTACGTGACGGTCGGGAAGATCGTCTCGGCTGGGGAGATGCTCTCGTGCATGATCGCGTCGCGTCCGTTGGGGACCATGTTCCAGGTCGTTGGCGTCGCGCCGACCCAGTACTCGCGCGTCTTGGCGGGCGCCGCCGGTCCTCCCCACGCCAGCAGGACGCTAACCGCCAGCACGAGGGCTGCCAGACAGCCAAGGGGGGCCCCGGCGCGAGCCGGAACCCCCTCGAGAGGCAGCGGCACCGTCAACTACTTGACCGAGAACTTGGCCTGCATCCAGGGGTGAATGATGCACATGAAGAGCAGCTTGCGTCCCTTCGCGGCAGTGACGTTGATGCTCGCCTTCGCCTTGGAGTCGAGAACGATCGAGTCGGTCCGGGTGTTGAAGCCGTCCTTGCCTGCGTTGTAGAGCGGCGTCGTCGGGGGACCATCGTTCTCCGGGAAGCCGTGCAGCCCAAAGAGCTGACCGCAGATGCCGGCCTCGAAGCACTTGTCAAATCCAGGCACGGTCTTGGGGAAGTCCGCCTTCTTGACGATCGAGAGCGTGTGCGGTTCCCTCGACCGGTTGTCGATCGTGACCTTCCCGCCGGACTTGACCGAATAGACGTCCCTGTTGAAGCGCAGTTCGTCCTTGATGTAGCGGTTCGGCACGAAGGACGCCTTCGACGTGATCTTCACCGTTGTGGCCGCAGATGCCGCGGCTGGAATCGCAGCGCTGCCAATCGCGGCGCACACGACAGCGACACCGAGCGTTCGTCTAGTCATCGAGACCTCCGATCTCATGCGTTGAAGGACCGCGCCTCCCCATGGCAGAACTCAGCGTCCCGCTGAGCATCTCCGTTGTCCTCGAGCGCCAGCGCAACGTATCAGCGCCCACCGCGCGAGCGCAGGACAGATTCCGCACACTTGCTGCACAGTCGCGCAACCCGGAGGCGCACGCCGCGATGCCGTGCATCGCTTGTAGATTGCGGCGGGTGCCGTACGCCACGCTGCGCTACGACGTCGCGGATGGCGGGGTCGCGACGATCGCGCTGGATCAGCCGCAGACACGCAACGCCCTCTCGGATGCCGTGCTCGACGACCTGCTCGCGGCGCTGCGGGCTGCCCGCGACGACGACGCGGTGCGCTGCGTCGTGCTCACCTCGACGCATGCCACGGTGTTCTCCAGCGGCGGCGACCTCGCCGGCTTCACGGCGGACCGACCGCCTGCCGCGCGCCACGGCGCCGGCGACCGCTTCCCGCGGCTGTTCGCGCTCATCGGCGAGCTCGGCAAACCCGTGCTCTGCGCCGCCAACGGGCACGTGCTCGCCGGCGCGCTGGGCCTCGCGCTGGCCTGCGACCTCGTCATCGCCAAGGACACCGCGACGTTCGGCACGCCGGAGATCAACGTCGGGCTGTTCCCGTTCATGATCGCCGCGCTCATCGCGCGCAACGTCGGGCGCAAGAAGATGACCGAGCTGCTGCTGCTCGGAGAGCGCATCGACGCCCACGAAGCGCAGCGGCTGGGGATCGTCAACCGCGTGGTCGGCGCCGACGACCTCGACGCGGCCGTCGCCGATTGGGCCGGCAAGCTCGCCGGAAAGTCGCCGCTGCTGATGCGGCTCGGCAAGGACGCGCTCTACGCGCAGCAGGATCTCGCCTTCGAAGACGCGCTCGAATACCTCCGGGGCCAGCTCACGATCGCGCTGGGCACCGACGACGCGCGCGAGGGCGTCGCGGCGTTCTTCGAAAAGCGTGAACCGCGATGGACCGGCAGATAGTCGGCCTCCTGTGCCGAACGTCCGATCGCGGCGCCGAGGCCGCGGCCGGGACGCGCGAGCTCGCCGAGCTGCTCGACGCCCGCGTGATCGGTGCGCCGGGCGAGCCGCTGGCGTTGCCCTGGGTGGAGGATCTGCGCGACTCGCACGGCTGCCTGCTCGAGTCCGGCGGGCAGCTCGATGACGCCTTCGAGGCCGGACGGGTGCCGATCCTGCTCGCGGGGGAGTGCTCGATCTGCGTTGCCACGCTGCCCGTCGTGTTTCGCCACCACCCGGATGCGCGGGTGCTGTGGCTCGATGCGCACGGCGACTTCAACACGCCCGAGACGACGCTGTCGGGCTATCTCGGCGGCATGTGCCTGGCGGGGGCGTGCGGGCTGTGGGACACCGGCTTCGGCGTCGGCCCCGAGCCCGCCCAGATCGTCATGTACGGCGTGCGCGAGATCGAGGGTGGCGAGCGCGTCAACCTCGACCGCAGCGGCGTGCACCGGATCGACGACCTCGCGCCGCTCACCGGCCTCGAGGTGTTCGTGCACCTCGACCTCGACGTCCTCGATCCCGAGGACCTGCCCGCCGCGTACCCGGTCGCCGACGGGCTGTCGCCGCGGGCGCTGCGCAAGTTCCTGGCCGAGGTCATGGCGACGTGCGCGGTCGTCGGCGCGGAGATCACCTCGGCCGCCCCGGGCTACGGCGAGCTCGCGGCCGACGCGATCGCGCCGCTGCTCGCTGACCGCTGACCCTAGGGGGCGCCGGAGCCGGCGCTGCGGCCGGCGGCGGCGGGGCCCATGGGTTTGCGTCCGGTCGCCGGGTTAGCGTCGCCGGATGGCCACGGTTGAGAACCCACGCGTCAACGACGCCGAGATCGACAGGACGCTGCGGTACGTCGCGTTCGCGCTGGCGCACGTCCGCAGCGCCGCGCGAGAGCTCCAGTACGAGGGCGTCGAGCCCGACGTCATCGACGCGCTGAGGGTCGGCGAGGAGCAGCTCGCCGTCGTGCGGCGCCACCTCGCCCAGCAACCGCTAGTGCCGTTCTTCAAGCCCGACTGAGTCGCGCAGGCGCTCGGCCGCCTCCTGCAGCTTGGCGTCCTTCGTGAACGCCTGCGAGGTCATGAGCGCGCTGAGGGCTTCGGCGATGACGTTGAGCTTCTCCGCCTCCGCCTCGTCGCTGCGCCGGCCGGCATTCTCCAGCAGCGCGATGAGCAGCAGCGTCGTGACGCTCGTGACCGTGTGAATGGCGACCTGCCATGCCTTCAGATCGGCCCACAGCGGGACGCTCACGAGCCACACGACGATGACCACGACGCAGACCGTGAAGAACGGCGCCTGGCTGACCTTCGTGTGGGCGCCCTCGACAAAGCGATCGAAGACGCTGCGGTCGTCATGCTGGAGGCGTGTGTCGGATGCCGGGCTGCGATCGTCGCTCATGGCGCGAAGACTAGGGTGCGCGGAGCATGGGTGGAGCGCTGGCAGGCATCCGGATCCTCGACCTCAGCCGCCTGCTGCCGGGCGGCTTCTGCTCGCAGCTGCTCGCCGACCACGGCGCGGACGTGCTCAAGGTCGAGGACACGTGCCTCGGCGACTACGTCCGCTGGGCACCGCCGTTTCATGAGGGCGCCGAGGACAGCGCGAAGTCGGCGCTCTTCCTCGCCCTGAACCGCAACAAGCGCTCGATCCGTGTCGACCTCAAGCAGCCCGAGGGCCGCGACGTGCTGCTCGCGCTCGTGCGCGATCACGACGTGGTGCTCGAGTCCTTCCGCCCCGGGGTGCTCGACCGCCTCGGCGTCGGCTACGAGGCGATGCGCGCGGTGAACCCTCGGGTCGTCTACTGCGCGATCACCGGTTACGGCCAGACCGGCCCGCTGCGTGACCGCGCCGGCCACGACATGAACTACCTCGGCCTCGCCGGGCTGCTCGGGCTCACCGGCGACGCGGGCGGGCCGCCCGTGCAGGCCGCCGGGCAGATCGCGGATCTCGGCGGTGGCGCGCTCATGGCGGCGTTCGGGATCCTCGCCGCGCTGCGCGAGCGCGAGCGCAGCGGCGAGGGACAGCTCGTCGACGTCTCGATGACCGACGGCGCGCTGTCGTGGCTCGCGATGGTCGCGGCGCGCCATTTCGCCGACGGGAACGTTCCCGGCCGCGGCGAGCTCGAGCTCGCCGGCGGGCTGCTGTGTTACAAGCCGTACGCGTGCGCCGACGGCTGGGTCACGTTCGGCGCGCTCGAGCCGAAATTCTGGGCGGCGTGGTGTCGCGGCGTTGGCCGCGAGGATCTCGTCGAGCAGCACTTCGCGCCGGTGGGCGGCGACGTCCATGCCGAGGTCGAGGGGATCTTCGCGGCGCGCACGCGCGCCGAGTGGGAGCAGTTCGCGCAGGACGTCGAGTGCTGCCTGGAGCCGGTGCTCGGGCTCGACGAGGCGCTTGCGTCCGAGCATGTGCGGGCACGCGGGATGGTCGCCGAGATCGATCAGCCGGGTGCCAAGGGACCGGTGCGGGTGCTCGCCTCGCCGGTGAAGCTCTCACGCACGCCCGCGGCCGCGGACCGGCTGCCCGGCCCGGGGCTCGGCGAGCACACGGTCGAGGTCCTGCGCGCGGCGGGCTACGCCGAGGATGCGATCGACGCGCTGCTCGCGTCGGGCGCGGTCGCTGGACCGGCCGGGCCCGGCGGTGAAGCAACCTTCAGGGTCTGATGGAGCGATCGCATAGGGATTAGGGCTGGCTGCGCCTGGTTGACGAAACTGCTCAGGGATGAGGGGCGGACCGCCACGCGACTCACGAGGCGGCGAGGGCACGACCCGCGGCACTGAAGATCGAGATGGATGCAAACCACCGCATAGGTGCATCTCACCCATCTCGATTACTCAGGGCGCCCCCGACCCCGCAAACGCCGCCGGGCGACGGCCACGGGCGCCTCCGCCGTCATCCGTCATCGATGTGTGGGTCAACCACGCGGCGAAGGCGAGTCGAGCTCGTAATACAACTGCTCGGCGCCCCACACCTGCCTCAGCCCCTGCGGGCTGAAGCCGAGCTTGGCCAGGACGCGTCGCGAGCGGAAGTTCGTCGCGCGGGTGATCGCGACGACGCGCTTCAGGCCGAACGAGCCGAACGCCTCGCCGAGGACGGCGCCACCGGCCTCGGTCGCGTAGCCGCGGCCCCAGAAGTCGACGCCGAGAGCGTAGCCGAGGGCGATGTCCCGGCGGTCCTCGGCGAGCGGGAACAGGCCGGCCTCGCCCGCCATGAGCCCGGACTCGCGCTCGATCACGGCCCAGAACGAGTAGCCGTCGATCGCCTGCTGGTTCATGGAGCGCTCGACCGCCGCGCGCGTGCCGGCGAGGTCGCGTGCGCCGCCGAGGA
Organism: uncultured Actinomycetes bacterium; assembly: GCA_963705315.1. GTDB lineage: Bacteria > Actinomycetota > Thermoleophilia > Solirubrobacterales > Solirubrobacteraceae > CADCVQ01. Next base: position 1,137,908 of record OY970068.1, read on the forward strand.
GGCGCATCGCCTCGTGGTCGCCGTAGACGACCGCATGCAGCTCTGCGACGTCCTCGGCCTCGTAGGGGCGCAGGATGAGTCGGTCGGAGATGATCGGCAGCGGCACCACAGCGCATGGTGACGGGCGCGGGCGCCCGCTGCGCGCACGATGTGCAAGCGGGCCGCGCGCGTGGCGCGGCCCGCGGTCACATCAGATCAGGGAACGTTGGTCTTGTTCACGCTGCCCATCTTCGTCGCGATGATCGTCGAGTTCGATCCGCGCCACGTGATGCCGGCGTCGCAGATGAGCTGGACGACGGTCGGTCCACCGACTGTCCGCGTCATCTGCATGTAGTGCTGTCCCGAGGCACCGCGGTTGTTGGCCGCGACGAGCTCGAGGGAGTCGTCGACGTCACCGCCGGCGTCGAGCTTGCAGTGGCCGAGCGCGATGCTGACGTTCGGGTTGGGCAGAAGGCCGCCCGGGGGGAACGCCTGCTGGGTCATCTTCGCCGTGATGACGTACGCACCCGCGGGGATCGTCATCTCGACAACCTTGATGTTCTGGTTGCCGGGCTGGTTCTCGGGGCCGGACTTGCGCGTGACCTCGATCGCCGACTCGGCTCCTCGTCCACCCGTGCCGCCGCCGTCGATGCGCTTCAGCGTGCTCTTGGAGAGGTTGGTCGTCTGGATGGTGCTCTTCGCGATGTCGCCGCCCTTGACAGACCGGTTCTTGATGTCCGATCCGGTGACGGCGCCGTTCTTGATCTGGCTGCTGCTCTTGATCACCGTGGCGGCGTACGCGGTGGCGGTGCACGCCACGACGAGCGCGATGGTCGAGACGACGAGCGCCGGACTGGGCCAGCGAATCTTCATGAAATCTCCCTGCTTGGTTGAGTGCGGGTTGTAACACCGATCACCAACGGGCGATGTGGTGTTCCATCACCCCGAGCCCACCGCTCACGGGACCTACCCCGGGCAGTGAACCTGAATATCTGCCGAAAGGCTGACGATAGTCGCTTCGAAGGACGAGAAACAAACGGTCTTGTCGTGCCCGGACCGCCTCCTCTTTGAACGTCAGCGCGCCGCCTTCGTCGAACGCGACGCCGCCGAAGTCTTCGCCGAAGCGCACGGGACCGACCTCGCGGGCGCCCGCTGAGGACCACACCGAGCGCTCGCTCGCGCTCGGACCGTCGTTGACGCCGCGCACGAGGTTCCAGCCGACGGGGCAGCCGTCGGGCGCCGCGCCGACCCCCGCAGACCACCACCACTCCGTGTCGCGCGCGTGGTAGCCGGCCGTGTCGTCGACCACCGCGAGGCCCGCGAAATCGATCGTCCGCGCGCCGATGACGATCCGCCCGCGCGCGGGTCGCCCGCCCTGCTTGCGAGTCCAGACGTACTGCTCACCGTGTGCGTTGAGCGACTCCACCGCAGCGCCCTCGTCGACCTCGAGGTCGATCGACGCGCGGCGGTCGTGCACGTTCAAGCGGCCGCCGGGACCGAAGCGCGCCGCGCCGCCGCGTCCGAGCGCGGTGTGCTCGGTCAACTCGCCGCGCTCGCGATCCCAGATCGCCCACCACGAGCTGCGCAGCAGGCCGATCTGCGCGGAGCCGGCGCACAGCATGACCTCGTCGTTGAAGGCGGCGATGTAGCGCCAGCGCTTCAGCGGCCGGCCGCCGCGGTGCAGCGCCATGCGGGCCGGCGGCACCGCCACCGGCAGATCGGCCGGTACGACGCCCGCCTCCCAGCGACGCGGAAGCGAGGATCCACCGCCCATGCGGGTAGCATCCAGGAGGTTGACTGACCAGTCAATTGGCATCGCCCTCCTTCCTCAATGCGCGTCGCCGCCGTCCAGCTCAACGCCACGCCCGACCTCGAGCGCAACCTCGAGCACGCGGATCGCTTCACGCGCGCTGCCGCTGCCGATGGTGCCGAGCTCGTCGTGCTGCCCGAGAAGTGGAGCGCGCTCGGGCGCGGCGAGGCGCTCATCGCCGGCGCCCAGCCGCTGGACGGCGCGGCGATCAGCTGGGCGCGCGGCACCGCCCGTGAGCTCGGCGTCGAGCTCGTCGCCGGATCGATCTCCGAACGGATCGATGGCGAGGAGCGGCTGCGCAACACGTCGGTTCACATCGGACCGGACGGCGAGATCCAGGCGACCTATCGCAAGGTGCACATGTTCGACGTCGTCGTCGGCGGCACCGTCTACACCGAATCCGAGCACGAGCAGCCGGGCTCCGAGCTCGTCCTGAGCACCACCGCGGGCGGCGTCGAGCTGGGCATGAGCATCTGCTACGACGTCCGCTTCCCGGAGCTCTACCGGATCCTCGCGGTGCGCGGGGCGCGGATCTTCACCGTCCCCGCCGCCTTCACGGTCCCGACGACGCGCGACCACTGGGAGGTCCTGCTGCGAGCGCGTGCGATCGAGGACCAGGCGTTCGTCGTCGCCGCCAACCAGATCGGAGAGCACGAGCCCGGCCTGCGCTCCGGCGGGCGCTCGATGATCGTCGACCCGTGGGGTCTCGTGCTCGCCCTCGCGCCCGACCGCGAGGGCCACATCGTGGCCGACCTGGACCTCGAGGCGCAGGCGCGTATCCGGCGCGATCTGCCCTCGCTCGCCAACCGCCGTCCCGCCGCTTACCAATGGCCTGTCGAGGTGGCGCGCTGATGGCCGCCAAGAAGGTCGCCGGCGGCGACAAGCGCAACGTCATCCTCGACGCCGCCGTCGTCGCGTTCGCCAACCGCGGCTTTCACGCGTGTCGCGTGTCGGACATCGCCGACGAGGCGAACGTGGCCTACGGCCTCGTCTATCACTACTTCCGCAGCAAGGACGAGGTGCTCGACACGCTCTTCCTCGACCGCTGGAACATCCTGCTCGACGTCGTCTCAGAGATCGACGCTCAGGACATTGCCGCGCGCCAGAAACTGCATGCGATCGCGTCGTTCATCATCGATTCCTACCGCTACGACCCGAACCTCATGAAGGTCATCATCGTCGAGGTCACGCGGGCCGCGAACTCCTTCGGCCGCACGCACCTGGGCAAGATCCGCGAGGCCTACGCGCTCATCGCCGACATCGTCGAGAAGGCGCAGGCCGACGGCACGTTCAAGAGCAACGTCACACCCGCATTCGCGGCGCTCGCCTTCTACGGCGCGATCGAGCAGGTCCTCACCGGATGGATCTTCGACATGCTCCCCCAGAGCGACGAGGAGTTCGACCAGGCGAAGTCGTTCATCGTCGAAACGATCTGCGGCGGACTCGAAGCTGCGCCCCGTTCCGCCGGGGCCGTTTGAGAGGATGGGGGCAATGAACCAGAACGACATGGTCAAGCGACTGGTGTGGTCGGGCCTGCTCGCCGGGATCGGCGCGCTGGCCTCGATCGCGACAACGCGCGCTGCCGCAATCATTTGGCGCCGGATCTACGGGGAAGATCCCCCCGAATGAGATTTGGAAAGCGCCGCGGCAAGGACGCTCCCGAGGGTGAAGCTGCCGCCGACGCGCCTGCGGGACGGCAATCGGTCACGGAGGACTGGCTGGCTCCCGGCGACGGGGCGGATGTGGCCAGCGGTCATCGCATGGCTCCGCCAGGCGGGTACGCGGCGGCCGCGCAAGATCCTGTCGTCGAGGCCGAGCCCGAGGCGGTTGCGCCCGCGGCCGAAGCCGTCGTCGAGGGCGAGGCCTACGAGCTGCCCTACGAGCCGCCCGTCGTCGAAGCGCCCGCTCCGGCTCCGGCATACGAGGCGCCGGCATACGAGGCGCCGGCGTACGAGGCGCCGGCGTACGAGGCGCCCGTCGCCGCGCGCGCGCCGTATCCCGTCGAGTCCATGGCGGCGGCGCAGCTGGCCGACGGCACGCCCCAGCACGAGCCCGGGGTCAAGCCCCGGTCCGGCGGCGGAGCCTGGCCCGAGCCTGCGTTCGATCTGGCCGAGCGTCCTGAGATCCTCGTCGGTGCCGCGTTCGGCGGCGGTCTGCTGCTCGCCCTGATCCTCAGGCGCCTTGGCCACTGAAAGCCCCACACACGACGTCTCGCAGACCGTTCAGGAGATCTCTGAGCGCGCGTCGCTGCTCGTCCGCGAGGAGATCGAGCTCGCGAAGGCGGAGATCACCGAGAAGGTCACGAAGCTGGTCAAGGGCGCCGTCGTCGGCATCAGCGCCGGCATCTTCGTCATCACCGGATTGCTGTTCCTGCTGCACGGCGCGGCGTGGCTGGCCTACGACATCCTGCCGGGACCGATCTTCTGGGGCTTCTTCACCGTGGCCGGCATGCTGTTCCTGCTCGGGGGCCTCGCGGGTTACCTCGCCGCGCGGTTCCTGCGCGAGGGCGCGCCGCCGAAGCCGGCCATGGCGATCGACGAGGCCGGAAAGATCAAGCGCACGTTGGGCAAGTTCAGGCGTAAGAAGGCGTAGCGGTCGTGGCCACGCACCAGCGCACACCCGAACAGATCCGCGCCTCGATCGAACAGAACCGGCGCGAGCTCGGGACGTCGATCGAGCGGCTGCATCAGGAGGTCGCCGTCCTCACCGACTGGCGGCGCCACCTCGTCGTGCACCAGAAGAAGGCCGTCATGGGTGCCGCGATCGCCGGCTTCGTCATCGGCGGCGGGATCGGCGCCATCGGCGGCCTGTTCCGCCGGCGCTAAGGAAACGTCGATGAATAACTGTGAGGGTTTGGGTGCCGGATCGTGGATGCTCGGGGCCGCGCGGTCCCACAGCGAATACCGGTGGAATTCGCAAGGGGCCGGGTGGCTCCGAGCGCCGCGAGACGGTGCCCAAACATCGCAGTTATTCATCGACGCTTCCTAACGCCGTCCTGAGCGGGTGAGCTCCCGCTACGTCGCCGTCGTCTGCGCGATCGTCGCGTCGATGCTCGCGCTGTTCGCCGGCGCCGAGCTGCTGGGCGTCTCGCTCCTGACCGATCCGCGCCCGTGGCTCGAGGACCATGAAGTCGCGGCCGCGCTGGTCTCCGTCGGGCTGCTGCTCGCCGACGTCCTCGCCCCGGTGGCGTCCAGCGCGGTCATGACGGCCAACGGCGCGATCTTCGGCGTAGCCGCCGGCGCGCTGCTGTCGTTCGTCGGGAGCCTCGGCGCGGCGTCGCTCGCGTTCGCGCTCGGCCGCCGCGGAAGCAGTCTGCTGGACCGCGTCGCGCCGCCCTCGGGACGGGCGCGCGCCGACGCGTTCCTCGCCCGCTGGGGCGCGCTGGCGATCGTGTTCAGCCGGCCGGTCCCGATCGCGGCCGAGACGCTCGCGCTGCTCGCGGGCGCATCGCCGCTGACGTGGCGACGCTTCCTGCCCGCGGCGGCACTGGGATGCCTCCCGCCGGCGGTGCTCTACGCGCTGGCCGGCGCGCTCGTGATCTGAGTCGCGCCGGCGCGCGGTTCACGAACTACATCGATACAGGAGGCAGCGAGAGCCGCCGCAGCGGCCCGCGAGGCGGGGGTTCACGTGCCACCGGCGGGCCAGCTCGGATCGAGATGGCTCAAAACCACGCATATCGGGGCTTTCAACCATCTCGATTACTCAGGGCCACAAGGCGACCCGCCGCGCCGCCCTACCGCATCCTTCATCGCGGCTGTTTGGTCACTCGCGCGTTTCGCGCCGTCCGATCCGCTGCATACGCTCGCGGCGTGTCCGTGTGGGAGGCCCTGACCACGCGCCAGATCGCGCGAATCCTCTGTACCTCCGCGGGTGTCCTGGCGCTGCTGTACCTGCTCGTGCAGATTCGCAGCACGATCCTGCTGCTCGGGATCGCGATCTTCCTCGCTGTCGCGCTCGGGCCGGCCGTGGACTTCTTCGCGCAGAGGATGCCGCGGGCGGCGGCGATCCTCACGGTCTACCTGCTCATCTTCATGACGTTCGCGGGCGTGCTCGCGCTCGTCGTCCCGCCGGTCATCGACGGCGCCAGCGACCTGTCGCGCGACGTCCCGGGCTACATCACCGACCTGCAGAGCAACCGGACGTTTCGCGAGTACGACGAGAAGTACGACGTCGCCGAGCGACTGCAGGAGGCCGCGAGCAACCTCGACTCACGCGTCGGCGACGCGGCGGGCGTGCTGCAGAGCGTGGCCACGACCGCGTTCAACGCCGCGTTCGCGCTGCTGACGATCCTCACGATGGCGTTCTTTTTGCTGCTGGACGGCAAGCGGATCGTGCGGTTCCTCCTGCGGCGGCTGGGCCGCGAGGATGCGCCGCGCCTGCTGGAGGTCGCCGAGCGGATCTACAAGTCGACGGCGGGCTACGTCGCGGGCGCGCTGACGATCACGACGATCAACGGGATCCTGACGTTCATCGTCCTGACGATCCTCGGCGTGCCGTTCGCGGTCCCGCTCGCGGTGCTCATGTCCTTCTTCGGGCTCATCCCGCTCGTCGGCGCGACGATCGGCGGCGTGATCATCCTCATCGTCACGCTGTTCACCGACTTCCCGCAGGCGACGATCATCTACGGGGTCTTCCTGATCTTCTATCAGCAGTTCGAGAACAACGTGCTGCAGCCGTTCGTCTACAAGCGGACGGTCAACGTGCCGCCGCTGGCGGTCATCGTCGCGATCCTCGCGGGCTCTTCGATCCTCGGCGTCGTCGGCGCGCTCGTCGCGATCCCGATCGCCGCGGCCCTGCAGATCGTCCTGCGCGAGTTCTACGGCGAGGAGCCGCAGGGTCCGCCGGCGTCCGATCCTCCCGACGATCCCGATCCCGAGCCCGAGCCGCCGCCGAAGCAGGCGCCCGCTCGCCCCGCGCCTAGCGGAGCCTGATCAGCGTGCGCAGCGTCCGCGCCGATCGCGCGTTGCTGCTCAGGACGACGCTCGCGCGGTAGATGCCCGGGGCCATCGCCCGGTCCGCCGCGGCCTGAACCGTGAGCCTGCGCCCGTTTACGACGCTCGCGCCCTGGGCGTAGACGGTTTCGCGGCGGGTGACAGCGACGGTGAGCAGGCCATCCAAGTGCGTGGCCGCGTCGACCTGGCAGGTGATCAGTGGCCTGCGCGACCGCTCGGACGCCGGCGTGGCCTGGCAGGAGGCGCTCGGCGTCGCCGCCGCGGGCTTGGCGAGGTTCGAGCATTCGCTCTGGCTCTGCTGCGCCTCGGGCTTGATGTTCACGAAGTACGTCGTCCTGCGCAGAACGCTGCGGCCGGCGCGGTCAGCACTGATCGTGAGGTCAAACGGGATCGTCTTGTCGATCGCCGTCGCGCCGACCGGTCTGACGTTGCGCAGCAGCCCGCGCTGGCCTGGATCGACAGGCACGCAGACGAGTGCGCTCGTTCCCGGCGAGACCGCGGCCTCGGTCTGCCTACCGAACGGCACGACCGGCGCATCGAAGCTCACCGGTCGTGGCAGGCTCTTGCCGACCTGATAGCGCCCCTCGGTGGACAGCGTCATGAAGCCACGGCAGGGCTCGCCGGCGTCGCTCGGGCACTTCACGTTGACCGGAATGTGGTTCTTGACGAGGTCCTGGCTCGGGTGGCCTTCGAGGTCGAGCTGGGTCTGGCAGAGCTTGCCCATCTCGCCCCACCCGTAGCGCTGGCCGTTGCACCACCACTCAAACGGGGTGATCGCGAAACGATCGTCGTCGAACACGCCGCCGAACACCCGGCTGACGATCGACGAGCTCGGCGCCCGCTCCTGCGGCGGGCCGATCGACACGTCGCGGATCGTCGAGCGCGGGATCGCCCGGACGCGCCCGTCGATCCCGAGGAAGACCTGGTTGGCGTCAGCGCTGATGTATTGGCCCTCGATCGGCTGCTCCTCGCCGGTGAAGCTGACCGACGCGCTCAGCAGCTGGACGGGCTGATCGAGCTGGCGGCCGAGCGACACGAGCGCGGCGACGACGACGACGAGCATCGTGACGACGAGCGGCGAAGCCTGGCGAGCCGTGCGGCGCCTGATCGGCAGATACCCCCCGAGGCGCGTCACCCGCGAGCGTACGGCCGAGGCGGCTGCGGCGAGCCGGCGCACGACCTGCCGCAGCGGGCTCTCCTCGGCTGGCGCGGGACGCGCCGGCGGCCGTGCGGGTGACGGAGCGGCGGCCTTCTCGCCGGTCGGCCGCAGTTCGTATCGCAGGTAGACGACGACCGCCAGCGCGGCGACGACCCAGGTCGCGCTGGCAAACGAGAACGGCAGCATGAGCGCGAACAGCACGGCGAGGACGACGAGCGCGACCTTGAGGACCGCGCGGGTCCGCAGCGCGGCGCCCGGCAGCGCCCGGGCGCGAGCGCCGCGGCGATGCATGAGCCACCACGCCAGCGCCCCGGTGAGGACGGCCGGCAGGACCATGAGCCGCAGGCCGATGACCAGCAGTTGCTGGCGCTCCATAAGCGCCACGGCGTGATCGGGCGGCAGCCCGGCCTTGCGAAACCGCAGCCACATGACCATCCCGCCGATGACGTAGACGACCGCGGTCGTGCCCGCGAAGAGCCCGGCGCCCTTGAGGATCTCCGTCGGCGAGAAGCGCGACTCCGACACGGAAGCGGCTTCGCCGCCGCGACGCGTGCTCCTGCGTAGCGGTCAGCCGCTCGTGACGACGGCGTTGCTCGGGTTGCCCGCGCGGTCGGTCGACACCACGCTGTAGGTCACGCTTCCGAGACCGAGCAGCGGGCCCTCCACGTCGATGTTGTACGCGGTGCCCGAGGCGATCGTCGTGCTCCAGGTCGCGCCGACGTTTCCGCCGGCCGTCTTGGTTGCGACGACCGTGGCGCCGCACTCAGAGTTGCCACTGACGTGCGGGTCAAGCCCCAGGAAGCCGCCGGCGTACGTCGCCGTGAGGGGCGGGGCGGTGACGTCCTTGATGATCGCGTTCGTGGGGCTGCGGACCGCCGACAGGTTGCCGGCGGCATCCTTCGTCCGGGCCGTCAGGGTCACGGTGCCCGCGAGCAGCGAGGTCAGGTTCAGGGACGTCGTCACCGTCGTCCCGCCCGCGGCGACGGTCGCCGTGACGGGCGTGGAGCCCGGGGAGGTCGCCGAGAAGACGACGGTCTGGCCGACTTCTGGCGCGGCGATCGTCGCGCTGACGCCGACAGCGGCCTGGCCTGCGGCGTTGACGTAGCGCGTGCCGGCGGCGACGCCGCACGTCGCACTTGCCCAGACGTTGCCGCCGCTCGTCACCGCGGCCGCCGAGGGCATCGGGGGCGCGACACCGTCGGCCGTGACCGCATTGCTCTCGGCGCTGTCGAAGCTCTCGACCTGCGCGCTGCCGGCGCCGGTGATCACGGCGCGGACCGTGTAGCGGTAGGTCGTCGCGTCGACGCCGGTGTCATCGAGCGACGTGCCGGTGAGCGGGGTCGAGCCGTTCAGCGGGGAGCCGAAGTTGTACGCGCCCGCGGACGTGCGCCGGTAGACGTTGTAGCCCGCCGCGCCCGCGACGGCTGACCACGCGACGGTGACGTGCGCCGCAGGCGCCGCGGTGGCGGTCACGCTCGCCGGGGCTGCCGGCCGGGCGATCGCCGCGGCGCTGAGGTCGGCACTGCTCGCCGACTCGACGATCGGCGAACCTGCGACCGCGCGTACGACGTAGTGGAAGGTCGTGCCGCCCGAGAGCCCCGCTGCAGGGTCGGTGTACGCCGTCGCCGTGATCGGCGTCACGCCGTTCAACGGGCTTGCGAAGTCGAACGCACCGGTGGTGCGGCGGTAGATGTTGTAACCCGTGGCGCCCACGACGGCGCTCCAGCTCGCTTGGATCGTCCCCGTCGCGACGCCACCGGCGGGGTTCTGCGCCGTCACGGTGTTGAGCGTCGGCGCGGCGGTCGCGACGAGCACCGTCGCACTCGTGGCGCTCTCGGCGCCGGTGAACGTCCTGAATCGCGGCGTGACGGAGTACTGCCAGCTTCCGTAGGGGACGCCGGCCTCGACGCACTGCAGCGTGGCGTCCACACCGCTGATCGTCGTCGCGCAGGCTGCGTTCGGGGTGATGGGGGTCGATCCGCCCTGGGCGTAGCGCTTGAGCGTGTAGCCGCCGCCCGTGTACGAGCCCAGCGCGCTGCCGAGGAACGTGTTCTGCGTCCACGTGACCGTGACGTTCTGGCTGGACGCCGTGGCCGAGGGCTGGTTGCCGGCGGGCATCGTGGCTGTGGAGCCGGAGCTCGATCCCGACCCGATGGCGCTCCAGTACGCGCTCGCCGGAGTTGCGCTCGCCGCGAGCATGGCGAGCGAGACCGCGCACAGGGCGATGAGCCTCGCGCGCGTCATCGCGCGTGGATCGGGCGCCAGGGCCGGACCTTCGCGCTGTAGCGCAGCCGCAGACGTGCCCCCTTGCAGGCGTCCTGGTTCGTCGCCAGGTTGAGCATGCGCAGGCGCGGGACACGCCGGACGCCGAGCACCCGCAGCGTGCGCGCGCGTCGCGCAGGGAGCGTGATCGGGTAGTTCCGGCGCCTGATCGGCGTGACGCGGAAGCTGCGCGCCCGGCTGCAGCCGGCGCGGCGGTGCGCGGCGTCGACGGTGAGAGAGATCGTGAGCTTCGTGACGACCATCCGGCGTTTGGAGCGGTTGGAGATCCGCAGGTTGAGGCGCTGCGAGGTCCCGGGCGTGAGCGGCCGGGCGACGTTGCCGCTGACCTTCACGATCGGATGGGGGTTCTTTGAGCTCTTCGTGACCGACGGCCCTTCACCCACGAGCTGCCTCGCCGCGAGTCCCGTCGCTGCCAGGACCGCCACCAGCGCGAGCGCCAAGAGCGTCGTCCGCGTGGAGAAGCGTGCTGGCATGCCGGTCGAGCCCTTCACGACAAGGGGGGCGGCGAATGCGTCGCCGCCCCCCGTTGTGAGCCGTGATGTCGGGCTGTCCTAGTCGCTCGTGTACGTCACGTTGACGGTCGCGCCCTTGCAGGCGTCCTGGTTTGCGGCCGAGTCGAGCATCTCGATCTTTGGTCCGCTCCAGGTGCCGTTGGTGCCCGAGTTGATCGTCTGGCCGACCGTCGTGGTCGCGTCAGTGATCGCGTAGTCATCGACCGTGCATGCCGGCGTGCCGCCCGCGCCACCGGAGACCGAAGCGATCGTCGCCGTGACGGATGCCACGCGCACGCTGCCCGGGTTCGGGTTGGTGAAGGTTCCGCTCAGCGTCTGAGGCGCCGAGCCCGGGGACAGGTTCGTGATGACCGACGTCTGATTGACCACGATCGCCGACCCCGAGCCGGTCGAGGCAGTGCCGCCTCCGGCACCGGTCTGGGTCCAGTAGGCGTAGGCGCCGACTGATGCAATCAGCACGGCGATCAGCCCGATGACGGTGCTGCGCTTCTTCGTATGACGCATGGCGAAGTACCTCCTTAGTGGTGGGGGAGCTCCGCAGAGAAAGGGTCGGACCGGTTGCCCGGGCGATCGCTCCACTCGCGCTATCGACGCGGTTGCGTGTGCAATCACCAGCATTCTTGCCGCCACTAAGCGAATGGCGGACCCCTGGGCAAACGGCGTGCTAGCCGCTCATACCCCAGGCTCTTGTGCCGCCGACACCGAGCAATCCAGGACCAGCATGCGCGCCGATGACCGGTCCGACCTCGCTGACGAAATGCGGCTCGCAGCCGAAGACCTCGCGGCCGCGCTCGACGAGCCGTTGCGCGTTCTCGTCGGCTTGGATGTGCTGGACGCACCAGGCGTCGGCGCCGTCGGCGTGCAGCGTGCGCATGTACTCGACCATGCGCTCGAACGCTCGGCCCGAGGTGCGCACGCGCTCGACGGGCGTGACCTCCGACTCGAGTGACAGGATCGGCTTGATCTTCAGCGCGCCGCCGATCCAGGCCTGCGCGCCACCGATCCGCCCGCCGCGGCGCAGGTACTCGAGCGTGTCGAGAACGAACCAGATCCGCAGCTGCTCGCGCGCGCTGAGCGCATCCTTTGCCACATCGGTCAGCTCACCCCCGCCGCGCGCGCTGGCCGCGGCTGCGAGCACCACGAGCCCGAGCCCGCCGCAGACCGTGCGCGAGTCGACGATCTCGATGCGGCCGTCGTAGCCGCGCTCCGCAAGCTGTGCCTGCGCCTGCAGCGCGGAGCCAAACGTGCCCGAGATGCCGGCGGAGAGGTGGATCGAGACGATGTCCCGTCCGGTCTCGAGCAGCGGCTCGTAGCAGGCGATGAAGTCGCCGACCGACGGCTGCGACGTCGTCGTGTCGGCGTCCGTGCGCAGGCGCTCGTAGTAGCTGTCGAGGTCCTCCAGCAGGTGGCTCTCGCGCTCGAGGTCGTCTCCGCGCTTGACGTACAGCGAGACGGTCTGAATTCCTTGCGCGTCGATGAGGTCCGGCGGCAGGTAGTGCGTACTGTCGGTGACCACGCAGACGGGCATTGAGCGCGCCAGGCTAGCGCCGGGGGTCCACGACGAGCTTGCGCGCCGCGCCGGCGGCCGGTCGCAGCAGCGCGTCGTGCAGCTCGTCCAGGCCGATCGTCTCGCCGGCGAGCGCGCGCCAGTCCACGTCGCCGGAGGCGAGCAGCTCAAGCGCACGGTCGACCTCGAGCGGGGCGTGGTGAAACGCGCCGCGGACGTCGAGCTCGGCGTAGTGCAGCGCGGCGGCCGGCAGGGTGACGTCGCTGCCCGACGGACAGCCGCCGACGAGGACCACCGTCGCTCCCGGCGCGGCGGCCTCGATCGCCGCGCGCCACGTCTGCGGCCGCCCCACGGCCTCGAGGACGACCCCGTGACGGCCGAGCTCCTCGACGGCGCATGCCCCGAAGGCCTCAGCCTGCGCGCGGCGCTCGGGGTGGCGGTCGGCGAGCGTGACGTCGCGGCCCTCGAGCACGAGCAGTCGCGCGAGCATGAGCCCCATCGTGCCGCCGCCGAGCACGCCCACGTCGGCGCCGTCGCCGGCGCGGGCCACGGCGTGGACCGCGGCCGCCAGCGGCTCGGCCATCGCCGCCCCCGCCGGGTCAAGATCTTCGGGGACGGCGTGCAGCGCTGCGGCCGGGGCGGCGATCCGCTCCGCAAAGCCGCCGAGCACCCAGGTCATGGCGTCGCACAGCTGCGGGCGGCCGGCCGCGCACGCGCCGCACGTCGCGCACGCCACGGAGTCGCCGACGAGCACCCGCTCACCGGTGTCCGCCCGCACGCCGACGGTCTCGTGACCGAAGCGCGCGGGATAGGGCCCGAGCACGCGGTGGCCGTGGCGCAGCATCTTCAGGTCGGTGGCGCACGCCGTCGCCGCCTCAACCGCGACGACGACCTCGCCCACCGGCTCGTCGATCTCCTCGACGCGCAGGTCGCCCGGGCCGTGCAGCAACGCGGCTCTCACGGCTCGACGACCACCTTGATCGCCTCGCCGCGGCGCTGGAGGTCCAGCGCGCGGGCCGTGTCGTCCAGCCCGAGCCGGTGCGTGATGAGCACGCGCGGGTCGACGCGGCCGCTGCCGAGCAGCTCGTGCGCGGCGCGCATGTCGCCGGGGCCCGCAGACCAGCTCGAGCAGACGGTGAGCTCGCGCAGGAAGACCTGCTCGCTGTCGAGGCCCAGGGGCGTGTTGGGCTTGGTCGTGGCGTAGAGACACAGCGTCCCGCCGGGGGCCAGCGCGTCCGCCGCGCTCGCGATCGCGGCGGGCGCGGCGGTCGTCACGAGCGCGACGTCGACCGGCTCGTCGGCGTGGTGCGCCGCGCCCCACGCCTCGGCCAGCCGGCGGCGGTCCTCGCGCGGCTCGCGCACCCAGACCGCGTCGACGGCGCGCGCGTGCGCGGCCGCGATCGCCAGCAGGCCGTTGGAGCCCGCGCCGACGACGAGCAGCGCATCCCCGCCGCGCAGGCCGGCGCGGTCCAGGGCGCGCAGAATGCAGCCCAGCGGCTCGACGAACGTGCCCGTCGCCGGCTCCAGATCGCCGAGCGCCAGCAGTTCGGGCACGAGCGCCGCCTCGACCCGCACGCGCTCGGCGAAGCCGCCCGGATCCAGGCCGGTGCCGCGAAACTGCTCGCACAGCGTCTCGTGGCCGCGGCGGCAGCGCCGGCACTCGCCGCATGGCACGTGGTGATGGATCACGACGCGATCCCCGGACGTCAGATGCTCCACGCCGGCGCCCGTCTCGAGCACCTCGCCGACGACTTCGTGGCCGAGCACCGCGGGCAGCTTGCGCGACACGTAGCCGTCGCTGACGTCCGAGCCGCACACACCGCACGCGAGCACGCGGCAGACGACCTCGCCCGGCCCGGCCACCGGGTCGGGTCGCTCCTCGACGACGACCTCGCTCGTCGTGACCGAGCGCGCGACCCGCATCAGCGGGCGGCCAGCAGCGCCGCCACGGACTCCCGCGTCGGCGGCGCCGCGATCCCGCGCTCGGTGACGAGCGCGGTGACGAGGTCGGCCGGCGTGACGTCGAACGCCGGGTTGCGACATGGCGTGTCGTCCGGCGCCAGCAGGGCGCCACCGGCGTGGCGCACCTCGTCGGCGCTGCGCTCCTCGATGACGATCTCGTCGCCGCTGTCAATCGCGGCGTCGATCGTCGACGTCGGGCCGGCGACGACGAACGGGATCCCGGCCGCGCGCGCCGCCAGGGCGTGCGCGTACGTGCCGACCTTGTTGGCGACGTCGCCGTTGGCCGCCACGCGGTCACAGCCGACGATGACCGCGTCGATCTCGCCGCGGCGCATGAGCCCCGCGGCTGCGCCGTCGACGAGCAGCTCGTGGCGGATGCCGAGGCGGCGCAGCTCCCAGACCGTCAGCCGCGCCCCCTGAAGCAGCGGCCGCGTCTCGCACGCGAGCACCGCTACGTCGCCGCGCTGCGCGAGCTCAGTGACGACGGCCAGTGCCGACCCGGTACCGCCGCACGCCAGCGCGCCGGTGTTGCAGTGCGTGAGGATCCGCCGCGCGCCGGCCAGGAGGTCGGCGCCGCGGTGGGCGATCGCGCCGCTCGCGGCGTCCTCGTCGGCATGGATCGACGCGGCCAGGGCGAGCGCGACGTCGGCCCGCCGATCGGGTTCGACGGCGAGCGCGGCGGCCATCACGCGGTCGACGGCCCAGGCGAGGTTGACCGCCGTCGGCCGCGCGCGGCGCAGGACGCCGGCCGCCGCGCGCAGCTCGGCGTCGCCGGGTGCCTGCTCGATGGCCATGGCAAGCCCGTAGGCGGCGGCGATCCCGATGTTCGGCGCGCCCCGGATCGCCAGGCGCGCGATCGCCGCGGCCGTGTCGCCGGCGCCCGCGGTGCCGATCCACGTCTCCTTGTGCGGCAGGAGGGTCTGGTCGAGGATTTGCAGCCGGCGGCCGTCCCACCGCAGTGCCGCAACGGGCAGCGAGGTTGCTGACGCGGCCATGGGCCGATGCTACTGTGCGCCGCTCGATGCGCCGCCTGCCCATCGTCGCCGCCATGGCAGCGCTCATCGCGCCGGCCTCCGCTCAAGCGGCCGCGCCGATCATGCCGCTGAAGGACGTGAGGCCGGGTGCGCTGTGCACCGGCCTGACCGTCGTGCGCGGCACGGCGATCTCGTCGTTCAGCGTTCACATCCTCGATGTTCTCGACCAGCCGCGTCTCGACGATGCGCGCATCCTCGTTCGCGGCTCGGGGCCCGCCTTTGACGCCACCGGGTTCGCCGCGGGCTTCTCCGGCTCGCCGGTCTACTGCCTCGGCACCGACGGCGTGAGCCGGAACATCGGCGCGGTGGCTGAGTCGATCGGCGAGTACGGCAGCCTCACGAGCCTCGTCCGCCCGATCGAGGCGATCCTCGCCACGCCGGTCGCGCCGCCCTCGTCGCTGTCGCCGGCGCGCCGGCTCCCGATCGGCGCGCGCAGCCTCGCCGGCCCGCTCACCGTGTCCGGCCTGCAGCCGCGCGTCGCGGCCGCGCTGGCGCGCGCCGCCGCGCGCGCCGGGCACCCGCTCATCACATCGAGTGCGAAACCACGCGCGGCGTTTCCCAAGCAGCGGCTGGTCCCCGGCGCCTCGGCCGCCGTTGGCCTGAGCTCGGGCGACATCGGGGTCGGCGCCGTCGGCACCGTCGCCTACGCCGATGCCGGGAACGTGTGGCTCTTCGGGCACGAGCTCGAAGGCGCGGGGCGGCGCTCGCTGTTCCTACAGGACGCGTTCGTGCATACGGTCGTCAACCAGCCGCTCAACCTCCCGGACATCTCGAGCTACAAGCTCGCCTCGACCGGCAACGATCTCGGCACGGTCACGGGTGACGGGCTCGCGGCGGTCACGGGCAGGCTCGGCGGGCTCCCGGCGAGCTTCCCCGTGCGCGTCACGGCGCGCGACCTCGACACCGGCCGGAGTCGTAGCATCCTCACACGCGTCGCGGAGGAGGGCGACGTCGGCGAGCCCAGCGGGCAACCGATCCTCGAACTCGTGACGACGACGTCCGTCATCGAGGCGGTGCTGGGCGTGCTCAACGGCGGCCCGGCGCGCCAGAGCGGCGACATGTGCATCACGGTCAGCGCACGCGAGCTCGACGACAAGATGCGCTTCTGCAACGCCTACACGGTCGACGGGGGAGTGCCCAACGCGTTTGCGGGAGCGCTCCTGCCGGATGTGGCCGAGGCGGCAGCACTGCTCAACGCGTTTCGCTTTGGCGTCCTGCACGTGACGGGCATGGAGATCGGCATACGCGTGCGCCGCGGCGTGCGACAGGCCTTCATCACCTCAGCCAGCGTGCGTGGCAAGGTGCGCCGTGGCAAGCGGGCGACGCTGCGCCTGCGCCTGCGCCACCTCAGGACGGGGCGCAAGACGACGCTCAAGGTCCGCATGCGCATCCCCGGCAGCGTGCGGCCGGGCGTCCGGACGCTGCGCCTCAGAGGCACGCCGGGCGACGTCGGCGGAGATCCGCTGAGCGACGCGCTGGAGATCGTCTTCGAGGAGGAGCAAGCGGACGAGGACGATCCCGGCCCGGAGTCCGTCGAGGAGATCCGCGACGCGTTCCTGTCGCTGCGCCGCCCCTTCGGGGTGCAAGCGACGCTGGCCGGCAGGACGCGCCAGGTCTACCGCAACCCGGCGCTGCGCATCAGCGGCAGCGCCCAGGTGCGGATTCGGATCGGAAGGTAACCGGCTTCGCCATCCGGTCGCCGAACGGCGGCCTCTTGGCGACGTTGCTCAGTTCAAGCGGTTTTCGATACCCAGCGGCGCCGGCGCGGGATCTGCGCCGGCCGGAGCCGCTTCGGGCGCGCCGACGGGAGCCTCGACGCCGAGCGTCTCTGCGAGCTCGCCGGACTCGTACATCTCGGTGACGATGTCGCAGCCACCGACGAGCTCACCCTTGTGGAAGAGCTGCGGGATCGTCGGCCACTCGGAGATCGCCGAGAGCTCCTGGCGGATGCGGGGGTCGGGCAGGATGTCGACGGCCGCGAAGGGCGTCTCGAGCGCCTCGAGCATCGCGACGGTGCGCGCTGAGAAGCCGCAGGCGGGGGCGGCGGGCGTCCCCTTCATGAAGAGGATGACGTCGTTGGACGAGATCGCCTCGGCGATCGCGTCGCGGATCTGGTTGTCGCTCATGGGACCTCCGTCTTGAGTGCGAGTGCGTGGATCGAGCCGCCCAGCTCGTCGGCGAACACGTCCATGACGAGCCGGTGCTGCTTTACGCGGCTGAGACCATCGAAGGCGGCTGCGCGCACGGTGGCGCTGAAATGCACGTCGTCCGCGGACTCCACGGTTGCCTGCGCACCTGGAATCGCGGCTTCGATGCGGGTCTTGACCTCGTCTGCGTTGGGCATCTGGACCACAGCCTAGCGACCGCTACACTTCGTAAAGCTTTGGCCGATACACCAGTCAGAACAAGCTGGGAGCACCACACATGATTGAGATCACCGACAAGGGCGCAGAGAAGGTCCACGAGTTCCTCGAGTCGCAGGGTGCCGACCCCGCGTCTGCCGGTCTGCGCGTCGGTGTCAAGGGTGGCGGCTGCTCGGGCTTTCAGTACAACCTCTCCTTCGACTCCAAGAAGGATGGCGACGAGGAGTTCGAGTCGCAGGGACTGAAGGTCTACGTCGACAAGCCGAGCCTGCCGTACGTACACGGCTCCATCATCGACTACGTCGACTCCATGCAGGGTGCCGGCTTCCAGGTGAACAACCCGAACGTCGTCGCGGCCTGTGGCTGCGGCTCCTCGTTCCGGGTAGCCGACGAAGAGCAGGTCTCGGCAGTCTGACGTTCCGCAGGCGGGAACCCGCTTGCGTCGGAGGTCTTGGCTCGCCCGTCCGTCCGCGGCGGCGGGGTTCGGTGCCGCGTTGTCCAGCATCGATGAGGACACGAACGGGGATCGGGTCCCGGCGTCGCGAGCTGGTCCGGCGGGGGTGTGGTTCAGAACGTCCACCATGTCGTCGTTTTGAACCACGCCCCCTTGATCGCCGCTCGGGTGGGGTCCGACGAGCGCCGGCGCTACGCCTGGCCCTCGACGCCGCCGGGGACCCCGGTGTTCGTCGAGTACTTCGGCTGGATCTTCATCTCCGGCCGGAAGGAGTGCACGGCCTGAGCGACGGCGATCGCCGACTCCGAGAAGCCGGTGGCGATGAGCTTCAGCTTGCCCGGGAAGGTGGTGACGTCGCCGCATGCCCAGACGCCGGGCAGGTTCGTCTGCATGACCTGATCGACGACGATCGCGCCCTTTGAGATCTCCATGCCCCAGTTCTTCAGCGGGCCGAGCGCGGTCTTGAAGCCGAGCTGGAGGAGGATCGCGTCGACCTCGATCTCGATCTCGTGCGTCTCGTCCTGCGAATGGAACAGCCGGACGCGCTCGATCGCGCCGTTGCCGAGGATCTCCCGGACCTGGAACGGGACGTGGAGGTCGACGTGGCCCGCCTCAGCGGCCGACATGACCTGGTTGACGGTCAGTTCGTGCGCGCGGAATCCCTCGCGCCGGTGACACAGGGCGACGTTCTCGGCCGTGTGCACGAGGTTCATGACCCAGTCGCACGCGCTGTCGCCGCCGCCGATGACGAGCACCTTCTTGCCGGCGAACTCGTTCTTGGAGCCGACGAGATAGTGCGCTCCGCGGCCCTCCCAGGGCGACATGTCGAAGCCCGGCAGCTTCTTGGGCTCAAAGGCGCCGTGGCCCCCGGCGATGATCACTGCCCGGCTGCGCAGCTGCGGGTAGTGCGGGTTGTTCGTGTTCAGGACGACGATGTCGTCCTCCCACGCGATCGACTCGATCGTCGTCTCGAGGTGGACGGGCACGTCGAACTGCTCGAGCGCCTGGCGGCGCAACTGCTCGACGAGGTCCTTGGCGAGCACCTTCGGGTGGCCGGGAACATCGAAGATCCACTTCTCCGGATAGAGCGCCGTGAGCTGGCCGCCGATCTGGGGAAGCGAGTCGACGATCCGCGACGAGGCCTCGCGCATGCCCGCCCAGAATGCGGTGGACAGGCCGACCGGGCCGGCGCCGATGACCGTGATGTCGCGCAGCTCTCCGGGGGCCTCGGTCATGGCGTCACGCCACCTCGGCGGCGATCGGCTCGCCGTCCAACGACGCCAGCGCGCGCTCGACGGAGGCATTGATGCACGTGAAGGTCGGCGTGTCGCGCAGCGTGTAGCGCGAGGACTCGGTCGTGCGCAGCCGCTGGACGAGATCGAGGAACGCGGACGGGTCGTCGGTCTCGAACGCCACGACGAACTCCTGGTCGTCCAGGCCGAAGGAGTAAGACGTGTTGAGCTCGATCTGCGGGTATTCGCGGCCGAGCTTGATGTGCTCCTGCATGATCCGGTAGCGCTCGTCGGCTTCCAGCCCGTACCAGGCCCGCGTCTTCACGAACGGATACACGAACAGGTACTTGTCGTGGGCAGGGCGAACTTCCAAGCGTGACTCGTCGGAGTACTCCGACGGCTTCGTCATCGCCAGGAACGAATACGGGATCGATGCCCACTTCATGAGCCCGCTCTGCGCCAGCACAACGTGGAACTCGTGGATGCGGTCTAGATTCTGTGCCTGGGACAGCAGCATGAGGTCGGTGTCGCCGCGCGTCCCGACAGTGGAGAACGCGCGCAGCAGATGCCCGTCGGCGAAGTCGGCGCAGGCGGCGGCGAACTCGCGCTTGTCGGCGGCCCGGGCCTCGTCGCCGAGGCGGCGCCACGCCGGATCAAGCTTCAGGAAGGTGTACTTGACGAAATGACGCGTAGGCACGGAAACACAGGATAGAGCGGGTGCATCTCCTCCTCCTCAGGCGGGTCGTGGGCATGGCTGCGGTGCTTGCGCTCGTGGTTGCCGGGCTGCTCGCTGCCCCGGCCGCCGATGCACGCACGCCGCGTGTCGTCCTGGCCTTCCTGCCGACCGGCGGCGACGACAATCCCGCGCCCGTGCTCGACCGCTTCGCCGAGCGCGACCAGCTGGCGCTCGGCCTGGTCTCCGCGACACAGGGGCGCTACTCGCCCGAGCAGATGGCGCTCGACATGAGCGCGGGCGCGCGGACGTCGGCTGCCGTGTATGACCCCGAGCGCGCGCCGAGTCTCGAGCTCGTCCCGGGTGGCGACGGCAGCGGGTTCATCTTTGGCTGGAGCAAGGCGCTCAAGCGCGCCGACACGGCCCTCGCCGAGATCAAGCCGGGGCTGCTGGCGGGCTCGATCCCCGGCGGCGCGGCGTACGCGGGCATCCGCGGCCGCAACCACGGCGAGGCCGCCGTCGCGGCGGACCGCGCCGGGAACGTCGCCACCGTCTCGCTCGTGCGCTCGACCGAGCTCGCCGGCGCCGTGCGGCGGTTGCTGCGCCACCATCGCTTCGTCGTCGTCGGCCTGCCGACGGCGGCCAAGGGCGACGCGGTCCTCGACCGGCTGCTGCGCGCCCGACATCCGGATGATCTGCTGCTCGTGCTCCAGACGCCGCCGCGCGCGCGTGTGCCCCAGCTGCTGCCGATCGGCGCCGCGGGCCTGGCGAGCAACGGCGCGCTGTCGTCCTCGACGACGCGGCTGGAGGGCATCGTCGCCGGGATTGACATCCCCGTCACGATCTGGGACCGGCTCGGGGTCCAAGAGCCCGACGACGTCAAGGGCCAGGAGATCGGTGCGGAAGGCACGCGCGACAAGGCGGCGCTCGAGACGCTCGAGGCGCGGTTGCGGGTCGTCAGCGGGCGCCGCAACCCGACGCTCGGTGCGCTCGCGCTGACCTGGATCGCGCTGACGCTCACGCTCGGCCTGTTCGCTGACCGGCGCGGGATCCGCGCGTCGATGCGGATCGGGGCGCTCGCCATCATGTGGGTGCCCGCGGTGCTGCTGGCGACCGGCGCCCTGGCGCCGAGCCGGCTGGCCGAGCTCAGCATCATCGTCGTCGCCTGCTTCCTGCTCGGGGCGCTGACCGACCGCTTCGTGCGCTGGCCGCGCGGCCCGCTCGTGCCGGCATCCGTCTCGGTCGTGGCCTACGCCGTCGATCTCATCTTCGGATCGCCGCTGATCGTGCGCTCGCTGCTCGGCGTAAACCCGCGCTCGGGCTCGCGCTTCTATGGCCTGGGCAACGAGCTCGAGGCAACGCTCACGGTGCTGCTGCTGCTCGCTCTCGGGGCCCTGCTGTTCGATCGCGCGCGATCGCGCCGCAGCGCGGCGGTGTTCGCGGGGGTGGGGCTCGTGTTCTGCGTCTTCGTCGGCGCGGGCCAGCTCGGCGCCGATGTCGGCGGCGTCATCACCGTCGGCGCCGGCCTCGCCGCTGCGACCGTGCTCATGCTGCCGGGCAAGCCGTCACGCCGCACGCTGGTCCTCGCCGCGCTCGTTCCGGTCGTCGGGCTGTTCGCCCTGGCGGCGCTCGACCTCGTGACGGGCGGCAACGGGCACTTCACCCGCACCGTGCTGCAGGCCGACAGCGCCGCCTCGCTGCGCGACGTTGTCGAGCGCCGCTACACGCTGGCGTTCAACGTGCTGACGACGGGGGCGATGCCGCTGCTGACGGTCATCGCCCTGCTCGCCGCGGCCTACGGCGTACGCTACCGCGAGCGGATCTACGCGCCGCTGCGCGGCTCGCCCTCGTGGACGGCTGCGCTGGCGGGCGGTCTGACGGCGTCGGTCATCGGCGCGCTGACGAATGACTCCGGCCCGATCCTGCTCGCGTTCGGCGTCTTCGTGCTGGCGTGCGCGACGAGCTACATCCGGGGGGACCCGGCGCTCGCGCGCCACTCGTGAGAGCGCCGCTGCCGAATTTGCCAGCCCGCCGGGTAGGGGCACTAGTATGCGAGCGATGCGCATCGCGCTGGTGTCCCCGTACTCGTGGACATATCCAGGGGGAGTAACGCGGCACATCGAGGCGCTCGCGGAGCAGTATCTGGCCGCGGGCCACGACGTACGCGTGCTGTCTCCGGTTGATCCCGACGACCGACTCGCTGTCCGCCTGCACCGCGGCGCGAGGCCGTCGCAGCGCCCGCTGCCGGAGTACCTCATCCCGCTCGGCCGCACGCTCGGCTTCCCGTCCAACGGGGCGGTCTCGAACGTCGCCTACGGGGTCTGGACCGTCGTCGCGCTGCGGCGCGAGCTCGAGCGCGGCTACGACGTGGTCCACCTGCACGAGCCGGTGGCGCCGATCCCCGGCTGGGACTCCCTGATGACCGTCGACGGGCCGCTCGTCGCCACGTTCCACTGCTACTCGGAGAACGTCTTCTCCAACAACGTCGCGAACCTCATGGGTGCGCGCCGCCGGCTCAACCGCCTGCACGTGCGGATCGCCGTGTCAGAGGCCGCCGCGTGGACCGGCCGGCGCTTCTACGGCGGCACCTACCGGATCATCCCCAACGGGGTGGATGTCCCCGCGCAGGCGCCGTCGCCGGTGCAGCACGCCGCGGGGGACCCACTGCGGATCGCGTTCATCGGCCAGGCCGTCGAGCGCAAGGGGCTGCCGGTGCTGTTGCGCGCCTTCGAGGCGCTGCGCGAGCACGCGCCCGTCGAGCTACAGGTCGTCGGGGTGACCCCGGAGGAGCTGTCGCCGCTGATGCTCGACACGCGCGGCGTCGTCGCGCTCGGCAAATGCAGCGACGACGACAAGCGCGCCGTGCTCGAGCGGTCAGACGTCCTCTGCGCGCCGTCGCTCGGCGGCGAGAGCTTCGGCATGGTGCTCACCGAGGCGTTCGCGGCGGGCACCCCGGTGGTCGCCTCGGACATCGCCGGCTACCGCGACGTGGTCACCGACGGCGTCGATGGGCTGCTCGTACCGCGCGCCGATCCCACCGCGCTCGCCGAGCGGCTGCGCGACCTGGCGCTGGACCGGCCTCAGATGGCGCGGCTGTCCGACGCGGCGACGCAATCCGCCCAGCGCTACGCCTGGCCGCGCGTGGCCAGCGCCGTGCTCGAGTCCTACGACGACGCGATCGCGACGCACCGGTCGGCGGACGCGCGCGCGTCGATCTGCACCCGCGTCGGCTTCACCCCGGCCGACGGTGAGCGGGTCCCGGCCAGGCGCCTGCCGACGCTCGAGCCGGTTCCGCTCGCCGGGTCGGTGCGGCCCGAGCTCAAGCTCGCCCGGCGCGCCGCCTTCCTGGCGCTCGGGCTGGCCATCGTCGCGCTTGCCTTCGTCGCGGTCCGGCGGATCGGGCCGGACCGGATCGGTGACTCGCTGCTGGCTGCCACGCCGACGTGGGTGCTGCTCGCGCTCGGGCTGATGTGCTTCTCGATGGTGTTGCGCGGCCTCGCGTGGCACGCGATCCTGCGCGCGGCGCTCCCGTCGGCGCGGGTGCGGCGGATCGACGCGCTCCAAGGCACCTTCATCGGTGTGCTCATGTCGGCGACGCTGCCGGCGCGGCTCGGCGAGCCGTCACGCGCCTTCGTCGTCGCCCGGCGCATCGGCCGCGCGCGCCACCACCTGCCGATCGTGCTCGGCACGATCGTCTCCCAGACGATGCTCAACCTCTTCGCGCTGGCCGTGCTCGGGGTCGTGATGTTCTCGACCGTCGACATGTTCACGCACCACACGGCCCTGCTCTTCGCCGCCATCGCGCCCGTGGCGATCCTCGCCTCGGTACTCCTCGCGCCCGCGCTGCTGCGCGCCGACGGGCGTTCGCAGCGGATCGCCCGCTTCGTCGCGCAGGCACGGTCGGCGCTCGTGCAGGTCCGCAGGGGCCTGCGCGTCTTTGGCAATCCGCGGCTCGGCGGCTGGGCGGCGGCGGCGCAGCTCTCGGCCTGGGTCGTGCAGTGGATCTCCTGCTACGTCCTGCTCGTCGCGCTCGGCCTCGACCACAAGGCGGGCATCGGCGCCGCCGCGGCGGTCCTGTTCGCGGTGAACATCACGGCGGTGCTTCCCGCGACGCCGTCGAACCTCGGCGTGTTCCAGGCCGCCTGCGTGGCCGTGCTCGCCGCCTACGGCGTCGGCTACGCCGACGCGCTCGCCTACGGGATCATCCTGCAGGCCGTGGAGATCGCGACCGCCGTGATGATGGGCGCCCCGGCTCTGGTGAAGGAGGGGCTGTCGTGGCGGGAGGTGCGGCTGCGCGCGATGCACAGCTCGCCGGTGGAGCTCGCGCCCGCGCGCGGCGAGTACGCCACCGCGGGCGAGACGGCTTGAACCAGCCGCGCGGCGGGTCCAACAGCATCGATAACGGAGTGGGTGCGGAATCGCGCGGCAGTTCGGCGAGCGTCTCCGAACGCCGCTCTCACGAGGGGGTGGTTCAGAACGTCCACTATGTCGTCGTTTTGAACCACACCCGCTGGATCACCGCGCCGCTTGACCCGCATCTGTTATCGATCTTTACGCGCGTGCGACAAGACAGACGAGGATCTGCAGCATGAGGCGCACAGCGCGCGCATGATCGCCGCCACCGCCGTCGAACCTCACCCCGTGCCCGACGACGCCTTCGTCTACCTCCTGCGCTGCCGCGACGGATCGCTGTACTGCGGCTGGACGACCGATGTGCAACGCCGCCTGGCCGCGCACCGCAGCGGGCGGGGCAGCCGCTACACCTCCAGCCGGTTGCCGGTCGAGCTCGTCCTCGAGCAGCCGATGAGCGATCGCGGGGCCGCGCTCCGGGAGGAGGCGCGTATCAAACGCCTGACGCGCGAGCAGAAGCTCGAGCTCATCGCGGCCGCCGTGCGCGCATGACGCCGCCGACCGGGCCGGTGTATGGTCGCGGCCGTCAAACAGGCGGCGGGCGCGGGTCATCGCCGCCGTCGTCCTTGCGAGGGGAACGCCAGCAATGAAGGGACTCCTGTCGAACGCCGCGTCGAAGGCGTGGGTCGGTGTGGCGGCGATCGGCGCCGTGGTCGTCCTCGTCGTCTTCGCGCTACAGCTCATCCCGCGCCTCGGCGGCGGGCAGGACGTCATCGACGCGGCGAGCCCCGCGATGACGCAGTCGCAGGTCGTCGGCGCGCGGAACGGCGTCGACTTCATCTCGAAGTACGTCGACACCGCCGATCCGCTCGTCACCGCTCGCGGCGGCGGCGCGGAGGAGGGGCCGGCGCTGATCAGGCTCGTCGCGAAGGAGTCCGGGCTCTCCAATGGCCAGGTGCGGGCCGCGCTGCGCCGGGAGGCGCCGCATACCGAGGCGCTGCTGCGCGCGCTGCCGCTGGAGTCGATCACGCGCGAGCTCGTGCGCCTCGAGGCCTTCCTCGCCGAGACGCTGAGCATGACCGAGAACGAGGTGGAGGTCGCGCTCGAGGAGAACTTCCCCAAGCTCTCGCAGGCGCTGGCCGCGATCGTCCCCGTCGGCAACGGCTGGAACGAGATCCCGCAGCCGTTCGAGCGCTTCGACGGCAAGCCGGTCACGACGGTGCCGGCGCTGCGCGACTACTTCCGCGACGACCTCGTCGGCGTCGTCGAGGACCAGGACGCGAATTTCCGCGAGGTGCAGAGCAGGGGCGGGATCGGCTACATCCCGTGGCTGCTGCTCGTCGTCGGCCTCGCCGTGATCGCGCTCGGCCTGACGCGCGCGAAGGCCGCCGCCGGTGGCGCCAACCCGCGCAAGCGCGACTGGCGCATCGTCGCCGTCGTCGGCGCGGTGATCGTGCTGCTCGTCCTGGTCCTGTCGTACTTCCCGCGCCTGAGCGCGGCCGACAGGACGCTGGACGCCTTCGAGCCCGCGTTCACCGAGCAGCGGGTGGCCGGCGCACGGGAGGGCATCGCCCTCGTCCACGAAGCGGTCCAGTTCGGCGACCCGATCGCGACCGTCCGCGGAGGCGCGACCGCGGAGGTCCCGCGGCTGCTGCGCTTCATCTCCGAGCGCACCGGGCTGTCGGAGGGACGCGTGCTCGCGCGCCTGCGCGCCCGCGCGCCCCGGACCACGGCCGTGCTCGAGGCGATCCCGCTGTCGGCCGTCGGCGAGGAGGTGCCGCACCTGCTCGCGTTCCTGGCCAAGACGATGAAGTACAGCGGCAACCGCCTGCTGCTCACCCTGCGCAAAAAGACGCCCGGGCTCGCGCAGGCGCTCGAGAACGTGTCCGCCGTGACCATCGGCTGGAACAACGTCCCCAAGCTCGGCGAGCTCGAGCGCTTCAACGGCGATCGCGTGCGGACGATGACCCAGCTCGACGACTACTTCCGCGAGGACGTCATCCCCGTGTTCGACGAGCAGCGCGAGCACTTCGACAAGCTCGCGAACACGTGGCCGCCGGTCACGTACTTCCCGCCGCTGCTGATCATCGTGGGGCTGCTCACGATCGGCTACGGCCTGTTCGGGTTGTTCAGGGTCGCGGGGAAGTAGCGGCCCTGGAGCCGTACCGCGCGCCACGCGTACTTGCGCAGGTTGGGGATGGACGTCAGCGGCACTCGCATGCCAGAACGGCCTCACGCCGCGGGCATGCGCTCGTCAAAGCGCGGCAGGCCGTCATCGGCAATCGTTTCCCACGGGGCCGCGTAGGCGACGAACTGACGGGCCGACGGGCGGATGCCGGGGTCGCCGTCGATCGCCCCGAGCCGGACGATGGCGATCTCGCCCGTGGACGGGTCGCGGCCGAAGAGCGCTGAGCCGCACTCGCCGCAGAACACCTTCTCGAAGCCGTCGCCCGGCGCCCAGGTGCGCAGCTCCTGCTCACCGGCGGTCACCGTCAGCGAGCCCGCCACCACGCGCGCCGACGCGGCCGCCGCCGCTCCCGTCCGGTGCTGGCAGCGCGTGCAGTGGCAGTAGGCCGCCGCCACGAGCGGCGCCGTGATCTCGAAGCGGACCCGTCCGCATCCGCATCCTCCGGTCAGCGGGATCGCGCTGGCGTGGGACATGCCCCGGGGAGGCTACCGGCGGTATCGCGATTTCAGGAATCGCAGGCTCTTGCGGCGGGTTCCCCGCCTGCGTTGCTGCAGGACGCGCTACGCGCGGGCTTCGGTGGCGAGCGCCGGCTCGTCGGCCGGCGGGCCCTCTTCGGGATCGTCGTCTCCCTTGCGCATCGTCGCGTCGCGGTCCGAGCCGGCGATGATGTCGTCGGGCGCCTTGTCCTTGGGCAGGAAGCCCGACTTCATGCCGAAGTAGACCGCCTGCGGGTGGTGGCAGATGATCGCCAGCGTGGACTGCTCGGGCTCGACGGCGAAGCCGCCGGTCAGCGTCAGTCCGATCGACGGCGCGTCGAGCAACCGGTAGATCTTCTCGTGCTCGGACTGCTCGGGGCACGCTGGATAGCCCCACGAGTAGCGCCGCCCGTCGCCGGGCCCGATCCCGAAGTCCTCGCGCACCCGGGAGTGCAGCCATTCGGCGGTGCCCTCGGCCGCCTGCACGCCGACGCCGTGGGTGAAGAGCTGCTCGGCGAACTCGCCCTCCTGCTCGAGGCGCGAGATGACCTCGGTGACCTTGGGCCCGACGGTCACGGCCTGGAGCGCGACGACGTCGAGCTCGCCGCTGTCGGATGGGCGGAAGAAGTCGGCCAGGCAGATGCGGTGATGGGCGGGCTGGCGCGGGAACACGAGCCGCTCGAGCACCGTCTCGCGATCGTCGGGGTCGAGCACGACGACCTCGTTGCCCTCGCTGTAGCAGGGGAAGTAGCCCAGGCGCGCGCGCGGGTGCAGGTAATCCTGCTCGCGCCACATGCGCTCCAGGCGCGGCTGGAAATCCTCGGAGACGAGCTTGCGCCACGCCTCGCCCTTCACGCCGCGCCCGCCCCAGTGCAGCTTGAACAGGACGTGCGTGTCGAGGTGCGGATAGATGGCGTCGAGCGGGACCTCGATCTCGCGCGCACCCCAGAACGGCGGCGTCGGGACCGGCAGGTCCGTGCGAGCGGCCGAGCGCACCGAGTCGTCGTCGGTGATCAGCGGCGGCGGGTCCTTGCCGTGCTCGCGGAAGTGCTTGGCGGCCGCTCGCGTCTTCTCCAAGAGCGCGGCGCGCCCGTCCTCCTCGATCAGCTGGTCCATCTTGTTGAGCCCCTCGAAGGCGTCCTTGCAGTAGAAGACGCCGGGCTCATAGATGTCGTCGTCGTCGCGGCCGTGCGGGTACAGGACGCGCAGGCCGAAGTCGCGGTTGATCGCCGCGCCACCGATGAGGACGGGGTACTCCAGGCCCTTGGAGTGCAGCTCCTCGATGCACAGCGGCATCTGCTTGGATGTCGAGACGAGCAGCGCGCTGAGCCCGATCGCGGTCGCGTCGTGCTCCTGGGCGGCCTCGAGGATGTTCGAGATCGGCACCTGCTTGCCGAGATCCACAACGGTGTAGCCGTTGTTCGTGAGGATCGTGTTGACGAGCGACTTGCCGATGTCGTGCACGTCGCCGAAGACCGTCGCGATCACGACGGTGCCCTTCGTGTAGCCCTCGACCTTGTCGAGGTACTCCTCGAGCTTGGCGACCGCGCGCTTCATGACCGTCGCCGACTGCAGGACGAACGGCAGGATCAGCTCGCCGGCGCCGAACTTGTCGCCGACCTCCTTCATCGCCGGCAACAGCACGTCGTTGAGCGTCGGCACCGCGCCGATCTTCTCGACGCTGCGGACGATCCAGTCCTCGACGCCCTCCTTCTTGCGGCGCAGGATGTGGAAGTGCAGCGCGTCCTCGGGCTCCATGCCCGCGGTCGGGTCGGCCTTCTCGTCCTCGGCCTCCTCAGACTGCGACTCGAAGTGCCCGATGAAGATCTCCAGCGCGTCCTCGCTGCGGTTGAAGACGAGGTCGTCGGCGAGCTTGCGCTCCTGCTCGCTGATCTCGGAGTACGGCGTGATGTGGTTCGGGTTGACCATCGCGAGGTCCAGGCCGGCCTCGACGCAGTGGTGCAGGAAGACCGAGTTGAGGACCGCGCGTGCGCGCGGCCCGACGCCGAAGGAGACGTTCGAGACGCCCAGCGACGTCTTGACCATCGGGATGTGCTCCTTGATCAGCCGTATCCCCTCGATCGTCTCGACGGCCGAGGGGCGCCACTCCTCGTCGCCGGTCGTCAGCGTGAACGTCAGGCAGTCGAAGATCAGCGCCTCGGGGTCCAGGCCGTGCTCGTCGCAACACAGCTCCTTCAGGCGCCGTGCGATCTCGAGCTTGCGCTCGGCGGTCTTCGCCATGCCGACCTCGTCGATCGTCAGCGCGATGAGGCACGCGCCGTGGGCGAGCGCGATCGGCACGACGCGGTCGAGCTTGTCGCGGCCGGCTTCGAGGTTGATCGAGTTGACGATCGCGCGGCCGGGGATCTGCTCGAGCGCCGCCTCGATGACGTGCGGCTCGGTGGAGTCGACCTGGATCGGGGCGGGCTGCGCCAGCGAGACGCGCTCGGCGACGCGGCGCATCTGCTCGTCCTCGTCCTCGCGCTCGGTCAGCGCGACGCACAGGTCGAGCACGTGCGCGCCGCCGTCGACCTGGTCCTCGGCGATCTGAGACAGCCCGTCGTAGTCGTCGGCGAGCAGCATCTCCTTCGCCTTGCGCGAGCCCTGCGAGTTGACGCGCTCGCCGACCATCGTCGGACGCGGCTCCTGGACGAGCGGTGTCGCGGAGATCATCGAGCTGATGTGCACCTCGCGCGGGGCCGGGCGCGGCTTGGCCCGGCGGCCCTTCAAGCCGTCGGCGAGCGCGGCGATGTGCTCCGGCGTCGTGCCACAGCAGCCGCCGACGATGTTCACGTCGTAACGGTCGACGAACTCGATAAGCGTCTTGGCGAGCTGCTCGGGACCCTCGGGGAAGATCGTCTCGCCGTCGGGACCCTGGATCGGAATGCCGGCGTTCGGAACGCACGCCACCGGCATGGGCGCGAACTCGCCGAGGAAGCGGATCGCGTCGCGCATGTCATCGGGGCCCGTCGAGCAGTTCAGGCCGATCGCGTCGACGCTGAGCGCCTCGAGTGTCGCCAGCACCGCCGAGATGTCGGTGCCGAGCAGCATCTTGCCGCCGTTGGGCAGCAGTGACACGTGCGTCTGGATCGGTACGTCGCGACCGGTGTGCTTCATCGCCTGGCGGGCGCCGAAGACCGCGGCCTTGACCTCGAGGATGTCCTGCGCGGTCTCGATCAGGATGACATCGACGCCGCCGTCGATGAGGCCGACGCACTGCTCGCTGAAGGTCTCGACGAGGGTGCGGAAGGTGATGTTGCCGAGCGTGGGGTCATCCGAGGCGGGCAGGAAGCCGGTCGGGCCGACCGAGCCCGCGACGAAGCGCTTCTCGCCGGCCACGAGGCGCGCGATCTCGGCGCCGCGGCGGTTGATCTCGACCGTATGCTCGCCGAGGCCCCACTCGTCGAGCTTCAGCCGGCTGGCCTGGAACGTGCCCGTCTGCAACGCGTCCGCGCCCGCTTCCAGGAACGACTCGTGGACATGCTGGATGACGTCCGGGCGGTTGAGGACGAGCGCCTCATGCGCGCGGCCCGGGAGCTTGTAGTCGTCCTCGAGGGACAGATCGAACTGCTCCAGCGTGGCACCCATCCCGCCCTCGTAGACGAGGACATGGGTGCGGATAGCAGATCGGTAGTCGCGCATCGGGCTTCCCATGGTATTCCCAGGGGCGCGCGCTTCTCCCCGTCTCTGTGACTTTCTATTGACGGTTATCGGCCAGTCTTAGAGATTCAGCGTACGTTACGTCCGCACCAGGGTGTCGAACAGGTGCTCGAGCGTCGACACGGGATCGGTGGTCATGCCGGTGTGGACGTCCGATGGCTGGATGATCGTGGAGGACGGAGCGACGAGCCAGCCGAAGCGCTCGGACTGCGGCAGCGCCCCCAGCGCGCCGGCCGCCGGGTTGCCGCGCACCGCGTCCTGCAGCGCATCGAGGCGCGACCGCAGCGGCGAGGGATCGAGATCGGGCGCGAGCGCTGCGAGCCGTTCGCCGTCGACGTGCGAACGCAGGTCCAGAAAGGCGTGTTGGCGGCAGTAGAGGACGACGCCGACGTTCAGGCGCTCTCCGCGCTCCGCGTGCGGCACGACCCGCAGCAGCGCGTAGGCGAACGGCTTGCGCTCACCGGCGGGCATCTTCGGCCTCCTGCACGAACCGGCGCGGTGCCGCGAGCCGCTGGACGAGGAAGTGCGCGATGTCGCCGCGGCGCGTGGCGGGATTGACGCCGAGCCAGGCATCCGGCACGACCGCGACGGCGCCACCGACCGCGGCGGTCGCCTTCTGCGCGAGCCGCTCGTCGGCCTCCCCGATCGGGCCCGCGAGATCGAGGAGCACGTGCTCGGAGAGCATCGGCACGGGCTGGTCGACGGTGCTGGCGAGGCGGCCCGTGCCGTGCTGGCGAAAGAACGCGGCGCCGTGATCGATGAGCCACGTGCGGTCGCCCCAGACGAGCAGGTTGGGGTTGCGGTGGGTCCGGTCGACGTTCGTCACGAGCGTGTCCAACCACACCACGTCGGCGGCGAATTCGGGCGCGACCCGCGGATCCGCCGGCAGGGTGAACGGGAGCGCACCGGGGAGGAAGTCCATCCCGAGGTTCGGCCCCGGACTCGAGCTCAGCAGGTCTGAGATCTCGGCGTCGGGCTCGGCGGGAGCGAGCTCCGGGGCGATGTCGACGACCACCAGCTCAGGCACCGGCAGCCCGAGCGCCCGCGCGAGCTCACCCGCCACGACCTCGGCCACGAGCGCCGCCTCGCCCTGGCCGGCGCCGCGGAACTTCGTGACGTACATCCCGTCGTCGTCGGCTTCGACGAGACCCGGCAGCGACCCGCCCTCGCGCAAGGCGGTGACGTACCGCGTCGCGACAACGCTGCGCAGGGGCTCGATCACCGGCGCAGTGTTGCGCACCGAGCGCGCGCACCGTCAGCGCGGCACTCGCTCAGTGTGCGGCCAGGTGCTGCTCGAGCGCCTCGACGTGGCGGTGCTCGAGCGCCCGAACGCGCTTGACCCAGGGCGCGGCGGTGAGATGGGCGAGCCCCGCGTCCGGTCCATCGGTCGCGGCGGCGAGCGTGCGCCACGCGTCGGCGAGGTCATCGCAGATGAGCGCCGCCCGGCTGAGCTGCGCCGAGTGCAGCAGCGATGCGGCGTCGTGCAGGAAGCGCGCCTGCAGCGAGCGGTACAGCGCGCCGCCGGTGCCGGCCTCGCGGATCCGGAAGGAGAACGCGGCCAGCGTCTCGCCGAGCCGTGCGCCCGCGGCGTCGGGCAGCTGCGGCCAGAAGGCGGTGAGGGCATCCGTTCCCTCCAGCCCTGTGTGGACGTTGGGGTAGCGCGGGCCGTCGCCGCCGTGCATGTGGTGCACCGCGCGCCGGAGCGCCGCGCTGACGGCGCGGGACGGATCGGCGGGCCCCGGCGCCGCACGCAGCCGCAGCATCGCGTGGCGCACGGGCTCAGAGCCCCAGCCAGACGCGCGCGCTCGCGCCAGGGCGGCGAGCGAGCAGCGCTGCGGCTCGGGGTACCCGCCGTCGGCGACCCATGCGACCTCGGTCGCCATGTCGTAGCCGGTGACGACGATCGCATGGCGCGTGTCGTGCCGTGAGCGCGCGCGATAGTCGAGCTCGTTGAGGTCTGCGCGCACGACCGTCGGATGCCCGACGTCGAGCTCTGAGCGCAGCAGGCGCCAGCCGGTGTCCGCATCGTCGGTGCGGCACAGGTTGCCGCGCAGGCCGAGATGGGCGCACAACTCGGGTTCGAGCGACGGCGCGCGGCCGTCGACGTCGATCGTCGGCACGCCTCCCACGGCGATACGGACGTGCAGGTCCAGCGCGCCCGAGAGCCCGAAGACCGCGCCCTCGGAGAGCGGCTCGGGCGTGTAGGAGAAGCGATGGTGCTCGAGCAGGTCGCGCAACGCTCCGCTGGCGGCGTGGTCGGCGACCCGGTGAGGGAACCCGGTGACGCGCACCGGGGCGAGGATGCTCACGCAGTCGCCCGCTGCGCCGTGATCTGCACAACCATGCCCGGTGGGCGTGAGATTCGCTTGAACAGTGTTCAAGCGCGGCAAGGAACGTTCAACGCGCTCCGCCGTGGCACACCGTTATAGGGTGCGGTCGTGCAGACCGCGCCGACCAGGCTGGCCGCAGCGCTTGTCGCTGCCGGGCTGAGCATCTGGCCCGGCACGCCGTTTGCGGACACCGCCGACGCGTCGCCTCGGTGCTTCGGCGCCGCGTCGCGCGACCGCGTGCATCCGTGCACGAACCGGGCCCTGAGCTTCATGGCGATCCCGACGCCTGAGCAGGCCCTCCTGCAGGACAATCCGCCGTGCGCGCAGATCCGCTTCGATCCGGGAGTCTGCGCCTTTGGCCGATCTGCCCGGAAGGCCGGCAGGCGGGTCGCGCTGATCGGCGACAGCCACGCGATCCACTGGCGTCCTGCGCTCTCGGTGGTCGCCGGCCGCCGCGGGTGGCGCGTGCTGTCGATCGCGCGTCCCAACTGCCCCTTCACGTTCGCCCGGTCGGCGGGCCCCGGCATGTGCGCCGGGTGGGCGCGCAGCGTCGTGCGCTACCTCGGCGCCCACCCGGAGGTCCGCACCGTGTTCGTCTCGGCGAACTCCGGTTCCGGCGTCAAGGCGTCCGCGGGGCGATCGCGCCGCGCGACGAAGGTCGATGGCTTCATCCGGGCGTGGGCGGCGCTGCCGCCGTCGGTCGACGAGGTCTTCGTCATCCGCGACGTGCCGCACAACAGCCGGCGCCAGACGCCCTGCATCAAGCGCGCCCTCAAGCGCCACCACAACCCCGGCGTCCGCTGCGCCCGGCGCCGCGGCCTCGCGCTGCGCACCGACTACCAGACGGTCGCCGCCGAGCAGTCCGGCTCGCGGCGCGTGAAGGTCATCGACCTCACGCCGTTGATGTGTTCGCGGCGCAAGTGCTTCCCGGTCGTCGGCGGCGCGCTCGTGATCAAGGACATCGGCCACATCACCCGCACGTTCTCGCGCACGCTGGGTCCGTACGTGGGGCGCGCGGTCACGCGGCTACGAGCGGGCGGCTGAGGCCCATCGCCGGGCCGGCAACGACTCCGAAGAACACGCCGGCCGCGAGGCAGAGAAGCACGTCGCGACCATGCGTGCAGTATCCCGGCCCTCCCCACAACGACGAAAGCCCTGCGTCAGCAGGACTTTCGTGAACGGCAGGGTGGAGCCGAGGCACTACTTGATGAACAGGATCTCCTGGTACTTCGGCAGCGGCCACAGGTTGTCGGCCACGAGCTTCTCGAGCTGGTCGGCGAGATCGCGGACCTTGGTCATCGCCGGGATGACCGTGTCGCGCATGTAGTGGGCGAGCTCCATGCCCTCCAGGCCGGGATCGCCGTTGGCCTTCTCGAGCGCGACGATCGCGTGGTGGAAGTCGCCGACGAGCGGCGCGAACTCGTCGATCAGCCCCTTGCGCTCGCTGGCCAGGAGCTCGTTGAGGTGGCGCACCGCGGCCGCCAGCAGCATCGTCCGCGCGATCGACGAGGCCGTCTCGGACTCGATGTTGAGCTTGACGAAGTACTGCTCGACCATGACCTCGTAGCGCGCCTCGAGCTCGCGCTCGGAGAGCACGTTGTAGTGGCCCATGACGGCGACCGTCTGCTCGTTGACGAGCCACGGCAGGGCGTCCGGGGTCGAGGGCAGGTTCTCCAGGCCACGCGACGCCGCCTCGTCGTGCCACTCCTCGGTGTAGTTGTCGCCGCTGAAGATGATGCGGCTGTGGTCGTTGTAGGCGTCCTTGACAACCGCGATCACGCCCTCTTCGAGCGAGCCCCCACCCGAGAGCTTGCTCTCCAGCGCGTCGGCGAGCTCGTCGATCGCCTCGGCGGCGATCGTGTTGAGCACGGTGTTCGGCATGCCCAGCGACGAGCTCGAGCCGAGCATCCGGAACTCGAACTTGTTGCCGGTGAACGCGAACGGCGACGTGCGGTTGCGGTCCCCGCCGTGCATCGGCAGCGGCGGCAGAACGGGCGTGCCAAGGCCGAGGAAGCCGTTGTCGGATGACACCGCGGCCTCGCCGGCGGCGATCGCGTCGAAGACCTTCTCGAGCTCACCGCCGAGGAAGATCGAGATGATCGCCGGCGGCGCCTCGTTGGCTCCGAGCCGGTGGTCCTGCCCGACGTTCGCGACGGACGCGCGCAGCAGCGCCTGATGGCGGTCGACGGCCTTGATCACGGCCGCGCAGAAGAACAGGAAGCTGAGGTTCTCGTTCGGCGTGTCGCCCGGTTCGAGCAGGTTGTCGCCACCGTCGGTGCCCATCGACCAGTTGTTGTGCTTACCCGACCCGTTGACGCCCGCGAACGGCTTCTCGTGCAGCAGGCACACGAGCCCGTAGCGGCGCGCAATGTTCTGCAGCAGCTGCATCGTGAGCTGCTGGTGGTCGCAGCTGACGTTGGAGTTCTCATACAGCGGGGCCAGCTCGTACTGGTTCGGCGCCACCTCGTTGTGGCGCGTCTTGACCGGCACGCCCAGCTTCGCCAGCTCGCGCTCGGTCTCCATCATGCAGGCGAGAATCCGTTCGGGAATCGAGCCGAAGTAGTGCTCGTCGAGCTCGTGGCCCTTGGGCGGCTTGGCGCCGAACAGCGTCCGGCCGGTCGTCACGAGGTCCGGGCGCTCGTAGTAGTACTGCTCGTCGATGAGGAAGTACTCCTGCTCGGGTCCGACCGTCGTGAACACGCGCGTGGAGTCTTCGTCGCCGAGCAGGCGCAGGGCGCGGATCGCCGCGCCCGACAGTGCGTCCATCGAGCGCAGGAGCGGGATCTTCGAGTCGAGCGCCTCGCCGGTCCAGGACACGAACGCGGTCGGGATGCACAGCAGCGCGCCGTTGGGGTTCTCGAGGATGAACGCCGGCGAGGTCGGGTCCCACGCGGTGTAGCCGCGGGCCTCGAACGTCGCGCGGATGCCACCGGTGGGAAACGACGACGCGTCCGGCTCGCCCTGGATGAGCTCCTTGCCGGAGAACTCGGCGATGGCCGAGCCGTCACCGGTCGGGGCGTAGAACGAGTCGTGCTTCTCGGCGGTCATGCCGGTCAGCGGCTGAAACCAGTGCGTGTAATGCGTGGCACCGCGTTCCAGCGCCCAGCCCTTCATCGCCTGCGCGACGGAGTCGGCCAGCGAGGTATCGAGTGCCTGGCCCGTCGCGAGCGCCGACTGCAGCGCCTTGAAGACGTGCTTTGGCAGCCGCTGGCGCTGCACGGCGGTAGTGAAGACGTTCGCGCCGAAGACTTCGTTGCCTGCGACGGTCAGATCTGGGGAGCCGAGTGCCCCGCCGTTGGAACTCCACTGGGCGGCGGTCACATTCTCCTGGCGACTTCTGGGCATGGTCCTCCTAGCTGGTAAACGCGATGACTGTAGCCCCGTCCGGGTGAGCCAGCCTTGTCCAGCCGGACAGGTAACTGCCGTCGCGGTTGTCCACGCGTGAGTGGCGTTGCGATTGGACGAGCGTCGTCGCGGGCGCTCGATCGTCGCAACCTAGGAGTCGCGCCGCGCGCTGTCAATCATCTATGGCGAACGCCTCGGTCCGATCTTTCGACAGTGGGACAAAGACGCGTGCGAGCCAGATGTCGAGCATGGCAGCCGACGATGGTTTCGATCGAGGAGGATGCATGAGACGTACGCTGGCTCTGAAGGTGCTACCCGCTGTAGGGGCCGGGTTGCTCGTAGCGCTCGTGGTGCCAGGCATCGCGTCCGCCGACACACTGGAGGCCGCAGGCAACGGCGTTCTGCAGGATTCCGTCGGCTTCAACTCGCTGTGGGTGATCGTCGCCGCCATGGTCGTGATGTTCATGCAGGCGGGCTTTGCTTTTCTCGAGATCGGATTCTCGCGTCAGAAGAACGCCGGCACGATCGTCGCGAAGATCCTCACGAACTTCTCGATCGCGGCAATCGTCTGGTACTTCGTCGGCTTCGCGCTCGCGTTCGGCAAGGAACCTGCGGGTCTGGGCGGCCTCATCGGCGGCAGCGGGTTCATGCTGCGCGACTTCGGCGATCCAGCCGACGCATTCCCCGTCATGGCGTTCTCCAACGTGACGGTCGAGGCGAAGTTCTTCTTCCAGTTCGTGTTCTGCGCAGTCTCACTCGCCATCGTGTGGGGCTCGACGCTCGAGCGCATCAAGTTCGGCGTCTACGTGATCTACGCGACGATCTTCGCCGGGCTGATCTACCCGATCGGCGCGCACTGGGTCTTCGGCGGCGGCTTCCTCCAGGCCGGCGACTGGCTCGGAACCGGCATCGTCGGCATGCAGGACTTCGCCGGCTCGACGGCGGTCCACCTCATCGGCG
Source organism: uncultured Actinomycetes bacterium (assembly GCA_963705315.1). Lineage (GTDB taxonomy): Bacteria > Actinomycetota > Thermoleophilia > Solirubrobacterales > Solirubrobacteraceae > CADCVQ01. Next base: position 1,175,137 of record OY970068.1, read on the forward strand.
CGACCGGCGCCTTGGCGGCGCTGCTGCTGCTTGGACCGAGGAAGGGCAAGTACGGCGCGGACGGCAAGCCGCGGGCGATCCCGGGGCACAACATGCCGCTGTTCGGCCTTGCGGTGCTGATCCTGTGGCTCGGCTGGTTCGGGTTCAACGGCGGTACGGCGCTGAACATCCAGGACGGCCGCTTCCCCGAGATCATCATCATCACGAACCTGGCTGCCGCGTGTGGCGTCCTGGGCGCGCTGGTCATGTCGCGCATCAAGCAGAACACGCTCGACATCGGCATGGCCGGCAACGGCGCGATCGGCGGCCTCGTCGCGATCACCGCCCCGTCGGGTTACGTCGAGCTGTGGGCGGCGCTGCCGATCGGCATCATCGCCGGTCTGCTCGTGCCGGTCTGCATCCTGGCGATCGACAAGAAGCTCGACGACCCCGTCGGCGTCTTGACCGCACACGGCATCTGCGGCATCTGGGGAACGGTCTCATGTGGGTTCTTCACCTCGCCGCGGCTGGCGCAGTACAACGCGTTCGGCGATCCGGCGGGCGGGCTGTTCTACTCCGGCTCGGTCAGCCAGCTGGTCGCGCAGGTCGTCGGGTTCACCGTGGCGTTCACGTTCGTGTTCGCGATGAGCTACGCGACGTTCTACGCCATCAAGAAGACCTACGGCCTGCGCGTCACCGAAGAGGAAGAGGACGCCGGGCTGGACATCTCCGAGCACGGGATGTACGGCTACCCCGAGCAGTTCATCCCGCCGGCTGAGCTCATCGGATACGGCGGCGGCGCGTCCGCCACCGTTCCGCCGGCACCGGTCACCGCGATGGAGACCAAGCCGAAGGAGATGCCGGCATGAAGATGGTGATCGCATACGTCCGACACGAGGCGTTCGAGCCGATTCGCACGGAGCTCCTATCGCTCGGGTTCCCCTCGCTGTCGATCAGCGAGGTCAAGGGATCCGGGCGCCAGAAGGGGATCACCGAGCGCTACCGCGGGGCGGAGCTGACGAACTACCTGCGCCCCAAGGTCAAGATCGAATGCGTGGTCGCGACCAAGGACGTGCCCGCGATCGTGGACACGGTCCTCAAGCACGGAAGGACGGGCGCCGTCGGTGACGGCAAGGTGTTCGTCTTACCGGTCGAGGAGGCCTACCGGATACGCACGGGCGAATCCGGCGAGGAGACACTGCAATCGCATCCCGACGCCGCGGCTGCGGCCGCGTCGGGCTAGCGGGAGGCCGGCGAGGGTGGCCGCCCGGACTCCAGCGGCCACCCTCGTAGAACGGCTGAGGGGGCTGCACCTGCGGATGGTCGACGCGGTGCTCGCCGGCGATGGTCTGGAGCGCGTCGCCGAGCTGGCGTCCGAGGCCGTCGCGGCTCCGGTGGCGATCATCGTTCCGCGGCTGGGCGCGGCGGTGATGGCCCCGCCGGGCTCGCCGGCGGCCGAGCGCCTGCCCGAGTTGCGGCGCTACGTCGCCGATTGCATGCAGGACCGGCCGTCCAACCCGCCGCGCGGCCTCGCCGCCGAGGTGCCGATCGCGTCGGGTGACGACACGGTCGGCATGGTGCTCCTGCTCGACGGCGGCACGGCGGCGCCCGGTGAGGCGGCGGAGTATCTGCACCTCGCGGCGGTGGCCTCGCTGACCGAGGTCGCCGTCGAGGAGGCGCGCGACGAGGTCGAGCAAAACCTGCGGGGATCGTTCTTGGAGGACCTGCGTGCGGGGGCCGGCATGCCGCCCGACGAGCTCGTGCGCCGCGGCGCGCGGCTCGGGTGCGACCTCAGCCGCGGTGCGATCGCGCTCTGCGCCGAGCTGCACACCGAGCGCCCGCGCCACGTCGTGGCGACGATCGCCGAGGACATTCCCGGCGCGCTGGCCCAGCACATGGAGGCCACCGCCGGCGCAACGGGCGGGCGCGTGTACGCCCTGCTGCCCGCGATCGCGGGCGAGGATGCGGCCGAGGCGACGCTCGCCGCAGCCGCGCGGCTGGCTGCGCGCCTTCAGCGCCACGGCACCGTCGGGCTGTCGTCCTTCTACGGCGACCCGTCCGAGCTCGGCCGCGCCGTGCAGGAGGCCGAGCTCGTGCTCGACGTCCTGACGGTCTCGGGCGAGCCGATTGCCGAGGACATCAACCAGGGCACGTACCGGCTGCTGTTCCGGGTGCTCGCATCGCACCCGGAGGAGGTGCGGTCGTTCTATGAGGACACGGTCGCGCCGGTCGTCCGCTACGACGACCAGTACCGCACCGATCTTGTCGGCACGCTCGAGGCGTACCTGGCCGCGAACTGCCACATGAGCGCCACCGCGTCAGCGATCCACGCCCATCGCCATACGGTGGCCTACCGCTTGGAGCGCGTGCGCGACCTGACGGGGCTGGATCCGATGCAGTCCGAGGACCGGGAGCGGCTCGGCCTCGGACTGAAGGCGTATCGGATCATCGCGCCCCGACTACCGCGTTAGCGTGACGTCGCGAAACCACCTGCTAGGCGTTCGCTTCGACCTGGTGCGTCAGTGCCTGCGGCGCGATCTCGACGCGCTTGGCTTCGACGCGGCTGCGCTGGTCCTGCGCGCGTGACTCGAGGTCGTCGAGGCCGAGCTCCTGAAGCTCGGGGTACGCGTCGGCGACGGTCTTGAGGGCGGCCCACATGCAGCGCTTGCCCTCGATGCCGATCGACAGCGTCTCCAGCGTCACGAAGTCGCCGAGGTGCTCGTTGCCGGCACCCTCGGCGCTGAACTTCGGCGCGGCGAGCTTGGAGCCTACTTCGGCAAGCGCGGTCTTCGAGGCGCTCTTGTCGATGCCCATCGAATCGATGAGGCCCTCGAGCGTCGCGTAGTCGGACTTGATCTCGGAGGCCAGCGGGGCCAAGAACTCGCCCAGCTCGTCGGAGCGGTGGCGGTCAGCGGCCTGCTCGACAAGATTGACACCGGCGGTCGCGCCGGCGAGATGGTCGTTGAGGTACACCTCAATGGATTCGTACGCCATGTGTCTCGTTCCCTTCGGTCGTCCTGCCGCGTGCATCGGGCGACGCACACGCGCCCGCGTCAATACGGGCGTCGTACTAAGGGACTACCCGTTTGAGGGGATTTACTCTCAACCGGATCGACGCTGGGCGCGGGCCGCCCCCGCTCGGCCCCGGCCGTATTGGGACGGGGCCGAGCGAGTTTGGTTCTCGTCACCTATCCGCCTCCTTAGGGAGAGGGATCGCTGCTGCGTGAGTCGGCCCCGCGGCCGCCCTGGCTGCAGGAGGGGCGCGCCCTGGCGCCCGCGGGGAGTCCTTCGCCGCGCTTCGGACTGCTCGCTCTCATACTGAGCGTGAACAGGCCCGCTGGGAGACCCGCTCGGCGAAGTTTGTGCGCGCTATCGGGGGAGTTGAAAGCGCTCCAGGCGGATGCGAGCATCGTTGAGTCTGTCGCCGTAAAGACAGACGAGGGTCGCTGGTCGTCGGAGGCTCTCGGTCGCTTGCGCGCCACGAAAGACCCCCTTTCGTGTTCCAGGGGATGCTCCGCGGAGTCTCAGCGCTCCCCTGCCGCCGATCCCGCACGAAACCTTGACGTCAAACGCTATGCCCGCTGTCAAGCGGTTTAGTCGCGTATGACCTCGCCGGTGCGCGGATCGACGCGCGCCTTGGGGGCCTTGTCGGTGACGCGCACCGAGATCGATCCGCGCGGTTGCCCGCCGTCGGCGAGCGTGGCGCCGACGTCGCCCTTCAGGCCGCCGTCGACGTCGTAGGACAGCACGCGGTTGCCGGGCTGGATCGGCGTCACGACCCAGCGCAACGTGGCCGTCGCTCCCGGCTCGACGCGGCCGGCGGTCCACGTGTCGGTCGAAGCCGTGACCGCGCCGCGCGGCGGGACGTCGATGACCCACAACGATCCGCGCGGATTGTCCGCGGCGCGCTCGCCCAGGCCGTGCAGCGTCACGGCGAGGTTGGGGATCGCGTCGTCGCCGATGTTGCGCACGGCGATCTGCAACGTCGACTGCTCGGCGAGGCGCTGGAGCGTGGGGAACTCGGCGCGGACGATCTCGACGGTGTACTTCGCGTCGTCGCCGGAGTCGCCGTCGTCTCCGCAGCCCCCTAGGAGCAGCGTCGCCGCGGCGACCACCACGAGCGGGCGCAGGTTAGCGAAGCCACCCTCCACAGCGGCGCCAACGTAGCACAGCGCGGGGCGAATTCCCTGCGTTTGGCGGTCATCGGCGCTGGCGTTGGGGTCGGGGTTGCCATACGCTGCGCCGGTGGCGCCCGCGGGGGGCGCCGGGGGAACAAGGAGGAGAGCAGACAGCGTGGTTCGCAACGTCGCCGATCGAGCGTTTCTTCCGACGAAGAGCCTGCTCGAAGAGGTCGGGGACATGATGATCCTGACGGGCAAGACGATCATGTCTGCCCTCAGGCCCCCGTATCCCTACGGCGGCGAGTTCGTCAGCCAGTTCTTGTTCGCGCTGAAGCTCTGCTGGTTTCCGCTGCTCGTCTCGACGGTGGCGTTCGGCTACGGCGCTCCGGGATTGCAGGCGGCGAACTTCCTCGTCCTCTTCGGCGCCATCGACCGGCTCGGCGGCTTCTTCGTGCTGGCCTCGATCCGCGAGTTCGCGCCGTTCGTGACGGCGATCGTGCTCGCCGGGGTCGCCGGTACAGCGATCACGGCTGACCTCGGCGCGCGCAAGATCCGCGAGGAGCTCGACGCGCTCCAGGTGCTCGGCGTCGATCCGGTCAAGAACCTCGTCGTGCCGCGCTTCCTCGCGCTCATGCTCGTGACCGGCCTGTTCAACGTCTACGCGCTGCTCTTCGGCGTCTTTTCGGGGATCCTCGCGACGGTCGTCAACGGCGCGCCGCTTGGCGGCTTCCGCGCCACGTTCTTCACGAACGCCTCCGTGACTGACCTGTGGGCCTCGACGCTGAAGACGACGCTCTTCGGAGCGATCATCGCGATCGTCTGCTGTTACAAGGGGATGACTGCGTCCGGAGGGGCCGAGGGGGTGGGGCGCGCCGTCAACCAGGCGGTGGTCATCGCGTTCCTCGGCATCTTCGCGTTCAACTACGTGTTCACGCAAACGCTGCTGGCGACGTATCCGGAGCTGACGAACATCCGATGAGCGCCGGCTGGATGGACATCCCGCGCGACTGGGTCTCCAACGTCGGAGACATCGCGAAGTTCGGCGGCCGCATCATGGGCCAGGTCTACGGGCTGCGCGTCCTGAAGTTCTTCGGCGAGGGGCTGCGCCAGGCGGGCATCCTCATCGTCTCCTCGACGCTCGTCATCTGGGGCCTCGTGTTCATCATCGGCCTGCAATGCGGCATCGAGGGGGCGTACTTCAACCGCGCTGTCGGCAACCCCGCGTACGCGGGCGTGTTCGCCGCGTGGTGTGACCTGCGCGAGCTCGTGCCCTACGCCTTCGGCTACATGATGGCCGCGAAGGTGGGCACCGGCATCGTCGCCGAGCTCGGCTCGATGCGGATCTCCGACGAGATCGACGCGCTCGAGGTCATGGGGATCAGCTCGATCACGTTCTTGTGTGCGACCCGGCTGCTCGCAGCCTGGCTCGTACTGCCGTTCCTGTACATCGCGGCGATCGGAGCGGGCTTCCTCGCCTCGTACATCGCGGTGGTAGAGCAGATAGGGGAGGTCTCGAGCGGCGGCTTCTTCCTCATCTTCTGGATGTTCCAGAACCCGCCGGACCTGTTGTACAGCCTGCTCAAGGGGATGGTGATGGCCACGGCGATCGTGCTCGTGGGCTGTTATTACGGCTATCACGCAAGTGGGGGACCGGTCGGCGTCGGGACGGCGACCGCTAAATCGATGGTTCTGAACATTGTGCTCGTGCATCTCATCGGGATGCTAGGCACCCAGCTGTTCTGGGGCGCGAATCCGCGTGCTCCGATCGGAGGTTGACAAGAGTCATGTCGCGGTTTGGGAGAAGCAGCGATGACAGCGCCCAGGGCACTGGCCCCGAGGGCGATGGGGGGACGACCGTCGCGGAGGGTGCGACGCCGACGAGCGAGCCGGCTGAGGGTGCTGGCCCGGGCAACGTCCTAGAAGATCTCGCGGCGGCAGCGGCTGCGGCGGCGCAGAGCTCCGCGCGGGCGTACGAGCGCTACGTGGCCGGCACTGGTGCCACGGTGCAGGAGAGCGCACCGGACGCGGGCGACGGCGAGGATCTGGCCGCGGCGGCTGTCGCGGCGGCGGCTGAGTCGGCGGCGGCGTATGCGCGGTACGTCGCAGCCGACGCGGACCTGTCGACCGACCTGCGCGTCGCGGCAGCGGCGGCGGCATCCGACTCCGCTGCGACCTATGCGAAGTACGCGGTCACCGATCCGGAGGTGGACGACCGCGAGGTCGCGGCCGTTCTGGCGGCGGCGGAGTCCGCTGCGGCGTACGCGCGCTACGTGGCATCTCGTCAGCCGGCTCTGGCCGGAGCGGACGGGCCGGTCGGGCACGGCACGATCAGGCTCGTCGGGCGTTCGGAGGCGCCGGCGGCGGAGCCTGAGGCGGCGGCGGAGCCCGAGCCCGAGGCGGCGGCGGAGCCCGAGCCCGAGCCCGTGGCGGCGCCGGAGCCCGAGCCTGAGGCGGCGGCGGAGCCCGAGCCCGAGGCGGCGGCGGAGGCCGAGGCGGCGGCGGAGCCCGAGGCGGCGGCGGAGCCCGAGCCCGAGGCGACGGCGGAGCCCGAGCCCGAGGCGGCGGCGGAGCCCGAGCCCGAGCCCGTGGCGGCGCCGGGCGGGGCGTACGGACACGGGACGATCAAGCTCGCGGGACGGTCGGCGCCGGCAGCGGCGGAGCCTGCGGCGGCGGCCGAGCCCGAGCCCGCGGCGGAGCCTGAGGCAGCGGCGGAGCCCGAGCCCGCGGCGGCGCCGGATGGGGCGCACGGGCACGGCACGATCAAGCTCCGTGGCGCGGAGCCTACGGCTGAGCCGGCGGCGGCGCCTGAGCCGGCGGCGGCTCCCGAGCCGGCGGCTGCCCCGGCGGCGTCAGGCGCGGCGCACGGCCATGGCACGATCAAGCTCCGTGGCGCGGAGCCTGCGCCGGCTGCGGAGCCTGCGCCGGCCGCGGCGCCTGAGCCCGCGGTGGCGCCCGAGCCCGCGGCTGGCCCGGCGCCAGCGGCTGCGGCGCACGGCCACGGCACGATCCGGCTCCGTCAGGACGGGGGGGCTGCGGCGCCTGGGCCCGCGGCGGCGCCTGAGCCCGCGGCTGCCCCGGCCCCAGCGGCGGCGGCGCACGGCCACGGCTCGATCCGGTTTCGTGAGCCCGCGGCACCGCCTGCGCCTGCCGAGGAGGAGGCCGCACCTGCGGTCGAAGCCGTGCCGGAGCCCGAGCCGGAGCCCGCTGGGCCCGACCTACACGCCGAGTACCTCGCCGCGGCCGCAGCGGTCATGGCGGCGCGCGTCGCGGGCGACGAAGCCGCCCTGGCGGACGCGACCGAGAAGCGCGACGCGGCGAGGGCCGCCTGGGAGGCGGTCGCTGGCTGACCCGTCAGCGGTGGGTTAACCTCACACGCAAGGAGCGATGTCGACGACACCTAACAGCCCGTCGCCGGGCGCAACCGGCGACGAGTACCAATGGCACACGGGCCTGAAGCGGCCGAGCGGCGCGAAGGACGCCGTCGAGTTCGTCGACGTCCATAAGGCGTTCGGCCGCAACAAGATCCTGCGGGGCCTGAATATGGGCATCCCCGAGGGCAAGATCTCGATGATCCTGGGGCCCTCGGGGACGGGCAAGTCCGTCTGCATCAAGCACATGGTCGGGCTGCTGTATCCCGACCAGGGCGACGTCCTCGTGCACGGCGAGTCCGTGCCGAACATGCCCGACGATCAGCTCTTCGCGATGCGCCAGAAGTTCGGCGTGTTGTTTCAGGACGGAGCGCTGTTCGGCTCGATGAACGTCTTCGACAACACGTGCTTCCCGTTGCGCCAGCACACGGAGAAGAGCGAGGACGAGATCGCCGACATCGTCAACCGGCGCCTCGCCGAGGTCGGGCTGCAGAACGCGGGCGACAAGATGCCCAACGAGCTGTCGGGTGGGATGCGCAAGCGCGCGGGGTTCGCCCGCGCGCTCGTGCTCGATCCCGACATCGTGCTGTTCGACGAGCCGGACTCAGGCCTGGATCCGGTGCGCACGGCGCTGCTGGGCGAGCTCATCCAGGAGATCCACGAGGACATGATGGGCGAGGCCGAGAAGCGGGGCAGCCCGCCGCCTGCCTTCGCGCTCATCACGCACGACATCATGACCGCGCGCCGCGTTGCCGAGCACATCTCGGTGCTGTGGAAGGGCCGCATCGTGGAGTCGGGCCCGGCCACGGAGCTGTTCAACTCCGAGAACGCGTTCGTGCGCCAGTTCCTCGCCGGCGAATCACAGGGCCCGCTGGGCATGGAGTAAGTGGCGCCCGCCGTCGGGCGGCGGGTCTAGCCTCAGCCCGGTGAAGTCCCCCCTGCACGGCGCCGCTGCGCTCGCGGCTCGCCATCCGGCGCACGTGCTCGCGACGGTCGCCGTTCTGGCGATCATCGCAACCGCGCTCGCGGTGCAGCTCAAGCCCGACGCGGGAACCGACACGCTCGTCGGCAAGGACACCGAGGCGTACGCGGCGACGCAGACCTACCGCGAGCGCTTCGGCGACGACCCGATCATCGTGCTCGTCCGCGGGAGCCTGACGAGGCTCCTGCTGTCCCAGGACCTCGAGCGGCTCACCGGCCTGGAGGGCTGCATCTCGGGCAACGTCCCGGCCGGCGCGACGCCGCCCGGCGGTCCGAATGGGCCGTGCGGCCGTCTCCAATCGATAGCCCCGGTGCGCGTCGTCTTCGGGCCGGGCACGTTCATCGGCGAGGCGGCGCGCCAGCTTGGCGCGGGCCTCGCGCGGCGCGTGCAGGCGACGCAGCAGGAGGCCAAGGCCGCCGCCGACAGGGCCCGCAAGGCGGCGCTCCGGCGCGGATCGTCGCGCGCGCGGGCCAACCGCCTCGCGGCGCAGGCCAGCCAGGCCGTTTTCGCGGACTTTCAGACCGAGACGATCGCGCTCGCCGCCCGCTACGGGCTGACGTCGGTTCCCCGCATCGACGATCCGAACTTCGTCTCGACGCTCGTCTTCGACGCGACGCGGGCGCCGGGAACGCCGAAGCGGAGGTTCGCCTATCTCTTCCCCGCGAAGGGCAACGGCGTGGGGCGCACCGCGCTCGTCCAGGTGCGTCTCAACGCCGGCCTGGACGATGCGCAGCGGGCCGAGGCCATCCGCCTCATCCGCGCGGCCGTGGCGATGGCGCAGTTCAAGCCGCGCAACGGCGCGACGTACGCCGTCACCGGCGCGCCGGTCGTCGTCGCGGACCTCACGGACTCGATCTCGGGTTCGATGAAGGTCCTGCTCGTCGCCGCGCTGTTGGTCATGGCCGGCACGCTCGCGCTCGTGTTCACGAGCCGGCTGCGGCTGCTGCCGCTCGGGGTCGCGCTCGCTGCCTCGGGGCTGACATTCGGCGTGCTGAAGCTCAGCGGCGCGTCGCTGACGATGGCGTCGGTCGCGGTGCTGCCCGTGCTCATCGGGCTCGCCGTCGACTACGCCATCCAGCTGCAGTCGCGGATCTCCGAGGAGCGCGAAGGGGGCGACGAACCGCTCGGCGCGGGCGCCGCCGCGCGCCGCGCGGCGCTGCTCGGGGCGCCGACCATCGCGGCCGCGGCCGCCGCGACGGCGGCGGGCTTCGCCGTGCTCGCGCTGTCGCCTGTGCCGATGGTGCGCGGCTTCGGGATCCTGCTCGTGGTCGGGATCGCGATCGCGTTCGCCTGCGCGCTCGTCGCGGGCACCGCGGCGATCGTGCTGGCCGGTGCGACGATGCCGCCGCGCCGGCTCGCGCGGATCGGCGCCGGGCTCATGCCGTCGCTGCGCGGCGCGCGCGAGCTCATCACCGACAATCCCCTCGCGCGCGTCGCGCGCCCGCGCGCGCGCCGCGCGGGTGAACAGTCACTGGCGTTCGCGATCCGCCAGCCGGCGCGCGTGCTTGCGATCGCGGCGGTCATCGCGGTCGCCGGCTGGGCGCTCGACACGCAGACGCGCGTGGAGTCCGACATCCAGAAGCTCGTCCCCGCCGATCTGCCGGGGTTGCGCGACCTCAACGCGCTGCAGCAGGCGACGGGCGTGGGCGCGAGCGTCGACGTCGTCATCGAGGCCGACGATCTCACCCGCCCGGAGGTGCTGGACTGGATGATCGACTACCAGACGGCGATCCTGAAGCGCTACGGCTACAGCTCCGAGCGCGGTTGCGGCCAGGCGGAGCTGTGCCCGGCGTTCTCGCTCCCGGCGCTGTTCAGCACCGAGAGCTCGCGCCGGAGCTCGGCGGACATTCGCGGCCTGCTCGATGCGGTGCCCGCGTACTTCTCCGAGTCGGTCATCACGCGCGACCGGCGCACGGCGACGCTCGCGTTCGGGCTGCGGCTCATGCCGCTCGACCGCCAGAAGCGCGTCATGGACGCGATGCGCAGAGAGCTGCAAGACGGGCGCCCGGACGGCGTGCGCGCACGCATCGCCGGGCTGCCCGTGCTCGCGTCGGAGGCCAACGCCGAGGTGTCCTCGAGCCTGCGGCGGCTCCTGACGCTGCTCGCCGCGCTCGGCGCGGTCGCGCTCGTGCTCCTCGCCGCGTTTCGCAGTGCGTCGCGGGCGCTCATCCCGCTCGTGCCGATCGCGCTGGCGACCGGCTGGTCGGCGTTCATCCTCTTCGCGCTGCGCATCCCGCTGAACCCGATGTCGGTCACGCTGGGGGCGCTCGTGATCGCGATCTCCACCGAGTTCAGCGTCCTGCTCGCCGAGCGCTACCGCCAGGAGCGCGAGCGCGGGCACGAGCCGGCGCAGGCGCTCGAGCGCACGTACCGCTCGACCGGCGCGGCCGTGCTCGCGTCGGGCGTGACGGCGATCGCCGGGTTCGCGGTGCTCGTGCTCTCAGACATCCGGATGCTGCGCGACTTCGGCTTCGTGACGGTCATCGACCTGACGGTGTCCCTGCTCGGCGTGCTCGTCGTGCTGCCCGCCGTGCTGCTGCTCGCCGAGCGCCACGCTCTGCTGCGCCGACCGGCGCCGCGCGGCGCCGCGCGCGTGGTCGCATGAGCGACGACGGGCCGCTCGGCTTCGAGCCCGACGACGACGAGCCACGTCGGGAGCCGTCGCCCCCGCGCGAGCGGCGCCAAGGGTCGCGCCGCCGGCTCTCCGGCGCGGGCAACTACACGTGGGTGCTCGCGCTCTTCGCGCTCGTCGGCGTCGTGTACGTCGCGATCGACGGCGCGCACACCTCGGGCCCAGGTGCCCGCGGCCTGGAGGCCGGCGCGAAGCTGGCGCCGTTCGCCGTGCCGCTCGCGCAGTCGGCGATCTCCTGCGACGGAGCAGACGCGCCCTGCGACGCGAACGTCGCGACGAAGGCGGGCCAGGGCGCGGCGGGCGCGCGCCCGGCCTGTCAGGTGCGCGGGCCGACGATCCTCAATCTCTGCTCGCTCACCGAGCGCGGCCCGGTCGTGCTCGGCTTCCTCGCCACGCGCGGCGGCGACTGCGCCGACGACTTCGACGTGCTGAGCGCGGTGGAGCGCCGCCATCCCGGCGTCCATGTTGCGCTCGTCGCGATCCGCGGCGACCTCGGCGAACTGCGCGACGTCGTCCGCGATCACCGCTGGCGGTTTCCCGCCGGCTGGGATCGCGACGGGATCCTCGCCAATCTCTACGGCGTCGCCGTCTGCCCGCACATCGTCTACGCCCGCTGGCCCGGGCGCGTGCACAGCACGAGCCTCGGCCGGGTGGGCCAGGTCGAACTCGACCGGCGGATCGACGGCGCGGTCGCGGCCTCGCGGCGGGCGGGGTGGAAGCCGCCGGGATAGCTGCGAACGGTCTGCGGATCGCCGCGGCGGACCTTGGCGAGACCGGATGTGGCTACTGGCACGTCCGGCCCCGCTTCGGTCTGCTCGGGTGCCTAGCTCGAGCTGATCGCGGTCGCTAGCGCCAGGCGCTGGCGATCGGTCATCGCCCCGACCGTCTTGTTCTCAGGCATGCCGATGTGCCCGAGAAATTTGCTGCAGCGGGTGGTACCCCAGCGGCGCTGGCTGAGCAACAGCTCCATGACCGTCATGCTCGCGGCTTCCCAGCGGCACTCGAGGATCACCTCCTTGACGGAGACCGCTCCGTCGCCCACGCGCCGCTTGAGATCGGCCCGCGCCAACCTGACTTCGTTGGCCTTGGTAAGTGCCTGCATGTGCTGTGGCGCAGGGGCAATCGTCACTATCGCGTCGTGCATGAGTCCTCCCTGCTGCCTCTTTGGGGGGAGGCAGCGGTGAATTGTGTTGACCTGTGAGCGCGGGTGCGCCGGCTCCCCTACGGCATCAGGCAACGTCTGTCCGGTCCCCCCCTACGTGTACCGGCGTGCCTTATGCCTGACCGTCGCGCACCGCGCTGAGCGCTAAGCGAACCTATGAGAGCCGGGGTGGTGCAGTCAACGAAACCACTGCTCCCACTTTCGCTCAGAGCGGGGTTTTTCTTTGGTGATCGGCTTGTGAAGGATTGGACAAGCTCTCATCGCGGAAGAGCCCCGTGTTGGGCTTCGAACGTGGCCTTGACCGTGGCGAACGCATCGAGCGCACGATCGAGCGTCGCCCGGTCGTGCGTCGCCATGACGCTCGTGCGCAGCAGCGCCCCGCCGGGCGGGACAGCCGGGTGGATCGCGACGTTGACGAACACGCCGGCGTCGTACAGCGCGCGCCACAGCAGCACGGCCTTCCAGTCGTCGCCGACGCTCACCGGCACGATCGGGGTCATCGCGTCGCCCGCGTGCTCGACGACCTGAAAGCCGCGGTCCTGGAGCCCCGAGTGCAGGTACGCGGCGTTGTCGAGCACCCGCGCGAGCAGCTGGCGCCCCTCGTCGGAGCGGACGATTCGCAGCGCCGCCAGGGCGGCGCCGACAGCGGCCGGCACGCCGGCGGCGGTGAACAAAAACGCCCGGCTCTGGACGCGCAGGTAGTCGATGACGTCGTGGTCACCGGCGAGAAAGCCCCCGCAGCTCGCCAGGCTCTTTGAGAAGGTGCCCATCCGCAGATCGACGCGATCCTCGACGCCGAGCAACTCCGAGGCGCCCGCCCCGCGGGCGCCCAGCACGCCGGCGCCATGCGCCTCGTCGACCATGAGCCGCGCACCGAAGCGGGTGCACAGCTCGGCGATCTGCGGCAGCGGTGCGACGTCGCCCTCCATCGAGAAGACGCCGTCGACGACGACGAGGATCCCGCCCGCGTCGCGCGTGGCCTTCTCCAGCGTGCGCTCGAGCTTGTCCATCTTGTTGTGGCGGAAGATGCGCAGCTTCGCGCGGCTCAGCACGCAGCCGTCGAGGATCGAGGCGTGGTCGCCGGAGTCGGCGACGACGGTGTCGCCGGGAGCGAGCAGCGTCCCGAGCGCCGACAGGTTCGCCTGGTGGCCGGTCGTGAAGACGATCGCCTCCTCGGTCCCCATCCACTCGGCGATCTCGAGCTCGAGCTCGAGATGCAGGGCGATCGTGCCGTTGAGCAGGCGCGAGCCGGTCAGTCCCGTGCCGTATGTGTCCAGCGCGGAGCGGGCGCCCTGGATGACGCGCTCGTCCCCGGTCAGGCCGAGGTAGTTGTTCGAGCCGAGCATGATCCGCTCGGCGCCCTCCATCTCGACGACCGGTCCCGCCGGGCCCTCGAGCGTGCGGAAGTACGGCAGCAGGTCGGCCTCACGGGCGGCGCGCAGCTGCTCGGCACGCTCGTGACCGCGGACCTTCGCAAAGACGTCGTGTGTCGTGGAGGCCATGTAGCGTGCGCCCGTGGGCGTGGAAGTCAGGGCGGTGAAGTCGCGGCGGGATCGGCGGGAGTTCATCGAGCTCCCGTACCGGCTGCACTCTACCTCGCCGCAATGGGTGCCTCCGCTGCGGCTGGAGCGCAAGGTCTTTCACAGCCGCAAGATGAACGCGTACTTCAAGCACGCCGAGGCGCAGGAGTTCCTGGCGCGCCGCGACGGCCGCGTCGTGGGCCGCATCAGCGCGCAGTTCGACCGCGCCTACGACAAGCAGCACGGTCCCGGCACCGGGATGTTCGGGTTCCTCGAGCTCGAGGACGACCGGGAGGTCATGACGGCGCTGCTCGACGCGGCGCGCGGTTGGCTGGCGGCGCACGATCGCTCGCACATGATCGGCCCGATGGACTACACGATGAACGACGAGTGCGGGGTCCTCATCGAGGGCTTCGAGCGCGAGCCGATGATCAAGCAGCCGTGGCATCCGCCCTACTACCAGCAGCGCTGCGAGGATGCCGGCCTCGAGAAGGCGATCGATCTGTACATGTGGTTCCTGGAGATCTCCGACCGCGAGAAGATCCTGCCGGTCATCTTCGACCTCGCCGAGCAGAGCGAGAAGAAGCACGGCATCGAGCTGCACAAGATGAAGCGCCGCCAGATGTTCAAGGACATCAAGGTCTTCGGCGAGGTCTACAACTCGGCGTGGAAGCGCAACTGGGGCTTCGTTCCGTACGGCCCGGCCGACCTCACGCAGTACGCCGCCGACCTGCAGCTCGTCTTCGATCGCAACTGGTTCATGCTCGCCAAGAAGGACGGCGAGACGATCGGGATCGCGATCACGGTGCCCGACGTCAATCAAGTTCTCAAACTGATGAACGGACGTCTCTTACCATTGGGATGGTGGCGCTTCCTGCGCAAGGGGAAGGTCATCAATCGGGTCCGTGTGGGGTTCCTCGGTGTCAAGCCTGAGTATCAACACACCGGAACGGCGGCTCGGTTCTACGTGGAGCACTTCGACATGGCCACAGTCACACCGCAGAAGTGGGGCGAGATGGGCTGGATCCTCGAAACCAACCGAGCCATGAACAGGGGGATGGAGGCGATGGGCGGCCGGATCGTCAAGCGCTTCCGCGTATACGAATCGAGGTTCTAGATGGAAGCGGCGACGGTCGGTCACGCACGTGTGCGCTCCTCCGCGCAGGTTTCGACCCCGGATGTCTGGTTGCGGTCCAGAGACTGGGACCTGACGTTTCTCATCCTCAGCGCCGTGCTCGTCCCGATCCCGCTGCTCATGTACCACGGGTTGGGGATCTCCCAGACGGCCGTGAACCTCATCGTCGCCGGGCTCATCGGCGGTCCGCACCTGTACTCGACGTTCACGTACACGTTCATGGAGCCGAACTACCGCCGCCGTCACCGGCGCTTCCTCGGCGCGTCGCTGGCGCTGCCGGTGATCGTCACCGTCATGGCGTTCGTGAACATCCAGGTGCTGCTGACGGTCTTCTTCATGTGGGCGTCGATCCACGTCCTGCACCAGATCACCTACATCAACGACTGCTACGTGGCCAAGGGGCCGGTGCGGCGGCCGCTGAAGGAGCGCGTCATCGACTACGGCGTCGTCTTTTTGTGCCTGTATCCGGTCGCGACGCCGCAGATCCTCGACGGCTCATTCCAGCTCGGTGGGACGCCGCTGTACGTGCCCGAGTGGGCGACTCGGGGAATCGTCGCCGACGTGCAGATCTTCGCGATCAGCGCGCTGTTCGGCACGTTCTTCGTGCTCTGGGTGGGTAAGTCGATTCGCGACTACCGAAACGGGACGCTGCTCGTGCCGAGCGTGCTGCTGATCGGCCTGACGATCGTTATCGGCTTCACGTTGCCGCTGTTTCCGAACACCGATGTGGCCTTCCAGGGCTTCAACGTCTGGCACTCCCTTCAATATCTAGCCCTGGTCTGGTTCCTGATGGGCATGCGCAAGGAGCGCGGAGAGATCGACAACCACTTCGTAGCCGAAATGAACGGGTCTGACAGGCCGTGGCGCTTCTACGGCCTGGCCGTCGGCCTGACGGCGCTGGCGGGCGCACTCGTGCTCGTCATCCACGGCGTGTTCGGCGTCGACCTGCAGAAGGCGTACTACATCGTGATCCTGTCGACGCTCCTGCAGCACTACTACCTCGACCATCTGCAGTTCTGCAAGCTCGGGGACATGCTCGGCAGCGGAGACCGCCTCCTGGCGGGGAAGGCGGTGAGTCCGTGAGCGGCGAGACCGAAGAGGTGCTCAGCGGCACGCCGGTGCTCGCCGGCGCGGAGGCCCGCTACGTCGAGCCGACGCGGCCTGCGGGCGCTCTGTCGACGGTGGTCGTGCAGACGGCCGCGGTCGTCGGGGCGAGCGCGGTGGCGGGAGCGACGGTCGTGGCGCTCGTGCGCCGCCGGCGCGTGCGCAGGCTGGCCAAGCGGCGACGGCGCGTGCTCGCGCCGGTGCTGGCGAGCCGCTCGTTCCTGGTCGACGTCCACGTGCTGGGCCCGCGCAAGTAGGTCTTCGCGGTTCGCTCGGCGGGGTGAGCGAACAGCATCGTCGAACGAAGGGGGGCTTTCGGCGTGAGCGGTCGTCCGCGGGCGGTTCCCCCAGCGGAGGGCCTCGCCCGACCGCCGCATATCGCCAGCCACTCGCTTGTGGTTTATCGATGCTGTTTGCGGGTTCCCCGGCGCCCGCGTCCTGCCGTCGGCGTACGGTCCACCCCATGGTCGAGCTGCGCATCGAGGTCGTCCCCCCATGGCCGTTTCGCCTGCCCACCCGCCCGGGCCGCGACGGCGTCATGCGCCGGCGCGGTGACGTCCTTGAGCGGCTCATCCACATCGAAGACCGCCCGGCGATCGTCCGCGTCGCGCAGATGGCGCCGAACCGCGTCCTCTTCGGCGCCTGGGCCACCGATTACGCCGACGCCGAACACGCCATCGCCAGGATGCGCTTCGCGCTCGCCGTCGACGACGACCTGCGCCCGTTCTGGGAGCGCTACCGCGACGACCCGCTCATCGGGCCGTCGCTGCGCCGCGCGCCGTGGCTGCGGCTCTCGCGCCGGCCCGCCCCGTTCGAAGCGCTCGCGTGGGCGATCTGCGAGCAGCTCATCGACTCGCCCCGCGCCGCCGCGATCGAGCGGCGGATCGTGCGCGCGCTGGGCCGGCGTTGCCAGGCGAGCGGGCTGCGCGACGCGCCCTCGGCTGCGGCCGTCGCCGGCTGCGCCCCGGCGCGGCTTGAGAGCTTCGACCTCACGGCACGGCGGTCGATCGCGCTCGTGCGCGCCGCGCGCGAGGTGGCGGCGGGACGGATCGACCTCGACGACGCCGAGCACGAGCGCGCCTGGCGGCGGCTGCTCGCGATCCCAACGATCGGCCGCTGGACCGTCGAGATGCTCGCGGTGCACGGCCAGGGTCGTTACGACGTCGTACCCGCGGGCGACCTGAACTTCCTCGAGTGGCTCGGTCGCGCCCGGTCGGGCGGCCACCCGGCCGCACGCGCCGACGAGGCCGAGGTGCGCGCGGTGTTCGCGCCGTACGGCGAGTGGGCGGGGCTGGCCGCGGCGCACGCGGTGCGGGCACCGCCCGCGGCGGCCCGAGCGATCGCCGTGGCGGCCTGATCAGGCCGGAGGGCCGGCGCGGTCAGGCGGGGCCGGCGCGGTCAGACGAGGCCGGCGCTTGCTGCGTCGGCCATGCGCCGTGCTGCGGCCGCGATCGCCTCGACCTCCTCGTGGCGTGATCCGTTGACCCGCGACAGTGGGCCCGAGACCGCGATACCCGCGCGCGCCCGGCCCTCGGCGTCGTGCACGGTGACGCCGATGGACCCGATCTCCGCCTCGCTCTCACCGAAGTTCGTCGCGTAGCCACGCCGCCGGACGAGCTCGAGATCGGCTTCGAGCGCCTCGCGCGTCGTGATCGAAAAGGCAGTTGCGGTGGGTACCTCGGGGTCCGGATAGAGCTCGCGCAAGCGCTCCAGCGGCAATTCCGCGAGCATCGCCTTGCCGCCTGAGAGGCAGTGGGCGGGGACGGTGATGCCCACACGCGAGGCCGTGCGCAACGGCCGGTGGGACTCGACGGTCTCGATGAACAGGCATTGCGCGCCCTGAAGTACGACGAGCTGAATCGTCTCGGTGACCTCGTCGCGCAGGCGCTCCATGAACGGGCGCATGTGCTGGCGCAGGCCGTCCTCGCGCACGATCGCGAGCCCGATCTCGGCCAGGGCGGGGCCGGCACGATAGGCGCGCGTGTCGGTGTCCTGCTCCACGAACCCGTGGTGCTGGAGCGTCGTGAGCAGGCGATGCGCCGTCGAGCGCCCGACGCCCAGTGCATCCCCGGCGTCCGTGACTCGGATCAGCGGCTGGGTGCGGAACATGAGCAGGAGCCGCAGCGCGTTGTGGACCGAGCCGATCGGGTAGGCGGGAGATTTGTTCTGCACTGCAGAACCGTATCCCATTTTTATCTTCCCGTTAGGCGGTATCTGGTTTCGTTCAGCAGAACGATAGTTGTCCCGTGTTACAGAACCAGGATTCTTTGGGCGGAACAGGGGCCCGGAGAGGAGCGACGTCATGAATGCCACGGCGAAGGGCGTGCACAGCGGGGACGCGGCGACGGAGGCTGGGCCGGCAGGGCATCGGCAGAGCGAGGCCGACCGCTCAGGCGCATGATGGGAGCGGCGCGCCTGCGCGTGGCGACGCTCGATACGCGCGAGACGATCGTCACCGCCCTGGCGTTCGCAAGCGTCGGCCTCGCGGGCGTCGCCGCGATGGCGAGGTGGGCCGGCGGCGGCACGGTCTGGCTGGCGACCGGGTTGGCCGCGATCGTCCTGTGCGCGGTCATGCTCGTGTTCGTGGACGAGCCGGACGTGCCCGACGACACCGGCGCCGGGGACGTCTCGGACCTCTCGTTCGATGACTTCGAGCGCCTGGTGGCCGACGTCGAGCGCGCAGCCGGTCGTCCCGCCCAAGCGGACGCCAGCGACGATCCGTTCGAACAGCTCGTGCGCGACGCGCTCGACGAGCTGCCGGACTTCGTCCTCGCCCGCCTCGGCGACAACGTGGCCGTCAGCGTGTCCGACGACGGTGCCGGTCGCGGGTACTACGGCCTCTACGTCGGGAGCACCGTGGCGTGCGGCGCGTATCCGCACACGATCGTCATCTACCGCGACACGCTCGTGCGCGACTTCGGCCACGACCCGGCCGCACTGCGCCACCAGGTGGCGCTCACGGTCCGCCACGAGGTCGCCCATCACCTCGGCGCCGGCGAGCGCCACGTCGCCGAACTGGGGCTCTGACATGCAACCGGCACAGATCGGCGCGCACGAGCTGGCCATGCTGGCCGGAGGACCGCGGCTGGCGATCACGACCGCGGCCGTCGCGGTGCGCCCCAAGTTGATCACGCAGCCCGGTCGCGGGCCGCGCGGGTTCATCGCCAGCGGCCACGTCGACAGTAACGCGACGGCGCTCGAGCGGGAACTTCTCGCCGCGGTCCGCCGAAGCGACGGCGCTACGGCGCGCGAGCTCGAGTGCGAGCTGCGCGACTGCGCACCGATCCGGCAGATCGTGGCCGATCTGGCTCAGGCCGGGCTTTTGCGAGACGATCGGGTCTCAGCGCCGGTGAAGCGGTTGCGACTGGCGGGGGGCACGCTCGCGCTCGTCGCGCTGGCCGTCGTCGGGCTGTCGGGCGGCCACGGCGCGGCGGCTGTCGCGCTCCTCGTGGCGGCGAGCGTCGCCGTCGTGATCTTCGCCGGGTTTCCCGTGCGCCGCCGGCCGAAGCCGACGCGCGGCGGCAAACAACTGCTCGACGAGTGGCGGGCGTCCCGGTCGGACCTGCGCGACCGGCCCGGCCGCGCCGAGCTCGCGCTGGCGGTCGCCCTGTTCGGCGGCGCGGCGCTGTGGTCGGCGGACGCCGCCTTTGCCGCGGCGTGGGGAGCTTCCGCGCAGCCTGGACTGTGGTGGTCCGGCGCAGGTGGGCCCTGCGGCGCCTGCGGCAGCGGCGGCGCCTGCGGCGGCGGCGGGGGATGCGGGGGATGCGGCTGATGACCGCTGCACCGACGCCGCGGGCTCTGGGACGCGGGCTCGGCTGGCGCCCGGCGTTCGAACGGCCGATTCGCGATCTGGAGCTCGGCTTCGTCGAGGTCGTCGCCGAGAGCGTCGATCCGCGACGGCTACCCGGCGGTCTCGCCGCCGCGCGCGACCGCGGGCTCGCCGTCATCCCCCACGGCGTGAGCCTCTCGCTGGGCGGTGCCCCGCGGCCCGCTCGGCGTCGTCTCGATCACCTCGCGGCCGTTGCCGAGCGCGTCGACGCACCGCTCGTCAGCGAGCACATCGCGTTCGTGCGCGCTGACGGGATCGAGACCGGCCATCTGCTTGCCGTACCGCGGACGGCCCAGGCGCTGGACATCCTCGCGGAGAACGTCGCGCTCGCCCAGGAGCGCCTGCCCGTGCCGCTCGCGCTCGAGCACGTGGCGGCGCTCGTCGAGTGGCCGGACGCAGAGATGGACGAGGCGGCGTTCGTCGGCGAGCTGCTGCGGCGCACGGGCGCGCTGCTGTTGCTGGACGTCTCGAACCTCTATGCCAACGCCCACAACCACGGCTACGACGCGCTCGCGGCGCTCACGCGCTTTCCCCTGGATCGCATCGCCTACGTGCATGTCGGGGGTGGGGTCCACCGCGACGGGCGCTATCACGACACCCACGCCGATCCCGTCGTCGCGGGTGTGCTGGCGCTCGTCGAGGAGCTGTTCGCGCTGGCCGATGCCCCGGGCGTGCTGCTCGAGCGCGACGACAACTTCCCGCCCGAGCCGGAGCTCGTGGCCGAGCTCGACGCGATCCAGCATGCGGCCGAGCGCGGGGCCGCCCGTCGTGTCCGCAGCGCCTGAGCGCGCCGCGTACGAGGCGCGTCTCGCGGACCTCGTGCGGGCGTTGCAGCGTGGCGCGGGCTACCCAGCGGGCTTCGTCGCCTCCAACGCCGATGCGGCATCGCATGCGCTGCGGCGCAAGCGCGCTCGGGCGGTCGCTCGCGCGTGGCCGGCGCTGGCCGCGGCGCTCGGCGCGCACTTCGTCGGGCGCTTCGATGCATACGCACGAGCCGCGCCTCCTCCGGGCTTCGGCGGCGGGTTGGCGGACGGGCTCGTCTTCGCCGGCCAGCTCGCGCGCGACGAGCTGAACCCAGGCGTGCGCGCCGAGCGGCTGGCCGCGCGCAGCCGCCTGACGCTGCGCGGGGGCGCAGTCCGCGCGCGCCGCGGGGTCTTCATCGGCGCCACGGTGACACGCCATCCGCGCCGGCTCATCATCGTGCTGCGCGGGCCCGCAGGGGGGCACGGGACCGTCGTCGTGCCGCTCGGTCGCGGCGGGTGCTGACCAGCCGCGCTGTGCGGCTGCTCCTACGCGCGCGCGCCGTCGCCCGGATCGCCCGCGAGATCGACCTCGCGCCACGCCGCGAGGCGCTCCAGCGCCCGCGTGATCGCCCGGTCGAGCGCCGGCGTGCGCCTGACGTCTGGCTCGCGGTGCAGCGCGCGGACGCGCAGGACGCGCGCGGAGCGATCGACCGCGAGGTCGGCGCGGGCGACGATCCGCTCGCGGTGCAGGATCGGCAGGACGTAGTAGCCCCAGCGGCGCTTGGCCGCCGGCACGTAGATCTCCAGGCGGTGCTCGAAGCCGAACAGCTCCGTGGCGCGCGCGCGGTCACAGAGCACGTTGTCAAACGGCGACAGCGCGATCGTGCGGGCGGCGGGGGCCAGATCGGGCAGGGCGTCGAGATCCGCGGCCCGGGCGAGCCATCCGCCGCCCAGGCCGCTGACGCGAACGCGCTCGAGCTCGCCCGCGGCCACGAGCTCGGCGAGCGTGTCGGACAGCCGCCGGTACCGGCGACGCAGGAAGTGCGCGCGCACGTGCGCCGGGCGCGCGACGCCGAGCATGCCGACCGCGCGCAGCGCGGCCCGGCGCTCGGCTTCGGCGTCGCCGAGCTCGGCGGCCGGCACTCCCGCGGGCAGGCAGCGCTCCAAGACATCCCACACGCGCTCGCCGCCGATGCGCCGGGAGATCCCGACGCGCCCGGTGACCCACAGCAGGTCGAGCATCCGCCCGAGCGTCTGGCGGCCCGATACCTCGTCGGTCCACCAGCCATGGCGCCAGGGCTCCGCCGAGCGATCCTCCAGGTCGCGCACGCGCAGCGGCCCGCGCGCGCGCAGCTCGGCGACGAGCTCGTCGCAGAAGGCCGCGTTGGTGTGCAGGAACTCGCGTGCGCGGGCGGCGCGCGTCGTCGGCGAGCTGAGCCATGTGCGCATCGCCCAGCGGTGCAGCGGCAGGTCGGCCGTCGCGACGAGCGACGCCTCGTGGGCCCACGCGTCAAACAGCTCCCGCTGCTCGTAGGCGGCATGCTCGAGCGCCGCCTCGCGCACCGCGCCGAGCCGCGCGAACAGCACGAGCAGCGGGCTGCGCGCGACGGTGCTGATCGGGTCGAGCTGCAGGCAGCCGATCCGCCGCACGACCGCCGCGATCGCGTCGGGACCGCGCCCACCCGCCCCCGGCCGCGCCCCCGCCAGCCCCTGGGCATGCAGCGCCAGGCGGCGTGCCTGCGCGACCGAGACGGCGCGCGGGGTCAGATCCCCTCGCCCGGCAGGAACTCGTTCGTGAACGCGCGGTCGGTGTTCTGGCGGCCGGCGAGCAGCATGTTGTCGAGCATCCACTGCGCGTAGCGGCGCCACTGCACAGGCTCCATGTACCCGAACGGGCGCTTGGACGAGGTCGGGAAGAAGACGGGCAGCGTCGCCTTGACCTGCGCGCGCAGCAGCCCGCGCCTGAGGTTGGCATCGGCCTTCAGGAGCGCGCTCACGCCGGCGTCGGGATCCTCGCGCAGAGCGTCGTGCCCGCGCCCGAGCGCGCGCATGAAGCGCCGCAGCAGCGCACCGCGCGAGCGCACGTCCTGCTCGCGGGCCACGACGATGAGCTCGTTGTAGGTCGGCACGCCGAGCTCGTCGACGCGCAGGATGCGCGGCTTGCGGTCGTCGCGCTGAAGCTCGACGCCCTCGACGTTCCAGAAGGCGCCGAGCGTTGCGTCGACGCGCTTGGAGACCATCGCCGGGACGAGGTTGAAACCGACGTTGATCGACCGCACGCTGTCGGGCGCGATCCCCGCCCGCTCGACGATCGTCTTCAGGTACGCGTCCTGATAGGGGATGCCGGCGGTCCCGATCCTCTTGTCCTCGAGCTCCGTCGCCCGGTCGATCCGGCGCGCGCCGATCGAGATGATCGACGTCAGCGGCTTCT
Source organism: uncultured Actinomycetes bacterium (assembly GCA_963705315.1). Lineage (GTDB taxonomy): Bacteria > Actinomycetota > Thermoleophilia > Solirubrobacterales > Solirubrobacteraceae > CADCVQ01. The sequence continues at coordinate 1,198,143 of OY970068.1, forward strand.
GCACGAGCGCCCCGATCGCGACGAGCTTGGCGCCCTTCGCCCGCGCGAGCAGCAGCTCGGGCTCGTAGGAGATCGCGAGGTCCGCGCGTCCCGCGGCGAGCAGCTTCAGCGGCGCCGCGGGGTCCGATGGCGTCCGCGCCTTCACGTCCAGGCCGGCCGTCTTGAACTCGCCGCTGTCGAGCGCCGTGTAGATCCCGGCGTGGTCGGCGTTCGGGATGTAGTCCAGGACGAGCTCCACGCGCTCGGCGGCGCCCGTCGCGGCGGAGGGCTCCTCGCGCTCGCCGCAGCCGGCAACGGCGATGGCGAGGACGGCAGCGAGGACGGCGGGCAGGACTCGGCGGATCACGGGGCGGTTCCTCTCGTCGATGGCTAGCGGGCCTGGGCGGCCCACGGCAGCAGCTTGCGCTCGGCGAGCGCCAGCAGGCCGAACAGGGAGATTGCGAACACGGACAGGATCAGCACCGCGGCATAGGCGCGCGGCGTCTCGAACGTGGCGAGCGCCTGGTCGATGATGCGCCCGATGCCCTGCTCGGTGCCCGCCTGCTCGGCGAGGATCGCGGCGATCGCGGCGATCGCGATGCTGAGCTTCGCGCCGGTGAACAGGCCGGGCAGCGCGGCGGGCGCCTCGACCATGCGAAACGTCTGCCAGCGCGACGCGCCGAACGTGCGCATGAGCTTGCGCTGGTTGGCATCCACGCGGCCGAGCGCGTCGAGCGTCGGCACGACGATCGGAAAGAAGCAGACGAGCGCGATGATCACGATCTTCGGCCCGAGGTCGAAGCCGAACCAGACGACGAGCAGCGGGGCGACGACGGGGATCGGGATCGTCTGCGAGCCGACGAGCAGCGGGTACAGCGCGCGCCGCAGCGCGGGCGAGAAGTGGATCGCGACCGCCGCGGCGAGCCCGACGGCGACGGCGGCGGCGATGCCGAGGCCGATCTCGCCGGCGGTGACCGTGAAGTTGTCCCACAGCAGCACGCGGTCGTCGTAGACCGCCTGCGCGACGGCGCTCGGCGCGGGCAGCAGCAGCTCGTCGATCCCGCTCAGCGCGACGTACGCCTCCCAGGCGCCGATGAGCCCGAGCAGGACGAGCAGCGCGCTCATGCGCGCAACGCCTCGAGCGCGCGCTCGCGCAGCGCCACGAGCTCGGGGTCGGTGCGCCGCCGCGGCCGCGGCGCGTCGACGGCGAGCGTCGCCACGACCCGTCCGGGACGCGGGGAGAGGACGCAGACGCGGTCGGCGAGTACGAGCGCCTCCTCGACGTCGTGCGTCACGAGCAGGACCGTGCGCGGATCGGCGGCCAGCGCACCCGCCAGCCACGTCTGCATCTCCTGGCGCGTGAGCGCATCCAGCGCGCCGAACGGCTCGTCGAGGCACAGCACCGGCCGGCCCGCCAGCAGCGTGCGCGCGAACGCGACGCGCTGGCGCATGCCGCCCGACAGCTCGTGCGGGCGCGCGCGCTCGAAGCCCTCCAGGCCGAAGTCGCGCAGCAGTGCGCCGGCGCGCTCGCGGGCCGTGTCGCGGGGGACGCCGGCGACGCGCAGCGCGAGGCCCGCGTTGTCGACCGCGGACGCCCACGGCAGGAGCAGGTCGCTCTGGGCCATGAGCGCGGCTGGCGCGGCCTGCACGGTCCCGGTGTCGGGCTCGATGAGCCCGCACACGAGCTCGAGCAGCGTGGTCTTGCCGCAGCCGCTCGGGCCGACGACGGCGACGATCTCGCTCGCGCCGACGCGCAGCGTGACGCCGTCGAGCGCGCTGACCGATTCGGCCCCGCGGCGCACGGGCGCGAAGCGCTTGACGACGGCGTCGAGCCGCACGGCGGGCGGATCGGCCTGCCGACCTGAGGCCCGCTGGGCCTCGCTCCCGGCCCCCTCCAGGGGCGCTGTCGTCCGCGTCTGCATCGCTCCCTCCGCGGGCATTACCCCACAGGTTCAAAGGGTCCTGGATCAGGCGTGATCCATCTCAGCCGAGCGGTCGTCCTCTCAGCACCCCTGGTTTGCTGGGAACGACCCTAGCAGCGGGCTTTCACCGGTTTGACGGCGGCCGCTGGAGGTGCGACGTTTGACCTGCGGGATAAAACGTCTTGCCGGAGGGGTGACGTGCCCACGATCAAGTGCTGGTCAACCATCTGCCTGGCGGCCGTGATCCACCTCGGCCTGGTGGGCCAGGCGGTTGCGCAGGAGCCACTGTCCGCTCAGGATGAGGCTGGCTCCGCCGAGTTCGCCCGCAAGATCGTCGAGCTCGCAAAGCTGCGTGACGCCTTCTACCGCGAGCGCGCTGCGCAGGCCGAGGCGAGGGTCACGGCGCGGCGCAGGCCCGGGCCGCCGAAGGACTGGCGCGTCGAGGTCGACAACGCATGGGGACCCGGCCAGCCGACCGAGCGCAAGCTGCAGATATTCGACGCGTTCTGGAAGGCGATCGACGAGGAGTACGCGTCATTTCAGGGCTTGGAGGTCGATTGGGCGGCGCTGCGCGATCGCTACCGGCCGGAGGTTGCGGACGGCGTGAGCCGCGGGCGCTTCGCGGCGATCATGAGCTACATGGCGCTGGAGTTGCGCGATTCGCACGTGCATCCGCTGGACCTGGCGACGTGGTGGGGGCCGCTGCTCCCGGGGTTCCCGTTGCTGGGTGTCGGTCAGTGGTTCGCCAACAACTCGGGCACCTGCGGCACCGCGTACCCCGACGGGTCGACGCTGCTCTACAGCGTCGTGCCTGACCACCCGCTCGGGCTCGAGGCCGGAGATCGCGTGCTTGGCTTCGACGGACGGCCGTGGCGCCGGAACGTGCGCGACCTGCTGCGCGTGCAACTGCCGCTGTCGCCGATCTGGTGGGGCTCCTCGCGCAGCTCGTTCGAGGATACGTTCACCGCTGTTGCGAACATCAACTGGCACCTGTTCACGACCATCGACGTGCTCAAGCACAAGACGCACAAGGTGCAGCACCTCTCGACCGCGCCGCTGCTGGCTGAACCGTACAGCGAGACATGCTCGGAACAGATGGACATCCCGGGCATTCCCAAGCCCGACATCTTCAACGGCGACGAGGTGAGCTGGGGAGTGCTCCCGGGAACGCGCATCGGCTACATCTATGTCTGGGCCTGGGACGACCCGGTGGGCGCCGAGTTCACCCAGGCGGTCGAGGAACTCACGCAGAACCGCCAGACCGACGGGCTGATCATCGACCATCGCCTGGACCTGGGCGGGTACCTCCGCGCAGACGACGACGGTCTGGACATCCTGTTCAGGGGTCAGCCGAAGTTCTACGGGTTGGATGTCCGCGCCAATCGCTTCGATCACCTCAGGATGAGGCTCGCCACGCCGCCGAGCTACTCCCGCATCGGTGTGCGAGACGGGGTGCATGACAAGCGCTTCTACGACCGGCCGATCGCTGTCCTGTCCGGGCCGGGCGCGGTCAGCATGGGCGACCACGCGATCCTGCGGCTGAGCGGACACCCGCGCGCGCGCACGTTCGGCAAGCCCGCATCGTCCGCCTTCGGGCCCATCAAACCGGTCGATGTCGATCCCGAGTGGGAGATCAGATACCCATTCCTCGACGCATGGCCGGTCGGCGACCGGCACGACTACCTGACGCGCGAGGAACTGCCGCCGGACGAGGCGGTCTGGCTACGACCCAAGGATGTCGCCAGGGGCCGCGACACGGTGGTGCAAGCCGCCGTGGCCTGGATCAGCCGCTCGCCTTGACCCGGACCTTGACGACCTGGTTGTCGTAGTCGTGGATCGAGCAGATGAACTTGTACAAGCCCGGCTTCGTCAGCTTCGACGTCGTCCGCGTGCCGGTCGAGCGCTCGGAGATCTTGAACTTGCTCTTCTTGACGCCCGATGGGGCACTCTTGAGGCGGACGTTGTGCTCGTCGAAGCCTGACCACTTCCACTTGATCCGGGAGCCCTCGGAGATCTTCACGGTCGTGTTGTTCTTGGTCGGCGAGACAAACCAGTTGTCGCCGATCTTGATCGTCTTGGTTCCGGCGTATGCGACGGTCGTTCCGACCGCAAGCAAAGCCACCACGAGGGCAGCCGTAATCAGGCGCAGCTTCGACAAGGCAGTACCTCCTGCGCGCGGACTCTAGGGGATGGTCCGGCCTCCGGTCGCACCAGGATCGTGAGCTCTCACAGACCTCTCACGTGCCGCCGACGGGGCGTGTCAACGCGCGCACGAAGTCCTCGAGCTGGCTCGTCGTCCAGCATTCGAACGCCTGGCAATGCTGCGCGTACGCGTCGATGACCGAGTCGCCGTAGTTCCAGTACAGCCGCGGCTCGGGGTTCAGCCAGAACGTGCGCCCGGCCTGCTCGGCGATCTCGGCGAAGATGTCGGCGCGCGGGTCGCGGCCGTTCGTGCGCGCGTCGCCGAGCACGATGACGGTCGCGCGCGGGTGCAGCTCGTCCTCGACGATCGCGCGGAACTCCGACCACACGCGCCCGTAGTCGGTGTAGCCGCTGATGTCCGCGACGCCCGCATCGCGCCCGATCGCCTCCGACACGGCGCGGAAGTCCCGCTCGCGCCCGAAGACGTCGGTCACCTCGCTGATGCGCTCGATGAAGACGAACGAGCGCATCTTGCGAAACGAGTCGTGCAGCGCGTGCAGCACCGACAAAAAGAACACGGACGCGCTCGTGACGCTCGTCGACACGTCGCAGAGCACGTAGATCTCCGGCCGCCGCGGGCGCGTCGGCTTGAAGCGCAGCTCGACGGGCACGCCGCCCGTCTGCAGCGAAGCGCGCATCGTGCGGCGCACGTCGACGTGCGCGTGGCGCTTGTGCCCGCGGCTCTCGTGGCCCTGGGTCTTCAGCCGCCGCTTGAGCTGCGCGACGACGCGGTGCACCGCCGTGAGATCTTGCAGCGGCCCGGATGGCAGCGCGCGGTCGAGGTCGTTGAGCGGGCGCGCGGGCGGCAGCGTCTCCGTGCGCTGGATCTGTCCGCGTTCGAGCTCGCGGCGCAGCAGCGTCTCGAAGTGACGCAGCGCGTCGCGCGGGACGCCGTCGCGGCGCGGGTCGCCGTCGGGCAGGTCGGGTTGCGGCTCGGCGCGCAGGCCGAGCGCGCGGCGGATGCGCTGGACGTCCACGCCGATGACGCCCGAGCCCTCGCCCTGGCGGCCGAACGCCGCGATCGCGAGGCGCGCGAGGTCGCGCAGCGATCCCTCGGCGCCCTCGCGCAGCGCCGCGGCGATCTGCGCGCGCAGCGTGTCGAGGTCGATCTCGCCCGGCTCGGTAGCTCCGCCGGAGGCGCCGGTACCTCTGCCGGAGGCTTCGCGGACGTTCTCGCGGATCGCGGCCGCCTCCGCGGCGCGAAAGAAGAAGCGCTCGAAGACGAGCTCGAAGATGCGCCGGTCCTCCGGGGACTTGGCGAGCGTCGCCGCGAGCGCCTCGCGGAAGTCCTCGGGCTCGGTCCACGGGATCTGCTCGAGCACCGCGAACGCGTCGAGCAGCTCGGCGGTGCCGCTGCCGACGCCCTCGCGGCGCAGCTCCTCGCCGAACTCGACGAGCCGGGCGGCGATCCCGGGCGGCGGCTCGCTACGAGGCGCGGGCGCGGGCGGCAAGGCTGGCGGCCGGGTCGAGCTTGACCCCGACGCGCTCGGCCACGACGTCGAGGTCGGTCCGGTGCTTGACGATCACCGACAGCGTCTCGCGGAAGACGTGGTTGTCGATGTCCTGCGCGCCGAGCAGCAGCAACGCGCGCGCCCAGTCGATCGACTCGGCGATCGAGGGCGGCTTCTTCAGATCGAGGTCGCGGACCATGCCGATCACCTCGACGAGCTTGCGCGCGATCGTCTCCTGCAGCTCGGGTGCGTGCAGGCGCACGATCTCGAGCTCGTGCTCGAGCTCGGGATAGTCCAGCCACAGGTACAGGCAGCGGCGCTTGAGCGCCTCGGTGAGCTCGCGCGAGTTGTTGGAGGTGAGCAGCACGACCGGATGCGTGCGCGCCTCGATGCGGCCGAGCTCGGGGATCGAGATCTGAAAGTCCGAGAGCAGCTCGAGCAGCATCGCCTCGAACTCCTGGTCGGTCTTGTCGATCTCGTCGATCAGCAGCACGATCGGCTCCTCGGACGTGATCGCGTCCATCAGCGGACGCTTGAGCAGGAACTCCTCGCCGAAGATGTCGTCCTGCACCTCGCTCCAGCCGGGGTGGGTGGGCTCGGATTCTCCGGCCTGGATGCGCAGAAGCTGCTTGCGGTAATTCCACTCATACAGCGCCTTGGCCTCATCCAGGCCCTCGTAGCACTGCAGGCGCACCAGCCGCCGATCGAGGATCTTCGCCAGCGCCTTGGCGAGCTCTGTCTTGCCGACGCCGGCGGGGCCTTCGACGAGCACCGGCTTGCCGAGCTTGACCGCGAGAAATGAGACGAGCGCCGTCGACTCCGCCGGCAGATAGCCGACCGAGCGCAGCCCATCGGAGACGGCGGCGACGGACTCGGGAAGGGCAGCCATGAACGGTGGATGATAGGAACTCCCTGGTGAGCGTCTCGATCTTCGCTGTGTCTGATGTGTCCGCGGCGCCGGTCGCGGCACTGATCGCCCTCGGGGTGCTCGTCGGGGTCGGCGGTCACATCGCGCACTCGCGCAAGGTCGCAGCGATCGGCATCGCGATCCTGTTCGTGGCGACGGCGCTCATGCTCGTCGGCGCCTACGCCGCCTACCAGGACGACTCAAGCGACCCGCGGCCGAAGTGCGACGACCCGGTGGGGTGCTGACGCGGGGGTGCGGGGGTCCGTGCCCGAAGGCGATACGCGGCGGTCCCCGGCGCCCGCGTCCTGCCTTCGGCGGTCGGGCGCGGCCCTCCCGGAGCCGCCCGCGGACGACCGCCCACGCCGAACCCCCCGCCTGCGCGGTGGATCGATCGGGGCGCGCGCACCGCGCGTGTCGTCCGCCGTGGACGTCACATCTCCCGCGGTCAAGGAGCCGACAATCGCTGGCTGAGGTACATCGGGGTTTCTAGACAGCGCGCAGCTGGGCCGCCACGTCGCCCGTCAGCGGGCCGAAGTGGCCGGGCCAGCACGTCGCGGGCTCCAGCGCGGCGAGCTTGGTGATCGACTCCTGGCAGCGCTCGGTCGACCAATTGAACGCGGGGTGCGGGACGCGGGGCCGGCCCGGGCGGGGCAGCGCCGGATCGAAGAGCGCGAAGCAGTCGTTGCTCAGCGCGAGCCGGTCGGCGACCCTCCAGAGGCCGATGCAGCCGGGTCCGTGGCCGGGCAGGTGGATCACCTCGAAGTCGCCGACGCGGTCGCCCTCGGCGACCGTCGCCGCCACCTCCAGCGGGCCGTCGTCCCAGGCCGCCATGAGGCGCGGCGTCAGCGGGCGGGCGAAGACCGGCAGGCGGCCGTAGTCGAAGTAGTGCACGCCGCCGTCGCCCTCGACGTCGGCAAGCTCGTCGGTGTGGCACTGCACGGGTGCACCGATCCCGCGCGCGCCGCCGCGGTGATCGGCGTGGGCGTTGCCGAGCACGACGCGCGTCGCGCCGCCGAGCGCGTTGGCCGCCGCCCGGATCACCGAGCCCATCGGCTTGTGCCCGGAGTCGAACACCGCCACGCCGTCGCCCTCGCGCACGAGGAAGACGTTGATCTTCAGCGGGTAACCGCGCGTGATTCGCCACACGCCCTCGGCGACCGGGACCGGCGGATGGTTCAGCAGCGTCATCCGCGGTCGCGTGCGGGCGGGATCTCGCCCGGGCGAAGCGGCGGCTCAGGCGGCTCGTCGAACGTCAGCTGTTCGGCGTCCTCGCGCGTGACGGCGCGGCTGGCCGGGCGCGGGCCGCGCTTGGCGACGTTCGTGACGGCCTCCGAGGACGGGACGACATCCGTCGCCGCCTCGGACGTCGGCACGACCTCCGTGCGCTTCTGCGGCGTCTCCCACGAATCGTCGGGCTCCTCGGGTGGCGCCGCCGCGTGCAGCGGCGGCTCGGGCCGCCCGGCGACGCGGATGCGCTGGCCCACGAAGGCCAGCGCTCCCGCGGCCACGAACGCCACGAAGAAACCCCACTGGATGCCGACCGTCCCGGCCTGACCGCTGACCTCCGGGCGATCGAAGACGCGGTAGAAGATCAGCAGCGCGGCCCACACGCCGGCGGCGAGGATGATCGTTCCATCACCGCCGGGCAGATGAAACGCGCGCCGCTCGCCGCGCGCGAGGACGAGCAAGAGCACCCCCGCCGCCACGAGGAAGATCGCCGCCTCGACGAACGAGATGACGCCGAACGCGCTGACGGTGTCGGTGACGAAGCGCTTGGACTCGGTATCGAACGCGTTCTTCTCGTACCACGGAAGAAACATCGTGAACAGCAGCGCGCCGGCGGCCAGGCCGGCAAATCGCTGGTCGCGGTCGGTGGCGCTCCAGGCGCCGCGCAGCCGGTGCGGTGCGCCGGTCACGCTGCGACGGCGGTGGCTGCGCGCGTGCGCTCCATCTGCAGCATCGGGCGATTGTACGCGCGGGTCGGTACGAAACGGGATGCCGGGTGCGCGAAGCGAGGACCACCTGTGACGGATCTCGAGCCTCGCGTCTGACGAAGCCGCCACGCGGACGCCCTACTTCCGCGCCTTCAGCCCCTCCAGCTCGCCCTCACCCGTCCCGACGTTGCCGGCCAAGTCCGTCGCCTGGAGCTTCACGCGCAACGTGCCGCGGCGGGCCTTGCCCCAGCGCACCGACCGGGTTCCCCCCGAGACGCGCGCGGTGAGCACCGTGACGAGGCTCGAGCCCTTGTAGATCGCGAGCTTCACGAACGCCGGCTTGGAGACCTTGAAGCGCACCGACGCCGCCCGCCCGGAGCGCACGCGCTTTGACACGAGCCTGAGCGTCGGGTCGTTGTTCAGGTCGTCGGTGAAGCGGTCGGCCGCGTCGCAGTACGGGCGCGGATCGGCGCCGGGCAGGACCGGAGCGAGCGGTGCGCCGGGCGCCGTGCCGCCGGTCGGCCCGATGCCCGTGTGCGTCGCCTCGCCCTCCAGCCGGCGGCACAGGTTGCGCAGGAAGTCGCGGTTGAGTGTGTGGTAGTTCAGGTCGGCGGGGCCGCCGCCGAGCGAGTAGCGCGACCAGCCGATGGTTACGTAGCGCGACAACTCCTTGCGCAGCTGGCGCTCGCCCTGCGCGAACAGCGCTCGGCCCTCGGCATCGTTGGCCAGCGCGGCGAAGTCGTACAGGCCGTTGAGCGACTGGGCGAAGGCGTTGAGCACGCGCAGGCCGCGCGTGTAGGAGTAGATGAGGTAGTGCGCGCCCGAGCCGGCCTTGACGCGCACGCCGGTCGACGGCGACTTGCGAAAGATCCCCAGCGTCTGCCGCGCGGCCTGGATGTAGCGCGGCTCGTTGAGCTTCACCGCGGCGCGGGACAGCGCCTGGATCGCGGTGCCCTGAGCGAGGCCGCTGGCCCACGGCGGGCTGCCGCCGCCGAAGCGGAAGAGGTATTCGAACGCGATCCCGCCCGCGCGCTCGGCGGCCAGCGGCAGCGCCTCGTCGAGCAGGTTGCGCAGCCCCTCGAGCTGCGATGTGGTCGTCCACAGCGCGTTGGCCTTGCCGAACGTGGCCAGCCACTGGATCTGCAGCCCCTGCCCGGCGTAGTACTGCCAGACGAGGCGGCTGCCCTGGAACGTCACGCGCGCCCCGCCGCCGAGCAGTGGGCCGGCTGACCACCACGAGCGGTTGCGCTTGACGGTCTCAAACAGCGCCGGAAGCCGCGACACCGTCAGCCGGCCGTTGGCGGCGATCCGCTCGAGGTTCACGATCGTCGCGCTCAGCGCCGAGCGGCGCGTGCCGCGGAGCTTCGAGCGCGTCCGCCGCGCCTGGAAGTAGACGCTGCGGTACGCGTCGTGCGTCGGCTTGCTGATGGCGCCGGCCCTGAGCATCCGCTTGAGCTCGCCCTTGACGGTCTTGCGCTTCGCGCGCGACGTGACGCGGCCGCGCGCCGTGGCACGGGTCGCCGATGGCCGGCTGGACGAGCCCTGGGGCGCACGCTGCGTCGGGCCCACCGGTGGCAGGTAGCGGTCCTCGTGCTCGCGGACGCTGCCGTCGTAGCGGAGCGTCAGCACGGGTGAGGCCGAGGCGGTGGGGGCGAGCGCGAGCGCGATCAGCAGCGCCGCGGCGAGCCCCGGGATCGGGGTCCAGCGCAAGAAGTCGATGGTAGGTTGAACACCGCCGTGCCGCTGCAGTTGCCGTTGCACGCCGCTACCTGATCGATGACCCGCTCCGTCCTTCGCGCCGTGACGATTCTCGCCTGCGGGCTGGCGTGCATGCTCGCGCTCGCGACCTGCGGCGGCGATGACGGCAGCGAGTCCACGGGCGGCCAACGCCTGCTGGAGCAGACGTTCGCGACGACGGCCACGGAGGTCTCAAGCGGCCGCATCATCGTCGACGCCAAGCTCGAGCCCGAGGGGCTGCTCGCGCTCGGCGGTCCGTTCACGCTGAACATCACCGGCCCGTTCGCCGTCTCGCAGCCCGCCGGCGTGCCAAGTTTCGATCTCGATGCCGTCGCCCGCGTCGCCGGCAAGCGCCTGCCGGCCGGGGCGCTCTCCGACGGCAAGGACATCTACATCGAGCTCGACGGCGATCACTACGTCCTCGAAGACGACGCGCTGGACTCCCTGCGCTCGGGCGAGGGGATCGCCACAGTCATCCCGCTCGGGATCGATCCGCGGAACTGGATCAAGGACGCGCAGGAGAACGGCACGGAGCGCATCGGCGGCGTGGAGACCGTGCGCGTCAAGGGCGCCATCGACGTGCCCGAGCTCGTCGACGATCTCGAGAAGGTCGTTGGCACGCTGCCCGCGGGCAAGCAGGGCGACGCCGAGCAGCGCAAGGCGATCGCCGACGCCGTGCAGTCCGCCGAGGTCGAGGTGTGGAGCGGCAAGGACGACAAGATCCTGCGCCAGATGCTCGTGCGGGTCGCCTTCGATTTCCCGCGCGGGACCAAGCCGCTGATCACGGGGCTGGACAAGGGCAAGATCGAGCTGCGCGCCCGCCTCGACGACATCAACGGATCGACGCCGAAGATCGCCGCCCCCGCGCGCGCCAAGCCGTTCTCGCAGCTGCCGGAAACGGGCGTCGCCGGCCTCGTCAAATGCGTCACGGACGCCATCGCACAAAGCAGCAACGTCGCGCGCTGCGCGGCGAGCCTGTTGTAACGTCGCCGGTAGGTTCGCCGGTTCCGGCGACGGCAGCGCGAAACCGATCTCACGTACCCTGTGGGCATGCGCGAGCCCTCCCACACCGCCGTCGGCACATGGAGCGGCGGGCGCTACCTGCACTTCGGCGAGATGGTCGACGAGGAGCGCCTCGAGGCGCTGCTGCGCCCCGACGCGAAAGCCGGCCTCGACACGCTGCTGACCGCCGACGCCTACGGCGCCGGTGAGGGCGATCGCCTCCTCGGCCGCGCGCTGCGGGGCGTCGAGCGCCACGACTTCTGCCTCGTCGGGGCGATCGGGCACGACTTCTATGAGGGCGAGCGCGACGGCGCGCGCGGTTTTCCGCGCTTCACCGACGCCGGCCTGCGCGGGCCCGACGAGTACGCCGCCTACGTCCGGATGGCCACCGAGCGCAGCCTCGAGCGCCTCGGCGTCGACGCGTTCGACGTCCTGCTGCTGCACAACCCCGACCGCACCGGCTATGAGAGCGAGATCGTCTGGGACGCACTGCGCGCTGTTCGCGACGAGGGCCTCACGCGCCGCCTCGGCGTCGCGCCCGGCCCGGCGAACGGCTTCACGCTGGACGTCATCGACTGCTTCGAGCGCTTCGGCGAGCTCATCGACTGGGCGATGGTCATCCTCAACCCGCTCGAGCCGTGGCCGGGCGAGCTGTGCCTCGACGCCGCGCGCGACCACGACGTCGAAGTCATCACCCGCGTCGTCGACTACGGCGGCCTGTTCTGGGACGACGTGAAGCTCGGCCACGAGTTCGGGCCGCGCGATCACCGGACGTTCCGGCCCGACGGCTGGGTGCGCGCCGGCGCCGAGAAGCTCGCGCGGCTGCGCCCGATCGCCGAGCGCCACGACCTGACGATGCTCCAGCTCGCCGCCCAGTGGTGCCTCGCGCACGATGCCGTGGCGTGCACCGTGCCGACGCTCATCCAGGAGCCCGGCGGGCGCCCGATCGAAACCAAGCGCGCCGAGCTGCTCGCGACGCCCGCCGAGGTCGTCCTCGACGCCGACGAGGTCGCCGCCATCCGGGCGATCGGCGACAACACCGGGTCGATGGCGCTCAAGGGCGCCGCGCCCGGCTACGACGGCGAGCCGCGCCCCGATCGCTGGGGCATGACGCCCGAGCTCGACGAGCTCGCCCACCGCTGGGGCATCGAACCCGCGCGCGACCTGCGCCAGCTCACACCCGCACGTGGCTGACCTCAAGCGGTTTGTCCTGTCGGGCTCGGGCTGGCCCTACCTGCTCGTCCCCTTCATCCCGATCGCGATCGTGCTCGAGTTCGTGGTGCACGCCGAGGCGACGCTCATCTTCGCGGCGGCCGCCGCCGGGGTGATCCCGACGGCCGCGCTCATGGGCCGCGCGACGGAGGAGCTCGCCCACCGCTCGGGGCCCGGCATCGGCGGGTTTCTCAACGTCACGTTCGGCAACGCGCCCGAGCTCATCATCGCCTTCTTCGCGCTCAACGAAGGCCTGCAGGAAGTCGTCAAGGCGTCGCTGATCGGCTCGATCCTCGGGAATATCCTGCTCGTGATGGGCGCCGCGATGCTCGTCGGCGGCCTGGGGCGCGATCGCCAGACGTTCAACCCGACCGCGGCCTCGGCGCAGTCGTCGATGTTGCTGCTCGCGGCCGTCGCGCTCGTCATGCCGACGATCTTCCAGCTCGTCCACGGCGGCGGGCTGCCGATCGTGGGCGACGAGGTCGTCGACTTCGGCTCGGACCTCGAGACGATGTCGCTCGTCGTGGGGGTCATCCTGCTGGGCTCGTACGCCGGCGGCCTGCTGTTCTCGCTGCGCTCACACCGCTACCTGTTCAACCCGACCGCCGCGGCCGACGAGCACGTCGACGAGCCGTGGACGGTGAAGAAGTCGGTCATCACGCTGGCGATCGCCGGCGTGGCGGTCGGCCTCATGTCCGAGATCCTCGTCGGCTCGATCTCCGAGGCATCGGAGACGATCGGCATCAGCCAGTTCTTCGTCGGGCTCATCATCGTCGCGATCGTCGGCAACGCGGCCGAGCACTGGGTGGCGATCTACTTCGCCAAGAAGGACAAGATGGACCTCGCGGTGAACATCTCGATCGGCTCGAGCGCGCAGATCGCGCTGTTCGTCGCGCCCGTCCTCGTGCTGCTGTCGTTCGTCGTCGGGCCAAACCCGATGGCGCTCGTCTTCAACGGGTATGAGCTCGGTGCGGTGCTTCTCGCGATCCTCATTGCCAACCACGTCACGCACGACGGCGAGTCCAACTGGTACGAAGGCGTCCAGCTGCTCGCGGTCTACGCCGTCCTCGGCGTGGTCTTCTTCTACGCGTAACGGCTAGGTGGAGCTCTTCGAATTCGGCGGTCTCGTCGGCGTTCTCGTCGTGCTGCTGCTCCTCGACCTGAAGTTCTTCGCGCCCGGCCGCGAGGCGACGTTCCGCGAGAGCGCGATCTGGTCGCTGGGCTGGTTCGCGCTCGGGCTTTCCATGACGGTCGTCGTGTTCGTCCTCAACGGCACCGAGGACGGCATCAACTACGCCACGGTCTATCTCATCGAGCGCTCGCTGTCGCTCGACAACCTGTTCGTCTTCATCCTGCTGTTCGCGTACTTCGGGGTGCCGCACGAGCATCGCCCGCGCCTGCTGTTCTGGGGGATCATCGCCGCGCTCGTGCTGCGCGGCCTGGCGATCCTCGGCGGCACCGCGCTCATCGAGCAGTTCCACTTCGTGCTCTACGTGCTCGGCGTGCTGCTGCTCGTGCTCGCCTATCGGATCGCCAGGGGCGTCAGCGAGAACGTCGACCCGGACAAGAACCTCATCGTCCGCGGCGTCCGCAGGGTCTTTCCGGTCACGAGCGGATTTCGCAACGGGCACTGGTTCGTGCGCGAGGACGGCCAGCGCCACGTCACGCCGATCTTCCTGTGCCTCGCTGCGATCGTGGCCGCCGACATCGCGTTCGCGGTCGACTCGATCCCCGCCGCGTTCGCCATCACGCGCGACCCGCTCATCATCTGGGCCGGCAACGTCTTCGCCCTGCTCGGCCTGCGCGCGCTGTTCGTGCTCGTCGAAGGGCTGATCAAGCGCTTCCGCTACCTCGACGAGACGATCGCCGCGGTGCTCGCGCTGATCGGCGTGAAGATCCTCGTGGAGGAGTGGGTGAAGATCGGGCCGGTGCTCAACCTCGCGATCGTCGCGGCGGCGTTCGCGATCGGCATCGCGGCGTCGCTGATCGCCGACAAGCGCGATCCGGAGGGCGCAGAGGAGCGGCGCGCGGACGCGGAGGAGTCGGCGAGCGAGGACAAGCAGCCGGCGCCCCAGGACTGAGCCGACCCACGTCTGACGCGGTGCCGGTCGGGTCGGTGCTTGACGCTCAACCCGGTCGTGCGGAGTGCCGGAGTGCGCGAAATCCCGCACTGTGGCAGCGGCTCATCCAGGGTGCTGGCAGGTGGTCTCTTGGGTGGTAAGGTGACCTCATGCGTGAGATCGGGGTTCGTGAGCTGAAGCGCTCGCTCAGCGAGACGCTGCGTGCGGTGGGCGAGGGCGAGCAGGTGCGCGTCACGGTTCGCGGTAAGGCGGTGGCGGACATCGTGCCGGCCGGAGCGGCGACCGGCCCAGACCAGCTGCGCGCGCTGGTCGCCGAGGGTCGGTTGGCGCCGCCTGCGCGTTCTCGGCCGGCGCGCGCACCCAAGCCGGTGCGGGCAACCGCAAGCGCGTCGGCGCTGGTGGTGTCCGAGCGGGACGCAGAGCGCTGAAGCTCTACCTTGACGCCAGCGCGCTGGTCAAGCGCTACGTCGCCGAGTCGGGCAGCGACATCGTGGTCGACGCGATGCAGCGCGCCGACGGTTGGTTTGTCTGCCGGGCAGCGTTTGTTGAGACCGTCCGCGCGGTCGGTCTGGTCGCGGGACCTCGTGCGACGAAGCTCGTCGCCGACGAGTGGCCGGCGTTCGGAATTGTCGAGATCGACCAGGCCCTGGTCGAGCACGCCGCCGAACTCGCGCTCCAGCGCAACCTGCGCAGCTTGGATGCCCTCCATCTCGCAGCAGCGCTGGTGCTGCCCGGTGACGATGTGCTGTTCGCCACGTGGGACGCGCGCCTGCACGCGGCTGCCGGCGCCGAAGGACTGGCGCTGCTGCCCGTCGACCTCGACTGACCGTACACCGCCGCGACGCAGTCTCAGCCAACGCTCGCCACCCGTCCCGCACGGCGCGAATAGGCGCACCGTGGGTGCGTGTCGAAGTTGCTGCCTATGGCGCTGCATAGGCGACATCGTTCGCCTGCGTTGAGCCTGTCAGACGGGTGCGTGTCGAACTTGCTGCCTATGGCGCTGCATAGGCGACACGCGCGCTGTAGGACCGTCCGGGACCGGAGCTCACTGTGCTGCTCCCGACGGGAGCGTCACTCTTGAGCGCGATCGGATCGCGCGGGCCTACTCCTCGTCCTCGAGGACGTCGGCTTGCGGCGGGGCGTTCTCGTCGTCGTCGACGATGTCGTCGCCCGCGTCGAGGCCGCCGCTGAGCGCCGCGCCGTGGCGAACCTGGAAGGCCTGCATGAGCTCGTCGCGAGCGTGCTCGTCGACCGGCACCTCGTCGGAGATGAGGACCCAGTCCGCGCCCTCGAAGTCCTCGAGGTTGAAGATCTCGGTGTCGACGTCAGGCGAGTCGTCGACGACGAGGATCACCTCGGTCTGCGGGTTGAAGTATGTGCCCGGGCGGACGGCTATGTCATCCAGATCGAACTGACGGGGATTGGCCATTGGAGCAATCTCTATCAGGTCAGCTCGCGTAGCTGCCGGTCGACCTCGGACTCGACGTCGAGCGGCGGCTCACCCTTGCGCTCGCGACGCCGGTTGCGGGCCAGGACGAGCTGGCGGACCTCGTCGCGCAGCCCGTCGTCGACGGTCTGTCCAGCGAGCGCCGCGAGCTCGGTCTCGATGTCCAGCGGCGCCTCGCCGCGGCGCGCGCGCCGGGCGTTGCGGGCCTCGAGCATCTGCCGGATGTCCTCGTCGCGCTCGTCGGGCGTGTCATCGGCGGCGGACATGCCGCCGCTGCCGATCTGCCCGTAGGTCTTGCCCGTCCCCGCGAGCGTGAACAGCGCGATGATGGCGCAGACGAACGTGACGGCGATGACCACGATGAGCAGTGCTGCTTCCACGCACGCATCATTTCACCGCCGTCGCTGGACGCTGTCGTATCTGGCTGTGACCTTCTGTACCCTCCGGGGTATAGCCATTGACTGACGAGTCAATCGGCAGTCAGTCCTCACCGCCCTCGACACCGCCCTCAGGAGCCCCGCAATGGTCGACTTCACCCTCACCGACGAGCAGAAGAACCTCCGCGAGTTGGCCCACGACTTCGCCGAGAAGGAGATCCGGCCGGTCGCATGGGAGCTCGACAGGGACGGGGACTGGCCGCAGGCGATCATCGACAAGGCCCACGAGGTCGGTCTGATGAACACCCATCTCCCCGAGGAGTACGGCGGGCCGGGCCTGGACTACCTCGACGGCTGCATCATCGAAGAGGAGCTCTCCTGGGGCTGCTCGGGCGTGCAGACGTCACTCGGCGCCAACGGCCTCGCGTCGGCCCCCGTCATGCTCGGCGGCTCCGAGGAGGTCAAGCGCGAGTTCGCCGAGGACCTCATCGCCTCGCCGAAGCTCGCCTCGTTCTGCCTCACCGAGCCGGACGCCGGCTCCGACGTCTCGGGCATGCGCACCCGCGCGGTGCGCAAGGGCGACAAGTACCTCCTCAACGGCTCGAAGTGCTTCATCACCAACGGCAGCTACGCCGACTGGTTCGTCGTCTACGCGAAGACCGATCCGGAGGCCGGCCACCGCGGCATATCGGCCTTCCTCGTGCGCAAGGACGACACGGTCATCGTCGACAAGAAGGAAGACAAGATGGGCCAGCGGGCCTCGAACACCGCGACCATCACCTTCAACGAGACCGAGATCGACGCGCGCTACCTGCTCGGCGAGGAGAACCGCGGCTTCAAGCTCGCGATGATGGTCCTCGACCGCACCCGCCCGGGCGTCGCTGCGATGGCGACGGGCATCTCCCGCGCGGCCTTCGAGCTCGCCACCGCATACTCCAAGGAGCGCGTCCAGTTCGGCGTGCCGATCGCGATGCACCAGGCGATCCAGTTCATGATCGCCGACATGGCGACGAAGGTGCACCTCTCGCGCCTGGCGACATGGAACAGCGCGGTGCTGCTCGACCAGGGCCGCCGCAACACGCTCGAGTCCTCGCACGCCAAGCGCTTCGCCGCCGACTCGGCGATGGAGGTCACGACCGACGCCGTGCAGATCTACGGCGGCTACGGCTTCATCAAGGAGTACAAGGTCGAGAAGCTCATGCGCGACGCGAAGATCATGCAGCTCTACGAGGGCACGTCGCAGATCCAGCGCCTCGTCATCGCGCGCGAGACGCTGCTGCCGCGCCGCATCGAGGAGCCGGCGACGGCGACGGCCTAACTTGCCGCGGCGAAGCTCGCGGATGCGCCCGCACGGCTGGGCATACTGGACCGATGCCCATTCGCCCGTCGTCGACCGAGGCGGCCGTCGCCGAGACGGTCTCCGGAAGCGACGTCCGCGCGGCAGCCGGTGCGCGCGCTGCCAGCGGGCCGGGTTCCGGCGACCCGCTCCTCGCGGGCCTGCGCAAGGCAGGGCTCCTGCGGCTGCTGGTGCTGCACCTGCTGCGCGGCGGTCCGTCCTACGGCAACCAGCTGATGGAGCGTGTGGAAGAGCTGACGGGCGGGCTCATAGCCGTCAACCCGAACACGATGTATCCGCTCCTGCGCGCGCTCGAGGCCGAGGACTTCGTCGCGGGGGAGTGGGAGCACCCCGAGCGCCGTTCGCGGCGCTTCTACCGCCTCACGGAGGCAGGGTCGACGGAATGCGACCGGCTCACCGCGGAGTTCGGTCCACGGCTCGACGAGCTCGCCGCGGCGGTCGACCTGATCCGCCACGAGCTGCTGGGCTGAGGATGAGCACGGTCTCCGCGCGCCGCACGCTCGCAGGCACGAGCGTCGGTGAGGCCGAAACGCTGTGGCACGCGCTCGAGCGCCGTGCGACGTTCATCGACGGGCTGGCGCGGTTCGATCTGCTGCACGGCGAGTGGCCGCAGGTCGGCAGCCGGATCCTCTGGAGCACGCAGGCCGGCGGTCGCGGCCGCGTCGCCGAGCACGTGACGGCGTACGAGCCCGGCGTCTTGCAGGCCACCTCGCTCGAGGACGGCGAGGTGCGCGGCACCCAGACCGTGCGCTTCCACGTCCACGGCGACGACTGCCTGATCGAGCTCGCGCTCGACTACCGGGTCAAGCGCGACGGCATTGCCGGCGCGCTGGCCGACCTGGTCTACCTCCGCCGCCGCCGGCGCGCGTCGCTGGAGCGCACGCTCGTGCGGTTCGCGATCGAGCTCGCCGCCGAGCGGGAGCTGCATTCATAGACTGAAGCGGCTCCGGCCGCGCACCCAACAACAAGGAGTTCGTCAAGCGTGTTCGTGTTCAAGGCCGCCGTCGTCGGCGCAGGGACGATGGGGGGCGAGATCGCTCAGGTCATCGCCGCCTCCGGAACCCCGGTGATTCTCAAGGACGTCAAGCAGGAGTTCGTCGATCTCGGCCTCACCAAGGCCGAGGAGGTCACGCGCGCCCAGCTCGGCAATCTCGTACGCAAGGAGAAGATCACCTCCGAGCAGGCCGACGCGCAGGCGCAGGAGATCCTCGGCCGCATCACCGGAACGACCGAGTACGAGGGCTTCGGCGAGGTCGACTTCGTCATCGAGGCGGTGCCCGAGCGCATGGAGATCAAGCAGGCGGTGCTCGCCGAGCTCGACACGCTCACGCCCGGTCACGCGATCCTCGCGTCCAACACCTCGGCGCTGTCGATCTCGGAAATGGCCGACGCCACGTCACGCCCCGACAAGGTCGTCGGCTTTCACTTCTTCTATCCCGCGTCGATGATGCGCCTGGTCGAGATCGTCGAGGGCGCCGACACGTCGCCCGAGACGATGCAGGTCGCGACGACGTTCGCGCAGTCGATCCGCAAGATGCCGATCGCCTGCGGCGAGGAGCCCGGCTTCGTCGTCAACCGCATCCTGAACTCGGCGATCTCGGAGATCTGGCGCCAGCAGGAAGAGCTCGGCCTGTCGATCAAGGCGATCGACGACGCCGTCGCCGCGTCGCGCGTCGCGCCGATGGGGCCGTTCTTCCTCACCGACCTGCTCGGCCTCGACACGGTGCTGCACGTCGCCGAGCACCTCAACGACGCCTACGGCGACTCGTTCTACGTCCACCAGGGGATGCAGGCGCTCGTCGACGCCGGCGAGCTCGGCGCCAAGACGGGTGGCAAGGGCTTCTATGAGAACGGCGAGCCGCGCAGCGAGGGCGAGACGGACTTCGACGCCGACGAGCTGACGCAGCGCTTCGTGCTCAAGGCACTCGTCGAGGCGTGCCTCATCGTCGAGGAGGGGATGGCGACGACGCGCGACATCGACCTCGGCATGATGGCCGGCGCCGGGCTCATCCCGCCGCCGTTCGCGCGCGCGGACCAGACCGGCCTCGATGTCGTGCTCGAGGCGCTCGAGCACGCCGAGAGCGAGTGGGGCGAGCGCTTCGCGCCGCCGCTCATCCTGCGCCGGCTCGTCGCTCAGGGCCGCCTCGGCGCGAAGACCGGCCAGGGCTTCTTTCCCTACGCGCGGCCCGACGACGGCTTCGAGCAGGGCGAGAAGGTCAAGCTCGAGACCCGCGGCGCGACGGCGATCGCGTGGCTCGACAACCCGCCCGCGAACTCGCTGTCGCCGCAGGTGATCGAGGAGCTCGCGCGGATCTGCGAGCACGTGCAGGGCGAGGACTCCATCCGCGCGCTCGTGATCGCCTCGGCGAACCCGATGCTCTTCTGCGCCGGCGCCGACATCAAGGCGTTCACGAAGGCCGACCCGGCGCAGGCCGCGGAGCTGCTCAAGGGCTGCCATCAGATGATCCGCGACATGGAGAGCTCGTCGACGGTGACGATCGCGGCCGTCAACGCGGTCGCCTTCGGCGGCGGCTGCGAGCTGGCGATGGGCTGCGACGTGCGCATCGCCGCGCAGTCGGCGAGCTTCGGCCAGCCCGAGATCAACCTCGGCATCATCCCCGGCTTCGGCGGGACCCAGCGCCTGCCACGGCTCGTCGGGTCCGCGAAGGCACTGGAGATGAACCTCACCGGCGACCCGGTCGCCTCCGACGACGCCTACGAGATCGGGCTCGTCAACCGCGTCGTGCCCGACCACGAGCTGCTCGACGTCGCGCTGGCGTGGGCGCGCAAGCTCGGCGGCCAGGCGCCGCTCGCGGTCGCGGGCATCAAGCGCGCGAGCACGCCCGCGGGCCTGGATGAGGGCATCGCGCGCGAGCAGGAGCAGTTCGCCGCCGTCTTCGACAGCGCGGACGCCAAGGAGGGCATCGGCGCCTTCCTCGGCAAGCGCCAGGCGCAATGGAAGGGCGAGTAGGCGGCGACATCGCGACGCTGGCGGAGCTCGTGCGCTCCGCCAGGTCAATCGTCGCGCTGACCGGCGCGGGGATCTCGGTGCCCTCCGGGATCCCCGACTTCCGCACGCCGGGCACAGGTCTGTGGGAGAACGTCGATCCGATGGAGGTCGCCCACATCGACGCGTGGCGGGCGGACCCGGAGCGCTTCTGGAGCTTCTACGGCGAGCGTTTCCAGACGCTCGGCGACAAGCGGCCCAACGGCGCGCACGAGGCGCTCGTCGCGCTCGAGCGCCGCGGCAAGCTCGACGCGGTCATCACGCAGAACATCGACATGCTGCACCGCAAGGCCGGCTCGGGCACGATCGTCGAGGTCCACGGCTCGATCGCCGCGTGCGTGTGCCTGGCCTGCGACGCGCGCTTGGAGCTCGACGACGTGATCGAACGCCTGCGCGGCGCGGCCGACGGCGTGCCGCCATGCGACTGCGGAGCGCCGCTGAAGCCCGACGTCGTGCTGTTCGGCGAGTTCTTGGCGTCCGAGGCGCTCGGCGCCGCGATGCGCTACGCGACGGAGGCCGACCTCATGCTGTGTATCGGCTCGTCGCTGGAGGTCTTCCCGGTCGCCCAGCTTCCGGGCGTGACGCAGGCCAACGGTGGCGCGGTCGCGCTCGTCACGCAGGGCCCGACGCCGTGGGATGACCGGGCGGTTGTGAAGCTGTCGGGCGATGTCGAGGAGGAACTGCAGGCGCTCGTGGCGGCGTTGTAAGGCCGCGCGCCCGGCGGCGCGCGGTGCTACCTCCTGTGGGCGGCTTGATTGCCACCCACAGCTGCGTGTTCGACGCGAAGCGCAGGCTGGAGACCTCGGCGAAACAGTTCGGGCGTCGTCGTACACCCTGACCACACGCGGCATGGGTGGAGTCCGAAAAGGTGCCCATCCATGGTGCAGCCTCCGCTCGCAATCGCCTTAGGACCGCTGTGAGCCGAGGCGCCACGCCGACGAGACCACCTCGACGTAGCAGGCCGCAGGCGCACAGGCGTAATCTCGGTCGGGTCGTCACGACCTGAAAGGAACCAGCCATGGCCACCACCGAGTCGCGTCCGGCCACCGTTGCCGACGCCGTCGAGACCGTGTACGTCGACCGCTTCTGCGACGGCATCATCGGACCCAGTGCCGAGGTGCTGGGAACGGTGCGAGACGGTGGCACGATCGTCGCCAACACCGCGCCGGGTTGCTGGGGTCCGATGATCACGCCGGCGATCACGGGCGGGCACGAGGTGACGTTGCCCGTCAACGTCGAGGGCGCCGAGATCGGCGACGCGATCGCGATCCGGATCCGCTCGATCGACGTGACGTCGGTCGCCACGTGCTCAGGCAACGACCGCATGATCGAGGGGCGCTTCAACGGCGATCCCTACTGCGCCAAGGTGTGCGCGCAATGCGGCGCCGAGGACGAGGCGACCGTCGTCGAGGGGATCGGCGAGGACGCCGTGCGCTGTGCAGAGTGCGGCGCACCGGCGGCGCCGTTTGCCTTCACGAACGGGTACACGATGGCCTTCGATGACGCGCGAAGGCTCGGCGTGACCGTCACCGGCGAGCAGGCGGAGGCGTTCGCGCACGACGCGGCGCACAGCGCTGCGCTGCCGCCCAACTCCGTCCAGAACCCGATCCTGTTGTTCGCCGCGTCAGACCTCGTCGGCGTCGTGGCGCGGATGCGCCCGTTCATGGGCCAGCTCGGCACGATGCCGGCGATCGATCTGCCCGACTCCCACAACGCGGGCGACTTCGGCGCGTTTCTCATCGGCGCGCCCCATCGTCACGCCGTGACCGCCGAGCAGCTCGCGGCGCGCACGGACGGGCACCTCGACATCGACGCCGTGCGCGCGGGGGCGATCCTTGTCTGCCCGGTGAAGGTGCCCGGCGGCGGCGTGTACCTCGGCGACATGCACGCGATGCAGGGCGACGGGGAGATCGCCGGCCACACGGCTGACGTGGCCGGGACCGTGACGCTGCAGGTGTCGGTCATCAAGGGCCTGGACATCGACGGGCCCGTGCTCTTCTGTGTCGAGGAGGACCTGCCGTTCCTCGCGCGCCCCCTGAGCGCCGAAGAGCGCGCGAACGCGGACGCCCTGGCCCAGCGCTATGGCGGCGGAGCGGTCGAGGAGAGCCTGCCGGTGTCGTTCGTCGGCACCGGCCCGGACCTCAACAGCGCGGTCGAGAACGGGCTTGGCCGGGCGTCCGCGGTGCTCGGGATGGAGGTCCCCGAGGTCATGAATCGCGCGACGATCAGCGGCGCGATCGAGATCGGTCGTGCGCCGGGTGTCGTGCACGTCACGCTGCGGGCGCCCGTGGCCCTGCTCGCCGAGCACGGCCTGGACGGCCTCGCGCGCGAACAGTACGGCACGCCTGCCTAGGAGACCGCTGAACAACAGGACGCTGTGACCGGTGGCGGTCTCAGCCGCCCGCGACGGGGAGGATGAGCGCGAGCGCCTCCCCCTCGTTCAGCACGCGCTCACGCCCAACGACCTCGCCGTCGATCGCGATGGCGATGGCGGCGAGCTCGCCGGGCGTGCGCCCGAGATCCGGCCCGAGCGTCGCGAGGAGGTCGGCGACCGTCGCCCCGGCGGGCAGCGCGACGCTGCGCCGGCCAGCACCCAGGCGGGCCCCGAGGCGCACCTCGACGGTCACGCCCGGCTCGCTCACTCCCCGAGCACCTTGATCACCAGGCGCTTCGGGCGCCCGCCGTCGAACTCGCAGTAGAAGACGGCCTGCCACGGGCCGAGGTCGAGGCGGCCGCCGGTGATCGGCAGGACGACCTGGTGGTGGACGAGCAGGTTCTTGAAGTGCGCATCGCCATTGTCCTCGCCGCCGCGATGGTGGCGGTAGTCGCCCGGGTCGGGGGAGAGCTGCTGCGCGACGTCGTTGGCGGGCGGCCGCCACGACGGCGGCGCAAGCTTGTCGAGCCATTCGAGCGCATCCGCTTGAATGCCGGGCTCGTCGTCGTTGACCCAGACGCCCGCGGTGATGTGCATCGCGCTGACGAGCACCATCCCTTCCTGAACGCCCGATTCGCGCACGGCGTCCTCGACGTCATCGGTGATCCGCACGAACTCGCGGCGCTTGTGGGTGGTGAAGGTGCGATAGACGGTGTGTGAGGTCATGTGCGCGGGATCGTTAGCAGGAGCGGAGGCTGATCGGCGCGCGTCGTCAGCCGAAGCCGCCGGCCGTTCGCGCCCGTAGCGCCGCCTCGACGCGGCCGAGCACGCTGCGCACGGTCTCGATGTGTTCGGCGTCCAGGCCGCCCTTCAGCGCGGCGTTCGCCGCCGCGCCGACGTCGTCGCGGCGCTGGCGCAGCTCGTCGATCCGCGCCGGGATCGAAGCGCGCTCGCGCCACGGCTCGAGCTCGGCGATCGCCGCCTCGAAGGCGACGCGCAGTTGCAGCGCCGCCTCGCGGTAGCGCTCGGCGTCGAGGTCGGCGCGGGCGCGCAGCGCGAGCTCCTCGCAGGCCAGGACGGCGTCGCGTCCGGCGAGCACGGCGGCGAGGCGCTCCTGGGGGCGCAGGACGGCCTGCTCCGGGCGCACGACGATCGCGCCGCGCCCGGCGGGCGTGAGCTCGCGCGCACGGTCCCAGCGGCCGTCGGCGACCTCGTCGCCGGCACCGAAGCCGACGCGCGTCACGAGCGCGTGCTCGCGGCTGATCTCGCGGGCATACGGGTCGGCGGTCGCGACGCGATGCGCGTACACGACGCGGTTCAGCCGGGCGATCGCGTCATCGGCCAGCGCCTCGTGATCGGCGTCGCGCAGCCAGTCGTCCGCCGCGTCGGCGTCTTCGATCGCGTCCGTGTCGACGAGCGACGCCCGCGTGGTCAGGACCGGCTCGGGCGGGGGAGACGGCGGCGCCTCACGCACGCGGCGGCGCGACGACAGCAGCCGGCGCTCCTGTGCGCCGAGCGTGCCGAGCACGAGGATGTACTCCGGCGCCTCGCCCATCCGCTCGCGGATGGGATATCGACCAGGCTCGGGCCCGAGCGTCCACGCGAACTCGAACTGGACAAAGCGAAACCGCCGCGACGAGGTCACGGCGGTTTCGGAATGTCCATCGGGGTCGCTACGCGACCGCTTGCGCTACTCGCCCTGGTGGGACTTGCTTGCGCGGTTGGCCTTCGGGACCCGGATCGCGTACTTGGACGGCTGGACCTTCACCGTCGGGTTGGCGATGTCGCCGAGGCGGTCGATCAGCTTGATCCACTGCGACGGCTTCAGGACGGCCTCGGCCTGGCGGCCCGCCTTCGTCGACGGATCGAAGGTCGGCCGGAACCCGACGTGGATGTGGTCGTTGTGATCGCCCATGGCCAGCGTGTTGTCGGTCCCGTCGTACTTCATCAGCGTGATGATCTGCGCGGGCTTCATCGTGCCCTGGAGGGTCAGCAACCGGCGGACCGCGATGTCGGTGATCGACCCCGGGCCCTGGTTGCCGATGATCGGGATGCCGTTGATCTTGGCGATGTCGACCGCGTTGCCAGAGCTGTGCGCCGAGACGTTGCCGCTCGACGTGTAGTAGCCGTGGCCGCATTGCAGCGACGTGACCGTCGGCCGCAGCCCGGAGCTCGCGAGGAACTCGAGCGTCGCCAGCACGCGGCGGTCGACGATGCCGGACTTGATGTTGCGCTGGCCGCAGGAGTAGATCTCGATCCGCGGGTTGGCGAGCACGCGCTGGATCAGCACCTGCTTGCTCATGAGGAGGATCTGACCGATCGACGCGGTCTGCGCGTTTGGGCCGAAGAACGCGTTCTTGCCCTGTGCGCGGTAGATCGCCGTCGACTCGAGCAGCTTCCAGCCGTCGAGGATCGGCTTCGGATCGATCCGCGGCGCGCCGCGACCGGCGGGCCGGATCTCGAACAGCATGTGCGGAGCGATCTTCGCCGTCGTCGTCCCGATCGTGCCGAGGACCGTGCCGCCGATGACCTTGCGGCCGGCGACGAGCGGCTTGAGGACGACGTCCTGCTTGTCCAGGCCGTACGGACCGCTGAAGTACGACTTGAGGCTCTGGGCGCCGGGCACCGTCGACGTCGAGTCGATGATCTGCTTCTTGCCGCCGTTGACGAGCGCCTCAGGACGCGTCGGGTTGGCGAACAGACGCTCCTTGGCGACCTTCTCGGTGAGCGCGGTCGCCGCGTCGGTCGCGGTCTTCTTGAGCTTGTCGACCGTGTCCTTGGCCGTCTTGCCGGCGCTCGCGGCCGACTTCGGCGTCGGGTCCTTCTTCGGAAGTGCCAGCTCCTTGGCGATCGACTCGCTCGTCTGCGTCTTGTCCTTGGGCACGGGCACCTGCTTGGCAACCTTCTTCAGCTGCGCGTAGGTGTAGGTGTTGCCGTAGACGTCACGCATCTGCACGTAGTTGCCCAGGCGCACGCTCTTGCCGACCTTCGTGATCGTCCCGTCCTGGACGGAGACCACGGGGGAGCCGGGCTTGGCGAAGATGTTGATCCCGCGGCGCGACGTGTTGGCCTCGACCGGAACCGCGGCGTTCTTGCCACGGGCCACGCGGCGCTTGGCGTCGCGCTCGGACAGGTCATCGGCGTAACGGGCGGCGGCGTGAACCGGGAACTGGGCGTTCGTCAGGCCACTCAGCGAGCCGACGAGATCGGCCGGCAGGCCGCCGATCATGCGAGCGCGCAGGAGCACCGAGTCCACGTACCAGTCGGCGTGGTTGTAGGCGAAGATCGCCTTCTTGAGATCCTTGTCGGCGCCCGCTGCCTTGAGGTAGCGCGCGGCCGCGAAGATCGCGTCGACCGGGTTGTACGGATCCTTCTTGCCGTCCTGGTTGGCGTCGACGCCGTAGGCCTTCCAGCTGGACGGGATGAACTGCATCCAGCCCATGGCGCCCGCGGAGCTGACGTTCAGGTTGCGGCCGTAGTCCGTCTCGATCTCGTTGATCGCGGCCAGAACCTCCCAGCGCACGCCGTACTGAATCCCGGCGGCCTGGTAGATCGACAGCAGGAACGGCGGAATGCTGAACTTGTTGATGAAGAAGTTCGGGACGCCCACCGGCGCGGGGCCCGGGAAGGCGAGCGACGTCGTCGGGTTGTCGAGCGTCGGAATGCCGTTGGAGTTGCGCAGCGGGGTCTTCGTCGGCGTGTCGCGGTCGGGGAGAATGGGCTTGATGAGCCCTTCGCGTGTCGCCTTGTCGCCCTTGGCGGCGGAGCCGCGCTTGGACTCGCTGGACTGATCTGACGACGAGCCTGCGGAGGGGGCGTCCGCGGTGGGACCCGCCGGCGTCGTCGGAGTCGGAGCAGCGGGAGCGGCGGTGCTCGGTCCGCCGATCTGCGTGATGCTGATGATGGGCAGATCGCCGATGCCTGGAATCTGGATCTGATCGAGTGAAGCGCCCGGCGGTAGGTCCAGCGTCACGGTTGTCGTGATGCCGCCGAGAAGCACGATCTTGAACGTCTTCATCTCCGCGTTTGCCGTCAGCGCAGACGATAGGAATCCAGCGGTCAGGGCTCCGGTTACGACCAGAGCGATGAGCAGCCTTCGCTTGTGGTGCATGTGTCCCTGCAACTCCCCCCTGGAGGTGATCATGTACGCGACCCCGATGCGCGTGGCCCGGAGCCTACAAGGGATTGGCGATCCGCGCCAACACCTCGTCAACCTCCGTCTCGGGCGCCGCATTCCACCCGTTGAAGTGGACGGAACGCAAGCCTCCCTCGCGCCACGCCCGGCGCGCTCCGGCAGCGTTGCAGACGCGTCGGACCTCGCGTCCGCACCGGCGACCCGCCCGGTAGTCAGCAAATACGCTTCCAGGTGCCTCAACCTGCGCTTGAGGTCGAGGCTGAGCGATGCGATCGGCCTGGGGATGGACGCTCTGCCCGGCGGCTACTGCGCTAGCCTGCGCCGTGGCCCGAACGGAACGAGAAAGGCAAGCCCATGAGCGACGAAACCGAGGCTGAGGGGCTGCGCGAGCGGCTCACGCGACAGGGCGAGGACACGCTCGGGAAGTTCGCCGAGGACCTCCTCGAGAACCCGCTGATCTCCAACGCGCTGTCTCGCGCGTTCGAGGCGCGCGAGAAGGCCGGCGCCGCTCAGGAGGCAGCGTTCAGCGCGCTGAACATCCCCACCGCGGCCGATATCGAGCGCCTCACGCGCCGTGTGCGTTCGGTGTCCCAGCGGCTGGAGGGCATCGAGGACGGCATCGACCGCCTCGACGAGCGCTTCTCGACGCTCGCCGAGGGCGCGGGGATCGACGCGCGCCTGGGGGGCATCGAGCGGGCGCTCGCCGCGCTCACGAGCGAGCTCGGAGCCCTGCGCGAGGCGCTTCCCAGCGCTTCAGAGCCGGTGCCGTCGGGCCAGGAGCGGCTGACGGTCTCAGGCTGAGGGTTTGGCCGCCCGGCTGCCGAAACAGCATCGATAAAGGACTCGGGCGGGGGAGCGGGCCCGGCCGCGGGGGCAGATTCGGGCCGTTTCGAGGGGGTGTGGTTCAAAACGTCCATATAGAGGACGTCTTGAACCACACCCCTGCGTCCGCCGCAAACAAGCCGCACCCACTCCCCCATCGATGCAGTTCGCCCCAAGCCGCCCCGCCGCCGGGCGTCAGCCGATCAGCGCCGCCGCGCCAACCTCGCCCAGTCGCTCCCCGGCCCGGATCAGCCCCTCATCGTCGATCCGCTCGCGCTCGCCCGCGGGCCCGAACACGTCGGTGACCACGAGCAGGCAGGCCGCCGGGATCCCGCGCAGCTCGCCGACACGCAGAATCGTCGCCGCCTCCATCTCGATGCCGAGCGCTCCGACAGAAGTCCACGCGCGCGCACGCGAGACGCCGTGGTCGTAGAAGAGGTCCGTCGTCGCCACGGTGCCCCGCCGCGCGCCGTCCCCGGCCGCGGCGGCAAGGGCCTCCACGAGCCCCGCATCGGCGGCCACGAGCTCGCCGGCGCCCAGTGCGCGGCTCGTGCCGTCGTCGCTCAGGGCTGCCTCGACGACGATGAGATCTCCCAGCGCGAGCTCGTCGTCCAGCGCCCCGCACGTCCCGACCCGGATCGCGCGCTCGAGGCCGAGGTCGCACAGCTCCTCGAGCACGATCGCCGCGCTCGGCCCGCCCATCCCGGTGCTCTGGATCGTCAGCGGCTCGCCGTCGGCGGCCGCCCCCGTGTAGCCCCACAGGCCGCGGTTGTGGTTGAACATCTTTGGCTCGGTGAGCACGAGCTGAGCGAGCGCGAGGGCGCGGCCAGGATCGCCCGGCAGCAGCGCGCGCGGCGCGAGCGGCGCCGTGGGGTGGATGTGGACGGGCATCGGGGCGCCACCTATCATCGACGGATGGCCAAGAAGAAGTCGTCCTCCCGCGTCGACGCCGTCCGCGACGCCGTCGATCAGGCGTTCCAGACGCAGATCCCGCGCGAACGCATCTCCGAGCTGCTCGACGAGCTCGGCAACACCGCCGGACGCCTGCGCGGCGCCGTCGACGAGCTGCGCCCCGCCACCGCCGAGGAGCTCAAGGCGGTGCGCGCCGAGGTCGTGGCGCTGGCCAAGCGCGTCGAAGCGCTGGAGAAGCCAAAGCCGCCGCCGAAGCGCCCCGCGGCGAAGCGTCCGGCGGCCAAGCGCCCCGCGCCGAAGCGCCCCGCGCCCAAGAAATCGTCCTAGCCCGAGTCAGCCCGAAAGGAGGATCCCCTCACATGGGTGCCGAGTTCAACGGTCCGAAGGAGTTTCGCGAGGTCATGGATCGCATCTTCACGCTCATGAGCGAGGACCCGGAGATGGGCCCGAAGCTGCGCGACGCCGACGTTCCCCAGCGCTTCGAGTTCGAGGACATGGACATGGTCGTGAACATCCGCGCCTCCGAGGAGGGCGAGGACGGCAACCTCCACTGGGAGTGGAGCGACGACGTCGACTGGAAGTCCAAGGTTCAGATGAAGATGAACTCGGACATCGCCAACAAGTACTTCCAGGGCAAGGAGAACGTCGCCGTCGCGATCGCCCGCCGCCGGATCAAGACCGGCGGCGACGTGAAGGCCGCGCTGTCGCTCATCCCGATCACGAAACCCGTCTACGCGCAGTTCCGTGAGGTCGTCGAGGACGAATATCCGCACCTCAAGGTCTGATCGCATTAAGCAGCGTTGACAGCACGCCGCGCGAGGCGTATGCATAGGTCACCAGGTCGAACAGTGGGTGGCTCGCCATCCGCGAGGCGCCGCCGGTACGAAGACGAGCGCCGTCGACCGAGGGAGCGGGCCCTAAGCCCGCAGACGGCGGGGCCAAGGTCCCGCCGTCGTCGTGAGTGAGCCGTGGACGAGGACGCGCCACCGACCACCGCC
Source organism: uncultured Actinomycetes bacterium (assembly GCA_963705315.1). Lineage (GTDB taxonomy): Bacteria > Actinomycetota > Thermoleophilia > Solirubrobacterales > Solirubrobacteraceae > CADCVQ01. The sequence goes on from OY970068.1 coordinate 1,227,999, forward strand.
AAGGTCGCCCGAGCGGTGCAGACGACGCCCGCGACGCTGCGGCGCTGGATCAAGCGGGGCCTCATCCCGCAATACGACGGCGAGTGGACGCCGGCCGCCGTCGCTCACGCCCGGCTCGTCGCGCGGATGCGCGAGCGGGGCCATTCGCTCGAGCAGATCCGCGACGCGGGCGAGAGCGGCCGGATCGCCTTCGGCTACCTCGACGAGATCTTCCCCTCGCTGCATCGGACCTACAGCCTGACCGATGCCGCGCGCGAGACCGGCCTCGAGCCGGCGCTGATCGAGCGCATCCTCGCGACGATGGGCCTGCCCGCGGGGGCGACCGAGCGCCTGTCCGAGGACGATATGGAGCTGCTGCGCTATGCGGCGGCGGTGCTCGCGGCGGGCTTTCCGCTCGTCGCATTCCTCCAGCTCGTGCGCGTGTACGGGCAGGCGCTATCGCAGCTGGCCGACGCCGAGGTGCGCCTGTTTCACCTGTACGTCCACGAGCCGCTCATGCGCAAGGGCGTCCCGGGCACGCAGATGGCCGAAGAGATGGAGGGCCTCGCGCGTGACCTGTTGCCGATGGCCTCGCCGATGATGGACCTGCTCCACAAGCGCCTGCTCGCGCACTTCGTCGACCAGGACATCATCGGCCACATGGAGCACGACCTCGGCGACGACGCGCCGAGCGAACTCGGCCGCGTGCGGGTCGCGATCGCGTTCGCGGACCTCGCCGGCTACACGCGTCTGACCGAGGAGGTCGGCGACGAGCACGCCGTCGACCTCGTCGAGCGGTTCGTCGCCAACGTCGAGCACACGATGCCCGACGATGCCCGCGTCGTGAAGACGATCGGCGACGAGGTCATGCTCGTCAGCAGCGACCCGGCGGCGCTCGTCGACTGGGCGGTCGGCTTCCAGCAGCTGCACCGCGCGCGGCCCCTGCCGCGGATCGGGATCCACTACGGCGAGGTCCTCTACCGCGACGGCGACTACTACGGCCGCGAGGTCAACCAGGCGGCCCGCGTCTCCGCCCGCGCGGCTGGCGGCGAGGTGCTCGTGACGCAGCCGATCGTCGAGGCCTCCGACGTACATCTGGACTTCGAGCTCATCGGCGACGTGCGCCTGAAGGGCTTCGCCGAGGCCACGGAGCTGTACGTCGCGCGCCAGGCTGGCGGCTGAGGCCGTTTGAGACGGCGGCTTAGGAGGCAACCGGTCTTCATGGCCCACGAAGACCTCAACGACCAGTCGATCAGCGATCTGCTCCAGCGCCTGTCGCAGCAGACGCAGACGCTCGTCCGCGACGAGATCCGTCTCGCGCTGCTCGAGCTCCAGGACAAGGGCAGGCGCGCCGGCATCGGCGCCGGGCTGTTCGGCGCCGGCGGGCTCCTAGCCCTGTTCGGCGTCGCCACGTTGATCGCGGCGGCCGTGCTCGCGCTGGCGACCGCCGTCGCGGCGTGGCTGGCGGCGCTCATCGTCGCGGCCGTGCTGCTCGGTGGCGCGGGCCTCCTGGCGCTTGGCGGCAAGAAGGAGATCGAGCAGGCGATTCCACCGGCGCCTACCGAGGCGATCGCGAGCACCAAGCACGACGTCGAGGCCGTCAGGGAGCACGTCGCGCACCGCTCTGACCGGATGGCGCACCGGTGAGCGCGCGCGATCAGGTCGGCGAGCCCCAGGACCCGCCCGACGAGCGCGAGGTCTTGCAGGACGAGATCGCCCAGACGCGCGAGGAGCTTGGCGAGACCGTCGAGGCGCTCGTGAACAAGGCCGACGTCAAGGCGCAGCTCCACGACAAGGTGCACGACACCAAGCAAGAGCTGCGCAACGTGCAGCAGGACGCCACCGCTCAGGTCGCGGGCGCCGTCCGCCGGCCGATGACCTACTGGGCCATCGCCGGCGTGGCAGCGGGGCTGCTCGTCGTCGGGTTGCTACGAGGGCGCTGAACCTCAGCCGGCCGGGCGGTAGGTCAGGTCGAGCACGCCGTTGCTGAACGTCGTGCACTCGGCCAGCTCGAGCGCAACCTGCCCGTTGCCGTCATCGAACAGGCGCCGGCCGCTGCCCACGACGATGGGATGGACCATGAGCCGCAGCTCGTCGAGCAGGCCCTTGCGCAGCAGCGAGCGCACGAGCGTCGCGCTGCCGGAGATCGTGATGTTCTTGCCCGGCTGCTCCTTGATCGCGCGGATCTCCTGCGCGACGTCGCCGCTGACGAGCGTGGAGTTCTGCCACGTGAGGTCGTCCTCGCCGAGCGTCGTCGACACGACGTACTTCGTCGTGCCGTTCATGAAGTCGGCGATCTCGCTGTCGCTCGCGGTCGGCCAGTACGCCGCCCACTGCTCGTAGCCGACACGCCCGATGAGCAAGGCGTCGGCGCTCGCCATGGCCTCGCCGATCGCCGCGCCCATCTCGTCGCTGAAGTACGGGAAGTGCCACTTGTCGGGCGACTCGACGACGCCGTCGAGCGAGATGAACATGGATGCGATCACTTTTCTCATCAGATCCCCTTGGGTTTGCGGTTGCGCTGGCCTGCAGACCGGCGCCACCGCGAAAACTCATCGCCGGCGATCAGCCGGCCGCGGCGTGGGCGCGCTCGATGTACGCGCTGAGCTCGGCATCGGGAATGCGCGACGCGGCGTCCGCGACCCCTTGGGCTTCGAGCCGCGCGATCATCTCCTCGCGGGGCGTCTGCATCCACACCGCGTCGAGCGACTGCTTGACGCCCGCGTTGGCGCCGTCAAACAGCGCGACGAGTTCGCGCATCCGAACCGCGATCTCCTGCGCGCGCGGCGCGGCGGGGTCCGCGCCGCGGCGCATCTGCGCGCGCATGTCGGCGTACAGGCGCGGCCACTCGTCCTCGACGTCGCCGATGGCGTCCTCGCCCAGCTGCTCACGGCGGTCGGCGAGCCAGTCAAGCTGCGCAGGCGTGTAGTGCTTCTCCAGCATGGTCATCCCTTCGATGGCTGTCAGGTACTCGGCGTTCGAGCTGCTCTGCATGCGCTCGAGCGCGTCGAGGATGCGCACGAGCCGCCGGCGCAGCTCGCGCTGGCCGCGGATGCGCTCGTCGAGTTCGGCGAGGTGGTCGCGGACGGCGATCCGCGGGTCCTCGCCGTCGCTGACGAGCAGCTCGCCGATCCGGTCGAGCGGCACGCCGAGGCTGCGCAGCGCGACGATCCGGTACAGCCGCCCGATCTCCGCGTGGCGGTACAGGCGGTGCCCGGCGGACGTGCGCTCCGAGGGGGCCAGCAACCCGATCGCCTCGTAGTGATGCAGCGTGCGGACGGTGAGTCCCGCGCGTCGCGCCAGCTCGCCGATCTTCAGTGGTTCCTCGTCGCTGCCGTGCATCGTGCAACGACGGTAAAGCCTCACGTTACGTGAGGTGCAAGGGCTGGATCGCTATGTCTCGCCGTCGAGCAGCTTGCGCTGCGCCGCCCAGCGCGACAGCTCGTGGCGGCTGGAGAGCTGGAGCTTGCGCAGCACCGCCGAGACGTGCGCCTCGACGGTCTTGGCGGAGATCCCCAGCCGCAGGGCGATCTCCTTGTACATGTACCCGCGCGCGATGTGCTGCAGGACCTCGCGCTCGCGCGGTGTGAGCTGGTCGAGGTCGGCGTCGTGATCGGTGGCCGGAGCGGGCGCGCCGCCGGAGAACGCGTCGAGGACGAAGCCCGCGAGCCGCGGCGAGAAGACGGCGTCGCCGCCGTGCACGCGTCGTACGGCGTCGGCGAGGTCCGCGCCGCCGATCGTCTTCGTCACGTAGCCGCGGGCGCCGGCGCGGATGACGGCGATGACGTCCTCGGCGGCGTCGGAGACCGACAGCGCGAGGAAGCGCACGCCGGGAACATCGCCGGCCTGGCGGATCACCTCCAGGCCGCCGCCGTCGGGCATGTTGACGTCGAGCAGGACGACGTCTGGCGATTCGGCGCGGATCAGCGCGGTCGCCTCGGCGACGGTCGCGGCCTCGCCGACGAGCTCGACGAGCCCGTCGAGCTCCGCGCGCACGCCGGCGCGAAAGAGCGCGTGGTCGTCGACGAGCGCGACACGCGGCGCGGCGCTCACGACGCGCTCCGCTCGAGCACGAGCTCGACCTCGGTCCCGCCGCCGGGCGAGGCGGTGATCGCCACACGGCCGCCATGGCGTTGCATGCGACCGATGATCGACTCGCGCACGCCGCGCCGGTCCTCCGGGATCGCGGCGGGATCGAAGCCCGGGCCGCGGTCGCGGACGAACACCTCGAGCCGCTCGTCGCCGGCCTCGACGTAGACGGCGACCGCGGAGCCGTCGCCGAACTTCGCGGCGTTGAGCATCGCCTCGCGCGCGGCGGCGACGAGCGCCTCGCCGGCGCGATCGAGCGGCGCGTCGCCGACGGCGACGACCTCCACCGCGATGCCATGGGCCTCGTCGATCTGCTCCGCGGCGGCCTGGAGCGCCCCGACGAGCCAGCGCTCGCCCACGTCGCGCACCGGCGCGCCGGTGAGCCACGTGCGCAGCTCGCGCTCCTGGCGGCGCGCGAGCGCGGCCACCTCGCGCGGGTTGCCCGCGCGTTTCTGAACGAGCGCGAGCGTCTGCAGGACCGAGTCGTGCAGGTGCGCGGCGACCTCGGCGCGCTCCTGGGAGCGGATGCGCTCGGCGCGCTCGGCCGACAGCGAGGTCAGCAGCCGCACGACGAACGGCGCGAAGATCACCGCCACCGCGATGACGACGACGAGCGCGACGAGTGCGACGTCCGCCGCCGCCGCCAGCGCGCCGCTGACCTGGAGGAACACGACCGCCGCCGTGATGACGAGCGTCACGCCGATGCCGACCCACGAGATGACGATCGGGCTCGCAGGCGCCACCGGGGGCGCAGGCGCGGTCGCCGTCGCCGCCGCCGTCACGGGCGGCGCGGCCTCTCGCGCTCCCGGCGCGCCGACCGACTGGCGCCAGATGAGCGCGCCGCCGGCCGCGACGAGCGTGAGCGGCCAGATGAGCAGGTCGGAGAACGGCAGCCCGAGCTCGCGGAACGCGAGCAGCACCGCGATCAAAAGAAAGCCGGCGCCGGCGGCGACCTCGGCCGCGGCGCGCCGCCCGCGCGTGGTCTGCGCGCGGGCGGCGGCGGTCGCGGCGCGCGCCTGCGCGTTCTCCGCCGGGAGCATGAGCCACGCCAACGCATAGGCGAGCGCGCCGACGCCGCTGGCCAAGGTCATGGCGAAGAAGCCGATGCGCAGCAGCAGCGGGTCGACGTCGAGGTGGCGGCCCAGCCCGGCGCAGACGCCGCCGAGCATCCCGGCCTCGGGGTCGCGGCGCAGGTCGCGCAGCGGCGCTCCGCTTCGTCCCTGCGTCGTGGCCGCCATCTCGCTCATATCTAACTGCGCCTCGACAGTCCGCTCACGACAAGGATGACGCCGACCGCTGCGAAGGCGATCGGCGCCATGGCCCCGAAGGTCAGCGTCATCTCGCCGGCCCGGTCGAGCAGCAGCAGCGTGCCGAGCACGACCAGCACGAGGCCGGCGGCCAGCGACAGCGGCTCGGCGTCAGCCGGTCGCACCGGCCCTCGCGGTCGTCGTCGTGCATGCGCTGTTGCGCTCGGTGTCGCCGCGGAACCGGCCGGGCCCGAAATGGCGGCGATCGTTCTCGCGATGGCGGACCTCGAAAAGCCCGAGCCCGACGTCGGCGTCGACGACGAGCCGCGGCGTCTTCGGCGGTGCGCGGCGCGTGTCCTTCCAGTCGAGGTCGATGCCGCCGCCTTCGCGGTCGAAGACCGACGCGGCGCCCATGCCGACCGTCGCGCGGCTGGCGACGCAGACGTCCTCGTCGACGAGGACGAGCGCGTGGCCGGCGCCGATTTCGATCGACAGCGGGCTGTCGCCGGGCGGCAGCTCGAGGTCGCGCAGGTCGACGATCAGCTCGCCGGCGCCGAGCTTGTAGCCGTCGTGGAGCTCTGACAGCGAGGTCGGCCGCTCATGACGATCACCGAAGCCGCCGTCGAGGTCGATGTCCGCGGCCGATACGAACGCCAGCGGCAGTGCGATCGCGAGCGCCGGCAGCACGAGCCAGCGCGCGCCGCCCTGAAACGCCGCGGCGACGAGCGCCACGCCGGTGACGATGACCAGCGCGGCGACGCCGGTCCCGCCGCCGAGGCCGCTTGAGAGGAAGCTGCCGAAGGCGAGCGCGAAGCAGCCGATGATTGTCGCGAAGCCCTTGGCTGCCTGACGGACGATGTCGCGGGCGCTGCCGCTCGGGCGTTCACCGGACACGAACCACCACACGAGCAGCCCGCCGAGCGCAAGGAACGCGACGGGCACCAGCGCGCCGCCGAGGAACAAGCCGAAGCCGCCGATGATGAGGCCGGCGATCGTCAGCCCGATGACGAGTGCGGCCGCAAGCGCGCGGTCGCGGGTGGTCGGGGGCGTCGACGGCGTCGCGCCGTCGGACGGCACGAGCAGGAGCGCGGCCGCGTAGATGACGAGGCCGACGCCGCCGAGCAGGACGAGCGCGACCGCGCCGAGCCGGACGATCGTGGCGTCGATGCCGAAGTAGCGGGCGAGGCCGCCGCAGACGCCGCCGATGAGGCGGTCGCTCCCCGAGCGGGTGAAGCGGCGGGGGACCGGATCGGGCGAATCCGGTGGCGGTGCGGCTGGGGTGTCAGGGGTGGAGGTCATGGGAGCAGTCTCGGGTTGCACCGAGCCGTTGCCTATTGGGAATGATCCCTAAGGGACTCGTCGCCGGTTTGCTGTGACCGGCACCGCCCGCGCAGCCGGTGGTCGGCGAAACACTCCTAGACTCGCAGCGGATGGACCTCCTGGGCGACGTTCGCGCAACCGGGCTTCTGGCCGCTTCAGAGCCCGTCGTCGTGCTCCTCTCCGGCGGCCGCGACTCCGTCTGCCTGCTCGACGTCGCCGTCCGGATCGCCGGCGCCGATGCCGTCACGGCGCTGCACGTCAACTACGGCCTGCGCGCGGAGGCGGGGGCCGACGAGCAGCACTGCCGCGCGCTGTGCGAGGCGCTCGCGGTGGCGCTCGAGGTCGAGGCGGTCGCGCGACCCGGCGACGCCGGCAACCTCCAGGCATGGGCGCGCGACGTGCGCCTCGGCGCGGGAACGACGCTCGCAGCCGCCCGCGGCGCGCATCTCGCGACCGGCCACACCGCGACCGACCAGGCCGAGACGGTCCTCTATCGCCTGGCCGCCTCGCCCGGCCGCCGGGCGCTGCTCGGGATGGCCGAGCGCGACGGGCTGCTGATCCGCCCGCTCCTGCGGGTCACCCGCGCACAGACCGCGGCCCACTGCCAGGCGCGCGGCCTGGCGTGGCGCGAGGACGCCTCCAACGACGATCTCGCCTACGCGCGCAACCGCGCCCGCGCCAACCTCGTTCCCGCGCTGCGCGAGCTGCATCCCGCGGCCGAGGCGAACGTCGTGCGCACCGCCGCGCTGCTGCGCGAGGAGGCGACGGTGCTCGACGAGGTCGTCAACACGGCGCTCGCCGGCCGCGACCGGATCGCGGTCGCGCAGCTCGCGGCGCTGCCGCCCGCGCTGGCGCGGCTCATCGTCCGCCGGCTCGCCGAGGACGCCGCCGGGCGCCTCTGCGCGCGCGCGCCCGGTCGCCTCGACGAGATCCTCGCGCTCGGCGACGGAGCACTGGACCTCGGCGACGGCGCCCGGGCGATCGTGGCGGACGGCGTGCTGCGCGTGGAGCGGACTCCCGCGGGCCGAGCCGCCCCGGCCACTTAGACTCCTACGCGATGCGCGACGACGCCGTCGGCGAGATCCTCGTCCAGCCAGATGATCTCTCCCGGCGCGTGCGCGAGCTCGGGCGCCAGATCTCGGCCGATTACGCGGGCCGAGATCTGCTGCTCGTCGGCGTGCTCAAGGGCGCCGTGTTCTTCCTGTCAGACCTCATGCGCCACATCGACACGCCATGCGAGGTCGACTTCATGGCGGTCGCGAGCTACGGCTCCTCGACGGACTCCTCGGGCGTCGTGCGGATCCTCAAGGACCTCGACGTGGCGCTCGAGGGCCGCCACGTCCTCATCGTCGAAGACATCATCGACTCGGGGCTGACGCTGCAATATCTGTTGCGCAGCCTCGGCGCGCGCAACCCCGAATCGATCGAGGTCTGCGCGCTGCTGACCAAGCCCGAGCGGCGCAAGGTCGAGATCGAGCCGCGCTACGTCGGCTTCGAGATCGCCAACCGGTTCGTCGTCGGCTACGGCCTTGACCACCGTGAGCGCTACCGAAACCTGCCGTACGTCGCGGTGCTGGCGCGGGAGACGTAGGCGCGCCAGGACCGCCGCAGGGCCCTTGACTATCGGCCAGTTTGCCGAAAGACCGGTGTTATGCTCGTCCATCGTGCTTCTCCGTAGGACCTTCTCATGAGCCGCTTCTCCAAGAGCGCCGCGTTCCCGATCCTGATCGTGGTGATCTTGGCGTTCTTCGCCCAGCAGCTCATCAGCAACCCGAACAAGAAGAAGGACCCGGACTTCGGGCAGTTCCAGACGCAGCTCGCCAATGGGCAGATCAAGTCCATCGAGATGCGCAACAAGGGCAACGAGCTGATCGTCAGGAAGCGCGACAAGACCGAGTACAAGGTCGGCTTCGCCAGCGCCTACGGCGACACGCTGACCGCGCAGCTCCTGCGCGCCGAGCAGGGCAACAAGATCGAGTCCTTCGTGGTCAAGGGCACGCGCACGAGCGGCTGGCTGTCGATGCTGACGTACGTGCTGCCGTTCCTCATCTTCATCGGCTTCTGGATCTTCCTCATGAACCAGATGCAAGGCGGTGGCTCGAAGGTCATGTCCTTCGGCAAGTCCCGCGCCAAGCGCATGAGCGTCGACTCGCCGAAGATCACGTTCCGCGACGTCGCGGGCGCTGACGAGGCTGTGGAAGAGCTCCACGAGATCAAGGAGTTCCTGGAAAACCCAAAGAAGTTCCAGGCTTTGGGTGCCCGCATCCCCAAGGGCGTGCTGCTCTTCGGCCCGCCGGGCACCGGCAAGACGCTGCTCGCGCGCGCCGTCGCCGGCGAGGCGGGCGTGCCGTTCTTCTCGATCTCCGGCTCGGACTTCGTCGAGATGTTCGTCGGCGTCGGCGCCAGCCGCGTGCGCGACCTCTTCGAGCAGGCCAAGCAGAACAGCCCTTGCATCATCTTCATGGACGAGATCGACGCCGTCGGGCGCCACCGCGGCGCCGGCATGGGCGGCGGTCACGACGAGCGCGAGCAGACGCTCAACCAGCTGCTCGTCGAGATGGACGGCTTCACGATGACCGACAACATCATCTTGATCGCCGCCACGAACCGTCCGGACATCCTCGACCCCGCGCTCCTGCGACCGGGCCGCTTCGATCGCCAGATCGTCGTCGACCGCCCCGACCGCAAGGGCCGCGCGAAGATCCTCGAGGTCCACACGCGCGGCAAGCCGCTGGCGAAGGAGATCAACGTCGACGATCTCGCCGGCCAGACCCCCGGCTTCACGGGCGCCGACCTCGCGAACCTCGTCAACGAGGCGGCGCTGCTGTCCGCGCGCACGGGCAAGCGCGAGATCGGCCAGCACGAGCTCGAGGAAGGGATCATGCGCGTCATCGCCGGCCCGGAGAAGAAGACCCGGGTCATGAGCGAGAAGGAACGCCGGATCACCGCCTTCCACGAGATGGGCCACGCGATCGTCGGCCACTACCTCGAGCACTCCGATCCGGTCCACAAGATCTCGGTCATCGGCCGCGGCCAGGCGCTCGGCTACACGATCTCGATGCCGCAGGAGGATCGCTTCCTCACGACGCGCGCGGAGCTCGCCGACTCGATGTCGATGACGCTCGGTGGCCGCGCCGCCGAGGAGATCGTCTTCTCGGAGATCACGACGGGCGCGTCCAACGACCTCGAGAAGGTCACGGCGACGGCCAAGGCGATGGTCATGCGCTACGGCATGAGCGAGAAGCTCGGCCCGCGCGTCTTCGGCCACGACCACACGCAGCCGTTCCTCGGCCGCGAGTTCTCCTCCGAGCCCGATTACTCCGACGAGATCGCGCGCGAGATCGACGACGAGATCCGCCGCGTCGTGGAGTCCGCACACCAGCGCGCGAAGGACATCCTCACCGAGCACCTCGAGTCGCTGAACACCGTCTCCGAGATCCTCGTCCGTCGCGAGACGATCGAGAAGGAGGAGTTCCAGGCGCTGCTCGAGGGCACGCCCGAGGACGAGGTCTTCCCGGATCCCGCGCCGGAGCTTCCGGCGCCGCCGACGTCCGCCGACAAGCCGGGCCAGAAGGCGCCGCGTGCGCTGCCGCGCCCAGGGCTCGCGGGCGGCGGCCTGGAGGCACGGGGCGAGCTCCCCGGGCCTCCCAAGGTCTAGCTCCGTCTCGAAGCACTAGCGTCGCAGAGTAGGATCCGGGCCAAGCGGCGCGAGGAACCCGGTGTGATTCCGGGGCGGTCCTCGCCACTGTGACCGGGGAGCAAACCCTCTAGAGCCACTGGGCGATATGTCTGGGAAGGCGAGGCGGAGCGGCGATCCGGGAGTCAGGACATTCGCGTCGCCGATCTTGCTTCCACGAGGGATTGGAGACCGGCTGTGCGCTTCGCGACGCTCGACGACCCTGAGCCGACGGCTCGGGAGCCTGATCGTTGCCCGGGCGCGCTGGCGCTGCACGAGGCCGCGGATGGGTTGCTCGCGCGGGTGAGGCTGCCGGGCGGACGGCTGCGTGCGGCGCAGCTGCTGGCCGTGGCCTCGCTGGCCCAGGAGCTGGGCAACGGGCTCGTCGACGTGACCTCGCGGGCGAACCTGCAGCTGCGCGGGCTGCGTGCTGGTGGGGCGGACGAGCTGGCGCGGCGGTTGGAGGCTGCCGGGTTGCTGGGGTCGCGCGCGCACGACCGCGTGCGCAACGTGCTGGCCAGCCCGCTGGCGGGGCGGTCGTCGGCGGCGCTCGACGCGGTGGACGCGGTGGTCGCGGCGCTCGATGCGCGGTTGCAGGCCGACCATGCGCTCGCCGCGTTGCCGGGGCGCTTCTGCTTTCTCGTCGATGACGGGAGCGCGATGGGCGCCGAGGCGCGGCCCGATGTGACGCTGCGCGCGCACGGCGACGGGCGCTTCGGCGTGCTGGTGGATGGGCGTCGGCTCGCGTTCGAGGGGGACGCGGACGCTGCCGTCTCGCTGGCCCTCGTCGCGGCCGCGGCGTTCCTCGAGATCGCCGACGGCGCGTGGCGGGTGCGGGACGTGCCGGGCGGCGGAGCGGGCGCCGTGGCGGATCGGCTCGGGCTCGGCATCGACGCCGCTTCGCGCGCGGCCTCGGACCGGATCGTTCCCGGAATCTCGCTGCAGCGCGATGGCCGCACGGCGGTCACGGCGCTCGCGCGCCTCGCGCAACTCGGGCCGCCGCAGCTGCGCGCGCTGGCGGACGCGGGCGACGACGCGCGCGTGTCTGCGCAGCGCACGGTCACGCTGGTCGACGTTCCCGCGCCGGCGGCGGACGCGGTGCTCGCGCGGCTCGGCGAGGCCGGGCTCGTCATCCACCCCGACTCAGGCTGGACCGGCCTGACCGCATGCGCCGGCACCGGCCGCTGCGCGCGGGCGCTCGGCGACGTGCGTGGCGCCGCCGCGGCGCGCGCCGCCGTGCGCCGCGCCGGCGCACCGGCGGAGCACTGGACCGCGTGCGAACGGCGGTGCGGAGCGCGTCCTGACGTTGCCACGGTCTCGCTGGTGAGCGACCTTTCGTCCCGCGAGGAGGGCGCGGCGTGATCGCCTACGAGCGCGACGGCGCCGCGATCTACCGCCAGTCCTTCGCGACGATCCGCGCGGAGGCCGAGCTCGACGGGCTCGACCCGATCCTCGCGCGCGTGGCCGTGCGGATGATCCACGCCTGCGGGATGGTCGACCTCGTCGGCGACATCGCCGCTTCGCCGGGCTTCGGCGTCGCCGCGCAGGCGGCGCTACAGGCCGGCGCGCCGATCCTCTGCGACACGGCGATGGTCGCCGCCGGTGTCACCCGCGCGCGCCTGCCGGCCGGCAACGAGGTCGTCTGCTCGCTTGGGGAACCGGGCGTGCCGGAGCTGGCCGCGCGGCTTCGCACGACGCGCAGCGCCGCGGCGCTCGAGCACTGGCGCGACCGGCTCGACGGAGCGCTCGCGGTCGTCGGCAACGCACCGACGGCGCTGTTTGCGCTACTCGAGCTCATCGACGAGGGCGCCGGCGTCCCGGCGGCGGTCATCGGCGTGCCGGTCGGGTTCGTCGGCGCCGCCGAGAGCAAGCGCGAGCTGGAGCGCGGCGCGTCCGGCTTGGAGTACCTCGTCGTCCGTGGTCGCCGCGGCGGATCGGCGATCGCGGCGGCCGCCGTCAACGCGCTGGCACGGGAGGCGCAATGACCGCCGGGATGCTCTACGGCGTCGGCGTCGGCCCCGGCGATCCCGAGCTCGTCACGGTGAAGGCGCGCCGCGTCATCGAGTCCGCCGACGTCGTCGCCTACCCGATCGGCCGCGGCAGGTCGGGCGTCGCGCGGCGGGCTGCGGCGCCGTACCTCACCGGACAGACCCAACTCGTCATGGAGTACCCGGTCACGACGCAGCGGACCGATCATCCGGGGGGCTACGAGGGCGCCCTGCGTGACTTCTACGACGACTCGGCGGCGCGGATCGCGGCGCAGCTCGATGCGGGGCGTGACGTCGCGGTGCTGTGCGAGGGCGACCCGTTCTTCTACGGCTCGTACATGTACCTGCACGAGCGGCTCGCGGCGCGGTACGCGTGCGAGGTCGTGCCCGGCGTGACGGCGTTCAGCGCCGCCGCCGCAGCGGCCGGCACGCCGCTCGCCAAGCGCGACGACGTGTTGACGGTTCTGCCGGGCACGCTGGCGCCCGCGGAGATCGCGGCGCGGATGCGCGCGGCGGACGCAGCGGTCGTGATGAAGCTCGGCCGGCGCTTCGGCGCGGTGCGGGAGGCGCTCGCCGACGTGGCCGACCGGGCGGTGTACGTCGAGCGCGCGAGCCATCCCGACGAGCGGATCGTCCCCCTCGCTGAGGTCTCGGGCGACGTGCCGTATATGTCGCTCCTGCTCGTGCCGACGCTCTCCGAACGACCGTCGCGCGGCGGCGTCGCGCGCGGCGAGCTGTCGGTCGTCGGCCTGGGCCCCGCCGGCGGGCAGTGGCTCACGCCCGAGGCGGGGGAGGCGCTGCACCGTGCCGAGCACCTCGTCGGCTACGCGCCATATCTCGCGCGGGTGCCGGTGCGCGCGGGTCAGCAGCGCCATGCGTCCGACAACCGCGTGGAGCTGGACCGCGCCCGCCACGCGCTGGCGCTCGCGGCAGGCGGGTCGCGCGTCGCCGTGGTCTCATCCGGCGACCCGGGCATCTTCGCGATGGCGGCGGCCGTGCTGGAGGCGCTCGAGGCGGGCAACGGCGACTACGGCGGCGTGGACGTGCGCGTCCTCCCTGGCCTGTCGGCGATGCAGGCCGCGGCCGCGCGGGTCGGCGCGCCGCTCGGCCACGACTTCGCCGTGATCTCGCTGTCCGATCAGCGCAAGCCGTGGGAGGTCATCGAGCGCCGGCTCGACGCCGCCGCCGGCGCGGACTACGCGATCGCGATCTACAACCCGGCGTCGCGGACGCGCCGCGAGCAGCTCGAGCGCGCGCGCGAGGTGCTGCTGCGCCACCGCGATGGCGCCACGCCGGTCGTGGTGGCGCGCGACGTCGGCGGGCCGCAGGAGGACGTGACCGTCACCGACCTCGGGCGGCTGCCGGCGTCCGTGGTCGACATGCGGACGCTGCTCATCGTCGGCTCGTCTCAGACGCGGGTGCTTCCTGGGACGGACGGTGCTCCGCTCGTCTATACGCCGCGCAGCTACCCGGCGTGAACGCGCAGCCAGTGCAGCGCCTCCTCGACGGTCGCGACGCTCTCGCAGGCCGGCCGCGGCGGGCGCGCGACGACGATCACCGGCAGGCCGCGCTCGTGGGCGGCATCGAGCTTGGCCCGCGTCATGTCGCCGCCAGAGTCCTTCGTGACGAGGATGTCGAGTCCGTGGGCGTCGATGAGCGCCAGCTCGCCGTCGAGCGTGAACGGTCCGCGGTCGAGCAGCAGCGCGTGGTCTGCCGGCAATGCGGCCGCGTCGGGGCGGTCCACACAGCGCACGAGGAAGAACGCGCCCTCGACCATGGCGAACGCGTCGAGCCCCTGCCGGCCGGTGGTGAGAAAGACGCGCCGGCCGGTGTGCGGCAGGAGCGCCGCGGCCTCGTCGAGCGAACCGACCTCGTGCCAGTCGATCGCTGGGTCGCGGTGAAACGGCGGGCGGTCGAGCCGCAGCAGCGGCGTGTCCGTCTGCTCGCAGGCTGCGAACGCCGACCACGACATCCGCTGCGCGAACGGATGCGTGGCGTCGACGACGGCATCGATGCGCTCGTCCTCCATGTAGGCCGCGAGGCCCTCCGGCCCGCCGAACCCGCCCACGCGCACCTCCCCGGCGGGCATCCGCGGGCTGGCGATGCGCCCGGCGAGCGTCGAGATCACGCGCACGCGGTCGGCCGCGTCGAGCGCCGCCGCCAGCGCGCGCGCCTCGCCGGTTCCGCCCAGGACGAGGACCGTCTCAGCCATCGATGAGACGCATGCTGTTGATCGGGATCGGCGCGGGCGACCCGGAGTACGTCACCCAGCAGGCGATCCGCGCACTCAACGCGGCCGACGTGTTCTTCGTCATCGACAAGGGCGAGCAGCAGGACGACCTCGTCGCCCTGCGCCGCGAGATCTGCGCGCGGTTCATCGACGATGAGTCCTACCGGATCGTCAGCGTCCGCGACCCCGAGCGCGACCGGACGGCCGAGGCGTACGCGCCAGCCGTCGAGGACTGGCGGCGCGCGCGGGCGGAGATCTGGGAGCGCCTGATCACCGGCGAGCTCGGCGAGGACGGCACCGGCGCGATCCTCGTCTGGGGCGACCCGTCGCTGTACGACTCGACGCTCGCGATCATCGACGCGATCCTGGCGTCCGGCCACGTGGCCTTCGACGTCGAGGTCATCCCTGGCATCAGCGCGATCGCCGCGCTCTGCGCCCGCCATCGCATCGCGCTGAACCGCGTCGGCGGCTCGGTCCTGATCACGACGGGCCGGCGCGTCGCGCGCGACGGCCTGCCGGACGATGCCCGCGATGTCGTGGTGATGCTCGACGCGCACTGCGCGTTCAGGCGGTTCGCCGGCGAGGAGGTCGACATCTACTGGGGCGCGTACCTGGGAACGCCGGACGAGCTGCTCGTCGCGGGCGCGGTTGGCGAGGTGGGCGACGAGATCGAGCACGTGCGTGCCCGGGCACGCGAGCGCAAGGGCTGGATCATGGACACGTACCTGCTGCGGCGACGCTGACGACGATCAATCGTCCTGGTGTTGTGCTCGTCGGGCCATGCTCGCAAGCAGCGCAGCGTGTTGTTGCTCGTCGTCGATTGCGGTGACCTGGTTTTCACCCGGCGGGCACTCTCCGGGTCGCTCCTGTCCGCTCAGCCGGTAGGCGGGGCCGGCGTCAGACCATGGCGGCGCATCACCGCGCCAAGGGCCGCGCGATCAGGCGGACCGCCGGCGTTGACGATCTCCGCCATGTCGCGAAAGAACGGCGGGCCGATCACCGCCGGCGTCACGACCGCGAGCTGTTTGGCGTGCGCGCCACTCGAGTTGACGAAGCCGTGAACCTCGCCGCGCTTGATGCAGACGTGGTCGCCCGGCCCCAGCGGATGCTCGATTCCCTCGACGGTCCACGTCAGCGTCCCCTCGACGCCGTACATCGTCTCTTCGTAGGCATCATGGCTGTGGGGAGCAGGCACTCGCGCGCCCGCTGGGACCTCGACCTCGAAGATCGCGGCGCTGCCGTTGGAGTGCTCACCCTCGACCAAGAAGCGAATCGTGAGCTCGCCGATGCGTATGTCCTGGGAGGCCACGTCGCCATTATCACCGGCGCGCAGCGCCGCTCCTCTCGCGATCCAGCGCTCTGGGCGACGCCTCACGTTCGTCCGAAGGGCAGCGGAGCTGAGAGGCGCCTGCGTCGCCCACCAGGCCGGACCGGGCACCGGAGACGAGCAGCGAGTTGCCTCATCCGTCATCCAGCAGCCTTGCGGAAAGCAGCCTTGCGAAAGGCGCGACCGCGCCAAGCGCGCTCGGTTACATTCGTCTGCGTGTCGTCGGGTTCGATCCACGAGGTTCGCTGGCATGCGCTGAACTACGCGTGGGACAACGCGATCGCTCCGGTGCTGGAGATC
This sequence comes from uncultured Actinomycetes bacterium, assembly GCA_963705315.1. Lineage (GTDB taxonomy): Bacteria > Actinomycetota > Thermoleophilia > Solirubrobacterales > Solirubrobacteraceae > CADCVQ01. The sequence continues at coordinate 1,244,155 of OY970068.1, forward strand.
GAGTCGGGCGAGGCGGTCGAGCTGCACGTCCGCGATGCCTCCGACGAGCAGATCCACCCGGACTCCGACGCGACCGACGTCGCCGCGATCGATTTCTCCCACGTCAACCCGATCAGCGGCCCGGTGTTCGTCAAGGGCGCACAGCCAGGCGACGTGCTGGCCGTCGAGATCGTCGAGCTGCGCGCGAGCGCCTGGGGATGGACGGCGATCATCCCCGGCTTCGGCCTGCTCGCCGACGAGTTCCCCGACCCCTGGCTGCGCGTTTCGCAGATCGACGCCGCGCGCGAGGTCGTCCGCTTCTCCGACACGATCACGCTCCCGCACCGGCCCTTTCCCGGCACGATCGGCGTTGCACCGCCCGACCCCGGGCGCCATCCGATCCTGCCGCCGACGCGGTGGGGCGGAAACCTCGACAGCAAACACCTACAGGCGGGCAGCACGCTCTACCTCCCGGTCGGCGTCGACGGCGCGTTGTTCGCGCTCGGCGACACGCACGCCGCCCAGGGCGACGGCGAGGTCTGCGGCACCGCCGTCGAGACGGCGATGGACGTCGTCGTGCGTCTCACCGTGCGGCGAGATCTCGCGGTCAGCGTGCCGCAGTACGACGTGCCCGCGCGCGCGCCTGGCCGATCGCCCGGCTACCACGTCTGCACCGGTATCGGGCCGGACCTCATGCAGGCCAGCCGCGACGCGATCCGCGCGACGATCACCTACCTCGGCGACCACCACGGACTCGATCGCGACGAGGCTTACGCCCTTGCGAGCATCGCCTGCGACCTGCGTATCCACGAACTCGTGGATGCCCCCAACTGGGTGGTCGGCGCGTTCATGCCAGACGACATCTTCACGCCCGCCGACGAACAACGGACACCGCCGTAGACCGCTTGTCTGCCGGCGCGGCTCTTCCCCGCGTCGTCCGAGGGGAAGCGCGGAAGGGGTGGCGGCCCGGAGCCCCGGACGTCGTCCTGCGGTCCCGGCCCGCGAGCCTAGCTAAGCTAGCTATTGCCTGGTAGCGTGTGGGCGATGACCCAGGTCGGGATGCACGAAGCCAAGACCAAGCTCTCGCAACTCGTCCAGCGCGCCGAGGCGGGCGAGGAGATCATCATCGCTCGCAACGGCAAGCCCGTAGCGCGCTTGATGGCGGTCGCCGGGGAAAACCAACTCGCGGGAGTCCACGGAGCGCTGCGTGGGCGCGTCCAGTTCTCCGAGGACTTCGACGAGTTGCCCGACGACATCGCCGAGGCGTTCGGCGCTCGTTGAAGCTGCTGCTCGACACGCACGCCGTGCTGTGGTTTCTCAGCGGCGACGACCGCTTGAGTGAGAACGCGCGACGCCATCTGACCGACGACACCAACCGCGTGCTCCTGAGCGCCGCCGTCGTCTGGGAGATCGCGATCAAGCGCTCGCTCGGAAAGCTCGTCGTCCCCGACGAGTATCTCTCGCTGCTCCTCGGCGCGGGCGTCCAATCACTGGCAGTCAGCGTCGAGCACGCATCCGCAGTCGAACATCTGCCGCCGCACCATCGCGACCCGTTTGCCCGCATGCTCGTCGCCCAGGCAACCATCGAAGGCGGCGCGCTCATCACGCGAGACGACGCGCTTCGGCCGTACGGCATCACGCTCATCTGGTAATCCGACCCCCCTTCTTCTCAGCCTCGTCCGTTGGGTAGGGCGCGAGCGCTGGTTTCGTCGAATAGGGGCAGTCTCGCCTCGCGCCGGCTGATCCCTGAGCTAGACCGACGGGGAAACAGCCGCCTAGTACCGGAGGTGGCGCGACCGGCGCACGCGACTCGGCCGTGCAAAGCATCGTGTCAGCGCCCGCCGCCGACCGCGTCGACGTCGTCCGCCGGTGGGCGGAGCGGGCGCCACCGTGCGCGCCCGCTCAGCACGGGTCGTATTACTGCTCGACTTGCTCGATGACGAATGCGATGCGCACATGCGCGCGCCACTCATCGAGTTCGTCGCCGCGCAGGCCGGTCGACACGACGTCGACCGCCTTGATGTTCCGCAGCGTCTGGCGGGCCTCGGCAAGCGCCTGCTGGACCGCGTCGTCAGAGCTTGTTTTTGAGCTGCCGACGAGTTCGATGATCTTCACGACGGACATGGCACTCCTCCTGTCGTGGACATGTCCAATCTACTCGGCAGTAGTCGCGTCTGTCGCGGGGCCCAGCGCTGCGTGTCGCGCGATGCGCAGGCGCGCGTGAAGCGTTGACATGTCGCGCAGGCGCGTCTACGTTGCCATGACCGTCGCTCGAGCTAAGGGTCATGCGCAATCCGATTCGCAGCGAAACTGATGCGTTCTATGTCGCGGTCGGCGGGGCCGGACTGACCAGTGTTTCGTTGGCGCTCGGTGCGCTGGTCAATCCGCCTGCGGGCGCGGCACTCTTCGCTGGTGGCCTGATCGGCGCGTTCGTCTGGGAGTTCTCAACCCAGGATCCCAACCGTCGTCGGCCGTTGCGCGAGGCAGCAGCCGAGGGGCGCCAGGCCGTCCGGTCGCCGCGGGACAGAGTGCTGGTCGTTGCCAACCGGACGCTGCAGGGCGAGGATCTTGCGGCGATCGTGCAAAGTCGTGCCGAGCGCGGTGCCGAGTTGCGCGTGGTGGTGCCGATCCTGGTTTCTCGCGCGCGCTACATCGCCTCGGATGTCGACAGGGAGCTCCAAGAAGCGGGCGAGCGGCTCGCTGCCGCACTTGCCTGGGCTCACGATGCGGGGTTCGAAGCCAGCGGCAAGGTCGGCGACCCGAACGTCGCGCTGGGCGCGATCGAGGACGAGCTACGCCTGTTCGCAGCCGACGAGGTGGTGATCTCGACCCTCCCACCGGGCAAGTCGAACTGGCTTGAAACGGGCATCGTCAAACGTTTGCGCGAGGAGCTGGACATCCCTGTCACGCACGTGATCGTCGAGCTCGACCACGCTCGACCGGCGGCAGCGCGGTAAGGCCGGCACGAGACTCGGAGGCCGTCACGGCAGGGGCCAGCGAGCGCTGCTCCTCGCGCCAGCTGGAAGAAAGGGCGCGCTCTCGCCACAACGAGCGCGCCGGGGAATGCCCGGCGCGCCCGTCGGTGCGATCCGGCTAGCGCGTCGGCAGGAAGCAGATCCCCGCCGTGACCGGGTCGGGGCGGTAGCCGTCGGCGAGCCGCGCCAGGAACCGCCGCTGTCGCGCGGACGGGGGCGGTGCGCTCACCTCCCGGCCGGAGCGGCGGGCGGCGACCGCGCCGCCGGTCAGGCGCAGCACGTCGACTCCGCGGGTCCGGTCGGCGGTGTACACGAGGCCTCGGTGCATGTAGGACGCCCACACGATGCCGTCGTCGGGGCGCCAGTAGGCGAATTGCGTGGGGTCGGCCGGGTTCGAGATGTCCAGGAACCGGGTGCCCTCGCCGTACCAGGCGTACGTGACCGTTGCCCCATCCACGTCGAAGTAGTGAGCCGAGCAGAAGTTCGCCAGCGGGGCGTACTGCCCTGGGGGACGCGAGCCCTCCTGCTGATCGGGATTCCACGTGCCGACGACCGAGAGCCGGAACGGGCTCTGCGGAGTCGACCGCCACGCCTCGCCGCCGTAGCTGCCGGCGAGCGACGCGATGGTGAACTGACCCCGGTTGCGGCAGTACTCCTCAGCGGGTCCGAAGTCCTCCTCCGTGGCCAGCAGCAGCTCGCCCGCCCGATAGCGCGGATCCCCCTGGGGCGCGCCGTCGCCGACAGGCCGCCACGCGTTGTGCTCGAAGCCTCCTGTCGAGTCTCCGACGGCCGACGCCGGCAGACCGCCGCCCGCGTACGGGATCGGGTCGAGCGCGGTCGCCTGCCGCGCGACGCCCTGTAGCGGGTCGAAGTGGCGGCCATCGGTCCAGTAGCCCCGCGTCCCGCCGTCACCCGAGACCCAGGCGATGCCCATCGCATCCACTTGCACGTCGTGCGAGTAGGCCGTCGCGCCGTCGCGGCGGCGGAGGTCGAGCGGTCGCGTCGGGTACGCCCGCGGCTTGCGCGGGTTACTCAGGTCAGTCGCGATGATCGGGCGCCCGAACGTCCACCCGAGGTCGATCCGCTGCTTGTTCGTGCTCGCCGGGCCACCAGACCACAGCCACCGGCAGTCGTTGATGCAGGTCGTCGTATGGCCGGTCGGAAGCTCCTGGAAGCTCACCAGCTGCATATCCGAGGGATCGCGGACATCGACTACGTAGAAGCCGGCGATGTTCGTCGCGCCGGCGGCGTTCGGCTCCCCGGGCTCCTGGCTCGTCGTGCCCGCGTAGGCACGCGGGTCGCGGGACATGATCGCGAGCTTGCGCTTGCGATCGACGTCCATGTCCTCGTTCTGCCAGAAGGTCGAGATCGGCGTCCCATCCACGCCGTAGCGAACCTCCGGATCACCGGGCAGACGCAGCTGCTCGGCCGTCAGCTCGTCGAGCAGCCGCGGATGCGCCGGATCCGCGAGCGAATAGGACTTCAACCCGAAGCGCCCCGTAACGAGCATCACGTCGAGCGCCTCGCGCCGGTTGGCGGCGCCGCTGCCTTGGCCCGCGTTCGTGTAGCTCAGGAAGTTGATCGCCGTGGCGTTCTTGGCCTCCGGCAGGTTGTTGAGCAGCTCCACGTTCTTGGAAGCTCCCGACGCCGGCGCCGCGCTGAGCGCCAGTGCACCGGCGGCCACCAAGACCGCCATCGGACCCCTTCGCATGTGCCCCTCCGAGAGATCAGTGAGACGTGACGACTGGACGCTACCGGAGCCGCCGTGCCGGCGACGCCAACGATCATTGCGAGCAGGAAGCGCTCGCAGGCCGCCCGCGCGCTCGCCACGACTTGCCGCAACGCTCCGCGACGCCGAGATCCGCCGACTGTCAGCCCGCGCGGTCTGCCGCGCCCCGCGCGCCGCGCGCCGATGCTCGTCCCTCGCGCGGCCTCTCCCCTCCGTCTGCGCCCCTCACCGCTCAGCGCCCTGAACCAAGTTGGGTTCGACTTCCCGATCCATGCAGCTGAGCAGCCAGGCTGGCAGGAGCGCTCTCGATCGTCGCGTCGGGCCATGTCGGCGTACGGGCGTGATCTGCGGCGGCGAGAGCGCCGGAATCGTCGAGGAGCAGCGCTCTCAGCGGGGCTCCTACATGAGATCGATAAGCAGTGCGAGCCGAACGGACCGTCGCAGCGATGGACGGTCGCGCTGTCAACCAAGCCCGGCGCGTGGGCCTGAGCGTGGTCCGGCGCCGCGGGGGGGCGGGCCTGCGGCGGCACGCAGCTGAGCCACGACCGAGGGACCCGTCAGCGGCCCGAGGTGTCCGGGGGCGACCACGCGCGGATTGAGCGCCGCGAGCGCGCGGATGCTCTCGCGGGCGCGATGGGTATCGAGGTTGTAGGCCTCAAGCGGCACATGCGGCGTGGTAGGCCTGCCGAACATCGTTGTCATGTAGAAGCAGTCGCTGACGAGCGCGACGCGGTCGGCCTCGCGCCACAGGCCGATCTGGCCGGGTGCGTGTCCAGGCAACTCGATCACGCGAAAGTCTGCGATCTCATCGCCGTCGCGCACCGTGTCTGAGATCTGCACCGGGCCGCCGTCCCAAACCCAGCGATGCGCCACGCTGTGGAGCAGCCTTGTCGCTGGTGGCAGCTTCGATGGCTGCCAGTATGTCCGTCCACCGGTGCCCTGCGCCTCGACAACGGCGTCGGGGTGACAGACGACCGGCGCGATGGCGCTCAGCGCCGGTGCGCTGCCGCGATGATCGGTATCCGCGTGTCCCAGCACAACCTGCTTGAGTCCGCCCATCCGGTCGGCAGCGGCCGCGATCGCGCCCGCCATGCCCTTCTCGCCGGTGTCGTACAGGACGACGGCCTCGCCGTCCTCGATGAGGTATACGTTCATCGCGCGCGTCAGGCCACCGCGTAACAGCCACACGCGGGGCGCGATCGGCTCGAGCCTGGGAACCGCTGACATCCCGTCAGCTTCGCAGTCGCGTCGGCGACATCGCCCGGTTCGGGGGACGACTGAGTAGCGTGCGCTCATGCGGTTTCGCATCCTGGGACAGCTCGAAGTCGATGCCGACGACGGAGCTGTTTCGGTGGGCGCCATGAAGTCGCGTGCTGTGCTGGCGATGCTGTTGTTGCACGCCAACGAGGCCGTGAGTCCCGAGCGTCTTGCGCTCGCGCTCTGGGGCGAGAACGTTCGCGGTGACGCGGTGAAGACCGTCCGGGTCTACATTTCGCGCCTGCGCAAGGCGCTGGGCGAGGAGGACAGGATCGTGACGACTGCAGGCGGCTACCGCCTGTGCGTGCGCCTCGGCGAGCTGGACGCCGCGCAATTCGATGCATTGGTCGACGAGGGGCGTCGCGCTGCTGTGACCGGCGATCCTGCACGTGCCGCGACGCTACTCCGCGACGCGCTGGTCCTCTGGCGCGGTCCGGCGCTGGCAGATTTCGAGTCTCAGCCGTTTGCCTCCACCGAGATAGCGCGCCTACACGAGCAGCGGCTCGCGGCGCTCGAGGCGCGTGTCGCGGCGGACCTCGCGATTGGTCGGCATGGCGAACTAGTCGGTGAGCTGCAGAGCCTCGTCGCCGACCATCGAACGCATGAGGGACTCGCGAGACAGCTGATGCTCGCCCTGTATCGCAACGGCCGGCAGACCGAAGCGCTGGATGTGTATTGGGAGCTGCGGTCACGTCTGTCCGCCGACCTGGGACTGGAACCGGGACCGGCCCTGAGGGCGCTGCAGCGGGCGATCCTCGAGCAGGACGCGTCGCTGGACCACGTCGCGTTACCGGAGAGGCCGCCACAGGCATACGATTCCGCGGCTTCAGTTCCGCTGCCGCGGGCGCTGACAGTCGCTCGCCCAGAGGCGTTCGTCGGCCGAGACGCGTACTTACGGCGGCTGGACGGGATCTTTGCGCAGACGGTCGCGGGCGGCTGTCGGCTCGTGGTGCTTGGTGGCGAACCCGGCATCGGCAAGACGCGGCTGGCGACCGAGTTCGCGCGACGCGTGCATGCCCGGTCGGCGACCGTCCTGTTCGGGCGATGCGACGAGGCGGCGCTTCTGGCGCTGCAGCCATTCGTCGAGGCCCTGCGCCATTTCGTCGACGCTTGCCGGCCGCGCGAGATCGGCGGTTCGTCGGTTCTCTTGGCGGAGCTGCGGCGACTGCTTCCCGAGGTCGCCGAGCGCCTCCCGGACCTACCCGAGCCTCTCGCGGGCGATCCCGAGGGTGCTCGCGCGCGACTGTTCGAGGCGGTCAGCGGGCTGTTATGCGACGAGGCGCAGCGCGCGCCGCTCGTGCTCATCCTCGACGATCTGCACTGGGCCGATGACGCCACGATCCTGCTGTTGCGCTACCTCATGCGTCACCCGCGCGCCGCGCGGGTGATGGTGCTCGCCACGTACCGCGACACCGAGATCGATCCTGACCATGCACTGATGAAGACCATCGCCGCCCTCCATGCTGACGACCTCGTGGAGCGTGTGGCGGTGGGTGCGCTCGATTCATCCGCCGTCTCTGCGCTCGTCGGCGCGCTCGCCGGTCGTTCGGTCTCAGCCCGGCTGGAGCAGCTTGTCTACCAGGAGACCGAAGGCAACCCGTTCTTCGTCGCGGAGGTGATGCGCGCACGCGCCGAGCTCGGTGGCCAGAGTGGGCAAGAACCTACTTGGACCGCAGGAGGCGGTGCTGTCCCCGTGGGCGTGAGGGACGTCATTCGCCAGCGTGTTGCGCGTCTGGGCAAGACGACGAGCCGCGTGCTCGATGCGGCCGCGGTGCTCGGGTCGGCCTTCGATCTCGATGTGCTGCGATCGGTCACGGAGCTTGGCGAGGACGATCTCGTCGAGCGACTCGAGGCAGCAATGCGAGCGCGTCTCGTTGAGGAATCGCTCGACGCGCGTAGCCATGCGTTCGCGCACGTGTTGATCAGGCACACGCTCTACGGCGGGCTGACGGCCACGCGGAGAGCACTGCTGCACCGGCGCGCGGGAGACGCGCATGAGGTCGTCAACGCAGGACGGCTGGACCCACATCTCGCCGAGATCGCCTACCACTACACCGCTGCCGGCACGCGCCGCGACATCGAGAAGGCGATCGGCTACAGCGCGAGCGCCGGCCGGCACGCGCTCTCGCAGCTGTCCTACGAGCGAGCCGCGGCGCACTTCCGCGCGGCGGCGGGGCTCATGGACGCGACCAGCGACGACGCCGCGCGCCAGCGGCGCTGCGAGCTGGTCATCGCGCAAGGCGAGGCCGAGCTTCAAGCCGGCGATCCCGGATCGCGACTCACGCTGCTTGCAGCGGCGCGTCTCGCCGAGGAACTGGGCAGCGCCGAGTGCCTCGCGCGCGCGGCCTTGGCGAACAGTCGCGGGTTGTTCAGCTCGGCCGAAGGCGTCGACCGCGACCGCGTCGAGATCCTCCGCACAGCACTGCGGAACTACCGCAGCGGCGACAGCTCGACGCGCGCCGCGCTACTGGCGCAGCTCGCCGTCGAACTCGTGACCGAGACGGACTGGAGCCTGCGCGACAAGCTCAACGAGGATGCGCTTGCGATGGCGCGGCGCGTCGAGGATCCGCGCACCCTGGCGCGTGTACTCGTTCAGTGCTGCGGACGTTGGCGGCCGCAGATGCTTGGCGAGGTTCGAGCCGACCTTTGCGAAGCCCGAGAGATCGCCGATCGGCTTGGCGACCGTGTTCTCCTCGCCACGGCGGCCTACCTTGGTGCGCACGCCGCGATGGAAGCCGGTGACCTGCAGGAGGCCGACCAGCTCCTGGAGCGCCTCCTCTCCGTCAGCGAACAACTCAGGCAGCCGCTACTGCGCTGGTATTCCGCCATAGCCCGGGCGAAGCGCTACTCGATCACCGGCGCGCCAGGCGAAGCGGAGCGTCTGGCGTTCGCCGCCGCGCATGCGGGGCGCGTCGCGGGGCAGCCAGACGCGACGCTGTGGCTCCTCGTCCAGCTCTTCGTCACCCGCTTTTTGCGCGGCGGCCTGGACAACGGAGAGCCGCACCTCCCGAGCGTGCTCGCGGCAGATGACGCGACATTTGCCGTGAGCCCTGGGATCTCGCCGAGCCGCTCGACCCCGCTGATGATCGCCGCGGCCATGAGCGTCGCGCTCTACGAGCTGAACCGCCCCGATGCGGCACGCGAACACCTCCACGCGTTGATGCAAGACGGTCTCGCAGACCTGCCGCAGGACTACACACAGCTTGCCATTCTCGCGCTGGCCAGCGTCACCGCCGCTCACCTCGGCGATCGCGCGAGCGCAAGACGCCTCGGGACCCTGCTCGAACCACACCGCCAGCAATTCGTCAACGGTGGAGCGTGCTGGCTCGGCTCGACCGCACACTACCTCGGCCTGCTCGCCGCATCCACGCAACGCGCGGACGAGGCCGCGGCGCGATTTGCAACAGCCGAGCGGCAGTACATCTCTCTCGGCGCCAAGGCGTGGCTCGTGCGGCTGCGTGGCGACAGGGCCGCGCTGGCGACAACGCGTTAATAGGACAAAGCGGCCTTCGAGCGCACTCTCAGGCGCCTCTGCAACGTGTCTGAAAGGTCCTTGCAACCGCCCGCTGCGAGGGTGCAGCTAGTCCTTCACATGGCCCAAACGCGCCAGGCTCGTTCGAAGGGACAACACGAAACGAGGAACCTAAAATGGCTGCATCAGTGAGCGCGACCGCGCTTGGCCCTGCGCCGGCCGCGTCCGCGACGTTCCCAGCAACTGTGACAAGCGGCGCCTTTACGTACGCGGGCAACGAGTTCTCTACGGAAGTCGGAGACGGACACGACGACCTCGTGACGTGGGACTTCGACTTCAGCGCTCACCCGGATTTTCCGCTTTCGGCGACCGATCCGCTTGTCTCCGCGCTGCTGACGGTGACCGTCACCCCGACATCAGTTGACGATGGCATCACGACCGACGCCGTGGGCATCGGTGGGCTCGGGCTCATCATCACACCGGTGATCCAGGGTCTTGTGCCTGGTGAGACGGCGACGATCTCGCTCGAGCTGCTCGAGCACTACAGCTCGGCAGAGATCCTCGGAGCGCTGCAACCCGGCGGCGCGATGTCGATGGTGTGGCAGGACGATGCGACTATCACCTTTGCCCAGCTGCACCTGGTCCAGTGCCGCAACCACCGACAGGTGACACTGAGGGCATCTGCGTCAGGACCGGTCCCCACGGAGACCGCAACCTTTCCGGCGACGGTGACCGCCGGCGACTTCATCTACAGCGCCAACGAGTTCTCGACGACGGTGGGCGATGGTCACGATGATCTCGTGAACTGGGTGTTCGACTTCAGCGCTGACCCCAACTACCCGCTCTCGGTAACCGATCCCCTGCAAGCGGCCCGCCTGACGATGACCGTGACCCCGACGTCCGAAGATGACGGCATCACAACCGACGCCGTCGAGATCGAGGGGCTTTCGCCGATCGTGTCGCCGGTGATCCAAGGCCTTGCCCCCGGGGAGACGGCAACGATCACGCTGGAGTTGCTCGACGCCTACACCTCGGCAGACATCCTGGGCGCCCTGCGCGGCGACGGTACGATCCCGATGCGCTGGCAGGACGACGTGACGATCACGTTCGCACAACTCGAACTCGTCCAATGAGGGCCCCGGCTCGCCACCGAGCTTGAACGCCACGCGAACACGAACAGCCGCGTGACCAGATCCCGCGGCCGGTTCGGCTTGCCGGGTCGTCCCACGACCACGCGCCACACACCTCAGCGTAGACCCCCATCCACCTGGAAGGAACGACGCATCATGCCCCGCGCTTTCAAACTCGCCATCGTCCGTGCACGACACGACCAAAAGGTCCCGACCATCTCCGACGACGCCTGTCTGAAGATGCTGATGACCGGGCCTCGATCGGTCATGAGATTCTGGGAGGACACGAGCGGCGGGTACTTCGACTTTCTTGACAGCGCGATGCTGCCGTGGGTCGACATCATGGTCGATGCGGCGGCGACGAGTCGCGGACAACAGGCCACCTCCGCGTTCGCCGCGATTCGCGCGCGGGAGAAGGGACACGACCCACTGGCCGGCTTTGATGGCGTCATCGTCCTCACCCTCCCCGGCCGGATCGTCGTACCCAACCCGCAAATGGGTGAGCCCGGCGAGCCCAACACGATCTTTGTCAGCTTTGATGGTGGATCGACGACGGTCGGAGGACTACCGGTCTCGGTTCTGCCCGTCATGTCCAGCAGCCATACGTTCATGTGCCATGAGCTGGGCCATACCCTCGGCTTCGAGCACACCTGGGGCCTTGACAACAACGGCACCGACTGGGACGCGAAGGACGCCACGATCGTCGTCGGACCGGAATATGGCTCGCCGTACGACATCATGTCCGCGGAGAGCTTCGGAAGCCGATGGCTCGGCAACGGGCCACGGTACAGTGCTACGCCCACGTTCAGGGGTCCCGCGGTGGCGGGGTGGCCGTACGCCGGCGCCGCGCAGATGGGTCCTGCCATCTCGCGCGCAAACCTGCACCGTTGGTTTCCCGACGCGCTCGCGAACAAGGTCGCCGATAGGCCATTCCCGGCACCCGACGAGATTGGCCGGGCCCGGCTCGCGGCGGTATCGTCACGTGCCGGTACGACGCTGCTTGTGCTGCATCCTCCAAGCGAACCGCCATCGGGCGTCGGGCGCGTTTACGTGGAGTACCGCAACGCCAGGGGCTGGGACGAGGGCCTCGACGTCGCGTCCAGCCCGGACCTCGCGCGCGCCGGGGTCGTCGTGCACACGCTGGACGAGGCGCCGGGTTTCGGTCCGCGCGCCTGGTACCGAGGTTCGCTGGCGACGGGAGCGGCGTATCCCGACCTGCAGCTCACGGGCCGGCCACTCGTGATCACGCTCGAGGCGTACGACGACGCAGCCGGCAGCTGGGCCGACATCTCCTACCGGCGGCACGCCGCCCCGCTGGCCGCCATTCCCTGGCTGAATGCCGCCGACGGGTCGATCCAGTTCTGGGTCATGAACAGCGCGCGGGTCGCTGGTCGCATTACCGTGACGGGTGAGAACGGCAAGCCTGAGCGCGCCGCATATCCCTGGCACATCATCGGTACCGGCGACTTCACCGCCGACGGCAAGGCCGACCTCCTGTGGGCCAACGCCTCGGATGGAAGCATGCAGATCTGGACGCTCGACGCCGGTCGCGTCACCGGCCGGACCACCGTGACGGGTGAGAACGGCAAGCCTGAGCGCGCCGCATATCCCTGGCACATCATCGGTACCGGCGACTTCACCGCCGACGGCAAGGCCGACCTCCTGTGGGCCAACGCCTCGGATGGAAGCATGCAGATCTGGACGCTCGACGCCGGTCGCGTCACCGGCCGGACCACCGTGACGGGTGAGAACGGCAAGCCTGAGCGCGCCGCATATCCCTGGCACATCATCGGTACCGGCGACTTCACCGCCGACGGCAAGGCCGACCTCCTATGGGCCAACGCCTCGGATGGAAGCATGCAGATCTGGACGCTCGACGCCGGTCGCGTCACCGGCCGGACCACCGTGACGGGTGAGAACGGCAAGCCTGAACACAGCGCGTATCCCTGGCGGATCGTCCGGATCGACGACTTCAATCGAGATGGCCGAGCCGACCTATTGTGGCGCAACGAGTCCGACCGCACGATGCAGATCTGGGTCATGGACGGCGCCCGAGTTAGCCAGAGGAAAACGCTACTCGGGGAAAACGGTGGGCCGGAGCACAGTGAGGCGCCATGGCACATCATCAGCAACGGCGCTTTCGATCTCGATCGAGATGCCGACATCCTGTGGCACAACGCCAAAACCGGCGAAAGTCAGCTGTGGTTCATGGACGGCCACCGCGTCAAGAACCGCGCCACCATCGTCGGCGAGGACGGCAACGCCACGCACATCGGAGCGCCATGGAACATCGTCGCCGCCGGCGACTTCAACCTCGACGGCAACGCCGACATCCTGTGGCACAACGCGCAAAACCGGCGAAAGTCAGCTGTGGTTCATGGACGGCCACCGCGTCAAGAACCGCGCCACCATCGTCGGCGAGGACGGCAACGCCACGCACATCGGAGCGCCATGGAACATCGTCGCCGCCGGCGACTTCAACCTCGACGGCAACGCCGACATCCTGTGGCACAACGGGCAAACCGGCGAAAGTCAGCTGTGGTTCATGGACGGCCACCGCGTCAAGAACCGCGCCACCATCGTCGGCGAGGACGGCAACGCCACGCACATCGGAGCGCCATGGAACATCGTCGCCGCCGGCGACTTCAACCTCGACGGCAACGCCGACATCCTGTGGCACAACGGGCAAACCGGCGAAAGTCAGCTGTGGTTCATGGACGGCCACCGCGTCAAGAACCGCGCCACCATCGTCGGCGAAGACGGCAACCCCACCCACATCGGAGCGCCATGGAACATCGTCGCCGCCGGCGACTTCAACCTCGACGGCAACGCCGACATTCTGTGGCACAACGCCAACACCGGCGAAAGTCAGCTGTGGTTCATGGACGGCCACCGCGTCAAGAACCGCGCCACCATCGTCGGCGAAGACGGCAACCCCACCCACATCGAACCCCCTTGGAGCGTCGTGGGAGCCTAAAGAGACGCTCAGCTGAGCACACGAACCACAACGCGGTCGAGTTGCTCGAGCTGATCCGATCCGGAGTTGGTGCCCGTCGTCAATGATTGCCTCGTTCCCGCTGCTCTCGCCGCCCTGCACGTCGCGGCCGCGGCCGCTTGTTCGGTTTCTGACCAGCGAGAGTGAACTGACCGCGGTTGGCGCGCCGCTGGTTTCCCTCGAAGGCGCAGCCTGCGGGGCGTCGTGCAGCACGACAGCGATCTGATGCCGCACTGTCGCGCCGGGTCCTGGGTCCGTCGGGCTCGGCGCCGCCACCGCTATGGTCGGCGAGAGCGCTGCTTCTCGCGCATACCGGCGCTCTCGCCGGCGCATCGCAGCGCTTCCCCGTGTCGTCCGTTGGGTAGGGGGCGGGTCGATTTGCTGTCTGCCGACGGTTCGGCTGGTCGCGCGCGCGAGGCGCGAGCGGTCGTGGAGCACAAGGGGTCCTATCCGCGCCAGATTCGCCACGACCGGTGAGATCGGCGAGCGCAACGGTCGCTGTGTCGAGTTGACCACCTCTGCGGTGGCGACCTCGCCCCGGCGGTTGATCGTCGCTCCTGCGCGCCGGGCGGAGCGCGCCTCGCCGCGCATACGAGCGCTCTCGCCGCAGTCGGGCCTTCCGCTCGCTACCCCTCTCCGGAGGCAGAAGCACCGGCGGCTACGCACGCCGCCGGCGCGCCGGCGAATACAGGTGGCTGTCGCAGAACCCGGGCTCGCCCAGCGTCGGCCCGACGATGATCACGGCGCTGCGGCGCACGCCGGCCTCGCGGACCTGCCCGGCGATCGTGGCCAGCGTGCCGCGCAGGACGACCTCGTCGGGGTGCGAGGCGCGGGCGACGACGGCGACGGGACCGTCGTCGCCGTAATGCGCCGCGAGCCGCGGGGCGAGCTCGTCGATCGCCTGGACGGCGAGGTGCACGACGAGCGTCGTGCCGTGAGCCGCGAGGCTGTCGAGCTCCTCGCCGCGGGGCATCGGCGTCGCGCGACGCGCGTGGCGGGTGAGGATGACGGTCTGGGCGACGCCGGGGAGGGTCAGCTCGCGGCCGAGCGATGCGGCGGCGGCCGCGAACGCCGGGACGCCGGGGGTGATGTCCCAGGGGATCTCCAGCTCGTCGAGGCGGCGCATCTGCTCGGCGGCGGCGCTCCAGATCGAGATGTCACCGCTGTGGAGGCGGGCGACGTCGTGGCCGTGGGCGTGGGCGGTGGCGCAGGCGTCGATGATCGCGTCGAGTTCGAGGTGCTGGGTGTCGAGAAGCCGCGCATCCTCGCGCGCGTGGGCAAGCACCTCGCTCGGGACGAGCGCTCCGGCGTAAAGGACGACCGGCGATGCGGCGATGAGACGCCGGGCGCGCAGCGTGATGAGGTCCGGGGCTCCGGGGCCCGCGCCGATGAAGTGGACGGTCATGGCTTCGTGAGCTCCCACTGCGTGATCGGCATCGCGGGGCGCCAGCCGGTGTAGCCGCCGAGCGGCGCGGCGTGGGAGATCGCGAGGCGGATCAGTCGCCCGCCGTGCTGCGCGTGAGCGGCGGCGAAGATCGTCTCGCCCTCGACGGTGACGGCGTTGGCGACGAGGCGGCCGCCGGGCTTCAGCTCGGCACGGCAGCGCGCGACGAGGTCGCAGGACAGGCCGCCGCCGATGAAGATCGCGTCCGGCGGCCCATCGAGCGCGTCGAGCGCGGCGGGCGACTCACCCGTCACCACCTCGAGCGCCGGGACGCCGAGCCTCAGCGCGTTGCGTTCGATCCGCGCCGCTCGCTCCCGATCGCGCTCGACCGCCACCGCCCGCGATCCCGGAGCCGCGCGCAGCCACTCGATCGCGACGGAGCCGCTGCCCGCGCCGATGTCCCACAACAGCTGACCGGGCACGGGCACGAGCGCGGCGAGGGTGATCGCGCGCACGTCGCGTTTCGTGATCTGGCCGTCGTGCTCGTAGGCGTCGTCGGGCAGGCCCGGGCCGCGGCCGCGCAGCGGGCCGTCGCCGCGTACCTCGAGCGCGACGAGGTGCAGCGCGGCCGCCTCGCGATCGCCCCACTCGTCGGCCGTCGACTCCTCGATGCGCTCCGCCGCGCCGCCAAGCTCCTCCAGCACGACGAACCGGCTTGGGCCGCACCCGTGCTCGCGGACGACGCGGGCGATCTGCGCCGCCGTCGCAGCACCGAAGCCGAAGACGACGATCCGCCGGCCGGGCTGAAGCGCGCGCGCGACGACCTCCGGCACGCCGGTCGTCGCCGAGACCAGCTCGACATCGCCCAGGGGCCAGCGCAGCCGCGCGCACGCCAGCGCGAACGACGACACCGCCGGGATGACGTGCACGCGCTCCGCGCCGACCGTGCGCAGGATCGACGTGCCGACGCCGTGGAGCAGCGGGTCGCCGCTGGCGAGCACGACGATCGAGCGGCCGTCGTCGAGCGCGGGAAGCTCGTCGACCAGTGCGCTCAGCGGCGCCGGCCACGCCCGCCGCCGCGCCCGCGCGTCGTGCGGCAGCAGCGCGAGCTGGCGATCGCCGCCCACGAGCAGATCGGCGCCGAGCACGGCCGCGCGCGCCTCCGCGCCGAGGCTCGGCCAGCCGTCGGCGCCGATGCCCACGACCCAGATCACGAGGCGACCGCCGCCGCCAGCGCGTCGGCCAGCCGCGCGTTGTCGACCGGTCCGCGTGCGGTGATGCGCAGGTCGTCGGCGGTCAGGCCCGGGAACGACCCCGCCGGGCGCACCGCGATCCCGGCGTCGCGCAACCGCTCGACGACCGCCGCGCCGTCTCTCACCCGCACCAGCACGTAGTTCGCCGCCCCGGGCCAGAGCCGCACGCCGCCGATCTGCGCGAGCAGCGCCTCGAGGTCCGATCGCTCGGCCTGGGCGCGCGCCGCGGCCGCCTCGAGCGCCGCCGGCCGTGAGGCCATCGCGCGCAGCGCCGCCAGCGTCAGCGCGTTGCACGACCACTGCGGGCGCACCGCGCGCAGCCGGTCGGCCAGCGCCACAGAAGCGACGGCATAGCCCGCGCGCAGGCCCGGAATCGCCAGCGACTTCGTCAGCGACCGCACGACGATCACGTCGGGCAGCGGGTCGCGCACGAGCGACGCCGGCTCGCCGGGCACGAGATCCATGAACGCCTCGTCGACGACGACCGTGCGGCCGGGACGGCGCAGCGCCAGCACCGCGGCGGCCGGGTCGAGCGTGCCGCTCGGCGAGGCCGGGTTGCCGACGACGACGAGGTCGGCGGCGTCCGGGACCGCCGCGGGATCCAGCGCGAAGCCGTCGTCGGGGTCGCGCAGGACGCGAACGACCGCGATCCGGTGGGCGCGCAGCGCGGCCTCGGTCTCGGTGAAGCCGGGATGCACGCAGGCGGCCAGCCGCGGGCGCAGCGCCGCGGGCACGAGCCACAGCGCCTGCACGGCGCCGTTGCAGGGCACGATCTCCGCGGGCGCGCGGCCGTGCAGCGCCGCCAGCGCGGCGATGGTCTCCGACTCGCGCGGATATGCCGCCACGTCCTCGTCGAGGGAACGACGCAGCGCCTCGCGCAGCCAGTCCGGCGGCCCGCCCGCGAGCACGCTGACCGCGTGGTCGGCGTCGCCGGGGCGCACGAGCTCGTCGCCGTGGCTGCGCAGGTCCTCCACCGCGGGGGCGCTCTGCGGCGGCAGCT
Organism: uncultured Actinomycetes bacterium; assembly: GCA_963705315.1. Lineage (GTDB taxonomy): Bacteria > Actinomycetota > Thermoleophilia > Solirubrobacterales > Solirubrobacteraceae > CADCVQ01. The sequence continues at coordinate 1,261,329 of OY970068.1, forward strand.
CGATTGCCCGGCCCGCGACGACGAGCAGCGCGCGGTCGGCGACCTCGCACAGCTGCTGGGTCGCCTCGCCGAGAAGGTCGAGCCACTGGCGCGCGAGCGCAGCGCCAGGCAGCAACCCGTCACCGGCCTGCTCGGCGACGACGATCACCCGCCCCGGCGACGACGGGGCGATCCGCGCGAACGCCGTGACCGCCGCGCGCACGTCGCCGCCGCGGTGCATGACGCCCGCGATCCACGTGCCGAGGCCGTCGACGAGCACGCAGCGCCCGTCGCAGACCGTCCCCGCGAGGTCGTCCCCGGCGACGATCGTGTCCCAGTCCTGCGGGCGGCGCGCGACGTGCGCGGCGATCCGCATGGCCATCGAGCCGTCCCGCGGGTCCGCCGTCGCGACGTAGCGCACGGGCAGGCCGCTCTCGTGCGCGAGCCGCTCCCCGTAAGCGCTCTTGCCCGAGCGCGTCCCGCCGAGGACGAGCGTCAGGCCCATGCGCCGGACGGCTCGCGCGCCGCCGCCTCGACGAGCCGGCGGGCCGCCTGCGGGAACGCCGCCCAGTGGACGTGCAGGTACGACGCGTGGACGCCGCCGGCGACGAAGCCCTCGTGCTGCGCCGTTCCGCGCGCCGCGAGCTCCCAGGCGGCGGCGCCGTCGCCCGCCACCGCGGAGTAGTGAAACTCGTGGCCGCGCACCGTCTCGCCCGCTTCCCACAGCGGCGAGCCGGCGAGCGCGACCGCCTCGCGGTAGCCGATCGACAGCCGCCCGGCCATCTCGCCCCGCGCGGGCAGCACGCCGCACATCGCCAGGTCGTCGAGCTCGTCGCAGAGATACAGCAGCCCGCCGCACTCGGCGATCACCGGCCGGCCGGCCCGGGCGAACACCGCGATCTGCTCCCGTAGCACGACGTTCTGCGACAACTGCGCTGCAAAGACCTCGGGGAAGCCGCCCGCCAGGACGAGCGCGCCCGCGCCCTCAGGGAGCGCTGTCTCGTACAACGGATCGAACGGCGCCAGGGTTGCGCCGCAGGCGCGCAGCAGCTCGTGGTTCTCCTCGTAGTGAAAGCAGAACGCCGGCCCGCGCGCGATCGCGATCGTCGCGTCGGTGCCGTCCGACCCGCCCGGCGACCACGACTCGCCGGCGAGCGGCGGAGCCGCCCGCGCGAGCCCGAGCACCGCGTCGAGATCCACGTGCGCGAGCACCGCCGCGCCGAGCGCGTCGATCGCGTCGCCCGTGCGCGCCTCGTGCTCGCCGGCCGGCACGAGGCCGAGCTGGCGCTCGGGCGCCGCGACCCGATCGTCACGCCGCAGCGCGCCGACGACCGGCACGCCGAGCGGCTCGATCGCCTCGCGCAGCAGCTCGACGTGATGATCGGACCCGACCTTGTTGACGACGACGCCGGCGATCTCGACGTCCGGGTCGAACGTTCGGTAGCCGTGGACGATCGCCGCCGCGCTGCGCGCCATCGCCGCGGCGTCGATCACGAGCAGCACGGGCGCGCCGAGCAGCTTGGCGACATGCGCCGTCGAGGCCAGCTCGCCGCGCCCCGACGCGCCGTCGAAGAGCCCCATGACGCCCTCGATCACCGCGATGTCGGCGCCTTGCGAACCGTGCAGCGCGAGCGGCGCGATCAGCTCCGGTCCGGAGAGGAACGCGTCGAGGTTGCGGCCGGGGCGCCCGCTCGCCAGCGCGTGGTAGCTCGGGTCGATGTAGTCCGGCCCGACCTTGAAGCCCTGCACGACGAGCCCGCGCGAGCGCAGCGCCGCGATCAGCCCGCACGCGACCGACGTCTTCCCCGCGCCCGAGCTCGTCCCGGCGACGACGATCCTGGGGACGGTCACCACTCGATGCCCTGCTGCGCCCGGATGCCGGCGTCCATCGGGTGCTTGACCTTGACGACCTCGCTGACGAGATCGGCGGCCTCGAGCAGCTCGGGCGGCGCGTCGCGCCCGCTGACGATGACGTGCTGGAAGCCGGGCCGGTCGCGCACGGTGGCGACGAACTCGCCGACGTCGATCCAGCCCCACTTCAGCGGGTAGGTGATCTCGTCGAGCAGGAGGAACTCGTAGCGCTCGGAGGCGATCGCCCGCTTGACCTCCTCCCAGCCCTCGCGCGCGAGATCGGCCGACTCGTCGAGGTCCTTCGCCAGCCACGACCAGCCGTCGCCCATCTTCTCCCAGTCGATCCCGCCCAGTGCGGCGGCGGCCTTCGCCTCGCCGACCTTCCACTTGCCGGACTTCACGAACTGAAAGACGCCGCAGCGATACCCGCGTGCCCACGCGCGCATGAGCATCCCGAACGACGACGTCGACTTGCCCTTGCCGTGGCCGGTCACGACGATGAGCAGCGGGCGGTCGCGCGGCTTGCGGCGCTTGGGGTCGGCGCTGCCGATGTCGGTCATGCCGCCCTCCCCGGCAGCGCGACGACGCTCCCGCCTGCCGCGGACGCGAGCGAGCGCGCGAGCCCGAGCCGGACCGCGCCGTCCTCGGTGTCGACGATATGGACGGCATCCGCCGTCCGGCCCAGGCGGATCGCCGCGGCGCGCGCCTCGGGCGCGCGTCCGTCCGTGAGGACGACGGCGATCGCCCGCTGCGCCGCGTCGCGCGAGTGCTCGCGGCGGATGAGCTCGGTCGCCGCATCCAGGCCCGCCGCCAGCGGCGTGCTCCCGCCCGTGCGCAGGTCGCGGATCGCCGCCGCCGCGTGGGCAAGCGGCTCGCCCGGCGCGTGGACGACCTGCGCGCGGTTGTCGCCGAACGCGACGATCGCGACGCGGTCGCGGCGTGCGTAGGCGTCGCGCAGCAGGCCGGTCAGCGCGCCCTTCACCCGCGCCATGCGCCGCCGCGCGGCCATCGAGCCGCTCGCGTCGACGACGAGGCACAGCAGCGTGCCCTCGTGCCCGCCGCGGACGTTTGTGCGCCGCGCCGCGGGGTCGCCGCGCGCCAGGCGCTCGCGCAGCGTCGCGACGATCGCGAGGTCGCCCTCGCCGGCGTTCGCGGGCCGGCTGTCGATCGCCGCGCCGGACCGATCGCGCGACGAGCGCGGAAGCGGCGGGAGGGCGATCGCGGCCGAGCGGTCGGGCGCGTCGAGCCGGTCGCGCGGTGCCGGCGCGGCGAGGTCGGGCGCCTCGCGCGGGGTGGCGCCGTTGTCCGCATGCGGCTCGGGCGCGGGCGCGCGCGCGCCCGGCGGGGGAGGCGGCGGCGGGTCGTCGTCGCCGAGCGCCCGGTCGACGTCCGCGGGATCCGGTGGCGACCCGTCGAGCGGGTCCTGGCGGCGGCGATGGCTCAGCGCGAGGTGCGCCGCCCGGCGCACGTGCTCGCCGTCGACGTCGAGAGTCCCGTCGAGGGCCGCCAGCACGCGCGCCGTCCGCGCGGTCACGATGTCGCCGCGCACGCCGTCGATGCCGAGCTGCGTGCACACGCGCACGATCCGGCCGAGCTCGCGCTCGCCGAGCCGCACGCCGGCCAGCCGCTCGCGCGCCGCGGCGATCCGCGCGGCGACGGCGGCGTCGGCGTCGGCGTACGACGCCGCGAACGCGACCGGATCGGCCTCGTAGGCCAGCCGCCGGCGCACGATCTGCGCGCGCACCTCGGGCTCCTGCGGCGCGCGCGCCTCGACGCCGAGCCCGAAGCGGTCCAGCAGCTGCGGGCGCAGCTCGCCCTCCTCGGCATTCATCGTCCCGACGAGCAGGAAGCGCGCGTCGTGGCGCACCGACACCGCGTCGCGCTCGACGTGGCAGACGCCCATTGCGGCGGCGTCGAGCAGGACGTCGACGAGGTGATCGGGCAGCAGGTTGACCTCGTCGGCGTACAGCACGCCGCGGTGCGCGCGGGCGAGCAGGCCGGCCTCGAAGGCGCGCTCGCCCGCCAGCGCCCGGCCGAGATCGAGCGCGCCGACGAGCCGGTCGACCGTCGCGCCCACGGGCAGCTCGACGAGCGGCGCCGGGCGCAGCTCGGACGGCGCGCCGGGCGCGATCGGCCCGTCGGGCCCGCGGTCGCCCGCAGCGAAGCAAAACGCCTGTTCGCTCGCGCACGCCACCGGCGCCAGCAGCGGCGCGAGCGCGCGCACCGCCGTCGACTTCGCCGTCCCGCGCTCGCCGCGCACGAGCACGCCGCCGACCTGCGGCGAGACGGCGTTGACGAGCAGCGCCTCGAGCAGCGGCTGCGAGCCGACGATCGCCGAGAAGGGGAAGCCCGGCGTCATGCCTGCGCCTCCTCGAGCTCGCCCTCGAGCTGGAGATAGCGGTCGCGGATCGCGCCGAGCGTCGCGTCCGGTGGCGCCTGCCACAGGCCGCGGTCCGCCGCCTCGAGCAGCCGCTCGGCGATCGCGCGCGCGGCCCACGGGTTCGAGCGCGCCATGAAGTCGCCGACGTCGGCGTCGAGCAGGTAGCGCGCCGCGACCTGCTCGTACATCCAGTCTTCGGCGACGCCGGTCGTCGCGTCGTAGCCGAACAGGTAGTCGACGGTCGCCGCGAGCTCGGCCGCGCCCTTGTAGCCGTGGCGGATCATCGACGCGATCCAGCGCGGGTTCGCGACCCGCGCGCGGAACACGCGCCGTGTCTCGTGCGCGAGCGAGCGCACCGCCACGTGCGACGGATCCGACGAGTCGCCGATGACCGCGTCGGGCTCGCTGCCGGTCAGCGCCCGCACCGTTGCGACCATGCCGCCGTGGTACTGGTAGTAGTCGTCGGAGTCGAGGATGTCGTGCTCGCGGCTGTCGACGTTCTTGACGGCGACCTCGATGCGGGCAAAGCAGCCGCGCATCGCCGCGCGCTCGGCGCGGCCATCCAGGCCGCGGCCGTACGCGTAGCCGCCCCACGCCTCGTAGACCTCGGCGATGTCGCCGCCGTCGCGCCAGTCGCGCGCGTCGACGAGCTGCAACAGCCCGGCGCCGTACGCGCCGGGCTTGGAGCCGAACACGCGCGTCGTCGCGCGCCGCCAGGCCGCCTCGACGCCGAGCTCGGCCGCGAGCGCCTCGGCGTCCGCGCGCGCGTGCGCGGCGACGTAGTTGTGCTCCGGTGGCTCGTCGAGCGCGGCGACGGTCGTGACGGCGTCGTCGAGCAGCGTCACGAGGTGCGGGAAGGCGTCGCCGAAGAAGCCCGAGATCCGCGTGGTTACGTCGATTCGCGGCCGGCCGAGCTCCGCGAGCGCGATGACGTCGATGCCGGTCACGCGGCGCGACTCGCGCGCCCACACCGGCCGCACGCCGAGCAGCGCGAGGATCTGCGCCGCGTCGTCGCCCTGCGTGCGCATCGCCGACGTTCCCCACGCGACCATCCCGACCATCCGCGGCAGCTCGCCGTGCCGCTCGCGGTGGCGGTCGAGCAACGCGCCGGCGAGCCGCTGGCCGGTCTCCCAGGAGAGCTCGGACGGCAGCGCGCGCGGGTCGACGGAGTAGAAGTTGCGCCCGGTCGGCAGCACGTCGGGGCGGCCGCGGGTCGGGCTGCCCGACGGGCCGGCGGGGACGTGGTGGCCCGACAGCGCGCCGAGCACGCTGTCGAGCTCGCCGCCCGTCCGCAGCAGCCGCGGCACGACGACCCGCGCGCCGAAGCGCAGCGCGCGCTCGACGTCGCCGTCGTCGCGGCCGAGCGCCGCGCGGCAGATCTGCGCGACGGCGTCCTCGTTCCAGCCGTGATCGGCGAGCGCGTCCAGCAGCCCCGCCTGTACGTTTTCGAGCCGGTCCGCGCCGGCCGTCGTGGCGAGCGCCGCGTCGTCGAGCCCGAGCGCGGCGGCGAGCGCCCCGCGCAGGCCGGGCACGCCGCCCGAGCCGAGCCGCAGCACCGCGCCGACCAGGCCGCGCAGCTGCTCGCCCGCGGGCGGCGAGCCGAGCACGTGCAGGCCGTCCTTGACCTGGATGTCCTTGACCTCGCAGAGGTAGCCGTCGATGTGCTCGACGAGCGCGCCGAGGTCGTCCGGGCGCTCGGCGACGCCGAGGTCGGACTGGAGGTTCGCGCGCTCGATCGCGTCCCAGATCTTCGCCGCGAGGCCCGGCAGCTTCGGCGGGTCGAGCACCTCCAGGCGGGCGTACTCGTCCAGCAGCGCCTCGAGCTCGGCGAGCTCGTCGTAGGTCTCGGCGCGCATCATCGGCGGGACGAGGTGGTCGACGATCACCGCGTGCGCGCGGCGCTTGGCCTGGACGCCCTCGCCCGGGTCGTTGACGACGAACGGGTAGACGAGCGGCAGGTCGCCGAGCGCCGCGTCGGGCGCGCACGCGGCGCTGAGGGCGAGCATCTTGCCGGGCAGCCATTCGAGCGTCCCGTGCTTGCCGAGGTGGACGATCGCGTCGGCGCTCCAGCCGGCCTCGAGGAAGCGGTAGCACGCGAGGTAGTGGTGCGTCGGCGGCAGCTCGGGATCGTGGTAGATGCCGACCGGATCGTCGCCGTAGCCGCGCGGCGGCTGGATCGCCACGAGGACGTTGCCGAGCTCGAGGCCCGCCACGACGAAGTCGTCGCCGTCGACGAACCGCTCGCCCGGCGGCGGGCCCCAGCGTTCCTCGATCGCGGCGCGCAACGCGGCCGGCAGCGTCTCGTACCACGCCGCGTACTCGGCGACGGGGAGCCGCAGCGGGTTGCCGGACAGCTGCTCGTCGGTGAGGAACTCGGGGTCGTGACCGCCGCCGGCGATGAGCGCGTGCATGAGCTCGTCGCCGTGCGCGAACGGCCGCTCGACGTGGTACCCGGCGCCGTGCAGCGCATCGAGGAGCGCGAGCGCGCTCGCCGGCGTGTCGAGCCCGACGGCCATGCCGACCCGGGCGTGCTTCGTCGGGAAGCTCGTCATCAGCAGCGCCACGCGCTTGCCGGCGTTCGGCGTGGAGCGCAGCCGCGCGTGGCGCACCGCCAGCCCCGCGACCCGCGCGCAGCGCTCGGGGTCGGCGACGTAGCGGCGCACGGCCGAGTTCTGCGCGTCGTGCTCCTTGAACGACACGACGCCGCCGAGCAGCCGCCCGTCGAACTCCGGGATCGCGACCTGCGTCGCGGCATCCAGCGGCGACAGCCCGGTCGCGCTCGCCAGCCAGCTCGCCCGCGACGCGGTCGCGCAGACGGCCTGGATGATCGGCACGTCGAGCGCCTCGAGTGCCGCCGCGTCCCAGCGCTGCTCGTCGCCGTCGCCGGTCGCGGCGTCGCCGGCGTGCGAGCCGCCGGTCGCGAGCATCGTCGTGATGAGCGCGTCGACGCGGCCATGCAGCAGCGACAGCGCGGGCACCGAGCGGTCGGCGCCGCGCCGCAGCGTCGTGCCCCAGACGGCGATCGCGTTGGCGCCCGCGGCCTCGATCTGCGCGCACAGCTCGTCGACCCAGGCGGCGTTGCCGGTGATCCGGTGTGAGCGGTACAAGCAGATCCCGACGGTCGGCCGATCGGGGTCGTGGCGCGCGACCGCGTCTTCGATCGCCACGTCACCGAGGCCGGGAACGTAGACGCCGAGGTCGGGCACCTCGTGCGGCGCCTCGAAGCCGTGGCCGTGCAGCAGGAACGTGTCGGCGAGGAAGCGCAGCAGCTGCTCGAGGTTTGCGACATCGCCGTGGCGCAGGTACTCGCCGGCCTGCGCGACCGCGCCGGTGGGGGCGAGCGACAGCCCGGTCATCTCCGCGTCGGGCTCGATCTCGCCGCCGAGCGCGAGCAGCGCGACGCCGCGCTGCGCGCAGCGCTCGCGCAGGAGGTCCAAGCCGTCGGGCCAGCCGCGCCGGCCGCCGAGGATGCGGCACAGCACGACGCGCGCGCCGTCGAGCAGCCCGTCGACGAACGCGTCGCTGTCGATGACGCCGCCGGGGTTCGCGCAGCGCACCTCCGGGAAGTCGTCGCCGAGCCGGGCGACCGCGGCGGAGGCGGCGAGGATCTCGGTGTCAGCCGTCGTGACGAAGCGCAGCAAGCGCGTGGACCTCCGTGGTGATCGTGGGCAGGTCGCGTGTGGCGCCGCCGTCGAGCAGCGCGAGGATCGCGTCCGCGTCGATGTGGTGCGCGACGAGGTCGCCGAGCGCGTCCAGGCGCCGCTCGCGCAGCGCGGCAAACGGCGTCGTCCCGGGCTGGAGCGTGCGCCCGCGCGCCGAAGCGACCCGGTGCAGCAGGGCGCGGCGCAGGCTGTCGTCCTCGAGCGCGCCGTGCCACGACGTTCCGAGCGTCCGGGCCGACCGGCAGCCGTCCGGCTCGCCGTCGTCGGCGACGAGCAGCGGCTCGCCGCCGTGACGCGCCGTGCGGCCGTGGCGGATCTCATAGCCGGTCGCGGTCTTGGCGCCGAGCCAGGCGCAGTCACCCGATCGGCGGCGCAGCAGCTTCTTCGGCTCGAACGCCGTCGTCACCGGCAGCAGCCCGAGCCCGGGGACCGGTCCCGCGCGCGATTCGACGCCGTCATCGATCCGCTCGCCGAGCATCTGGTAGCCGCCGCAGATCCCGAGGATCGGGCCGCCGGCGGCGGCGCGTGCCGCGAGCGCCGCCGCGAGGCCCGTCGCGCGCAGCCGCTCCAGATCGGCGACCGTCGCCTTGGTCCCGGGCACGATGACGAGGTCGGCGCGCTCGAGGTCGGCCGCCGAGCGGGTGAAGCGCACGCGGACCCCGGGCTCGGTCGCGAGCGCGTCGAAGTCGGTGAAGTTGCTCATCCAGCGCAGGCGCACGACGGCGACGTCGACGGTGTCGCCGGTCGTCGGCGTCTCGGGCGCGGGCGCCTCCAGCGCGACCGAGTCCTCGACGTCCATCCACAGGTCCTCCACCCACGGCAGCACGCCGAGCACCGGCCGTCCGGTGCGGGCGCGCAGATCCTCCAGGCCGGGCGCGAGGATCGACTCGTCGCCGCGGAACTTGTTGATGAAAAAGCCCGCGACGTGCGCCTGGTCGGCGGGCTCGAGCAGCGCGAGCGTCCCGAACAGCGAGCCGAAGACGCCGCCGCGGTCGATGTCCCCGACGACGATCACCGGCAGGTCCGCGGCGCGCGCGAGGCCCATGTTCGCGAGGTCGTCCGCGCGCAGGTTGATCTCGGCGGGGCTTCCGGCGCCCTCGCAGATGACGACGTCGTAGCGCGCGCGCAGGTCGGCGAGCGCGGCGGCGACGATCGTGCGTAGCTCGGCCTTGAGCCCCTGATAGCTGCGCGCATCGACGTCCGCGTAGGGCTGGCCCATGACGATCACCTGGCTGTGGCGCTCGCCGGACGGCTTGATGAGGACCGGGTTCATCGCTGCCTCGGGCTCGACGCCCGCTGCCGCCGCCTGGACGGCCTGCGCGCGGCCGATCTCCGCGCCGTCGCGGGTCACCACGGAGTTCAGTGCCATGTTCTGCGCCTTGAACGGGGCGACGCGCACCCCGCTCCGCGCGAGCCAGCGGCACAGCCCGGCGGTGACGACGGACTTGCCGGCGTCGGAGTGCGTCCCGCAGACGAGCAGCGCGCCGCTCATCGCGCGAGCCTCGAGCGCAGCGCCGTGGTTGCCAGCAGCGCGGTCGCGCCGACGGCGCTGCAGAGCAGGCTTGACCGGCACACGTCGGCCGCGGTCGGCGGTCCGCCGTCTCCGAGCCGCGGGCGCAGCTCTGAGACGCCGCCGTAGCAGAGCGGTCCGCCGAGGCCGACATCGAGCGCGCCGGCGAACGCCGCCTCCATGCGCCCGGCGTTCGGGCTCGGGTGCGACGCGCCGTCGCGGCGCAGCACGCGCCAGGCGCGCAGCGGCGAGCCGCCGACGAGCGGCGCGCATGCCACCGTCAGCGCCGCGCCGGCGCGGGCGGCCGGCCAGTTCAGCGCGTCGTCCAGGCGCGCCGCAGCCCATCCGAACTCGGCGTAGCGCGCCGAGCGGTTGCCGACCATCGCGTCGAGCGTGTTGGCCGCGCGGTAGGCCGCGACACCCGCCGGCCCCGCGAGCGCTCCCCACAGCAGCGCGCCGACGACCGCGTCGCCCGTGTTCTCCGCCACCGATTCCACGACGGCACGGGCGACCCCGTCGGTCGACAGCGCGCCCGCGTCGCGGCCCGCGAGCGCCGGCAGCGCGGCCCGCGCCGCGTCGAGGTCGCCGCGTTGCAGCGACGCGGCGATCGACGTCGCCTCGCGCCGTAGCGAGCGCCCGCCGAGGGCGGCCCACGTCAGGCCCGCGAGCGCCGCGTCGCGCCCGACGCGGCGCGCGAGCGCCTCACCTCCGATCGCGGCCCCCGCCACGAGCGCTCCCGCGAAGAGGGCGCCGCGGACCCGCGTGGGGGAGTAGCACGCGCGCTCGGTCGCGACCGCGAGGCCGCCGAACGCCGCGACCGGATGGCCCCGGCGCGGATCCCCGAACGCGAGGTCGGCGCCGTATCCGGCCGCAAGTGCGCCGGCGCTCATGCGGCGGGCGCCGCGACCGCAGCGGGGGCGAGTTCGGCGTTGGCGCGCGTCAGCGTCCGGCGCCCGTCGTGCGCGTGCAGTTCGGTCGGCGCGAGCGGCGCGGCATCGACGCGCCAGAACGCGGCCGGCGGGGCGCCGAGCGCGTGGACGACCGCCGCGGTCATCCATGCCCGCACGCCGTCGGGGTCCTCGTCGCCGATCTGCGCGAGCGCGCGCCCGCTCGGGTTGCCGAAGGCGCACTCGTCGATCGTCGGCTCGATGGTCGCGTCGAGTCCGAGGGCCCGCGCGGTCTCGCGCGCTTGCGGCGACGTGCCGCAGAGCGCGTCGCCGCCGCCCAGTTGTCCTGCGAGCGCCCGCATCCCTAGCCCGGCGCAGCCTGGGTCTCGGCGCGGTGGGCGAGGATCCCGAACCCGATCCCGAGCGCCGCCCACAGGACCGCCTGGGTCCCGAGCGAGCTCATGCGGAACTCCCAGATCAGCGGGGCCGGGAAGCCCGCCGGGACCTCCTGCACGCCGGGCAGCGCGAAGGCGAGCGCGCCGGCGACGACGACGAACGTCGTGCCTGCCAGCAGCGGGCGCTTCCATGGCGGCGGGTTGCCGCCGACCGACCACCAGACGCGAGCCGCGGCGAGCATCGCCAGCAGCGACCCGACGAGCATCACGAGGAAGTACTGCGTGCGTGCGCCGATCGTGTCGGGATCGCCGACCGCCGGCGGGTTGGCCGGATACTTCAGGAACGGCACGAGCACCATCGCGACGAAGATCGCCGCCGCCAGGCGCGTCGCGAGCTGCCAGTCGGTGCGCTGCGCGCCGCGGCCGCGCAGGAACGCGAACGCGATCGCGAACAGGCCGCCGACCGCCGCGCCGTACAGCGCGGTGGCGAGCAACAACCCACCGCGCTGCTCGGGCCGGCTGACGACCCAGTCGCTGATGTGCGCGAGCACCGGCGTGAAGCCGACCGACGCGTGCGCCGCCCTCGCGTTCTCGATGTCGATCGCGTCCTGGACGCGCGGCTCGCCGAAGACGAATGCGAACAGGCCCGCGAGCAGGCCGGCGAGCACGCCGACGACGAGGCCCCTGCGCATGAGAGACCAGACCATTGCTGTCGCCTCCCGCCCGCTAGTGGCAGGGGACGCCGAGCAGATGCCGGCCGTCGTGCACGAGCTCGTGGAGGAACGAGCCCGTTTGTGAGATCACGCCCTGGTCGTAGGAGACGAGGTAGATGAACAGGAGCAGCAGCGCGCCGAGCATCAGCGCGGGTAGCAACTCCCTAATGGGAATAGGCGACGGGGCGGTGTGGTCCATCGTGCGGCCTCCTGGGATCTATGCGTCCCATATCTGGAGTTCGCGGCGGACGAATGTCCTGACTTCCGGATCGTCGCTTGCCCCGCCTTCCGGCCTGCCTGAGCCGTGGCTACATAGGGTTCGCTCCCCGGTCACAGTGGCGCGACCGTCCCGGATTCACACCGGGTTCCTCGCACCGCCGCGCGGATCGCCGGACCATATCGAGCGCGCGCCGGACGCGCCATCTCGGTTGCGTGGCGTAGCGTTGCGGCCTCGACATGAGCGACCAGGTGCGCTTCATCCGCCCGCCCACGCCCGCCGGCAACGATCCCTCACGGGCGCAGGAGCGCGCTGCCGATCCGAGCGGCTGGCGCTACGCCGACTCAGAGCTCGAGGTCGTCCATCGCGTCATCGCCGAGCGCCGCGACATCCGCCGCTTCCGGCCCGATCCGGTTCCTGACGACGTGCTGCGGCGCGTGCTCGAGGCCGCGCACCGCGCACCGTCGGTCGGGCTCATGCAGCCGTGGCGGCTCATCGTCGTGCGCGACGCGCAGACCCGGATAGCGATCCGCCACGTCGCGCAGCGCGAGCGGCTGCGCCAGGCCGAGCGCTTCGACGAGCGCGCCCGCGAGTTCCTCGACCAGAAGATCGAGGGTGTCGTCGAGGCGCCGCTCGGCGTCTGCGTGTGCTGCGACCACGGCGACCCGGAGGCGGAGATCCTCGGCCGCGGGACGATCCCGGAGACCGACGTCTACAGCACCGCCTGCGCGATCCAGAACCTGTGGCTCGCCGCCCGCGCCGAGGGGCTCGGCGTCGGCTGGGTGAGCTTCTACCGGCCGGCCGATCTACGCGCGGTACTGTCGATTCCCGCGTCGGTCGACCCGATCGCCTACCTGTGCGTCGGCTGGCCCGACGAGCGACCGCTGCGGCCCGGCCTGGAGTCGGCCGGCTGGTCGGCACGCCTGCCGCTCGACGATGTCGTGATGGAGGAGCGCTGGACGGCGACCGCCGACGAGGCGCGCCGCAGCGGTCGACACGCGCCCGATCGCGCAGCCGCCAGCGCCGCGCGCGATCGCGCGGACCGCCTCGTCAAACCGGCCGGCAGCCTCGGCGCGCTCGAGTCGCTCGTCGAGCGCTGGGCGGCGATCTCGGGCCGCCCGCCGCCCGAGCGGGTGCGCGCGGGGGTGCTCATCTGCGCCGCCGACCACGGCCATACCGCGCATGGCACGAGCCCGTTCCCGGACGTGGTCTCCGCGCAGGTCGCCGCCGCCGCGGCCCGTGGGGAGAGCGCCGCCGGCGTCATGGCGCGCGCTGGGGACCACGTGTTGCGGATCGCCGACATCGGGCTGCGCGGCGACACGCCCGACGGCGTGCTCGACCGCAAGGTGGCCCATGGCAGCGCCGACATGAGCGCCGGGCCCGCCCTCACCGCCGCGCAGCGCGACGCCGCGCTGGCCGCCGGCCGCGCGCTCGTCGCCGATCTCGCCGCCCAAAGCGTGGACTGCCTGGTCGTCGGCGAGATCGGTATCGGGAACACGGCGACGACCGCGGCGCTCGCCTCGGCGCTGACCGGCGAGCCGCCGCAGGCGACCGTCGGCCGCGGGACCGGCATCGACGCGGCGGGCCTGAAGCGCAAACGGGCGGTCGTGGCCGCCGCGCTCGAGCGCCACGCCGGCGCACGCTCGGCGCCGGACGTCCTCAGCGCCTTCGGCGGCCTCGAGCTCATCGCGCTCGCGGGAGCGGTGATCGAGGCGTGGGAACGATCGCTGCCGGTGATCCTCGACGGCTACGCGACGTCTGTCGCGGCGCTCGCCGCGACACGCCTCGAGCCCGCCTGCGGCGAGGGGCTCGTCGCGTCGCACGTCTCGGCGGAGCCCGGCCACCGGCTCATCCTCACCGAGCTCGGGCTCGAGCCGCTGCTCGATCTGCGTATGCGCCTCGGCGAGGCGGCCGGGGCGCTCGTCGCGCTCCCGCTCGTCGAGCGGGCGGCGATCCTGCACGCGCGGATGGCGACGTTCGCCGAAGCCGGCGTGGACGACGGCTGACCGGTGGCGGGCGCGCTCGGTGCCGCGGGCGGCGCCGCCCGCGCGGCGGTGTCGCTGCTGACGATCGTCCCGGTCGGCGTGTCGGAGGCTGAGCCGCAGACGCTGCGCCGCGCCGCGGCGTGGTTTCCGCTCGTCGGTGGGTTGGTGGGAGCGCTCGCCGCGGGTGCGTACGCGCTGACGCACGACGCGCTCGGCCGCGAGTACGCGGCCGCGCTCGCGCTGCTCGTCTCGGCCGTTGCCGCCGGCGCGCTGCATCACGACGGGCTCGCCGACACGCTGGACGGCCTCGGCCCGCGCGGCGGGCGGGAGCTGCGGCTCGCGGCGATGCGCGACTCGGGCATCGGCGCGTTCGGCGCGCTCGCGCTGATCGCGTTCGTCGTGCTGTCGCTCGCGGCGCTCGCGCGGCTTGCGCCCGAGGACGCCGTGGCGGCGCTGATCGCCGCGCACGCGCTGGGGCGGTGGGCGGCGCTCCCGCAGATGCTCTGGATCGCGCCCGCGCGGCGCGACGGGCTGGGCGCGGCGTTTGCGGCGGGGCCTGTGGAGGTCGCCGTGGGGTCGGTCGTGGCGGTTGCTGTCGCTGTGGCGCTGTGCGGCGTGGTTGCGGGGCTGGCCGCGGCCGCGGGGGCGGCGATCACGGCTGGCCTCGTTGCGTGGGCGGCGCGGGGCGCGTTCGGCGGGCGGACGGGGGACACCCTCGGGGCGGCCGTGCTCGTCTCCGAGGTGGTCGTCTACTCCGTCCTGTCGGCGTACTGGGTCGTGTGAACAGCAGCATTCAGGATGAGGGTCGAGCCCCGTTGTGCCGGCTTCGGGGCCCGCCCGCCGGTAGACCGCTAGAAGTAGCCTTGCGGGATGGAGGCCGAGGTCCCCGATCCCGTCGTGATGGGGGTCATCAACGTGACGCCGGACTCGTTCTCCGACGGCGGCGAGTGGCTCGATCCGGCTGCGGCCATCGCCCATGGGCGCGAGCTCGTCGCCGAGGGCGCAGCGATCCTCGACATCGGCGGCGAGTCGACCCGCCCCGGGGCCGAGCCGGTCAGCGCCGACGAGGAGCTGCGGCGTGTCCTGCCGGTGCTCGAGGGCCTTGCGGACGCCGGCGCAACCCTGTCGATCGACACCTCGAAGGCCGCGGTCGCCCGCGCGGCGATCGACGCCGGCGCGACGATCGTCAACGACGTCACCGCCCTGCGCGGCGACGACGCGATGGCGCAGCTCGGCGGCGGCGCCAGCGGTTGCGACGTCTGCATCTTCGTCCTCATGCACATGCTCGGCGAGCCGCGCACGATGCAGGCCGGCCCGCACTACGACGACGTCGTCTGCGAGGTCAAGGCGTTCCTCGAGCAGCGGATGGCCTTCGCGATCTCGGCGGGGATCGACGAGGAGCGCATCTGGCTCGATCCGGGCATCGGCTTCGGCAAGACCGTCGACCACAACCTCGAGCTCCTGCGGCGGCTTGACGAGATCGTCGCGCTCGGACGACCGGTCGTCGTCGGCACGTCGCGCAAGTCGTTCCTCGGCAAGATCACCGGACGCGAGGCCGGCGAGCGCATCCCGGGCACGACAGCCACGAACGTGCTGGCGCTCGCGCGCGGAGCGACGATCTTCCGCGTCCACGACGTCGCGGCCGCGCGCGATGCGCTCGATGTGGCGGCTGCTACGTTGCGCGGGCGATGGGTTCCGCCGACGACGAGCTAGAGGGCGACGGCTTCGACGAGGACGAGGAGCAGCGCGTCCAGACCGTCGTCACCGTCGAGATCAACGGGCTGTCGCTCTACACGCACGTCGGAGTGACCGCGGCGGAGCGCGAGGTCGGCCAGCGCCTCATCCTCGACATCCGCCTCGAGCTCGGCGAGGCCGCCGCGACCGTGACCGACGACGTCGCCGACACCGTCGACTACGCGCGCGTCTGCGAGATCGCCGCGCTCGTCGCGACGCAGCGCTCGGACAAGACGCTCGAGCGCCTCTGCACGGCGGTCGGCGACCGGCTGCTGCGCGACTTCGAGGCGCAGGCCGTCGCCGTCAAGGCCTCCAAGCCCGAGCCGCCGATCCCGCTGCCCGTCGAGGACGTGTCCGTCGAGGTCTGGCGCGAGCTCGACCCGCTCGACGACGACGACGATTGAGCGCGATCGGCTACCTCGGGCTCGGCTCGAACGTCGGCGACAACCGCGCGCAGCTCCAGGCGGCCGTGGACGCGCTGCCCGCGCACGGCATCGCCGTGCAGGCGAGCTCGTCGACGTACGACACCGACCCCGTGGGGGAGATCCTCGACCAGCCGTCCTTCCTGAACGCCTGCCTGCGCGTGCGGACCGCGCTGGGGCCGCAGGAGCTGCTCGACGCCTGCAAGGCGATCGAGCGCGAGCTCGGGCGCGAGGAGGGCGGCCCGCGACACGGACCGCGCCCGATCGACGTCGATGTGCTGCTGCTGGGCGACACGGAGCTGACGACCGACCGGCTGACGCTCCCGCACGAGCAGGTGCTCTCCCGGCGCTTCGTTCTGATCCCGCTGCTCGAGCTCGACTTCGCGCTCACGACGCCCGGCGGTGCGCGCCTCGCGGATGCGCTCGCGGTGCTGCCGGTCGACGAGGGCGTGCGCCGCGCGGGCCCGCCGCTAGCGTTAACGCCGTGAGCACCCACGACACCCCGGGCGCCGTCGAGCGCCGCCGCAGTCCCGCCGAGGAGGCGCGCACGCTCGTCTCCGCCATGACCGTCGGCCATCTCGCCACGATCTCCGGCAGCGGCGATCCGTGGTGCTCGCTCGTCGCGTACGGGCCGACCGCCGACGGCGATCCCGTGCTGCTCGTCTCGAACTTGAGCGAGGAGGGGCGCAACCTCGCCGCCGAACCGCGCGCGAGCCTGGCCGTCGCTGATCCGACGGCGCCGGGCGATCCGCTCGACCGGCCGCGGATCACGCTCGCAGCGCGCGCCGTGCAGCCCGCGGGCGAGCGCGCCGAGCAGGCGCTCGACGCCCACGCCGCCGCTGTCCCGGGCGCGATGCTCTACGCGGGCTGGGACGAGTTCGAGGTCTGGGTGCTGGAGGTCGAGCGGGTGAGCTCCGTCGGCGGCTTCTTCCGCACCGACTCGATCGACCGTCACGAGTACCGCGCCGCCGAGCCCGATCCGACGGCCCCGATCGCCGCGAAGTCCGCCGAGCATCTGAACAAGAGCCACACCGACGGCCTGCTCGCGATCGCCCGCGAGCTCGCGGGCGCACGCGGCGCCGTCTCAGCGGTCTGCACGGGGATCGATCGCTACGGGATCGACCTGGCGTGCACCGGCGCCGGCCAGTCCGCAGCCGCCCGTGTGCATTTCGACGAGCCGCTGGCCAGCGCGGCTGACGTGCGGCCCGCGACGGTCGAGCTCGTCAAGCGCGCGAAGGGCGAGTAGGGCCCAAACAGCATCGATAAGGATGAGGGGACGGCCGCGCGGCGGGTTCCCGGGCGGTCGTGTCGGCTCAGGCGCGGATATAGCACCTGAGCCGACACGATCGGCGGCCGGAAGATCGAGACGGTTCAAGACCCCGTGTATGGGGGTGTTCAACCATCTCGACCGCTAACGGCGCCGAGGTGCCCGCCCCGCCGCGAGCTCCTACTCCGTTTCCTTGGAGATGCTGTTCGCTACGCAGCACCGCGCGGCTAAACCGCAATCGCCCCCGCCGGCACATCGCCCGGGAACTCGGCGAAGAACCGCATCGCCAGCGCCTCCGCCGGGCGACCCGAGAACAGCGGGCGCACGTCGCCGATCGTCAGCAGCAGCCGCAGCGACGAGCCGATCTGCAGGTCGGCGGCGTTCGGCACCGGGCCGCCGAGCACGCCCTCGCGAATCCACGAGTCGACCTGGTCGAGATGCCCCGGCAGCGCGGCCATGTCGGCGGCGACGCTGCCGCGCTTCGCGCCATGGATCGCGCTCTCGATGCGGATGACTCCCGGCGCCACGACTCGCACGATCGGGCGCGGAAGGCGCGGCAGCTTCGACGCCTCCTGGTAGGTCGGGATCGCCGACGGGTTGGCCTTCAGCGCCGCCCACACCGCGCGGCGCGCCAGCGGCTGGAGCAGCTCGTCGCCCCACTCCTCCGCCGCGAGCACCGAGTCGTGGAACGCGGGGTCCGCCGGCACGAGCGCCGGCTCGGGCACGAGCTCGTCCAGCCGCCGCATGATCGCCCGCGAGCCCTGCACCTTCTCGCCGCTGTCCAGGCGCAGCGCCGGCACGGACCGCTTCGGGAAACGCAGGCGCGTAAGCAGCAGCTGCATCGGGATGAGCATCTCGACGGTCTTGTACGGGATCGCCTTCAGCTCGAGCGCCTTCTTGACCGCTTCGGACGGGTGCGAGGAGTGCACGACGTAGAGCTTGTTCACGTCCAGAGCATAAAGTCGGGTCCATGCTCCTTGCCGTCGATGTCGGCAACACCCAGACGCACTTCGGCACGTTCAGGGACGAGGAGCTCGTCGAGCACTGGCGCTTCGCGACGATTGCGGAGTCCACGACCGACGAACTGGGCGCCGCGCTGCGCAACCTGCTCGAGCTGCGCGGCATGGGGCTCGCCGACATGGACGCCTCGATCGTCTCCTCGACCGTGCCTGCGCTCGAGCCGCAATGGCTGGCGATGGGCGAGCGCTACCTCGGCCACACGATGCTCGCCGTCGGGCCGGGACTGAAGACCGGCATGGCGCTGCGCTACGACAATCCGCGCGAGATCGGCGCCGACCGGCTCGCGAACGCCGTCGCGATCAAGGAGCGCTTCGGCGGCCCGGCGATCTGCGTCGACTTCGGCACGTCGGTGAACTTCGACATCGTCGGCCCAAACGGCGACTTCCTCGGCGGGATCCTCGTGCCCGGCGTCGAGATCTCGCTCGCCGCCCTCACAAAGCGCGGCGCGCGGCTGCCCGCGATCGACCTCGCTCCGCCGCGCGCGGTCATCGGCAAGTCCACGGTCGAGGCGATCCGCTCCGGCGTCATCTACGGCTTCGCGGGCGCGATCGACGGCATCCTGGGGCGCCTGTTCGAGGAGCTCGGGGAGGAGACCGACGTCATTGCCACCGGCGGCCTGGCCGGCGCGATCGTCCCGTTCACCGAACGCATCGACGAGATCGACGACCTCCTCACGCTCACCGGGCTGCGGCTGCTCTACGCGCGCAACGCACCCGTCTGAGCCGCCTACCATTGGCGGTGTGACCGGTAGCCTCACCGACGCCTGGCAGCTCGGCTCGCTGACGATCCCCAACCGCGTCGTGCTCGCGCCGCTGGCGGGCATCGGCAACTGGTTCGTGCGCCTGCAGGCCAAGCGCTACGGCGCGGGCCTGGCGATCAGCGAGATGGTCTCCAGCCACGGCGTCCATTACGGCAACGACAAGACCTGCACCGAGATGCTGCGCATCCATGCCGACGAGCGCGCGGGCGGGCCGGTGGCGATCCAGCTCTTCGGCCAGGAGCCGGAGATCATGCGCTCGGCGGCTGCGCACGTCGCCGCCGCGGGCGCGGACTTCATCGACCTGAACATGGGCTGCCCGGTGCCGAAGGTCTGCAAGACCGGCGCCGGCGCGGCGCTCATCAGCGACCCGGACACCGCGGTCGCGGTCGCCCGCGCGGCCATCGAGGGCTCCGGCCTACCGGTGACGGTCAAGTTGCGCTCCGGCCGCCTGGACGGCACCACCGACGGCTTCGAGCTCGCCCACCGGCTCGTCGCCGAGGCCGGGGTCGCCGCGATTGCCTTTCACCCGCGCTCCGCGCAGGTCCAGCACAAGGGCCGCCCGGACTACGACCTCGCGCGCGAGCTCGTGCGAAGCCTGCCGGCGCCCGTGATCCTCAGCGGCGGGATGGACGAGCCCGACGCGATTCGCGCCGCCTTCGAGTACACCGGCTGCGAAGCGGTGATGCTCGCCCGCGGCGCGCTCGGCAACCCGTGGCTGTTCGCGCGCCTGCTCGGGGCCTGCGACGGCGAGCCGACCGGCCAGGAGATCGTCGACGAGCTCGAATGGGTGATGCAGCGCGCCGCCGAGCACCTCGGCGACCGCCGCGCCGGTCGCTACATGCGCAAGTTCTACCCCTGGTATGTCGACCGGCTGGGCGGCGGAAAAGCCCTCCAGGCGGCACTTCAGGCGACCGAAACGCTCGACCAGGCGCGGGCCGTTCTGGCCGCTGTGGACAACGTTCCGGCAGCGGCTTGACGCGCTGCTATCCTCTCGCGTCGCCTTCGCCCATAGCCCGCTCGCTTTCCACCGCCTGCGCGGGGTTTTCTCTCTCTGGAGCACATGCCCAAGGACGTCATCCTCACCGCCGATGGACTCGAGAAGCTCAAGGACGAGCTTGAGTACCTGCAGACCGAAAAGCGCCGCGAAGTAGCGCTGCGCATCAAAGAGGCGCGCGAGTTCGGTGACATCACCGAGAACTCCGAGTACGACGACGCCAAGAACGAGCAGGCGATGCTCGAATCGAAGATCGCCCAGGTCGAGGAGCGACTGCGCTCGGCGACGGTGATCGACGCCAAGGACGTGTCCACCGAGAAGGTCCAGGTCGGCTCGGTCGTCAACGTCAAGGACGAGAAGACCGGCAAGGGCCAGAAGTTCACGATCGTCGGCTCGCCCGAGGCCAAGCCGCCCGAGCGTCTGTCCAACGAATCGCCGGTCGGCAAGGCGCTGATGGGCCACAGGCGCAACGACATCGTCGACGTGCCCTTGCCCAACGGCAAGAAGATCAAGCTCAAGATCACGAAGATCGACGTCGGCGTGTAGCCCAGCCGCGCTGGGCGGCTAGGCTCGGGCCGCGATGTCCGAAGACGATCTTCTAGCTGCCAGACGGGAGAAGCTCGAGCGCCTGCGCGCCGGCGGGTTCGAGCCATTCCCGCACGCCTTCCACGGCACGGAGCCCGTCGCGGGCGTGCTCGCCGCGCATCAGACGCTCGCCGACGGCACCGAGACCGACGTGCGCCACCGCGTCGCCGGCCGTCTCTCCGCGCGCCGCGGGCAGGGCAAGATGGCGTTCCTCGACCTCGTCGACCGCACCGGCCGCCTCCAGTTGCAGGCGCGCGTGGACGTTCTCGGCCAGGCGGCGCACGAGCGTCTGCTCAGCCTCGATCTCGGCGACATCATCGGCGCGGACGGCACGGCCATGCGCACCAAGCGCGGCGAGATCAGCCTGAAGCTCGATGACTTCACGATCCTCGCCAAGTCGCTGCGCGCCCCGCCCGAGAAGCACCACGGTCTGCAGGACGTCGAGACGCGCTATCGCCAGCGCGAGGTCGACCTGCTGTCAAGCCAGGAGACGCGCGCGCTGTTCATCACCCGCGCACGTGCGATCACCGCGGTGCGCCGCTTCCTCGACGACGCCGGCTTCATCGAGGTCGAGACGCCGGTGCTCCAGCCGCTCTACGGCGGCGCGCTCGCGCGCCCCTTCACGACGCACCACAACGCGCTTGACCGCAAGCTGTACCTGCGGATCGCCACGGAGCTGTATCTCAAGCGCTGCATCGTCGGCGGCCTCGAGCGCGTCTACGAGCTCGGCAAGGACTTCCGTAACGAAGGGCTGTCGACGAAGCACAACCCCGAGTTCACGATGCTCGAGTTCTACGAGGCCTACGCGGACTACAACGACGTGGCGGACCGGCTCGAGGCGCTCGTCAGCGCAGTCGTCGCCGCGGTGGGCTCGAGCGGCCCGATCGACTTCGGGCCGGGCTGGCGGCGCATCACGCTGCGCGACGCGATCCGCGACGAGACCGGCATCGACATCCTCGCCGCGGGCAACCGCGAACGCGACGGGCTCGCCGCCGCGATCGGCGATCGGCTGTCCACCGAGGACCGAACGTGGCCACAACTCGTGGACGACCTGCTGAGCAAGTTCGTCGAGCCCACGCTCCAGCAGCCGACGTTCGTCATGGACTACCCCGTCGAGCTGTCGCCGTTCGCCAAGGCGCATCGCTCGATGCCCGGCCTCACCGAGCGCTGGGAGGCGTTCGCCGGCGGCAACGAGATCGCCAACGCCTTCACGGAGCTCAACGACCCCGATGAGCAGCGCGCGCGCTTTGAGGCGCAGGCGCGCCTGGCGGCGGCCGGAGACGACGAGGCGGCGCCGTATGACGAGTCCTTCGTGCAGGCGCTCGAGCACGGGATGCCGCCGACCGGCGGCGTCGGTTTGGGCATAGACAGGCTTGTCATGGCGCTCACCGACCGATCGTCGATCCGCGAAGTCGTACTTTTTCCAGCACTGCGCGATCGCAGCGTGACAAACCCCACTGAAGTGCAGTAGTGGCGTTGGTAGACTGCCCCATGCTCGCCCTCTGCACCCGATCACTCATCCATTTCGCTTGCGGAGCCGAAAAGATGGGGAAGTCGGGTATTTCGGCGTCCCAAGAATAATCCGGACCACGCATGAACCGAGGCTAGAGGCCCCGCCCCAAGCAGGAAGGATCAAGCAGCATGTTCGAGCGATTCACAGAACGAGCCAGGCAGGTGGTCGTTCTCGCGCAGGAAGAAGCGCGCACGCTCAAGCACAACTACATCGGGACTGAGCACATTCTGCTCGGCCTCCTCCGCGAGGAGGAAGGTCTCGCGGCGCGAGTCCTGGAGAGCCTCGACATCACCGTCGAGCGTGTACGCGCCCAGGTTGTGCGGATCGTCGGATCCGGCGAAGAGGTCACGTCCGGCCAGATCCCGTTCACGCCGCGGGCCAAGAAGGTTCTCGAGCTTGCGCTGCGCGAGGCGCTGAGCCTCGGTCACAACTACATCGGCACCGAGCACATCCTCCTGGGACTGGTGCGCGAAAACGAGGGCGTGGCCGCACGCATCCTGCTCGATTTCGACGCCGATTCCGAGAAGATCCGCAACGAGGTCATCCGCATGCTGTCCGGTCCCGGCGGTCGCCGCCAGGGCGCAGGCGCAGGTGCCGGCGCGGGGGCAGGCACCTCGGGCTCGTCGGGCGAGGGCAAGAAGTCCTCCAAGCTGCTCGACCAGTTCGGCCGCAACCTCACCAAGCTCGCCGAAGAGGGCAAGCTCGACCCCGTCATCGGCCGCGCGACCGAGATCGAGCGGATCATGCAGATCCTCTCGCGGCGCACGAAGAACAACCCCGTGCTCGTCGGCGAGCCCGGCGTCGGCAAGACCGCCGTCGTCGAGGGTCTCGCCCAGCGCATCACGACCTCCGACGTGCCGGAGCTGCTGAAGGGCAAGCAGATCTACACGCTCGACCTCGCGGCGCTCGTCGCCGGGTCGAAGTACCGCGGTGAGTTCGAGGAGCGCCTGAAGAAGGTGATGAAGGAGATCACCCAGCGCGGCGACATCATCCTGTTCATCGACGAGCTGCATAACCTCGTCGGCGCGGGTGCGGCCGAGGGCGCGATCGACGCGGCCTCGATCCTCAAGCCGGCGCTTGCCCGTGGCGAGCTGCAGACGATCGGCGCGACGACGCTCGAGGAGTACCGCAAGTACCTCGAGCGCGACTCGGCGCTGGAGCGTCGCTTCCAGCAGATCCGCGTCGAGCAGCCGACGACCGAGGAGACCGTGCAGATCCTCAAGGGCCTGCGCGACCGCTACGAGAACCATCACAAGGTGCAGATCACCGACGAGGCGCTCGAGGCGGCCGCGGAGCTTGCGGACCGCTACATCTCCGACCGCTTCCTGCCCGACAAGGCGATCGACCTCATCGACGAGGCCGCGTCACGCATGCGGATCAAGTCGATGACCTCGCCGCCCGTGTATCGCGAGCTCGAGGACGAGATCGAGACGACGCGGCGCGACAAGGAAGCCGCGATCGAGGCACAGGAGTTCGAGAAGGCCGCGAACCTGCGCGACGCCGAGCGCCGCCTGACGCAGCGCAAGCGCGAGCTCGAGGAGCAGTGGGAGGCCGGCGAGGCCGAGTCCGAGCGTCCGGCGATCGGCGAGGAAGAGATCGCCGACATCGTCTCGATGTGGACCGGCATCCCCGTCTTCAAGCTCACCGAGGCCGAGACGGCCAAGCTCATGCGCATGGAGGACGAGCTGCACAAGCGCGTCATCGGGCAGCACGCCGCGATCGAGGTCATCTCCAAGGCGATCCGCCGCTCGCGTGCCGGCCTGAAGGACCCGAAGCGGCCG
This sequence comes from uncultured Actinomycetes bacterium, assembly GCA_963705315.1. GTDB lineage: Bacteria > Actinomycetota > Thermoleophilia > Solirubrobacterales > Solirubrobacteraceae > CADCVQ01. The sequence continues at coordinate 1,284,984 of OY970068.1, forward strand.
ACCGGCTCCTTCGTGTTCCTCGGACCGTCGGGCGTCGGCAAGACCGAGCTCGCACGGACGCTCGCCGAGTTCCTCTTCGGCGACGAGGACGCGATGATCCGCGTCGACATGTCGGAGTACATGGAGAAGCACTCCGTATCCCGGCTCGTCGGCTCGCCCCCGGGCTACATCGGGTTCGACGAGGGCGGCCAGCTCACCGAGGCGGTTCGGCGCAAGCCGTACTGCGTGCTGCTGCTCGACGAGATCGAGAAGGCGCACCCCGACGTGTTCAACATCCTCCTGCAGATCCTCGAGGACGGGCGGCTGACCGACGCGCAAGGGCGCACGGTCGACTTCCGCCACGCGATCGTGATCATGACGTCGAACATCGGCGCCTCAGAGATCGCTCGCAACACGCCGCTGGGCTTCGCCGTCTCCGATGACGAGACCGGGATCACGTACGACGACATGAAGAACCGGATCATGGGCGAGCTCAAGAAGGTCTTCCGGCCTGAGTTCCTCAACCGGATCGACGACGTCATCGTCTTCCACAAGCTCCAGCGCGACGAGATCAAGCAGATCGTCGAGTTGCTGCTGCGGCGCATCCGCGAGTCGATGGCCGAGCGGGGACTCCAGCTCGAGCTCACCGACGAGGCGCGCGACCTGCTCGTCGAGAAGGGCTGGGATCCCGCGATGGGCGCCCGCCCGCTGCGGCGCGCGATCCAGCGCTATATCGAGGACCCGCTGGCGGACTTCGTCCTGCGGGCCGAGCTCACGCCGGGCGCGACCGTCATGGTCGAGAAGGCGCCCGACGAGGACGATCGCGAGGTTTCGCTGACGGTCGTCGAGCCGGCAAAGGTGCCCGCCGCCGTCGGTGCGGCCGGCGACGACGCAGAGGCGACCGCAGGCGCGACCGACGACTCCCCCGTGGAGCCCGGCGGTGCGCTGGACCAGCCGAGCGTCGAGGAGCCAGTCGACGAGGAGTAGTACCGCGCCTGACCACGCTGTCAACGAGGGCGGCCCACGGGCCGCCCTCGGTGTTTGTTGAGCGGGGCCGGCGTGGTCTTCAGAAAACTGCATCGATGAAGGATCGAGGGGGCGGGGCGGTGCTGCCGGTCGCGAGACGGCTGGTTCACGAGGGTGGTACGCAACGTGGTCGTCCGGCGAGCACTTGGCATGCCACCAAGCCGCCCGCCAGATCGACCTGGTTGAGAACCACCGTATGGGTGCGTTTGAACCATCTCGATTACTCAGGCTGCCCCACGACCCGCCCGGCGGCCCCGACCCACGTCCCCTGCATCGATGCGGTTTCGTCGATCAGGCGAAGGCGAGTCGGGCGCGGCTAGGACTCGAGCGTCGCGCGGGCAGCGGAGAGATCGAGGTGCGTCTCCCAGCCGGTGATGCGTCCGTCGCGGACGGTCCAGATGTGGGCCGCCGCCCAGCTCAGCGGCTCGCTGCCGCCGCACGGGGTGGCCGTGATCGAGACGAGCGCGAGCACGTGCTCCGCGTCGATCTGCATGAGCGCATCGGGCGTGATGTGCATCGCCTGGTAGCTGGTCTCCCAGCGGTCGACCCACTGCTGCCAGCCCTCGATCCCGTGGAGCGCCGACTCCGTCGGGCGCAGCGGATCGGGGATGAGCTCGATGGCGGGATCGATGCGATCGGTGATCGCGCCGAGGCCAGCTTCGTTCCACGCCTCGTAGAGGCGGTCGGTGACTTCGGTTGCCGTCTGCACTGATCAAGGGTAGGCGGCACACCCGAAGTAATGGCCGGGTGTTCGAGTTTGAACGGGCTTGGGCTCCGGAATACCCGCTCGTGCGCTGATAACGAACGGTGTTCGTCGGTCCGTCACGCCCGCCAAGCAATGGACGTCGCCGACTTCGGAACTGAGATGCACGTCACGGCAGGCACGAGGCTGCTGCTCGACGGGCCGTTTCCGCAGGCGCTCGTCCTCATCACCGCGGGGCGCGGGCGCGTGCGCCACGCGGGCGAGACGGTCGCCGAGCTCGGTTCCGGCGACCTGTTCGGCGAGCTTGCTCCGCAGAACCCGGCCAACGCCGCCGCCACGGTCATGGCCATGACCGACCTGACGCTCGTCATGTTCTCCAACCGCCAGGTCAAGATGCTCGGCCGCGCCGCCCCCGGGCTCATCGCGTCGATGCTCGGAACCGGCTTCATCGCGGGACCGCCGCCGGTCGAGTCGCACCTCAGGCTCGTCCAGGCCGCCTAGTGGCCCATTAGTACACGCGTCCGGAAGTTCTGCGTGTTTTCCCGACGCCCGGTCGCGCCTGACGGCCGCCGGTGCCCGCCCGCGTGCAACCAGCACGCTGGCGGATCACCGTCAACCGCCAGAACACCACCGGGCGTCCGGGAATTTCACGCCGAACTTCCGGCCACGTGTACTAGCCCGACGACCAGCGGTCACGAACGCGGTCCCCGAACGTACTTGCGGGAGTGCCCACTAGCATCTGCCGGATGAGTGACCGGCCGCTGCGGCCCGCCACACGTGTCGTCCACGCCGGGCTGCCGGCCGCCGCCCAGGGCGAGCCGTTCCTCCCCGGACCGGTGTTGGCGGCTCCCTTCCACCTGCGCGGTCGGACCGACGCGGCCGACTACGGCTACACCCGCGACGGCAACCCCACGTGGAGCGCGTACGAGCGCGCGCTCGGGACGCTGGAATCGGGCGAGGCGGTGCTGTTCTCATCGGGGATGGCAGCGGCCGCCGCGGTGCTCCTGTCCTCGACCGCGCCGGGGGACGTGTTCGTGATCACCGACGATGGCTATCCGGACGTGCGCCGGATCGCCTCCGAGCATCTCGCGCCGCGCGGCGTCGAGGTGCGGCTCGTCGCCACGGACGAGGACGCGGTGCGCGCGGCGCTGCCCGGGGCGACGTTCGTCTGGGTCGAGACGCCCGCCAACCCCGGGCTCGGGCTGCTCGATGTCGAGGCGCTCGCCGCCGACGTGCATGCCGCGGGGGCCGTGCTCGCCGTCGACAACACGCTCGCCTCGCCGCTGTGCCAGCGCCCGCTCGAGCTCGGAGCCGACCTCTCGGTCTCGAGCGCATCGAAGTTCATGACCGGTCACAGCGATCTCATCCTCGGCTACGTCGTGAGCGCCGACGCGCAGCGCGCGCAGCGGCTGCGCGAGTGGCGCCAGCTCACCGGTGCGATCGCCGGGCCGCTCGAGACGTGGCTCGCGCACCGCTCGCTGGCGACGCTCGACGTGCGTTTCGCGCGCCAGTGCGCGACCGCCCTCGCGCTCGCGCAGGCGCTGGACCAGCGCGACGACGTCGACGACCTGCGCTACCCCGGGCTGCCCGGCCATCCGCAGCACGCGCTCGCGGCGCGCACGTTCGACGGCCGGTTCGGGGCAGTGCTGTGCTTCGACCTGGGCAGCGAGAAGCGCGCGCAGGCGTTCCTGGCGGCGTGCGAGCTCGTCGCCGAGGCGACGAGCTTCGGCGGCGTGCACACCTCGGCTGAGCGTCGCGCCCGCTGGGGGAGCGACGCCGTGTCAGCCGGCTTCATCCGCTTCAGCGCCGGCTTGGAGGACGCCGGCGACCTGGTCGCCGACGTCCTCGGAGCGCTGGACTGGATCTAGATGGTTGATTGCGCGTGCGAATCGCATCAATCATCTAGCCGACCCGCAGGCTGAGGCCGAAGATCAGGCAGGCGGCGTCGCCCGTGTTGTTGAGGTTGCTGCGCGACGAGCCCATCACCAGCACCGACTTGCTCTTGGCCTGCAGGATGAGCTGAAAGAGCGTGTCGGCGAAGTTGATGACCGGGACCGGCTGGTCCTTCGCTGCGCTGATGACGACGCCGTCCTGCGCGCGGTCGATGTCGCGCCCGAGCAGGCGCGAGACGTTCACCCCGCCCGGTTCCGACGCCTTGAACGTCACGATCGTCTGGGTCGACTCCTTGCCGACGGTTGGGTCCTGGTCGGCGCACTGCGCATCCAGGCGGCCGATGCCGGGGATGATCGCCAGCGCCCGCGTCGGCCCATTGACGTTGTCCTGGACGCGCATGAACGCCGAGATGTTCGTCGAGCCGCCACGCATGACGTCGTTGACGAACCGGCCGGGAAGCTGGCCGCGGCCGTTTCCGCGCTTGGCCGTGGCGACGAGCTTGCCCGCCGCCTGTTTTGCTGACGCGCTGGCAGCCACCGCGCTCTTACCGTCCACCGCTCCGGCGCGGCGAGCGTAGTCCACAGCCACCGCAGCAACGGCGGTCCCCGACAGCGCGACTGCAAGCGCTACGAGCGCGATCACCGTCGAGGGTGAGGGCAGCTTGCGCTTCATGTGACACCTCCTCCGGGCGATCGTGGCCTCGTGCACGCGATCTGTCTCAGCGCAACGTACCCTCTCCACTCGGTATCGAGCGCGGATGAGGGCGAAGACGTCGGGTCCAGGGCCTAGTCTCGCCGGATGCCGCGACCGACCTCCATCCACGTGTGCTCGGCCTGCGGGCACTCCAGCGCGCGCTGGCACGGGCGCTGTCCGGGCTGTCAGGCCTGGAACACGCTCGTCGAGCACAGCGCTCCCGACCCGGCCAAGCGCCCCGCCCGCGCGCGGTCGGGCAGCCACGGCGCCGTGCCGGCTCGCCCGGTGCTGCTCGCCGACGTCAGCCGGGCGCCGGTCCCGCGGCTGCTCACGGGCATCGGCGAGCTCGATCGCGTGCTCGGCGGCGGTCTCGTGCCGGGCTCGCTCGTCCTGCTCGGCGGCTCGCCCGGCATCGGCAAGTCGACGCTCACGAACATGGCGCTGGGGAACCTCGCCGCCGCCGGGGCCAGGACGCTGTACGTCTCCGGGGAGGAGTCGGCCGCCCAGATCCGCTTGCGCGCCGAGCGGCTGACGCCGATCGCGGGAGGCGGCGGGGCGCTGTCGGTGCCCGTCATCGCCGAGACCGATCTCGCCACGATCCTCGCGACGCTCGACGCCGAGCGACCGGAGGTCTGCGTGATCGACTCGGTCCAGACGATGCACGCCGCGGAGCTGAGCTCCGCGCCGGGATCGGTCGCACAGGTGCGCGAGGTCGCGGGCCGGGTCATGCAGGTCGCCAAGGCGGCCGACATCGCGGTGATCCTCGTCGGGCACGTGACGAAGGAGGGCGCGCTGGCCGGGCCGCGCGTGCTCGAGCACCTCGTCGACTGCGTGCTGCAGTTCGAGGGCGAGCGCGAGCGCACGTATCGCACGCTGCGCGCGCTGAAGAATCGCTTCGGCTCGACCAACGAGGCCGGTGTGTTCGAGATGCGCGACGCAGGGCTCGTCGAGGTGCTCGACGCCAGCGCGCGGTTCGTCGCCGAGGCGACCGGCAAGCCGGGCTCGGTGGTGCTTGCCGCGATGGAGGGCACGCGGCCGCTGCTCGTGGAGGTCCAGGCGCTCGTCTCCCCATCCGAGCTCGTGCCGCCGCGGCGCGTCGTCAACGGGATCGATCGCAACCGCCTGGCGATGGTCCTCGCGGTCCTCGGACGACACGGCGGCGTTGGCGTCGGCAGCGCGGATGTCTTCGTGAACGTCGTCGGTGGCGTGCGCGTCGAGGAGCCGGGTGCGGACCTCGCGATCGCGCTTGCCGTCGCGAGCGCGTCGCGTGGCGTGGCGCTGAGAGGCGCTCGCGGGGATGGGCCGGTCGCGTGCTTCGGCGAGCTTGGCCTCACGGGCGAGCTGCGCTCGACCGCGCACCCCGATCGGCGGCTAAAGGAGGCGGCGAAGTTCGGCCTGCGGGACGTCGTCTCGCCGCAGACCGCGCCGACGCTGCGTCAAGCGTTGCAAGCTGCGCCGAAGGCGGCCGCCAAGCCGGATCGGGCCGCAGCTTAATTACCCGCTAAAATCACCTGCGTGGTCCGCGCTGGAGATGAGTCAGGAGAGCTTGAACCACGCGGTGAACCTCGACTCGTAAAAGCGCTTGAGATGGTCGCGCCGGGCACGACGCTGCGCGAGGGAATCGACAACATCGTCCACGCGCGCACCGGTGGCCTCATCATCGTCGGCGAGGTCGACGATCTGAGCTTCCTCTTCTCGGGCGGCATCAAGCTCGAGATCGACTACACCCCCGCGCTGCTCTACCAGCTGGCCAAGATGGACGGGGCGATCGTGACGAACGCCAACGCGACGAAGATCGCGATGGCCAACGTCCAGCTCATGCCCGATCCCACGATCCTCTCGATGGAGACCGGCACGCGCCACCGCACGGCCGAGCGCGTCTCCAAGCAGACCGACGCGCTCGTCATCGCGATCTCGCAGCTGCGCGAGGTCGTTTCGCTCTACGTCGACGGGACGAAGTACATCCTCGAAGAGATTCCCGTCGTGCTCGCCAAGGCCAACCAGGCGCTCGCCACGCTCGACAAGTACCGCACCCGGCTCGATCAGGTGTCCACCCGCTTGACGGCGCTCGAGTTCGAGGGCGGGGCGACGCTGCACGACGTGCTGACCGTGCTCCAGCGCTCCGAGCTCGTGACCCGCATGGCCGTCGAGATCGAGCGCTACATCGTCGAGCTCGGCACCGAGGGCCGCCTCATCGAGATGCAGCTGGAGGAGACGATGGTCGGCACCGCCGCCGACAAGGCCGCGCTTGTGCACGACTACCTCGCCGACAACTCCGACGAGGAGTTCGCCGGCGCGCTGGATCAGATCGGGCGCCTACCGCACCACGACCTGCTCGACTTCGGCCGCCTCGCCGAGCTGCTCGGCTACGACCGCAAGCTCAACACGCTCGATTACCCGGTTTCCCCGCGCGGGTTCCGCATCCTGGGACGTATTCCTCGACTGCCGAGACTCGTCGTCACGCAGATCGTGAGCGACTTCGGCGGGCTCGACGAGCTGCTCGCTGCGACCGACGCGGAGCTCGAAACCGTCGAGGGCGTCGGAGAGATCCGTGCGAAGGACATTCGCGAGGGTCTACGGCGCTTGCAGGAGATCAACCTCGTCGACCGCTACCTACAGACGTAACAACCCCAACTTCCCGTTAGTAGACGCGCACTTTGCCGGACCCCGGCGCAACCCCACCAAGGAGGACATCATTCCCGAAGGCATCGAAGAGCAGCTGCTAGAGGACCTGGAGACGCGGACCGTCGAGAACATCGAGTTCGAGCTCGGCGACAACGTGGTCTACCCGCATCATGGCGCGGGGCAGGTCCTCAAGAAGGAGCGGCGCAAGATGTTCGGTGAGGAGCGCGAGTACCTCACGATCAAGATCCTGCACAACGACATGACGGTCATGGTCCCGTGCGAGAACGCCGGCGTCGCCGGCCTGCGCCGTGTCATCGACGAGGAGACCGTCAAGAAGGTTCTCGACGTGCTCGCCGACGACGTGTCCGAGATGCCGAAGAACTGGAACCGCCGGTTCAAGCACAATCGCGACAAGATCAAGACGGGCGACATCTACGAGCTGGCCGAGGTCGTGCGCAACCTCGCGATCCGCGAGCACGAGAAGGGCCTGTCGACGGGCGAGAAGCAGATGTTCACGCGGGCGAAGAAGATCCTCGCCTCGGAGCTCATGTACGCGCTCGACAAGGACGAGGACGAGGCCGAGCAGCACCTCGACGACCTCCTCGCCGACAGCGCCGGCGTGACGGTGACCAAGTAGCACTGGCACTCGTCGTAGCCGCAGGTCGTGGCGAACGCCTTGGGTCCGGCGGACCCAAGGCGTTTGTCGTTCTGGCGGGCCGCCCGATGCTCGAGTGGAGCCTGGACGCCCTGCGCGCGATGGACGATGTCGACCAGATCGTCGTGGCGCTGCCGCCGGATGCGCAGGCGCCCGCCGGCGTCATCGGCGTGGCGGGCGGCACGCACCGCTCGCAGTCCGTGCGCGCGGCACTCGCCGCAGGCAACGGCGACCCGGTGATCGTGCACGACGCGGCGCGGCCGCTCGTGACCGCGGAGATCTTCCAGGCGGCGTTGGACGAGCTGGCGGCGTCAGGTTGCGACGGCGTGATTGCCGCTGCGCCGGTGACCGACACGATCAAGCAGGCGACTGGCGATGGCGTGGTGACCGGCACGCTGGATCGCTCATCGCTGTGGTCGGTGCAGACGCCGCAGGTGTTCCGGCGGGCGGCGCTGGAGAAGGCGCTGGACGTGGGGGACGACGTGGTGGCGGCGGCGACGGACGACGCGTGGCTGGTGGAGCGGGCGGGTGGCGTGGTGCGCGTGGTGGCTGCCTCGGCGGAGAACTTCAAGGTGACGACGCCGCATGATCTGCGCGTGGCGGAGATGGTGCTGCGGGAGCGCGGGGCGACGCGGTAGGTCGAAAACAGCACCGAGATCGATCACCGTCGCGCCATCGGGCAGGGCGGCCAGGCGCGAACCGGCCTCCGCTCCGAAGCGGGTCCACAGCGGCTTGTCGGACGGCAGGCGCAGCCGCCGCTCGGTCGCTGTCGAGGCGGCCACGTTGAGGTCGACGAAACGACGGACGAGGCTCGGCAGCGATGCCATTCGTGGGGAACTGCCGGCTGCGGGCCCGGCGGACGCATCGTGTGCTGGAATCAGCCGCCCGATGCTCACCGACTACCACCTGCACCTGCGCCCCGACGACGTCGACGCGTCGGCGGAAGACCACTTCAGCGCAGGCAACGTCGAGCGCTATCGCACCGTCGCCGAGGAGCGCGGGATCGCGGAGCTCGGGTGCGCGGAGCACATCTACCGCTTCGCCCAGGCGCTCGACGTCTGGCAGCACCCGCTGTGGCGCGAGAGCGCGCGCGACGACCTCGATGCCTACGTCGGCTTCGTGCGCGAGCAGACGGACCTCAGGGTCGGCATCGAGGCGGACTTCATCGTCGGCCGCGAGGATCGCCTGGCCACGGTGCTCGACCGGCGCGACTGGGACTTCGTCGTCGGCTCCGTGCATTTCGTCGGCGAGCACGCCGTCGACCACGACGGCTACGAGGTGTGGGATCACCGCTCCCAGCGCCCCGACGAGCTGTGGCGGCGCTACTTCCAGACGCTCGGCGAGGCGGCTCGCAGCGGATTGTTCGACATCCTCGCCCATCCCGACCTCGTCAAGTACTGGGGCGGGCGCCGCCCCGTGCCGGAGGGCGACCTGCGCCGCTTCTACGATCTCGCGATGGACGGGATCGCCGAGTCGCAGATCGCGGTGGAGGTCTCGACGGCTGGGCTGCGCAAGCCGGTCGGCGAGATCTACCCGGCGCCCGCGTTCCTCGAGATGTGCCTGGACGCGGGGTGCCCGGTCGCGCTCTCCAGCGACGCCCACGTGCCGTCCGACGTGGGTCGCGACTACGAGGCCGCGCTGGAGCTGCTCGAGGAGCTCGGCATCGGTGAGCTCGCGGTGTTCGAGCGACGCGAGCGGCGCTTGGAGCCGATCGGGTGAGCGGCGTGCGCTGTGGGTTGGGATGGGACTCGCATCGTCTCGTCGCCGGCCGGCCGCTGATCCTCGGCGGCGTCCAATTTCCCGATGCCAAGCTCGGCCTCGACGGCCACTCGGACGCCGACGTGCTCACCCACGCCCTGATGGACGCGCTGCTCGGCGCCGTCGGCCTCACGGACATCGGCGTGCACTTCCCCGACACCGACGAGGCCTACAAGGACGCCGACTCCGTCGAGCTGCTCGGCGAGGTGCTCGCGGCGGTGCGCGACGCCGGATTCGAGGTCGTCAACGTCGACGTGACGGTGATGATGGAGCGCCCGAAGCTCGGCCCGCACCGCGACGCGATCCGCGACCGGCTGGCGCAGGCGCTCGAGCTCGAGCGCTCACGGGTGAACGTGAAGGCGTCGACCGGCGAGGGAATGGGCTTCGTGGGCCGCGGAGAGGGCGTGGCGGCGATGGCGATCGCGACCGTCGAGGCCATGCCGGACGGGTAGGCGCGGCCGCCGCCGCGCGCGGCTCCCGGACCAGCATCGATAGAGGACGATGCGCCGCGGCGATTGTTGCGCGGCTCGGCGGCTACCCCGCTTCGCATAGCCGCGAATCGTGCCGGGTAGGTGTGTCGCTTGACACAAGCGAGCGCACAAAGGGGAGACCCATATGTCGGTTACGGATCCGCGCGTCGATTGGCAAGCGGTGGAGCAGTCACCCGAATTTCGGGAGCTGATCGCCTCCAAGAGGCGCTTCGTGCTGCCGGCGACGATCTTCTTCCTCGCCTGGTATTTCGGGTTTGTCCTGCTGGCGGGCTACGCGCCTGACTTCATGGCGCGTTCGGTCTATGAGGGCCTGACGGTCGGCTACACGCTGGCGCTCTCGCAGTTCGTCGTCGTCGGTGCACTCGGGCTCATGTACCTGCGCCGTGCCGAGAGGGTGTTCGATCCTCTGGCGGACAAGGTGGTGCAGAAGGCGCTGGCGACATCCTCTGAGACGGCACGATGACCGTCATCTCAGCCGGCACCAACGTCGAAGCGCTGGTGATCTTCGCGATCGTCCTGTCGGCCACGCTCGTCATCACGTACTGGGCCTCCAAGCGGATGACCGGCGCGGACCAGTTCTGGGCCGCCGGCCGCTCGATCAGCGGCTTTCAGAACGGCCTGGCGATCTCCGGCGACTACCTGTCGGCGGCCTCGTTCCTGGGCATCGCGGGCCTGATCTTCATCTTCGGATTCGACGGCTTCTTGTACTCCGTCGGCTTCCTCGTCGCCTTCCTGACGGTCATGTTCCTGCTCGCCGAACGGATGCGCAACGCGGGCAAGTACACGATCGCCGACGTGCTGGCGTTCCGGCTGCGCGAGCGACCGGCCCGCACCGCGGCGGCGATGGGCACGCTGTCGGTCGCCGCCTTCTATCTCATCGCGCAGATGGTCGGCGCGGGCGTGCTCGTCCAGGCGCTCGTCGGGATCGACTTCTCGATCGCCGTGCTGATCACCGGCGTGATGATGCTCTGCTACGTGATCTTCGGCGGGATGGTCGCCACGACGTGGGTGCAGATCATCAAGGCCGTCCTGCTGATGGTCGCCATCGTCGTGATGTCGGCCTTTGTGCTGGAGCGCGTGGGCTGGAACCCGATCGAGCTGTTCAACCGCGCCGAGTCCAACGTGACCGACGAGTCGACGTTCTCGCTCGGCCCGGGCACGTTCCTGTCGAGCCCGATCGACACGCTGTCGCTCGGGGTCGCGCTCGTGCTGGGCACGGCCGGCCTCCCGCACATCCTCATGCGCTTCTTCACGGTGCCCGACTCGAAGGCGGCGCGCTCGTCGGTCGTGTGGGCGATCTTCATCATCGGCGCCTTCTACCTCCTGACGACCGTCATCGGGTTCGGCGCCCGCGCCCTGCTCGGGGAGGGAGGCGTCGCGGCGGCCGGTACGGGCGGCAACCTCGCCGCGCCCAACCTCGCGCAGTTCCTCGGCGGTGGTGACGGCACGTTCGGCGGCGACCTGTTCCTCGCGGTGGTCGCGGCTGTCGCCTTCGCGACGATCCTCGCCGTGGTGGCGGGGCTCGTACTGTCGGCGTCCGGCGCGGTGGCCCACGACCTGTGGTCCAACGTCATCCGCAAGGGGCACGATTCCGAGCACGAAGAGGTGCTGGTCGCTCGGGTCGCCGCGGCATCGATCGGCGCCATCGCGATCGTGATCGCGATCATCGGCGGAGCCGGGTTGAACGTCTCGTTCATGGTCGGTCTGGCGTTCGCGGTCGCGGCGAGCGCGAACTTCCCGGCTCTGCTGCTCGCCCTGACGTGGCGGCGCTTCAACACGGCTGGGGCCGTGACGGGCGTGCTGTTGGGCGTCGTCAGCTCGATCGTCCTCGTGATCATCTCGCCGAAGGTCTGGCCCGGGCCGGATGCCGAGGGCGGGGCACTGGCGTTCTACGACCTCGCCAACCCGGGGATCGTCTCGATCCCGCTGGGCTTCATCGGCTGCTGGCTGGGCACGATGCTGTCGACCGAGCGCGGCAACGAGCGCGAGTTCGCCGAGCTGCACGCGCGCGCCGAGACGGGGCTCGGCGCCGAGAAGGCGGGAATCGCGCACTAGTGGGCCTTCTCCAAAAGTCTGACCGGAAACCGGCCGATCGTTCCGAGAAGGCCCACTAGGAGCGCGTCATGCGCACTCCTCGAGCGTGCGCGTCAGCCCCGTTGCGGCCTTCGCGGAGGACCGCGGGAGGACAGGCTGGCTGGTTGGCTAGGCCGACCGCGAAGGTTCGTCTAAGTGCCACATGGCCCGGTCTCCTGGCCCGCCCGCCTGAGCTCGTACACGCGTGCGGACAGCTGCTGCTGCGTCCCGGATCAGTCCTCGCCGCCGTCGGGGGGCTCTGGCTGAACCCATACAACGAGCTGTCGCGGCATGCCGAAGGTCTTCCCCGCCGTCGTCCTGATGACCCTGTAGGCCGCGGCGCCGCTGACGCTCTCGACGACGAACTCACCCTCGGCGCGATCGGTCGTGAACCGATCCCCCAGCTTGAGATCTGCCGCCTTCACCCGGCGGGGCTCTCGCGCGCCGGCCTGCGGATCGGTGTCCGTCCCGTCGGACATGCGCCGACGGTACCGGCTGCGGCGCGATGCCGCGCTCTCGGAACCCGCGCGCTCGCGCAACTCTCGTCGCGCACTACGTTCGCGCGGTGATGACGACGCTCATGCCGCCTGCACGGCGACCTTGCTTTTGCTCGCGACGTGCGGCTCGGCCTCGGCGGCCGCGTCGTGGTCCCCGCCGGCGAACATCGCCGGCCACCCCGACGCTCGTCGCGTTTGATCCCGTAAGCGGCGACGCCACGGCGGTGTGGAGCGCGCGGCCGCTTGCCGGGCCGGGCGACGTGTTCCTGCGCGTGTCTCATCGGGTCGTCCCGTGAGCGTCCGGGCCGCGCGTTTGACAAGACAGCATCGATAAAGGATGCGCGAGCGGGGCGGCGCGGCGCGATGTGCGCCTGTACGAGTGACGGATGGGCTCGGTGCCCCCGACCAACTGTCACTCATCCACGTATGACATGCGTGAGTGACGGTCCAACAGCGGCGGCAGAACCATCCGTCACTCGTACATGTGATGCGGCTCCCCGCGGGTCCATGCGCAGGTCCAACCCACTCCTTCAGCGATGCTGTTTGGTGAACCGCGGCTCTGAGCGAGCCCCTACGCCCGCGCCGCCGCGCGCCGCGCCACCGCGGCGGCGCGTGCCTGCTCGTGCTCGGTCTGGCGCTTGAGCTCCTGCAGCGAGCGCTGGAGGTTGCCGCGGACGGTCGGTGCGCCGAGCTGCTCGGCGAGCCAGCCGGCGATGCCCGCGCCGGCGATGCCGTAGGACAGCCGCAGCTCCACCCGCGTGCGGTTGCCGTCGCGTTCGCGCAGGCGCCAGCGGCCGCGCTGGTCGATGCCAGTGACCGATGTCCACGCCAGATCGCGGGGCTCGTCGAACTCGACGACCTCGACGAGCCCGCCGATCTCGGCCGAGCGCACGCGCATGAGCGTCTTGTAGCGCGCGCCGAGGCCGCGGTCCTGCTCTGAGGCGACCTCCCAGCGCGTGATCCCGTCCATGAAGTGCAGATAGCGCTTGGGGTCCACGACGAAGGACCACACGAGCTCGGGCGGCGCGGCGATCTCGATCCGCGCTCCGACCCGCATGCGCTCAGCCGATCACGGGCAGCCGTCGCTCGGATGCGAGCGCGTCGAGCGTCTCCTGCATCGTCTCCACGACGTGCTCGTAGACCTCGTCGACGTCGGGCTCCGGGCCGAACTGCTCGCGCAGGTGCAGCGCCGGCAGCACCTCGATCGTGATCTTGGCCGGCAGCGGCACGTGGCCGAGGAAGTCGCCGATGTTCAGGCCCCACGGCGCCGCGATCGACACCGGCAGCACCTTCAGCCGCAGCAGCCGGTCAAGCATGAGCGCCTTGGACAGGTGCTCGCCGCGGCTGAGGAACAGCGCCGTCTCCTGACCGCCGATCGCGACGACCGGCACGATCGGCACGTCGTGCTCCAGGGCGAGCCGGACGAAGCCGCGACGGCCGGCGAAGTTGATCGTGTTGCCTTCCCACGACGGGCGATGGACCTCGTGGTCGCCGCCGGGATAGACGAGCAGCGCCGCGCCGGACTTCAGCGCGCGCTCGGCGTTCGCCGGTGAGGCGGCGACCGTGCCGAACCTGCGCAGGAACCCCAGGCCGGGGGCGGACAGGACGAGGTTGTGGGCGAGCTGGTAGAAGCGCCGCTCGACGCCGAAGTACGTGCTGAAGGCGAGGACGAAGACCCCGGTGTCCGGCGTGATGTTGCCCCCGGAGTGGTTGCCGACGAGGAGCACCGGCCCCGACTCGGGGATGTTGCCCAGGCCGCGGGCCTCTCCCCGGAACCACAGGCTCGAGAGCAGCCATAGGCGCGGCAGGTTCTCGCGGATGTAGTCCGGATCGCGCTCGTCGAGGTCGGCCACGGGCACGCGGCCGCGGGCAAGTCCGGCGATGCCGCGGATGAACCGCTCGGCGATCCCCGGCTCGCGGAGGTCTTCGGCCTCGTCCGTCCCGTGACGCCCGAACGCACCGGTCGGCGGGTCCTGGCGATGGCCGTTGCTCGACGGCGGGCTGGCGGTTGCGGTGCCCTCCATCCAGCCAGTCTACGCCGCCCTGCGCAGCCGGCCGGCGTGTCCGCCGAGGGCGTCGACGCGCGCAAAGAACCGCTGCAGCAGCCCGCTGGTCTGCGCCGCGCGCTCGACCTGCGGCACGTGGCCACAGCCGTCGAGGATGATCTGCTCGGCCGCGGGCAGCCACTGCTCGACATGGCGCTTGAACGCCGGCGGGATCACCGTGTCGTGCGATCCCCAGACCCACAGCGACGGCACGTCGAGCTCGGCCAGGCGCGGGTAGAAGCCGCCGTCGCCGAACGGCTCGTCGAGGTAGATGTTGCGCGCGGAGGCGAGGAACGCCGTACGCGCGCCCGGGCTGGAGTAGATCCGCTGGAACTCGTCGACGACGAGGTCGCAGAGGCTCGGATCGATGTGGTCGCGGTCGGCGAACAGCGACCAGAAGTGCTCCTCGACGACCTTGCGCGTGAAGCGGTGCGGCAGCAGCCCGAACTCGGGGCGCAGCAGCCGCACGAGCGGGTGATAGCTGCGCTTGATGAACGCGACCGCGGGGCACAGGAGCGCGAGACCGGCGACGCGCTGCGGCTCGCGCAGCGCCAGCTCGACAGCGACGCGGCCGCCCATCGAGTTGCCGGCGACGTGCGCGCGCTGCAGGCCGAGCGCGTCCATCGTCTCGCGCACGGTGTCAGCGAACCAGCCCGCGTTGTACGGCGCGAGCGGGGGCTTGGAGGAGGAGCCGAAGCCGGGCAGGTCCAGCGCGTGGACGCGGTAGCGCTCGGCGAGCGTCGCCGCCATGTCGTAGAACGAGCTCTTCGCGCCGCCGAGGCCGTGGATCAGCACGACGTCGGGGCCGGCGCCGATCGTCAGCGTCGACACGCGCCTCCCCGTGAGATGCACGTCGTGGACGCGCAGCAGCGGCCGCCGGCCGTTCTCGCGGCGGAAGAGGCCCTCGAAGGCGACCGCGAGGTCGAGATTGCCGCGTGCGTAGAGCAGGCGTCGGTTGAAGGCATCCAGGCCGGAGAGCTCGCCGCGCCGCAGCGCCATCCACGTCTCGGCGTCGGTGCCGATGACGACGTCGGGCTGCCGGTTGGTCGCGCCGAGCCGGACGCGGGCGCCGTGCTCGGTGCAGCGGATCTCCCAGGTGTGGCCGATGTCGCCGAGCACGATCCGCCATGTCGCATCCAAGCCGGGCGCGAGGCCGAGGAAGCGGCCGGGCAGCGTGCGGAAGCCCGCGGCGACGGCCGCCAGGCGCTCTGCGTGATCGGCGGCCGGGGAGACCATCGCGTCGAAAGTACCCCGCGGGGCGGATTGCATTACCTGTTCTTGGCGCATTTGAACGCATCCGGACAGCAGGCTGCGTGGGAGGGCCGCCGCGAGGCGCCTCGATAGGGTCAGCCGATGGCCCCGACCCGTATCCAGGACACTCGCTCCGGCGATCTGCGCGAGCTCGTGCCGCGCGATGACAACCACGTGGGGATCTACGCGTGCGGGCCGACCGTGTACGGGCGCATCCACGTGGGCAACGCGCGGCCGTTCGTCGTCTTTTCCCTGCTCAAGCGCTTTCTCGAGCACGAGGGGCACGACGTGACGCTTGTGATCAACATCACGGACGTCAACGACAAGATCTACGACGCCGCGCGGCCGCTCGGCGTTGCGAGCGCGCAGCTCGCCGAGGAGATGACCGCCCACTACGTCGCCGACACCGACCGGCTGGGACTCGGCCGGCCCGACGCCGAGCCGCTGGCATCCGAGACGATCGACGCGATCGTCGGGCTGATCGCCGACCTCGTCGAGCGCGATCACGCCTACGCCGTGGACGGTGACGTGTACTTCCGCGTGCGGTCCGATCCCGACTACGGCTCGCTCAGCCGGCGCGCGATCGACCAGATGAACCAGGGGGAGGACGTCGAGGGCTCTGACCGCAAGCAGGATCCACTCGACTTCGCCCTATGGAAGGCCAGCAAGGAGGGCGAGGACACCGCGTGGGACGCGCCGTGGGGTCGTGGCCGACCGGGCTGGCACATCGAGTGCTCGGCGATGGCCGAGGAGCTGCTCGGCGTCGGCTTTGAGATCCACGGCGGCGGCAACGACCTCGTCTTCCCCCACCACGAGAACGAGGCGGCGCAGACGCGCATGGCGCGCGACGCGGAGCTCGCCCAGATCTGGATGCACAACGGGATGCTCCAGTTCGGCGAGGGCAAGATGGCCAAGAGCGTCGGCAACGTCGTGCCGCTGCACGACGTGGTCGACGAGTTCGGCCGCAACGCCCTGATCATGCTCTTCGCCGGCGCGCACTACCGCCAGCCGATGGCCTTCGACGAGTTCCGCATGCTCGAGGCGCTCGCGCGCGTCGCGCGCGTGCGCGACGCCGCGCGCGGCCTCGTCGCCGGGAAGTCTCCCGCCGAGATGCGCCCGCTGCGCGACGCGTTCTTCGAGGCGCTGCGCAACGACTTCAACACCGCGGCGGCGCTTGCGGCGCTGTTTGACTGGATCAGCGAGCGCCACCAGCGCACCGAGCCGGTCGGCCGCGACGACCTCGTCGAGATGCTCGCGGTGCTCGGCCTGGAGAACCTCGTCGAGTCCTCCAGCGAGGCCGGCGCCGAGGAGCAGGAGCTGCTCGAGCAGCGCGAGGCCGCCCGCGCCGCGGGCGACTACGCCGAGGCCGATCGCCTGCGCGACGAGCTGCGCGGCCACGGCTGGGAGGTGCGCGACGGGCCCGCCGGCCCGCAGCTCGTCGCGATCGAGTCGTGATCCTCTACGGGCGCAATCCGGTCCGCGAGGCGCTGCGCGCCGGCCGGCGCACGATCGGCCAGGTCTGGGCGATCGAGAGCGCGGCTCGCGAGCCGTGGCTGCGCGCGCACCCCGACGTGCAGGTCGTCTCGCCGCAGCAGATCGAGAGCCGGGCCGGTTCGCCGGACCATCAGGGCGTCTGCGCGGATGCCGGCGGCTATCCGTACGCCGGCGCGGCCGAGCTGCTCACCGGCGAGGCGCCGTTCGTCGTCGTGCTCGACGAGCTCCAGGACCCCCAGAACCTCGGCGCGATCTGCCGCACCGCGGAGAGCGCGGGGGTGCGGGGCGTCGTCATCCCCGAGCGGCGCGCGGCGCACGTGACGCCGGCGGTCGTCAAGGCGTCGGCGGGGGCGGTCGAGCACCTGCACGTCGCGCGAGTGCGCAACATCGCCGACTTCCTCGGCACCGCCAAGGTCGCCGGGTGCTGGTGCTACGGCGCCGACGGCCAGGCGCAGACGAGCTACGACGAGCCCGACTACAGCGGGGGCGTGGTGCTCGTGCTCGGCTCGGAGGCAACTGGACTGCGCCCGCGCGTGGCGAAGTCGTGCGATGCGCTGATTTCCGTCCCGATGCGCGGGCACGTCGAGTCGCTGAACGCGAGCGCCGCGGCGGCGGTACTCATGTACGGAATCGTGCAGCGACGCAGTCAGGCTTGACAGCGCTTCATAACAAGGGGTAGGTTCCTCACACTTCAGGTTCGACCTGAGGTGTAGGAAAGTCATCGTCACACGCAGATGGCGCCCTGGGAGGGGATCGCCACTGAGCACATCCGGTCACTGATCGACCGCGAAAGGACTGCTCATGGCAACAATCTCCCAAAAGTCTCACTCTCAGGTTCAGGTCGATGACTATTTCCTCATCGCGCTGGCCAAGGCGGGCGACCGAACGGCGTACGACCGCATCGTGCGGCGGTACTACGGCTTCGTGCGCCTCAAGGCCTCGTCGTACTTCCTCGCCGGCGGCGACTCCGACGACCTCATCCAGGAGGGCCTCGTCGGCCTCTACAAGGCCGTGCGCGACTACCGCTCCGACCGCGAGTCGTCGTTTCGCAACTTTGCCGAGCTGTGCATCACGCGCCAGATCATCACCGCCGTCAAGACGGCGACGCGCAACAAGCACACGCCGTTGAACCAGTACGTCTCCTTCTCGGCCACGCCGGCCGGTGCCAGCGGCGACGGCGAGCCGACGCTCGAGGACGTCATCCCCGGCTCCACCGTCCACGATCCGGTCAACCAGGTCATCTCCTCCGAGGAGCTGCATTCGCTCGTGGGCTGCCTCTCGACGGCGCTCTCAGAGCTCGAGTCGCGGGTCCTCGCGCTGTACCTCGACGGCAGGCCCTACGAAGAGGTCGCCACGCGGCTGGGCTGCGACGCCAAGACCGTCGACAACGCGCTGCAGCGCGTCAAGCGCAAGGTCGGGCTGCATCTCAACTCACGGTCCGTGTTGAACTGATCCCGGTGTCGGGCCGATAGCATCGGGGCACAGTGACCCCGCTCGCCATCTCCACCATCGGCCTGATCCTCATCGTGCTCGTCGCGGTGTTCGTCCTGCTTGCCATCGGCGGCTACTTCGCCACCGAGCGCCGCACCCGGGAGCGCGAGCGCGAGCTGCTGCGCCAGCTCTCGGAGGCCGACGAGGCGCTCGCCCAGGCGCACGCGACGGACAAGGGCTGGGAGCGCGCCGGGCTGGAAGCCGCCGCCCGGGCGGCCTTCGCCGAGCGCTTCGGCGACACGGACTTCGAGACGCTGCACCTCGTGCAGGTCATCGACCGGCCGGGCACCGACGCCGACCAGGCGGTGTTTCGCATCGACACGGCCGACGGCAAGGAGCACCGCGTCACGCTCGGGCGCACGAACGGGGTCTGGGGCCCGGCTTAGGGCTGCCGCCTTCCGGCGGTCAGTTCCTTAGCGCCGGACGGGTGATTGACGCCAGCGCGCTGGCGCTCCGGACGTTCAGATGGGACGTACGCGGCAAGCGCCCGGGCTCGGTCGCGTTCGCCTTCCGCGCGGAGTCAGGCGCGAAGACGGCCTGCCGCGTCGACGCCAAGGCGTGGCGGCCGTGCAGCAGGCGCGACACGCTGCGCCGGCTGCGCCGCGGCCGGCGTGCGGTGCGGTCGCTAGCCGATCTTCTTCAGGTCGATCACGAAGATGAGCGTCTCGAACGGCGCGATGTCCGGCGGCGAGCCCTGGTCGCCGTAGCCGAGGTCCGGCGGGATGACGAGCGCGCGGCGCCCCCCGACCTTCATCCCCGGGATGCCCTTGACCCAGCCCTCGATGATGCCCGGGGACTTCAGCGCCGTCTTGAACGGCTCCTTGCCCCATGAGGCGTCGAACTCCTTGTCGCTCGAGTACGACACGCCGACGTACTGCACCGTGACGTTGTCGCCGGCCTTGGCGGCACTGCCGGTGCCCGGGACGATGTCCTTGGTCTGCAGCGTCTCCGGCGGCAGGCCGTTGAGGCCCGAGATCGTCGGCTTGGACTTCAGGTCGGTCGAGACCGTCAGGTCGCTCTGCACGTTCGCGGTGGCCTCGGAGGACCCGGAGGGCGTCGTCGACGAGCTGTCCTTGTCGTCGTCTCCGCAGCCTGCCCCGGCGACCGCGAGCACGGCGGCGGCGAGCAGCGCCTGCGTGGTGCGGCGAGCGGGCATCACCGCTAACCGACCTTGACGAGATCGACGACGAAGACGAGCGTCTCGTTGGCCGCGATCGGGCCCATGGCGCGCGCGCCGTAGCCCAGCGACGGCGGGATGACGAGCGTGCGCCGGCCGCCTTCCTTCATGCCGGTCACGCCGTAGTCCCAGCCCTGGATGACCCGGCCGGCGCCGAGCGGGAAGTCGAACGGCTGGCCGCGGTCCCACGACGCGTCGAACTGCTTGCCGCTGGAGAACGACACCCCGACGTAGTGGACGGTCACGTGGTCGCCGGGCTTGGCCGCGGCGCCGTCACCCTCGACGATGTCGTCGGTGACAAGCTCGTCGGGCGGCGTTCCGGTCGGCTCGGGGATCTCCGGCTTGGCGCTGAGGTCGTCGGAGATGGCTGGCGGTGTAAATCCATCGGCTGAAGTCATGACCGACAGCCTATTCGTGTGGCTTTTCGTCGCGTGCCAGCGGGCGCACGGCCTCCAGCGGCGAGCCCGCGTAGAGGTGGCCGCCCTCGTACTCGCCGGCGCGCACGACGCTGCCGCCCGCGACGATCGCCCGCGACCCGATGTGCGCGTCGCGCAGCACGAGCGAGTTCGCGCCGATGAACGAGTTCGCGCCGACCGAGATCGGGCCGATGGCCCGCGGCTGGTCCATGACCGGCTCGTCGCCGCCGTCGTGCTGATGGTCGGAATCGAAGAAGCTCGTCCGCTCGCCGACCGTCACGTCGTCGCCGAGCTCCACGCGCTCGGCGGCGTGCAGCGCGACCTGGGCGCCGATGTGCGCGGCGGCGCCGATCGCGATCTCGCCGGTCGCGTCGAGGAAGCCGTAGTCGCGGATCCGCGTCCGCGGACCGACGCGCACAGACCCGCCGCGCACCCGCACCCGCGTGCCGGCCTGGAAGGTCATCTCGTCGCCGAGCTCGACGAGCGCCGGCGCGGCGGCCCAGATCTCGAGGATCAGCCCGCGCCCGAGATGCACGTCGCGACCGATGCGCAGCGTCAGCGCTCCCGCGCCGTCGCCGTAGGGCAGCACCTCGACGCTCGGCAGCTCGTAGAAGTGCGCGCCGTGCGGCGCGTCGAGCACGAGCCGCCCGCCCGCCCGGCGCAGGCGCATGTCCAGCCGCCGCGCCCAGACCTCAAATCGCACCCGCTCTGCGCTCAGACGCAGCCTGCGCGCCGTCGATCGAAGGGGGCTCGAGCTCACCGCCGCGACGCTAGCGGACCCGGGCCGCCGCAGCGCATACGCTTAGCCCCGCGCCCGCCTAGCTCAACTGGCAGAGCACTTCACTTGTAATGAAGAGGTTTTCGGTTCGAGTCCGAAGGCGGGCTCTGGCCCACCGCTCCGAGTCGGCGGCGCGGCGCCGCGCACTACGGCAGACCGCGGTGGCCGCGTGGTCAGCGTTGGGTCAGGGGGAGTCGCACGCGAAACGTCGTGTTGCCGGGCTCAGACTCGACGACGAGTGATCCGTCGTGACGGTCGACGACGATGCGCCGCGCGGTCGTGAGCCCGAGGCCGGTGCCGAGGCCGACGTCCTTGGTCGTGAAGAACGGGTCGAAGATGTGCTCGCGAGCGTCGTCGGGGATGCCGGGTCCGTCGTCTGAGATCTCCACGATCGCGCAATCGCCGTCGAAGCTCGTACGGATCGTGATCGTTCCCCGTTCGCCCAGCGCGCCGATCGCGTTGTCGAGCAGGTTCGTCCAGACCTGGTTGAGCTCTGAGCCGCGGACGATCATCCGTGGCAGCGCGCGGTCGTAGTCGCGCTGGACCGTGATCTCGGTGTGCTTGAGCTTGTGGCCGAGCACGGTGAGGGTCGTCTCGAGTCCCTCGTGCAGGTCGACCTCGACGAGCCCGCCGCGGTCCATGTACGCGTAGGCCTTGACTGCGCCGACGAGCGCGGAGATGCGCTCGGTCGACTCACACAGCTCCTTGGACACGCGCCCGATCGTCAGCGTCGCGGCGACCCAGTGCAGCGCCGCCGG
This sequence comes from uncultured Actinomycetes bacterium, assembly GCA_963705315.1. GTDB lineage: Bacteria > Actinomycetota > Thermoleophilia > Solirubrobacterales > Solirubrobacteraceae > CADCVQ01. The sequence goes on from OY970068.1 coordinate 1,306,787, forward strand.
CATCGCCCTTCCGGCATGCTCGGCGACGCGATCGAGCCACGCCTGGTCGACGCCGGCTGCCGCCAGCGGCTCGACGAGCCGCCACGGCTGCGGCACGTCGAGCGCCTCGAGGCGCGCGAGCAGCTCGTCCTCGGCGTCGGCCGCGTCGAGCGTGTCCAGCGCGGTCGCGTCCGCAGCGCGAGCGATCGCCTCCTGTTGCAGCTCGACGAGCTTCTCGGCGTCGGCGCGTTCGACCCCGGACTTGACGAACTTCACGAGCGTCGACTGCACGATGGCGACCTCCTCGGCCAGCTGCGACGAGGCGCGGCGCGCGGCGGCGGCGGGGTTGTTGAGCTCGTGCGCGAGGCCTGCGGCCATCGTGCCCAGCGACGCCAGCCGCTCGTTGTTCTGCTCGATTCCGGCGAGGCGCTGCATGACGGGCGAGATCCGCCGGATCACGGTCTCGCGGACGGCGCGCTGGGAGAGGATCAGACGCAGGAACTCCTCGGACTCGATGATCGCCAGGCGGCAGGCCGACTCGGCGACGACCCGCACCGGCAGCGGGTCCCCGGTGAGCACGGAGATCGCGCCGATCCACGTCGGCGCGTCCTGGCGGCCGACCGGCTCGGGGCGGCCGCGGCCGGTCATGTACGTCAGCGCGCTGCCCTCGAGCAGCAGGATCAGGCCCGGCACGTGTTCCTGCTCCTCGACGATGAGCGCGCCCGGTTGCACGTCGCGCGGCTGTGCCACGGCGAGCCACTCGGCGAGCAGCGCGTCGTCGATGCCGTCGAACAGATCGACGCTGCGCAGCTCGGCGACGGTTACGGGTCCGGAGGGCGTCATGCCTCGACCAGGTACTGGTGGATGAGCGACACGGCCATGGAGCCCTCGCCGACGGCGCTCGCGACGCGCTTGATCGAGCGCGCGCGAACGTCGCCGGCGACGAACACGCCCGGGACGCTCGTCTCGAGCAGGAACGGATCGCGCTTCAGCGGCCAGGCGTCGTCGTGCACGTCGGGGCCGGCGAGGATGAAGCCGTGCCGGTCGCGGGCAAGCACGCCAGCGAGCCAGTCGGTGTGTGGCGAGGCACCGATGAAGACAAAGCACGCGTCCACGTCGAGGTCGTACTCCTCGCCGTCCGAGCTCGCGACGCGCAGCTGCTGCAACCGCCCGTCCGCTCCCGTGGCGGCCACCGCCGAGCTTTCGGTGCGCACGTCGACGTTGGGCAGCGTCGCGAGCTGCTCGATGAGGTAATGCGACATCGACGCTTGCAGCGACGGGCCGCGTACGAGCATCGTCACCTGATCGGCATAGTCGCTGAAGTGCACGGCCGCCTGGCCGGCCGAGTTGGCGCCGCCGATGACGACCACGTGCTGCTCGGCGCACGAGCGGGCCTCCGTCATCGCCGCGCCGTAGTAGACGCCCGCGCCGGTCAGCTGGGCGAAGCCGGGCGCCGTCATCTGGCGGTAGGAGACGCCGGAGGCGATCAGCACGCAATTGGCGCTCAGCACGACGCCGCCGCTGAGCTCGACGAAGCGTCCCGCGCCCTCGGCGCGCAGGCCGACGGCGTCCTGCACCGTCAGCAGCTCGGCCCCGAGCCGGCGGGCCTGGTCGGTCGCGCGGCGCGCGAGGTCCGAGCCGCTGAGCCCGGCGGGGAAGCCGAGGTAGTTCTCGATCAGGCTCGACTGGCCGGCCTGACCGCCGGGCGCCTCGCGCTCGACCATGACCGTGCGCAGCCCCTCCGAGGCACCGTAGACGGCGGCCCCCAGCCCCGCCGGGCCGCCACCCACGACGATGAGGTCGTAGTGGTCCTGGGCCGGCTGCCCCGCCACGCCGAGGCGCTCGGCGAGCTCGAGCACCGTCGGGCGCTCGAGGATCGAACCGTCCTCCAGCAGCGCGACGGGCAACCCTTCCGCGTCGACGCCGGCCACCCGCAGCAACTCGCGCGCCTCGCCGTCACGCTCGATGTCCAGCCAGCGCGCCGGCACCCGGTTTCGTGCCAGGAAGTCGCGTAGGTCATGCGTGTCCTTCGAGAAGCGGTGTCCCACGATCCGCACGCCACCGGCCTCGAGCGCGGCGCCCGACTCCCACGTCGTGAGCAGATCCTCGACGACCGGGAACAGCTGCTCCTCAGGCGGATCCCACGGCTTGAGCAGGTAGTAGTCCAGTGCGACCTCGTTGATCGCGGCGATCGCCGCCTCGGTGTCGGCATACGCCGTCAGCAGCACGCGCTTGGCGTCGGGCACGAGCTTGCGCGCCTCGACGAGAAACGCGGTGCCCGGCATCGCGGGCATCCGCTGGTCGGCGATCAGCATCGCGACCTGATCTCCCCGCGTCAGCAGCTGTGCCAGCAGGTCCAACGCCTCCGGCCCCGAGCTTGCGCGCAGTATCCGGAAGCGCTCGCCGAAGCCGCGGCGCAGATCTCGAGAGACGGCGGCGAGGACCGTCGGCTCGTCATCGACGGCGACGATCGCCGGTCGCCGCTCGCCGGCCGGCCGCACGGTCACCGTCCCCGCCAGGTCATCGGTCGTGACGATGCTCATCACCGCTCTAGGTTAGGGAGGCGCTGCCCGCGTCCAAGTCGATGGCGAACCCGGGCGGTCAGTCGTCGCCGATCAGCCCGTCGAGGCAGTCGCCGGCCCGCTTGACCGCCCGTGCGGTCGGCGCGCGCGCGACGCCGACGAACTCGTAGGTCTGCGGTGCGCTGACGACCGTGGCCGGGGCGATCTGTTGCTCGAGCCTCCCAACGACGTAGACGTAATCGCGGGCCGCCCTGTAGCTCGCCGTCGCCTTCCCGACGCCCGTTCGCCCGCTGGCGTCCGGTGCGAGCGCGGTGCCCGGCGCGAGGTCCAAGGCAGCGGCGCGCGTGATCTTCTTCACCCCCGCGCGGAGGAAGCAGGAGCCGGCGTTCACCGGTGTCGGCTGCGCGGTCATCGTGAGCGGCGTCCCCGTCTCGCGGGGCACGGGTTGTTCGTCGTCGCCGCAGCCGGTCGCGCTTGCGGCCAGGACCATTCCCAGCAAGAGGGCCATCAGTGGCGGTCTCCAAGTCGGCACGAAGGCAGCACTTTGCCGCATCGCTCGGTTGGGCGCGCCCGGCTGGAGGCAGGCAGCCGCCATCCGCCGCGGTGCCAACGGAGGCGGCGCAGCAGCATGCTGGTCTCCGGTTAACCGAAACACGGCACGCCTCGCCTGCGCGAGCAGCGACCTGACGCGGGCGGCGGGATGCGCCCGCGCATCCAGAGCCCCGGGATGGGCTTGGGGCTTTCGCTCATGCCTTCGATGCGTGAGCACGTCGTCATCGAGAACCTGCCCGATGACGGCCACGAGGGCCAGCTCGGCGGCCAGGCGGAGGTCAAGGGCGTCAGCGGCACGTGGCGCGATCTCACCGAGAACCGGAACTTCATGGCCGGCAACCTCACCGACCAGGTGCGCAACATCGCCGAGGTGGCGACCGCGGTCGCCAACGGCGATCTCTCGCAGAAGATCACCGTCGACGCGCGCGGCGAGATCCTCGAGCTGAAGAAGACGCTCAACACGTTGGTCGACCAGCTCAGCTCGTTCGCCGACGAGGTGACGCGCGTCGCTCGCGAGGTCGGCACCCAGGGCGTGCTCGGGGGCCAGGCCGAGGTCGAGGGGGTGTCTCGAGCAGCAGACCTCGTCGCTGCGCGCCTGCGAGGAGCTGCTGCAGACCCAGCAGGCGGAGCTCCAGCAGACCCAGCAGGCGGAGCTCCAGCAGTCCAACGAGGAGCTCCAGGAGAAGGCGGAGCTGCTCAGCCAGCAGAACCGCGACATCGAGGTGCAGAACGCCGAGATCGAGAGCGCGCGCGAGAGCTCGGAGGAGAAGGCCGAGCAGCTCGAGGTGTTCCTGGCGAACATGAGCCACGAGCTGCGCACGCCGCTCAACAGCCTGCTCATCCTCTCAAAGCTGCTGGCGGAGAACTCCGAGCAGAACCTCACCGACAAGCAGATCGAGTTCGCCTCGACGATCCACACGGCCGGCGCCGATCTGTTGTCGGTCATCTCCGACGTCTTCGACCTGTCGAAGGTCGAGGCGGGCAAGATGGAGATCAGACCCGGGCAGGTCGAGGTCGGCGCGATCCGGAGTACGTCCGGCGGGCGTTCGCGTCCGTTGCCGAGCACAAGGGCGGGCTGATCGAGGAGGCGACGGAGTCGCTCGACGTCGGGCTCGCCGGGCTGCTCGCCGCGGCGCGCAACACCGGCTCAGACCTCGACGGGCTGTACGACCGGCTGCTCGTCGACGGCGGTCATTTGCGCTCGGTGCATCCCGACGACGTCACGCTGCTTGCGTTGCACACCCTACGACCCCGGCCGAGCGCCTCGAGATGCCGGTCTCGGGCGAGCCCGGAGCGCTCGCGTCCACGCGCGCGATCCTGCGCCGCTGGCTGGCCGAAGGCGGCGCCACGGAGACCGAGACGAACGACATCACGATGGCGTGCAACGAGGCCTGTGAGAACGCCATCGAGCACGCCTATGGGCTCGGCTCGGACATCTTCGACGTCACGTTCTCGCGCTCGTGCCGCACGGTCGAGCTCGTCGTACGCGACTACGGCAGCTGGCAGGAGAACCCATCCAGCCGCGACCGCGGCCGCGGCCTGCCGCTCATGCGCGAGCTCATGGACGAGGTCGAGGTCCAGGTGGGACCGAACGGGACGAGCGTGCGGCTGGGCGGCGGCTGGCGCCGCTGAACGGCGGTGGGCGCAACGCCGATTTTCCTCAAACAGCATCGATAAAGGGGTGAGGGGAGGGGCCGCTTTGGCGGTCCGTCGGCCAGCAACGGCGAACCGATGTCGTCCGACGGCGACGAGTTCGCAGTTCGACGTCTATGTGGGGCTCAACTGCGAACTCGTGCGACCCGCAAGCGCTCTCACGCACGTCTGCGCCATCCGAACCTGCATCCTTTTTCGATGCTGTTTCGGGAACCGCGCGGCCGCGGGCGCTACGAGTTGCCGCTGCTCGCCGCTGCGTGCTCCAGCGAGCCGTGCCCGTTGCTCGACACGACGTGCTCGTAGGACGGGATCTCGGGATCCTCGGGCGCGTTCAGGCGCCGCTCGAGCTCGCCCATGACGACGCCGAAGAGCACATGGCGCCATGTCGCCTGCGCGAAGGCGCGCCAGCTCGTCGACAGCCGCGGCAGATCATCGCGGGCCGGGTGGACCCGGTCGACCGCAATCGTCAGCGGCCACGTCGCGAGGTGCTCGGCCATCGCGACGATCGGCCCGCGGCTCCAGGAGGGCAGCGGCAGCCGCGGTGCGAGGCCGGCATACGCGGCGCCGATGATCGCGCCGTTGCCGAGATGCAGCACGGCGCCGACCACAGGCCAGGCCGGTCCGCGGGTGAACGCCTTGCCGAGCAGTTCGGTGTCGTCGAAGTCGACGCCGAAGACGGGTTTGTCGAGCGGCTGCTGCGCCGCCCAGACGCCTGCGGCGACCGCACCGGCAAGGGCGCCGCGAGCGGTCTTGGCGCGATCGATCACCATGACGTGCAACCCACTGTAACGCCCGTCACCACCCCGGGTATCCCCATCAATGGATCGTGAGCGCTTCCTGGCGCGTGCCCGCGGGCGCGGGCGCCACCCTGTCGTCTACTGGCTCTCGCGCGCGCTCTTTCAGCCGGTTTTTTTGACGTACTTCCGCATGCAGCGGATCGGCCGCGAGCACATCCCGCGCAGCGGCCCGGTGATCATCGCCGCGAACCATCGCTCGTTTCTGGACCCGTTCGTGCTCGGCACGCTCGTGCGCCGCCCGGTCTACTTCGTCGCCAAGAGCGAACTGTTTCGCCACCCGCTCATCGCGTGGTGGCTGAATTGTCTTGGCGCTTTCCCGGTCGACCGCGGCCAGGGTGATCGCGACGCGATGGACACGGCGCGGCGGATTCTCGAGCGCGGCGACTGTGTCGTCATCTTCCCCGAGGGCACCCGCACCCGGCCGGGCGCGCTCGGAGCGCCGCGGAGGGGATTCGGCCGGCTCGCTCTCCAAACGGGCGCGCCGGTCGTCCCTGTTGCCGTCATCGGCACCGAGGACGTGCGCAAGGGCTGGCGCATCCGCTCGCGCCACGTGCGCATACGCTGCGGGCCGCCGCTGACCTTCGGCCCCGTGTCAGAGCCCTCGCCGCAGCTCGCCCGCGCGGTCACCGAGCGGGTCTGGCCGTGCGTCGAGCTGCAGTGGGAGTGGCTCGGCGGCACCGCGCCGCTGCGGCGCGCCGCCATCATCGGCGCCGGCGCCTGGGGCACGGGTCTGGCGGTTGCGCTCGCGCGCGCCGGCCTCGAGGTCGAGCTTGGCTGTCGCACCGACGAGCAGGCCGCCGAGTTGCGGCGCGCCGGCACGAACGAGCGCTACCTGCCGGGCGTCGATCTGCCGCACAACGTCCGCGTCAAGCAGGCCGCGCGGCTCGCCTTCGACCGCGCTGACCTCGTCTGCTTCGCCGTCCCGGCGTCCGCGCTGCCCGACGCCGTCGCCGCCCACGGCGATGCGGTCGGCCCGCGTGTGGGCGTGCTCGTGCTCTCCAAGGGTCTCGTCGCGCCCGCGGGCACGCTGCCGAGCGCGTACGTTGCCGAGCGCGTCAACGCCCAGGCGATCGCCTGCATCGGCGGACCAGGTCACGCGGCGGACACGCTCGCCAACGGCGCCTCGCTCATCGTCGGCTCGATCGACGGCATCTTCGCCGGCCAGCTGCTCAAGGTCCTGAAGGTCGCGGGGCTCGATGCCGCGGTCACGACCGACGTCGTCGGCGTCGAGCTGGCGGGCACCGCGAAGAACGCGGCCGCGCTGGCCGCGGCCGCTGCGGGGGTCGGCGGCCCGAACGCGGCGGGCGCCGCCGCCGGCAAGGTCTTCGCCGAGGTCGACGAGTTCGCGCGCCGCCGCGGTGCGCAGCCGGGAACGTTCACCGGCCTCGCGGGCGCGGGCGACCTCGTCGCGACGGTCGTCGCCGCCGGCAGCCGCAATCGCCGCGCGGGAGAGCTCCTCGGACAGGGGATGCCGGTCGGCAACATCGGCCCCGAGCTCGGTCAGTCCAGCGAGGCGCTCGAGGGCGTCGCGCTGCTCGCGCGGACGCTGAGGCGGGAGGGCGTCCCGGCGCCGACACTCGACCGGCTCACCGCCCTCGTGGAGGGCCGCATCGAGCCCGAGTCCTTCATGGCTGGTCTCACCGCGCCCAACGGACGGCCCGCGCGCCCCACCGAGCGGCTCGCCGCCATGCTCTCACGACGGCGCTCGGGCGCCGTCGCGGACACGCTCGACGAACCCGGCGAGGACGCGCTCGCCGGGGTAGCCGGCGAGCCCGGAACGGGGCGACCGCCCGAGTAGGCTGGCGTGCGTGGATCCCCATCACAAGGCGCGGCTCGATCGCGACTTCACGGAGCTCTACCGCGCTCATCTTCGCGACGTCTACTCCTATTCGTACTACCGGATCGGCAACCACCACGACGCCGAGGACCTGACGGAGCAGACGTTCCTCCAGGCCTACCGCCACTTCGAGCGCGCGCAGGCCGAGTCCGACGGCCGGCCGCTGCGCCCGTGGCTGATCCGCATCGCGCACAACCTCGCCGCGAACCTCTACCGCGATCGCTCGCGCCGGCCGCAGACGCCGATCGACGACACGACCGTGCTCAGGGCGACGCACACGACCGAGGACCTCGTCGAGGGGCGCGACGAGCTGTCCCGGATCCTCGACGGCATCAAGGAGCTTCCCGACGAGCGCCGGGATGCGCTGATCATGCGCTTCGCGCTGGGAATGGACAACCGCGAGATCGCTCGGGCGATGGGCAAGTCCGACGGCGCCACCAAGGTTCTCCTGCACCGCGCCATCAAGCAGCTCGAGGGGATCGTGACCGTTCATGAGTGACGCGGCCCCGCTCGACTTCGAGAACATGCTGCGCCTCGCGCTGCACCCGGTCGAGCCGCCCGAGAAGCTCAAGACGCGGCTGGAGTCGACGCTGCAGGAGCTCACCGACCTCGCCGTCGACGAGTTCGACGCGTGGGAGATCAGCGCGATGCGCGATCCGCGCAACTGGGTCCGGCCGGTCGTCGCGACGACCGTCGGCGTGTCCGCGGGCACAGCGCTCGTCGTCCTGCGCGTGCGCCAGCAACACCGCAAGCGCAAGGCCGCGTCGCGCAACCCGCTCGACCTGGTGGAGCGCACGATGAAGGCCGCGGCGAGCGAGGCCAGGAAGCTCGTCGACCGCAAGTAAGGCTCGCCTGATCCGATCTGCGCCGCGCGGCGTACCCTCGGGTACATGGCACGACTGCGCAAAGGCATGAAGTCCGGCCCCGCCGAGCTGCGCGACCTGGCCGACGAGGATCTCATGCCGCTCGTGCACCGCGGCGAGGCCGAGGCTTTCGAGGTCATCTTCGAGCGCCACTCCGGCGCGGCGTTCTCGCTCGCCTACCGGATGTGCGGCACGCGCGCCCAGGCCGAGGACGTCGTGCAGGAGGCGTTCCTCTCGATGTGGCGCAGCGGCGCGCGCTACGACAGCGCGCGCGGCTCCCTGCGGACCTGGATGCTCGGCATCGTGCACAACCGCGCGATCGACTCGCTGCGACGCTCGGTCGTGCACGACCGCCGCCGCGCGAGCGACGAGGGCATCGAGGAGCGCTTCGAGGCCCGCGAGCGCACCGAGGTCGAGGTCGCCCGCCTGGATGAGGCGCAGGAGATCCGCGACGCGCTGCAGACGCTGCCGCCCGAGCAGTGCAAGGTCATCGAGCTTGCTTACTTCGGCGGCTTCACCCAGACTGAGATCGCCACGATGCTCGAGACCCCGATCGGGACGGTGAAGGGCCGGATGCGCCTCGGCCTGGAGAAGATGCGCGCCCAGGTCGGCGGCCTCCGCGAGGTGATGGGATGAACGTCTCGGACTGCCCGCGCATCGACGACGCTGCGCCCTACGTGCTGCACGCCATGGACGAGGGCGAGTGGGAGGCGCACCGCTACCACCTCGCCGACTGCGAGCTGTGCGCCGCCAAGGTCGCCGAGCTCGAGCCCGTCGCGCAGGCGCTGCTCAGCGCCGCGCCGCAGATTTCCGCGCCGCCGCACATGCGCGAGCGCCTGATGAGCGTCGTGCGCTCCGAGGCCGAGCTGCTGCGTGCCGCCGGACCGAGCGCCGACCGCCCTGAGCGCTCCGGCGCCGAGCGGCGCTTCAGCTGGCGGTCGCTGCGCCCGATGCCGGCGATCGCGCTGGCGAGCGTCGCGCTGGCCCTTGGCCTGGGCGCGGGAACGCTGCTCACCGGCGGCGATGATCCGGTCGCGCCGCGCACGGTGAAGGCGCAGGTCGACGGCGCCGCCGCGCCGGGCGCGAAGGCCGAGATGCGGATGACGTCGGGCGGCGCGCAGCTCGTCGTCAGCGGGATGCCGGCGCCGGAGGCCGGGCGCATCTATCAGGTGTGGCTCGACAACGGCGCGGACAAGCGCTCGCCGCTGCCGACCGACGCGCTGTTCTCGACCAACAACCGCGGCGACGCGACGGTCCAGGTGCCAGGCGAGCTGAAGGACGTCACCGCGGTGCTCGTGACCTCCGAGCCGCAGGGCGGAAGCGACATCCCGACGCGCCAGCCGGTCATCACGGCGAACATCTAGGTTGCGGCCTGCGGTCAGCGTAAGCGCAGACCTCCGGGCGACGCCACATGGCCCAACCCCGGCGATCACCGCGAGCGACGACCGCCGGACGCACTACGTGTAGCGTCATGTGGGCGATGGCCGAGACTTCAGAGAAGACCACCTGCTACCGCCACAAGGACCGCGAGACCGGTGTGTCGTGCTCCTCGTGCGGCCGGCCGATCTGTCCGGACTGCATGACGCCGACCCCGGTCGGCATGCGCTGCCCCGAATGCTCGCGGCAGACGACGAAGGTGAAGACCGCAGCGACGCTGACCTCCGATCCGCAGCTCGCGTACGCGCTGATCGCGATCAACGTCGTGGTGTTCGTCGCCCAGGCCGTCGGCGGCCTCGACGGCCGCTCGGGCTGGGTCTACGAGAACGGCCTGCTGTTCGGGCCCTGGGTTGCCGACGGCGACTGGTGGCGGATCGTCAGCGCCGGCTTCCTGCACGCCGGACCGCTGCATCTCGCCCTCAACATGTACTTCCTGTACTTCCTCGGGAACCTGCTCGAGCCGGCGATCGGCAAATGGCGCTTCGGCCTGTTGTATTTCGTGTCGCTCGTCGGCGGCTCGTTCGGCGCGCTGCTCATCGATCCCGACGCCGCCACCGTCGGCGCGTCGGGCGCGGTGTTTGGCCTGATGGGCGCGGCGATCCTCATCATGCGCGCGCGCGGGATCGATCCGATGCAGTCGGGCCTTCCCTTGGTCCTGGGGATCAACCTCGCGATCTCGTTCGTGATCCCGAACATCTCGATCGGCGGCCACGTCGGCGGCCTGATCGCAGGTGGCATCGCCGCCTTCCTCATGTTCGAGCTCGCCGAACGCCGGAGTCTGCCCCGGCGCCCGATCCTCATCGCCTGCGCGGTGATGGGCCTGGCGATCGCCGTCGGCTGCGTGTTCGTGGCCGACGCAAGCGTGGCGTAGCGGCGTGGTTCACGAACCACATCGATAAGAGACGCGGGAAGGGGCGTATTTGGCGCTCCTCCAGATCGAGATGGATGAAAGCCCCGATATACGGGGTCGTGAACCATCTCGATTAGTCAGGGCGCCGAAATGGCCCGCAGAGCCGCTCGCTCCCTCGGTCCTTTATCGATGCTGTTTCGTCAACCGCGCGGACTCAAGCCTCACGCCGCAGCCTGCGCCGCCCGTTCCTCGCCGAACAGCCGCAGTCCGAACGCGCCGGCCGGGTGCGCCCGCCACCCGAGCACCGCCTCACGCATCTCGTCGGTCAGATCCTCCGGCTGCGGGAGCGGCGTGCCGTACTCCGGCGGGCAGAGCGCGGGCGCCGCGAGCGCGGCGAACGCGAGGTCTGCCGCCGTGAAGCGATCTCCGACGAGGTAGCGCCGGCCGTCGGCCAGCATGGCGGCGACCGCGTCGAACTCCTCGTCGACGAGCTTGGCCGCCGCGGCCGCGCTCTGCGCGTTGATCGCGAACTTGCGGTTGATGATGACCTTCGCGGGTGCGAGGACGAACGGGAAGATGCGCCGCTCCCACGCGGGCACGCCGGTGAGGTTCCACGGCGCGAAGTAGCGCGCCTCCCGGAACACCTGGTAGTACAGCCAGCGCCGCGCCTCGTAGCCGAGGACCCGGCCGAAGCGCTCCTCGAGCGCCTCGACCTGCGCGCGCTCATTCGCATCCTCGGGGTACAGGCGCCGCTCCGGCGGCGTGTGCTCGTCGACGTAGCGCAGGATGTCGGCGGACTCCGAGAACGTGCCCTCGGACGTCTTCAGCGCCGGCGCGGTCTTGCCGCCACCGGCGCGCTTGACCGCGACCTGGTGCACGAGCTGGATGTGGCGCTGCTCCTCGTAGGGCAGCCCGGCGCGCTCCAGCGCCCAGCGCGCCTTCTCGCAGAAGTGGCTGATCGGGATCGTGACGAGGATGCGCCGGTCGGGATCGGTGATGCGGGACATGTTCAATCTGCTCCGATGAGGTTGTCGTACAGCGCCTGGGTTCCGTCCAGCAGGCGCTCGGGGGCAAAGCGCGTGCGCACGTCGGCCGCCGCCGCGGCGCCGAGGCGCTCGCGCAGGCCGGGGTCGGCACGCAGGTCGGCGATCGTCGCGGCCAGCGCGGCGGGATCCCCCGGCCGTACGAGCCGGCCGGTGCGGCCGTCGGTGAGGATCTCCGGCAGCCCGCCGTGGTCGGCGGCGACGACGCAGCAGCCGGCGGCTGCCGCCTCGAGCGCTGAGTTGGGCAGCGGATCGGGCTGCGTGGATGGCACGGCGATCACGTCAGCCGCACCGTAGACGTTCGCGACATCCGACCGGAATCCGGCGAAGCGCACGCGCGCGGTCACGCCGAGCCGGGCAGCCAGCGCGCGCAGCTCGTCGACGCGGCGCTCCTCGCCCTGCCACGCGTCGCCCGCGACGAGCGCGATGACGTCGGTGCCGGCGAGCGCCCGCTCCGCGAGCGCGCGGATGAGGATGTCCTGGCCCTTCCAGGCCGAGATGCGCCCGAGGATCGCGCAGACGAACGCGTCGCCGGGCAGGTCGATTGCCGCGCGCGCCGCGCCGCGCTCCGCGCGCTCGGGCACGAGCGCCAGCCCGTCGTGGAGCACGAGCGCCCGCGGCGAGCTGCCCAGCTGCTCGCGCGTCGCCTCCGACACGCACGGCAGGGCGCTGGCGGTGAGCAGCAGCCGCCGGTACGCCGGCCACAAGCGCTCGAAGCCGGCGTAGATCTCGCGCATGTGCCACACGTGCGGCACGCGCGCCAGCCGCGCGGCCGGGGCTCCCCCGAGCGTGACCGACGTGTTCGTGTGCACGAGCGCGACGCCGCGCCCCCGCGCGAGTCGCGCGAGCCCAGCGGAGTCGCGCGCGAGCTCGGCTCCGACCCGCGCGAGGCCGCGCGGTGTCATCGCGGCGCGCCGCAGGACGGCCAGCGGGCGCACGAGCACCTCCACCCCGGCGGCCTCGAGATCCGCGCGCAGCTCGCCGTCCATCGCGAGCACGACGAGCGGGCGGTAGCGCGCCGGGTCAAGGCCCGCCGCGAGCAGGGCCATCTGGCGGTCGGCGCCGTAACGTCCCGCCGACGAGTGCAGGTACAGGACGGTGCGCGCGGCGCTCAGAGTTCCACCGCCAGCGCCTCGGCCGGTGCGACTGGCACGCGGTCGGGGTGCAGGATGTGCGCGAGCAGCTCAAGCCCATCGATGAGCCGCGGCCCGGGACGGGAGAAGTACGCCGACGCGTCGACCGCGACGACGCGCCGGGCGCCCAGCGCGCGGAGTCGCTCGGCGTGCTGGAGGCCCTCGGCGTGTGCCCGCTCGGCGTCGTAGCCGCACTGCGCGAGCACGACGATCTCCGGCGCGGCCGCGGCGACGGTCTCCCAGTCGCTGCGCATCGACGGCTCCGCCGCGAAGCCGAGTACGTTGTCACCACCGGCCATCTCGACGAGCTGCGGCGTCCAGTGCCCCGCGACGAACACCGGGTCGAGCCATTCGAGCACCGCGACCCGCGGTCGCTGGATGTCGCGCACCGCGAGCCGCACGACGTCCACCCGCCGGGCGGTGCGTGCGATGAGGTCGAGTGCCGCGTCCTTGGAGTTGGTCGCCTGCGCGATCGTGCGCACGTCGGCGAGCGTCTCGCCGTAGGTCTTGGGATCAAGCGAGATCACGCGCGGCGGCCCGGGGAGCTGAACCGCGAGCGCCTGCACCTCGTCGTGAGAGACCGCGCAGACGTGGCACAGCGCCTGCGTGACGATGAGGTCGGGCTCGAGCGAGCGGACGGCCTGCTCGTCGAGTTCGTAGATCGACTCGCCCGCGAGCGTGCGCTCGCGCACGGCGGCATCGATCTCTCCCGCTGAGAGCCCCTGCGCCAGCACGTCGCGCGTCACCCGTTGGCGATGTCGCGCTTCCTCGGGGTAGTCGCACTCGTGCGTCACGCCGACGACGTCGTCGCCGAGCCCCAAGGCGAAGAGCAGCTCGGTAGCGTGTGGTACGAGGCTGACGATTCGCTGCACTAGGGAGAGCGTATGGCACGACTGAGCGACGCTGAGATCGCAGGGCGCCTGGAGGGCAGCGAGTGGCGCCACGAAGGCGACACGATCGTCCGCGACATCGAGTGCAAGGGCTTCACGTCGGCGATGGAGCTCGCCAACGGCGTGGCCGACGCCGCCAACGCGGCCAACCACCACCCCGACATCCTCGTCCACGGCTACAAGCGCGTACGGCTGACGCTTTCGACGCACTCCGAGGGCGGCGTCACCGACAACGACTTCGCGCTCGCCCGGACGATCGACGCCTTGATCGCAGCACCGTGAGGGAGATCAAACGGGTATGACGCGGCCTGCGCGCTTGCTACGCTCGCGGCGGCAGCATCAATGAACGACGACCCTCCTCGAAGTCCCGGCCGACAGCGTAGGCCCGGCGACATGCACGCCACTTGACCGCGCTGCTTCTCAGCGCGGTCGTCCTGCTGATCTTCGCCAACGGCTTCTTCGTCGCGGCCGAGTTCGCGCTCGTCCGTGCGCGCCGGTCGCGGTTGGAGGAGCAGGCCAACGCGGGCGACCGCCGCGCGGCACGTGTCGTGCGTCAGCTCGACGGCCTCAGCGAGTACCTGTCGGCGTGCCAGTTCGGCATCACGCTCGCCTCGCTGGGCATCGGCTTCCTCGGCGAGCCCGCGATTGCCGATCTGGTCGAGCCGCTGTTCGGCGACGTCTCGCACGCCGTCGCAGCGCCGATCTCGATCGCCATCGCGTACATCCTCGTCACCGCCGGTCACATCACGGTGGGCGAGCAGGTGCCGAAGATCTACGCGATCGTCAACGCCGAGAACGTCGCCAAGCGCGTGGCCCGGCCGCTCGATCTCTTCAACAAGGTCATGCGGCCGTTCATCCACCTGCTCAACAAGGCGTCCAACGCGATGCTGCGGCCGCTGGGGATCAAGGCTGACTCGGCGATGGAGGAGGGAGCGAGCCCCGAGGAGGTGCGGGCCCTCATCGCCCAGGCACGAGCCGGCGGACAGCTCGACCCCGGCGAGGCCGGCATGCTCTCCGGCGTCTTTCACCTGCACGAGCAGGAAGCGCGGCAGGTCATGACGCCCATCCCCGCCGTCGTCACCGTCGACCTGTCCGAGGACGTCGGCACGGCGCTGCGGCGCTGCATCTCGACCGGCCACACGCGGCTGCTCGTCACCGAGGAGCACAACCCCGACCGCGTCAAGGGCATCGTGCACTCCAACTCGCTGGCGCGGATCCTCATGAGCGAGGGGCTCGAGGCGTCGTTCCAGACCGCCGTCAAGCCGGCGCCGATCGTGCCCGAGACCAAGCCGCTGGACGACCTGCTCGCCGACCTGCAGCGCAACCGCTCGACGATGGCGGTGGTCGTCGACGAGTACGGCCGCGTCGCCGGCATCGTGACCGTCGAGGACATTATCGAGGAGGTCGTCGGTGAGATCGACGACGAGACCGACCCCGCAGGCGGCGACGTGCGCAGGCTCGCCAACGGCGACTGGTTCGTGCGCGGGCACGTCGCGATCACCGACCTGCACGACTACGGCCTGAACCTGCCGGTCGACAGCGACGCCTACAACTCGGTCGGCGGCTTCGTGTTCGCCCAGCTCGGGCGATTGCCCAAGCGCGGCGACTCCGTCAGCGCCAACGGCTACTCGATCCGCGTCGAGTCGGTGCGCGAGAACCGCATCGAGGCCGTGCGGATCCGCGAGCGCGGACCGAACACGGCGCCGGCGACGCCTTAATCGACCGACTGCGTATCCGCGCCCGCATATCGCACGCCCGCCGCACGGCTGGGCCCGGTGTCCGTTGGCGGGGTGCTAAGTGCCCGCCGGACGACCACAACGCTGAACACCGCAAGTTCTCGTGCCGAGGTGCGTTTGCAGAGGAACCCCGCCTGTGGGACGGCGAGGGGGCATAGGTGGATCGGGGTGGATCCGCCGACCGCTAAGACACGACGGGCCCGCGCATCTTGCGCGGGCCCGTCGCATGTAACGTCGCGGGAGATCGGGTTCCGGCGCCGGACGGTGAACCGCCTAGTGGGCCACTAGCGCTCGTAGAACTCCGGCGGATAGAGCCCGCGCCGCGTCTTGCGCCCCAGCACGCCCTCCGCGACGTGGTCGCGCAGGCTCTGCGGCACGTCCGCACCGATCGCGTCGCCGATCGCGACCGAGACATCCAGGCCGATGTAGTCCAGCAGCGCGATCGGGCCCATCGGGTGCGCCGCCCCAAGCTGCATGCACGTGTCGATCGACGCCGGCGGCAGCCCGGTCTCCTCCATGAAGTCCACGGCGCTGAAGAGGTACGGGAACAGCAGCCGGTTGACGACGAAGCCCGCGAGGTCGGGAACGTCGACGGCCTCCTTCTCGAGCGCCGCACACAGTGCCGACGCGCGCTCGCGCGTCGAATCGGTCGCCGCGTCGGGGTAGGCGAGCTCGACGAGCTTCATCCGCGGCACCGGGTTGAAGACGTGCAGCCCGACGAAGCTGTCCGGCCGCCCCGAAGCCTCCGCCAGCTCGGAGACCGACAGCGACGAGGTCGTCGTGCTCAGCACCGCGTCGTCGGCCGCGACATCGTTGAGCTTGGCGAGCAGCTCGCTCTTCAGCGCCGTGTCCTCCGAGATCGCCTCGACGACGAAGGTCGCGCCGGCAAGGTCGTCGAGGTTGGTGGTAACCGTGACGTTTGCCGGGTCATAGTCTTCGCCGAGCCGCTCGCACGCCTTCGCGATGGCCTTCGTCGCGCGCTCCGCGGACGCGTCCGAGCGCGCCCACAACAGGTGTCCGCCCGTCTTTGTCGCACAGGCCGCCAGGCCCGTCGCGATCGCTCCGCTGCCTGCGATGCCCAGCTTCTCCTCCACGCCGCCCCCTTCGAATTGACCCGCCAATCGGTCGAGTACCTTAGTCGTCATGAGTGGACAACAGGGACGCGAGGTCGTCATCGTCGAGGCCGTTCGGACGCCGATCGGGCGTGGCCATCCCGAAAAGGGCTATTACAAGGACACGCACCCCAACGAGCTGTTGGGCACGTGCTTCACCGAGGTCATCGACCGCGCGGGCATCGACGCGGCCGAGGTCGAGGACGTCATCGCCGGCTGCGTGCAGCAGATCGGCGAGCAGAGCTTCAACGTCGCGCGCAACGCGTGGCTGCAGGCCGGTCTGCCGATCGAGGCCGCCGCGAC
The DNA here is from genome assembly GCA_963705315.1 of uncultured Actinomycetes bacterium. GTDB lineage: Bacteria > Actinomycetota > Thermoleophilia > Solirubrobacterales > Solirubrobacteraceae > CADCVQ01. Next base: position 1,323,494 of record OY970068.1, read on the forward strand.
GACCGTCGACCGCCAGTGCGGCTCCGCGCAGCAGGCCGTGAACTTCGGCGCCGCGTTGATCGCCGCCGGCGTCCACGACGTCGTGATCGGCTCGGGCGTCGAGCACCTCGGCCACATCCCGATGGGCGTCGGCTTCGCCTGGACCGAGCAGGTCGGCTCGCCGTTTCCGCCCGCGCTGATGGAGAAGCACAACCTCGTGCCGCAGGGGCTGAGCGCGGAGATGATCGCCGACAAGTGGGAGATCCCCCGCGCCGAGCTCGACGAGCTCGCCGTCCGGTCGCACCGCCTCGCCCACCAGGCCACGGAGGAAGGTCGCTTCGAGCGCGAGATCGTCCCGTTCACCACCAACGGCGACACGTGGGTCACAGATCAGGGCATCCGCCCCGACACGAGCCTCGAGAAGCTCGCCGCACTCAAGCCGGTGTTCAAGCCCGAGAACGGCAAGATCACGGCTGCGAACTCGTCGCAGATCTCCGACGGGGCAGCGGCGGTGCTGCTCATGTCGCGTGAGAAGGCCGAGCAGCTTGGCCTCACCCCGCGCGCGCGGATCATCGACCAGACGACGGTCGGCGTCGATCCCGTGCTGATGCTCACCGGCCCGATCCCGGCGACGCGCAAGCTACTGCAGCGCAACGGGATGACGATCGGCGACATCGACCTCATCGAGATCAACGAGGCGTTCGCGCCGGTCGTGGCCGCGTGGCAGCGCGAGCTCGAGCCCGACATGGACCGCGTCAACGTCAACGGCGGCGCGATGGCGCTCGGCCACCCGCTCGGTTCGACCGGCGCGCGGCTGATCACGACGCTGCTGCACGAGCTCGAGCGCACCGGCAGCGAGACCGGCCTCGTGACGATGTGTTGCGGCGGCGGGCTTGGCACGGGGACGCTCATCCAGCGCGTGTAACAGCGAACCGTTCAATTGTTCACGACGCTTGTCACGAGCGTCAGCCGGGTAGCACAACTCCACCTCGGTCCCAGGTCGACCGGCAAAAAACACGGAGGAGTCTTCACATGATCGGAATTGTCATCGCTGTCTTGCTTGCAGCGCTCGTGTACTGGATCTGCCTCGCGCTCGGGCTGCCCGTGATCGTCGGGATCGTCGCTGCGATCATCGTCCTGGTCAGCGGTGTCGGCACCGGCGGCTACGGCTACGGAAGGCGCGGGCTCTAGCGGGCCCCTTGCCAGCCGGCGCCGGCATCCCGGGGTTTGCGGCCGAACGTTCCGAGAAGGCCCACTAGCCCCAGCGAAAGCCCGTCGGGGCAACTGCCGGCGGCAACGGGCTCGCCGGCAGGCCCGGCGGAGGGTCCGCGACGTGAAAGCCCGATGGCGACGTGTCGTTGGGCGTGTCGGGATGAAAGATCGAGGCGAGGTACTGGATGTGTCCGCGCCCGGGTCCGAGCTCGAACTGGCCGCCGCCGTAGGCGCCGATATCGTGCGCCGCGCAGTAGTCGTAGGCGTCGAACAGCGGCTTGATGCCCCCGAGTCGTGACGGCTTGAGATTGACCATCCGCGGAGGGAACGGGAGCGCCTCAATGTCGGCGATCGAGTGGATGTTCGCGTCCCACGTGATGCGGTCGCGGTGGGGCACGAGCACCGCGTCGATCTCCTCGGTGAGCTTCGGATCCTCGATCCAGGCGTCCGGGAACGCCGTGATGACGCGTTCGTAGAGCCCGGGGTCGGCGGGCTGATCGACGATCGTGCCCTCGTAGAGGCCCTTGAAGTCGACCGAGTCCACCGCGCCGGTCGCGACGAGACCGGCGATCAGTGCCTCGTCCCAGGACACGGTCGGATCGAGCTTGAAGCGCAGCGTCGGGTAGCGCTCGAGACGGCGCGTGATCGGCTCGAGCGTCGGCGGCTCGCCGAGGCGCAGCGAGACGACGAACGTCACGGGGCGCGGCTCGCGTCCGAGCACCTCGTGCAGCGGCGTGCCGGCCTGGCGCAGCGCGAGGTCGAGCGCGGCCGACTCGTACGCCCACGTGCGATACAGCGGGGAGACCTCGCGCTGGGGCGGCTCTGCGAAGAGATCCAGCGACGCGAGGTGCTCGGAGAACGAGCGAATCGTCCAGTCGCCCGCGAGCGCCAGCACCGGGCCGGCCTTCTGAGCGATCTCGTGATCGACGGCGTCGTAGATGACGTCCTCGCCGACGCCCTCCTCACCGCCGCCTCGCAGGCGGATCACCGTGCTCTTGCGCTCGAAGTCGCTGGAGACGCTCTCGCTGAGTCCTTCGAGTTCGTAATCGTCGATCGCGACGGGAAAATCGGCCACGACGTCGTAGGTAGTGCTCATGCTTCTGACCCTAGCGGGGCACCTGTCGGAGGTGCCTCTCAGCGTCGCCGAGCGCGGCTTCTCGTTTGCGGACCCCTACGCGATCGCGCTGGCGTTCGCGGGCCTCGCCGTGTTCGCGGCCGTCGGCGCGCTGTCACACCAGCACGAGCGCGCGTTCTCGGCAAGCCTCATCTACCTCGGGCTCGGTGTCGCCGCGGCCACGGTCATCGACCTGCTCGACGTGCGCTGGATCGACCCGTTCGCCGATGCGCAGCTGATCTCACACCTCGCGGAGTTCGCCGTGATCGTCGCGCTGTTCGGCACCGGCCTGAAGCTCGATCGCGCGCTGGACCTGAGCGCGTGGGGCGCGGTCGTGCGGCTGCTCGCGATCGTGATGCCGCTGACGATCGCCGCCATCGCGCTGTTCGGCACGGTGGTCATGGGCCTGTCGCTCGGGGCGGCGATCCTTCTCGGGGCCATCCTCGCGCCGACCGACCCGGTGCTCGCCGGTGACGTCGGCGTGGGTCCGCCCGGCGACGAGGACGAGAGCGACCCGCACTTCGCCCTGACCGCCGAAGCGGGCCTCAACGACGGCCTCGCGTTCCCGATCGTGCTGTTCGGTGCGTACGTCGCGGCCGAGGGCGGCAGCGGCTGGCTCTTGCAATGGCTCGCGGCGGACGTCGCGTACGCGATCGCCGCCGGCATCCTGCTCGGCGCGGCGGGCGGCTACCTCATCGCCGCGAGCATCGTCCGGCTGCGCGATCGCGACCTGCTCACCGACACGCTCGACGGCTGGGTCGCCGTCGGGGCGGTGCTGCTCGTGTACGGCGTCGTGGAGGTCGCGGGCGGCTACGGGTTCCTCGCCGTGTTTGCCGCCGGGCTTACGTTCCGGCGCTACGAGCACGGGCACGAGATCAACCGTCGCGTGCACGACGGGGCCGAGGTCGTCGAGAAGTTCGCCGAGCTTGCGCTGATCCTGCTGCTGGGGTCGATCGTCACGGTCGGCGGCCTGCGGGAGGCCGGCGTGGAGGGCTGGTTGCTCGTGCCGGCGCTGCTGTTCGTCATCCGCCCACTCGCCACGCTGATCGCGTTCACCGGCGCGTCGATGCCATTGCGCGAGCGCGCGTTCATCGGTTGGTTCGGCGTGCGCGGGATCGGATCGCTGTACTACGTCGCCGTGGCACTCGGGTTCGGCGTCATCTCGGCGGACGAGGCGGCGACGGTGTTCTGGACCGTCGCCGCCTGCGTCGTCGCCTCGATCGTCGTGCACGGCGTGAGCGCCTCGCCGCTGGGTAGGAGACTGCTGGCATGAGGATCCGCAGCCACTGGTGCGCCGGGCTCGCCGCGCTCGTCGTCGCGCTGGCGCTCGGCGCCTGCGGCGGTACAGACGATGACGCAGACAGGGAACCGACGACGGGCTCGGAGCTCGTCGTCGGCATCGGCGAGCAGCAATGGGCGATGTTCGGCGATCCGCGCTTCCGCCCGCTCGGCGTGAAGCACGCGCGCCTCGTCATCGCCTACGACGCCGTCGCCGTGCCCTTCGAGCGCCAGCTCGCCGACGCCTGGCTCGCCGGCACGCGAGCCGCCGGCGTCGAGCCGTTCATCACGTTCGGCCACTCACGCGTCAACCCGAAGAAGCTGCCGAGCGCCGCGGAGTTCCGCGACGCCTTCCGCGCGTTCCGCCAGCGCTACCCGCAGGTGCGCGTCTACGCGCCGTGGAACGAGATCAACCACGTCAGCCAGCCGACGGCGGACGCGCCGCAGCGCGCGGCGGAGTACTACAACGTCGTCCAGGCTGACTGCGACGGCTGCACCGTGCTCGCCGGCGACGTGCTCGACCAGGCCGGCATGGTCCGCTACGTCGAGCGCTACCGGCGCCATCTCGACGGCACACCGCGGATCTGGGGACTGCACAACTACGCCGACGCCAACCGCTTCCGGTCGACGGGCCTGCGCGACCTGCTGGGAGCCGTCCAGGGCGACGTCTGGCTGACCGAGACCGGCGGCATCGTGAAGTTCGGCAAGGCGTTCCCCTACGACGAGCGGCGCGCCGCCCGGGCGGTGCGGTTCGCGCTGGACCTCGCTCAGCGCGAGGAGCGCGTCAAGCGCATCTACATCTACAACTGGACCGGCTCCAAGCGCACCGATCGCTTCGACGCGGGGCTGATCGGGCCGGATGGTGGCAAGGCGCGGCCTGCGTATGAGGTGCTGCGCCAGAGCATGGCCAGGGGCTAGCCCACTAGGCGGCGGATCCGCGGCGTGACGAGCGCGCGTCTCGCGCATCCGGGGGTGCGGACGGGTCAGCGTTCGCCGCGGGGAATCCCCGACCGGCTCTTGTCGTCGCGGTCTGAGTCGCCGGCAAACGATCAGTACGGTCTCGATATGGAGCGCCGGGTCCATGATGTCGTGGTCCACTACGTCGAGCACGGCAACGGGGTGCCGCTGGTTGCGCTGCACGGCGCCGGTGTCGATCATCGCGAGATCGAAGCGGCGATCGAGGCTGTCGTCCCCGGCGACGGCTACCGGCGGATCTATCCGGATCTGCCGGGGATGGGTCGCACGGGGAGCGACGGCCTGAGCCGCAACGACGACGTGGTGACGCTGCTCGGCGACTTCATCGATGACCTGGTCGATGGGCCCGTGCTGCTGGTCGGGCACTCCTACGGCGCCTACGTGGCTCGCGGCGTGGCCGCACGGCGACAGGACAGGGTGCTCGGCCTGGCGTTGCTGTGCCCAATCGGTGAGCGCTCGCGAGACGTGCCCGAACCGAGCGTCGTTCGAAGCGAGGTCGACGCGTACGACGAACTCGAACCTGGGCAGCGGGTGGGGTTCGACGAGTACTTCGTCGTGCGTACACGAGCGACCGCGCGGCGCTACCGCGAGCACGTCGTGCCGGGCACGACGCTCGTCGACGAGGCGGCGCTGGGGCGCATCTTCGCCGGATGGAAAATCGACGTGGGGTCCGACAGCTTCCCGGCTGCGACGTTGATCGTGGCGGGACGGCGCGACGCCATCGCCGGGTACCTCAGCGCCGGCGACCTGCTCGAGCGCTACCCGCACTCGACCCTCGCCGTGATCGAGAACGCAGGCCACGCGGCCATGCACGAACGGCCCGAACTGTTCGGCTCCCTGTTCGTCGACTGGCTCGATCGCTCTCGGACGGGTCGGGACTCCGACGGTCCAAGCGCCGCTCCGGCCCTACGCATGGCACCCGGTGCATAGCCGACGCATCGACGTAGGGCTTCAGCAGGCCATTGATCGTGGGCATCTCCGCGCGCTATCCCGTGCCGGTCCCCGCCTCCAGCCGCGCCACGAGATCCTCGAGTCGCAGCTCCTCCAAGCCGGCGCCGACCGCCTCGAGCTCGGACGCGCACAGCTCCACGAGCGTGCGGCCCTCGCGGCACAGCTCGAGCGTCTCGCGCAGGCCCGCCTCGCCGGAATCCAGGCGCTTGATGATGTCCTCAAGTCGCGCGGTGGCGGCTTCGTAGGTGAGCGGCTGCTCAGGCTCGGTCATCGCGGGTCGCCCGTGATCGTCGCATCCACGGCGGCGTCGCTGAAGCGCAGCTTGACGTCGCCCGCCGCGCGGGCGGCGGCGGCGCTCGTGACGACCTCGCCGTCGACGTCGGACACCAGGGCGTAGCCGCGCTCCAGCGCGCGGTCCGGGTCGTGCGCGGCGAGCGCCATCGCCAGCGCCTGCACCCCGGAGGCGCGGCGCGCGTCGAGCAGCTCGGCCTGCACGCGGCGGTCGATGACGAGCGCGCGGCGGCCGATCCGCTTGCGCTCGTCCTCGACGCGCCGCCGGCCCGCGGCGCGCATCTCGCGCAGGCGCTGGTGCAGCCGGCGGCGCTCGCTCGCCACGTGCTCGCCGGGTGCTCGCGACAAACGAACGAGCGTCTGCGCGCGATGCAGCACAGCGCGGCGCGCGTGCACGCTGAGCCGGCGCACGCACTTCAGGACCTCCGCGCGCGCCTCGTGGCAGTGCACCGGCACGGCGGACTCCGCCGCATGCGTCGGCGTCGAGCAGCTCAGCGCGGCGACGTCGTCGATGAGCGTGCGGTCGGTGTGGTGTCCGACGGAGGCGATGACCGGCACGCCGAGCAGTGCCACCGTGCGGCACAGCGTCTCGTCGCAGAAGCAGAACAGGTCGGCCAGCGACCCGCCGCCGCGCGCGACGATGATGACCTGCACCTCGCCGGTCCCCGCGAGGTCACGCAGCGCCGTCGCGATCCGCGGCGCCGCGTGACGGTCCTGCACCGGCGCGAAGCCCCACACGACGCGGCCCGACCACCCGCGCCGGCGCAGGCCCGCGAGCACGTCGTCGCGGGCCTTGCCGCCCTCGCCGGTCACAACGCCGATCGTGCGCGGCAGCGCCGGGCGCAGCAGCCGCTTCTGGGGCTCGAAGAGCCCCTCGGCATCGAGCGCCGTGCGCAGCCGGTGCAGCTGCGCGAGCAGGTCGCCCTCGCCGGCGATCCGCAGCGCGGAGACCGCGAAGGAGAACGACGGCGACGACGTCTTGCTGCCGGTGTAGTAGTCCAGCCCCCCACCGATGACGACCTGCGCGCCGTCGACGAGCGCGTCCTCGCCGAGGCGCAGCTTCTCGAAGTCGTTGCGCCACATCGAGCACGGCAGCGCGCCGGCGGCGTCGCGCAGCTCGAAGTACAGCTTCGTGCGGCTCGTGCGCAGGTTCCACACCTCGCCGAAGAGCTGCACCCGCGCCCGGGCACGCAGGTACTCGCGCAGGTCCGCCGCATAGCGCCCGACGCTGAACGGGCCGGGCAGCGAGCTACCGGCGATCCCCTCCGGGCGCGCCTCGAGCTCACTCATCAGTGGGTCTTGACGCCACGTTGGACGACGTCACCTCAAGACCCACTGTTACTCGGCGGGAAGCGGGGTGGCGTCGTGGCCGACCGACGGCAGGTAGGGCATGTCCGGCTCGGGCGCGTGCCCGCCGCGGACCTCGCCGCTGGCCCCGAGCACCGTCAGCAGCTCGATCGCGCGCTCGCCCTCGACGCGGACGGCGTGCCCGGCCGGCAGCGGCCGGATGAGCTTGGCGACGCGGTTGCGCAGCTGGAGCGCGAAGTGCGGGGTGGCCGCCGCGACGATCTGGCGCACGTCGTCGACGGTGACCTGATGGTCGGTGCGCGTGCGGTCGGGATGCTCGGCTTGGCTCATATCAGGGGCGCTGCGTCGTCGTCTGGGTCTTCGTGTCCGGCGTGGTGGTCGTCTTCGTGTCCGGAGTCGGGTTCGTGGTGGTCGGCGCGTCGGGCACCGATTGGTCGGGTGGCGCGTCGGGCGTGCGCACCGGCACGATCTCCAGCAGGGCGTCGAGCTCGGTCTGCGCCGCGATCGTGATCGCGTTGCGGTCTCCGATGATCCAGCCGTGATTGTAAACGCCGCGCGTGGGGTCCTCGTCGTAGCCGGGCTGGATGTCCAGGAGGTATCGCTGGAGCGCCACCGGCAGGCTGTCGGGGTCGTCGAGCAGCAGCAGCGGGCCGAACGTGCCTGCCGTGGAGAGCGCCGACGCGGCGACCGCATCCAGCGGCCGGTCGGCGCGCGCGAACACGAGCCCGTGGCCGGGATCGACGATCCCCCAGCCGAAGCTCCCCTCGCGGAAACGGGCGACCGCGACCGCGTTCTCCACCGGCTCCTGGTCACCGAAGCGCTGCACGCGGCCCAGGCGCCGCAGCTGGCGCGTGACCTTCGGCGAGATCGCCTTGGAGGGTCCGAGCAGGTAGATGCGCGGCCGTGCCAGCGCGGCGAGCGCGGCCCGCGTCTCGGGCGGGATGTCGTCGCGGTTGACGAACAGGATCGGCGTGCCGGACTTCGCGGCGTACGCCGCCGCGGGCGCGGCGATCGACGAGTCCTCGGCGGATGTGACGATCACCGACGGCGCCGTGCGCGACTTCGCCGCGATGATGAGCCCGGCGATCGACCGCGTCAGCGCGAGCGGCGTCGCGCCCGTGAGGTCGGTCGACCTGCGGCCGGATGGCTTGCCGACGTTGCCGACGCGGATGACCTGCGCGTTGCCGGCCGCCTTGCTGCCGCTGGGGTTGAGCGTGTCGATCATGTCGCTCGTGACGCCGGGCAGGTCGCTGCCGTCGCTGAAGAGGACGGGAGCGCCGATCGGCGCGGCGGTCAGCGCCGCGGCGGCGACGGCGACGCGCCAGTCGCCCGTGTCGACGAGCGTGACGGCGCTCGGCCGGTGCTGCGCGTCGGGGTAGACCGCTCGCGCGACGGCCGCCGCCGTCTGCGTCGCGTTTGCGCCCGCGACGCGCGTCGTGTTCTTCGTCGCGAACTCCGGGAAACCGTGGTTCTCGAACGTCTGGCGCTGCGGCGTCAGCACCGCTGGGGTGTCGCCGCCGCCGTCGCCGACGGTGTCCTCGCGCCCGCATCCGGTCGCCGCGAGGGCGGCGACGAGCACGACGACGACAAGCCAGGGGCGCGGCATCGCGAGGCACCTTAGCCTGGATACCGGCTTGGTCGCGGCGCTCCGCGCGGGGACCACCGCGTGAGCGATAGTCACTTTGGTGGACCACTTCGCCCTCGGCGCCGTCGTGCTGGCACTCGCCGGCGGCTCCTCCGAGACGCCGAACGAGCGTGCTGGGCAGGCCGAGCTGCTGCGCCGCCACGCGCCGGTTCTCGTGCTCGACCGGCGTGAGCCGGGCGGGCCGGTCTCCGTCGACCGATTCCTCGCCGGCGCGCGCGGCGCGCGGGCGCAGGCAGCGCCGCCGCGCGTCTACGGCCACGCCGCCGCCGACGGCGGCCGGACCTGGCTGCAGTACTGGCTCTTCTATCCCGACAACCCGCAGGATCGCGGGATCGTGCGCGCCGGCCGCCACGAGGGCGACTGGGAGATGCTCCAGGTCGGCCTCGGCCGCGCCGGCCGCCCGGAGGTCGTGACGTTCGCCCAGCACCACTGGCGTCAGGGCTGCAAGTGGGAGGACACCGAGCGCCGCGGCGATGCCCCGGTGGGATACGTCGCGCACGGCTCGCACGCCACGTACGCCCGGCGCGGCCGGGCCGACCGGCCGTGGCCGGACCCCAACGACGACGTGCGCGGCGACGGCGCCCGCCTGCGCCCGCCCGTGACGGTTATCACCGACTCCCGGCCCGCCTGGGTCAGCTCAGCGATGCAATGGGGCGCGAGCCGCGTGCGCTGGTGGATCCCGTCGGAGAGCTCCAGTCCGTTCGGGCCGCGCTTTCAGGCGGACGGGCGCTGGGATCGCCCCGCCGCCTACCACGCCGGCGCGCGCTCGTGCTCGGCCGGGCCGCCGCCGCATCCGTGGTTCGTCTACGCGATCGTCGCCGCGATCGCCCTGCTGGCGGGGTTCGGCGCCGTGCGGATCTGGCGCAGACGCTCGCGTGCTTGAATTGACCACTGCGGGACCAAACTTCACGAGGAGGCGCGATGGCCGGCATGGCCGGGCGGATGTCCACCGTCATCAAATCGAAGATCTCGAGACTGCTGGACAAGGCCGAGGATCCGGGCGAGACGCTGGACTACAGCTACCAGAAGCAGCTCGAGTCGTTGCAGAACGTCAAGAAGGGGATCGCGGACGTCGTCACGGCCAAGAAGCGGCTGGGGATGCAGGCCCAGAAGCTCGAGCAGTCGGTCGTCAAGCTCGACACCCAGGCTCGCCAGGCGCTCGCCGCTGGCAACGAGGAGCTCGCCCGCACGGCGCTCGAGCGCAAGCAGCTCGCGCAGACCGAGCTGCAGGGCCTCGACCAGCAGGTCGCCGAGCTTCAGGCCCAGCAGGAGAAGCTCACCGAGTCCGAGAAGCGGCTGCGCAGCAAGATCGAGGCCTTCCGGACCAAGAAGGAGGTCATCAAGGCGCAGTACTCCGCGGCCGAGGCGCAGGTGCGCATCTCCGAAGCCGCCACGGGCGTGGGCGAGGAGATGGCCGACGTCGGCCTTGCGATGCAGCGCGCGGTTGACAAGACCGAGGACATGCGGGCGCGTGCGTCCGCGGTCGAAGAGCTCGAAGCGGCCGGTACGTTCGAGGACCTGACGCAGCTCGGCTCCGGCAGCGACGACATCGACCGCCAGCTCGCCGAGCTCGGCGCCGGTGGCGCCGTCGACGACGAGCTCGCGCAGCTCAGGGCCGAGCTCGGCACGGGCGCGCCGGCGCCGGCGCCGGCCGAGCTGGAGTCCGGCGAAGAGAAGCCCGCATGATCGTCCGGATCATGGGGGAGGGGCAGTACCGGCTCGAGGAGGAGGCGGTGCAGCGCGTCAACGCCCTCGACAACGACGCCGTCGCGGCGGTCGAGGGCGACGACGAGGACGCCTTCCACGTCGCGTTCGAGTCGATGCTCGAACTCATCCGCACCGAGGGCAAGCATTTGGGCGACGAAGAGCTCGAAGCGTCGGACGTCATCGTCCCGCCCGCTGACATCACGTTCGTGGAGGCGGCGACCGACTTCACGGGCGACGGCCTCATCCCCGACTGACCCGGTACACGGACTGAGCACCTCGACCGAACAGGTCCGCATAGAGGTTTGCGTCTCCGCTCCGGCGGATCGGCTGTGGAGGGCGCTGCGCGACCCCGACGAGCTGCATCGCTGGTTCGGCTGGGATGCCGAGGGTCTCGCCGAGGAGATCGACGACATCTTCATCACGCACGCCGTGGCCGACGACGCGGCGCGGACCCTCGGCTTCGACGACATCCCCGATCGCTTCGAGCTCGAGCCGCGCGGTGAGAGCGAAACGGTCCTGCGCCTATACGGCGCACCCGCCGCGGGCGACGCCTACGACGGGATGCACGAGGGCTGGACGACGTTCATCGCGCAGCTGCGCTTCGCCGTGGAGCGCCACCCCGGCGAGAACCGCCGGACGCTGTACCTCACCGGCGCGGCGCCGTCGGCGGACGCGCGGACCGTCATGGCATCGCTCGGCCTGGCCGATCTGTCGCAGGCGGCCGAGGGCGACGACTACGAGGTGCGCGGCGCAGACGGCGACGTGTCGCTCACCGGTCAGCTGTGGGCGCGCAGCGCCCGCCAGACGGCGATCACCGTCGGTGGCGGGACCGGCCTGCTCGTCGCGGCCGAGCTGCCGGCCGAGGTGCAGGCGCCGAACGGCGGCGCGACCGCGCTCATCACGAGCTACGGCCTCGGTGACGACGAGTTCCAGCGCGTGCGCCACAGCTGGACGGAGTGGTGGCAGGCGCGGTATGCCGACACCACGGCGACGGTGTTCCCGGCATAACGGTTTCGCCGTCCGGTCGCCGGAACCGGCGACCGATTTGCCGGTTTCGCCGTCCGGTAACCGGCGACCTTCCGGCGACGTTACTTACTTAGATGGGGATGCCCCACAGCGGGAACCAGCGCTCGAGCTCAGGCTCGATCGGCAGCTCGTGGCCGATCATCGCCTTGATCTGCAGCTCGCGTTCGCCTTCGCGTTCCTTCTTCGTCGGGCTGGCGGGCACGAACGGATACCAGTAGCCGCGCTTGTAGTTGTAGATGAAGTAGACGGGGCGGCCCTTGTTGTCCTCGAAGGAGAAGACCGCGGCGAGCACCCGGTCGCCGTAGCCGCCGACGGCGAGGGCGTCGCTGACGGCGTTGATGCCGACGACGAGATCCTCGAGGTCGTCGTCGCGCAGGATCATCCAGCGGTAGCCGTGCTCGTCCTCGCTCGTCTCGATCGTCGTGCCCGTGTCCTCGCCGGTGCCCGTCAGGAGCTCCTCCATCTCGGTGACGATCGAGTCGAAGTCCGCCGTGGCGAGTGGCTGGAACATGATCGCCCCGACGCCGGTGCTCTTGATGCCGTGCCCGGTGTCGAGCGTGACGTACGCCGTCGAGAGGGCGAAGAGACGATCGGGTGCCGGGCCCTTGAGCTTCTTCTTGCCCCCGAGGATCGCGTCGAGGAAGCCCATGCGATCGCTACGCGGCGGCGAGCGTGCCCTGCTGGAGCTGAGACTCGATGCGAGCGAGCGCCTCGATGCGCTTCTCCATCGGCGGGTGCGTCGAGAACAGGCCCATGAGCGAGTTCTTCGCGCCGGCCGGGAAGATGAAGAACGCCTGCAGCTCGCTTGAGGCGCGCAGGTCCTTCTCGGGCAGCTTGTGCATGCCGGAGGCGATCTTCTGCAGCGCCGAGGCGAGCGCGCTCGGCCGGCCGGTCATCAGCGCGGCGCCGCGATCGGCGACGAACTCGCGGTAGCGCGACAGGGCCATCATGAGGAAGAACGAGATGATGTAGACGGCGATCGAGACGAGAAACAGGATGAGGAACGACGGGCTGTCGTCGTCGCCGTGTCCGCCGCCGAAGAAGAAGCCGAACTGCACGACCATCGACGCGATCGACGCGAAGAAGGACGCGATGGTCATGATCATCACGTCGCCGTTCTTGACGTGCGAGAGCTCGTGGGCCATGACGCCTTCCAGCTCAGACGGCGTCAGCGTGTTCATGATCCCGGTCGTCGCGCAGACCGTCGCGGTCTTCTTCGAGCGGCCGAGGGCGAACGCGTTGGGCATGTCGGTCTGGGCGACCGCGACCTTCGGCTTGGGCAGGTCGGCCTGGATGCACAGCCGCTCGATCATTGCGTGCAGCTCCGGCGCCTCGGCGGGCGTGACCTCGCGGGCGCCCATCGCGCGCAGCGCGAGCTTGTCCGACGCGAACAGCTGAAAGAAGAACAGCCCGCCCGCGATCAGCAGGATCAGCACGCCCTGCGCGCCCGCGGCGAACAGCGCGCCGACGAGCGCGACGTACAGCAGGCCGAGCAGGAACATCGTCAGAAGCATCCGTGCCTGGAGCCCGGAATCGCGCTCAAATGAGGTCTTCGTCACAGCCATGGACACCATTCTGGCAAACGCGGTGGTCTGGGTCGGCCGGTTGGGTCACCGCAAGGTCGCTCGCAAGGCTCCATAACCCATGGCCGCGGTTTGGCCGCACCCGCGCGGCGAACCTAGACTGCGCGACCGCATATGCGTTTTCGCGTCCTTCTGGCCGGCGTCCTGGTGCCGCTGGCGCTGTGGGCCGTGCTGCCGATGGTGTCCAGCGGGCAGTCCGCCTCGCAGTCAGAGCTAGACAAGCTGCAGTCGCGGATCGGCTCGACGCGCGCGAAGATCGGCGCCAAGCGGACCCGCGAACGCGTCCTGACGACGCAGATCACGCGCTACTCGCGGCGCATCAACCGTCTCGCCGACCGGCTGACGCCGATCGAGACCGAGCTGACTGCCAAGCGCACGGAGCTCGAGACGTTGCGAACCGATCTGCGCAAGGAGCGCGCGCGCATCGTGCGCCTGCGCAACCGCCTCGCCAAGGCGCGCATGCTGCTCACGCGGCGCGTTGTCGAGATCTACAAGTCCGGCGAGCCGGACCTCATCACCGTGATCCTCAACTCCGACGGGTTCGCCGACCTGCTCGAGCGCGCGGAGTTCATCAAGCGCATCTCCGACCAGGACCGGCGCGTGATCAAGATCGTGCGCGTCGCCAAGGCCGAGGCGGTGCGCAGCGAGGACAGGCTCGACCGGCTCGAGCGCCGCCAGCAGGCGGTCACCGAGACGATCCAGAAGCGCCGTGACGAGGTCGCCGGCGTGAAGAACAAGCTCGACGGCCTGCGCTCAGGACGCGCCAGCCTGCTGAACGGCATCCGCGCGGATCGCAAGAACCTCGAGCAGCACGTCGACGACCTCGAGTCGGCGTCGGCGAAGATCGCGCGCCGGCTCGGCCAGATCCCGCCCGGCGACATCAAGGGTGGCAACGGGCCGTGGATCTGGCCGGTCAACGGCTCGATCACCGGCGCCTTCGGGGAGGCGCGGCCCGGACACATGCATGCGGGCATCGACATCGCCGCGGCGTCCGGGACGCCGATCCGCGCCGCCGCCAACGGCAAGGTCGTCCTCATGCAGGGGACCGGTTCCTCGGGTGGCTACGGCAACTACACGTGCATCCAGCACACGGGCTCGCTCGCGTCCTGCTACGCCCACCAGTCGCGCTTCGGTACCCAGATGGGCGCGAGCGTCAGTCAGGGCCAGGTCATCGGCTACGTCGGCAACACCGGGCACTCCTTCGGCGCCCACCTGCACTTCGAGGCGCGCGTGAACGGCTCGCCCGTCCAGCCGTTGAATTACCTGTAGCGCCAGCGGCAGGCGAGCGCCCCGCGTGCACTAGCGTTGGCGCCCGATGCAGCCCGAGATCGATCTCTTCGGCCTGTCCCTGAAGACCTTCGGGATCTGTTTCGGGCTCGCCTTCGTCGTCTCGGGGGCCATGGTCGCGCGCCGCCTGAAGGAGCTCGGCAAGCCGCCCGACTGGGCATACGAGATGGTCTTCGCGGCGCTCATCGGCGGCCTCGTCGGCGCACGGCTGTACTGGGTGCTTGGCCACCCGAGCGAGGTCGGCGACGACTTCGTCGGCAACGTCTTCGGCGGCTCGGGCCTCGTCTGGTACGGCGGCGCGCTCGGCGGCGCGGCCGGCGTCCTGCTGTGGGCCTATCGCAAGGGCATGTTCAACATCGACCTGCTCGATCTCTGTGCGCCGGCGCTGGCCATGGGCTATGCGGTCGGGCGCGTCGGCTGTCAGATCTCCGGCGACGGCGACTACGGCAAGCCCACGGATCTGCCGTGGGGCATGGCGTATCCCGACGGCGTCGTCCCGACGACCGAGGTCGTCCACCCGACGCCGATCTACGAGACCCTCACGATGGCGATCGGGGCATGGGCGCTGTGGCGGCTGCGCGACGCGTTCCGGCCGGGCGTGCTGTTCGCCTGGTATCTGGTCCTCGCCGGCGGCGAGCGGCTGCTCGTGGAGTTCGTGCGGCGCAACGAGCCGGTCGTCGCGGGGCTGACCGAGGCCCAGCTGTTCGCGCTCGTGATGCTCCTGGCGGGGGTCGTGTGGCTCGTGCGGGCGGCGCGGTCGGGCGGGTGGCGGCGCGACTTCGGTGAGCTCGCGGTCGCCAGCTCCGCCTCGCCGGTCAGCGGCTGAGCTTCGCGGGCGGCCGGATCACGGCTTCGACCGACGCACCGTCGATCGACTCGACGACATCGATCCCGCCGCCGCGGCGCGCCCGCACGATCGTGATCGGGCTCGGCGTGATGTCGCCGTTTGCGTCCAGCGAGAACCCGCCGATGATGCCGCGCCGCGGGCGCACGGCCAAGAGCTCGCGCGTGACCGATGACCGTGACCCGTCCGACGCCGCGATCGCGTCGAGCATCGTCGCCGTGGCCGCCGCCGCGTACACGCTGGCCCGGTGCACCGTGCCATCCGGCTGAGTGGCTGCGAAGTCCCGAACGAAGTTGCGGCCCTCGGGCCCGAGCTGCTCGGGAGGCAGGCCGGCGAGGCTCACGAGTACGCCTCTCGCGTCGGAGCCGATCGCCCGGAACAGGGCCGAGATCGGCAGGAACCCGTCGCCCGAGACGATCTCCACGTCCTGCGACAACCGCGCGCGAAGCGCCTTGATGAGCGCCCCGCCGTTTGTGTCGAGCAGCCCGCCGAGGTACACAGCATCGGGCTGCGCGCGGGCGGTGTCCGCCGCCTGGCGCGCGTAGCTGCGCGCGCGCGGGCTCCAGCGTCGCGACCGCACGACGTCGAGCCCGAGCCGACTGGCGGCGCGCCGGAAGTAATACGTCATGGCCTCGCCGTAGCCGCCGTCGCTGAGCACGACGGCGCGGCGCGCCCCGCGCCGCCGCAAGAGCATCGCCGCCGCCGCGCCCTGCGCGGCCTCCGTCGGCAGCAGCCGCGCGTAGTTGCGCCGGCCGGTCGGATACAGCGCCCGCAGCCCGCCCTCCGGAGCGTCGAACGAGCTGCGCGTGAGCCAAACAGCGCTGTTCGTCGGTGACAGCATGGCCAACGGACCGCCGGGGGCGCGGCCCGCGATCGCGATCTGCTCGACCGCGCAGCCCGAGTTGAACGGGCCGACAATGCCGATCACCGCCCGCCGCGCCGCGTAGATCTTGGCGTTGGTCGCGCACTTGGCGGCATCGAAGATCCCGGTCTGCGCCGTCGAGTCGTCGCAGGACTGGTAGCCAATGCTGAGCGATCCCGCCCGGAAGTTGCGCTGGCGCAGGATGAACGCGATCGCCTGGCTCATCTGCCGGGTCGGGAGGCCCGACCCGCCGCGCAGCGGCATATCGGAGACGATCAGCCGATCGGGCTTGCCCTTGCCGCCGGCGAACACGGGACCGCACGTATCGCCGGGGAGCGCGTCGCCGTCCGCGGCGGCACCGCTGGCCGGCGGGACGGCGCCGTCGCCGGCGACGGTCACCCAAAGCCTGCCCTCTCCGAACGCCGCGTTGCGCGGCGTGCCGCCGAGCTTGATCGTCGCCACGACGCGATTACTCGACGGATCGACGCGTGAGACGGTTCCGCGCAGGGCGTTCACGACCCAGACGGCACCGCCGCCGACGGTGACGGAACTCGCGCCGACGCCCACCGGGATCGTGCGCTGCACGATGCGCGGCGCCGGATCGACGCGCCACAGGATGCCGTCGTAGGGCGCAGTCGCCCACACCGCGCCCGCTCCGACGGCGATCGCGCTCAGGCCGTTCGTCGCCAGCCCCACCCGTCTCGGGCGCGTGCTCCGGTCGACGCGCGTGAGCGAGTCGTCGTCGTTGAGGGCCCATATCCCTTCGTCTCCTGCGGCGATCGCGACGGCGGAATCGTTCCGCGTCTTCGCGGTGATCTGGCCGTTGCGTGGCTCGACGCGCGAGACGCTGAAGTCGGCGTTCACGACCCACACCGCGCCCGCCCCGACTGCGATGTGGTTCGCGTTGGCGTTGGACGTCCGTCCCTCGGCGCGCGGCAGCTGCACGGTCGTCCGGATGGCGCTCGAGTCGGGATCGAGACTCGACAGGGTCGTCGCGACCGGGCCGACGAACTGCGCGTCGGTCTTCTCGCCGTTGGCCACCCACAGCGCTCCGGCTCCAGCGCCCAGGTCGGTGGGAACGCTGCCCGTCCCGAAGGTACGGGCCACGCGCGTCCGCGGGTCGACGCGCGAGACGGACTGGCGGTCGGCGTTGAGCACCCAGACGCCGCCCTCGCCGACGGAGACGCTCGTCGGGGTGCCCCCGAGGACGACCGTCTCCTTCACCCGGTTGGTGTCTGGGTCGATGGAGACGACCGAGCCTTCACGGACGGCCGCCGTCGCGGGCGGGTCGGCGTCGCCGCCGCCGACCACCAGTACCGCGGCGAGCCCTCCGACGGCGACCAGCGCGAGCGCGATGGCCGCTGCAGAGCGACGGCGTCGACGCGGCAGCCCGCGCGGCGCGGGTGCCTGATCCGGTGGCGTGCGCGCCTGCGCCGTGTCGGGGACGAGCACGACGTGATCGAGCGCGGGGTCCTGCTGAAGAATCCGTCGCTCGAGCTCGCGCAGATCCGCGCCGGGCTCGATCCCCACGTCGTCGACGAGCGTCCTGCGCGCCTTCTGGTATGCGCGCAGCGCCTCGGCCTGCCGGCCGGCGCGGTAGAGCGCGAGCATGAGCTGGCCCCGCGGCCGCTCGCGCAGCGGGCGGCGCGCGATGTGGTCCTCGATCTCGGCGATGAGATCGTGGTGGCGACCGCGCGTCAGTTCGGCCTCGAATCGCTCCTCGATTGCGGTGATCCTGAGTTCGTCCAGACGGGCCTGCTCCGCCGTCGCGAAGGGCTCGTTCTCGAGGTCCGCCAGCGGGGAGCCGCGCCAGAGCTTCAGCGCGTCCTCGAGCGCCCGGCTGGCCTCTGCGCCGCGTTGGTCGGCCAGCGCCTCGCGCGCCGTGCGCAGGAGCGCCGAGAAGCGCTCGAGATCGAGCTGCCCGGGCTCGAGGCGCAGCACGTACCCGGGTTCCTGGGTGACGAGCAGTTGCGGCGCGCTGCCAGGCGCGCGCTCGGGCTCGAGCACCTTGCGCAGCCGCGAGACATAGCCCTGTAGCGCCGTCGCCGCGGTCTCCGGGGGCGACTCGCCCCAGAGCATGTCGATGATCCGCTCCGCCGAGACGACCTCGTTGGAGTGCAGGAGCAGGATCGCGAGCACCGCGCGCTGCTTGCGGCCGCCGAGCGGAAGGCGCTCATCGCCGTCGACGACCTCGAGTGGCCCGAGCAACCGGAAGTGGAGCCGTTGGCTCACGCTGGTGAAGTTAGCCAGAAATTAGTGCGCTCGTAGCGGCTGCGTGCAGGTTGTCCGCCGATGTCAACCGCCCCGACAAGGAGCCCACGATGACCACGTCACACCTGAAGCACGCGATCCTGCCGCTGGCCCTCGCGAGCCTCGCCTTCGCGGGCTGCGGCTCGGATGACGACGCCGCTGTCACGACCGAGACGAAGACGACGGCGGCCGCAGCCGCCGCCGCCCCGCCCAGCCTCGCCGGCACCTACGAGCGCACCGTTACCCGAGCCGACATCGAGCGGACCGCGCGGATCAGAGACGAGTCGGGTCCCAACCAGGAGGAACCGGAGCCCGGATCGGTCCGGCTGACGATCACCGCGTCGCAGATGACGGCCCTCGTCAACCTCGCCACCGAATCCTCATTTGAGATCACGCAGAACATCTCGTCGAGCGCCGGAAAGCTGCGCGTCGATGGCTACCTGCATCCGGAGCGCGGCAGCTTCTGCGGCCCCGAGATCCCGCAGAACGCGTCGTACAGCTGGTCGACCGCCGGCGATGTGCTCACCCTGAAAGCCGTCGACGACCCCTGCGCCGACCGCGACTCCACCCTCACCGGCACGTGGAAGCGCAGGTGACGGTGCGGCCAGCTCCTACCGCCCCGCGCCGAGCGCCTCCAGCGCCGACCGCGGCCCGCCCGCCGACGCTCCGGGCCGCACCGCGAGCGCCAAGACGAACATCGCCACCGCCGCGAGCGCGACCGACGCCCCCGCCGCGATGTCGAGCTCTGCGCTGGCCGCAAGGCCGACCACGCCCGCGGAACCACCGACGACGGCCCCAAGAATCACCTGCCCCCGCGGTGACCGGCCGATCCGCAGTCCGGCCGCCGCGGGGGCGATGAGCAGCGCGAAGACGAGCAGGTTGCCCAGGCCCTGCACGGCTGCGACGACCGCTACGGCGAGCAGCGCGAGCAGCGCGAGCTCCACCCGCTCGGGGCGCACGCCCAGCGACCGGGACGCCACCGGATCGAACACCGCGAGCACGAGCGCGCGGTGGCCGAACGCCAGCGCCGCCGCGATCAGCGCGGCTAGACCGCACGCGATCGCGATGTCCCCGGTCGTGGCGCCGAGCAGGTCGCCGAACAGCAGCTCGCCCAGCCGCGCGGGCACGTCGGGCGACAGCGCCAGGACCGCCCCGAGCGCGAACGCCGTCGTCACCGTGACGGCGACCGCGATCTCCGCGCCGACCCGCGTGTCGCGCGCGGCGAAGGCGATCAGGGCTGCGGCGACGATCACGCCGCCGGTCGCTCCGAGCACGAGCGGCGCGCCCGTGAGCGCCGCGACCACAAGCCCCGGCAGCATCGCGTGCGCAAGCGACTCGGCCGCGTACGCGTGACGCAGGTGCAGCAACCACACGCCGAGCGCGCCGCACGCGGCGCCGAGCACGACGACCTCCAGCAGCGCGCGCTGCAGCAGGCCGGAGTGGAGGATCTCGCTCATCAGTGCGCGTGGTCGTGGTGCTGGACGGCGACGGCGCGCCGGCCGTCCTCGAGTACGACGATCTCGCCGCCGTAGGTGGCCTCGAGCACGCTCGTCGTCAGCGTCTCGCCGGGCGCGCCGTAGGCGACCTGGCGGCCGGCGAGGCACAGCACGCGGTCCCAGCGGCGCGCCTGCTCGATGTCGTGCGTGGCGATGAGCAGGACGCGGCCGTCGGCGCGCAGGGCGTCGAACATCTCGACGATCGCGGCTTCGCTCGTGCGATCGACGCCGGCGAACGGCTCGTCGAGCAGCAGGACGCGCGCGTCCTGCACGAGCGCGCGGGCGAGGAGCACGCGCTGGCGCTGGCCGCCCGAGAGCGCGCCGAAGCGCGTGCGCGCGTGGTCCTCGAGGCCGACGCGCGCCAGCGCGTCCAGCCCGCGGCGCCGCTCGGACCCGGGCAACCGGCGATACCACGGCGTGCGCGAGTAGGCGCCCATGAGCGCGACGTCCAGGGCCCTGACCGGGAAGTCCAGCCGCGCGCGCTCGGTCTGCGGCACGTAGGCGACGTCGCCTCCGATCGCGATGCTGCCGGTCACCACAATCTCCCCGAGCAGGGCGCGGAAGAGCGTCGTCTTCCCGCCGCCGTTGGGGCCGAGCACCGCGACCGCCTGTCCCTCCGCCGCGTCGAACGTCACATCGCGCAGTGCGGGCTGCGCCGCTCCGTAGGAGGCCGAGAGGCCGTGCACCGCGACGAGGTTCATGCCGCCGTCGCCACCCGCGGACGTCGGCGGCGCAGCGCATCCACGCAGGCCATGAGCGCGAACACCCCGCCGCCGATCACCGCGATCGCGGGGCCGGGGGGTAGGTCGGCGTGGTAGGCGAGCAGCAGGCCGCCCACGCCCTCGGCCACCGCGAGCAGGACGGACGCCGTCAGCAGCGCCGGGAGCGTGCCGGTCACGAGGCGTGCGGTGGCCGCCGGGATCACGAGCAGCGCGCTTACGAGCAGCGCGCCCACGGCCGGCAGCATCGCGACGACGGTCCCCGCGAGCAGGGCGAGCAGCAGCCAGTCGCCGCGCGCCGCCCGGACGCCGAGCGCCGGCGCCGCCGACGGGTCAAAGCCGGTGGCAAGCCAGGTGCGCGCGAGCGCCGCGGTGGCGATCGTCGCGGCGACGGCGATGCCGCCTGCCAGCCACAGGTCGCCGTCGCTTAGCCCGAACAGTGTCCCGAACAGCAGGCTGTCGACGCCCGCGCCGGAGGGGTAGACGTCGCTGGCCAGCACGGCACCCAGGGCGAGCGCGGCCGCGAGCAGCAGCCCCGTGGCGGCGTCCGAGCTCGTCGCGGTGCTGCGCGTCAGCCGCGACAGCAGCCCGGCGAACCCGATCGCCGCACCGAGCGCGGCGAGCGCCGGGGCGACGCCCCACGGTCCGGCGACGACGAGCCCGGGGAAGGTCGCGCTGCCCGCCGAGTGGACGAAGAACGCCAGTCGCCGCAGGACAACCCAGGCGCCGAGCAGCCCGCCGGCGATGGCGAGCAGGACGACCGCGATGAGTGCGCGCTGCATGAACGGGAAGGTGAACGGATCCGTCAGCCAGCGCACCCGGACGAGACTATCGAAAATGGTTCTCAACTAGAAAGGAGCGCCAACGCGCCAACCTGCTCAAGTCGGGGAGCTCATCCGCCGATGCCCTGCTTCGGGTTCTTCGTCATGCCCGTTTCGCAAAGCCCTCACTGGCGCATGTACCTCTCCGGCATCGGCGTCGCGGGATGTGTCCTGGGAGCCGTCGTCGCCACCTTCGCGCTCGCCGCCGCCGTCGTCGCGTTCAGCGTCTGGCCGGCGAACCCCCCGCCGCTCGAAGCGCCCGCCCTCGCGGTCGGTGTGCCCGAGGTGGGTTCTCAGCGCGGCGGCTCAGCCCGCGCGCCCGCACCGCTCGTGGTTCCCGACGCCGGGACGAGCTCCGCCGGCGCGACGTCGACAGCCGCCGCAGGCGCCGCCGGATCGGGTGCACCCGCGCGCCGCCCGGCGGCCGGCCAGACTGCCGGGATCGCGCAATCAGCCAGCGTCGCCAGCGGTGCTCCGCCGACCGACGGCACCACCGAGCGGCTGCCCAGCGGCTCCGCCGCGCCCGCGCCCGCGGCATCGAACGATGCCCCGGCGGCGAAGGTCGGCGGGACGGTCGACAAGACGACGCGATCGCTCGGCCGGACGCTGAAGTCGACGACGAGCAACCTCGGCAACGCGCTCGCGCCGATCAGCCCGCCACTCGGCAAGACCGTGATCAACGCCGGCGAGGTGCTCGCCATGACTTTGCAGAACCTCGGCGCCACGATCGCCGCGCTGTTGGGATACACGCCGCCCGGCCAGAAGGCGACGGCTGGCGTGCCGCGCCAGGGCCACTAGATCCGCCGCAGCAGAAACCGCACGGCCTCGGCCTGAAGCTCCGGGTCGTGCTGCAGCGAGCGGTGATGTCCGCCGGGCAGACGCAGCAGGCAGCTCCCGGCGGCCGCGTCGTGCAGCATCGCTGAGTGCTCGACCGGCACCTCTTCGTCGCCCTCTGCGTGGAGGAGCAGCAGATCGGGGCCGAGCATGCGGGCCGCCGCCTCGAGGTCGACCTGCCCGAGCAGCGCTTCGAGCCCCGGCGCGTCGGCGCGAAAGTCAAATCGCCCCTGGCGCAGCCCGCCCAGCAGCAGCTCGCGGCCGGCCGGGCAGATCGCGACCACGGCTCGCGCCGCCACACGTGACGCCGCGGCGAGCGCGATGAAGCCGCCCATCGACGAGCCGCGCAGGAACACCGGACCGGCCGGCAGCAGCGCGGCCATCTGAGCGACGTCCTCGAGCGCTCGGGCACCCAGCGCGCCCTCGCTCGCGCCATGGCCACGCTGGTCGAACACGACGGCCGCGAGGTCGCTCGCCGCGCACACGCGTGCGAAGTCGGCGTGGCTGTGCCCGGTCGAGCCCGCGCCGTGAAGGATCACGACGCCGCCGCGCGCCTGCGCCTCGGGGACGTACAGCGCGTACGCCAGGCCGTCGTGCACGCCTTGCGTCGGCGGCGCGGTGGTCCTGATGTCCCGGCTGCGGCCCATACGAACGCATACTCTCCGATCCGATGGCGGCCACCCGCACCCAGCTCTCCCGGGCCTATCCGATCGGCAGCCGTCTCGACGAGGACGGGCGCCTGCAGCTCGGCGGCTGCGACGCGGTGCAGCTCGCGCGCGAGTTCGGCACGCCGGCGTACATCGTCGTCGAGGACGACCTGCGCGCCCGGGCGCAGACCTTCGTCGAGGCGTTCCGGGCGCGGACGAAGGATTTCGACGTGCTGTTCGCTTCCAAGGCGTTTCCGTGCACCGCCGTCTCCCGCGTGCTCGCGGAGGAGGGGATCTCGTGCGACGTCGCGTCGGGGGGCGAGCTCGCGCTCGCGCTGCGCGGCGGCTTCGATCCCGCCCGGATCTACATGCACGGCAACGCGAAGTCGGTCGCCGAGCTCGAAGCCGCGCGCACGGCGGGCGTCGGCCACATCGTGATCGACAACACCGACGAGATCGAGCGGCTGGAGCACGTCGTCGGCAACGCCGCGCCCCAGCGCGTCCTGCTGCGCGTGACGCCCGGCGTCAAGGGCGACACGCACGACAAGATCTCGACGGGCCAGGCCGACTCGAAGTTCGGCGTCTCGATGGCCGACGCGCCTGCGGCGATCGCGCGCCTAGAGAGCTCCGATCAGCTCGACCTCGTCGGGCTGCACATGCACATCGGCTCGCAGATCCTCGAGCTCGAGCCGTTTCGCCGGGCGATCGAAGCCGTGGCGCCACTGGGCGAGTTCCCCGTCTACAACCTCGGCGGCGGCCTCGGCGTGGCGTACACCGCCGACCAGGAGCCGCCGCGGATCGCCGACTACGTCGCGGCCAAGGTCGACACGGTGGAGCGGGTCCTCGGACCGGGCAAGCGGATCCTCGACGAGCCCGGCCGCGCGCTTGTCGCCAACAGCACCGTGACGCTCTACACGGTGCAGAGCGTCAAGCGCAACGTCTCGACGTGGGTGGCGGTCGACGGCGGTATGTCCGACAACCTGCGCCCGATGCTCTACGGCTCGGTCTACGAGGCGCAGGTGGCCGACCGCTTTGGCGGCGCAACCCGCGTTCAGGTCGCGGGCAAGCACTGCGAGTCGGGCGACGTCATCGTCCGCGACGTCGAGCTCGCCGACCCGCGCGTCGGCGACGTCATCGTGACCCCCGCGACCGGCGCCTATGGTCACGCGATGGCGAACAACTACAACGGCGTGCCCCGACCGCCGGTGGTCTTCGTCTCGCAGGGCGATGCGCGCGTCGTCGTGCGGCGCGAGACCTACGACGACCTCGCGGCACGCGACGTCGAATGAGCGCGCCCTTCCGCATCGGGCTGCTCGGCCATGGAACCGTGGGTGCGGCGTTCGGCGAGCTGCTCGCCGACCGCGCCGACCAGGTCGCGGCGACCACCGGCCTGCGCCCCGAGATCAGCGGCGTGCTGACGCGCAGCCGCGGCGACTTCGAGGAGATCCTCGCGGGCTGTGACCTCGTGGTCGAGCTCATGGGCGGCCTCGATCCCGCTCGCGACTACGTGCTGCGCGCGATGCGCGCGGGCAAGCACGTCGTGACGGCGAACAAGCAGCTGCTCAGCCAGCACGGCGAGGAGCTGTGGGCGACGGCGCGCGAGCACAACGTCCAGCTGCGTTTCGAGGCGGCGGTCGCCGGTGTCGTGCCGGTCATCCGGGTGCTCCAGGAGTCGCTTGCCGCTGCGCACGTCGATCGGCTGCACGGGATCGTCAACGGGACGACGAACTACATCCTGTCGGAGATGGCGCGCACCGGCTGCACGTACGACGCGGCGCTGGCCGACGCGCAGCGCCTCGGCTACGCCGAGGCGGACCCGTCCGAGGACGTCAACGGCAAGGACGCCGCCGCCAAGATGGCGATCCTCGCGCGCCTGGCCTTCGACACGCCGGTGCACCTCGACCAGGTCAGTTACGAGGGCATCGAGCAGATCACCGCCGACGACATGGCATACGCCGAGGAGCTGGGTCTCGGCTTGAAGCTGATCGGCACCGCCGAGCGGATCAACGGCGGGCTGGCCGTGCGCGTGCATCCCGCGTTTCTCTATGCCGGCCACCCGCTGGCCAGCGTGCACGGCCCGTTCAACGCCGTGACCGTCGAGTCCGACGCGATAACCGAGATCACGATGTCCGGTCCCGGCGCCGGTGGGCCGCAGACCGCGAGCGCGGTCCTCGGCGACGTCATCAGCGCGATGATCCCGCCGGCGTCGACGCCCGAGACGACGCAGTCGCTCGAGCTCGTCCACGACGTCAAGTCCTCGTTCTACCTCCACATGGAGGTCGCCGACCGCCCCGGCGTGCTCGCCCAGGTCGCGACGGTGCTTGGCGACCACGGCGCGTCGATCAAGTCGGTCGTGCAGAAGGGCCTGGGGGAGAACGCCCGCCTCGTCATGGTCGTCCATCCGGTGCTGGAGTCGCGGTTCTTCGCGGCCGTCGGCGCGATCGGGCAGCTTGACTTCCTGCGCTCCCCACCGCGCGCGATCCGGGTCATCGAGGAGCAGTTCGTTTGAGCCTCATCGAGCGCTACCGCGAGCGCCTGCCCTTTGCCGCCGACGATCCGGTCGTCTCGCTCGGCGAGGGCTTTACGCCACTCGTTCATGCGCCCCATATCTCAGAACTCGTCCACGCCGACGTCTGGCTCAAGCTCGAGGGCCTCAACCCGACGGGCTCCTTCAAGGACCGCGGAATGACGTGCGCGGTCAGCGCCGCGATCCGCGAGGGCGCGACCGCGGTCATC
Source organism: uncultured Actinomycetes bacterium (assembly GCA_963705315.1). Classification (GTDB taxonomy): domain Bacteria; phylum Actinomycetota; class Thermoleophilia; order Solirubrobacterales; family Solirubrobacteraceae; genus CADCVQ01. Next base: position 1,349,059 of record OY970068.1, read on the forward strand.
TGCGCTTCGACCGGCAACACCGCCGCGAGCGCGGCGGCGTACGCGGCACGCGGTGGGGTCACGTGCGCGGTGATCGTGCCCGAGGGGAAGATCGCGATGGGGAAGCTCGCTCAGGCGCTCATGCACGGCGCTCGGGTCATCGCGCTGCGCGGCAACTTCGACGAGGCGCTGACGCTCGTCCGCGCGCTGACCGATCAGCATCCGATCGCGCTCGTCAACTCCGTCAACGAGTTCCGGCTGGAGGGCCAGAAGACGGGCGCGTTCGAGATCGTCGAGAGCCTGGAGGACGAGCTCGATGCGCTGTCGATCCCGGTCGGAAACGCGGGCAACATCACCGCGTACTGGAAGGGCTTCTCCGAGCTGGGCGCCACGCCGCGGCTGTTCGGCTTTCAGGCCGAGGGCGCGGCGCCGCTAGTGCACGGCGCACGGGTCGAGAAGCCCGAGACGGTCGCCAGCGCGATCCGGATCGGCAACCCGGCGCGCTGGGAAGAGGCGATGAACGCGATGACCGCGTCGCGCGGGATGGTGCGCGCTGTCTCGGACGCCGAGATCCTCGGCGCCTACCGGCTGCTCGCCGCGCGCGAGGGCGTCTTCTGCGAGCCGGCGAGCGCCGCCTCGGTCGCGGGTCTGCTGCGATACGGCACCGATGGCGCCAAGCGCGTGGCCTGCGTCCTCACCGGCCACGGGCTGAAGGACCCGCAGACCGCGCTTGATCAGGTCGGCGGTGTGATCCCGTGCGAGCCGCAACTCGCCGCGGTCGAGGAGGCGGTGCTGGCCTGATGCAGCGCCGCCGGCTCGTGCGAGTGCCCGCGTCGTCGGCGAACCTCGGGCCGGGCTTCGATGCGTTCGCTGCCGCGCTCGCGCTGCACGTCGAGCTCGACGTTCGCGAGACCGGCCGCTTCGCCGTCGAGACCGATCTCGACATCGCCCGCGACCGGCGCAACCTCTGCGTCCGCGGCTTCGCCAAGCTGCATGCGCCCGACCGCTTCACGTTCCGGATCCGCTCGCAGGTGCCGCTGTCGGGCGGGCTGGGCTCGAGCGCGGCGGCGTACGTCGCCGGGCTCGTCGCGGCGCAGTCGCTGTTCGAGCTCGACGCCGACCTCCTGGCGCTCGCGAGCGAGCTCGAGGGCCATCCCGACAACGCGGCGGCAGCGCTGCTCGGCGGCTTCGTCATCGTGGCCGACGGCCAGGCGGCGCGCTTCGACGCGCCGGACGGCCTGGAGGCGGTCCTCGTCGTGCCGCACAAGGCCGTCCGCACGGCGCAGGCGCGCCAGGCGCTGCCCGCCAAGGTGACGATGGCGGCGGCGTCCGACAACGTCGCGCACGGCGCGCTGCTCACGCTTGGTCTGCAGCAGGGCGACTGGAGCCTCGTCGCCCGCGGGCTGCAGGACCGCCTCCACCAGCCCTACCGCGCCCATCTGTTCCCCGCGTCCATGGAGCTCCTCGAGCGCGCCCGAAACTTCGGCGCGATCGGCGCGAGCATCTCGGGCGCCGGCCCGACCGTCCTGTTCTGGACGCTGACCGAATCCACGGGCGCCGTGATCGCCGCGCTCGAGCAGGAGACCGAGGGCTGGGCCGAGGTGCGGCGGGCGGGGTTCGAGCGCCAAGGCGCTGACGTGCGGGAGCTGTAGGGCCGCGCGGCGCTTCGAAAAACAGCATCGATGAAGAGATGGGGTTTGACCGCCGCCCGGGTTCGCGAGGCGCGGATGTCGACTTGTGGTCGGATAGCGACCACTATTCGACATTGATGCCCGCGGCGACTCGCGTTCGCCCGCACCGCCGAACCCGCATTCCTTTATCGATGCTGTTTGGTGAACTGCGCGGTGGCGCTCAAGCCCGCACCGTCACCGGCGCGCCGAGCCGGACATGCTTGAGAAGCCAGCGGATGTCGGGCTCCTTCGCGCGCATGCAGCCGGCGGTCACCGCGGCGCCGACCGAGGACTCGTTCGGCGTGCCGTGGATGCCGATCCGATCGCCACCGCTCCATTCCTGCGGGATGTTCGGCTGGCGTGCGGTGAGTGCCAGCGCACAGCAGCCGTACGCGCCCTCGACCTTGTAGCGCAGCAGGTCGGTTATCGCGAAGCGGCCGAGCGGGGTCGTCGAGCCCGTGCGACCGACCGCGATCATCATGCGGCGGGCCATCCGCCCGCGGTGGCGTACGACGATCGATCGCTTCGAGACATCGATGTGCAGCGTGTACGGCTGGGACACGAGCCTGGCGGCGTCGGCCGGGATCCAGCCCACCTGCGAGTTGCGCAGGTGGTGTGAGACGACGCCGATCCAGCCGTCACGGCGCTCGACGACGCCCAGCACGTTACGCGATCCCCAGACGGTCTTCATCCCGAGCGTCCGCACGACGCGGCCGCCGGGCGCGGGCCGGGTGCGCAGCTGGGTGCGCCGCAGCACCAGCGCTCCGTGCGGGCCGGGCGGGAGCGGCTCGCCCTGCGGGGCGGGCGGCGCGAGCGGCCGCAGGGGGACGACGGGCCGCACGTTCAGCGGCGAGCGCGCATCCGCCGTCGCGGTGCTCAGCGGGTTTGCGACCTCGTCGCGCAACCCACCCGGAACGGCGACCAGCAGCGCCATTGCGGCTGCGAGCACGGCGAGCACGAGCAGATCGGGCCGCATGACCTCAGGGTCTCACCGTCGCATCGGCCAGCGTCTGCAGGCGTGCTCTGGCGCCCGGCATCCTCAGACGCTCGAGCAGCTCGTCGGCCAGCGCGAGGTAGTCTGCGCCGAGATCAGGCCGGTGGTCGAGAATGGACACGGCCAGCTCGGCCGACTCCGCGTAGGCGATCGACGGCCGGATCGTCGCGTTGAAGAGCTTCTCGCCGATGTGCTCGCGCAGCGACGCGAAGGCCTCGCGGCTGTGGCGCGTGCGCATGTCGGCGATGTTCAACACGACGCCCAGCCAGCCGAGTTCGGGATTCAGCCCATCACGGGCGAGCTCGACGACCTCGAGCGCCTGCTCGACGCCCTGGAGGGCGAAGTACTGCGCTTCGGCGCTCAGCAGCGCGTAGTCGGCGGCGACGAGCGCGTTGACCGTCAGCAGCCCGAGCGACGGCGGGCAGTCGAGCAGCACGATGTCGTAGCGGTCGCGCAGCGGCCTCAGCGCACGCTTGAGCGTCAGCTCGCGGCCCATCTTGCCGGCGAGCATGAGCTCGGCCTCCGCCAGCGACAGGTTCGCGGGCAAGATGCCGTCGTGCACGGCGTCGGCCGCCTCGGCCCGGCCGGTCAGCACGTCACCGATCGTCGGCGACGCCTCGGGGTCGACATCGAAGTAATCCGACAGGTTGCCCTGCGGATCGAGGTCGACGGCGAGCACGTCCAGGCCGACGCGGCGCAGGACGTCGGTCAGCGTGCGAACCGTCGTCGTCTTCCCGGTTCCGCCCTTCTGGGACAGGACTGCGATGGTGGCGCCCAAGGGCGCTGATGCTACTCGGCCCGCAGAGCCTCGGTCCCGGCGATCGCGCCGGCCGTGACGCGGTCGACGAAGCGCAGCCGGTAGCGACCGATGAGGATCTCGTCGCCGTCGCTCAGCGCGTGGGACGAGATGCGCTTGCCGTTGACGAACACGCCGTTGAGGCTGCGGTCGTCGAGCACGCGGACGCCGTCGGGCTCGCCCACGAGCACCGCGTGACGGCGCGAGACCGTCGGGTCCTCGAAGCGCAGGTCGGCCGACAGGCTGCGGCCGATCCGCATCGAGTCCGAGCCGAGCGGCATCGTCCGCATCGTGCCGCCGTCCTGAAAGACGAGGTAGCGGCCGGGCTCATCGAGATCGTCGAGGGCCTCGTCGATCTGGGCCTCGCGGTCAGCCGTGTCCGCGTCGGTGGGGGTCGCGCGCTTGAAGCGGGCGGTCCCGAAGAGCGACGCGCGGGTGAAGCTGGCGCCGCTGCAGCCCGGGCATTCGGGGAGCACCGCTTCGGTGGTCATCGTCACGACGTAGCCACAGACATCGCAGCGGAACGACCCGGTGCCGGCCAACGTTCCCGACGCGAGTGACTCCATCTCCAAGCTCCCTCTGTCGGCGTGGGGTGGTCGCCGACGGTTGAAAGGATTGTGCGGAATATAGCGATGTGGTCAAGCGCCAATCCAATGCGATGTCCGGATTGAAGCCCGAGTTACCCATGGTGAGGGGTGACATAAACGCAGCCTCAAACGTGCTGCGCGCGCGAAGGAGCGCGGCGCGCCGCGGCGAAAGAACCGCCATGGCCCGTACTCCAACCGCGATCGACGAGCAGGACCTCGAGCGCGCGCTGCTGCGCAAGAGCGTCGGCGCGCTGGCGGACGAGCGCCCGGTGTGCGCCGACTGCGGCCGCACGCCGCTCATCGGCGAGACGCTACACCGGTTTGCCCGCGGCGCGACCGTCTGCGAGCTGTGCCGCCCGCTGCGCCGCGGCGAGCCCGAGCACTCAGAGCTCGTGCGCCACAGCGAAGCCGGCCTCGCGGTGCGCGTGCACCGCATGCCCAAGCCCTGAGCCGGCCGGCCCGGCGCGCCGCCGGGTAGATTTGCGAGCTATGGACGCCGTCAAGCTCCAGACGACGATCGCGCGGCCCCCCGAGGAGGTCTTCGAGTACCTCGCGGACGTCGCCAATCATCCCGAGTTCACCGATCACTTCCTCGTCGACTGGCACCTGACGCGCGAGGACTCCTATGGGCCCGGCGCGGGAGCGCGCTTCCGCGTCAAGACGCGGGCCGACCGCTTCGCCTACGGGGACATCACGCTCGCAGAGATGACGCCGCCCGAGCGGATCGTCGCGACCGGCGCCGGGGGGCGCTTCAACCGCGTGCGGCACCGCTCGACGTGGACGCTGAAGCCCGATTCGAGCGGGGACACCGTCGTCGAGTTCTGCACCGAGAGCGAGCCGAAGATGCAGTCCGATCGCCTGATCGAGAAGGTGCTGCGGACCCGTAACGCCGCGACGCGCCATCACAAGAAGGCCCTGGACCGGCTGCGCTCGATTCTCGAGTCCGGCGAGCAACGTGGCGCGCGGGCAACGCTTTCCGGTGGCGCTCGCAAGCCTGCCTCGGGCTTCAGACTGTAGATTTCGCGCCGCCCGTGCACCACCCTCGCCGCCTCGCCATCCTGCTCGTCGCCCTGCTCGCCTGCGCGGGCCTGTCGGCGTGCGGCAACCATCCCGACGAGGATGCGCCCGTCCTGCGGGCGGAAACCGAGGGCCTGTACCTTGACATCAGCGAGCTGAAGTACCAGGTGCAGATCTCGCGCGCGATGAACCCGTATGACACGCAGGACAAGGGACTGCTGGTCGGGGTTCCCGCGGACGAGCGCGAGCTGGCTGCGGACGAGACGTGGTTCGGTGTCTTCCTGCGCGTGCAGAACGAGACCGACGAGGAGCTGCTGCCGTCCGAGAACATCGAGATCATCGACACGCAGGAGTCGGTCTTCGACCCGATAGAGCTCGAGCCGAGCAACGTCTTCGCCTACCGCGCCGACGAGCCGATCCCGCCGCGCCAGATCATGCCGCTGCCCGACTCTCCGGCGTATGACACGACCGCGCGCGGCGCGCTCCTGCTCTTCAAGATGAAGAACTCCACGCTCGACAACCGCCCGCTCGAGCTGAAGATCGTGGGACGCAAGTTCCCGCTGCAGACCGGGATCATCGATCTCGACGTGTGACGTCGTCCGGAGGTCGCCGGTTCCGGCGACCGGAGGCCGAAACCTTCCTTATCGGGTCGCGCGCAGCCCCGCCAGCAGGACCTCACGGGCGACCGGGGCGGCGGACTCACCGCCGGCGCCCGAGCCGACGAGCAGGACGCCCACCGCGGCGCGCGGCGACGTCGCCGGCGCGAACGCGGCGAACCATGCGTCGGTGTCGGTCGGGTCGTCCGGGATGCGTGGCGGGCACGGAGCGTCGCCGGAAGGCACGCAGTCGGGCGTCGCCGTCGTGCGCAGCTCGGCGGTGCCGGTCTTGCCCGCGACGCGCACGCCGGTGATCGCCGCCGCCCGGCCTGTGCCCTCCTCGACGACGGCCTCCATGTACTCGCGGACGAGGCGGGCGATGCGCACGGGCACGACCTGCTCGCGGACCGTCGCGGAGTCGCGATCGAGCGTGAGCTTCGGGCGCATGCCGCGCCCGCCGATCGTCGACGCGACTAGCGCCATCTGCAGCGCGGTCGCCTGCACCTTGCCCTGACCGATCGCCGTCGAGCCCACCGCGAGGTCGTCGCCGATCTGATCGGCTGGCGGGATCACGCTCGTCGCCGCGCCGGGGATCCCGGGGTCCTCGTTGAAGCCGAACGCCTCGGCGGTCTCGACGAGCTTCTCCGCCCCGAGCTTCGCGCCGAGCGGGGCGAAGACCGAATTGCACGAATGGGCGAACGATGTCCGCAGGCTGCCGCCGCACGACTCGCCGTTGGCGTTCTCGAGGTCGACCCCTTCGAGCGTCGTCTTGGTCTCCACCGGGAATGTCGACTTCGGCCCCGCCACACCCGCCTGCAGGGCGCCCGCGAGCGTGACGATCTTGAACGTCGAGCCCGGTGGCGACAGGCCGGAGAACGCGATCCCGGCGAGCCCGAGGATCTCGCCGTTGCGCGGGCGCACGACCGCTATCCCGCCGACGCGCTCGCCGAGCGCGGCGGACGCGGCGCGCTGGACGTCGGGGTCGATCGTCGTGCGGACCGACTTGCCGCGCTGCGGCTGGCTCGTGCCGAGCAGAGTGCCACCGGCGCGCAGCACGCCGCCGGGGCGTCCGGCGAGCCGCTGCTCGAACACGCGCTCGAGGCCCGATACGCCGACCCGGGCGTCACTGGGATAGCCGAGCTCACGCAGCCGCTGGCGCTGCTCCCTCGGCGCCTGCTCGATCCTGCCGACGATCGACGTCGCGGCGGGACCGAGTGGGGACGTGCGGCCCGAACCCTGCGCGAGCGGCCGGCCATCGCGGGCAAGCAGGGCGGCGCGCGCGGGCAGCGTCGTCGTGCGCTCCAGCCGGGCGCCGGCCTGGACACCGGGGAACGTCAGGTGGCGCGCCCAGTCGATCCGCGCCTCGTCGCCCTCGCCCTCGAACGGCACGACGAGCGTGGTCCGTACGGACCCGAAGAGCCGCGTGCTGACGACCATCGGCACGGATATGGCGCCGTCGCGCAGCTCGCCGACCTTGCCGGCGCGCACCGCCGTCGCCGTCGCCGTCGCGGCCGAGCGCGCGTAGCTGGCCTCGAACGCGGGCAGCGGCGTTGCCGTGCTGCTGTCGGAGCTCAGCTCGGCGTGCATCGCCGCGTAGTCGCCGCGCGCCCAGGCGGCGGTGAAGCGCTCGGCGACGACCTCCTCGTTCGGCCTGCCGCCGCTGAGCAGGAGGTACGCCGCGAGGAGCGCGATGATCACTCCCGCAGCGATCGCGATCCGGCGGACCGGCAGTCCGCGACCGGACTGCCGGGAGAATGGGTAACGAGAGGCGACGGGCAAGTGACGAACTATGGCTCCAAGCGCGGCGACAACGCGCAACCATCTTTCCGGTGACGCCGCTTGACCTCGGCATCGTCGTCTTCGCCCTTGCGTTCGGCCTGGTCGGGATCGCGCGGGGTTTTGTCATCGGTGCTCTGTCGCTCGCGGGTTTCGCCGTCGGTGCCTGGCTCGGCACGCGCTTCGGCCCCGATCTGCTGAACGTCGACAACACCTCTCCGTACGCCCCGATGTTCGGACTCGTCGGCGCCCTCGTCGCGGGCACGATCATCTCGCTCGGCGCGGAGGGCGTGGGCTCTCGCCTGCGCAACGCGATCAGGATCCCCGGTTTCTCGGTTCTCGACGGGCTGCTCGGCTTCGTGCTGAGCGTCATGCTGGCGCTTGGCGTCGCGTGGGTCGTCAGCGTCATCGTGCTCCAGGCGCCGGGCGTGCGCGAGTGGCGCCGCGAGGTGCAGCGCTCAGCGATCCTCAAGCGCCTCAACGAGGTGCTCCCCTCCGACACGCTGCTCGAGGCGCTCGCGCGCTTCGACCCGTTCCCGAGCATCACCGGGCCCGAGGCGAACGTGGGACCGCCGAAGGCGGCTGTCGTGCGCGACCCGGACGTGCGCCGCGCGGGGGACTCGGTCGTCCGGATCCTCGGCACCGCATGCGGACTGGGGGTCTCGGGCTCGGGCTGGGTGGCGGGCAACGGGCTCGTCGTGACCAACGCGCACGTGATCGCCGGTCAGGACGACACGATCGTGCAGCTTCAGGGCGCCGGGCCGCAGCGCGACGCGATAGCGGTGGCCTTCGACGCGACGAACGACATCGCCGTCCTGCGCGTGTCCGGGTTGCAGGCCCCGCCGCTGTCCTTCGCGCGCGAGGTCAAGGAGTCCGAGCCCGGCGCGGTGCTCGGCTTCCCGCTCAACGGGCCCTACGACGTCCGGCCGGTTCGCGTCGGGTCGACCGAGACCGTCATCTCGCAGGACGCCTACGGCCGCGGCGCCGTGCGCCGCAAGATCATGAGCTTCCGCGGATCGGTGCGGCCGGGCAACTCCGGCGGGCCCGTCGTCGACGTCGCCGGACGCGTCTCCGGAACGGTCTTCGCCAAGTCGGTCGGCGGTAACCCGGCGGGGGGCTACGCGGTTCCAAACGAAATCGTGCGCCGGACGCTGAGCGGCGCCGGCGGCCGCGTCGACACCGGGCCGTGCGTGCGCTGAGAGGCCGAAGGTCGCCGCCGCGCTGGTGACCGAACAGCAGCAATGAAGAAACGAGGGAGCGTGCGGCGTCGCGGATCCGCGAGCGAATGTCGAATTTGCTGCGATATGCGCGGTTAATTCGACATTGACGCCCGGGCATGCCCCGTCGGTTCGCTCCCTTGCTGCTCTCACCGATGCTGTTCGTCAGCCGCGCGGCCACGGGCACGTCCGGTGGGCGGACCCCCGGGCGGGCTTGGGGGAGGGCGCTACCCTGCCGCTCCGGGCATGTCCAAGACACTCGTCATCGCAGAGAAGCCATCCGTCGGGCGCGACCTCGCGCGCGTGCTGTCCGGGCCGTTCGCCAAGCACGAGGGCTACCTCGAGGGTCCCGAGCACGTCCTGACGTGGGCCGTCGGGCATCTCGTCCAGCTCGCCGAGCCCGACGAGTACGACCCGAAGTACAAGAAGTGGAAGATGGCCGACCTGCCGATCGTGCCGTCGAAGTTCAAGCTCGTCGTGCGCGACGAGCGCTCGAAGAAGCAGATGTCGGTGGTGACCCAGCAGCTCGGCCGCGACGACGTCGACGACGTCATCAACGCCTGCGACGCCGGCCGCGAGGGCGAGCTGATCTTCGCCTACCTCTTCGAGAAGGCGAAGTGCAAGAAGCCGGTCAGGCGCCTGTGGCTGTCGTCGATGACGAAGGCGGCGATGCAGCGCGCGTTCGACGAGCTGCGCCCCGCCGAGGAGTTCGCGCTGCTCGAAGCGGCCGCGCGGTCGCGCTCGGAGTCCGACTGGATCGTCGGGATGAACGCGACGCGCGCGGCGACGATCCGCCTGCGCTCGTCCTTTGACGGCGCCGTCTCGCTCGGGCGCGTGCAGACCCCGACGCTGGCGATCATCACGCGCCGCGAGGAGGAGATCCGCGCCTTCGTCCCCGAGCCCTACTGGCTCGTCGATGCGGTGTTCGCCGCGCCCGCGGAGCGTGTCTACCAGGGCCGCTTCCACGCCGGCGCGGGCACCGCGGGCGCAGCCCGTGGTCCCCGCATCGCGACCGCCGCCGAGGCCGACGCGATCGTCGCCGACGTCGTCGGCCAGACCGGCGAGATCACGCAGCTGGAGACGACCAAGCGCAAGGAGCGCCCGCCGCTGCTGTACGACCTCACGTCGCTGCAGCGCGATGCCAACGGCCGCTTCGGCTTCACCGCCCGCCGGACGCTCGCCGCGGCGCAACGGTGCTATGAGGAGCACAAGGTCCTGACGTACCCGCGCACGAACTCGCGCTACCTGACCAGCGACATGGTCGCCGAGCTCAAGCCGACCGCCGGCCACGTCGGCGGCGCGGGCCGCGAGTATCAGGCGGGCGCCGCCTACGTGCAGGGCCTGGACATGCTGCCGCTGCAGCGCGTCGTCGCCGACGACAAGGTCGGCGATCACCACGCGATCATCCCGACGAACTCGCCGCACACCCTCGACAAGCTCTCCGACGACGACCGCCGCATCTACGACCTCGTCGCGCGCCGCTTCCTCGCCGTCTTTCATCCCGACGCCGAGTTCGAGAACACGAAGGTCGAGACGACCGTCGCCAGCCACGTCTTTCGCACCCGCGGCAAGGTCCTGCTCGTGCCTGGGTGGCGCGGGGTCTACGGTGAGCTCGCCGAGGGCGAGGGCGCCGAGGACGACGACGCCGGCCGCGACCAGCAGCTGCCGAAGCTCGCGCACGGCGAGTCGGTCGACACGCGCGAGGTGGCCGCCGAGGAGAAGGAGACCAAGCCGCCGCGGCGCTACTCCGACGCCTCGCTGCTCGGCGCGATGGAGACGGCCGGCAAGCTCGTCGACGACGAGGAGATGCGCGAGGCGATGAAGGACTCGGGCATCGGCACCCCCGCCACGCGGGCGTCGATCATCGAGCGGCTCATCGACGTCGGCTACGTCGAGCGCGACGCTCGCGCCCTCGTGGCGACCGAGAAGGGCTTGAACGTCATCCGCCTGCTCGACGAGCACCCGCTCACGTCGCCGTCGCTCACCGGCGACTGGGAGCGGCGGCTGGGCATGATCGAGCGCGGCGAGGAGCCGCGCGACCGCTTCATGGCGGACATCGCGGGCTTCGCCGAGTCAACCGTGCAGGATCTCGACGCCAAGCTCAAGGACGTGCGGATCCCGCGCGCCAACCTCGGTCCATGTCCGGTCTGCGGCCACGATATTGTGGAAAATCGCAAGGGCTTCTCGTGCTGGTCGCGCGAGGATCCGGGATGCGGGTTTGTCATATGGAAGTCCAAGGCGGGCAAGCAGTTGCCGATGGCGGTTGCCAAGGAGCTCATCGCCGTCGGGCGAACTGCCAAGCCGGTGACGGGTTTCAAGGGACGCAGCGGGCGCTCCTTCAGGGCGCGACTGGCGCTTGAGCAGAGCGAGGAGGGCAAGTGGCGTGTGGAGTTCGATGAGCCTTGGGCGCGGGAGGGGCAGAAGGTCGATCCCGCCGCGGCTCAGGACGCCGAAGCCGCGCCTCCGCCCGCCACGTCGGACGCGACGAGCGAGGCCGCGGCCTAGCGGTCGCAGCCGTCGCCGCGTGGAGGCGCGGCGATGACCTGGCGGCTGGCCGCGATCGTGGCCGTCGCCGCGGTGCTTGTCGGGGGCGCCGGTTTCGCGGCCTGGAGCGTCGCCGGCGACACCGGCCCCGCGACGACGACGGTCAGGGGCGTGAGCGTCGCGCGGCTCGCCGTCGAGCCCCAGCGCGAGCTCGGGCCGCTGCCCGAGACGCCCGGGGCGGCGAAGATCGATCTCTCCCAGCCGCCGCTGCTTACGGGCTTCGACCTGCGCGGCCCGAGCGCAGGCCTGGCCTTCGATCTCGCCGACGGCACGCTGTTGTGGGCGCGCAACCCGACGCAGCGCCGCCCGATTGCGAGCCTCACGAAGATGATGACCGGGCTGCTGGCCGTCGAGCGCATGGGCCCGGACGAGCGCGTGAAGGTCACGCACGCCGTCGACAAGGTCCCGCCGTCGCGCATGGCGGGCCTGAAGGCCGGGCGGATGGTGAGGGCCGAGGTCCTGCTCAAGGGGCTCATGATCTCCTCGTCGAACAACGCGGCGGTCGCGCTGGCGGTCGCGGGGGCGGGATCAGAGCGCGAATGGGTGCGGCTCATGAACAAGCGCGCGAAGCTGCTCGGACTGACCTGCACGCGCTACGTCGATTCGCACGGCCTGGGCATCGGCGACCGCTCCTGCGCGGCCGACCTCGCCGTGCTGACGATGCGGGCGATGGCCGAGCCGCGAATCGCGCAGATCGTCCACAAGCGCTACGCCCGCGTGTGGCCCGGAGCGGGCAAGCGGCAGACCCTGTTGACGACGAACCACCTGTTGCGCGATCACTTCCCGGGCGCGATTGGCCTGAAGACCGGCTACACGAACCCCGCCGGGTTGTGCCTCGTCGCTGTGATCAAACGCGGGCAGCGCCGTATCGGAATCGTGCTGCTCAACGACAAGGACCCATGGGCGAGCGCGCGGAAGGTCACGCGCGCCGCCGTGCGGGCGGGGGTGCTGCCGCGCACATGACCGGATCGCCGCACATCTGGCGAGCGGTCCTCGCGGTGCTCGCGGTCGGCGCGCTCGTGGCGGCGCTCATGCCCACCACGGCGGCGGCCGCGCAGCAGCGCAAGCCGCGGCTGACGGCCTTCGGCTCGTGCACGTCGCTGCTGAACTACGCCCACACGAACGCCCGCCGCACCGGCGGCACGACCGGCGTGCCGACGCGGGCGGGCTTCGTCGAGCCGCTGGCGATCGACGCGCCGGGCGACGCGCTGCCGGCTCCCGTCCTCGCGCCGAGCGCCGCCGCCGACAAGGCCTCGCCCGAGTTCTCCGGCACGAACGTGCAGGAGGCCGGCGTCGACGAGCCCGACGTCGTCAAGACCGACGGCAAGCGGATCTTCGCGATCGCCAACGGGAAGTTGCACGCGCTCGACGCCACCGGCGGCGCGCCGAAGCTGCTCGGGACGCTGGCGCTCACCGGCGACGGCCACCAGATCTTCCTGCGCGGTGACCGCGTCCTCGTCATGACGTCGGCCGGATCGTTCGCCACCGCCGACTTCGCCGGGCCGGTCGAGCGCAAGGCGACGCTGACCGAGGTCGACGTGAGCAATCCGGCGGCGATGTCCGTCCGCCGCACGCTGCTCATCGACGGCGGCTTCGTGGACGCCCGCTTGACGGGCTCGCTGGCGCGGATCGTCGTCGTCTCGTCGCCCGACCCGATCGCGCTGCGCAAGATCGGCCGCGCGGGCCTGCGCCGCTGGGTCCCGCGGACGGTCCTGCGCAGCAAGGTCTCCGGCAGGACGTTCAAGCGCACGATCGCGCCGTGCCGCGCGGTCCGGCGGCCGCGCAGCTTCTCCGGCCTGGACCTGCTGACCGTGATGACGTTCGACCTCGACAAGGGGCTGTACTCCGTCGATCGCGATGCGATGCTGGCCGGCGCGCAGACGGTCTACGCCTCTGCCACGAGCCTCTACGTCGCCAGCCAGACCTACCGGGAGTCCGTCGAGGACGGCCGCGTGCTGCCGCGCGCGATGCGCACGGAGATCCATCGCTTCTCCGCGCCGGCCAACGGCAAGACGAGCTACCGCGCCTCGGGCGAGGTTCGGGGCTTCGTGCTCAACCAGTTCGCGCTCTCCGAGCACGGCGGCGTGCTGCGCGTGGCGTCGACGAGCGAGCCCGAGTGGTTTCCCGACGGCAGCAGCAGCGCGCCGAGCCAGAGCTACGTCACGGTGCTGGACGAGCGCGGGTCGCGGCTCATGCAGCTCGGCCGGGTCGGCGGCCTGGGCAGGGGAGAGCAGATCTACGCCGTGCGCTTCGCCGGCGAGCGCGGATACGTCGTGACGTTCCGCCGCGTCGATCCCCTGTACACCCTCGATCTCTCAACGCCGTCAAAGCCCCGGGTGGCGGGCGAGCTGAAGATCCGCGGCTTCTCAGCGTACCTGCATCCGGTGTCGGATGACCTGCTGCTCGGCGTCGGCCAGGACGCGACGAGTCAAGGCGCGACGCTCGGCACGCAGCTGTCGCTGTTCGACGTCTCCGATGCGAGCAAGCCGGTGCGGCGCACGCAGATCACGCTGGGCGATTCGTACTCCGAGGCGGAGTTCGAACATCACGCCTTCCTGTACTGGGACCCGGCGAAGCTCGCCGTGATCCCGCTGACCGGCTTCGGATCGGATGGCACGCTGAGCTTCGAGGGCGCGGTCGGCTTCCGGCTCGGCCCGGCGAGCCTCGCGCAGGCGGGTCGCATCACGCACCCGGCGACGGTGCCCGAGCAACGGCCTTGGATCGGGCGGTCGCTCGTCATCGGCGACCGGCTGTACACGCTCTCCTACGCCGGTCTTCAGGCCAGCCGGCTCGACACGCTGGCGCCGCTGTCCTTTGCGGCGTTCCCGGCGGGTGCAGCCGGGCGCGACGCCGGACGCGGCCGCCTCCCCGAACGACCGCGTCGAAGCGGCGCACGTCCGCGTCAGCTTCCGAGCATCGCCCAGGTCTTGGGGCCGGCGATGCCGTCGACAGCAAGCCCGAGGTCGGTCTGGAACTGCTTGACCGCCGTCAAGGCCTTCGCGCCGAAGATGCCGTCGATCGGGCCGGGGGTGTAGCCCCAGTCCGTCAGCAGCTTCTGGAGCAGCTTGACGGCGTCGCCCTTTGAGCCCTGCTTGACGACCGGGGGATCAAGGCCCTTCCAGGTCTTCGGCCCGATGATGCCGTCAGCAACCAAGCCGTGATCGGACTGGTACCACACGACCGCGCTGCGGGTCTTCGCGCCGAAGATGCCGTCCACGGGGCCCGGGTCGTAGAAGCGCAGGGAGAGATTCGTCTGCGCCGTCTTCACTGCGGCGCCGGTCGCGCCGAGCTGGATGGTCGGATGAGCCATCGATCTACCTCCTGTTACGTGACTGGTCGCAGATCAAGAGCGGGGCGCCGATGGGCTGATACGCCAGTGTGCTCTCTCGCACAGAGCGGCTTTGTCCGTCCGTGCCGCGTCAGGCCGTCGGCTCGACGCGCGACTATGGGTGGGTGCCCCTGACGCTCGTCACCGGTCCCGCCAACGCCGAGAAGGCGCGCGTCGTGCTGGATGGCTACCGCGCCGCGCTCGCGCGTGGCGACGCGCCGATCCTCGTCGTCCCGACGCTCGCCGACGTCGAGCGCTACCGGGCCGAGCTCGCGCACGGCGGAGCCGTCTTCGGCGCCCGGGTTATGCGCTTGGCCTGGCTCATCGACGAGGTTGGCCGGCGCTGCGGCGTGCGCGGGCGCCCGCTCTCGCGCCTGGCCCGTGAGCGGGTCGCCGCGGCCGCGGTGTCCGCTACGCAGCTGACCGCGCTCGCGCCGTCCGCGGCGACCGACGGCTTCGTGGGCGCGCTGCTGCGCCTCGTCGACGAGCTCGAGGAGCGCGGCGTCACGCCGCAGCGCCTCACGCAGGCGCTGCGCGCCTGGGCCGCGCAGGACGAGCGGCGGCGCGACTACGCCGAGGACGTCGCCGGCGTCTACGCCTCCTACCGGCGCATGCTCGAGCGCTCACAGCGCCGCGACCGCCCGCTGTTCGAGGCGGCGGCGCTCGACGCGCTGCGCTCAGAGCCGGCGGCGTGGGGCGGCACGCCGGTCTTCGTCTACGGCTTCGACGATCTCACCCCGCTGCAACGCGACGCGGTGCAGGCGCTCGCCGCGACCGGCGCAGAGGTCATGCTCTCGCTCGCCTTCGAGCCCGGCCGGCTGGCGTTCAGCGGCCGCGCGACGACGTTCGCCGAGCTGACCGGCGCGGACGTCCGCCACGTCGAGCTCAAGGCGCGCGAGCAGCACTACGCGCCCGCGTCACGGGCTGCGCTGCACCACCTCGAACGCAGCCTGTTCGAGCCCGACGGCGGGCAGCTCTTCGATCCCGACCCGGTCGACCCCGGTGCCGCCGTCGCGCTGCTCCAGGGCGGCGGCGAGCGCGCCGAGCTCGAGCTCGTGGCCGCCGAGGCCGCGCGGCTGATGCGCGAGGACGGCGTGCCCGCCGAGGAGATCGCGGTCGTCATCCGCGATCCCGACGCCGTCGGCGCGCTCGTGTCGGAGGTCTTCGGCGCGCTCGGCGTGCCGGTCGCGCTGCACGAGCACGTCGCCTTCGGCCACACGGCGCTCGGCCGCGGGCTGCTCGCGCTGCTGCGCTGCGCGCTGCTGGACGGCAGCGCCGACGACCTCGCCGCCTGGCTGCGCACGCCGGGGCTGCTCCAGGTCCCCGCGCTCGCGGACGGCCTGGAGGCCCGCGCCCGCCAGGAGGGAGCGCGCAGCGCCGACGCCGCGCGCGTCCTGTGGGAGGCCGATCACTGGCCGCTGGATGCGATCGACCGCCTACGCGACGCGCAGCGCCGCAGCGGCGAGGCGCTGCTGCGCCGCGTGAGCGCCGAGCTCGCGACGCTGTTCGCCGCGCCGCGCCGACGCGCGGCCGAGGTGCTCACCGGTTCCGAGGCGCAGGACGGTGCCGTGTTCGCCGAGGGCGGCGCCGCGCTCGAGCAGCTCGCGGCGCTCGCGGCGGCGGACGCGGCGCTCGCGCCGTCGCCGGCCGAGCTCGAGGTGCTGCTCGCCGACCTCGACGTCCGCTCGCGCGGGCGCCCGGCGCGCGGCGCGGTCACGGTCACGAGCCCGCTGGCGCTGCGTGCCCGGCGCGTACGCGCGCTCTTCGCCTGCCGCCTGCAGGAGGGCGAGTTCCCGCGCGTGCCCAAGCCCGAGCCGTTCTTCGGAGACGCCGAGCGCGAGCAGATCGCCGCGGCGTCGGGGCTCGCGCTCGGGCGCCGCGACGAGCTGGGCTCCGAGCGCTACCTCTTCTACGCCACGGTCTCGCGCCCCGAGGATCGGCTCTACCTCTCCTGGCACGAGTCCGGCGACGACGGCGACCAGGCCGTGCGCTCGTTCTTCGTATCCGATGTCTGCGACCTGTTCGGCCCGGGGCTCGAGCTCGGGATGCGCACGCGCACGCTCGGCGAGGTCGGATGGCCGGCAGGCGAGGCGCCGACCGAGGGCGAGCGGCTACGCAGCGAGGCGGCCGGCGCGCCGACGCGGCGCACGCCGCCGATCGCCGCGTTGAGCGACGGCCGCCTTCTCGCGCAGCTGCGCGAGCGGCCGACGTGGTCGGCCTCGGCCATCGAGCTGTGGGCCGGCTGCCCGGTGAAGTGGTTCGTCGAGCGCTTCCTCAAGCCCGCGGGCCTGACCCCGGACCCCGAGCTCATGCTGCGTGGCGCGATGGCGCATCTGCTGCTCGAGGCGACGATGCGCGGGCTCGTGCAGCGGACCGGTTCGGCCCGCCTGGATCTGGACAACCTGCCGGTCGCCCGCGAGCTGGCGAGCGCCGCGCTCGCGCGCCTGGAGGACGAGGCGAAGCTCATGATGTCGCGCGACCCCAACCGCCAGCGCGCGCTCGCCCACCGCCTGCGCACCGACGTCATGCGCTACCTGGAGTACGCGGCGCGTGACGGGTCCGAGCTCGAGCCGGCGGACTTCGAGCTCGACTTCGGCGGCCCGGAGGACGAGCGCCCGCCGCTGGAGCTCGCCGACGGTGTGCGCCTGCGCGGGCGGATCGACCGCATCGACCGCGGCGAGCACGGCGAGGCGATCGTCTACGACTACAAGGGCCGCAACGCCGTCGAGTCGGCGAAGTGGCGCGAGAAGCGCAAGTTGCAGGTCGCGCTGTACATCGTCGTCGCACGCGAGGTGCTCGGCCTCGATCCGGTCGGCGGCCTGTACCAGCCGATCGGCGGCACGAAGCTCAAACCGCGCGGCGTCGTGCTCGAAGGTGCCGACCCGGGACTGGGGACGGTCGGGACCGATCGCCACCCCCGCGAGGTGTTCGACGCGATCGTCGACGGCGTCTTCGCCGATGCGCTGCAGGCGGTGGCCGAGATGCGCACGGGCGCGCTTGAGCCGCGGCCGGACACGTGCGCCTGGAACGGGCGCGGCTGCGAGTACCCGACGATCTGCCGGTGTGATGCCGCGTAGCGAGTGAGGCGATGACCTCGGCCACCAACCATCCGGCGAGCAACGGCTCGAAGTCGTGAGTGCCGCGACCCTCCTCGGCCCGAAGGGCCGCACCTTCACGGCCGAGCAGTCGGCCGCGATCCGCGCGCGCGACGGCTCGCTGCTGCTCGAGGCCAACGCCGGCAGCGGCAAGACGTCCGTCCTGGTCGAGCGCTTCGTACAGTCGGTCCTCCAGGACGACATCCCGCCCTCGCGGATCCTCGCGATCACGTTCACCGAGCGCGCCGCCGGCGAGCTGCGCGCCCGGGTGCGCGACCGCTTCGTCGAGCTGCGCGAGCGCGACAAGGCGCGCGAGACCGAGGCCGCATGGGTCTCGACGATTCACGGCTTCTGCGCGCGATTGCTGCATGCGCACGCGATCGCCGCGGGGCTGGATCCCGCCTTCACCGTGCTCGACGAGGCCGCCGCGCGGACGCTGCGCGCCCGTGCCTGGGACGCGGCGCTGACGACGCTGCTCGACGCCCCCAACGGCGCCCACGGCCTGGACATCGTCGCGGCCTATGACGTCGACCGCCTGCGCGACGTCATCAGCCGCGCGCACGACTCGCTGCGCAGCGTCGGCCAGACGCGACCGGTGCTGCCCGCGCCGGCGCTCGGCGCCGATCCGCGCGCGCTGCGCGACCCGCTCGTGGACGCGTGCGCCACGGCTGCGGCGGAGCTGCACCTGGCCGGCGCCGGCACGAACGTCACGAAGGGACGCGCGGCGCTTGATCGCTGCGTCGAGCTCTTCGAGGCGCTGCCGGTCGACGAGCTCGCCTCGGGCGCCGCGCTCGCCGGCCTGAAGCTCGGCAGCGGCGCGGGCGCGCTGAAGACCCCTGCGTGCGACGCCTATCGCGCGGCGCTGGATGCCTACACAGCGGCCTGCCGCGACGAGCGCGCGGTCGAGGTCGTCGCGCGGCTGGATGAGCTGCTGGGCAACTACGCCGACGCCTACGCGGACGCCAAGCGCGCGCGGGCGGCGCTGGACTTCGACGATCTCGAGCTCAGCGCGCGCGACCTGCTCGAGCGCGACCCCGCGCTGCGGCGCACGTACTCCGAGCGCTTCGACCGCGTCATGGTCGACGAGTTCCAGGACTCCAACCCGCGCCAGCTCGCGCTCTTCGAAGCGCTGGAGAACGACAACCTCTTCGTCGTCGGCGACGAGTCCCAGAGCATCTACGGCTTTCGCAACGCCGACGTCGGCGTGTTTCGCGCGCGCCGGGCCGCGCTCGCCGAGCGGGGCCGCGTCGCGACGCTCGCGACGAACTTCCGCAGCCGCGCGGGGATCCTCGACACGATCAACGCGACGTTCGCGCCGCGCCTCGGGCCGAGCTTCGTCGCACTCGTCGAGGGCCGCGACCGTGAGCCGGCCGCCGAGCCGCTCGTCGAGCTGCTCGTCACCGATCAGGCCGGCTGGGACGACCCGGACGATCCGATCGAGCTCGGCGAGCTGCCGCGCGCGCAGGCCTGGCGGCATGCCGAGGCGCGGCTGCTCGCCCAGCGCCTGCGCGAGCTCGTCGACGCCGGCGAGGCCAAGCCCGAGGAGACCGTCGTCCTGCTGCGCGGGCTCGGCGACCTGCCCGTCTACGAGCGCGCCCTGGAAGACCAGAACCTGCTGACGCTGTCGGTCGGCGGCAGCGGCTACTGGGGCCGCCAGGTCGTGCGCGACCTGTGCGCGTGGCTCGCGGCGCTCGCCAACCCGCGCGACGAGACGGCGCTGTACGGCGTCCTCGCCTCACCGCTCGTCGGGTTGTCCTCCGACGCGCTCGCGCACATCGCGCGCGCCGCCCCGAGCGGGAACGCCTGGCGCACGATCGCCGCCGGCGGCGAGCTGCTGGGCAAGCTCGGCGCCGAGGATCGCGAGCGCCTCGAGGTCTTCGCCGAGCGCTTCGCCGGGGAGCGCGAGCGCGCACCCCGGCTCGGCCTCGCCGAGCTGCTGCGCCGGGTCGTCGACGCGACGGGCTATGACCTGCACGTGCTCGCGCTGCAGGGCGGGAGGCGCCGGCTGGCGAACGTCCACAAGCTGCTGCGCCTCGCGGCGGCGTTCGAACGCGACCACGGGCGCGACGTGCGCGGGCTCGCCGACCTCGCCGCCGCCGAGCTCGAGGCCGAGGCGCGCGAGAGCGACGCGCCGGTCGAGCTCGGCGAGCTGAAGGCCGTGCGGATCATGTCGATCCACGCCGCCAAGGGCCTCGAGTTCGACGTCGTCTGCGTCGCCGACCTCGGGCGCAGGCGCCCCAGCGACGGCGACGACGACCTGCTCGTGGCCGACGGGGAGATCGGGCTGCGGCTCGTCGGCCTGGACGGCTCGCGCGAGAAGGCGCTCGCCTACGACCGGCTGCGCGAGCGCCTGCGCGAGCGCGCCGCGCGCGAGGAGGAGCGGGTCATGTACGTGGCGATGACCCGGGCGCGGGAGCGCCTCATCCTCAGCGGCGGCATGTCCGTGTCGTCGTGGCCGACCCCGGGGCCGGCGGCCGCGCCGCTGACGTGGCTGGGGCCGGCGCTGCTCGGTGGCGACATCGGGCGCCTGCCGACCGTCGAGGAGCCGGTCGCGGACATCGTGTGGGACACCGCCGCCGTGCGCTGCTCGCTGAATACACCGCAGACCGTCGGCCGGGTGCTGCGGGCCGGGTCGCTGGCGCCTGCCGGCGCCGGCCTGCCGCCGGCGATCGTGGCCGCGCCCGCCCGCGTGTTCGCCGCGCCGCCGGAGCGGGCGCCCGCGCCACGCGCGCTGTCGTACTCCGCGCTTGCGGCGTGGAAGGCGTGCGGCTATCGCTTCTACCTGCAGCGCGTCCTCGGCCTACCGGAGGAGCAGCCCGCGGCGCGCGAGCGCGACGCCGCGCCCGCCGCGGACGCCGGCCTGGATCCGCGCGTTCGCGGCTCGCTCGTGCACGCGCTGCTCGAGGTCGACGGGCCCGCCGCTGGGCGCATCGCGGACGTCGCCGCGCAGTTCGAGGTGCAGCTGACCGGCGAGGAGGCCGCCGACGTGGCGCGGCTCACGGACGCGTTCGCGCAGTCCCCGCTCGCGGCGCGGATCGCCAAGGCCCGCGCGGTGCAGCGCGAGCACGCCTTCGCCGTGGCGCTCGGTGACACGATGCTGAGCGGCATCGTCGACGTGCTGGCACACGAGCGCGGGGGAGCGCAGCTCGTCGTGGACTACAAGACCGACGGCCTCGCGCCCGGCGCGGACCTCGCGGCGTACGTCGAGGAGCGCTACGGCGTGCAGCAGCGCGTCTACGGGCTGGCGGCGGTCCGCGCCGGGGCCAAGCGCGCCGAGGTCGCCTACGCGTTCCTCGAGCGGCCGCAGGAGCCGGTGGTGGCGCGCTACGAGGCGGAGGATGCGGCGCGGCTTGAAGCGGAGCTGCTGTCGCTGGCGGCGGGGCCGTTGGGCGGCTCGTATCCGGTGACCGATCGGCCGCATCGCGACCTGTGCCTCACGTGCCCAGGTCGGCGGGCGCTGTGTTCCTATTCGGAGGAGATGACGCTGCGCGACGTCAACAGCATCGATAAGCGATGAGGATGCTGCGCGGTGAACCGTGCGACCGCGCGACAACGCTCAGCGGGCCAGCGCGTCGCGGCCGTACTTGTCGTCGATCTGCGCGCTGCCGTTGAACGGCTCAGCCGCGCCTTCGACGGCGGCCGGTGCGTCGTCGGGCACGGCCGGCCGGTCGGGCCGCACGGGCGGCTTGTGCTCGCGGCTTCGCACCCCGCGCTCACGATCGATCTCCGCGTTCAGCTCGGCGCCGAACAGGAACGCGATGCTCGAGATGTACAGCCACAGCAGCAGGATCACGGCGCCGGCGAACGCGCCGTAGGTCGCGCCGTACCTGCCGAAGTTCGACACGTAGTAGAAGAAGCCGATCGACGCGAGGATCCAGATGACCACAGCGGCGGTCGCGCCGGGCGTGATCCAGCGCCATGGCCGCGGGCGCACGGCGGGGGAGAAGTTGTAGATCAGCGCGTACATGAGCAGCACGGCCCCGAGCGCGACCGGCCAGCGGGCGAAGAGCCAGATGTCCGCCGCGGTATCGCCGAGCCCGATCGTGCCGAACAGGTCCGCCGCGATCCCGCCGCCGAGGAAGACCGACGCCATCGCCACGAGCGCGAGCACGATCACGACCATCGTCCACATGAGGTCGGTGAGCTTGTGGCGCACGAAGCTGCGTTCCTCGCTCGTGCCGTACGCGACGTTCAGCGCCCGGCCCGCACCGCCGAACGCACCGGACGCGCCGAACAGCGCGAGCGCGATGCCGATGACCAGCGTGACGCCCGCCGTGCCGCTCGCCTTCTCGATCGTCGCGCTCAGCGAGGCCTCGATCGCGTCGGTGACCTCGGCGGGAGCGCCGTTGTCGCTCGCGTAGCGGACCGCGTCGGTCACCAGCGACTCGCTGCCGAGCAGGCCGAGCAGGGAGACCCCGACGAGCAGCCCGGGGAACAGCGACAGCATCACGTAGTACGTCAGCGACGCCGCGTAATCGGTCATGTTGTCCGCCAGGAACTTCTGAAACGCGCGCTTGACGAGGCCGAACATTGTGACGAGAGATTCCCGTGGGCGCGAAGCGCTACTCAGTAGCTGACTTGGGAAGAAGGGCGTGCCCATCGGCGACGGCGACCGCGAGGTCGACGACTCGCCGGTTCGTGCTGCGCGCGCGCTGTCGCAGCAGATCGAACGCCTGGTGGTCGTCGAGTCCGTGGCGCTCCATGAGGATACCCTTCGCGCGCTCGATGGTGCCGCGGCGCTCGAGCGCGCTCTCGAGCTGCTCGACCTGCTCGGTCAGGCGGGAGCGCTCGTGGAAACGGCGCAGCGCGAGCTCGATCGCGCCCTGGACCTCGTCGCGGAAATGCGGTCGCGCGAAGGCGTAGATCCCGCGCTCCGCTGCGCGGCTGACGAAGTCGCTCTCATGGCCGGAGACGAGCGCGATGATCGGTCCCCGCGCGTACTCGCCGATCTCCTCGATGAGGTCGAGCGCGTGCTCGTCGTCGTCGTCGACGACCACGACCGACAGATCGGGATCCTCGCGGGCGATGATCGCCCCGGCCTCTGCAATCCGGGTGGCGTGTGCGGTGACGTTGTGCCCGAGCTCCGAGAGCAGCTCGTCGGTCTGCGCGAGCGTCTCCTCGTCCTCGTCCGCGGCGAGGATCTTCAGCTCGTTCAGGTCCGGAGTTAAGGCCACAGGTTGGGTATGATGGCGTACGCGTGGCCGAGTTTCCCGCCGCGCGGCATAGCGCCCCAGACCTCCGGCGCATCTCGATCGGAGGGGAGTCGTGGACGCTTACCCGCAGTCGCCGAACCGCTGGAATCTCATACCCGCTGGGACCGGGACGTGCTGACGTTGCCAAGCACAGTCGGCAGATCCGGAACCGAAGGTGGAAACGGCGAGCGGACCCGCGCCGACCGCGAGCTGTTCCTGCGCCATCGCGACGGCGATCGCCAGGCGCGCGATCAGCTCGTGGAGCGCTTCCTCCCGCTGGCGCGCCAGCTCGCCCGCCGCTATCAGCGCGCGTCTGAGCCGCTGGACGACCTGCTTCAGGTGGCGTCGATCGGCCTGATCAAGGCCATCGACCGCTTCGACGCCGACCGCGAGATTGCGTTCTCCTCATACGCGGTCCCGACGATCCTCGGCGAGATCAAGCGCCACTTCCGCGACAAGACATGGGCCGTCCGCGTGCCGCGCGACCTGCAGGAGCTCACGCTGCGCGTCGACCGCGCGGTCGCCGAGCTGTCGGACGATCTCCGGCGCCAGCCAGCGGTCGCGGAGATCGCCAAGGCCGTTGGCGCCAACGACGAGGAGGTGCTCGAGGCGCTGCAGGCCGGTGGCGCGTATCGCGCGATCTCTTTCGACATGCCGCGCGGCAGCGAGGAGGAAGGCGCGAGCGAGACGACCATCGCCGACTCGGTCGGCATCGACGAGCACGGCTTCGACCGCGCGGAGGATCGCGCGACGCTCGCCAACCTGCTCGGCAGCGTGACGCCGCGTGAGCGCGAGGTGCTGCGCATGCGCTTCGAGGAGGACATGACGCAGGCGCAGATCGGCGCAGTCATCGGCGTCAGCCAGATGCAGGTCTCGCGGCTGATTCGCAAGGCGATCTCCGAGCTGCGCGAGGCCGCGGATGAGCCGGAGGCCGATCACGGAACTTCCGGCGGTCAGCACTAAGTCGAGCGGATAGATGTCGCCGATGCCAGCGAATCCGTCAGCGCGCGAGGAGTCCGAGCACGAGCGGCTCAACCGCCAGCTCGATCAGCTCCTCAACGAGCTGCGCGTCGCGATGCCCGGCGTGCAGGTGCTGTTCGCGTTCTTGCTCGCGGTGCCGTTCCAGCAGCGGTTCGCCGGCGTCACCGAGTTCCAGAAGGACGTGTACTTCGTCACGCTCCTTGCGGCGGCAGCGGCGTCGGCGCTGTTCATCGCGCCCACCGCGTACCACCGGCTCGTGTTCGGCGAGGGCGACAAGCCACGCCTCATCGCGATATCGAGCAAGCTCGCGCTCGCGGGGCTCGTCGCGCTGGCGGTCGCGATGAACGGTGCGGTGCTGCTCGTCACCGACGTGCTGTTCGACGGCGCCACCGTCGTGGTGACCGTTGTCGCGACGGGCGCGTTGTTCGTCGGCTTGTGGTTCGTCCTTGGTGGCGTACGGCGCGTGTCCAGCGAGCAGACTCGATGACCCCGCCCATCGCGATCCTCGACGTCGACGGCACGCTCGTCGACTCCAACTACCAGCACGCCCTGGCCTGGTACCGCGCGTTTCGCCTGCACGGGCTGACGCTCCCGGTCTGGCGCGTTCATCGGGCGATCGGGATGGGTGGCGATCAGCTCGTTCCGTATCTCGCCGGCGAGGGGTTCGACGAGGAGGAGGGCGAAACGGTCCGGACCGAGGAGCACACGCTCTTCGCGCAGATGATCCACGAGGTGCAGCCGTTCGCCGGTGCGCGCGGGCTCATCGAGGATCTCAAGTCGCGTGGCTGCAAGGTCGTGCTCGCCTCGTCGGCGAAGTCCGAGGACGTCGCGGTCTACCTCGAGCTGCTCGACGCTCGCGAGCTTGCCGACGGCTGGACGGATTCCAGCAGCGTGCAGCGCACGAAGCCCGCGCCCGACCTCGTCGGGGCGGCGCTCGACATCGCCGGCGGCGGCGACGCCGTGATGATCGGAGACTCGACGTGGGACATCGAGGCGGCCAGGCAGCTCAAGGTCCCGACGATCGCCGTGCGCACGGGCGGATTCGGCGCTGATGAGCTGCTCGAGGCCGGCGCGACGGCGGTCTACGAGTCGATCGCGGAGCTGCGGGAGCGCTTGTCTGAGACACCGTTCGGGTAGGGCTGGCACATGACGATCCCTCCGCCAGGCGAGTCACCGACACCGGTTGTCCCCGAGCCGCCCGCCGTGCCGGCCGATCCGACGCCCTCCCCGAGCCCGGATTCCCCGGCCGAGCCGCCGAGCGTGCCCGAGCCCGATCCGGAGCCCTCGGAGCCGATCGAAACCTAGTGGGCCACGCAGCGCGCTTTGTCATCGCGATGCTCCGCACACGACCGGCCGCGGCTTCGGGCCTGATCGACGCCGGCGCGCCACTCGAGTTCGTGCGCCGTGAGCTCGCCGGACGCCTGCAACGCCCCGTGCGCCGCGCAGGGGAACCAGCGCCGGGGTAATACTGTTTGCGCATGCCACGATCGATCTGGACAGGCGCCATCTCCTTCGGGCTCGTCACCGTTCCGGTGAAGCTCTATTCCGCGGTGCAGCGCAAAACCGTGCGGTTTCATCAGCTCAGCGGCCAGACCGGTGTGCGGATCCAGCAGAAGCGGGTCGATCCGACGACGGGCGACGAGGTCTCCTACGACGACATCGTCAAGGGCTTCGAGCTGACGCCCGACCGCTATGTCGTCATCGAGCCGGGCGAGCTGGAGACGCTCAGCCCGAAGAAGACCAAGACGATCGACATCGAGGACTTCGTCGCGCTGCAGGAGATCGACCCGATCTACTTCGACCATCCCTACTACCTCGCGCCGGGACCGGGCGGATCCAAGCCCTACCGCCTGCTGCTCGAGGCGATGCGCGAGACGGGTCGCGTCGCGATCGCGAACGTCGTGATCCGCTCCAAGCAGCAGCTCGTGGCGGTGCGCCCGATGGCCAACGGCGACGCGCTCGGGATGTCGACGATGGTCTATCCCGACGAGGTCATCGATCCCGCGACGGTCGACGAGATCCCCGGCGCCGACGAGGTCGAGCTCAAGGAGCGCGAGATCGCGATCGCCAAGCAGCTCATCGACTCGCTCGCCGGGGCCTTCGATCCCGACAAGTACCGCGACACGTACCGCGAGGAGGTCCTGGACCTCATCGAGCGCAAGGCCGAGGGCGAGGAGATCGCCATCCAGCCGAGCGCGGACGAAGAGGACGCGCCGGTGCCCGACCTCATGTCGGCGCTGAAGGCGAGCCTCGACGCCGTCCGCTCGCGCGACGAGAACGGCGGCGGCGCGGCGACCGAGACGAAGAAGGCGCCCGCGAAGAAGAAGCCGGCCGCCAAGAAGAAGCCGGCGAAGAAGCCGGCGAGCACGAAGAGCTAGCGGGGTTCGCGCGCGCCCCCAGGCGGGTACCGCCCGCCAGGCATGGCGACCACCACGAGCGGCAAACCGCGACTGCGCCGCTCCGATCCCGCGGTGCCGGGCATCAAGCGCCTGCGCCACGGGCGCGGCTTTCGCTACGTCGGCGAGGACGGCGAGAAGGTCACCGACGCGGCGGTGCTCGAGCGCATCGCAGAGCTCGTCATCCCGCCTGCGTGGAGGGACGTCTGGATCTGCCCATACCCCGGCGGCCACATCCAGGCCACGGGCCTCGACGAGCGCGGCCGCAAGCAGTACCTCTACCACCCGCGCTGGCGCGCCCGGCGCGACGCGCTGAAGTTCGAGGACATGGTGCGCTTCGCCCGCTCGCTGGAGACGATGCGCGCCACCGTCGACGCCGATCTGGCCCGTGACGACTTCTCCCGCGAGCACGTGCTCGCCTGCGCGACGCGGCTGCTGGACCGCGGCTTCTTTCGCATCGGCTCGGAGGACTACGCCGTCACGAACCAGAGCTACGGCCTGGCGACGATGCGCAAGGAGCACCTCACGCTGAACGGGGAGAGGCTGCGCTTCGACTACCCCGCCAAGTCCGGCAAGCGCCGCATCCAGGCCGTCGTCGATCCCGAGCTGGCGAGCGTGCTGGCGACGCTCAAGCGCCGCCGCGGCGGCGGTGACGAGCTGCTGGCCTACAAGGAGGGGCACCGCTGGCGCGACGTGAAGTCCGCCGACATCAACGAGTACCTCAAGGACGCCACCGGCCTCGATGTCTCGGCCAAGGACTTCCGCACCTGGGGCGCCACCGTGATCGCGGCGATCGCGCTCGCGGTCATCGAGCCGACGGTCACCTCCAAGCACGCCCGCAAACGGGCGATCATGCGCGCCGTCAAGGAGGTTGCCTACTACCTGGGCAACACGCCCGCCGTCGCGCGCGCGTCGTACATCGATCCGCGCGTCTTCGATCGCTTCCGCGACGGGACGACGATCCGCCCCGCGCTCGGCGACATCGCCGGCGGCGCGGGCATGCCGGCGATCCAGGGACCGGCCGAGCGGGCCGTGCTGGATCTGCTCGACTGACCGTTCAGGCGCTGTCGGTCGCCGCGTCGATGGCGCGCGCGGCTTCCTCGCGCGTGGCGAGGATCGTGAAGATCTGATCGAGACCCGTGATCTCGAAGGTCTTGGCGATGTTCTCGTCGACGTTGACGAGCGCCAGCGCGCCGTCGCGTGAGCGCAGGCGCTTCACGGCGCCGATGAGCACGCCGAGCGCCGTCGAGTCGAGAAACGTCGTCTCGGTGAGGTCGACGATGATCCGGATCCGGCCGGCCTCGATGCACTCCGCCAGCACCTGCTTGAGCTCTGGCGCGGTGAACAGATCGATCTCACCGTGGACGGCGAGCACGTGGCGCTCGGCATCGATGGGATGCTCGGTGACGGCGAACTCGGGCGGCATCAGGTTCCTACCTCCAATTGTCTCAGTCGCTCGGGTGGGGTGTCCCGAACGCCATGCGGATCCTCAAGTACTCATGGCCGTTCGTGCTCTCGGGCGACAGGTCGTCGGCGACGCGCTCGAGGATGTTGCCGACGCCAGGCAGCGCGGCGGATGCGATCAGGCCGCTCGCGCCGTCCTCGTGCAGCGGCCCGACCTTAAGCTCTACGGCCCCGATCTCGGCCGTGACATGCACGCCGATCCGGCCGTCGTCGCTGAACGAGCCCGCCCGCGCGGCCACCGCGTCGGCAATCAGCAGCGCATCGTCAAGGCGATCGATCGGGCAGCCTGCGCGTGCGGCGAGCATCCCGACGACGCGGCCGAGCACGGGCGCGGCGAGCGGGCCGGGCGCGACGGCGAGATGCGCCTCGTTGGACGCGCCGTTGGCGGTCACGCGGCCTCTTCGCTCTCGTCCAGGCGAAACGTCATGCGGACCTCGGTCGGCTCGGAGCTGTCGCTGCCCAGTTCGAGCGTCTCGGCGAGCGTGGCGATGAGCGGCAGTCCCAGGCCGAGACCCGGGGAGTCGGGCCGGGGAACGATTCCGCGACCGCGATCGCGGATCACGACCGTGAGCATGCGGTCGTTGACGATGGCATCGACCTCGAGGTCTCCGTCCTCGTCCTCGTCGTAGGCGTGGATGACGACGTTCGTGCACGCCTCGGTGATCGCGAGCTTGATGTCGGCAAGCGCCTGCTCGTCGACGTCCAGGGCCTCCGCGAGCCCGCCGAACGCGTGCCGAACGACCGCGACGTTCTCCGGGCGGGCCGGAAGCTTGAGCTCGAGACTGGGCGTATTTGTCACTCCTTCGGGCACGGCGAACGTTGGCCCTGGCGGACCGTCAGTCAAGATGGTGCCCGACGTGATCGCGTTTCACTCTCGTCCCGGCTCGCGATTGGCTGGTGGCTGCGTCCCGCCCCCAAACTGCATCCAGGAGCATAGAGGCGATCGGTCCGCGATGGCAGACCGATGGACGGCGCCGCCGGAGGTCCCGCGCAACGCCCGATTTCGAGGGTTCAGGGACATGTCCGATGCTACGCTTGGCGCTCCGCCTCGTAGTGCCACGAACCGCCGCAGAGGCACTCCCAAGAGCTTGAGCAACTTGCCGCCACAGGCCGACGGCCTCTACGACCCGACCTATGAGCACGACGCGTGTGGCGTCGCGCTCGTTGCTCGCTTGGACAACGTCCCGTCGCACGAGGTCGTCGAGAAGGGCCTGCAGGCGGTCGAGAACCTCGAGCATCGCGGCGCCACCGGCGCCGATCCGCGCACCGGTGACGGCGCCGGGATGCTGCTGCAGATGCCCGACAAGTTCTTCCGGGCCACCGTCGATTTCGAGCTGCCGCCGCTCGGCCAGTACGGCGTCGCGGTCTGCTTTCTGCCCACCGATCCCGAGCGGCGCGCCAAGCTCGAGGCGCTGCTCGAGCTCAACGTCCGCGTCGAGGGCCAGCACGTCATCGGCTGGCGCGACATCCCGGTCGACACCGAGCACGTCGGCACGACCGCCAACGAGACGCGCCCGGTCATGCGCCAGCTGCTCGTCATGGCCGGGCCCGGCTTTGACAGCAACCGCGACGCCTTCGATCGCAAGCTCTTCGTCATCCGCCGCATCTGCGAGCTGGCGGCGGGCCCCGACCTCTACATCGCGTCGTTCTCGTCTCGCACCATCGTCTACAAGGGCATGCTCGTGCCCGATCAGGTGCGTGGGTTCTTCCCCGACCTGACGCACCCGAAGATGGCCAGCGCGATGGCGCTCGTGCACTCGCGCTTCTCGACGAACACGTTCCCGAGCTGGCCGCTGGCGCACCCGTATCGCGTGATCGCCCACAACGGCGAGATCAACACGCTCATGGGCAATGTCAACTGGATGCGCGCGCGCGAGTCGCAGATCGCGTCCGAGCTCTTCGGCCTGGACCTCCAGAAGGTCATGCCGATCGTCACCGCCGGCAACTCGGACACGGCGACGTTCGACAACGTCCTGGAGCTGCTCATGCTGGCGGGCCGCTCGCTGCCGCACGCCGTGATGATGATGATCCCCGAGGCCTACGCCGACCGCGACGACCTGCCGGACTACCTCAAGGGCTTCTACGCCTTCCACTCCTGCCTGATGGAGCCGTGGGACGGCCCCGCCGCCGTCGCGTTCACCAACGGCAGCGTCGTCGGGGCGACGCTCGACCGCAACGGCCTGCGCCCCGGGCGCTGGGTCGAGACGCACGACGGGCTCGTCGTGCTCGGCTCCGAGGCCGGCCTGCTGCCGATCAAGCCGGCCGAGGTCAAGCGCCTCGGGCGCCTGCAGCCCGGCAAGCTGTTCCTCGTCGACCTCGAGCGCCACCGCATCGTGGAGGACGAAGACGTCAAGCGCGAGGTCGCCACGCAGCGCCCCTACGGCGCGTGGTTCGACGACAACACCGTGCACTTCTCCGACCTCGCCGAGGCCCAGATCACGATGTCCGGCCTGCAGCCCACGCGGCTGCGCCAGCTCGCCTTCGGCTACTCGCAGGAGGATCTGCGCCTGCTCATCTCGCCGATGGCCGCGACCGGCGCCGAGCCGATCGGCTCGATGGGCAACGACAACGCGCTGGCGGTGCTGTCAGACCGCCGCCCGCCGCTGTTCAGCTACTTCAAGCAGCTCTTCGCGCAGGTCACGAACCCGCCGATCGATCCGATCCGCGAGAACATCGTCATGTCGCTGCAGACAAACGTCGGCGGCGAGAAGAACCTGCTGTCCGAGTCGCCCGAGCACGCCCACCAGCTCATCCTCGACCAGCCAATCCTGCGCAACCACGAGCTCGAGACGCTGCGTCAGGTCCACGACGAGATCTTCCGCGCGCACACGCTCGACATCACCTGGGACGTCGAGGCAGGTCCCGACGGGCTCAAGGCGCGCCTCGCGCGGCTGTGCGACGAGGCGCACGACGCCGTCGCCGCCGGCGTCAGCGTGCTCATCCTGTCGGACCGCCAGGTCAGCCCCAACCGCGTGGCGATCCCGTCGCTGCTCGCCGTCGGCGCCGTCCACGAGCACCTCGTCCGCGAGGGCACCCGCCAGCGCACCGGCCTCGTGCTCGAGTCCGGCGAGCCGCGCGAGGTCCACCACATGGCGACGCTGATCGGCTACGGCTGCAAGGCGATCAACCCGTACCTGCTGCTCGACACCGTCGACGAGCTCGTCGCCGAGGGACGGATCGCCGGGGTCGACGATCCCGACCAGGCGGAGCGCAACATCGTCAAGGCGATCGGCAAGGGCCTGCTCAAGACGATCTCCAAGATGGGGATCTCGACGATCCAGTCCTACTGCGGCGCGCAGATCTTCGAGGCCGTCGGCCTCTCGCACGACCTCATCGACCGCCACTTCACCGGCACGGCATCGCGGATCGGCGGCATCGGCATCGAGGTGCTCGCGCGCGAGACGCTCGATCGCCACAAGCAGGCCTACCCGGCGGCGCACGACATGCTGCTGCCCGTCGGCGGCGTCTACGCCTGGCGGCGCGACGGCGAGTACCACATGTGGAACCCCGAGACGATCGCGCTGCTCCAGCACGCGGTGCGGATCGAGGGCGCAAACGGCGACGCGCAGGCGAAGTACCGCGAGTACGCCGCGCGCGCCGACGACGACGCGACGCGCCGCGCGACGCTGCGCGGGCTCATGAAGTTCAAGACCGGCGCGATCGAGCCGATCGACGTCGACGAGGTCGAGCCCGCCAAGGAGATCGTCAAGCGCTTCGCCACCGGCGCGATGTCGCTCGGCTCTATTTCTCGAGAGGCGCACGAGAACCTCGCGATCGCGATGAACCGCCTCGGCGGGCGCTCGAACACCGGCGAGGGCGGGGAGGACGCGAGCCGCTACACGCCCGATCCAAACGGCGACCTGCGGCGCTCGTCGATCAAGCAGGTCGCGTCCGGTCGCTTCGGCGTGACGATCCACTACCTCGTCAACTCCGATCAGCTGCAGATCAAGATGGCCCAGGGCGCCAAGCCCGGCGAGGGCGGCCAGCTGCCCGGTCACAAGGTCGACGCCTACATCGGCGGCGTGCGCCACACGACGCCCGGCGTGGGCCTCATCTCGCCGCCGCCGCACCACGACATCTATTCCATCGAGGACCTCAAGCAGCTCATCTACGACCTGCGCTGCGCCAACCCCACGGGGCAGGTGTCGGTGAAGCTCGTCGCCGAGGTCGGCGTCGGCACGGTCGCCGCCGGCGTCTCGAAGGCCAACGCCGACCACGTGCTCATCTCCGGCCACGACGGCGGCACCGGCGCGTCGCCGCTGTCGTCGATCCAGGCCGCCGGCGTGCCGTGGGAGATCGGCCTCGCCGAGACCCAGCAGACCCTGCTGCGCAACGACCTGCGCTCGCGCATCATCGTCCAGACCGACGGCCAGCTGAAGACCGGCCGCGACGTCGCGATCGCCGCGATGCTCGGTGCCGACGAGATGGGCTTCTCGACCGCCCCGCTGATCGCCACGGGCTGCATCATGATGCGCGCCTGCCACCTCAACACGTGCCCGGTAGGCATCGCGACGCAGGATCCGGAGCTGCGCAAGCGCTTCCAGGGCACGCCCGAGCACGTCGTGAACTTCTTCTTCTTCGTCGCCGAGGAGGTTCGCGAGATCATGGCCTCGCTCGGCCTGCGCTCGATGGACGAGCTCATCGGCCGTTCAGACCTGCTCGAGGCCGACGCGGCGATCGACCACTGGAAGGCGCGCGGCGTCGACCTGACGAAGGTCCTCGCCCGGCCCGAGATCCCCGAGGGGGCGCCGCTGCACCGCGTGCGTCCGCCCGACCCCGTGCTCGACGACGCGCTGGACTGGGAGCTCGTCTTTGAGTCACAGGACGCCCGCAACGGCGGGGAGCCCGTCGTCATCGAGAAGCGGATCCGCAACGTGCATCGCTGCGTCGGCGGGATCCTCTCAAGCCACATCGCCCAGCAGCACGGCGAGCCGGGTCTGCCGGAGCGGACGATCAACGTCGTGTTCCGCGGCTCCGCGGGGCAGTCGTTCGGCGGCTGGCTGGCGCCCGGCGTGGACTTCACGCTGCACGGCGATGCCAACGACTACACCGGCAAGGGGCTCTCGGGCGGCACGCTCGCGGTCTTGCCGCCGGACGGTGTGACCTACGCCGCCGAGGACAACGTGATCATCGGCAACACCGTCCTGTACGGGGCGACGAGCGGCAAGCTCTTCGCGCGCGGGCTGGCGGGCGAGCGCTTCGCCGTGCGCAACTCCGGCGCGAACGCGGTCATCGAGGGCGTCGGCGACCACGGCTGCGAGTACATGACCGGCGGGCGCGTCGTCGTGCTCGGCCCGACCGGGCGCAACTTCGCCGCCGGCATGAGCGGCGGCCTGGCGTTCATCCTCGACGAGGACGGGCTGTTCGCCGGCCGCGTCAACCCGGAGATGGCCGATCAGATCGAGGAGCTCGACGAGGCCGACGCGATCGAGGTCCGCTCGCTCGTCTCCGAGCACCTCGACCGCACGGGCTCGCCGGTCGCCCAGCGCGTGCTCGACGCGTGGGACGAGGTGCTCGCGCACTTCGTGAAGATCTTCCCCACGGACTACAAGCGCGTGCTCGCCGAGCTCGCCGCCGAGGAGGCCGCGGCATCCAGCGGTGCGAGCTCGAACGGCGCGACGCCGTCGCAGGCCCAGGAAGCCAAGAAGATCGCCTGATGGGCGAGCTCGGGGCATTCCTGAAGATCGAGCGCGTCGGCGTCCCGTACCGGGACCCGGCGGAGCGCGCGGGCGACTACGAGGAGTTCCTCATCCGCCGGCCGGACGCCGAGCTCGCCGACCAGGGCGCGCGCTGCATGGAGTGCGGCGTGCCGTTCTGCCACAGCGGCTGCCCGCTGGGCAACCTCATCCCCGACTGGAACGACCTCGTCTACCGCGACCGCTGGCAGGACGCGATCGTCCAGCTGCACGCGACGAACAACTTCCCCGAGTTCACCGGGCGGCTGTGCCCGGCGCCGTGCGAGGCGTCGTGCGTGCTGGAGATCCGCGAGGGCGACGCGGTGACGATCAAGCAGATCGAGAACTCGATCATCGACCGCGCGTGGGAGAAGGGTTGGGTCGTCCCCGTGCCGCCCGAGCACGAGACCGGCCAGTCGGTGGGCGTCGTCGGCGCCGGCCCGGCGGGCATGGCGGCCGCGCAGCAGCTGCGCCGCGCCGGCCACAGCGTCACGCTGTTCGAGCGCGACGAGTCCGCGGGCGGCCTCGTGCGCTTCGGCGTGCCGGACTTCAAGATCGAGAAGCACGTCGTGCAGCGCCGCGTGCAACAGCTCGTCGACGAGGGCGTCGAGGTGCGCTGCGGCGTGGACGTCGGCATCGACATCTCCGCCGACGAGCTGCGCGAGTCGTTTGACGCGGTCGTGCTCGCGACCGGCTCGCGCACGCCGCGCGACCTGCCGGTGCCCGGGCGCGACCTGGATGGCATCCACTTCGCGATGGAGTACCTCTATGACCGCAACCGCTGGGTCGCGACGCAGACCGGCACGCCGACTGGCTGCGAGCCGCCGGCGGTGCAGGGCCTGACCGCCGAGGGCAAGCACGTCGTCGTCATCGGCGGCGGCGATACCGGGGCGGACTGCGTCGGCAACTCGCTGCGCCAGGGCGCGGCGTCGATCACGCAGCTCGAGCTGCTGCCCGAGCCGCCCGCCCACCGGCCCGACGACCGCACGCCGTGGCCGCTGTGGCCGCAGAAGTTCCGCCTCTCCTACGCGATGGAAGAGGCGCGCGAGGCCGGCCGCGGCGAGCAGGACTACTCGGTCGTCACGACGCACTTCTCCGGCACGCAGGACGGCAAGGTCCACAAGCTGCACTACGCGCAGGCGCAGGCCGCGCCGCCCTTCAAGCCGGTCGAGGGCACCGACGGCGAACTGCGCGCCGATCTCGTCCTGCTCGCGATGGGCTTCCTGCATCCCGAGCAGGACCTGCTCGATGCGCTCGGCGTCGCGAAGGACCCGCGCGGCAACGCCAAGGCCATCAAGCCGTACACGACGTCCGTCGAGGGCGTCTTCGCCGCGGGCGACGCCCGCCGCGGCCAGTCGCTCATCGTGTGGGCGATCAACGAGGGCCGGCAGTGCGCCCGCATGGTCGAGCGCTATCTCGGCGACCGCCAGCCGGCCGCGGCGTAAAGACTGCAAGAAGCTGCCCAAGTAGCGCGCCGGATGTGCCGTTAAGTCCGGGAAGATGGGCACGGATGCTGCATCCTCCACACAACCCCCGGTCGCCAAGGTTGCGATGCCGGTACCGGTCGTTTCGCGCCGCCAGCGGTGGCGGTGGCTGTTGCGGGAGATCAGCGACAGGTTCTTCGTTGTCGCCCTCGCCTTGGGGATCGTCATGATCGCGTTCTACGACATCGCGCTGATCGCGTCGGCAATGCGGTAGCGCGCCGCGGCGCAACGGGGTTGCGCGACTGATCGGCCGCGACACGGGTAGGGTCCGAAGCCGGATGATCACCTACCTGCTCCTGCTCGCCGTCGTCGGCCTCGTCGTCGGCGCGCTCGGCCGCCTCGCACTGCCCGGCAAGGATCCGATGAGCATCCCGATGACGATCGGCATCGGGATCGCCGGGTCGCTTGCGGCCGGGCTCCTCTGGTCGGTGATCTTCGACAGCCGCGGCTACGCGCCGTTCATCCTGTCGGTCGCGTGCACGGCAGGCATCGTGTACTTCATCCGCCGCTCACGGGGCGGCGGGTTGCTGGATCCGGGCACGCCGCCCGCGGATCGCTGATCGCGCGGCTGCGCAAGCCCGGCATCGCCGCCGCGGTGTGCTTCCGCGAGCGTGACGGGGCGCTTCGGTTCCTCCTCGTGCGCACGAGCGACGGCGGGCGCTGGACCTTTCCCAAAGGCGGCAGGGGCCCCGGCGAGACGCTCGCGCAGAGCGCCACACGCGAGGCGGCCGAGGAGGCGGGCGCGGTCGGGACGATCGTCGGCAAGCAGCTGACGGTGTATCGCCACGCGCCGCCGCGCGATCCGGCGGCGAAGGACGACGCGGTCGCCGCGTTCCTGCTCGAGGTGACTGGCGTGACGCCGGCCGAGTCAGGTCGTGAGCCGACGTGGTTCACCGCGCGCGAGGCGCGCGACCGGCTCGCGGCGTCGCGCGATCGCGGCTACGCGGACGA
Source organism: uncultured Actinomycetes bacterium (assembly GCA_963705315.1). Lineage (GTDB taxonomy): Bacteria > Actinomycetota > Thermoleophilia > Solirubrobacterales > Solirubrobacteraceae > CADCVQ01. The sequence continues at coordinate 1,384,801 of OY970068.1, forward strand.
GCTGGCGCGTGTGCTCGCGGCCGCTGAGCGAGAGCTGTTGCGCCGGTCCAACGCCCCTGCGCGATAGCTCGTCAACGCCACTCAGGTGTGTGTGCGGCGAGTGTCCGTGCAAAGCCTGATACACCGGTTTGAGGTACTTCGGCGGCTGCAACACTGCCGAGTGTCCCCAGTAATGAGGGCGTGTGCGACATGCGGGCTCGATCACGCGGCTTGCGCTCCGCGCCAACATCGTCAGCGAGGGACAAGCATGCCGTTTACCAGCCATCAGGACGCCGGGCTGCAGGGTGCGGGTCGACGACCCGCCGCCGCGGTCGCTCTCGCGCTGGTCCTCGCAGCGGCGATCTTCACCCTCCGACTCGTCGCGACCGATCCCGCCGACGCGGTGCTGGTTCTGCTCATCGTGCCGATCACGATCTGCGCGGTCGAGTTCGGCGCCGCTGGGGGCCTGATCTCCGCGGTGCTTGCCATCGTCCTCGTGGTCATCGCGGATGTGTCCGCGGGGCTCGCCTTGGGGCCACTCGGATACTTCTCGTGCGGGGCGTCCTTGCTTGTCTTCGGCGGGCTGCTGGGACGGTTCATCAGCGCCCAGCGCGCGCTGGAGCGCGAGATCAGCCGTGCCGAGGAGATGTCGCTCGACCTTCTCGCGACGGCGACCTTCGACGGCACCTTCACCCGTCTGAACCCGGCGTGGGAGCGCACGCTTGGCTACACGCCGGTCGAAATGCGCGCGCGTCCGTTTGTTGAGTTCGTCCATCCCGAAGATCGCGAGCGCACGGTGGCAGAACTCGGGAACGTCGCGCTCGGCACCGACGCGGTTGCCTTTCGCAACCGCTACGTCGCGCGCGACGGATCCGTTCGACACCTCGAGTGGAACGCGCGTGCGTTCGCTGACGAGCAGGTGGTCTTCGCGGTTGCTCGTGACATCACCGACCGCATAGAGGCGGAGGAGGCGACGGTCGCGGCGAGGGCGGAAGCCGATCGGGCCAATCAGACGAAGAGCGAGTTTCTGTCGCGGATGAGCCACGAGCTGCGCACGCCGCTCAACTCGATCCTCGGCTTCGGGCAATTGCTCCAGATGGAGCCGCTCGGTACGAGCGACCGCGAAGGCGTCGATCAGATCGTGCGCGCCGGAAGGCATCTGCTGGAGCTGATCAACGAGGTGCTCGACATCTCGCGCATCGACGCGGGCACGCTGAACGTCTCGCTCGAGCCCGTGGATGTGGTCAGCGCGTTGCGCGACGCGCTCGCGCTCGCGGGGCCGATGGCTCGCGAGCACAGGATCGATCTCGCCGCGGAGCTGGAGGATTCGGAGTATCCGTATGCGCTGGCCGACCGCCAGCGCATGCGCCAGGTGTTGCTGAACCTGCTCTCCAACGCCGTGAAGTACAACCGCGAGGGCGGCACCGTACGAGCTTCGGTCAAGACCATGGGCGACCGCGTGCGCATCACCGTGCGCGATACCGGGATCGGGATTGCAGAGGAGCATCTGAAGCGACTCTTCCACCCGTTCGATCGACTCGGCGCCGAGCAGGGCGACATCGAAGGGACCGGATTGGGCCTGGCGCTGTCCAAGCGGCTCATGGAGGCGATGGGCGGCAGCATCGGAGCGCACAGCCAAGCCGGCGTCGGGTCCGAGTTCTTCGTCGATCTGGACATGGCCGAGAGCCCGATGAGCCCCGCGGTGCTCGACGCTGCGCGCGCGGTGGGAGTCCATGAGGCGGTGCACGTCGGATCGGCGACGCTGCTGTACATCGAGGACAACCTCGCCAACCTCAGGTTGATCGAGCACATCTTCGCCGAACAGCAGGGGATGAGGCTGCTCACGGCGATGCACGGCGGGCTGGGGTTGGAGCTCGCCCGCATGCACACGCCGGATCTCATTTTGCTCGACCTGCACCTTCCCGACATGACCGGCGAGGACGTGCTCGCGAAGCTGCGCGACGACCCCGCGACCAGCGCGATTGCGATCATCGTCCTCAGCGCTGACGCAACGGCCGGTCGCGTCGAGCGCCTCCTGGACGCCGGCGCCAACGCCTATCTGACCAAGCCGCTCGACGTCGGGCAGTTCCTCGCACTCGTCGGGGATGTCCTCGACGTTGGTGGCGCTCGATCGTGATCACGTCGCTTGAGGGCGCCCGCATCCTCGTCGTCGACGACGACGGCGCGAACGTCATGCTGCTCGAACGGCTCCTGGAGCGCTGGGGCTACACGAACGTGACCACGACGACCGATTCACGGCGTGTGGTCGCGCTGTGCATGACCGTGCAACCCGACCTCGTGCTGCTTGATCTGCACATGCCCGAGCCCGACGGCTTCGAGCTGATGGAGCTCCTGGCCCCATGGACAGCGGCGCAGGGCTACCTGCCGATCCTCGTGCTCACGGCTGATCCATCCGAGACGGCGAAGGAACGCGCGCTCTCGTTCGGCGCGAAGGATTTCCTCATCAAGCCGCTCGAAGCGACGGATGTCCGCCTACGCGTCAAGAACCTGCTCCAGACACGTCGCCTGCACGTCGAGCTACAGCACCAGAACGCGCGGCTGGAAGAGCGCGTGCAGGCGCGCACGTCCGACCTCGAGCAATCGCGGTTCGAAATACTCGACAGGCTCGCGCTCGTGGCCGAGTATCGCGACGACGCGACGCAGCAGCACGCCCAGCGCATCGGCCGGACCGCAGGACTCATCGCCGAGAAGCTCGCGTTCACCGCCGCCGCGCGCGAGCAGATCCGGCGTGCCGCGCCGCTGCACGACATCGGAAAGATCGGCATCCCGGACGACATTCTGCTCAAGCCGGCCAAACTCACCGATGACGAGTTCGGCGTGATCATGACCCACACGACGATCGGCGCACAGATGCTGTCCGGCAGTCAGGCGCCCGTCCTGCAGCTCGCCGAGGAGATCGCGCTCACGCACCACGAACGCTGGGACGGCGCCGGCTATCCGAACGGCCTCGACGGTGACCGGATCCCGATCGCGGGTCGGGTCGTGGCGGTCGCCGACGTGTTCGACGCCCTGACGCACGATCGCCCCTACAAGCGCGCGTGGCCGCTCGACGCGGCGATCGAGGAGATCATCAGCCAACGCGGGCGCGCGTTTGATGCGGTCGTCGTCGACGCGTTCGAAGCGCTCCACCACGCCGAGCTGCTCGTGGACATCGCCCGCTAGGAGACCCCTGAAAAGCCCGCCACGCCCGGTGATGACGCAGACACATCGCCGCCCAGCCGGCCACGACCGAAGGGGAGGATCACTCGAGGGTGTGATGTCTCGCGCGATAGGGTGACGCTGCCGTCATTTTTCATCCCGGAGACGCTCGCACCGCATGTCCACGCTCCCCACCACCGCGATCATCGGGGCCGGCTCGTCCGGCATCGCGGCCGCGAAGGCGCTGCACGAGCGCGGGCTGAAGTTCGACTGCTTCGAGGCGTCGGACTGCATCGGCGGCAACTGGGTGTTCGCCAACAAGAACGGGATGTCCGCCGCCTACCGCGACCTGCACATCAATACCTCGCGCGCGCGGATGGAGTTCACGGACTTCCCGATGCCGCGCGCATATCCGGACTTCCCCCATCACACGCAGATCGCCGAGTACTTCAACGCCTACGTGGACCACTTCGCGATCCGCGACAAGATCACGTTCGAGACGGCGATCACGCACGCGGCCAAGCGCCCGGACGGCACGTGGCAGCTCACCGACGAGCACGGCGCGGTGCGCGACTACGACGTCCTCATCGTCGCCAACGGCCATCACTGGGACGCGCGCTGGCCCGAGCCGGCGTTCCCGGGCGCCGACGCGTTCGAAGGCCGGCAGCTGCACGCCCACGACTACCGCGACAACGAGTTCCTGCGCGGCAAGGACGTCGTCGTGCTCGGGATGGGCAACAGCGCGATGGACATCGCCGTCGAATCCGGCCAGGTCGCCGGCGCGACGTACCTCGCTGCCCGCCGCGGCGCGTGGATCGTGCCGAAGTACCTCTTCGGGCGCCCGATGGACCAGCTCCCGCACGACGTCCACGTGCCCGACCGGATCACCTACAAGGTCTTCGAGCTCTTCGTTCGCCTGCACACCGGTCGGCCCGAGCGCTACGGCCTGCCCAAGCCCGACCATCGCTTCGCCCAGGCGCACCCGACCGTTTCGGGCCGCATCCTCGACGCGATCAGCCACGGGGATGTGCAGCCCAAGCCGAACATCGAGCGTCTCGGCCGCGACTGGGTGCAGTTCACCGACGGGTCACGCGTGCACGCCGACGTCGTCGTCTACTGCACGGGCTACCGCATCACGTTTCCGTTCTTCGACGAGGGCTTCATCGCGGCCCCCGGCAACCGCATCGACCTCTTCCGCCGCGTCTACTCGCCCGACCACCCGTCGCTGGCGTTCGTCGGGCTGCTCCAGCCGCTCGGGGCGATCATGCCGCTCGCCGAGGCGCAGGGCCGCTGGCTGGCGACGTACCTCGAGGGCGACTACCACCTGCCCGCGCCGGGCGCGATGCGCGCCGACATCCGGCGCGAGACCGAGCGCATGCGCAAGCGCTACGTCAGCAGCCAGCGCCACACGATCCAGGTCGACTTCGACCGCTACCTCTACGAGCTGCGTCACGAGCTGCACCGCGGCGCCCGGCGCGCCGTTACGGCCGGCCACGCGCTGCCGGTGCCCGCCCGCGTGCCCGCCGGGGAACGAGCCGTGCACGCATGACATCGAGTCATTGCTCGACCAGAGCCGGCTTCGAGTCGGGAAGGATCTGCTCGCGATGAGCATCGCCGACGAGGTCAGCGGCGGACGCCGCGAGCAGACAAAGGCGGCCAACCGCGCATCGATCCTCGATGCCGCCCGCGGGGTGTTCTCCGAGATGGGCTACGGCACCGCCTCGGTCCGCGACGTCGTGCGCCGCACCGAGCTGGCGAGCGGGACGTTCTACAACTACTTCCCCGACAAGGAGTCGCTGTTTCGCGCGCTCGTCGAGGAGCATGCCGTCGAGATCCGCGCGCGCGTGCAGGCGGCGCGCCGCGACGCGCGCTCCCTGGAGGAGTTCGTCGAGGCCGGCTATCGTGAGTATTTCCAGTTCCTCGCCAACGAGCCCGAGGCCTTCGAGCTCATGCGCCGCAACAGCGGCACGATCCGCGCGATGTTCGAGGAGCCGATCTTCGGCGCCGGGGTGGAGGAGCTTGCGGCCGACCTGCGCGGCGCGATCGCCGCCGGGATAGTGCCGGCACTCGATTCGGAGTACATGGCCGCGGCGATGGTCGGCGCGGCGCTCGAGGTCAGCGTCGAGATGCTCAAGCGCGAGCCGCCGGACGTCGCGGGCGCGACGCGCTTTGCCACGGCGGTGTTCCTCGGTGGGATCGAGCGTCTGGGGGATGGGCAGCCGCGTTCGGCGTCCTAGACTGAGGGGTCGTTGCCGACCTTCTGCCGCCACAACCGCTTCATCCAGAACTGCGCGATCTGCCGCGAGCCTCAGGCGCCGAAACCCGCTCGCGCGCTGCGGTCGAGCACCACGCGGTCGCGGCGAGCGGCGTCCTCGTCGCGGGCGTCGCAGAGCGCGCTGCGCGTGCGCCGCGTCGAGCAGGCCGCCGACGACGGGTATCGCTGCGAGCTGGTCCCCGGCGTGAAGGCGACGGCCGACGCGGAGCGCCTCGCCGACGAGGTGGCGTTCGCGACCGCGCGGCTGAACGAGCTCGAAACCGATCCGCCGGAGATCTACGCGACGATCGGCGCCGAGCCCGATGCTGAGGAGGCGCTGTGGCTCGCGTTTCTCACGGCGTATCTCTCGCCGGTTGAGGGCGAGGATCCGTTTATTGGGATCCGCGAGGCGCGCGTGCCGTGGTCGAGCGGGGAGCTGCCTTCGTTGGATGAGCCGCTCGGGCCTCGCACGTCGCACGACGTCTCGGCCGGGGAGCGCACCGTGCTCGCCTACCGGGCGTGGGCTCGGCGCGGGGGCGGGCAGGCGACGGCGTTCGCCGGGGACGCGGCTTGGACGCCCGAGCGGCGCTTCGACCGCCTGTTCGAGCGCCTGGCGTTGCCGGGCTTCGGGCGGGCCGGCCGCTACGAGCTGCTCGTGATGCTTGGGCGGCTCGGCGTCGCCGAGGTGCGCCCCGGGTCATTGCAGCTCACCGATGACTCCACGACCGTGGCCGCCAAGCGCGTGTTCGGCATCGGCGACAGGCTGCTGCTGGAGCGCCGCGCCCGCGAGTTGGTCGATGAGGCCGAGGTGCCGATCGCGGCCCTCGATGTGGCGCTGTTCAACTGGGCCGCGCGCCCCGACGAACGGGCGACGCTAGGTTCGCGCACCGTGGTCGACGACGCACAGCGAGATCGCATCTGCGCCGCGCTCGACGTCTAGCCGCTTCCTGAGTAAACAAAAGTTCGCTCTTTGCGGTATTCGCCTGCTGCCGAGGGGGCGAGGCCACGCGGTTATCCGCTAAGTCCATCAAAGGCCCAAAGGGGGCTAGGAGCGGGGGCGCGGATGGACGACGCTAACGCAGGGCGCGGTAACGCTGATGCGGAGGAACTCATCCTCCGCACGATCGCCGCTCACGCCGATTCGCTGCTGCGCACCGCCCGTCGCCACTCGCTCTGCGTCGACGATGCGCAGGACGCGTATCAACGCGGCCTCGAGATCTTCATGCGGCACGCAGACCGCCTCGATCCCGGTCGCGCCGGTGCGTGGTTGCACACGGTGGTGAAGCGCGAAGCCAAGTCGATCCGCCGATCACGGCAGAAGCTCGTCGGATCGTCCGATGTGGACCTTGACGCGCACGAAGCGAGGCGGCTCCCGACACCTGAGGAGCAATTGCTGAGCTTCGACATGGTCAACCGGTCGGCCGAGGCCCTGCAGCGGCTGAAGCCCCAGGAGCTGCGTGCGCTCTGGCTGAAGGCGCAGGGTCATAGCTACAGCGAGATCGGGGCGATCACGGGCTGGTCGTATACCAAGGTCAACCGTTGCCTCGCCGAAGGACGGCGCAGCTTCCTCGAGCGTTACGCGGGTATCGAGTCCGGCGATGAGTGTGAGCGCTGGATGCCGGTGCTCTGCGCGATGGTCGACGGGGAGGCCACGCCGGAACAGATCGCCGAATTGCGCCCGCACCTACGGAACTGCCCGGGCTGCCGCGGCCGCCTGAAGGCGATGCAGGGCAGCTGCGAGCCGCTGGCGGCCGTACTTCCCATTCCCTTCGCCGTCATCGCCACCTCCCCGTCCGGCGAGTCGGCGGCAAACATCATGCTCCGCACATACGAAGCACTCGCCGGCGGCCTCCACGAGCGCGCCGTGAACGGCGTGACGAAGGCCCAAGCGGCCATCGAGGCCGCCTCGGCCGGAAAGGTCGCGGCGGTCGCGGCGTCTGCGGCGGCCGTGGCCGGTGGCGGGTATGCGTCTGTGGAGCGTCCTGTGCATCGCGAACTTGTCGTTGACCGACCCTCGTTGCGTGCGCCCCATAGCACGCGCCCCGTCATACATCGCCCGAGTGAAAGCGTCGCGCCGCAGCCGCCGGCAGCCCCCAAACAACACGGAAGCGTCCGGCGGGAGACCGAGTTCGGCAAGCCAGTGGAAAACCGCACGACACGATCTGCCCCAGAGTTTGCGCCCGCTAGCAAGACCGGTGGTCAGATGGTTCATTCGGATGCCCGAAGTACACGGGGCACGTCGCCGCTGGCTCCATCGGGCGCCAGCTCTGAGTTCAGTAATCGTCCGAAGCCAGCAACTGAGTTCAGTCCATGACTGAGCACCAAACCACAGCACACGAGGACGGTCCACGATGATTGATTTTGTATCCATCCGACGGCTCGCTGTCTCGTTCGCTTGCGGGCTCTTGCTTTCGCTCCTGTTGGGCGCTCAAGCATTCGCTGGAACCTATGTCATGCGTTCGTGCAATGTCCCGGGCAAGGCTTCAAACCAGGTTGCCCCGTGGAAGTGGGATTACGCGCTGTATACCGTCGCGTTCGACGACTGCGCGACCGGCGGTGGGTTTGGCTTCGACATGCCAGCGCCGATGATGACGCCGGTTTCCGGCGCGTCGCTCCTAGTTACGCGACCATTGGGTGGTGCGCGAGGTGCCATCACAATCAGGCGAGCCCGGTTATGGCTGACCGCACGCCTCAGCGGGACCGGGTCAGTCATGTACGTGTACGCGAAAACGACGACGGCCACGGGCGCCATCCAGATGATCCACCTCTTCAGTAAGCCGGGAGGCAACACCCTCGCTCAGCCGTACGAGACTCCAACGCTTCCACAAGATCTCACCATGTTTGAGGTGATCTTGATTTGCTCGCAAGACCCCGGCGGGAACTGCTATTCGACTAGTAAGCGACCCCTTGAGATTAGGGGCGCTGAGGTCATTCTGGACGAAGATGTTCCACCGACCGTGGACGTCGGGCCCGGGTCGCTCACTGGTGGTGGCCCACAATCCGGCACTCGGACCGTTAGTTACGTTGCAAAGGACGGCGCTTCGGGGATCGCGAAGGTGGAGGGCTTGCTCGGCGACACCGTAGTGGGAGTAAAAGACGTGGCATCTGCTTGCCGTTACTCGGACTTCAATGCTTGTCCAGGTGGCCTCAACGATGAGCTTGTGCTGAACACACGGCTCGTCCGCGATGGCGCACACGTCTTCAGAATTCGTGTGACCGACGCGGCCGGCAATCGAATCGCGAAAGCGGCACCAGGCAGCGTCATCGTCAAGAATGCGGACAAAGCAAGTAGCAAACTTCGCCTTTCCGCACAGTTCGGTAGGTCAGGCGGCTCGCGAGCGTCGATCAGGTACGGCGGAGTGATTGGTATCCGAGGCCGACTTACCGACACTTCGGGGCACGCGATCGGGAATGGACTGATCGAACTAGTGGAGCGAAGTGTTTACGGTGCAGCACTTCGAACGACCACGCTCCGGACGCGATCAAACGGCGGGTTTCGCTATCGCGTCTCGCGAAAGGGTCCTTCGCGAACCGTGCGGTTTCAGGTGCGAGATGACAGCGGTGACGTAGCGAAGCGGACATTGACTCTGCGCGTCAGGGCCGCTGCGACGTTGAAGGTGACGTTGAGCGGTACCAACGTGCGCTATCGGGGGCGTGTCGCTAGCCGGCCAGTCCCGCCCGGCGGCAAACGGCTTCTGGTCCAGGGCCGGGTTCCTGGGGGAACCTGGCAAACCTTCGCGCGAAGGCGGACGGACCGACGCGGGGCGTTCTCGGGGCGCTACCGTCTGCGCGTGTATCGACCTGGCATCTCACTTCAGTTTCGCGTCGTGGTTCCGAAGCAGTCGGGCTACCCGTACGCGGCGGGAGCAGGCCGACCGGTGACGAAGACGGTGCACTGACCCACAACGTCCCGCGTGCCTCGGCAGTCGCGCGCCTCAGCACCGATTCGGGGGAGCACCGTTGACGCGAGATCGCCACATCCCGCACTTTTGGCCCTCCTGATCGGCTGGAGATTGTGCGCGGTCCCGTCGGACCTGGTGTTGCCTTGTTCGTTCCTTGCCGAGCGTCAAAGAGCATCTTCGACGCTGCTGGATACGCTGCCGGGATGGCGGAGACGACTCAGGAACGGGACCGGCGCGAGGCCGCAGCGTACGCGGACGACGCGATGACACAAGCGAACGAGGCTTGGCAGCTACGGTTTCGCCACATCCCCTTCGGCCCAACGACCATGCGGGGTTGGTCAACCGCCTTCAGCCTGATCGAGGGCAAACTGGGCGAGACCAGACGTGTGCTTGATGTTGGCTGTGGGCCGGGGCTGTACACCAACAAGGTCAAGGAACTCGGCGCGCGCTACGTGCTCGGATACGACATCTCGGAGCACTACATCGCCAAGGCTCAGCGCGACTACGGCGTTCCAGGAGAACTTGAGTTCCGCGTGCACTCTGCGCACGCCCCGGTCGAAGGTACGTTTGACGTCATCTGCGGATTCGCGGTTCTGCACCACCTCGATTTTCGAGAGTTCCTCGTCGACGCACATGAGCGCAACCTCAAGCCCGGTGGGAGGATGGTCTTTTGGGAGCCGATGAGCCATCCGCTAATCCTCGCCTTCCATAGGCTCGTCCGGAGCGCCCATTCGGAGGACGAATGGCCGCTAACGCCGAAAGACGTTGCGTGGATGCGCAACACGTTTCCGCATGTGTTGGTGCGGCCGGTCAACCTTGTCGCAATGGTGACCAACGCCGCGTCAAGCCAGTTCTACGCCGCACCGGACAACCCGCTCTCGCGCCTGGGTGACCGGATCGACCGTCAGCTCGAACGTCGTGCTCGACTCGCGCCATTCGGCCAGATGGGCATCATCGCGATCGATAAGCCTGGCTAGCCAACTTCCCGTCCGACCCGCCCCCTACCTTTCGCCCTGTCCGTTCCTTCCCGAGCGTCAGGGAGCTTCTTCGATGCCGCTCTGCTTCATCGAACCGCAGGATGCCATTCGTGTGATTGCCGAGTCCGTTGGTCGTGAGGCTCGCCGGCAGCTGCTGGGCGAGCTTGTGCGTGCCTGGGTCGACGAGATCCCGGAGTCGGAGCTGGCCTCGCACTATGCGAAGGCGGTGCATGACCTCGACGAGCATGATCTGTCGATGCTGGCGGCGTGGCATGCGTCGCTGGAGGTTGGGCATCCGATCGCCAATCGTGAGTTCCTCGTCAACGTCTTCCCGAAGCTGGGGGAGAACCGGCGGGAGGCGCTGAAGATCGCCGCGGGCTTCCGGGGCGAGGAGGCGTTCGATGCGGGCGTCGCCGAGGAGCAGGCGCTGGACACCGTGCTGCCCCATCTCTCCCGGGATCGCTGCATGGAGCTTGCGACCGAGTGCGTCGAGCTCTACCTGTGGGACCGGCTGGGCTCAGACAACTAGACGCCGTCGTGCTCGCCGCGCGCTGATCGGTGCGGTGGGATCCTCCGCGCCAGGCTGGCGTAGGCAGCTCGGCACGGACCTCATCTGTGACGCGAATGCGCTGAGCGACGACGGGAAACGCTGGGCGCGCGACGGGTTCACGCGCGCTCAGCGTCGTCGTCAACCCGGAAGCGCCGCCCGGACCTCCGCGATCGCCTGCTCGGAATCGCGGTAGACGACGGCGGTCATGCCCAGCTCGCGAGCGGCGCCGCAGTTGTGCTCGAAGTCGTCGACGAACAGGCACTCCGGCGCCGGCACGCCGAGGCGCCGCACCGTGAGCTCGTAGATCTCCGGGTCGGGCTTGCGCATACCGACGAACGCGCTGTCGACGACGAGCTCGAAGATCTCCTCGACCGGCGCCATCGCGCGCCAGCGCGCCTCCCATTCGCGCACGTTGTTCGTCAGCAGCGCCATGCGGTAGCCCTCGTCGCGCAGCGTCGCCATGAGATCGATCATCGGCGCGTTGGGCTTCAGGCCGTCGAAGTAGTGCTCGGCGAAGCTCTCGATCCCGATCTCGCGGCCAAGCGACTCGCCCAGCGTCGCGGCCATCGCCTCGAGAAACGACGCCTCGGTCACGCGGCCGCACTCGAGCTCGTGCAGCGGGTGCACGCCGTCGCGCTCGGCGAGCGTCGCCATCGCCTCGCCGAGCGACTCGAGCGTGATCCCCGTACGCTCCGCGAAGGCCTGAAACGAGCCCGCCAGCGGCGTCGTCAGCACCCCGCCGAAGTCGCTGATGACGGCGCGGATCACCGCTTCTTGGAGCGCTTGCGATCAGCGCGGCGCAGCACGTCGTACAGGCCGACGCCCTCGCGGCCCTCCATCCGCCAGGAGAAGAACGCGCTGTCCAGGCGCAGGCCGCCGAGGTCGATCGTCGTGCCGCACAGCACCTCGCCCGACGCGCGGCGGCTCATCGTTGCATCCTCGTCCATCCATAGCTCGAGGCCCGCACGCTGCTGGTGCAGGTCGCCGTCGTAGGTTGTCGACAGCCGCGGGTCGGCGATCGCCTGCGGCTCGCCGCAGTCGATGAGCCAGCCGGTCACCGCCTCGTCGAGATGGCGCTGCTTGGCGCGCGTCGGGCGCACCGCCGTCAACGTCACCGCGCGGTCGGCGCCCATCCACGCCGACAGCGTGCGCGCGACCTCGAAGCCGTCGAGCTGCGGCGTTCCCCACAGATGGCCGCGCTGACCGAGGCAGCGGACCTCGGTGCTGCGCCCGCCGTGCGTGACCATCCCGCCGACGCTGCACAGCTGCTCGTAGCCCTCGACGCCCGCAGCCTGCACGCGCGCGGGCGCGCAGACCGCCTCGAAGCGCAGGTCGAAGCCGGCGCTTGGGCCGTCGTCGAAGGCGACCGTCCACGCCTCCAGCGGCGTCACGACGCTCGTGCGCACGGTGGCCGGCGTGCCCGCGGCGACGGGCTCGTGGCCAGCGTAGATGATCGCCATGGAGTTCGTGGCCTCTGGTCCCGCGCCCACACGCGCGAGCCCGTAGAGCTCGGCGGCCGGATCGCCGAACGCGAACGTCAGCGCGTCGAGGAACCCGTCGCCGGCGTCGGGCGGCGGCTCGTGGACCTGCTCGTCGTTGGGGCCGAACGTCACGGCAGCTCGGGGCGGCGCGGCTCAACCTCGGTCGCCTCGGCGTCGACGACGTCCTCGTCACCGAACCGCTCGCGCGGGCGCCGGCCGGCCCGGCCGGCGCCGGTCTGGAAGCCGCCGAACATCCCGCCCATGCGCGCCTGCGCACCCTGCGCCGCGCCCGACACGATGCTGCCGGCGAAGCGCTTGACGAGCAGCGCGCGGACGATCGCGCGCGTCGGCGGCAACAGCAGGATGATGCCGGGGATGTCGGTGAGAAAGCCCGGCGTCAGCAGCAGCGCCCCGCCGAAGATCACGAGGACGCCGTCGAGCACCTCGCGGTGCGGGACGCGGCCCTCCTGAAGCGCGACGTTGAAGCGCCGCCAGGCCGCGCGGCCCTGGGAGCGCATGAGGGCAGCGCCGACGATCGAGTCGAGGATGAGCAGCCCGATCGTCGGCAGCGCACCGATCGCCTGGCCAACCTGGATGAGCACGTAGAGCTCACAGATCGGGACGAGGATGAACACGAGGAAGAGCAGCAGCGGCATGCTCAGACAAGGCTACGCGAGCGCGCGCGGCGACCCGGCGGCGCGCGCGTGAGAACGCTTCAGGCCGGGGCCGGCTGGGGCTCGACCATGACGCCCTCGAGCCGGTGCAGACCGACGTACTCGATGAGCACGTGGATCTGCGGCTGGGCGCCGCACAGGTGCAGCAGGCGGTCGGCCTTGCGCAGCCGTCGGGCGAGCATCGCGAGGTCGAGCATGAGCGACGCGTCGGCGAACCCCAGATCCTTGAGGTCGACGGTGACGTCTGATCGTGCCTTCAGCGCCTGTGACAGCGCACGGCGGCGCAACGACTGCGTCGCGCGGTCCTCGTCGCCCGAGCAGCACAGGCGCGGCGGATGTGCGTCGAAGGAGACGATCTGGGGAACTTACTCCTCGCGCGCGGGATGGCAAGTGGTGATGGCTAGAATCAGCCCAATGGCATCCCTGCAAGAGATCGAAGAAGCGCTGACCAACGTCATCGACCCCGAGCTGGGCCTGGACTTCGTGGAGCTTGGGTTGATCTACGGCATTCAGCAGGACAGCGGCAACGTCCACGTGACGTTCACCCTGACGACGCCGGCCTGTCCGATCGGACCGCAGATCACCGAGCAGATCGAGGAGTTCGTGCTGCCGCTCGAAGGGGTCAACTCCGTGAAGTCCTCGATGGTCTTCGACCCGGCGTGGTCGCCGGAGAAGATGAGCGAGGACGCGAAGTTCGCCCTCGGGTTCTGAGCGCGGTCGCGCCTTCCGGCGCATGTCGTTCCCTGAGTGGTGCACACTGTCCGGGAGCGATGACGCCCCGAGTCCACATCGCCCCCCGGATGCTGCTCATCATCTCGCTGCTGGCCGTCGGGGTCTTCCTGTGCGCAGCGACGAGCGCGTCGGCCGGTGCCCGTAAGGCGACACCGACGGGCGTCAAGTCCGAGCGCACGGGCAACCTGCTCGTGCAGGTCGACCGCGGCGCGTCGAGCCGCGCGACGACGAACGTGCTGCGCGGCCTCGGCGCCCGTACGGCTGGCGCGCAGGTACCGCAGGTCGGCCTCGTCACCATGCGCCCGCTCGCGGGCCAGACGCTCGCTGCCACCGCCGCGATCCTGCGCAAGCTGCCGTGGGTGAAGTCCGTGACGCCCGAGCGTCGCCACGAGATGCGCTTTGTGCCCAACGACCCGACCCTCACCACCCCCGAAAGCGGTTCGGTCTTCCCGGGCACCGTCAAGGAATGGTGGGCGGCGCGCCTGAACCTCTTCTCCGGGTGGGACGTCACGCGCGGCAGCGGCGCGAAGGTCGCGGTCATCGATAGCGGCATCGACGGAAACCACCCCGAGTTCGCCGGCAAGATCGTCGCCGGCTTCGACAACGACATCAGGCCCACCGGCCCGGCGAACTTCGACGCCAATGGCCACGGCACGCACGTCTCGTCGCTGGCCTGCGCGGCCGGCAACAACGCCGTCGGTGTCGTCGGCTCGGGGCTGAACTGCGGCCTCATCGTCATGAAGACGGACTTCAGCGACTCGTCGATCACGCGGTCGCTCGTGCAGGCGACGGACGCCGGCGCCAACGCGATCAACATGAGCTTCGGCACCGACGGTACGACGCTGCCCCCGCCGGTGCTCGTCGAGGCGATGAAGTACGCCTTCGCCAAGGGCGTCGTCCTCGTGGCCGCCGCAGCCAACCAGCCGATCGAGGAGCAGGGCGATCCGGCCAACGTCCTGCAGCCGACCGGAACCGGGCCGGACATCAACTTCAACAACGGCCTGTCCGTGACGTCGGCGGACGTCACCGCTACGCGCACAGGCTTCGCGGGGCGCGGCACGCAGATCTCGCTCGCCGCGCACGGCAACTACCACCCGACGCTCGGCCCGAACGGCATCCTCGGGGCCTGGCCGGCCAACCTCACCGAGATCGACGTCGAACCCTGTAACTGCCGGACAGCGCTCAACGGCGACAACCGCTACGCCTACCTGGCGGGCACGTCGATGGCCACGCCGCAGGTCGCCGGGGTCGCCGCGGTCGTCGCGCACCTGAACCCCGACCTGCCGGCAAGCGAGGTCGTGAAGATCCTCAAGCTCACCGCGTCGCGCGCCCCGGGCTCCGGCTGGAACCCCGAGCTTGGCTGGGGCATCGTCAACCTCGGTGCGGCTGTGGCGGCCGCCCGTGTCATCGACCGCGCCGCGCCGGCCTCGAAGGTGAAGGGGCCCAAGAAGACGCGCAGGACGCGGCTCACGCTGAAGTGGAGCGGCAAGGACCGCAAGCGACCGGGGCTCACCCCGTCGGGGATCAAGCGCTACGAGATCTTCCGCAGCGTCAACGGCGGCAGGTACAAGCGCATCGCCAAGACGGCGAGGAACAAGAAGCGCATCAAGCTCACGCGCGGCAAGCGCTACCGCTTCTACTCGGTCGCGATCGACAAGGCCGGCAACCGCGAGATGAAGCCGAGGAAGGCCGACGTCTCGCTGCGGGTCCTGCGCTAGCGGTGCCGGAGCCGGCCACGTGGCCGGCGAGGAGGGACCGTGCGTCAGCCCGAGCCGTTGCCGGCGCGGTCGGCGAGCGTGACGAGCTCGGCCAGGCATTCGCCGATGTTCGCGGCGACGTCCTCGAGGTCTTCCATCGCGTCGTAGTCGCCGAGCAGGCCGAAGTTCATCTGCCCGTTGTAGGACATGATCGCGATCGCCAGTGCGTGGTCCTTGGGCAGGAAGGCGATCGGGAAGACCGCCGTCATCTCGCCGCCGGTGACGTAGAGCGGGAACTGCGGCCCGGGGATGTTCGTCACGAGCAGGTTGAACAGGCGCGTGGAGAAGTTCAGCCGCGAGGACTGCGCGAGGACGTTCGGCGGGGCGAAGTTCTGCACGTTCGCGAGAACTTCCGCGCCGACGGCCTGCTTTGACTCCTTGAGGTCGTCCATCGCCGTGCGAACGACGCCGAGGCGCTCGACCGGATCGTCGACGTAGACGGGCAGCGGCCCGCGCATGACGGCGAGGCGGTTACCGCCGGCGCTGCGCTGGTCCTCCGTGCGCACGGAGACCGGCACGAGCGCGCGCAGCTCGAGGCCCTCGGTGCGCACGCCGCGCGAGTGCAGCCACGTGCGCAGCGCGCCCGCCACGACCGTGAGCACGACGTCGTTGACCGTGCCGCCGAACGCGTTCTTGACGGCCTTGAAGTCCTGCAGGTCGCGCTTGATGGAGGCAAAGCGCCGGTGCGGGCCGATCTCGACGTTCAGCGGCGTCGCCGGTGCGGGGTTCATCGTCGCCCACGCGATCTCGCCGACGCCCTCGATCGCGACGCGCGCGTCCTCGAGCGCCCGCTCGGGCTGGGAGAGCGCGCCGAGCGCCTGTGCGGTCACCTCCGCGCCGGCCTTGACCATGCCCTTCACGCCCGCGCTGAGCAGGTCGATGGGCGAGGGCTCGGGATCGGGCCGCCAGGCTTCGAGGTCGTCGTCGATCTTCGTTGGCTCGGGGCCGAGGTCGAACAGCACCGTCGCGAGGTCGACGCCCGCGATGCCGTCGATCATCGCGTGGTGGGCCTTCGTCAGCACGCCGAAGCGCCCGTCGTCCAGGCCCTCCATGAGCCACAGCTCCCACAGCGGCTTGGAGCGGTCGAGCTGCTGGGAGAAGATCCGCGCGCAGAGGTTCTGCAGCTGTTCCTGGCTGCCCGGGGCCGGCAGCGCCGTGTGACGGACGTGGTACTCGATGCTGAAGTCCGTGTCGTCGGTCCACAGCGGGCGGCCTGTGCCCGCCGGCGGGTAGGCGAGCTTCTGGCGGTAGCGCGGCACGAGGTGCAGCCGCGAGCGGATGACGTCGAGGAAGTCGTCGTACAGCGGAGCGGGGCCCTCGGCGAGCACGAGCGCGCCGATGTGCATGTGCGACTCGGGTCCCTCCTGATGCAAAAACGAGGCGTCCACCGCGGTGAGCCGATCGAGGTGTCGCTGCGCCATGGCTCAGAACATAGAACAGACCGCTGTCGCGCAATACCGGATTGCGCGCGTACCCTGGTCAGCGCCATGGCGTGGGATTTTTCGACCGAGCCCGAGTTCCAGGCGCACCTCGACTGGATGGCGCAGTTCGTCCGCGCGGAGATCTGGCCGCTGGAGACGCTCGACCTGACTCAGGCGCAGCTCGATCGCGCGCTCGCGCCGCTGCAGGAGCAGGTCCGCGTGCGCGGGCTGTGGGCGGCGCACCTGTCGCCCGAGCTCGGCGGGCAGGGCTTCGGGCAGATCAAGCTCGGCCTCATGCACGAGATCCTCGGCACGTCGCCGTACGCGCCGAGCGCGTTCGGAAACCAGGCGCCGGACTCGGGCAACTCCGAGCTCATCGCGCTCGCCGGGAGCGGCGAGCAGAAGGAGCGCTGGCTGCATCCGCTGCTGGCGGGCGACCTGCGCTCGGCGTTCTCCATGACCGAGCCCGGCAGCGCCGGGGCCGACCCGACGCTGCTGCAGACGCGCGCGGTGCTCGACGAGGCGGCGGGGGAGTGGGTCATCGACGGGCACAAGTGGTTCTCGACGAACGCGTCGGTTGCGGACTTCCTCATCGTCATGGCGATCACCGACCCCGACGCCAAGCCGCACCAGCGCGCGTCGATGATCCTCGTCCCGGCGGCGACGCCGGGCGTGCAGATCGTGCGCGACGTGGCGACGATGGAGCATCCGGATGCGGCGTTCGGCCGACTCGGCGGCCACGCGGAGATCCTCTACGAGGACGTCCGGGTCCCCTACGAGAACCTGCTCGGGGCGCGCGGCGCCGGCTTTGCGCTCGCGCAGGGCCGGCTCGTTCCGGGGCGCATCCATCACTGCATGCGCTGGCTCGGCGTGGCGCGGCGCGCGTTCGACATGCTGTGCGAGCGCGCGACGTACCGCTACGCCCATGGGTCGGTTCTGGCCGACAAGCAGACCGTCCAGAATTGGATCGCCGACTCGGCGGCGCAGATGCAGGCGGCGCGGCTCATGACGCTGCATGCCGCCTGGAAGATCGACACGCAGGGCCCGGCGGCCGCGCGCACCGACGTCTCGATGATCAAGTTCTACGGCGCGCAGGTGCTGCACGACGTCATCGACCGGGCGGTGCAGGTGCACGGCAGCCTCGGCTACTCGACCGACATGCCGCTCGAGGCGATGTACCGCTACGCGCGCGGGGCGCGCCTGTACGACGGGCCCGATGAGGTGCACCGCCAGTCGGTTGCGCGGCAGATCCTGCGCGGCTACGAACCGCCCGCTGACGGCGTTCCCAGCGAGCATGTGCCGACGCGCCGGGCCGCGGCCCGTCTGAGGTTCGCCGAGCTGCTCGACGTCGTGACGAGCAATGACTAGATCAATGCAGCGGCCGATCGCGCTGGCGATCGCGGTCATCGTGCTCGCGACGGGGCTGCTCGTATGGGCGACGCTCGGCAGCGGCGATGACGCCAACAAGGTCGCGCCGCGCGCGAAGGTGAACACGTTTGACGGCGCGCGCGCGTTCGCGCTGCTGAGCGAGCAGGTGACGAAGTATGGCCACCGGCCCGCGGGCTCGGCGGCGCTGCGCTCCTTGGCCGTGCGGCTGCGCGACCTCATGCCACGCGGGCGCTTCGAGGACGTCCCGGGGCACCCCGGGCTGCGCAACGTCGTCGGGTCGGTGCCGGGCAGGCTGCCGGCGATCGTCGTCGCCGCGCACTACGACGTCGAGGCCACGCCGGTCGGCTTCGTCGGGGCCAACGACGGCGCCGCCGGAACGGCCGCCGTGGTGCAGCTTGCGCGGACGTTCGACCGGACGCGCCGCCCGCGGGGCGCGCGCGCGGTGCGCTTCGTGCTCTTCGACGGCGAGGAGGAGCCGGCCGGCTGCGAGCCGTTCTATGCCTGCGGCCTGCGCGGGTCGAAGGCGTACGCGGCGCGCCATTCCACGAAGGTGCGCAGCCTGATCCTGCTCGACTACATCGCCGAAAAGCGCGGGCTGCGCTTTCGCCGCGAGCAGGGGTCGGACCAGGCGCTGTGGAGCAAGCTGCGCTCCGCGGCGCGGGCGGTCGGGGTCGGGGCGCTGTTCCCCGCCGGGTCGGTGGCGGGGGAGATCATTGACGACCACACGCCGTTCACCCGGCGCGGCATCCCGGCAATCGACATCATCGACTTCGACTACCCGCCGCGGGACTCGCTCCAGGACACGCTCGACAAGGTCTCACCGCGCAGCCTGGACGCCGTCGGGGAGGCGGTGTACCGCCTCGTGGCGCGTTTGCGGCGACCGGGGTAGGGCATCGCTTCGCGCGGTTCTCCAACTGCATCGACGAGGAGATGCGGGTTGGGGTGCCGTGGCGATTCGCGCGGCGGCGGGGCGGGCGGGCGAAGGGTGGGTTCAAGACCGGCCTGACGGTCCCGTTTTGAACCTAACTCCTCCGACCCGCCCCGGCAGACGAACCCACATCCGCTATTGACGCAGTTCGTGCCGGGAGGCGATTCGTCGCTCAAGCGCTCCGTCGCCGCATCGCGAGCGCCGCGCCCGGCCAGCAGGCCGAGCCCACCGACGATCAGCGCGGCGATCGCGATGCCGTTGCCGCCGTCGTCCTCGTCGTCGCTGTCGTCGGATGCCGCCGCGCACGGCGCGGTCCGCGGCGGCGTGCTCGTCGGCCGCGGCCGCGAGCGACACCTGCGGTGCCGGCTTGTCGGACTCGGGAGCGCCGATCCAGCGCACGACCTCGCCCCCGTGTAGGTCTGCAGCGACTTGAACGTGAGCTTCGTGCCCGGCTTGTCCGGCAGGCCGAGGACAGCCCGAAGTCCTGGAACTGGCCCGGGCTCGATGCCCTTGCCGGCGTCGCGGTGAACGTGATCCGCGCGACCTCGTCTATCTGCGTCTCGCCATGGCCGGCGTCGGTCGGCTCGGCGAGCTCGCGGCTGGCACACCTTTACGCGCCAGCCTGCGACGGGCTCGTATGACGCATGGGCGAAGCCCGGCGGCATCTGGATGACGACCTTCGTCGTCGCCTTGGCGTCCTCCTCGTTGGGGACGCGGACGTCGAGCCGTGCGAAGCCGCCCGCGGGCGCCTCCTCGGGCTGGAGCGTGACGTGCGCCTGCGCGAGCGCCGGCGTCGCGAGCGCTGCGGCCGCGGTTGTCGCGGCGATGATGATCCTGCGATGCATGGTCTGGCTCCTTCGTCTGAAATGGATGGGAACGTGCGGTCCGTCATCCAGACGGGGGGAGGCCGCGCCGCGACGGCGGCGGCGACGAGGCGGCCGCCGCGGGGAAGCAGCGGCGCGCGGGCGCAGCCGCGAAACCGCGGCCGCCGGGCGACGTCGCCGACACGGGGCGGGGGAGACGCGTGCGCGCAGCAGGTCGATCGCGCGCTCGCCCGGCCGGTGGCCGAGCGACAGCGCGATCACGAGCGCCAGCAGCGGAGCGAACTGGAGCAGGACGCCGCTCATCGCACCGGCACCGTCAGCGTCGTCTCGTGCTCGTCGAACTGCGACACGCGGTCGACGACGCGCAGCCGCCAGCGCCGCCCGGCGCGAGCTGGACGCGTGTCGATGACGTAGTGGCCGGGTCCGGCCTCGCGGGCGCGCGCCTGGATCGGGCCGATCTGCTTCGACGGCAGGGCGAGCGTCACCGTCAGCTCCTTCGTGCCGTCGAACGGGGCGCCGTCGCGCGCCCGCAGGAGGTAGAGGTGCAGCTCGTTGGGGCCGGCGCGCGCGGGATCCACGGTCGCCTCGACGCGCAGCGGCCCGAGCTTGCCGGTGCCGCTGAACGGGCCGCCCGCGAACGTCGCGGGCGGCGGGTAGCTCACGAGCGCGCCCGCGACGCCGAGCACGACGACGAGCAGCGCCACCTCCGCGCGCAGCGTGCGCCGCAGCAGGTGCCCGGTCGCGCCGGGCGCGGCGCGGTCCTGCGCGAGGCGCCGCAGGCTGGGACGACGCGGCGGCGGTTGATCGCGCCAAGCGCGATCAGCACGACGAGCAGCCCAAGCTTGATGAGCAGCGCGCGGCCGAAGCCCGTGTCCGTGAGCTGGCCCCAGGCGTCGATGTGCTCGATCGCCTGGTTCGTGCCGGTGAACAGCAGCACGCCGACGCAGCCCAGCGCGAGTGGCGAGAAGCGCAGAGGCACGCCGACAGCAGCCGCGTGCGGTCCGGTCCGTCGAGGCGGCGCGTCGCCGCCGGAAGCACCGTGACGAGCATGACCAGGCCGCCGATCCACAGGCTCATCGCCACGACGTGGCCGACGTCGAGCGCCACGAGCAGCCACACCGGTGCGGTGACGCTGGCGTGGCCGGCGAGCGCGGGGGCGCAGGCGAGGAAGCCCGCAGGCACGGCGGCGAACGCGAGCGCGGATCGCCGCGGCGCCCGCGTGACCGCGATCGCGAGGACCGCGAACGCGAGCACGCGCAGTCCCCAGACGTGGCCGAAGCGCGTTCCGAGCACGTCGCCGATGACCCCCGGGTCGAGCGCCGACCAGACGCTCGTCGCGCCGGCCGTCGCGCCCTGGCACACGAGCCCCACCAGGCCGGCGAGCACGCCGAGCGCCGCGCCGCCGAGCAGCAAGCGCCGCAACCGCGCCACGAATGCGCCGTGCTCACCACCGACCGCACGCGTCGCCGGCAGCCAGATGAACAGCACGAACGGGAGGCCGCCGAGCAGGAGCGCGGTGGCGAGGTACGTCGCGCCGCGCGCGACGGCGAACGCGATCTGCGTCGCCGGGCCCGCGCCCGTGGCGCCGATGAGCTCGCTGACGGTCGGCGTCGCCGAGGCGCCCGGCTTGCCGATCGAGAACACGAGCCCGCCCGCCACCGGGTGCCCGTCGGCGGAGACGATCCGGTACGTCGCGACGTACGAGCCGTCAGGCAGCCCGGGTCGCAGCCCGACGGCGAGCTGCGAGCCAGTCCCGCCGGGGTGCACCGTGCGCCCGTCGTCGACGCGCTTGGCCGCCGCGTCGAAGACGCGCAGCGCGCCGAAGTTCCCCTCGACGGTCTCGCTGAAGCGAAGCACGACGTGGCGCGGCTGCGTCGTTAGCGTCGCGCCGCGCGCCGGCGATGTGCTCTTGAGGGTCGCGTGCGCGGACGCCGCCGCCGGAGCGACGAGCGCGGCCAGCATCAGCGTGCCCGCGACCGCGAGCGCACGCCAAGCGCTCACCAGGCCTCCTCCCGCGGCGGCGCACCCGCGTCGCGCCGCCGGCGGCGCACGGCCACGACGCTTGCGCCGCCCAGCAGCGCGAGCGCGCCGAGCCCGCCCCACGCCGCGACCGACGGGCCGCCGCCCGAGGAGCCACGCCAGAACAGTGCCCCCGTGATCGCGCCGCTCGTGCTTCCGGCCCGCAGCGGGACCTTCCAGTCGAAGATCTTCGTCCGCCCGGACTGCTGCTTGACCGCCGGCGGCGTCGTCCTGGCCATCCAGTGCATGCGGTGGTCGTGGAACTCGTAGATGCCCGAGCGCGCGACGACCTTCCACTGCGGCGGGGCGTTCTCGTCGGCGATCGGCGGGACCTGCGCCCCACCGAAGCGCTCCTGGTTGAGGTAGTGGGCGGGCGAGCGGAGGTTGACGGCGACCGTGCCCGCCGGGCTCAGACGCAGGTACGGCTCGGCGTTGTAGCCGTAGATCGTCACGGTCTGCGTGCCGCGGTTGTTGACCCGCAGGCGATCGTCACCGTTGACGACGTCGACGCGCAAGCCGCTGATCTGCGGCGTGACGCCGCGCACGAGCGACTCGAAGTTCGGGTTGCCCTGATGGGCCGGTGCGGCTGATGGAATGACCGCCGCGCGCAGCGCGCACAGCGCGACGGCGACGATCGAGCGACGGGCCATGCGTGGCCCTCCTTTCGGATCGGAAAACAGCTCCGACCCGATGGGGCGCCGGAACCTCTAGGTGATGAGGAGGACGGGCACCGGCGGCGGGCGCTGGGCGAGCGACGAGGCGATCAGGCTCCCGCCGCGCGGCAGCAGGCGGGGGCACGCGGCAGGTGACCGGGCCACGCGGGGTCATCCGCCGCTGGGGCGCCGCGGGCGACGGCGTAGGCCGCGGCGGCGAGCCGCGCGAGCTGCTCCTCCCCGAGGTAGCGGCCCGCGAGCAGTGGGATCGCGGCGCACAACAGCGGCGCGGCGAGCAGGACGTCGCTGGGAAGCCCGACGAGCGTCAGGCACGCCAGCGCGAGCGTCAGCCCCGCGAGCCCGAACAGCAACGTGCGATCGCGTCGCGTCATCGCAGGGCATGGTGACAGGCGCGGCGTCACGCCGGCGCGGGTGCGCAGCCGGGCCGCACGTTCAGCCGATCGACACGGACCCCGGCCGTCTGTCAGCCCGCCGGCGGGCGCGCGCGGAGCGCCGGCGCCGCTGACCCACGACCGCGACTGCACGGACGGCGGGCTAGGGCTAGCGGCCGCGCGAGGGCGACGGCTGACGCAGCGGCGGATCGTCGGCGAGCAGCAGTCGCCGGACGGCGAGGGTCGCGAGCGCGGTCATCAGCACCGCGCTGATCACGCACCACTGGCAGATCGCGTCGATGACGAACAGCTCGAGGTACGTCAGGTACGCGCTGAAGCCAAAGCCGCACAGCGCGAGCGCCGCGGCGGCCAGGCGCGCGGTCTCCCCGGGTACGGCGAGCGCGACCCCGATGGCGAGATAGCCGGCGAGGCCGAGGACGGCAACCGGGATCCCGGCGAGCGACGCATAGGACGAGGACTGCACGCGCTCGCAGCCGTGGCCCCCGCCGGCGCAGACCGGTTCGAGCCCGGCGTAGTGCACGTAGGTCAGGTAGGCCGCGACGCCGATGCCGAGTAGTGCGATCGCGAGCGCCGCGAGGCGCAGGCGACGCTCCTTCATCGATCGAGCTCAGCGTCGATCGCCGTGGTGAACTCGTCGGGGCTCAGCCCGCCGATCTCGAGCTTCCGTCCCGTGCCCGCCTTGGGCCCGATGAGAAACGACGGTGTCGACGCCAGGCCGGCCGCTTGTGCCTGGGCATCCGCCTCGCGCACCGGCGACTGCAGGGCGATCGACTTGCTTCCGTCGATGATGAGCCGCGCCGGCAGGCCGGCCGCGGTCGCCAGCCGCGACAGGAAGGGGTCGGTGACGTAGCCGGCGTTCTCCTGGCCCTGGTTGCGGTAGAACAGGTCGACGAAGTTCCACATCCGGTCGCGTGTCGCGGCCGCGTTCGCCGCCCGGGCGGCGACGGCCGAGTCGGGGCCGATGAAGGCACGCAGACGCAGCTCGAGGCGCAGCTTCCCCGGGCGCACGTAGCGCTCGATCACCGTCGGCAGCACGTTGAGCGCGTAGTCGCGACAGAACGGGCACTGGAGGTCGGCGAACTCCGTCAGCACGAGCGGGGCCTCGGGATCGCCGAGCGACGTCCCGTCCTGAGCGATCGAGCCGAGCATCGCGCGGGAGTCGCTGACGCCCTGCACGGAGGCCCCGCTGCTCGCATTCGGATCGGGCTTCGATCCCTGGCTGACGAGCACGAGCACGACGACGACGGCGGCCGCGATCGCCACCACCGAGCCCAACTGCAGCAGACGCGTGCGACGTCGCGCCGCCTGCTCCTCCGCGCGCTCGCGTGCTTCGCGCTCGGCCCGCGCGCTCTCTTTGCGTTGCTGCCGGTCGCTCATAGGGACTCGCTTTCTGCTCTCAGGCTATCCATCGTGATGCCCAGACCCTCATCTGGCCTCGCGGTTCCGCCGGCTCGCGCGCACGACACCGGCGATCGCGAGCAGCAGCGCCGCAAGGGCCAGACCGCGCGCGACCCAGTCCGGTCCGTCATCGGCCGGCGCGGCCGCCGCGGCGGCCGCGCGCTTGGCGTCCTCGCCCTCACCGCCGGCGTTCTCGCGCGCGGCGGCGGGCGTGATCGTCGTGATCGACGCCGGGTGCTCGCTGCCGGCCGCGCCGATCCAGCGCACGAGCTCGCCGTCGCGGTAGGTCTGCAGGGCCTTCCAGGCGATCGGTCCGGCGCGCTCGGGCGTCGAGGCGAGGAAGCGGAACGTCGCCAGCCCGTCGGCGGCGGTGCGCCCGCGCCAGACGATCGAGCGCACCGAGCCGTCGGCGTTCATGCGCAGGCGGCGGGTCCAGCCCGGCGCGTCCTCGTAGGAGAACGGCAGCACGTCCTTCGGCACGGCGAGCTCGACGCGGCGTGTGCCGACCTGCGTCTCGGCCGGGACCAGGACCGTCCACAGCACCGGATCGCCCGGCGCGGCCTGCGCCGGGCGAACCTGGACGTGGGTCGCCGCCGGGCCCGCGGCGAGCCCGCCCACGACGGCCGCGAGCGCGACCGTCCGCAGCGCACCGACGGTCCGGCGCGCGCCCGTCATCGCTTGAGCTTGAAGGAGAAGGACCCCTTCTGTTCGTGCCCGTCGGCGGCGACGATCGTCCATCGCGCCTTGTAGGACCCGGATTTCAGCGACGACTTCAGGCTGACGCGCAGCCCCTTGATGCTTCGCGGGTCACGCCCGCCCCTGCCCTTCGAGACGACCTTGCCGCGCCTGGTGACGCGCAGCGTTCCTCGCCGCAGCGTGCCGGTGAACGTCACCGTCACGCGCTTGATCGTGGTCTTGGCGGTCGATCCCTGCTTCGGACTCGTCGACTTGACCTCGGTGTGGGCGCGCGCGAGCGGGACGCTCGCGGCGGCGAACAGCACCACGCAGGCAGCGATCGCCGCCGTCCGCGCTGACCTCATGCGCCGGCGCCCGCCGTGGCGCTGACGAGGTTCCAGCGGTCGCCGCTGAGCGAGTCGACGGCGAACGCGAGGTCGTCGTCCCAGGTGGCGAGCTTCGCGGCGACGGACGTGCCCGGCTTGAGCGTGTACGTCGCGGTGCCGTCCGGGCCGAGCGTGACGCGCATGCCGGCGAGGATCCGCGAGCGCAGGCCGAGCTTCTTCGCGCGGCCGGCGGTGATCTTCAGCCGCGAGACGACGACGCGGTTGGCGGGGCCGCTCATCTGCAGCGCGATGCCGTCCTTCGCGAGCGTCGCCACGGAGGGCGTCGGCGTGGGCAGCGTCACCGTCAGGTTGCGCAGCTCGGCGCGCAGCGCGCTGATCTCGCTGCGCAAGGCGGCGACCTGCGAGCCGCCCGATGCCATGAGGCTTGCGATCTGCGCATGCAGCGGCGCCGTCTCGTGCTCGATCGTGTGCGACGCGAGCGCCGTGAACGTCGCCTGCGTCTCGTCGGCGGGCACGTAGGACGATGCGTTCGCGCCCGGCAGGCCCTCGCACGCGGCCTCGAGGCCGGCGTCCGCGATCGCCGACAGATTCAGGCCGGTCTTCAGCTGCACGACGGGCAGCCAGGCGGCCGCGTCGTCGTCGACGCCGACGGCCGTCTTCTGGAACGGGACGTAGGCGTAGAACGGGTCGGCACCCTGCCAGCTGCGGATCGTCGCGCTGTCCGTTAGCGCGGGCACGTCGCACGTCGCGTGTGGCTGCGCGCCGCTCGTGGCGTCCGAGGCGAACACGTCGAACCCGGGCGCGTTGCGCAGCAGTCCCGGCGCCCGCTGGTAGCTGATCGCTCCTCCCGTCGTCTTGCCGTTCGTCTCGCGCAGGACGTACGTGTTGCCGTGGTTCGTGAACACGTAGCGCTTCTGGTCGGCGCAGGTGACGTCGGCGGGGGTCGTCGGCGGGTTCGGCGTGGCCGTGCAGCTCACGAGCGCGGTCGCCTCCCAGACCGAGGGATGGGCGCCGGCGGCGGCGGGAACGGCGAGCGCCGCGGCAGCCACCGCTGCCCCGGCTACTGCGGTGTGGCGGAAACGAGTCATCGAACGGCTCCTGATCGTGATGTGGCCCGCTCGGCACGCTGGCCGGACGGGATGAAGACGGCCTGGTAGCGACCGCGGGGCAGGCGTCGCGCCGCGAAGCGGAAGCGACCCTTGCGAGCTCTCGTCTTGGCGGACGCCTTGATCGCATCCGTGCGCAGCAGCAGCACGCGTCCGGGCAGCCGCGGGTTGACGGTTCCGCTGACGCGGGTCCTGCCGTCGCGCAGGCGGCGCAGGCGCAGGCGGACCGTCGAACGCATCGTGACCGTTCGCGTCTGCGCGTTGATGCCGTCGGCGACGGCGGTGATCGTCGACGTCTCGTTCACCCGGATCGACAGGGCGAACGTGCCATCCGTGAGCGACCTGACCGTTCGGGTCGCTGCGGCCTTCGAGGAGTGCCGCGGCTCGGCTGTGACGCTGACGGCGACGCCCGCGCGAGCCGCGACGACACGGCCCTTGACGCGGACGAGCCCTGCGCCGCGCCGGTGCTTCGGCGCGGTCATGTCGAGCGCGCTCGTCGTCAGCGTCCCGCCGCCGGGCGCCGGCCCGCCGGCACCGCACGCCCCGACGACGTAGTCGGCGCCGAACGCCGCCTCAGCCGGAGTGACGCCGCCGGGCGCGCGATCGACCCAGTGGATGTCCGAGGGCGACGTCGCGCCGTCGTACGTCAGGACGAACGGGCGCACGAGCACGGCGCCGGGTGCCGCACCGACGGCCGCGGGGACGTCGATCGTGACGGTACCGCCGAACCCCGCGACGACAGCGCCCGTGGCCGGTCCGGCGCTGGCGAAGCCGCCACCAACCGACCACGTCCCGTGGTCGAAGCGCAGCGGCCCGGACGGCGGCGCCTCCACGCGGACGTAGCGCCGCTGCCCGCCGGCCTCGAAGACCACCGCCCAGCCCGCTGCGTCGGAGTCGTCGTGCGCCGGCCGCCAGTCCCCGAGATCGACCGTGACGACGACCTGCAGCCGGCCCGCGGCCTCGGAGAACCATGCCCATAGCACGTCAGTGTTCGGGTGATGACCGTCGCCCGCGTCGTCGGAGATCTGGACGATCCCGCCGCAGGGGGCCGGGGTGGCCGCGGTGGCCGCCGGGCAGAGCGCGACGCCAGCCGCAGTGACGGCGGCGAGCACGCAGATGAACGTTCGTACTGTCGCGCCGTCCGACGGCGCGGGTTCTCGCAACGGGCGCACCCGCGCCCTCCTTCCTGGTCGATGTCACGGACGGGCGCGAAGCCCGATCCGCGACGGACCAGGAGCGCCCTAGCTGATTGGCGCGGGCGCGGCGGGCGGCGGGCGCATCGCGAGCGCCGAGGCGGCCGGCGAGATGCGGCGATGCACGAAGATCGGGCGCCGGGCGGCGAGGCTGCGCGGCGCTCGCGTGGCGCGGCGCGCGAAGCGCCGGGACCGCAGGCGTTCAATGAAGCGCTCGCCGGGCCTGAAGCCGAGAGCGAGGACGGCGAACAGCAACATCCCCGGCGCCAGCAGCAGCGCCACGCTGGGACTCGCAGCCGTGAGCAGCGCGCCGGCCGCCAGCAGTCCGGCTACTAGCGGCGCAAGCCGCCGACGTTCGACAAGAGACCCTCCCACGGCGGCGTAGCGTACCGCTTTCCCCTGATCTCAGCGCTGGGCGGACGATCGCCACGGAGGCCTCGCAGATCGCGCGCGCCCCCGGGGGCTTGGCGGCGCGCAACGGGACAGGGCGCGCGCCCGTGCGTGCTCCGATCAGGGCGCACCGGCCGCGTTTGCCACACTGAACCCGTGGCGTTCATGGTCGAGAAGCTGCTCCTCGCCGCCCCGCGCGGTTACTGCGCCGGGGTCGACCGGGCCGTGCAGACCGTCGAGCGCGCGCTCGAGCTGTACGGCGCGCCGGTGTACGTGCGCAAGGAGATCGTCCACAACAAGCACGTCGTCGCGCAGCTGCGCGACCGCGGCGCGATCTTCGTCGACGAGATCGACGCGTCGATCCCGCAGGGGGCGACCACGGTGTTCTCGGCGCACGGCGTCTCGCCCGCGGTTCACGCGCAGGCCGCCGACCGTGGCCTGGAGACGATCGACGCGACCTGCCCGCTCGTGACGAAGGTCCATGTCGAGGCGAAGAAGTTCGCCGCCGAGGGTTACACGATCGTGCTCATCGGCCACGACGGGCACGAGGAGGTCGAGGGGACGATGGGCGAGGCGCCCGAGGCGATCGTGCTCGTCGAGACCGAGGCGGACGTCGACGCGCTCGACGTGCCTGACCCGTCGCGGATCGCCTACATCTCCCAGACGACGCTGTCGGTCGACGAGACGCGCGCGATCATCAACCGGCTGCGCGAGCGCTTCCCGCAGATCACCGGTCCGCGCACCGACGACATCTGCTACGCGACGACGAACCGCCAGGCGGCGGTCAAGCAGATGGCGGCCGAATGCGACCTCGTGCTCGTCATCGGCTCGCAGAACTCCTCCAACTCGCAGCGCCTCGTCGAGGTCGCGCGCGACTACGGAGCCGACAGCCACCTCATCGACAACGAGCGCCAGGTGCAGGAGGAATGGCTGCAGGACAAGCGCGTCGTCGGCATCTCGTCGGGCGCCAGCGCGCCCGAGTTGCTCGTCGACCGGCTCGTGCGCTTCTTCGCCGAGCGCGGCGTGCACGACGTGTCGGAGTTCGAGGTCATCCGCGAGGACGTGCGCTTCATGCTGCCCAAGCGCATCCGCGAGGATCTCGCGGCGAGCGCCTGATCAGCGTTCGCGCCGCGCGCCGGAGGGCGGCGCGTGACCGTCGTCCAGCGCGTTGCGGGCGGGCCGGACGTTGCGTCCGGCCGGCACCTCCGGCGGGGCGTCGTGGCCGAACTCCAGCAGGCGCAGCGGCGGCTCGTCGCGCTGCATGTACTCCGCGACCGCCTCGGCGAGCAGCAGGTCGCGCGGCTTGTCGAAGCGCTTGGCGAGCGTGGTCGACCGCTGCAGGTGCGCGTCGGACAGATCGACGACGACGCGCGCCAGGCGGGCGCGCTCCCACGCCCCGCGCGAGGCGCCCGGCTCGACGGGCGCGCTCTTGTCCTCGTTGGCGCGCAGGTACGCGTCGATCGCCCGCGCGTAGAACGCGTCACGCGACGTCCCGAGCTCCTCGGTCGCGGCGTCGAGCTGGTCGAGCACGTGGCGGGTGATGCGAAGCGCGACGCGCGGCATGGTCAGACGGTACACAGCCTGCTGCGCCGCGCGGTCCCGTAGCCTCCTGCGGCGATGCGGACGCTCGTCATCTCGGACCTGCACCTGGGCATCCAGACCGAAAGCGACGTCCTTCGCCAGCCGGCGGCGCTCGAGCGCCTCGCGACCCGTCTGCGGACCGTCGACAAGCTCGTCCTGCTCGGCGACAGCATCGAGCTGCGCGGCGCGCCGGCGCGCGCCGCGCTCGAGGCCGCGCAGCCCGTCATGCGCGCGATCGGCGAGGCGCTCGGCTCCGACGGCGAGGTGCTCATCGCCGCCGGCAACCACGACCACGCGCTCGCTGCCGGCTGGCTGGACTGGCGCGGGCGCCGCGAGCACCCGGGGCCGCTGGAGCTCGAACAGCGCGTCGCGCCGCACCACGCGTCGTGGATCGCCAAGCGCCTGGCGGGCTGGCTCGCGCCCGCCACGACGGAGATCGTCTACCCCGGGGTCTGGCTGCGCGACGATGTCTACGCGATGCACGG
This sequence comes from uncultured Actinomycetes bacterium, assembly GCA_963705315.1. Classification (GTDB taxonomy): domain Bacteria; phylum Actinomycetota; class Thermoleophilia; order Solirubrobacterales; family Solirubrobacteraceae; genus CADCVQ01. The sequence continues at coordinate 1,415,088 of OY970068.1, forward strand.
CAACTACCTCGACGCGCACACCGAGATGCCGACGATCGAGCGGCTCGCGACCGGCGTCATGGGCCGCCTCGTGGGTCCCGTGCCCGACCGTGCCGGCCCCGACGACTACGAGCGGCGTCTCGCGCCGATCTACGCGTGGATCCACGCCGGCGCGCAGCGCGCAGCTGCGGGCGGGCGGTCGCCGGGAACCGGCGCTGCCGTGAAGGTCTGGCACGCTCTGGACGGCGGGCGCTCCGGCAGCTCGCTGCGCCGCTACGCGCTCGCGGCGCCGTTCCGGCTCGCGGTCGCCGGCGTCAACCGGGCGGGGATCGGGCCGGTCCGCGGGGAGATCAGCCCGCAGGCGCTGCGCCGCGCCGGCCTGATGCGCGATGTCCGAGGCCGCGCGCCGCCTGCGCCTTACAGCCCGAGCACCTGATCTTCGGCCACACACACCGCGCCGGGATGCTCGACGGCGACATCGCCTCGGAATGGCGCACGCCGACCGGCAGCCGGCTGCACAACCCCGGATCGTGGACGTTCGAGACGCATTTCATGGCGCCCGGCTTCCCCAGCGCGGGGCCGTACTGGCCCGGCGGCGCGATCGCGCTCGACGACGAGGGACCGCCGCGACTCGAGCGCCTGCTTGCTGATCTGTCACCCGCGGAGCTCGGGCAGCGCTCCATAACCCATTGAAGTATCATCACCTAAACTCGCACGACTCATTGGAGGAATCGCATGAATTTCTGGGCTCGCCTTGAGGACGTCCGCGCCCGCCACAACGTGCTGGAGCACAGCTTCTACCAGCGCTGGTCCAAGGGCGAACTGACCGTGGACGAGCTCGCCGTCTACGCCGGCGAGTACCACCACGCGGTCGTCGGCCTCGCCGAGGCATCGGCGCGCGCCGCCGCCTGCGCCGATCCGTCGATCGCCGCCCAGCTCACCGAGCACGCCGCCGAGGAGGCCTCCCACGTCGACCTGTGGGCCGACTTCGCCGCCGCGGTCGGCGCCGCGCCCGCCGCGGCGCCCGCGCCCGAGACGGCCGCCTGCGCCGCCACGTGGGCCGGCGACAGCGACCGCGACCTGCTGCAAACGCTCGTCGGCCTGTACGCGATCGAGTCCGGCCAGCCGGCGATCGCGACGACCAAGCACGCGGGCCTGAAGGCGTTCTACGGCATCGAGGACGGGCCCGGCACGGCGTACTTCACGCTGCACGCCGAGCTCGACCACGAGCACGCGGCCGCCGAGCGCGCGCTCATCTCCGAGCGCCTCGACGGGGCCGACGAGGATGCGCTGCTCGCGACCGCCGAGAGCGTCCTGCGCGCGAACTGGGAGCTGCTCGACGGCGTCGAGCGCCTGAACGCGCGCGGCGCGTAGACATCCACAGCTGACGCAGGGCAGCGCGCCGCCGGTTCCTACACTCCGCGGATGAACCGGCGCCGCCTGCTCGCGTCGAGCGCTGTCGCGGGCGCGCTGTTCGCCGCGGCGCTCCCCGGCCTCGCGCACGCCCACAGCGGCGGTGTCGGCCAGCGAGGATTTGCCGATCGAGGCGTGGATGTTCGGGTGGGGCGCGAGCCTCGTCCTGATCATCTCGTTCGTCGCTCTCGCCGTCCTGTGGCAGAGCCCGCGGCTCGAAGGCTCCAGCGAACGGCGCCGCCTCTCGGTGCCGGCCCTGCTCGACCCGATCTGCGGCGCGATCGGCGTCGCGATCTTCGTCGTGCTCGTCTACGCGGGCTTCGCGGGCACGCAGGTCGAGCCGAGCAACATCGTCCCGACGTTCGTCTTCGTCGCGTTCTGGGTCTTGATCGCCCTGCTGAGCGCGATCGTCGGCGACATCTTCAAGGCGTTCAACCCGTGGCGCGCGATCGCGCGCGCCGTCGCCGGCCTGGCGGCGAGGGTCAGCCGCACCGGGCTGCCGGCGCCGCTGGCCTATCCGGCAGCGACTGGGTCGCTGGCCGGCCGTCGGCGGCGTCGTCGCGTTCGTCTGGATCGAGCTGGCGTATGTCGGCAACGGCGATCCGAGCAACCTCGCGACGATGGCGCTCGCCTACGCGGCGATCCAGTTCGTCGGGATGAGCCTCTACGGGATCGAGAGCTGGAATCGCTACGGCGACGGGCTGGCGGTGTACTTCGGGCTGTTCGCGCGCATGTCGCCGCTGCGCTGGGAGCGCGGCGCGCTCTACACGCGCCGGCCGCTCAGCGGGCTGACGACGCTGGACACCGTCCCGGGCACCGTCGTCCTGCTGTGCGCGATGATCGGGACGACGGCGTTCGACGGTTTCTCGCAGACGCCGGCGTGGGAGAACATCGCGCCCGAGATCACGAAGCGATCCTCGACGCCGGCATCGGACAGGTGGCGGCGCTGAACATCACCGATTCGGTCGGGATCATCGTCGGGGTCCTCGTCGTCAGCGGGCCTGTTCATGCTCGGCGTGGCGGGAATGCGCCGCGACGCGCACGTCGACATGACGACGACCGAGCTCGCCGCGCGCTTCGCGCACTCGCTCGTGCCGATCGCGCTGGCGTATGTCGTCGCGCACTACGTCTCGGAGATCGCGTTCCGCGGCCAGAACCTCATCTACCTCGTCTCCGACCCGCTCGGCCAGGGCAAGGACTACCTCGGAACGGCGAACACCCCGGTCGACTACGCGTGGATCTCGGCGAACGCGACGGCCTACATCAAGGTTGCGGCGCTGACGATCGGGCACGTCGCCGCGGTCTCATCCTGGCGCACGACCGCGCGCTCGTGACGTTCAAGGACCTGCGCGCCGCCACCCGCTCGCAATACTGGATGCTCGCGGTCATGATCGGCTTCACGTCGCTCGGTCTGTGGCTGCTGTTCTCTCTCAACAAATGACGCCACCACTCGCACACGCCGGCCACTGGCTCGTCAACCTGCTGTACCTGCTGCCGCTCGTGCTCGTCCTGCTCGCGCTCGGCGTTCAGTCGCTGCGCGATCGCCGCCGCGCCAGCGGCCCCCGCCGCGAGCCGTCCGACGACCTGCCGGCTTCCTAGCGTTCCTTCTCCAGCAGCGCGATGTCGTGCGCGAGGCGCTCGGGCGTCAGCACGTCGTTGGAGAACCCGACGCGCTGGTGGCCGCGCCCGTCGAGCAGGACCGTCGAGGCCGTGTGGTCGGCGTCCTGGCTCTGGGGCTGGATGCCGAACGCCCGCCAGACGCGCTGAAGCCGTCCGCGGTCGCCGAGGACCCAGCGCATCCGGCCGGTCAGCTTGCGCTGGAAGGAGAAGGTCCGCGCGCGCGCCGGCGTGTCGTTGGCCGGGTCGACGCTCACGGCGATGACCGGCACGTCGTGGCCGAGCTCATCCAGGCCGGCGCGGATCTGGTCGGCCGTCAGCGGGCAGCTGTCCTCGCACGTCGTGTAGAGGAAGGTCACGACGACCGGCGTGCCGCGCATGTCGCTCATGCGCACGAGCTTGCCGCGCTCGTCGGGGAGCTCGATGGCCGCCGGCGGGATGCTCGCCGGCCGTGTCGCGCCCTGGAAGGCCGGGCTGTTCACCGTCTGCTCGCCGACGGCGAACGCGAGCACGGCCGCGATCGCGGCGAGCGCGAGGATCCCGGTGACGACGAGGGCGAGCCGCAGGCGAGGAGCCATCGCGGCGCAGCGTAGTGCGCGGGTGGGTGGCTAGGGTCGACAACGATGGTGAGGCTAGGCGTACGCTTCTTCCCGAGTGCGGTTGGCGTAGGGGGTCCGCGCGATCAGCATCGATAACAGAGCGGGCGGGCCGAGGCGCGCGTCATACGGGGCGTTTGACCCATCTCGATTCCGGAGGCGATGTGCGCGAATCGAGATGGCCGAAGACCGCGTATACGGCGGTCCTCGCCCATCTCACCGAGGCGGGTCGCCTCACCGCCGCGCCGGCCGCGACCGCCGACCCTCTCATCGATGCTGTTCGAACCCGCGCAGCCGTCGGCTACGCCTCGATCAACCCGCGCCGGATCGCGTAGCGCACGAGCTCCACGCGATCGCGCATCCCGAGCTTGCGCAGCAGGTTGGCGCGGTGGGACTCGACCGTCTTCTCGGCGAGGTGCAGCAGGTCGCCGATCTCGCGGTTCGTGTGCGCCTCGGCGATGAGCTTGAGGACCTCACGCTCGCGGGGCGTCAACGGCTCGGCGGGGCCGGTGCTGTCGTCGGCCATCCACTCGCGCACGAGCGAGCGCTCGGCGGCGTTGGTCATGAACGGCTCTCCGCGCATGACGGCGTGGACGGCGTCCAGCAGCTCGTGGTCGGCCTCGCGCTTGAGCACGTAGCCCGCCGCGCCGGCCTGGAGCGCCTCGAACAGGTAGCGCTCGTCGTCGTGCATCGAGAGGAGCAGGACGGCCATGTCCGGTATCTGCGCGCGGATCTCATGGGTCGCCTGCAGGCCGGTCATGCGCGGCATCGCGACGTCGAGCACGCACAGGTCGGGCCGCTCGCGCAGGGCGAGGCGTACCGCCTCGATGCCGTCCGACGCCTCGGCGACGACCTCCATGTCGGGCTGGCGCTCGAGCAGCAGCTTCAGGCCGCCGCGCACGATGCCGTGGTCGTCGGCGATGAGCAGGCGGATCATGGCCCTTTGGTTCCGCGCGTCGTCAGCTTGAGCTCGGTCGTCGTCCCGGCGCCGGGCGCCGAGCGGATGTCGAGCTGCGCGCCGATGAGCAACGCGCGCTCGCGCATGCCGCGCAGGCCCGCGCCGCCGCCGTTGACGCGGCCGGGATGAAAGCCGCAGCCGTCGTCCTGGATCGTGATCGTCACCTCACGGCTGTTGCAGCCCAGGGCCTTGACCGTCACGCGCGAGGGGTGCCCGTGATGCGCGGAGTTGTTGAGCGCCTCCTGCACGACGCGGTACGCGACGAGCTGCTCGGTCTCGCCGAGCAGCGGCCGCGCCCCGTCCGCGGCGAAATTCGCCTGGATCCCATGACGCTCGCCGAACAGCCGCACCTGTGTGCGCAGCGCGGGCACGAGGCCGTGGTCGTCCAGGGCCGCCGGGCGCAGCTCACGGGCGAGCCCGAGCAGCTCCCGCATCGCCTGGCCGGCGAGGCGCTGCGTCTCGGCGAGCTCCGCGGCGAGCTCGGGTGGCGCATGCTCGGCTGTGGCCGCGAGGCGCAGCGAGACCGCGGTGAGCGCCTGGTTGACCTCGTCGTGCAGGTCGCGCGCGACGCGGGCGCGCTCAGTTTCCTGCGCGCGGAGCACCGCCTTGGCGGTGCCGGCGCGCTCGGCCTCGAGGCGCTCGAGCATGAGGTTGAAGGACTCGCGCAGGCGCGCGACGTCGGCGGGCTCGCCGTCTGCACGCTGGGCACGCATGCCCGGCTGCGTGGGGTCGACGCACTCCATCGTCCGCGTCAGCGCCTCGAGCGGCGCGAACCGCTTGCGCATGACGAAGTTGTTGGCGAGCAGCGTGGCGAGGATCGCGGCGGTCAGCACGAGGAACTGGCGCAGGCTCTCGGAGTTGCCGAGATCCAGGCGCGCGGCGACGCTCGCCGCGAATACCGTCGCGACGATCAGCACGGTGTTGACGGTCAACACCTGGGTCAGCAGGACTGGCGATTTGCGCATGTGGGGTCCTGACCCCATGTCGGCAATGCCGTCTCTGTCCGATACTCCTCGTGCAACTCCCTCCACGAAGGTTTCTTCCTCCAAGGGTCCGAAGTCCGCCAGAACGTTTTTCCGCCTCCAGGGGTCCGATGTCAAAATGGGGCGTTCCCGCGCCGACGCAGAGCGCGGGGACGCCTCTTTTGCGTTTCCGGGCGTCTATCGGTGGCTCGCTACACTTTCTGAAGCACCGAAGTCCGACCACCTTTGAGGAGAATCGATCCCGTGAGCCCTTCCGGCGCGGAATACATCCGCAAGATCAAGAGCGAGATCGCCGAGGTCGACCCGACGGCCGCGCACGAGCTGGTGGGTAACGGCGTCGCGTTCGTCGACGTGCGCGAGTCAGACGAGGTCGCACGCGGCCACGTGCCGGGCGCGACACACATCCCGCGCGGGTACCTCGAGTCGCGCATCGACGGCGCGGTGCCCGACCGCAACCAGCACGTCGTCCTGTACTGCGCCACCGGACAACGCTCCGCGCTCGCCGCCAAGACGCTCGGGGAGCTCGGCTACGCACACGTCGAGTCGATGACCGGCGGCTTCACGCTGTGGAAGGACCGCGGCTTTGAGTTTGACGTTCCGCGCACGATGACCGCCGAGCAGCGCGAGCGCTACAGCCGCCACATGCTCGTCCCGGAGATCGGCCCGGAGGGCCAGCAGAAGATGCTCGACGCCAAGGTGCTGCTGCTCGGCGCCGGCGGCCTCGGCTCGCCGACCGCGCTGTACCTCGCGGCCGCGGGCATCGGCACGATCGGCATCGTCGACGACGACGTCGTCGATCTCTCCAACCTCCAGCGCCAGGTCATCCACACGACCGACGGCATCGGCACGCCGAAGGTCGACTCCGCGCAGCAGGCGATGAACGCGATCAACCCCGACGTCAACGTCGTGAAGTACCAGACGCGTATCGACGCCTCGAACATCATGGAGATCATCGGGGGCTACGACGTCATCGTCGACGGCGTCGACAACTTTCCCACGCGCTACCTGCTCAACGACGCGAGCGTGCGGCTGCAGATCCCGGTCGTCAGCGCGTCGATCCTCGGCTTCGACGGCCAGCTGTCGGTGTTCGCGCCCTACGACGGCCCGTGCTACCGCTGCCTGTACCCCGTGCCGCCGCCGGCCGAGCTTGCTCCGAGCTGCGGCGCCAACGGCGTGCTCGGCGTCCTGCCCGGCACGATGGGTCTGCTCCAGGCGACCGAGGTCATCAAGCTCATCGTCGGCGCCGGCGAGCCGCTGATCGGCCGCCTGCTGCTGTACGAGGCCCTGGGCGCCACGTTCACCGAGCTGAAGGTCCGGCGCGACCCCGAATGCGCCATCTGCTCGCGCGAGCCCGACGAGATCACCGAAGATGAGATGGGCGTGTTCCCGGACTACGACGCGTTCTGCGCCGCCGCAGGCTAGATGACCGATTCCCGATTCTCGTACTCGCGGGAGACCGGCCAGGACTCGGCGCCGGTTCGCCACCCGCGCCCTCGCCGGTACCACTGGTACCGGCTTCGGACGCGTGCGGCGCCCGGCATCCGTCCTGACCGGCCCCCACGGGCACGCCAATCCCGAATCGATCCTCTAGGGTCCCGCTCCGCTCATCATGGCTGTTGTCCGCATCCCACCCGTGTTGCGTCCGTCCACCGGCGGCGCGAAGGAAGTCCAAGCCGACGGCGAGAACGTCGGCGACATCCTGCGCGCGCTGGCCGAGCTGCACCCGCCGACCGAGGCGCAGATCTTCGCCGACGGCGGTGAGCTCAACCGCTACGTCAACGTCTATCTCAACGATGAGGACGTGCGGGTGCTCGATGGGCTGGACACGCCGGTCGGCGGAACGGACGTGCTCGTGATCCTCCCGGCGATGGCCGGCGGCTAGCGGGTCTCGCCGCCGCTGACGGCACCGGCCTTGCGGGGTCCGTGCTGAAGCACTGTCCCCCGCCGGCCGTCACCGTCAGCGACGACGATCCCTCGCTGGCGAGCTAGATTGAGGGGCATGGGGAGGAAGTTCCTGCTCGCGATCCTCGTGGTCGCATGGCTCGGTGCCGCCGCGCCGGCTCACGCAGCCCCGACGCTCCAGATCACCGCGGCGAAGCTCGGCCAGACGGGCGACGAGCTGAAGTTCTCGCTGCATTTCAACCGCGCCGTGCCGGTCAAGCAGCTGCAGCCCCAGCACGGGCGCGTGATCTGCGCCGTGCTCTTCCCCGGGCATGCATCGCGGCGCAGCGTGTGCGTCGGCCGCAGGGGCACGCGCCTCACAGCGACGATCGGCGCGGTGGACGCGACGCTCAACCGCTCGGGCTCGCCGCGCCGGCTGCGCGGGGCCCGCGTCAGCGTTGACGGCGGCTTCCTGCAACTGCGCGCGCCGGCGCGATCGCTGAAGGTCCGGCTCGGCGCAGAGGTCGCGTGGCTGGCGCTCGTGCGCTTCAACGACGGCGGGCCGTGCGCGGCCGCTGTGCCCTTCGATCCCGCGGCGTGCACGCATCGCTTCCCGGCGGCCACGGAGCTTGCGCTGAAGACGCGCTCGTCGCGGCGCCCGCTGTTCGCGCGGCTCGGGCGCCTGCGCCTGCTGGCGACGGGCGACTCGCAGATCCAGATCATCGATGGCTACCTCAAGCAGCGACTCGAGCGCCGCCGCAAGACGCGCGTGCGCAGCGACGCGCACATCAGCACCGGGATCTCCAACCCCTCGCGCCTGAACTGGGTGCGGAAGGCCCGCAACCAGGCGAGCGGCGTCAAGCCGGACGTCACGGTGATGTTCATCGGCGCCAACGACGGCTTCGCGATGGGCGGCGCGGCGTGCTGCAATGCCGCCTGGATCGCCGAGTACTCTCGCCGCGTGCAGTCGATGATGCGCGCCTATCGCCGCAACGGTCGCTCGATCGTGTACTGGCTCACGCTGCCCGCGCCGAGCAAGCCGAGCTTCGCCCGCGTCTTCGGGCCGGTCAACGAGGCGATCCGTCGCGCCGGCAAGCGCTTCGACAGCGGCGTGCGCGTCGTCGACATCGCGAAGGTGTTCACGCCCGGCGGGGTGTTTCGCAGGTCGATGCGGTTCCGCGGCCGCCATGTGACCGTGCGCCAAGGCGACGGCGTGCATCTGTCGACGGCGGGCGCCTCGATCGCCGCGACGCTCATCATCGACCGGCTGCGCGCCGATCGCGTGCTGCCGCGGCTGAAGTGATGGCTGCCCGCCGCCTCGCGCTGCTCGCGGCGATCGTGTGCCTCGCCGGCGTGCTGCTCGCGGCCTGCGGGCGCAAGGAGGAGAAGTCGGCGTCCAAGCCGGCTGCGGCCGCGAAGCCCAAGGCGAGCGCGCCGGTGAAGATCGCCCAACCCGCCGACGGCAAGCGCGTGCGCGCACGGGAGACCAAGAGCGGTGCCTGGATCACCGGGATCGACCTGAGCGGGACCGCGTCCCCGAACAGCACGGTCTATCTGCGCGCCGGATGCCGGCCGGATCCGTGCCTGTCGCAGGCGACCGCGGCGGACGACGGCACGTGGACCGTGCGGATGAAGGTCCGCACGCGCCCCTCGGTGCGATTCGTGCCGATCGACGCGGGCCCGGACGCCAAGCTCGCCGGCGGCTCGGCGGTCGTCACGGTCGAGCTGTTCGGGCCGCGGACGGTCGCGGCGCAGGCCGGGCCGAGCAAGCCCAAGGAGAACCGCGCGACGCAGGAGCCGTCGCGCGCGCTTGCCCATGAAGTGCTGCTCATCGGCGACTCGCTCGCCGTCGGGATGGAGGCTCCGCTGAAGGCCGAGCTTCAGGGCTGGAAGGTCGAGGTCGACGGGCTGAAATCGCGGCCGCTTGCGGCCGGCATGCAGATCCTGCAGCGCCAGTCCGATCCGCCCGCGATCCTCGCCTTCAGCCTGTTCACCAACGACACGCCGAGCAGCGTCGGCGCGCTCGAGGCCGCGGTGCGCGCGACCGCCACCCGCGCCGGCGGCTGTGCGGTGTGGGGGACGGTCGTCCGGCCGCCGTACCAGGGCGCACCGTACGACGGCGTGAATCGCAGGCTCCGGCAGCTCGCCAAGCAGGAGCAGCTCGCGCTCGGGCTGCAGATCGCCGACTGGGACGCCGCGGTGACGGGCGAGCCGTCGCTGCTCGCCGGCGATGCCGTGCACGCGACCCCGTCGGGCTACGCGGTGATGGCGAAGCTCTACGCCGACGCGATCCGCGCCTGCGCCGGGGAGCGGCTGTAGTCGGCAGCCGCGCAACCTCTGACGAATATGTGGGTTAGGTGAGAAGCGCGCAACGTCATCGAGAGCCTGTGCAAGCATCCCGGCTGGCGCCTGGGACTTGTGCCACCATCCTCGCCTGCCACGACTAGAGAGGTTTCACACGTGATCGCACAGACCCGCCGCAGCCCGCGGCTCGCCATCTTCGTCCTCGTCCTCGCGCTCGCCGCGCTGGCCATCGCGGCCATGACGGTTGGAATGCAGAGCGCCGAGGCCGCGTCCTACAAGAAGTGCACCCTCTCCGAGAGCGAGCAGAACCCGTCAGGCACGAAGCCGACGTACAACCTGACGCTGAAGAAGAAGGTCACGTCGTGCAAGACCGCCAAGAAGGTCATGAAGGGCTTCCACTCCTGCCGTTCGTCGAAGAGCGCGACGTGCAGCAAGAAGGTCCGCACGAACTGGACCTGCAGCGGTTCGAAGACCTCGAACAGCAGCACGCTGTTCTACGGCAAGTTCACGTGCAAGTGGGGCTCGCGCCGCGTCCAGGGCACCTACCAGCAGAACAAGTAGTCGCTCGGGCGCCGGTCCGATCGACTGCTCGTCATCACCGGCATGACATGACGGCCGCGAGGGTGCTCTTCGCGGTCGTCGTCATCGCGACGGCCGGCGCTGCCGGTGCTGGTCGCGCTGGCGCCGCGTCGAAGTCGGGCTGCGTCGGCGCCGCCGCGCGCGACACGAAGAAGCCCTGCGTCAACCCGACGCGGTCGATCACCCCGTCGCTCGCCAAGCGCGACAACCCCGCGGCCTCGCGGTGCAAGCCGGTCGCCGGCGAGCCTGCGACCTGCAGGTTCGGGGTCTCGGCGAAGAAGGCCAGGGCGACCATCGCCCTGGTCGGCGACAGCCACGCCCTGCACTGGCGCTCCGCGCTGGAGGTCGTCGCGAAGGCCAAGCGCTGGCAGGGCTACTCCTTCACGCAGCCGGGCTGCTTCTTCACGAACGGCAAACCCGATTTTCCCCCGGAGATCCTCAAGCCGTGCGTCGACTGGAACCGCGCGCTGCGCCGCTGGTTGCGTGCCCATCCCGAGGTGCGCACGGTCTTCGTCTCCCAGGCCGCGACGACGTTCGTCAAGCGGCCCGCCGGCAAGACGCAGCTCCAAGCCAAGATCGCCGGGTTCCGCGGTGCATGGCGGGCGCTGCCGAAGAGCGTCAAGCGCGTGATCGCCATCCGCGACGTTCCGCGGACGTCGGCCAGCGTGTTCAACTGCGTGCGCGATGTGCTCGCCGCCGGGCAGCTGGCACCTGGACCGGCCTGCCCGGTCGACCGGTCGTACGCCGTCACGTGGGATGCGGCGGTGGCCACCGCGCTGCGGCTGAAGTCCAGGCGCTACCGCTACATCGACCTGACGAGCTTCTTCTGCGACCCCAAGCAGTCCTGCTATCCGGTCATCGGCGGGGTGCTCGTCTACCGCGACGTCGACCACATGACGGTGCGCTACTCCGAGACGCTCGGGCCGTACCTGCTGCGCAAGGTCCGCAACATCCTCGGCTGACGCGCGTCAGCCGCCGAGCGACGCGAAGTCGGCGCGCAGGCGGGTCTCGAGCAGGCCCGCCGCGTGGTTGGCGCCGGCGTCGTTGAGGTGGATGCCGTCGGGGTTGCGGACGATCGTGCTCTTGCCGCCGAGGTCCATCGACGCGCGGAAGCCCGACGGGGTGAACACCGGCACCATGTCGAGCACCCGCACGGTCGAGCGGTACGGCTGCGCGGCCACGGCGACCGCGGCGTTGACGGCACGCGCGTAGGGCACGCGCTTGGCGTCGCGCGGCAGCGGCAGGGTGAGCCAGTACACGCGCGCTGCGCCGCCGCGCCGGAACGTGTCCATCAGCCGGCGCACGCGCGTCGAATAGAGCGCCGCCCACTGCGCGTTGCAGCACTCGACATCGGCGCCGCTCGCGTTCTTCATCGAGAACGAGTCGTTGGCGCCGATGAACATCACGACGGCGTCAGGGCTCTCGCTCTTGATCTGCGACGTGGCGAGCTGGCCCCAGTCGACGATCTGCGTCGTCGAGATGCCGGTGCCGAGGTGGGCGTCGCGGACGGTGTCCACGCCCGGGCCCGACAGGCGCCGCGCGAGCTGGGCATCCAGCGGCTGCGCCATCGAGTCGCCGGTGATGAGCAGCTTGCGCAGCGCCGGAAGCTGCTTGGGCTTCTGGCCGAGCTCGGCCGGGTCGAAGTGCTCGGGCGTGATCGTCCCCGGCGCGCCGCCGCCGCCGGCGGGCGGGCCGGTCTGCAGGGCGGCGTCCTCGAAGCCGCCCGGCCCGCTGATGTCGTCGTCGGGCGACAAAAACGCGGTCGCGTCGTCGAGCGCGTCGGCGAGCGGCAGCTTGTCGGCGATCCAGCCCGCGGGCTCGCCGACGGCCAGCACGGCCGTGCGCTCGATCCCCGACTGCATCTGCTTGCCCTGGTTGCGGATCGAGCGACCCTCGAAGAGCACGAGCAGCAGGACGGCGATCGCCACGACGAGCATCGCGTCGCGGGCGCGCAGCCGGCGGCCACCGGCGCGATCGAGGATGTAGCGGTCACGTTGGGTCATCAGAAGGCGAAGTAGATGAAGGGTGGCACGCCCTGGCTGGACACGGTCGCAGCCACGACGGCGATGACGACGGCCAGCCCCGTTCCCAACGCCACCGGGTGCAGCTGCTCGATGCGCACGCGCAGCGCGTCCATCGGCTTGACCGGCAGCAGCTGGATGGCGATCATGATCACGATCAGGCCGACGGCCGGGACGGACCACAGGGTCGCCGGGCCGGGTTCGACGAGCCGCGAGACGAAGTCGCCGGCGAGGTTCAGGTCGGGCGCGCGGAACGGGATCCACGCGAGCACGACGACGTGGAAGACGATGAACCAGCCCAGCCAGCGCGGCACCGCGAACCTGCCGCGGAAGAGGTGCTCGATCGTCAGCGCGGCGCCGTGGATCGCCCCCCACAGGACGAAGCCCCACGCCGCGCCGTGCCACAGCCCGCCGAGGACCATCGTGATCATGAGGTTGCGCACCGTCTTCCACTTGCCGCCGCGGTTGCCGCCGAGCGGGATGTAGAGGAAGTCGCGCAGGAAGCGCGACAGCGTCATGTGCCAGCGCCGCCAGAACTCGCGGAAGCTCGCCGAGCGGTAGGGCGAGTCGAAGTTCTGCGGGAAGACGAAGCCGACCAGCAGCGCCGTGCCGATCGCGATGTCCGTGTAGCCGGAGAAGTCGCAGAAGATCTGCACGGCGAAGCCGTAGGACGCGAGGATGACGTCCGGGGCGGAGAACGCCTGCGGCACGCTGAAGACGGGATCGACGACCTCGCGCGCGAGGTAGTCGGCTACGCCGACCTTCTTGATCAGGCCCACGATGATGAGAAAGACGCCCGCCCCGACGGCGACGTTGCGCGGGTCGCGCGGCGTGGCGAGCTGGGGCAGGAACTCGCGCGCGCGCACGATCGGGCCGGCGACGAGATGTGAGAAGAAGCTCAGGTACAGCGCGAGATCGATCGTGCTGGCCGGTTCGATGACCCGCCGCTTGACGTCGACGGTGTACGAGATCGCCTGAAAGACGATGAAGCTGATGCCGACCGGCAGCGCGATCGCGGCGAGCGGGAGCGGCATCCCGAGGCCCATGTCGCCGAGTGCGGCGTTGAACTCCGTGGCGAAGAAGCCGTAGTACTTGAAGATGCCGAGCGTCAGGAGCGTCAGCGCGACCGCCCCGATCATGATGCGCTTGCGGTACTGCTCGTCCTCGCTGCGGTGGATGAGCCGGGCGGCGCCCTGGTTGCCGAGCGTGATCCCGCCGAGGATCAGGCAGAACTTCGGGTTGGCCGCGCTGTAGAAGACATAGCTCGCGGTGAGCATGAACGGCTTCCAGGCGTGCGGGCGCGACATCAGCGCCCACGAGAGCGCGAGCACGATCGGAAAGAAGATTGCGAACTCGACCGTCGGAAAGACCAAGGTGCCCGCCTCCAGCGCGCGACGACGGCGCAGGCTAGCCGAGACGCTCGCCAGGCAAGCTCACACGCGTGGGCAACGTCCCTGCAACCTGGCACCCGGGCGGGCTTCTGGACGGCGCTGCCAACTGGCTACACTCAGTGACCTGATGGCTCTCCCGCCGCTTCAGAACCGCCCCTGCGGCGGTCGCTACGGAGACATCGTGCAGGCGATCGGCAACACGCCGCTCGTCGAGCTCAAGCGCCTGAGTCCGAATCCGGGCGTGCGCATCTGGGCGAAGATGGAATCGATGAACCCGACCGGCTCGGTCAAGGACCGCGTCGCCCGAGCGCTCATCGAGGACGCGGAGGAGAAGGGCCTCATCAGGCCCGGCCACACGATCCTCGAGCCGACCTCGGGGAACACCGGCATCAGCCTCGCGATGATCTGTAGCCGCAAGGGCTATCCGCTGAAGGTCGTCATGCCCGACAACGTCACCCCGGAGCGCACGCAGCTCCTGAAGATGTACGGCGCGGACATCGTCTACAGCCCCGGCAACCAGGGCTCCAACGGCGCGGTGGCGATGGCCAACGAGATGGCCCAGGACACCGAGCGCTACTACATGCCCTACCAGTACGGCAACGAGGCCAACCCGCGCGCGCATTACAACGGCACCGCGAAGGAGATCCTCGAGGAGCTCGACAGCATCACCGCGTTCGTCGCGGGGCTCGGCACCGGCGGCACGCTCATGGGCAACGGCCGGCGCTTCAAGGAGGAGTTCGGCGACGACTGCATGATCGTCGCGGCGGAGCCGATGCAGGGCGAGCCCGTGCAGGGCCTGCGGTCGCTCGACGACGGCTTCATCCCGCCGATCATCGATCTCAGCGTGCTCGACCGGAAGATCTTCGTCACCAACCACGACGCGATCGTGTGGACGAAGAAGCTCCTCGACGAGGAGGGCATCTTCGCGGGCGTCTCGTCGGGTGCGATCGCCCGCGTGGCCGTGCGGATCGCCGGCGAGATCGACGAGGGCAACATCGTCTTCATCGTCTGTGACGACGGCTGGAAGTACCTGTCCTCAGGCATCTACACGAAGCCGATCGAGGAGCTCGAAGACGTAGACTCCACCGTCTGGTGGTGACCTGGCGCAAGACGCTGTCGCGCCGGCGCTTGCTGCAATCCTCGGGCGTCGTGCTCGCCGGCGGTTCGGCGGTGTTGCTCGGCGCGTGCGGGGATGACGACAAGACCGGCGTGGACGATGCCGACGCCGAGCAAGACGAGGTCGACGTCGAGATCCTCAACGGCGCGCTCGACCTCGAGCTGATGATGGTCGCGGCCTACAAGCAGGGCGCGGCCCTGCTGAAGGGCGCCACGCTGCAGACGGTCAAGGGCTTGCTCGAGCAGGAGCAGGAGCACGCCGACGCGCTGTCCGGCGCGATCCGCGACGCGGGCGGCGAGCCGAACCGGGCGAAGGCGAGGTACGACTTCCCCGCGCTGCGCTCATCGCCCGACGTGCTGCGGTTCGCCGTCGATCTCGAGAACACGGCGGTCGCGGCGTACATCGACGCGCTGCCGAAGCTCACGCAGGGCGACCTGCGCGGCACGGCGGCGGCGATCCTCACCACCGAGGCCGAGCACATCGCCGTGCTGCGCGACGCGCTCGGCCTCGAGCCCGTCCCGCAGGCGTTCGTCACCGGCGAGGTGCCGTGATGGCCGCGCGCGGCCCCGCAACGGTCACGATCGTCGACGGCGACGCCGACACCGCGCAGATCGCGGCGTTCGAGCGTGACCGGCGCGCGCTGCTGCGGCGCGGCATCGCCGCAGGGGGCGCGGTCGTCGCCGCGTCGAGCATCCCCTTTTTGTTGTCGGTGCGCAACGCGTTCGCCAAGCAGGAGGGCGATCTGGGGATCCTCGAGCAGGCGATCACGCTCGAGCGCGTGGCGGTCCTCGCCTATGACAGGGCGATCGGCAGCGGCCTGCTCTCGCCGCGCCTGGAGCGCATCGCGCGATCGTTCCGGGCGCACGAGCAGGAGCACGCCGACGCGCTCGTGGCGGCGCTGACGGCGCTGCGCGGCGCCGTGCCCGCCAAGCCGGAGGGCGTCAAGGACATCGACGCCGTCGTCAAGGGCATCGGCGACGTCAAGTCACAGGCCGAAGTCGTGAACTTCACGATCGAGCTGGAGACGGCCACCGTCGCCGCCTACCACGACGCGCACCGCAAGCTCACGGACGCCAAGCTGCTGCAGACGGGGGCGTCGATCATGGCCAACGAGGGCCAGCACCTCGTCGTACTGCGCCTCGCGGCGGGCAAACCACCGGTGCCGAATGCGCTTGAGACCGGGGAAAACGCGTGATAGTTCACATCCGAGTGATCGGATCGGCGCTCCCAGCCGATACACAGGTACGACCTCTACAGTGATCGCCAGCCAACCAGGAGCTTTCTGAGACTTATGCCAATCGGACCAATGGAACTCATCATCGTGCTCGTGATCGCGCTTGTCGTGCTCGGGCCCAAGCGCCTCCCCGAGGCCGGCAAGTCGCTCGGCAAGGGCATGCGCGAATTCAAGAACTCACTCTCGAGCATGAACGGCAACGACGACGACGAGGTCGCGGACACCAAGCAGGTCAAGGCGTAGCCTTGGGGGCGTGAAGATTCAGCGCGCCCTGCTGGACGAGATCGTCGCGCACGCCGTGCGCGATGCGCCGAACGAATGTTGCGGCATCGTCGCCGCACAGGACGGGACCGCGACGCTCGTGCACGCGGTCGAGAATCAGGCCGCGAGCCCGTATCGCTTCGAGGTCGACGGTCTGGAGATGTTCCGGCTGCTCGAGCAGATCGAGTCGCAGGGCGGCGAGCTGGGAGCGATCTACCACTCGCACACCCGCTCGGAGCCGTATCCGTCGCAGACCGACGTGAACTTCTCCCACGGCTGGCCCGGGGTCGAGTGGATCATCGTCGGCGTGCCGAAGAACGGCGCGCAGCCCGAGGTGCGCTCGTACCTCATCGGCGACGGCGCGGTCGCCGAAGTCCAGCTCGAGGTGACGTGACGCCGGCCGGCCAGCCGCTCGTCTGCCCGAGCTGCGCCGAACCGCATCCGCTCGACGAACGCTTCTGCCGCAACTGCGGGATGCCGCTGGTCTACTCCGGGTCGCTCGGCGTCGACGAGCCGATCACCGACCGCCACGAGCGGGCACGCAAGATCAAGCCGCAGTACGTCGAGGGCGACCTCGTGCGGGTCGCCGGCGCTCAGAACCAGGCCGAGGCCGAGTTCATCCAGGGGATGTTGCTCGAGGAGGGCGTCCCGTCGACCCTGCAGCGCACGCGCGGGTTCGACGTCCCCGACATGCTCGCCGCGGGCCCGCGGGACATCATGGTGCCCGCGTCCGGCCGCGAGGCCGCGCGCGAGGTGCTCCTGGAAGCCGAGCTCATCGGCGATGAGCAGCCGGCGGTCGTGACGAACCCCGCGCGCGTGCTCGCCGCGCTGCTCGGCGCGTGCGCGATCGTGCTGCTGATCGCGTGGCTCGGCACGGACGTGCTCCACTAGCGTACGGCCGGTGAACGAGACCTCGCTGCGCGCGCGCGCGGCCGACATCAAGTGGTTTCACTCGATCGAGCTCGAGCCGGGGCTCGTGACGCCGGGCTACGACGTCACCCGCGACCGCCTCGACCTGCTGAAGATCCCCGGCGACCTGCGCGGCAAGAGCGTGCTCGACATCGGCGCGTGGGACGGCTTCTTCTCCTTTGAGGCCGAGCGGCGCGGCGCCGAGCGCGTCGTGGCGACCGACAGCTTCGCCTGGGGCGGCGAGGCCTGGAGCTCGAAGGCCGGCTTCGAGCTCGCGCGCGAGGCTCTCGGCTCGCGGGTCGAGGACGTCGACGTCGACGTCCTCGATCTCGACCCCGGCCGGCTCGGGCGCTTCGATGTCGTGCTGTGCCTCGGGGTGCTCTACCACATGCGCCACCCGCTGCTGATGCTCGAGAAGGTCGCCGCGGTGACCGACGGGCTGCTCATCCTCGAGACCGAGGTCGACATGACGTGGACGCGGCGTCCGGCGGCGGCGTTCTACCCGGGCCGCGAACTGCACCTCGATCCGACGAACTGGTGGGGGCCCAACCCCGAAGCGGTCGTCGGGATGCTGCAAGCCGTCGGATTCGCGCGCGTGCAGACCGTCACGCCCGACAGCACCGCCTACCGCGCCGCACGCAGCGTCAAGCGCGCGGCGACGTACGCTCGGACATGGGCGCGCGACCACGCGCGCCCGCACGAGCACCCCGCGCAGGGCCGCGCGGTGTTCCACGCGTTTCGCTGAGCCGGGGCGTGTGCGAGTAGCATCGATACGGCCGTCGGGGCGAGTGGCTTGGCGAGCGCGCGGGGCCTGAGTAATCGAGATGGTTGAAAACCCCGAGATGCGTGGTCTTGAACCATCTCGATTTCCGCGGCTTGGTCGTGGCGCGCCAGTGGTCTGTATCCGCGCCTGAGGCGCCATGACCGCGTGGCCTCGCCGCGCGGACCCGTCCCGACTCGCGCGCGATTGCATTTGCGATGCGAAGCGCTTGCGCCCCGTGCGTAGACATCCGCCATGTCCATTCACACGGAGGTCCTCATGAAGACTCGCGTCCTGCGCCGCTGGAAGCTCCTCACCCTCGTCGTCACGGTCGGAGTCGGTGCGCTGGCCACGACGAGCTTCGGCGCACCCCAGCCGATGGATGTCATCACCGCGGATCGCTACGTCATCACCATTGACGGCTATGAGATCGCATCGTTCTCCGAGCTTTCGGCCATCACGACCGAGGTGCAAACCAGCGAATACTGGGAGACAAGCGGCGACAAGGTCCAGGTCAGCAAGCTGGCGGGCAAGATCAAGCCCCCGACCGTCACGCTCACACGCGGGCTGAACAGCAGCACCGAGCTGTGGGCTTGGATGGAGGCGGTCCGGCAGGGCAGGACGGCTCAGGCCCGCAGAAGCTGTTCGCTGACGATGTACAACGCCGAGGGCGCGCCCGTGGCCAAGTTCTGGCTGGAGAAGGCGTGGCCATCGAAGCTCGAGACCAAGGGCGTCGACGCCGGCGACGGCGGTCAGGCGCTGGTTGAGACCGTCGAGCTCACCACCGAGTACATCCAGCGGGTCGCCCCGTAGGCGCGTCGCGTCAGCGCTCCGCCAGTCGCGACAGGTGCGCGCGCCATGTTCCCTCCGAGTGGATCATTGCGCGGCCGTTGAACACCTCGATGAGCGACTGGCGGGGCCCGCCGGGCGGCAGGGTGCAGGCGAGCCGGACGGCGGCCGCCTCGCCCTCCTCGCGGGCGACGAGGTCGATGACCGTGCCGCCGAGCAGCGCGGCGTCGCGCAGGCCGGGCGGGAAGTCGGGCCGCGGGCCCTCGCGCAGGCGGCGCGCGATCGCCGGGCGCGCGTGGCCGGTCTGGCCTGAGAACCACTGCGCGGCCCCCGCGACGAGCCAGGCCCAGCGCGCCGCCTGCATCGTGCTGCGCGGACTCCACGGCGGCGGCAGCAGCGGGTTGTTCTCGGCGACGATGAGCTGCACGTAGAGCGCGGCCGGGGTCAGCATGAGCATCTCGCGCGATCCCTCGACGTTCGCGGCGCGCGCGGCGAGCAGCCGCGGCGTGAGCACGTGCAGCTCGCGGCGCGCGGGCCAGCCGGCGAGGTAGCGCCGCGCCGCCGGCGTCGTGATGCGGCGCATGATCGGCAGGACGGGCTGCGCGAGGTCGAGCTCGACGCGGCTGTCGTGCAGGACGGCGCTGACGTCCTCGGGCAGGGTTGCGAACGCGCCGCCCAGGCGCGAACGCGTCTCCTCGAGCAGGTCGAGCACCTGGCCGACGTCCGGGTCGTTCTCGTCGTGGCGCGCGGTGAAGTTGCGCGAGTTCGTCTCGATCCGGGCCATACGGCGTGGTTCGCCGCGGGCGGCCGAGCGCCCTGCCCAGCGTTACGGCCGCGGCCGGTGGCCCTGCACCTCGACGGCCTGCTGGTACGTCGGCCGGTTCTGCCAGGGGATCAGCGGCTGCGTGATGCCGCCGGTCGCGCGGAACGCGATCGAGTCGTAGCAGTCCTGGTCGCCGGCGCGGCCGGCGTCGGCGCACTCGGCGTCGGCGTAGAGCTGGGATGGCTTGTCATCCAGCGCGGCGAGCAGCGCGAGCCGCAGCGCGATCCGGCATTTCGTCCGCTTGCCGCGCCCGCAGTAGGCCCGCGAGTACGGCCGGCGCAACTTCAGCCCGAGCGCGCGGCGCAGGTCCTTGTAGGCGTAGCCGTACCAGCCGGTCTGGTAGGCCGAGCCGAGGTGGTCGCCGTGGTTGTTGGGCGTGTTGTCGAGCTCGTGCGCGCCGCGCAGCTCGTCGAAGAGCTTCGCGCCGAGCACCGGCTCGAACTGCGCGCGGATCCAGCGTGGCCAGAACGCGTCGAGGATCTGGATCGCCTCGGAGTGCTCGTAGCGCCCGTCCCCATTGAGATCGCGGCGGTGCGAGCCGTCGGCCACCCAGGCGCGGAGTTTGGCCACCGCGTCGGCGAGCCGCGAGTTGGTCGGCTTGCCGATGACCCGCAGCGCGAGCGGCAGCACGATCTCGGAGCGCAGGTCGGTCGTCGCAGCCTCGCCCATCGCGTCAACGAGCCCGGGCAGGTTGATCTTGCGCTTGCCGGCGATCCGCGTCGTGATCTCCGAATCGAGCATCTGCGAGCGGTACACCGAGGAGAAGAGGTTCGAGTCGGCGCCCGCGTAACCGCGCGCCTGCTTGTTGTTCCACGACGTCATGAACGGCTGGCCGTTGATCGCCCGCGGGTGCTTCTTGAACGAGGTGTACGCGGCCTGGCTCGTCGCCGGGTTGAAGCCGCGCCACTCCAGCCGCGCCGGCATCGGCAGCTGGCCTGTCACGCCCTTGGCCCGCTGCGGGTTGTTGCCCGAGTTGTAGTAGGCGATGTCGCGGTCGTCGACGTAGAGCCAGTTGAACGTGTAGCCGATCTTCGACGCGGCGCGCTGGAAATCGCCCGCGTTGCGCATCTTGTCCGGGTCGTTGAAGTCCGAGAAGCCGAGCGCCGAGTCGACCTCGTGCAGGTAGGTCGAGCGCAGCGACGTGTAGAGCACGGGCTTGCCCTTGATCGTCGCGCGCCCGCTGACGAGCCCGAGCTTCGTGCGCTCGGCGCGCAGGGTCTGCGTGCCGGCCGGTGTCGGGTCGGCGAGCGATGGCGACCACGAGTTCTGGCGCACGAGCTGCTCGATCGCCAAGCACTCGCTGCGGAAGAGGTAGTGCGTCGAGCTGATCGTCGGCGCGCCGCCGCCCGGCTCGCAGAGGTCGACGGCGAACGTGTCGATGATGTCCTGCCCGGCCGAGGTCGCGCTCCACGCGTAGTCCCGCCCGCGGCCGAGCTGGACGTAGAGGTTCACGCCGGGAAACGCGGCGCCGCGCGCGTCGAGCGTCGGCGCGTGGACGTCCTGCTCCATGAGGATCTCGGGGGAGAAGTAGCTCGTCTGCGGACCGAACACCGCCAGCGGGCGCCCGCTCTTGGATTCCGCGCGCGAGACGACGAGCGCGTTGGACATGCCCTGGTCGCGCATGCGCGTGGAGAAGAGACCCGGCAGCGCGCCGCGACCGCGGTCCCGCGGGCCGCTGTCGCGGGCGACGACGGAGTGCTTGCGCAACGACCCCGCGTCGGCGATCGCCAGGCCGCCCTTGGCCGCCTTGGATGGCGTCGCCTGGTAGGAGAAGACCCGCTTGCGCACGGTCGTCGGCGCGTCCTTGTCCTCATAGGCCGCCCACTCGCGCCACAGCGCCTTGCCGCGGCGGGCGCCGAAACGGGCGATGAACGTCCGGCGCAGCTCCATCTGCGTGAGCTCCTGCCCGCCGCCCTTACCGAAGATGCCGCCGACCAGCGACGCCGTGGCGATGACGTCGGTCATCTTCCACGGGTCCGCACCGAGCAGGCGCCCGAGCGCGAGGTACTCCGCGGGCTGCTTGCTGATGTCGACCTTCGCCTCGTTGATGTACCTGTTGACGCCCGCGACGTAGTCCGCGCCGTCGCGCTGCAGCTGGCGGCCGTCCTCGCCGTAGAGGTCGTCGAGCTGGTCGACCTGGCGCTGGAGATCGGCCTCGGTGTACGGCGCGAGCTCCCACTGCTCCTTGTCCATCGCCCGATTGCCGGCGGCGCCGCCGGCGAACGACGACAGCTGCCCGCGGCCGGCGTGGCGCAGGGCGTCCATGAAGAACAGGCGGTCCTCGGCGGCGACGTAGCCGAGCCCGAACATCGCCGCCGCGCGGCTCGTGCCGTAGACGTGGGGAACGCCGAAGGCCTTGTCGCGCGTAATCGTGAGGCCGGGGATCGGCGTGTAGGCGCGCGCCTGGCCGCCCGGGGAGATGCCGAAGCTCGCGTCCTTGAACAGGCTTGGCAGCAGCTCGTTCGTGACGCCGGGCGTGGAGCGGATGAGGCGCGCGTAGAGCTCGCGCTGGTCGTCGTTGTGCAGCGGGCGTTTGCCCAGGGCGAGGAAGGCGGCGAGCTCGACGGCGTTGGAGCGCCCGTTCGTTCCCGGTGGCAGAACGTCGCGAAACCCGCCGTAGTCGTTCGTGCGGTACGACTGGACCTGGCCCGGCGCGGGAGCGGCGGTCACGAGAAGGCCCAGCGCCGCGACGGCACCGGCGGCGAGCTTGCGTCGGAGGGTCACCTGAATCCCAGCGAACCCTACCGTTCATTTGGCGGTGTTGGAACCGCTTCGAGTTCGTAGCGCAGCTCCGAGGAGATTCCGAGCTCGGTGAGGATGTCGCTCGCCCGCTGCAGCGACGTCGCGTGCTCGACGAGCGCCGCGCAGCGCGCAGTGGTGCGCAGCGTCACCAGCGGATCGAAGAAGAACACCATGCCGCCGATCGACGTCAGCACGACGGTCCTGCGACCGCCGCGGATCTTCGTGACGCCGGTCGCGCCGCGCGCGCAGCGCAGCGCCATCGCGCTCGCCTCGGTGGGGATCTCCGCGGCCGCCGCCTCCAGGCGCTCGAGCTCGGCGGGTCCGGGGCCCCACGTTCCGAGGTGGCCGCCCGCGGTGGCGACCTCGGCGACGCGCTCGAGCACCTCGTCGGGCGTCAGCTCGCCGTCGCAGCCCGCGCCGAAGACCGCGAGCAGGACGTCGACGCCGGCCTCGTCGAGCCGTGGTGCGGCGGCGAGGCAGACCGCGTCGGCGACCGGGCTGGCGAGCCCGGCCTCGGAGCCGTGGGCGAGGACGTCCCCGCCGACGTCGACGAGCACGACGAGATCGCACTCCAGCTGCGCCGCCGCGTCGGCCAGGCCGCCCGCGGCCGCCGCCGGTCCGTCGGTCGGGTCGAGCAGCAGCACCGGTGCGCCGAGGTGGCGGGCCATGTGCGACTCGGCGAAGTGAAAGCCGCCGGGGCCGGTCGTGTCGGGGCCGGCGAGGGCGGCGGACTCGTTGAGGCGCTTTGCGCCGGCGATCTCGTCGATGCGGCGCGGCCCGGGCAGGGGATCGATCGGACGGCGCTCCCAGGTCAGGCCGCCGACGATCGTCTCGGTGCCGAGCAGCCGCGCAAGCTCGGCGACCGCCAGAGCGCCGACGACATCGCCGCCGCCTCCGATGCCCACCGCCAGGACGCGCCCGGCGGTGCCGAGCGCGCTGATCACGGCTGCCTCGGCGTGCTGCGGTCTAGACCAGCGCGGGGACGCCGCCGTCGGCGATCTCGCGGATCGCTTCCGTGGCGCGCCCGAACTCGTCGTCCGAGAGCACCGGCGTGCCCTCGAATGGCAGGTCGCGCTGAAGCTCCAGCCACGACCGGCAGCCGCCGTACTCGTCCTTGACGCGGACGGTCACCGGACGCGGGATGCGGTAGGTGCGCAGGAGCAGCACGTGCAGTGGGTGATGGCGCTTCCACTCCAAGCGCTTTACCGCATAGTCGGTGCTCCACACATAGAACGGAGACAGCGCGTCGAGGCAGCGCGGGTCCGTGATCGTGTAGTGCCCGGCGAGCTCGGCCCATGCACGGATGCGCACGCGGTCGGGCTGGGCGATCGGCCCGTAGCCGCCATCGAGGCCGGCCCGGATGGGCGGCTCGCCTTCGGCCCAGACGCCCTCTTCCAGCGCTCGCGAGAGCTCGGGAACATGCGACTCGCGCACGAGGTCATGGCGCTGATGATCGAACGTCGGGTAGAGGAAGAAGCGGTCGTGTTCGACACGAAACCGCTTGTCGGATTCGCGCAATCCACCCTTACGCAGGGTGATTAGTTGCTCGCCCTCGGCGAGCGCACGGACGGTGACCGCCCACTCTTTGAACGCAATAGGCAATTTGGGACCAGACGACGACGGGACGGGACAAAGACGAAAGCAATCCCGTCGTCCGAGACCGCGAGGGGCCAGACGCCGGGATAAGCGACATTGTGCCACAAGTGCCCCTAAACGACCAAACTTCCCTGCAAATCAAGCATGTTTGTTTGTAACGCAAGACAACTTGGTCACGTCTTCAGGCGCGTTCCGGACAGGCCTTCGAGGGCTTCGATGAGCGCCGCGTAGTCGTCGTCGCCATGACCCCGCGCGAGGGCCGCCACGAGCACGTCACGCGCGTGCGCAGCGGCCGGAAACGGCACGCCCGCGGCCTGCCCGGCCTGCAGGCACAGCGCGACGTCCTTGAGCATGTGCTCGAGCTTGAAGAGCGTCGTGTAATCGTGCCGGCGCATCGGCTCGGCCTTGAGCGCGAGCTGCACCGAGGCGCCCGACGAGGCGCCGAGCACGGTCTGCAACGCGTCGAGATCCACACCGCTGGCCTCGGCGACGAGCAGCGCCTCGCCGAGCGCGGTCGCGTTCGCCGCGCCAAGGGCGTTGTTGATGAGCTTGACCATCTCACCCTGGCCCAGCGCGCCCACGTGGACGACGAGCTCGCCCATGATGCGCAGCAGCGGCTCGGCGCGCGCGAAATCGCCGGGATCGCCGCCGGCCATGATCGTCAGCGTGCCGTCCTGGGCCTTCGGCGAAGATCCCGACACGGGCGCGTCGACGAACGCGAGCCCGCGCGCGGCCAGATCGGCGCCGATCGCCCGCGACTGATCGGGCCCGATCGTCGACATGTCGATGCACAGCGTGCCCGCGGCCGCGCCCCGCGCGACCCCGTCGGCGCCGAGCAGCACCGCGCGGACCTGATCGCCGTCGACGACCATGCTGATGACGACGTCGCTCGCGGCGCCGACCGCGGCCGGGGAGTCGGCGACGGTGCCGCCGTGCTCGGCGACCCAGGCCTCGGCGGTCGCGCGAGTGCGGTTGAAGACCGTCAGCTCGTGGCCGGCACGGGCGAGGTTCGCGGCCTGGCGCGAGCCCATGATTCCGAGGCCGACGAAGCCGACCCGGTCGGTGGAGGCGGATGAGTCGTTCATGCCGCCCGATGCTAAAGGCGCGCGCTGAAGGCGGGGAAACCGCGTGAGATACTCGCCCGCGGTGGTCTCATGAGCCCCAACGCGCCGGACGTCTTCATCAGCTACCGGCGCGTCGGAACCGCTGGATATGCGGGACGCCTGTACGACGCGCTCGCCGAGCGCTTCGGCGAGGACCGCGTCTTCATGGACGTCGAGATGGAGCCCGGCGTGGACTTCGTCGACACGATCGTGCGCGTCGTCGGCGCCTGCGACGTGCTCCTTGTCGTCATAGGCCCCGAGTGGCTGGCGCCTGCGAAGGGCGCCAAGCAGTCGCGGCTCGCCGATCCCGCCGACTTCGTCCGGCTCGAGGTGGCGGCGGGGCTGCGGCGCCCCGATGTCCGCGTCATCCCGCTGCTCGTGGGCGGGGCGCAGATGCCACGGCCGGACGCGCTCCCGGACGAGCTCGAGGACCTCTGCAATCGCAACGCCGTCGTGCTCAGCGACGTGCGCTGGCGCAACGAGGTCGTGCAGCTCATGGATGCGCTGGACGCGACGGTGGAGCCCGACGAGGCGCCGGTGCGGCGCCCGCGGCTCGCCGGACGGGGGACGCTCTGGGCCGCCGGCGCGGCCGGCGTCGTGCTGCTCGCCGTGGTGCTCGTGGCGCTGCTCTCCGGCGGCTCGGACTCGCCGCCGAGCTCGACAACCGCGGCGACGAAAGGCGGGCTGACGGTGGGGGAGCCGGGGGAGTTGCCGCCGGCGACGACGGTGCCCATCTCCAAAGGCCAGGAGTGGGTCGGGACGTTTGAAGCGAGCGAGGGCGAGCATCTGGCATTCGATCTCGTGCCTGATCCGCCCGAGCTGGAGGCCACCATGGCCATCTTCGACAGCGCTGACGCCAAGGTCACCGAGTACCGCTCGCAGGAGGGACTGATCCTCCCCGAGCGCTGTGCCTCGGCGCTGGGCTGTCAGCCGGTGACGCTGAAGCACAGCGGTCCGCACCGGGTGGTCATCCAAGGCGAGGGCGGCGCCGGCAGTCTCCGCCTCCGGCTGCACGGGGTCATCTCCGACGACACTCGCGAGGTGAAGCTCGGCGAGCGTGTCGACTTCGACCTCGACATTGGGCAGGCAGGCGTCGTCACGTTCCAGTCGCCGCGCGCCGGTGCGCGCGTCGTGTTGCGCCTCACGAACATCGGCTTGACTGGGTTCGTCAGGATCCTCGACCCCGAGGGCTCCTCCGTCTTGGACAAGCCGGAGGAGCTCGCAGATTCCGTCGGGGAGATGACGATCCGCGGAACGCTCGATCGCAGCGGGACATACACGGTCAACATCCGCGGCAACGACCGGGATACCGGCACGGTGAGCGCCGAGGTGCGACCCGGCTGACCTAGCGCGGGTTCTCGTAACGCAGATGCGTCACGCCGTCGGAGTCGATGACCCGCGTCTTGTCGAGCGCCGTCAGCGTGTCGACGCGGCCGAACAACCGCGCGCCGCCGCCGAGCAGCACCGGGATGAGGTGGATCTCCATCTCGTCGAGGAGACCGGCGGCCAGGCACTGCCCGGCCACGTCCGCGCCGCCCGCGACGAGGACGTCCTTGTCGCCCGCGGCCGCCGTGGCCTGCTCGATCGCGGCCTCGACGCCCTCGGTCACGAACGTGAATGTCGTGTCGGTCAGCGTCAGCGGCTCGCGCGGATGGTTCGTCACGACGAACACCGGGTGGTGGTAGGGCGGGTCGTCCCCCCACCAGCCGTTCCAGGGCTCGTCGTCGTTCCACGGGCCGGGACCGCCGCCGAACATGTTGCGTCCCATGACCGTGGCGCCGCGCCGGGCGACCGACTCGGCCATCACCTCGTCGTCGACGGATTGCTCCCCGCCCGTCCTGCCGTGGGCCTCGCGCCAGCTCGCGAGCTTGATCGCCCACTGATGCAGGTCCTCCCCGCCCTCGCCGAGCGGGTGGTCGAGGGTCTGATTCGGGCCGGCGACGAACCCGTCGAGGGACATCGAGATCTCCATCACCACTGTCATGTCGTCAGTCCTCCGTTGGTGGTTGACCGTGCCCGCCGCCGCCCGGCGTCTCGATCGCCAGCCGGTCGCCGGGTTCGAGCTCGCCGGAAGCCTTCGGCTCAAGCTCCTCGCCGTTGAGCAGGTTGCGGCCCTTCGCGCCCGGCTCGCCGCCGGCGGCGCCCGGCGGCGCGTGGCGGCGGCGCTCGGTGATGAGCGAGTAGGCCATCGGCGCGAGCGCCTCGAGCTCTCGGACGACGCCGTCGCCGCCGCGGTGGGCGCCCGCGCCGCCTGATCCGCGCCGCAGCAGGTAGCGCGTCACGCGCAGCGGGAACTCGAGCTCGAGCGCCTCCACCGGCGTGTTGAGCGTGTTGGACATCGCGACGTGCACGCCGCTCGGGCCGTCGGCGTCCGGGCACGCGCCCTGGCCGCCGCCGAGCGTCTCGTAGTACGTGAACGCCTCGTTGCCAAGTGTGAGGTTGTTCATCGTTCCCTGCCCGAGCGCCCGCCCGAACGCCGCGAGCACGAGGTCGGCGACGCGGCTGGACGTCTCGACGTTGCCGCCGGCGACGGCCGCCGGCGAGCGGGCGTTCAGCAGGGAGCCCTCCGGCGCGATCACCTCGATCGGGCGGTACGCACCGGCGCTCGGCGGCACGTCGGGATCGGTCAGGACGCGCACGGCGAAGTACGCCGCCGAGCGGGTGACGGCGAGCGGGCAGTTGAGGTTGCCGTCGTACTGCTGCGCGCTGCCGGTGAAATCGAGCGTCAAGCGGTCTTCCTCCACGGTCGCGACGAGGCGCAGCTCGAGGTCGCCCTCGACGGCTTCCAGGACGTCGCGCGCCTCGCGCGGGCCGTCGGGCAGCTCGGCGAGGCACCCGCGGGTGCGCCGCTCGGCGTAGTCCAGGACGGCGGCGGTCGCCTCGCGCAGCGCTTCGCGGCCCAGCCGCTGGGCAAGCTCGACGAGCCGCAGCGCGCCGATCCGGTTCGCCGCGAGCTGGGCGCGCAGGTCCGCCCGGCGCTGGTCGGGCTGGCGCATCTGCTCGGCCAGCTCGTCGATCGCCGCGTCGTCGAGCGAGCGCGGCGCGATCACGACGCCCTCCTCGTCGAGCGTCGTCGAGTCCGCCGGCATCGAGCCGGGGACGCGGCCGCCGACATCCGCGTGGTGGGCGCGGCTGGCCGCGAAGCCGACCAGCTCGCCGTCGTCGAGCACGGGCGTGATGACCGTGATGTCGGGCAGGTGCGTGCCGCCGCGGTAGGGGTCGTTGAGGATCCACGGCCGGCCCGCGCTGTGATCCTCGTCCAGGACGGCGGCGACGGCGGCGGGCATCGCCCCGAGATGGACCGGGATGTGCTCGGCCTGCATGACCATCTCGCCGGCGGGATCGAACAGCGCGGTCGAGCAGTCGCGGCGCTCTTTGATGTTCGCGGAGTGCGCGCTGCGCACGAGCGCGGCGCCCATCTCCTCGCACGCGGCGCGCAGCGCGCCGGTGATGACCTGCAGGTCGATCGGACCGAGGCTCATCGCCCGCGCAGCCGCCTGATCACGTGCAGCGGTTTGGCCAGCGCCTCGGCGAAGCGGTAGCGCCGCGTCGCCTTCAGCGCGTCGAGGCGCCGCGCCGCCTCGGCCTCCGATCGGACGAGCCGTTGGTTGAGCTCCTGGGCGCGGTTGAACCACTGCCGCGCCTCCATGCGGTTGTTGTCGCGCGCGATCTCGGCGCGCAGCTGCGCCTCGGACAGGTGCGCGAGGGCGCGCAGCGCCGAGGTCTCCAGCGGCGCGGGTTGCGGAGCGATGCGCTTGAGCAGGGCCACGAGCTTCGCCGCATGATCGCGCGCGTCGTGATGGGCGCGCACGAGCTCGTGCCCGAGGCGCCCGAGCTCGGGCCGGTACGCGCCGAGGTCCGCGCGCAGATGTGCCGCATCCAGCGGCGGCGCGGGCGACATGCCCGAGAACCCGGCGGCCTCGATGCGCTCGTAGGACTCCGGCGTGACCCAGCCGTCGGCGCCCGCGTGATCGAAGACGTAGGCGAGCTTCCCGCGCGCCATCGCCTCGACGATCGAGCGGCCATAGCCGACGACGATGTCGACGTCGTCCATCGCGGACGCCACGTCGAGCGAGGCGTTGGGGTAGCCGACCTGCGTCCACTCCAGCTCAGCGGCCGACCAGGCATCCTTGAGCACCCGCGCCCGCCCGCCGGCGTCGCCGTGGTAGTTGCCAAGCAGCAGCGCGCGCGTGGGCCGGGCTGCGGGCTCGCGGCCGACGTCGAAGCGGCGCAGGTCGACGGGCTGGCGCAGCCGCACGACCTCGCCCGCGCCGACGCCGGCCGCCGCGCGCGCCGCGAAGGCGTCGTTGAGCGCGACCGTTGCCGCCACGACGCCGTCCACCGGGGGCGGGAGGTGGATCTCGTCGATGCTGTGCACGACGAAGACCCGTGCCGCCGCGGGGTAGCGCTCGGCCAGCTCGAACGCGAGCGATCGATCCACCCCGGCGAGCACGCCGTCGACATGCGCGGGCAGCTCGTCGAGCTGCGCCGTGACGCTGAGGCTGCGCGTGCGCGCGAGCTCCGCGACGTCGCCGAGCGTGCGGGCATAGAGCGTCACGCCGTGGCCGAGGCGCGCGAGATGCTCGGCCACCGTGAGCGCGTAGGTCTGCGGGCCGCCCGGCCGGCCGAGCTCCTGGACGGCGACGATCAGCTCCATGCGCGCGCTCCGCAGCGCAGCGCGTCGCGCGCCGCGTCGGCGTCGTTGTGCGGCTGCACCGTGTAGCGGTCCAGACCCTGCACGCGCATGTTGCCCAGGCCCGCGATGACGACGACGTCGCCCGGCTGCGCTCGCTCGATCGCCCGCGCGATCGCTCGCTTGCGATCGAGCACGACCTCGACGCGGTCGGCGTCGGGCGTCCCGGACATGACGCTGGCGATGCGCAGCATGCGGCCGTCGCTGACCGTCGAGCCGGTCGTGACGATGAGGTGATCGCTGAGCCGTCCCGCCGCGCGCCCGCTGGCGCGCTCCTTGTCCTCGTCGCGCGCCGCGAGCGGACCGAACACCGTCCAGACCTCGGCGTGCGTGCGCTCGCTGATGCCGCGGCGCACGGCCTCGAGCAGCTGCTGGATGCCGTCGGGCGTGTGGGCGTAGTCGACGACGACGTCGAACGGCTGGCCCTCGTCCACGATCTGCCAGCGGCCGGGCGGCGGAGCGGCCTCGCGCAGCGCGGCGACCGTCCGCTCGGTCGGCAGCCCGATGGCCTCGCCCAGCGTGAACGCGGCCGCCGCGTTGTGGGCGTTGTAGGCGCCGGGCAGGCGCGTCGGGCACTCGATCTCCCCGCGCGGCCCGCGCAGCCGCATCGTCGCCTGGCGGATCTGCCAGCCCGAGTCGAGGATCCGCACGTCGGCGGTCGCGTCGTGGCCGTAGCCCAGCACGTCGCCTCCGGCGCTGCGCACCTGCGCCGCCAGCTCGCGGCCGAACGGATCGTCGACGTTGATGACCGCGGTGCCGGCGGTCGATTGGCCGGCGACGAACATCGATCGCTTCGCCGCGCCGTAGGCGTCGATCGTGCCGTGCCGGTCGAGGTGCTCGGGCGTGAGGTTCGTGAACACCGCGACGTCGGGCCGGAACGACGGCGACGCCTCAAGTTGAAAGCTCGACACCTCGCACACGACCCAGCCCGTCGCTGCCGCGGCTGACAGCGCGGGCCCGAACTCCGTGTTGCCCGCCAGCTCGGCCGCGTGGCCGGCGCCCTCCAGCACGGCGCAGCACAGCCCGGAGGTCGTCGACTTGCCGTTCGTGCCCGTCACGCCGACGGTCGGCCGCGGGCGCAGCCGCCAGCCGAGCTCGAGCTCGTCGACGACCTCCAGGCCGCGGTCGCGCGCCGCGCGCAGCAGCGCGACGTCCATCGCGATCCCCGGGCTCTTGACGATCGTGGCCTCGGGACCCGCCGCGGCGAGCGCGTCCAGGCCGTCACCGCCGAGCGTGATCGCGACGCCGCGCGCCCGCAGGCGCCGCGCCGCGCTGCGCTGTTCGCGCCGCGCGTTCGCATCCCACGCCGCGACGGGTCCGGCGCCGCTTAGCAGCAGCGCATCGACCGCGGCGCAGCCCGCGCGACCGAGACCGGCGACGAGGCACGGTCCCGCGGGCGGCGGCGGTCGCATCCTGCGCTCAGGCCGGCACGTGTGGGTGCTGCTCGCGCGCGCGCCGCGCCCCCGCGACGAGGTTCTCGGCGAACGCCGCGGCGATCGGCAAGCCGGTCGCGTGCTGGATCCACGCCCACGTGCCGGCGGCGTTGAGCTCGAGGAACACCGTTTCGCCGGACGGCGTGACGATCAGGTCGATGCCGGCGAATTGCAGCCCGAGGCGACGCGTGAGGGTGAGGCACATCCGCGCCACCTCGGGATCGAGGTCGTATGCCTCGATCGGGACATCGAGAACCCCCGCTCGGCGCCAGTCGATCGTGCCGTCCGGAACACCTTGTGAGTCGATCCGGCACGTGAAGACCGCGTCGCCGACGATCGTCACCCGCAGCTCGAAGGCCTTGTCGACGAGCCGCTGATACAGCGCGGGGCAGGCGCTGAGCGCCTCGTCGTGCGCGAGGTCGGCCTCTTCGAGCAGGGTGGTGTAGACGACATGCTGCTCGTCGACGCTGGCGGCCACGACCTGGCCGCCGACGAGCTTGGCGATCATGGCCCCGTCCCAGGCGGCGAACAGCGCGCGGATCTCGGCGGGATCGGACGTGACCAGCGATTCGGGCACCGTCAGGCCCACATCCGTCGCGAGCCTGAGCTGCAGCAATTTGTAGCGCGCCAGGCGCAGGTTGTTGGGATGGTCGAGCCAGTGCGCGTCGATCGACAGCAGCGACCCCTCGAGCGCCGCTCGCAGCTCTGACTCGGCCAGCTCGCGCGCCGCGCCCTCGGGGACGCCGTCCGCCGTCGGGATGTGCAGCCGGCGATAGAGCACCGCGCCGACGTCCGCCGCCGCGATCTCGCCACCGTCGATCTGCAGGACCGCCCCCGCGCGCCGGCCGTCGGCGCGGAAGCGCACCAGCGCGTGATCGTTGACGTACTCCTCCGTATTCAGCCGGGCGACGCGCGCGCCGCGCGCCGCCAGCTCGGGCTCGACCAGACCGAGGTGGTCGTCGAGCCTGCGGGCCACGATCAGGACGCTCCTGTCGTCCCGCGGCCCGCTCATCACGGAGATCCGACCGTCGCTCAGGTCCCCTTGATCTTCTCGTCGATCTCGCAGTCGGTGCCGACGTACTGCGCGGCCAGGCGCGGAGCGACGGGCTGGCGCTTGCCGAACAGCAACGGAATCATCGGGGTAGCCACAGAGCAACTCCTTGCGGTGGAGGGAATCCTGGCGCGACGTTACCAGAGCACGCCGGCTCCGATCAACCGCGCTCGAGCGTGATCGTGCCCGCGTCGTCGACGGTCCCCCGCCACCCCGGCGGGACGGCCAGCGTCGCCTCCGGGAGCTCGCAGATCGCCGGGCCATGCAACCGCTCGCCTGCGGCCAGTTGGCCGCGCAGGATCTCGCTGTCGTGCTCCTCGCCGTCGAACACCACGCGCCGGCGCGAGCGCTGGGCGTCGCCGGCGTCGCCGGCCGCGAGGTCGAGCTGCGGGCCGGGCTCGCTCGCCGTCGCGCGGATCGTGACGACCTCGATCGGCGCGTCGTCGTCGCGGTAGCCGTAGCGCTCGTCGTGCAGCGCCTCGAACGCCGCCCGCACGGCGGCCACGCCGGCCGCGTCGAGGTCGTGGACCGTCAGCTCGTGGGCCTGGCCGCGGTAGCGCACGTCGTAGGCGACGTCCGTGCGCGCATCCTCGGTGCCGAGCGTCGCGCGTGCCTGGCCGAGCAGGTCGTCGCGCGCCGCGGCGAGCGCACCATCGGTGAGCGCGTCGCCGGCGAGCAGCACCGTGCGCTGCTCGGTCGCCCGGCGATCGGCGGCGGCGAGGCCGAGCGCGCTGAGCACGCCCGACGCGCGCGGGCAGAGGATCGTCTGCATCCCGAGCTCGTCGGCGATCGCCGCCGCGTGCAGCGGGCCGGCGCCGCCGAAGGCCAGCAGGGCGAAGGCGCGCGGGTCGATCCCCTGCTCGACGGTCATCACGCGCAGGGCGCGCACCATCTCGGCGTTCGCCACCCGCACGATTCCCTCGGCGCAGGCGACGGGCTCGAGTCCAAGCTCCCGCGCGAGCGCGCCGACCGCGTGCTCGGCGGCTTCGCGGTCGAGCCTGACGCCGCCGGCGAGCGGCGCATCCGTCCCGAGGCGGCCGAGCAGGAGGTTGGCGTCGGTGACGGTCGGCTCGCTTCCTCCGCGCCCGTAACACGCCGGCCCGGGCACGGCGCCCGCGCTGCGCGGGCCGGCCCGCAGCGCGCCGCCGGGGTCGCGCCAGGCGATCGAGCCGCCGCCCGCCCCGACGGTGTGGATGTCGACCATCGCCAGCGCCAGCGGACGCCCGCCGACCTCGCGGCCCGCCGTCTCGCGGACCGCGCCGTGCTCGACGACGCAGACATCGCACGACGTCCCGCCCATGTCGAAGCAGACGAGGTCGGTGCGGCCGCTGCGCCGGGCAACGAGCGCCGCCGCGGCCGCGCCGCCCGCCGGTCCGGAGAGCACGGTGAACGACGCGTGCCGCGCCGCGAGCTCGGCGGCCGCCAGGCCGCCGCTTGACTGCATGATCCGCGGCTCGGGCAGCCCGGCTTCGCTCGCGCGCGCGAGCAGCCGGCGCAGGTAACGCGCGAGCAGCGGCGAGAGCGCCGCGTCGACCTCGGTCGTCGCCGCGCGCTCGAACTCGCGAAACGTGCCGACGACCTCGTGCGAGAGCGAGACGTGCACGTTCGGAAGTCGCGCGGCGAGCGCTTCCCCGATCGCCTGCTCGTGGGCCGGATGGGCGTAGGCGTGCAGCAGCACGACGGCGACGGCCTCGGGCTCGAGCGCCGCCACGTCGGCTGCCACGGCGGCCGGGTCGTCCAGCGCGCGCAGGACGCCGCCGGGGCCCGTGCGCTCCGGGGCGCCGACGCGCAGCTGCGGGCCGACGAGCGGGGCGGGCCGGCTCGCGCACAGGCGGTAGAGATCCGCGCGCGCCTGGCGGCCGATCTCGACGACGTCCTGGAATCCCTCGGTCGTCACGAGCACGGTGCGCGCGCCGGCGCCCTCCAGCAGCGCGTTGGTCGCGACGGTCATCCCGTGGGCGAATGACGTGACGTCGCCGGCGGGCGCTCCCGCGCGCTCCAGGGCGGCCTGCACCGCCGCCATGACGCCCTCGGACTGGTCGCCGGGCGTCGTCGGCGCCTTGGCGGTGACCAGTCGCCCGTCCGTCGCCAGGACGGCGTCGGTGAACGTCCCCCCGACGTCGACGCCGAGCAGCACGTCAGGAGGACAGCGTCGCCGGGAAGGTCACCGGCGCAATGTAATGCGGTCTTCGTATGCGGGTTGCGGCATCGGGTCGCGCGGGCGACGGAAATCGACATGATTCGAAACCCCGTATATCGGGGTCCTCAACCAGCTCGATTACTCAATCGTGTCGGGCGCGCTACGCGGCGATGCGCTCCTGGAACGTCTCGGTCTCGGCGAGGTGTTGGTGGGACGGGCAGTAGCCGTTGTGGGCCAGCGGCATGCGCTGGCACGGCGTGCCGCGGCGTGTTGTCGCGCGGCACTCGAGCGGGTTGCCGTGGATGTCGTGTCCCTGCTGAGGCTGGGTCGCCAGCCATTCCTCCGCGCACGTGACATACGTCGAGACGACGCGCCAGACGCGCGACTGCGCGGCGATCGGGAAGTACGGGCGGATGTCGTGAAACAGCGTCCGGGCCGGCCGCGCAAAGTAATGGCGGTCGGTTGCCAGTCGCTCGATCGTGGCTTCGCAGGCGCGCAGCACCTTCGCGTGACCGTCCGGGGCCGGTCCGTCGGCGACAAGGGGGGACAGCTCGCGATAGATCGCGCGGCTGAACTGGTACATCGGCGGGCTACTCCTTCCGTTCTTTGCTGCTCCCTGCAGCAGGCCCGCAGTGTGGCGCGGGCTCATGAAGGTTAGAACGAACCCAATGTTGAGTTCGTATTAAGCACGACGTTCTGGGCGATTGAACCCAGTGCGATCACGCCGTTCTGGCGCACGAACCGTCCGTCGGACGCCGATTTGGTTGCACCGATCGTCCGGTCGCGGATATCACTTCGCGTTGCCATGTCCGAGGACACCTCCGGGGAACAGGGGAAGCCGGAACCCGCAACGGCCGCCGTGATCGCGCGTCCGACCGGCTGGCTGTGGACGGCCGAGTTCTTGGTCATCGCCTGGCTGGTGTTGCTCGCCGCCTCCGCGCTGATCATCGGCGCTCACGACGCGGTCGCCGGGACCGAGATCTCCGTCCGTCTGCTCGGCTCGCTCCTCGTCGCGGGCGGCGTGCTGCTGCTGTCGGGCGCCGCCGGGCTCTGGCGTCGCAAGCCGGTGGGCCTGTCCCTGGCGATGATCGCGGCGCTGCTGGGCGTTGCGATGGGCGTGCTGATCTTCTTGACGCAGGTCGTCAACGACGAGCCGGACGGGCGCCTGGCCGGGTGGGCGCTGATCGTGGTCCTCTCGGTCCTCGCCGCGGTCTACATTCGCCGGCTAACCCCTCCCGGCGAGCGGTCGAAGAGCATCTGGACGCGCCTGCCGATCCTGAAGTCCGCGGTGTCGGTCGGCGTTCTCTTCTCGATCGCCCAATTCTGGTACACGCTGATCTACCTGCCGACGACGGCCCCCTCGAGCCTGACGCTCGAGGCGACCATCGACGAGGTCAAGCCGCGCGGGGGACAGCTCGTGATCGAGGGCTCGGTCGTGGTCCGCAACACATCGGACACGAAGGTCCATGTGCTGGCTTCGAGCCTTGACGTGTCGGGCGCGGTGCTCGCCAGGAACTCCGTGAGCGAGGAGGAGTTCGCCGAGCACGTCGCGCTGACCGATGAGGGCGAGGAGCTCGAGGCGGCGGAGCGCCACGTCTACGAGAAGGAGGGCGACGTGGTGAGCCACAGCCGCCTCGTGGACGAGGGCCTGTGGTTCGAGCCCAAGGAGACCATCACCGTGCCGGTCCTCACGTGGGTGCCCAACGGGGAGTACAACACGATCTTCCTCGATGCCTGGATCTCGATGGGCCGGGGCAAGGTGCTCGGACTCGAGGACGTGAAAGCCGACTCGTTTCGCACGAAGCACGAAGTCGTCTTCCTCACCCGCGTGCCGGAGGCGGGCTGGCTGCGGCGCCTCACGCGCGGCGACCGGTACGTGCGCGTGGAGTACCCGAGCAACCCGACGAAGTTCCCGACCGTCGAGTTCGCGCCCGATAAGAAGCCCGATCCCCCGAAGGACTTCGACCGGCGGCTCGATCGCTTCTACGGCGTGGACGAGACCGCCTCGCGCGACATCCGGTCGCTGCCCTGACGCGCTTGACTTCAGCGCCACCGCGCCAGGTGCGGGCGCTCGTCGGCACCCACGACCGCGTGGCGATCGTCGAGCGCAGGGTCGAGGTCGGGGAAGTCCGCCCGCTGGTGCGCGCCGCGGCTCTCCTCGCGCTCGAGCGCGCACAGCGCGATGAGGCGCGCGAGCGGGTGCGGGTCCTCGAGCAGGCGCTCGAGGCCCTCGCGCGTGCGCACGATGCCCGCATCGCGCCAGAGGGCCTCCTGCGTGGCGCGCCCCGGACGCTCGAGCGGCACCGCGGGCGTCGGCGTCGCGCCCGCCACGTCGTCGGCCGGCTCGTCGAGCGCCGCCGCGGCCGCGCGTGCCCCGAAGACGAAGCACTCGCTCAGCGAGTTGGAGGCCAGCCGGTTGGCGCCGTGCAGCCCGGTGCAGGCGGTCTCGCCGATCGCGTAGAGGCCGGGCACCGTGCTGCGCCCGTGCAGGTCGCTGACGATCCCGCCCATCATGTAATGCGAGGCCGGAGCGACGGGGACGAGCTCCGTGGCCGGGTCGAGGCCAGCATCGCGTAGCGCGCTGACGACGTTGGGAAAGCGGGCCGGGTCGATGTGACGCATGTCGAGGCCGACCGACGCGCTGGCGCTGCGCGACAGCAGCGCCGCGATCTCGCGTGCCACCTCGTCGCGCGGCGCGAGCTCGTCGACGAAGCGCTCGCCATCGGGCCCGTGCAGCGTCGCGCCCTCCCCCCGGATCGCCTCCGTGACGAGAAAGCCCTCGCGCCCGGGCACCCCGATCACCGCGGTCGGGTGAAACTGCAGGAACTCGAGGTCGGCGAGGTCCGCGCCGGCGGCGTGCGCGAGCGCCATCCCGATGCCAAGCGACCCCGGCGGGTTGGTCGTGCGCGACCACAGCGCGGCCGCGCCGCCGGTGGCGAGGACCGTCGCCCGCGATCGCAGGCGGTGGCCGTCGGCGAGCGCGACGCCGGCGCAGCGACCGTCGCACATGAGCGCGCTGGCGGCGCGGGCTCCCTCGAGCACGGTGATGTGCGGCTCGTCGACGGCGAGCGCGGAGAGCTGGCGCACGATCCGCCGGCCGGTCGCGCTTCCCCCCGCATGCACGACGCGGCGCAGCGAGTGGCCGCCCTCGAGCCCGAGCGCGAGCACACCGCGGCGGTCGGCGTCGAAGTGCACGCCGAGACGCTCGAGGTCGGCGACGCGCGCCGGCGCCTCGTCGCACAGCACCTGCGCCGCGGCGTGGCGCACGATGCCGCGGCCGGCCTGCTCGGTGTCGGCGAGGTGGCGGGCGGGCGAGTCCTCGACGGCGAGCGCCGCCGCGATTCCCCCCTGCGCCCAGTAGCTGGCGGTCTGCGCAAGCGGCGTCGCGGACACGAGCGCGACCGACGCGCCGGCGCTCGCGGCGGTCAATGCTGCGTACAGGCCGGCGCCGCCCGCTCCGACGACCGTCACGTCACAGTGCAGCTCGGATTCTTCGGTCACGGGCGGGGTACCGTACCCGGATGGCCGCGCCGGTCCTGTTGCACCATCCGTCGTCGCTGGACCACGACACCGGGCCGCATCCCGAGTCGGCGCGGCGGATCGTGGCGATCGAGCGCACGCTTGCCGACCACGACTGGCTGGGCTGGGACGTGCGCATGTCGCCGCCGGCGCTGCGCGCGAAGGTCGAGGCGCTGCACCCCCCGCAGCACATCGACCGCATCGAAAAGCTGTGCGCCCGCGGCGGCGGGATGATCGACATGGACACGGTCGTGAGCCCCGGATCGTGCGTCGCCGCCTACCACGCGGCGGGCGGCGCGATCGCGATGGTCGACGCGCTGCTCGGGGAGGAGGGCGCGCCCGCCGGCGCGTCGCTGCACCGCCCGCCCGGTCACCACGCGGAGGCCGCCCGCGCGATGGGCTTCTGCCTGTTCAACAACATCGCGATCGGCGCCCAGCACGCGCTGGACGAGCACGGTGCGCGGCGCGTCATGATCGTCGACTCAGACGTGCACCACGGCAACGGCACGAACGCGCTGTTCGCAGAACGCGACGACGTGCTGTTCTGCTCGATCCATCAGTCCCCGTTGTATCCCGGGACCGGCCCGGCGTCTGACGTCGGGCGCGGGGCGGGGGAGGGGTACACGGTGAACCTGCCGGTGCCGGGCGGCTCCGGCGACGCGGTCTGGACATCGCTGCTCGAACACGTCGTGCGCCCGGTCGGGCGCGCCTACGCGCCGGATCTGCTGCTGCTGTCGGCGGGCTTTGACGCCCACGCCGACGATCCGCTCGCCGGGTGCGTCGTCAGCGACGACGGCTACCGCGCGATGGCGGCGTCGGTGCGCGCGCTCGCCGGCGAGCTCGGCGTGCCGCTCGGCATCGTCCTGGAGGGCGGCTACGACCTCGGCGCGCTGTCGCGCTGCGTGGCGATCACGCTGGAGGTGGCCGGCGCGGAGGATCCCCCGACGCCGCCGGACGTGGACGTGCATCCGCTCGCGCAGCGGGCGGCGGAGCGGCTGGCCGAGAGCTACTGGCCCGCGCTGGCTGGGTGATCTGAGGCCGTGGCGCCGGTTGTGGTGCAGCAGGTCGCCGCGCCTCGTCGATGCAGTTCGTCAACCGGTCGCCTTCGACCCTCAGGACAGCGCCGCTACGCGCACGGGCGCTTGCGCAGCTTCTTGCGGTACGTCTGCATCGCGGCCTTCTTGAAGTCGCCGTGCGTCTGGTTCTTCAGCTTCGCGACGTTCTCGTGGTGGTACTTGCTCGACCGCGATTCGTTGTGGCCGATGACGTTGCGCACGCCGATGTCGTGGCGGCAGCGCAGCCACGCGCTGAGGCGCAGCGACGCCGTGAGCTGGCGGGTGTTGCCGAGGATCTCGCCGTCGGAGCGGCCGACGTGCTCGATGCCGAACGAGCGGTCGTTGAGCCCGACCGTGTGGCGGCAGCGGATCGCCAGCGCCACGAGCTGGTAGATCCGCCCGTCCTTGCCGATGACGAAGTGCGCGCAAACGCCGGGCAGCTCGTGCAGCTCGGGATCGGCGACGTTGGGGGCGAACGTGTTGTACGTCGCCTGCACGCTGTCGTTGACGGTGAAGTGCTCGACGATCACGCGCGGGTCCGTGAGCTTGTGGCCCGCGACACCGTAGTGGCGCTTGGAGTACGCGGACATCTGCTGCTTGCGCTTCGTGCCGTACGGGATGAACTTGCGGATGATCGTCGGCTTGCGCGGCGCCGCGGCCGTGGTGGACGCGGCGACGGGAAGCGCGGCGGCGGTGGCGGGCGGGGCCGTCGCCGTCCGTGGCGTGGCCGGCGCGGGGGCGGCCGCCGGTGGCGCGGGCGCGGTCGCGCGCTGTTCGCCGCCGCAGCCGCCGAGGACGAGCAGTGCGCAGACGATCGGGACCGGACGCCGCACGGTCAGTCGCCCGATCCGGGACTCGGCACCGTCCGCGGTCGCTGCTGCGGGGTCGTCTGGCCGGGCACGGTCGTCGGCGGCGCGGCGGTGACGGCGTTCGTCGTCGTTGGCGTGGTCGTTGTCGTGGTCGGCGTGGTGGTGGGCGTGGTCGGCGTCGTTGCGGTGCTCTGAACGGGCACGGGAGCGGCGGGCGGCTGCGTGGCGACGACCGGCGTGGTGCCCGACGGCGTCGGCGCGTCGTCGCCGGTGAGCTTCACGAACGCGAATGCCAGCAGCGCCCCCGCCAGCAGCACGATGCCGGCGATCGCCGCGGTCGGCAGCTGCCAGTTCGGGGTCGCTGCGAGACGCGTGCGAGCGGGGGCTCCGCATTCCAGGCACCAGCCCTGATCGGGATCGACGGTGGCCGCGCAGCGCGGGCAGCGCAGCGTGCCTTCGGGAGGCGGTGGCGGTGCGGGGGTCCCGTCGGGCGGCTGGGCGCTCACGATCCGCCGGACGCGTGCGGAGGCTGGCGAGTCTCCATCCGCTGCTCGTCGGCGGGAATCTCGCCGTCCTGCGGGTCGCTGCCGTTCGACGGATCAGCGGGTTTGGGCGCTCCCTCCGCGGCCGCCGTGCGTCGCGCCGCGCGCTTGCGCGTGGACGGCTTGCGGGCGGCGGGCTTCTTCGGTGCCGGGGCATCGACGGCGGCGCCGACGTCGCCATCGGCGGCGCTATCGGCGACGGGTTTCTCCTCGGCCGGCTGCTCGGCGGGCTGCTGCGCCACGGGCTGCTCCTCGGCCGGCTGCTCGGCGGGCTGCTGCGCCACGGGCTGCTCCTCGGCCGGTTTCTCGGCGGGCTTCTGCGCCACGGGCTGCTCCTCGGCCGGCTGCTCGGCGGGCTGCTGCGCCACGGGCTGCTCCTCGGCCGGTTTCTCCGCGCGCGGCTCGTCAGCGGCCGGCTTCTGGGCGGCGGGCGTCTCGGCGGCGGCTGCGCCGCCTTCTCGTCCGGCGGCCGGCGCGTCCCTCGGCGGGTCCTCCTGCAGGACCGGCACGTACGCGACCGTCAGCTGCTCGGTCACCGGATCGGTTCCCGCCACGGTCGGCGCCGTCGGCTGCTCGGCGGGCTCCGCGTGCGCCGGCCAGGGCCACTCGGGCTGCGCGGGCGCATCCGGCGGTGCAGGGCCCACGCCCGGCGGGGCGGGTGCCTGTGGCGGCGCGGCGATCGCGTGGCCGACCTCGCCCATCGCGCGCGGGCCGCTGAACTGCAGGCCGCAATGCGGGCAGAAGTTCGCCTCGCTCGGGTGCAGTGCGCCGCAGCGCGCGCACGACGAGATGCCGGGTTCACGCAGCTCGTGGAACGGGCGGCGGTCGTCAAGGACACGCTCCAGCGTCCGCAGTTCCTGGTCGACGGCGAGCAGTGCGTCGAGCTTCGCGTCGAGCAGGTCGGGGCGGCTGCGCTCGAAGCGGCGCATGTCGAAGATCAGGCCGCCGATGTCGC
The DNA here is from genome assembly GCA_963705315.1 of uncultured Actinomycetes bacterium. Classification (GTDB taxonomy): domain Bacteria; phylum Actinomycetota; class Thermoleophilia; order Solirubrobacterales; family Solirubrobacteraceae; genus CADCVQ01. The sequence continues at coordinate 1,456,341 of OY970068.1, forward strand.
GGAAGCCCAGCTCGCGTGCCCGGCGCAGGAAGCGCAGGCGGCGACGCAGCTGCCCGCGGTCCTTGAAGCTCGGCGGCAGCGGCTCCCCGATGATCTGCGCGGTCTGGTGCGTCGCATCGTCGGACCGCGGTGGCGCCTGCGGCGGTCGCTTCCACGGCGGCCAGTGCGTGAGGCGTCTCGGCAGCCTGAGCGCGGGAGCTCGCTTGTATCCGGGCAGGCGTCTGCCGCGAGCGGCCCGCCCGCGAAACAAGCTGAGGACACCGCGGCGGGGCGGCTGGCCCGGCTCGCGGCGCCTGAAGATGCGCTTCATCAGGCCGGTCATGACGTGGAACCGCCGGGTGCGGTGTCGGTCGGCGCTTCGGCGCGCGAGTATAACGGCGGTGGGGGGCCGCCCGCGCCCAACCAGCGCCACGCCGCGGCGACGCGGGCGGCGAGGGCATCGGCCGAGAACTCGAGCGCCCGCGCGCGGCCGCGCACCCGCGGCTCGCCGGTTGCCAGATGCGGTTCGAGCGCGGCGCGCCAGCGGGCGAGGTCCCATTCGGAGCACAGCGTCCCGGCGATGCCGTCCAGCGCCTCCGGGTGCGCGCCTGTTGGCCGCGCGAGCACCGGCACGTCGCACGCCAGCGCCTCGAGGCAGGCCAGGCCGAACGTCTCCCAGTCGGCCGGGCAGATCACGGCGTTGGCGGCGTTCATCCACAGCGGAACGTCCTCGGGCGCCACGCTGCCGAGCGTGAGCAGCTCGGCGCCGGTGGCGGCCGCCAGTTCGCGCGCGAGGTCGACGCGCTTGACGGGCCGCGACGGGGCGTAGGGGAAGAGCAGGTAGCGCCCGGTGGCTGAGAGCCCGAGGCGCGCGCGGGCGGCCTGGCGGTCGAGCGGGTGGAAGCGCTCGACGTCGATCCCGCACGGCAGGATCGCCACGCGGCGGCGTGTTCCGGCGCCCGGCACCTTGGCGGCGAACGTCGCCGACGGGGTCGCGACGAGATCCATGCGGCCGAGGACCGCCTGTGTCACCGGGCGCGAGCGCGGGTGGTAGAGGTCGTTGCCGTGCAGCGTGACGACGTGGTGGTCGGCGCGGACGGCGAGCGCAGGCCAGGCCGTCAGGCCAAAGTGGGCATGCACGACGTCGAAGTGGTCGGCCGCGTACACACGCTTCATCTCGCGGCCCGCTCGCGCGTAGCTGCGGATGCCGCCGGGGGAGAAGGCGTGGACCTGCACATCCAGGCCGTCGATGCGCTGGAGCGCCCGAACCTGGTCGCGGACGAAGCTGCCGAGCGCGGGGCGCTCGGGCGAGGGATACATGTTCGTGACGACGAGTGCGCGCATGCGGTGTTTGGCAGGTTCACAGAGTCGACGCAGCTTCGCGGCCAAGTTGCCACACGCGCGTCTGGAGTCGTCACGCGACCCCGCCGAGCATCGGGGGCACACCCGACCGCCACCACTGGGAGGCCGCAGATGCCGTATCGCATGATGGGCTGGATTCACGCAACCGTGTTGCGCCTCAGAAGCGACGAGCGCGGGCAGGGGACCGTCGAGTACGTCGGGCTCATGCTCCTGCTCGCCACGCTGCTGACCGGCGTCGTCGTCGCCGCCGGCAAGCTCAAGGACGCCGGGCTTGCCAAGGCGATCGCCAAGGAGCTCAAGGAGACGATCGAGTCGGTCGGCGGGAAATAGATCCGCAGCCCAGGGTTCCGCGGGGCGCGTCTGTGATCATGGGCGCCCCGTGGTACCTGCCCCGCAGAGCATCGCTCCGATCGGCGTCTTCGACTCCGGTGTGGGCGGGCTCACCGTTCTGCACGAGCTGCTCGTCTCGTTGCCTCAGGAGGATTTCCTCTACCTGGGCGACTCGGCGCGCTTCCCCTACGGCGACCGCACGCCCGGCGAACTGCAGGCCTTCAGCTGCCAGATCGCCGACGTCCTGCTCGAGCGCGGCGCGAAGCTCATCGTCGTGGCGTGCAACTCGGCGACGTCCAGCGCGCTGGACACCGTGCAGGCGCACGTCGCCGCGAGCGGGCACGTGGTGGATGTCATCGGCGTCGTCAGCCCGGAGTCCAATCTCGCGGTCGCGCACACGCGCAAGGGGCGGGTCGGCCTGCTGGCGACGGAGGCGACGGTGGCCTCGGGCGCCTACGAACGCGCGGTGCTCGCGGCCGATCCGCTCGTGCGGCTGGAGAGCGTCGCCTGCCCGGAGCTCGCCCAGATGAGTCAGACGGGCGCGGCGATCACCGAGCGCGACGTCGACATCGTGCGCGGCTACTGCGCGCCGCTACGCGCGGCGGAGGTGGACACGGTCATCCTCGGATGCACCCATTACCCGATGGTGCGCGGGCTCCTGCAGCGGCTGCTCGGCCCGGCGGTCACGCTCATCACGTCCGGCGACGCGGTCGCGCGTCGCGTCGAGCAGGCGCTCGCCGTCCGCGAGCTGGCGAGCACCCGCGACGGCGAGGGCAGCTACCGCTTCCTGTGCACGGCCGACGCGGAGGACTTCGCGCGGATCGGCTCGCGCTTTCTTCAGCTGCCGATGGGCGCGGTCGAGCACATCGACCTGCCGCGCGCCCTGGTGACGTCGTCCGGAGGTCATCGCTCGCGATGACCGGAGGACGAAACAGTGCTGTGGAGCGTTCATACGGGCGCGCGCCCGACGGCCTGCGTCCGACGACGATCGAGCCGCACTTCGTCAAGCCGGCCACCGGGTCTGCGCTCATCTCACAGGGCGAGACGCGCGTCATCTGCACGGCGTCGATCGAGGAGACCGTGCCGCGCTGGATGGCCGGCAAGGGGCGCGGCTGGGCGACGGCCGAGTACGGCATGCTGCCCGCGTCGACGGGCCGGCGCAAGCAGCGCGACATCACGCGCGGCAAGGCGGACGGGCGGACCGTCGAGATCCAGCGCCTGATCGGGCGCTCGCTGCGCGGCGCGATCGACTTCGAGGCGCTCGGCGAGCGCACGATCTACCTGGACTGCGACGTGCTCACCGCGGACGGCGGCACGCGCTGCGCGTCGATCACCGGCGCGTACGTGGCGCTCGACCTCGCCTGCCGCAAGCTCGTCGATGACGGCAAGCTCGAGCGCTCGCCGCTGAGCGGCAGCGTGGCCGCGGTGTCATGCGGCATGGTCGGCGGCGTCGCGCTGCTCGACCTCGACTACTCCGAGGACTCGACCGCCGAGGTCGACGCGAACGTCGTCATGACCGGCGAGGGCGGCCTGATCGAGGTGCAGGCGACGGCCGAGCGCACGCCGCTCTCGCGCGCCCATCTCGACGATCTGCTGGCGCTCGCGGCGGGAGGGATCGAGGAGCTGCGCGCCGCGCAGGCGCGGGCGGTCGGGTGAAGCTCGTCCTCGCCAGCCGCAACCCGCACAAGGCGCGGGAGTTCGCGACCCTGCTGGTCCCGCACGAGGTCGTGGCGCTGCCCGAGCACGTCACGCTTCCGCCGGAGATCGGCGAGACGTTCGCCCACAACGCGCTCGACAAGGCGCGTGCGGCGGTCCGCGCGACCGCGCTGCCGGCGGTCGCCGACGACTCGGGCATCGAGGCCGCGGCGCTCGGCGGCGCGCCGGGCGTGCGCTCGGCGCGGTACGCCGGTGAGGAGGCGACCGACGAGCAGAACCTCGACAAGCTCCTGCGCGAGGCGCCGACCGGTTCGGCGCTGGCCTACGTCTGCGCGCTCGTCTACTGCGATGCCGACGGCAACGAGCACGTCGTCGAAGGCCGCTGCACCGGCACGCTCGCCGAGCATCCGCGCGGGGACGGCGGGTTCGGCTACGACCCGGCGTTCCTGCCCGACGACATCCCCGACGGCCGCACGATGGCCGAGCTGAGCGCCGCGGAGAAGGACGCGATCAGCCATCGCGGCCGGGCGGCGCGTGAGCTGCTGGCCGTGCTCGGGGGCTGACAGCGCCCGATGGCTGGACCACTCATCGCAGCGCGGGCCCCCGCAGGCGGGACGGTCAAGTCCCGCGCGGCGGCGCTGTCGATCGCGTCGAACACACTGCTCATCGCGCTGAAGCTCGCCGCCGGCGCGATCACCGGCTCGGTGGCGATCATCACCGAGGCGATGCACTCGTCGATCGACCTCATCGCGTCGATCGTCGCGTACGTCTCGGTGCGCAAGGCCGACAAGCCGGCCGACGCCGACCATCCCTACGGGCACGACAAGGTCGAGAACCTCGCCGCGGCGATCGAGGCGATGCTCATTCTCGTCGGCGCCGGCGTCATCGTGTTCGAGTCCGTACGGCGGCTGGCCAGCGGCCACAACGAGATCGACTCGCTCGGCATCGGCATCGCCGTCATCGCGTTCTCGGTGCTGGCGAACGTCGTCGTCTCATCGGTGCTCGCGCGCCGCGCGCGAGAGACGGACTCGCCGGCGCTCGAGGGCGACGCCGCGCACCTGCGCACCGACGCGGCGACGTCGCTGGCCGTCCTGGTCGGGCTCCTGCTCGTCCATCTGACGGGCTGGACCTGGCTGGATCCGGTCATCGCGCTCGCGGTCGCCGCGGCGATCGTCGTCGCCGGCATGCGTCTGCTCTCACGCGCGTCGCGCGTGCTCGTCGACGAGGCGCTGCCGCCCGACGAGCTCGCCGCCGTCCGCGACGCCATCGAGCAGTTCGGGCCCAAGGGCGTCTGCGGCTACCACAAGCTGCGGGCGCGGCGCGCGGGCTCGCGCCGCTACGTCGACCTCCACGTGCAGTTCGACCAGGGCACGACGCTCGAAGCCGCCCACGCGACCGCCCACCAACTGCAGGACGCGATCCGCGCGCGCATCCGCGGGGCCGACGTGCTCATTCATCTGGAGCCGGCGGATCGAGTGCAGCCGGGGACGGAGGTGCCGAAGGGGTAGGGGTCTGGCCGCGTGGTTCCCGAAGCAGCATCGATAAAGGAATGAGGGCAGGAGCGGCGTGCGGCTGCCCATCGCACGACCACATGTGACCTATGTCGTTCGCGCGAACCGAGATCGGTCACAAGTGGTCGTATGCGGTGCAGTTGTGACACCTCTCGGCCGCGCGCCGCGAGAAAGGTCACAAGGGGTCGTGAATCCCCGCCGACCCGCACCCTCATCCTTTATCGATGCTGTTCGAAGAACCGCGCGGCCTCGCTCAGCGCAGATTGATCGCCGCCGACGCGCCCACGGCGATCGCCAGCGCGCCGTAGCCGTTGTAGCCCGACAGGAAGAGCAGCAGCGCCGTGATCAGCGCTGCTGCGACGGTTATCAGCCAGGCAATCCTGCTCAGGGGCACGTGCTCATCCTCGCTGATCGCCACGGGTCCGGTCACGCTGGTAGCTTCGACGCAATCGCGACTCGTCCTTGCAGAGCCCCGTGACGTACGCCGACCGCCTCGCGCAGCTGGTCGCCGCGCGGGAGTCCCAGATCGTCCTCGGGCTCGACCCCGATCCGGCCCGGCTGTGGCCCGAAGCGATCGCGCAGGCGCCGTCGGACGGACCGCCGGCGCGACGCGCGGCCGCCGCCGTCCGCGCGCACTGCGCCGCGCTCATCGATGCCGCCGGCCCGGCCTGCGTCGCCGTCAAGCCGCAGCTCGCCTGCTTCGAGCGGCTCGGCGCCGAGGGCTGGGGCGCTCTTGCGGCGACGGCCGACCACGCCCGCGCGGCCGGCCTGCTCGTGGTCGCCGACGGCAAGCGCGGCGACGTGTCGGTCTCGGCCGCCGCCTACGCGCAGGCGCTCGTCGGGGCGACCGAGACGCCGTTCGGCGAGGTCGCCGGCCTCGGTGCCGACGCCTTCACCGCCAACCCGCTGCTCGGCATCGACGCGCTCGAGCCGCTCGTCGCGGGCGCGCGCGCAGCGCAGGCGGGCGTCCTCGTGCTCGTCCGCACCTCCAATCCGGGCGCCGCCGACGTCGAGGATCTCGAGCTGGCCCAGGGCGGTCCGCTGTGGGAGCGCCTCGCGCGGATCGTCAACGACCTCGGCGCCGACGGCCCGTCCAGCGAGGTGGGGCTCGACGACGTCGGCGCCGTCGTCGGCGCCACGGTGCCCGAGCACGTGTCACGCATGCGCGAGCTCATGCCGCGCGCGGTCTTCCTCCTGCCCGGGATCGGCGCCCAGGGCGGCCGCGTCGAGGATCTCGCTCCGGCGTTCGCCCCCGGTCGCGCCGCCGGGCTCGTCAGTGCGTCGCGCTCGATCTCCGGCGCGCACGCAGCCGCGGGCGGATCGCCGGCAACCGCCGCGCGCGCCGAAGCCGAGCGCCTGCGCGCCGCTGCATGGGAGCTGTCATGAGGCGCGACGATTTCCATCTGCGACGTATCCTGTGCGGCCGATGTCGCAGGAGCAAAGCTACGCGCGATTCGCCCTCCCCGGTCTGCTCCTCGCGTTGGTGATCGGCACGCTGCTCGTCCTCGTCGTCAGCGGCAGTTCCGGCAGCGACGAGTCGAGCAAGGTGCAGACCACGCAGACGGTGGCCAAGCCGACGCGCAAGGCGATCACGGTCCGCGCAGGGGACAACCCGTCGACGATCGCCGAGCGCGCCGGTATCCCGCTCGAGACCCTCCAGGAGCTCAACCCACGGATGGACCCGCGTGCGCTGCACCCGGGCGACAGACTCAAGCTCGTTCCGTGAACGACCGCCTGGCCGCACGCGTCGCGGTGTTGATGCTGGCTCTGGCCCTCGGCGGCGGCGCGACCTGCGCACCAGCGCTCGCGCAGGAGCCCGCGCTGCGAGCCAAGGCCGCGCTCGTCTTGGAGACGTCGACCGGTGACGTCCTGGTTGCGCACAACTCACGCGACCGCCGGGCGATCGCCTCGACGACGAAGCTCATGACCGCGCTCGTCGCGATCGAGCACGCCGATCTCGACGACGTCTTCAGCGCATCGGACTACGACCCCGGGCCCGCGGAGTCCCAGATCGGGCTGCGTCCCGGCGAGCGGCTGACCGTCCGCGATCTGCTCCGCGCCCTGCTGCTGCCCAGCGCGAACGACGCGGCCGCCACGCTCGCGGTCGGCACGCTCGGCTCCCAGGAGGCGTTCGTCGACGAGATGAACAAACGCGCCGCCGATCTCGGCCTGCGCGACACGAGCTTCTCCAACCCGATCGGCCTCGACGATCCCGGCAACTTCTCCAGCGCCCGCGACCTCGCGAAGCTCGCCATCCGCCTGCGCCGCAACGAGTTCTTCCGCCGGACCGTCGACCTGCCGCGCGCCGTGTTGCGCAGCGGGTCGCACAAGCGGACGGTCATCAGCCGCAACGCGCTCGTGCGCAGTTACGGCTTCGTCAACGGCGTCAAGACCGGGCACACGCGGCAAGCCGGCTACGTCCTCATCGGCTCGGCGACACGCCGCGGCGTGACGGTCATCAGCGTCGTCATGGGCGAGCCGACCGAGCGGGCCCGCAACCAGGACTCGATCGCGCTGCTGCGCTACGGACTGCGCAGCTATGAGTCCAAGGCGCTGCTGCCCGAGGGACGCGTGCTCGGCAAGGTCGACCTGAAGTTCCGCGGGGATGACGGTGTCGACGTCGTCGCGGGCGCAAGCGTCAACCGCGTCATCCGCGTCGGCGACGCGACGAGCGTGAAGGTGCAAGGGCTACCCGACGAGGTCGATGGGCCGCTGCCACGCGGGTCGCGGGTCGGGACCGCGGTCGTCAGCCACAAGGGCAAGGTCATCAAGCGCGTGCCGGTCGTGACGGCGCGGGCGGTCTCCGAGGCGACGTTCAGCGAACGCCTCGGTGATTTCGTCGGCCGCCAGATCACACTCATCGCCATCGTGGCGCTGCTGGTGTGTAGCCTCCCGTTGCTGTTGCTGCGCAACCGCGTCGTCCGTCGTCGCCAAGAGTTCGACGACGAGGACCGCCGGGCGCGCCGCCGGGAGGAGACACCGATCCCATGATCATCACCGTCACCCTCAATGCGGCAATCGACAAGTCGCTGTCAGTGCCGAACTTCCGGCTCGGGCGCCGGCACCGTACCGTCGAGCAGACGACGCTTCCTGGCGGCAAGGGCGTCAACGTCGCACGCACGCTCAAGACGCTCGGGCAGCCGGTCATCGCCACCGGCTTCGCGGGCGGGGCGACCGGGACGCGGATCGTCGAGGCGCTGACCGAGGAAGCGATCCTCAACGACTTCGTCCGCATCCGCGAGGAGTCGCGCACGAACACCGCGGTGCTCGATCCGACCAACGGCCAGCAGACCGAGATCAACGAGCGCGGCCCCGCCGTCAGCGCGCGCGAGCTCGAGCTCTTCCGCGACAAGCTCGTCTACCTCGCGCGCGGCGCGGCGATCGTCGTGTTCGCCGGCTCGCTTCCGCGCGGGCTGGAGATGGACGTCTACGCCGACCTCATCAAGGACCTGCGCAAGCTCGGGCTCGTCGTGATCGTCGACACCGACGGCGACCCGCTGCGCCACGCCGTCCGGGCCGAGCCGCACGTCGTCTCGCCGAACATCCTCGAGGCCGAGGAGCTCGTCGGACACGAGTTCAACGACGACGAGGACCGCGTCATCGCCGTGCGCGAGATGGTCAACCTCGGCGCCGCCGAGGCGATCATGACGGTGCCGGACGGGTGCTTTGCGTCGATCATCGTCGACGGCGAGACGTGCCTGTACCGCGTGCGGATCGAGCCGCGCGAGGCGATCGCGACCGTCGGCGCGGGCGACGCGTTCCTCGCCGGTTACATCGCCGCGCGCTACGGCGACAAGTCGCCGCCCGAGTGCCTGCGCCATGGCGTCGCGTGCGGCGCCGAATCGACGCAGCGCCTCGGCGCCGGTCTCGTCGACCCGCACAAGGTCGAACGGCTCATGCCGGAGATCGAGGTCGAGCGGCTCGCCACGCCGGCCGAGGTCGGCTGAGCCTCAGCCGCGGCGGCCGGCCCCGGAGCCCGGGACCGGCCCGCACGATCCACTGCACGTCGCGGCTCAGCCGCCGAGCGCGCGGTTGAGGTTGACGCGACCGAAGCCGGTCGAGGAGTCGCGACCGGCGCCGTACGTCGTGATGTCGTCGGCTGTCAGATTGAGCTGGTTGCGAAGATCCGATCCGGTGAGGCCCAGTTCCCCGCCCACCACCGACGCGACGCCCGCGACGTGTGGCGTCGCCATCGACGTCCCGCTGAACGCGACGTAGCCGCCGCCGCGCTTGGTCGACAGGACGTTGACGCCGGCCGCCGCGATCTCCACGTCGCTGTTGACGTTGGAGAACGACGCCTTGTTGTCGTTCGCGTCGAGCGCCGCGACGGACACGACCTGCGGGTACGCAGCCGGGTAGTTCAGCGTGCCGTTGCCGTTGTTGCCGGCCGCGGCGATGATCAGCGACCCGGAGTTCGTCGCGGCCGTCACCGCGTTCTGCAGTGTCGTCGATGCTGCGCCGCCGAGCGACATGGAGATGATCTTGTTGCCGCGCTGGGCGAGGTAGGTGATGCAGTTGGCCACGCCGGCGGTCGAGCCCGAGCCCGCCGCGCCGTGCAGCGCCTTGCAGATCCCGAACTGCGCGTTGGGCGACACGCCCGCCACGCCGACACCGTTGTTCGCGCGCGCGCCGATCGTGCCGGCGACGTGCGTGCCATGGTCGTTGTCGTCGACGCAGCCGCGCGACTCGAGCGGGTTGGGGTCCGCGCCGAAGAGGCCGAGGAGGCCCCCCGGCTTCGTCGCCGCGCAGTTGACGATGCGCGCGGACCCGATGTCCTCGTGGTTGCGGTCGATGCCGGTGTCGACGATCCCGACCTTCAGGCCGACGGTTCCGGCGATCAGGCCGGCGCGGGTCCAGCCCTCGGGCGCGTCGATGTCCTTGTCGTTGGCCTGGTTCATGCCGTAGAGCTGGGGGAAGAGCACGTCGTTGGGCATCTCGAGCGCCCGCATGACGTAGTCGACCTCGGCGTAGCGCACGCCGGACTGTGCGTTCAGGCGCTTGGCGGCGGCCGCCGGGTCGCCGGTGACGGACACGACCTGCGCGCCGTTCGCGTTGACCCGGCCGACGAGCTTGCCCAGGCCGGTGCGCTTGGCGATGGCTGCGCGCTTGGTCGTCGAGGCCGAATCGTCGTACTTCACGATGACCTGATTGCCGACGTACTGCGCGCCGAGGGCCGCCGGCGCGAACAACAGCGAACCACCGATCATCAGACCGGCGGTCGCGTAGAGAAGTCTCATCACTGCATCCCCTTGGGTTGGTCAAGCCGTGAACGCTGTCGTCTAACAACGCACGGCGGCCCCCGTTCTGGCGCTAATCGCGGTGCCTTGTGACGAATCTCACGCAACCCTCCCGCGACGCCGTGCGAAGGCCGGGTTCGCTAGTCGCGGCGGCGGCGGCGCCTGCGTCCGCGGCGACCCGTGCTCAGATACGCCTCGGCGGCGATCGCCTCCTGGAAGGCGGCGAGGAGATCGCCCGCCTCGGCGATGACGTCGAGCAGCGGCTCGCTCGTGCCCGGACGCTCGCGCAGGCCGCGACTTGTCTGGAGGTCGCGACGCGCCATCTCGAGCAGCACCGCGGCCGTCAGCCATGTGCCGGCGAACGCGGCGTGCGCGACCTTCCTGGGACTGAGAGCAGGCACCGCGCGAGTGTAATCACGGCGTCGTTGACGGGCCGGGCGAACGTGGGACGGTCGCACCTGAGGTGGGCTGCCGCCGACGATCGAAAGGACGCACAATGTACGCACGAGTAGCCAGGTTCCAGGGCGGGAGCGCGGAGGGTCTGCGCGCTGCCGGAGAGGAGATCGCCAGCCGTGTCGCAACCGGGCCCCCGGAGGGTGTGCCATCGGTCGGCTTCACGCTGCTGATAGACCCCAACGGGGGCCAGTCGCTCGCGATCGGGCTCTTCGAGACCGAGGCGGATCTGAAAGCCGGCGACGCGGTCCTCAACGAAATGAGCCCGCCTGGCGAGGGTATGGGGACGCGGGGCGCGGTCGAGGTCTACGAGGTGGCGGTGGACATGCGAACCGGCGCCTGACGGCTGACCTCGCGGGTGTCCCGCGGTGCCATTCCTGGCACCGGAAAGCTATAGTCGCGCGCGGTAACCGGCACTCGACGGAAAGGTCGTGAAGTGATGCCAACCTTGTCCCCGCCAGCGCTCATTGGCGCTATCGGCATTGTGTTCGTCCTCGTCCTCGCTGCGATCAACGTCATCGGCAACATCTTCGGCTAGTTCTCGGTAGCGCCGGCCTTCTGGGGGAGTGGGAGGCCGGCCCTCGCGCGTCCTAACCTGCTATTGCGCCACAATGCGGTTATGGACCTGCCGCGCGACCTGCCGCTGCCGCTCGACAGCGGCCAGCTCTGGTGGTACTGGCTCGGCGGCCGCCCGTCGATGGACTTCGTCAACACGCTGCGCGAGCGCTGGTGGCGCCGCGTCGAGACGCTTGTCACGACCGGCGATCTCGTGGCCTGGCTCGGCCAGGCCGAGCTGCTCTCGCGCTCCGCACCCACGCGCGCGACGCGCGACCAACTCGCCGCGGCGCGCCGGCTGCGCGAGGCGATCGACGCCGGCGTCGTGGCGGCGACCTCCGGCCGGCCCATGCCCGTCGCCGCAGCGGGAGAGATCGACCGCTGGCTCCCGGCGGCGACGGTCGCCCAGACGCTCACGCTCGATCCCAGCGGCGACTCGTGCCTGCGCGAGCGCGCGCCCGACGACGCCGTCGACCACGCCCTTGGCCGCATCGCGCTGGACGCAGCCCGCCTGCTGGGCACCGACGAGCGCGAGCGCGCGCGGATCTGCGCCTCGGAACGCTGCAGCGCTCGCTTCTATGATCGCTCGCCGGCGGCCGGGCGGGTCTGGTGCTCGATGCGCGGCTGCGGCAACGTCGCCAAGGCGCGCCGCCACCGGGCGCGCGTGCGCGGGTCCGAGGGCCGGTAGGCTGCGTCGATGGAGATGGCCAGCACAGGCGAGCTCGTGAAGGTCGCCGGCGGCGGCCCGCTGCTCGACGGCATCGTGTTCGACACGCCGAGCAGAACGAAGGTCGTCGTCGCCGTGGTGGATCCCGGCCGCGGGCCAGTGTTCCGGACCGTCCATCCCGAGACCCTGACCGAGCGGGTCGAGGAAGGCCCGACCGACCGCGCGCTGCGCCTGCTCATCAAGCGGACGCCGGCGCCCGTCCGCGGCTCAGCCGCCGGCGGCTCCGGCACCGGGCAGGGGCGCCGCGCTCACACGCGCGGCCCGATGCACCGGACGACCGGCAAGTAGCGCGGGCGCTACAGCCCCTGGTCGCGGCGCACGCCGAGGACCAGGAGGCCGACGAGGCGCGACACGACCATCGCGATGTAGGCGACGCCGGCCACCTGCTCGAGCATGACGAGCGACCGCGCGAAGCCCTTGACCGGCACGACGTCGCTCAGGCCGGTACTCGACAGGTTCGTGAAGCTCAGGAAGAGCAGCTCGGTCCATGTCCGATCCGCGCCGGCGTTGGTGGCGGCGGTGAAGCTTCCGGGCTCGATCGTCTGGCACACGGTGAAGATGTAGGCGAACGCCCATGCCACGAGCGTGAAGGTCGCGCCGACGGCGAAGAGCTCGTCGCGGGTAATGATGTGGTCGGCGTGCATGTAGGCGATGAGCGCGCCGGCGGCATACAGATAGAGGACCGCCTCGATCGCCGATGAGTACGGCAAGAGCGTGTCGCTGCCGGTGACCGCCTGGATGAGGAGCAGGATCGTCGCCGGGGTGCCCAGCAGCACCCCGACCCAGGTCAGTCCCGGCGTCGTGCGAACGGCGAGCACGACGAGCCCGAGGATGGCGATGCCGAACACGCTGAACAGCGCACGACCAGAATCGGTGCCCTCCATGAACGGGTAGAGCAGCACCGCTGCGAGCTGCGCGGCGAGCAGGATCGCGGAGGGCTCGCGGCGGGCGAGCGTGAGCACGCGCGAAACCTAGCCGCCGCAGCGGTCGTCACATCGCGCGTCCGGCTCCCCCGAGAAAGCGGCAGCGTGCGGCTGGTGATCGCCGCCGACAGCCGGAGCTGGCTGGTCCGTCGTGAGCGTGCTTCTGCGCCGGGCGGCGAGAACCTCTCGTGCTCGTCAACGCGCCGAGCGAGAAGCGCGGACTGGGACGCCGAGGGCCCGCGCTACGGGGAGACGGGTGCGATCGGCGCAGCCGCGCCGCAGTGGAGCGCGCGGCCCGGCGCCGCGCGCGACCTGCTTGTGATCGACATGGTTGGAGACCCCGCTCTACGTGGTCTTGAGCCATCTCGATCCTCAGTGTGACGCGGTCGTGTCGCCGCAGGGCTATCGGCACCTCGCTCGTCACGTCCGTGCGAACTTCGCCGCGCGGACCCCGTCATGGATCTCGATCAGCGCGGGGGCGAGACCGTCCTTGGGCCGCGTGTCGACGTCGCGCAGCGCGTCCAAGGCGCGGCGCGATCCGGGCTGTCGCGACGACGACGCGGCGGTTGACGGCGTGCGCGATCACGCGTCGTCGTCGCTTCTGGCCCACTCCGAGGCAAACTCCGCCCCGAACACGACGACGTTCGAGGCGGCGTAGACGAACAGCAGCAGCCCCATCATCGCGCCGAGCGAGCCATAGATCGCACCGAAGTCCGTGAGGTGCTCGAAATACAGCTCGAGCGCGCCCTTGACGAGCGCGAGCCCGATGGTGGCCACCACCGCGCCCGGCCAGATCGCGTGCAGCGGATCGCGGTGCATCGGCAGAACGCGGTAGAGGAAGAGCAGGCCGAAGGCCACGAAGACCAGCGGCAGCAGCTCGCTTGCGACCTCCAGCAGCGCGGCCAGCAGCCAGCCCCCGCCCGCCTCGTCGTCGACGATCTCGGCGAGCCGGTGCGTGACGGTGAGCGACACGCTCAGCGCCAGGATCGACGTTCCGCCGAGCACGAGCGCGACGTCCAGCGCCTTGCGCTTGAGCAGCGACGGGCGTTCCTCGATGTCCCACGCCTCGTTGATCGAATGCCGCAGAGCGCCCATGACCCCGCTGGCCGCGGCGATGAGCAGCAGCGTCGTGAAGATCCCGAGGCTCCCGGCCTGCTCGAGGGCATCGCCGACCGCGCGCTCGAGCTGTGGCCGGTCGTTGCCGCTGGACAGCGGCAGATTGTCGAAGACCGTCTGGATGATCCGCGCGCGGACGGCGCTGTCGTCGAACAGCGGTCCGAACGCGGCGGCCAGCAGCAGCACGAGCGGAATGAAGGACAGGATCGCGAAGAAGCTGATCTGCGCGGCGGAGCGATGACCGCGGTCGTCGACGAATTCGAGTGCCGCCCGACGGCTTGTGAGCAGCGTGCGGCGGGCGATCCGGCGGATGCGGCGGTTCACGTGTCAGTCCTGCCCACTTTCGTGCTCCGTCCGACAAGTGCCTGAAGCCACCCACAACCACGCTTCGCGCACCGAGCCCCGTCCAGGCGCAGGCACGCCAGCATCGACGGCATCGCCCACTCGGCGCGACGGCTTTGTGCCGTCGCGCCCACCGGCCGTCAACGGCAGCCCGACTCGAGGCGCTCGAGGCGGGAGGTGAGGTCCTGGACGCGGCGCGTGAGGTCGCGCTCGTCGGGCCGGTGGACGATCTCGAGCTTCAGCCCGTCGGGGTCGTGGAGGAAGACGGCGTAGTAGCCCGGGGTGTAGTCGTACTCCCGCGGCCCGCTCTCGATCGTCGCTGCGTGCTCGCGCGCCCACGCACCGGCGCTGTCGACGTTCGCCCGGCTGCTGGCGGCAAACGCGATGTGATGGATACCGATGGCGCAGCGGTCATACGGCGTGGCGTGCGCGTCTGACTGCGCCTCGCGCAAGCTGACCGAGCCGCCGCCGTGGCGGCTGATGTACACGACGCGCTCCCCGCGCTCGCCCGCGATCTCGCCCTGGTGCACGTAGCCGAGCGGTCCCAGCAGGCCCGTGTAGAACGCCAGGCCGCGTTCGAGCGAGCTCACGACGAGGTCGAGGTGGTCGATCGACTCCACCCGCCGATCGTACGCGTCGCCCGCTGCGATACTCGGGGCCATGCCGCGCCGCGTCTACCTGTTCTCGACCGAGTCGTGCACGTTCTGCGAGCACGCCAAGAACCTGCTCTCCAAGCGCGGCGTCCCGTTTCAGGAGATCAACCTCGGCGGGCAGCCACAGCTCCAGGAGGAGCTGGCCGCGCTCACCGGCCTCACGAGCTATCCGCAGATCCTCGTCGAGGGCGAGACGCTCGGCGGGCTCAACGAGCTGCGCGCGGCCGACAAAGACGGCACGCTCGCCTCCTGGGCCGCGGCCTAGCCCACGCGGCCGGAAGTTCTGCGTGTTTTCCCGGCGCCCGGTCGCGCCTGACGGCCGCCGGTGCCCGCCCGCGTGCAATCAGCACGCTGGCGGATCACCGTCAACCGCCAGATCACGACCGGGCGTCCGGGAATTCCACACCGAGCTTCCGGTCACGTGTACTAGCTTCACGGCCCGGCCAGCCACTGCATCGTCGCGACGTGCGGGTCGGCGGCCGCGAGCTGGCGCACCGTGCGCGTGCCGCTGCGATAGGTCACCGCGACGAGCGCGCACCCGGCCGGGGCGCTGCCGTCATCGACGGCGAGCGGCGGCAGTCCCGCCCGGCCCTCGCCCGCCTCGAGGTACAGCCACGTGAGGTCGGTCTGCTCGCCGGCCCGGTCCAGCGCTGCGGTCAGCGCCCGCTGCTGGGCTTCGAACGTGTAGACGAGGACGTTGGAGTGCCACACGACCGGGTGGACGTCGGCGCCGCCGTCGAGCGCCAGCTCGGCGACGAGCGACGGCCCGTCGCCCCGCACGAGCCGCGGCGGTCGCTCGCGGGCAAACGCGAGGGCGGCGCGCAACCGGTCGACGCGCCAGGGCTGATCGGGGAAGACGCACGCCAGCAGCCAGCGCGCCGCGTCCGCGTCGCGGACGTCGACCGGGTGCAGGTCGACGCCGACGCGCTCGGTCACGGCCGGGAGCCGGTCCAGTGCCGGCAACGCCCCCTGCACCGTGCACGCGCAGACGACGTCGCCGTCGCCGAGCGCGACCGTCGCGGACCCGTCGTAGCGATACGCGTAGCCGTCGAGGAGCAGGTTCAGTCCCGCGCTCGCGCCAAGCTCGACGAGCCGCAGCGGGCGGTCGGGCGGCGTCGTCGCGACGAGCGCGGGCAGCAGCGCGGCGCAGCGGTTGACCTCGTTGGTCTGCGTGCTGCGCGTCGCCAGCAGCGCCGACAGCGCCTCGGCGTACTCGTGGCAGAACGCCACGGCGTGCTCTGCCGCGGTTCCGGTCGCCGCGCGATTGGCGGCGACGGTCGGGACGTGCGCGGCCAGCGGATGCTCGACGCCGCCGAGCAGCAGGAAGTGCATCGCGGCGAGCAGGAGGTTGGGCCGGCGCTGGCGCTCCGGCGTCTGCGCGTAGCGCGCGAGGATCGCGCCGTCGCGTGCGATCGCGCGGCAGATCTCGGCGTACAGCCGCGAGCGACCGCGGCACTCGATGCGCGCGAAGCGCTCGAACTGCGCCCGCGGCGCGAGCTGCGAGATCACGCGAGCTCGGGTGGCAGCGCCTTGGGCCCGTCGGGATACATGAACGCGAGCATTTCGGCGGTCATCTCGAGCGTGTTCGCGGGTTCGGGCGGCGCGCCGACGACGAGCCACAGCGCGTCCTCGCCGGTGTCGTTGAAGACCTGGCGCACGCAGTCGGGCTCCACCAGCACGCTGGAGTGGCGATCGAGCGAGAGGACCTCCTCGCCGATCCGCATCCGTCCGCTGCCCTCCAGCACGACGTAGAGCTCGGTCTGCCGCGGGTGGCGGTGCTTGGTGGACGCCTGCCCGGGGTGCAGCAGCCACATCCGCGCGCCGACGGTCTCGGCCTCGAGCTGTCTGGCCAGATCGGTGTTCAGCACGCGCATCTGGTTGGACGGACGCCAGTGCGCGTCCGCGGAATGGAGTACGCGGTAGCTCATCGGCAGCGATTCTATCCGTAACCCTCTTATTCCGATTATGGAAGTTAGCCAGCGAATGATTTCTCCGCCGAACGATTGACCATTCAGTAGCGCGGCAGAATTGCCGATGACCATTGACGTGAACGCAGCGCGCGCTTCAGTCGAGCCCACTCCGATCGATCCGGCCGGCGACGCCCCGACCAGGTCGCTGGCCCTCGTCGCCGACTCGGTCGTCGGCGATAGCGGCTTCGCGCAACTGCGCGGGCTGTCGCGGAGCCTGCGTGACGAGTTGCTCGAGATGTACTTCACGGAGGCCGCGCTGCAGCTCACGGCGATCGATCGCGGGGCGGCCGCCGGCGATGCAGATGCCGTCGCCTACGCCGCTCACTCCCTGAAGGGCAGCAGCCAGATGGTGGGCGCCGAGCTCGTCGCGACGCTTGCCGGACAGATCGACTCGCGGGCTCGGGCGCGCGACCTGCGCCACGTCGGCAAGGCCGTTCGCGTCGCTCGCCACGCGCTCACCGAGACGCACACGGCGCTCAACGCGGTCTTCGCACGCGAGGCGATCGCGCCGGTGTGCGCGCCGTCCGCGCGATAGCGCTGCCACACAGCGAGCCGCTGGTAGCGTCCCCGCCGTGACGATGGAGGAGTTCCTGGAGGCCTATGCGGCGGAGATCGGTGCGCCGATCCCGAGCCGCGAGGAGATCGACGCGCTGCTCGAGATGGCCTCGATCGCGGCGCACGGATCTGAGCGCGTGGCCGCTCCGCTGGCCTGCTGGATGGGCGGCACGGCGGGTATCCCCGTCGCCGATCTGCTGTCCGCCGCGCGGCGGGTCGTGCCGGACGTCGACTGATGGCCGTCTCGATCGCCGAGGCTCGCAGCGCCGTCCTCGAGCAGGTGCACGTGCTCGACGCCGAGGAGGTCTCACTCGATGACGCGCTCGGACGCGCGCTCGCGGGCGACGCGTCGGCGCCCAACGACGTGCCGCCCTTCGCAGCCTCCGCGATGGACGGCTACGCGATCCGCGCCGCCGACACGATCGACGGCAGTGCGCGCCTGAAGCTCATCGGCGAGGCCAAGGCCGGCACGGGCGCCGGTGTCACCGTGGAGCCCGGCACGGCCGTGCGCATCTCGACGGGTGCGCCGATCCCCGACGGCGCCGATGCGGTCGTCCCGCAGGAGCTCACGTCGGTCGAGGACTCGACGGTGAGCGTCGACAAGCCGATCCGGCGCAACTACCACGTGCGACCGGCGGGCGAGGACATCACCGCCGGTGAGCTCGTCGTGCACGCCGGCTCGCTGCTCGGTCCGGCCGAGCTCGGGGTGCTGGCGTCGCTGAACATCCCGCGCCCGCGCGTCGTGCGCCGCCCGCGCGTGGCGATCGTCGGCACCGGGGACGAGCTCACAGATCCGGGCAGGCCGCTGAAGCCGGGCGCGATCCGCGACTCCAACGGACCCGCGCTCGGCGGTGCCGTGCACCGCGCCGGCGGTGAGCTCGTCGCGCGGATGCGCGCCGGCGACGACCTCGACGCGACGGTCGCGGTCCTGTCCGCGGCGCTGCGCGACGTCGACATGCTGATCACCACCGGCGGCGTCTCCGTCGGACCGCACGACCACGTCCGCCCGGCGTTGCAGCGGCTCGGCTTCCGTGAGGTCTTCGCAGGCGTAGATCTCAAGCCCGGCCGGCCGACGACGTTCGCCGTCGACGACGAGGGCACGCTCGTCTTCGCGCTGCCGGGCAACCCGGTCTCGGCGCTCATGGCCTTCCGCCTGTTCGTCGTCCCGGCGATGGACGCGATGCTCGGCCGCGACCGCGAGGTGCATCCGACCAACGCGATCGCCGCCGAGGATCTCCCGGGCGCGCTCGGGCGCACGACGGTCGTGCGCTGCCGCACGGAGCTGCATGACGACGGCTGGCACGTCTACCCGACGAAGTCCCAGGACTCGCACATCCTCACCTCGATGCTCGGCGTCGACGCCCTCGCGCTCGTGCCGGGGGATCGCGAGCTGATCGCGGCGGGGGAGCCCGTGGAGATCGAGTTTGTGAGCTGAGCGCCTGGGCCGCTCAGGCGAACGGCATCGACAAGAGTGGGTGTTCGGATCGAGATGGTTCAGAACCACGTATATGGGGGTTTTCATCCGTCTCGATCCCGCGGGCGGCCGAACGGTCCGGTGTTATGCAAACCCGCTGCTAAGCTCGATCTGCGTGGTTGCCGCCACCCGCAACATGCGGTTTTTGTCGCTCCCGACCCCGTTTGCGCGGGGTCTTCTTGTCCGCCCTCGCGCCTAGGATTCGTAAATGGAGATTGAGATCGGCCGCGGTAAGAAGGCCCGCCGCGCATATGGATTCGATGACATCGCGATCGTGCCCTCGAGGCGGACGCGCGACCCCGACGACATCGATATCTCGTGGAAGCTCGGTGACTACCGCTTCGATCTGCCGCTGCTGGCCTCGGCGATGGACGGCGTCGTGTCGCCGAACACGGCCGGGATCATCGGCAAGCTCGGCGGACTCGCCGTCCTGAACCTCGAGGGCATCTTCACGCGCTACGAGGATGCCGACGCGCAGCTCGAGCGCATCGCGCAGCTGCCGAACGACACGGCGACGCGGGAGATGCAGGAGATCTACCAGACGCCGGTCAAGCCGGAGCTCATCGCTCAGCGAATCCGCGAGATCAAGGACCAGGGCGTCGTCGTCGCCGGCGCGATCACGCCGCAGCGGATCCGCTCGCACTACGAGCTCGCGCTCGAGGCCGGGCTGGACATCCTCGTCATCCAGGGCACGGTCGTCTCCGCCGAGCACGTCTCGGCCGACGAGTCGCGCCCGCCGCTGAACCTCAAGGAGTTCATCCGCGAGGTGCCGCTGCCGGTCGTCGTCGGTGGCTGTGCCAGCTACCACACGGCGCTGCACCTGATGCGCACCGGTGCGGCCGGCGTCCTCGTCGGCGTCGGCCCCGGCGCGGCGTGCACCACGCGCGGCGTGCTCGGCATCGGCGTCCCGCAGGCGACCGCGATCGCCGACGTCGCGGGCGCCCGCTCGCAGCACATGCTCGAAACCGGCGAGTACTGCCAGGTCATCGCCGACGGCGGGATGCGCAACGGCGGTGACGTCTCCAAGGCGATTGCCTGCGGCGCCGACGCCGTTATGATCGGCTCGCCGCTCGCCCGCGCCCACGAGGCGCCCGGCCGCGGCTATCACTGGGGCATGGCGACGTTCCACCCGACGCTTCCGCGCGGCGCACGCGTGCGGACGGTGCAGAACGGCACGCTGGAGGAGATCCTCACCGGGCCCGCGCACCAGAACGACGGCACCTTCAACCTCATGGGCGGCCTGCGGACGTCGATGGCGACGTGCGGCTACAAAGACGTCGCGGAGTTCAACCGCGCCGAGCTGATGGTCGCGCCCGCGCTGCAGACGGAGGGCAAGCAGCTCCAGACGGCGCAGGGGATCGGCATGGGCGCGCGCGACGCTGCCGCCCCGGCGCCGCCGCCCGAGCCGGCGAACGGCAACGGCGTGCACACCCACGAGCCGGCGATGCAGGAGTCATGAGGCTCGCGGCGCGGCTGGCAAGGACGCAGTGAGCGTGGCGTGCGATAGCACGCGAGCGAGCGAGGACGCCGCCAGGCGCGCCGCGAGGCCATGACCGACGGCGTGGTGACCTCCGCGACGGCAGCGACCGAGCTGGTCGAGGAGGATGTCCGTGATGTCACCGCTCCGCGCGCCGTCGACGAGGTCGTCGTCCTCGATTACGGCGGGCAGTACTCGCAGCTGATCGCGCGCCGCGTGCGCGAACTGGGGGTCTTCAGCGAGCTGCTGCCTCACTCACGTCGGGCCCGAGGAGGTCCGGCGGCGCAAGCCCAAGGGGCTCATCCTGTCCGGCGGCCCCGCGTCGGTGTACGCCGATGGCGCGCCGCGCCTGGATCGCGAGCTGCTCGAGCTCGGCATCCCCGTGCTCGGCATCTGTTACGGCATGCAGCTGCTCGCAACGGAGCTCGGCGGCAAGGTCGAGGGCGCCGAGGTGGGGGAGTTCGGTCGCTCCGATCTGACGGTCCGCGAGCCGGGCCGGCTCTTCGCCGGCCTGCCGGTCGACCAGACCTGCTGGATGTCGCACCGCGACACGGTCTTCGAGCCGCCACCGGGCTTCACGGCGCTCGCCTCGTCGACGGGCTCGCCCGTCGCCGCGCTCGAGTCCGTGCAGCGCGGGATCTACGGCATCCAGTTCCATCCCGAGGTCGTCCACACGCCGTACGGGCAGACGATCCTCGAGCGCTTCCTCGGCGACATCTGCGGCGCCGATCGCACGTGGAGCCCGGAGTCGATCGTCACCGAGCAGATCGCCCGCATCCGCGCCCAGGTGGGCGACGGCAAGGTCATCTGCGGCCTCTCGGGCGGCGTCGATTCGAGCGTCGCCGCGCTCCTCGTGCACCGCGCGATCGGCGACCAGCTCACCTGCGTGTTCGTCGATCACGGCCTCATGCGCAAGAACGAGGGCGAGCAGGTCGTCGCCGCGTTTCGCGATCACTTCAAGGTGCCGCTCGTGGCGGTCGAGGCCGAGGAGCGCTTCCTGGCGCGCCTCGCCGGCGTCAGCGACCCCGAGACCAAGCGCAAGGCGATCGGCGCCGAGTTCATCCGCGTCTTCGAGGAGGAGGCCGCGAAGCTCGGCGACGCGAAGTATCTCGTCCAGGGCACGCTGTACTCCGACGTCATCGAGTCCGGCGGCGGCACGGGCGCGGCGACGATCAAGTCCCATCACAACGTCGGCGGCCTGCCCGAGGACCTCAAGTTCGAGCTCGTCGAGCCGCTGCGCGCGCTGTTCAAGGACGAGGTCCGCGCGGTCGGCGCCGAGCTCGGCCTGCCCGAGCGGCTCGTCTGGCGCCAGCCGTTTCCCGGACCCGGCCTGGCGATCCGGATCGTCGGCGGCGAGGCGACCAAGGCACGCCTGGACCTGCTGCGCGAGTGCGACTACATCCTGCAGGACGAGATCCGTCAGGCCGGCCTGTACCGCGACCTGTGGCAGTCCTTCTGCGTGCTGCCGGACATCCGCACCGTCGGCGTGCAGGGCGATGAGCGTACGTACGGCAGCGTCGTGGTCATCCGCGCGGTCACGTCCGACGACGCGATGACCGCCGACTGGGCGCGCCTGCCCTACGACCTGCTCGAGCAGATCGCGTCGCGGATGATCAACGAGCTGCGCGACGTCAACCGGGTCGTGCTGGACATCACGTCCAAGCCGCCCGGCACGATCGAGTGGGAGTAGGGCTTCTCGGCGTTCGCGCGGCGAGCGCGGGAATCCCTCCGCCCGCGAACCTGCCGGGTTAGGGTGGGTGGCATGGTCGTCGTCAATCACGAAGAGCAGTACAAGGTCGTCGTGAACCACGAGGAGCAGTACGCGATCCTGCCGGCGACGCAGCGCCTGCCGAAGGGCTGGCGCGAGGCCGGCAAGCAGGGCACCCTGCGGCAGTGCACCTCCTTCGTGGAGAAGATGACCAAGCAGGTCGTCTGACACACCTGAAGCTGTGGGTCACCCGGTCTTGGCGATCACCGCCCGCATCTCGTCGGGGGTGAAGGCCCGCGTCGTGGTCGTGCGCAGGTTGCCCTGCGCGGCGAGCAGCAGCGTCGCTGCGGCCATCGACTCTTCGTCGGCGGCCTCGGCGACAGCCACGATGTCGTGCTCGCCGAGCGTCCAGTAGACCTGCGTGAGGCTCACGTCCATCTGCTCGAAGGCCTCCCGGGCCGCCTCGTAGCGATCGACGCTCTCGCGGAAGCCCTTGACCCCCTGCGCCGTCCAGTCGATGAACGCGATAAAGGTCGCCATTGCCATCCTCCGCTTCTGTCGCTGTACGGGACGAACCTACTCCCGGTGCGCGGTCGGATGTGTCTACTTCGCGAGGCCGGGCCCGGTGACGCGCTTCTCGCCGCCGCCGGGCAGCCGCACGAACACCTGGAAGCTGTAGAGCACGTAGAGCGCCGCGCGGTCGCTGGAGATCAGGCGCGCGTAGCGGCGCACCGCACGCACGTACAGGCGCGACGGGTTGTAGGCGTACAGCGCGCGCGAGTAGTTCGGCGCGCCCGACGCACGCAGGTAGTTCGCCGCGCCCATGATCGCGTCGCGCGGGTCGCGGACGTCGCCGCCGAGGCCGTACGCCTTCCACGTCGAGGGGATGAACTGCATCGGCCCCTGCGCGCCGGCGGAGCTGTTGTTGCGCAGGCGCCCGAACGCCGACTCGACGAAGTTCACCGCCGCCAGGACGTGGTTGCCGACCTTGAAGCGCTTCTGCGCGGCGCGGTAGTGGCGCAGCAGGACACCGACCGGCTCGGGCTCCCCGGTGCGCACGGCGTTGGGCCGCGGCCTGTACTCGGCCGCCAGGCGGCGCAGGTCGCGCAGGGAGGCGACGACATCGCGCGTCGTCCGCGCCAGCCGCGGCGCCATAGGACCTGTCGTGAGGGCGGCGATCCTCGGGTGGCGCGAGAGCATGCGCAGCGCGCGCTGGAGGAACAGCGCCTCGAGCGTCACGTCGCCGGGCGGGGCGCCCGCCGCGGGGTCGCCCTGCGTGCGCCAGGCGTCGATCGCCTGCCGGAGCGCGCGGTCGGCATCGGTCATGAGGCGGGCGAGCGTCTTCGGGCCGGTGGGCACCTTGAGGTTCGGGTCGGGCGCGACGCGGGCCGGCGCCTGCGACTGGGCGGCTGCGGGCGCGGCACACAGCAGCATGATGAGAACGACGGCGAGGCCGATCGCACGGAGCGCCATCGCCGCATGATGTCGCGTTCGATCACGAGTTCGATGCACGTCGCGCTCGCCCATTGGGTAGGCGGTGCTACGCCAACGATTCCAAGGAGCTCTCATGAGCGATCCACTCGACGGGCCGGCCACGCTGACCGACGACGAGATGCACACGCACCGCGTCGATTCCACGCCGACGGCAAGCGTCGACGACACGACGGACACCGGCGACGACTCGGGCGACGCGGCCGATACGACGGACACCGGCGACGACTCCGGCGACGCGGCCGATACGACGGACACCGGCGACGACTCCGGCGATGCCGCCGATACGGGCGACGACTCGGGCGACGCGGCGGACACGAGTGACACCGGCGACGACTCCTGACGGCGCGAACATCGAGGCGCCGGCGCAGCACGGGACCGCCGGCGCCCTCGACCTCACGCTGGATCCGATCTCGCGGGCGGGGTTCCTGGCCGGCTACAGCGACCGCCGGCCGCTGATCGTTGCCCGCGCGCAACCTGGGCGCTTCGCCTCGGTGCTCGGCGACGCCGACGTCGAGCGGCTCATCTGCGACAGCGCGATCCGCACGCCTGCGTTTCGGCTCGTCAAGGACGGCGCGCAGCTACCGCTCCGCTCGTACACGACGGACATCTCGTGGCGCCCGGGCAGCTTCTCGGGCACCGCGCTCGTCGATCGCGTCGCGCAGGAGCACGCGCAGGGCGCCACGATCGTCCTGCAGGCCCTGCATCTGCACTGGCGCCCGGCGGCCGTCTACTGCCGCGGCCTGGAGCAGGAACTCGGCTGGCCGGTCCAGGCCAACGCGTACAGCACACCCGCCTCGTCGCAGGGATTCGGCGTGCACCACGACACGCACGACGTCTTCGTCCTGCAGGTCTGCGGGCGCAAGCGCTGGCGCATCTACGAGCCGGTGTTCGAGCTGCCGCTGAAGGCACAGCGCTGGTCGCCGGACCGCGCCGACGAGCTCGGCGCGCCGCTGCACGACCTCACGCTCCAGGCCGGCGACACGCTGTACCTCCCGCGCGGCTGGCCGCACGAGGCGGCGGCGGCCGACAGCGACTCGCTGCACATCACGGTCGGCCTGCACCCGCCGACGCGCATCGACGCGCTGCGCGCCGCGCTCGGCGCCTGCGCGGACGACATCGAGTTTCGCCGCACGCTCGCCGCCGACGGCGACCTCCCGGCCGACCTGCTGCACCGCCTCGCCGCGCAGCTCGAGCCCGCGTCCGTGGCCCGCCGTGCCCGGCGGCGCTTCGTCGACGGCCGCCGTCCGATCCTCGACGACCAGCTCACGCAGCTGCGCGCGCTGGCGGACCTGTCGCTCGACACGCCGCTGCAGCGACGCCCGACCGTCATCGCCGACGTCGACCGCTCCCCGGAGGGGATCGCGCTGCGCTTCGAGGGCAAGGAGGTCCGTTTCCCGCCGCAGGCCGCCGACGCGGTCGCGGCCATCGCCGCGGCGGACGGGCCGTTCACGGCGGCGCAGCTACCGGGGCCGCTGGACCACGCGGGCCGGCTTGTCCTCGTGACGCGGCTCATCCGCGAAGGGTTCGTCCGTCAGCGATAGCCGTGAGCGGGTAAGCCCCAATGATGTCTACGACCGCGATCGGCCTCGTCGGCTCCTACGGTGGCCTCAACGCCGGCGACGAGGCCATTCTCACCGTCGCGATCGTGCAGCTGCGCGAGGCGATCCCGGACGCCGAGATCATCGTCTTCACGCGCGACTGCGAGCACACCGAGGCACATCACGACGTCGACCGCGTGGTCGCTGCGCGGGACACAGAGCGTGAGGAGATGCTCGCCGAGATCGACCGCCTCGACGTCATGCTGCTCGGCGGCGGCGGCATCCTCTACGACCGCGAAGCCGAGACGTACCTGCGCACGGTGCGCCTCGCGCAGGACGCCGGCGTGCCGACCGTGACGTACGCGATCGGCGCGGGCCCGCTCGAGCGACCGGCCGATCGCGAGGCGGTCGCGGAGGTGCTCAACAGGATGGAGCTGATCACCGTCCGCGAGGCGGCCGCCAAGGTCCTGCTCGAACAGAGCGGCGTGGAACGCGACATCGCCGTCACCGCCGACCCCGCCCTGCTGCTCGAGCCCGAGCCGTTCACCGAGCGCATGCTCGAGCGCGAGGGCCTGAACACCGACCGGCGTCTCGTCGGGATATCCGTGCGCGAGCCCGGCGACGCAGTCTCCGAAGTGAGCAAGGACGACTATCACCGCCTGCTCGCGAACGCCGCCGACTTCATGGCCGACCGCTTCGACGCCGACCTCGTCTTCGTGCCGCTCGAGCGCAAGGACATCCGCGAGTCGCACCGCGTCGTCGGCCGCATGGCCCTGCCCGAGCGGGCCTGGGTCCTCAAGCGCCCTCACGGGCCGCGGGAGCTTCTCGGCCTCATGGCACATCTCGATCTCGCCGTCGGCATGCGCCTGCACTTCCTCCTGTTCGCGGTCCTCAGCGCCGTGCCCGTCGCGGCGCTGCCCTATGCGACGAAGGTCATCGACTTTATGGAGGCCGTCGACGTCGAGGGAACCGATCCCGAGCACGCGGGGCACGCCGGGATGCTGCTGTCGCACATCGATCGTCTGTGGGACGGCCGCGAGGAGCAGATCGAGCACGTCGCAGAGCATCTGCCGTCCCTGCAGGATGCGGCGCGCGAGAATGTCCGTCTGATCGTGGATCTGCTCAACCGCCGTGCCCCCGCTCCGGCGTCCTGAATCGCCCGACGAGGTGACGTTGCCGCCCCGCCGCGGGCTGGTTGCCGCGCGCCCGGACGTCGTCGTCGTCGGCGGTGGGCCGGCGGGCATCGGCGCGGCTGTGGGGGCAGCCCGAGCGGGTGCCGGTGTCGTGCTCGCCGAGCGCTACGGCTTCCTCGGAGGCAACGTGACCGCTGCGCTCGTCATGCCGCTCATGTCCTGGCACAACGAGGTGCGCGGCGCGCGCGAGCGGGGAGCGGACGAGCCCCTGCGGCTGCTGCCGTCCGACCACGGCCCGGGCGAGCCGGTCGTCGCCGGCGTCCTGCTCGACCTCATGGATCGGCTGCTGAAAAGCGGGGGCGCCACCGCGCCGAGTGAGGAGACGGGCTACACCGTCCCGATCGATCCCGAGGCGTACAAGTCCGCCGCGCTGGACCTGCTCGACTCGGCGGGGGTGCGCTACCTCATGCACTCGTTCGCCTCGGGCGTCGTGGGCAAGCGCCGGCAACCCGCGGGCGTCGTGCTCGAGACGAAGTCCGGCCCGCTCGTCGTCGAGGCGCCGGTCATCGTCGATGCGACCGGCGACGGCGACGTCGCGGCAGCCGCAGGCGCGGCCTACGAGCTCGGCCGCGACGACGGGCTGGTGCAGCCGATGACGCTCATGTTCCGGATCGTCGACTTCGAGCGCGCGGGGTTCGAGGGCTACGTCCGTGAGCACCCCGACCAGTGGCGCGGCGTCTCGGGGCTGTGGGAGCTCATCCGGGAGGCGCGCGATGCGGGCGAGCTGGACCTGCCGCGCGAGGACGTCCTGTTCTTCGCCAGCCCGCATGAGCGCGAGGTTTCGGTCAACAGCACGCGCGTGCCGGGCGTGCTCGGCATCGACGTCTTCGACCTCACGTGCGCGGAGCGCCGGGCGCGACAGCAGATGGACAGCATCGTGCGCTTCCTGCGCGAGCGCGTGCCGGGCTTCGAGCACGCGTACGCCGCGCAGAGCGGCACGACGATCGGCGTGCGCGAGACGCGCCGCATCGTCGGCGAGTACACGCTCAGCGCCGACGACGTCCGTGCCGGACGGCACTTCGACGACGTGATCGCGCGCGGCTCCTATCCGATCGACATCCACGATCCCAAAGGCGGGCGCGGGACGCTGCTCGAGCGCCTGCCGATCGGCGGCGCCTACGACATCCCGCTGCGCTGCCTCATCCCGCGCGACGTCGACGGCCTGCTCGTGGCGGGGCGCTGCATCTCGGGCACCCATGAGGCGCACTCGTCCTATCGCGTCACCCCGATCGCGCTGGCGACGGGACACGCCGCGGGCGTGACGGCCGCGCTGGCGGCGCAGCGCGCCACGGCGCCGCGTGCCGTCCAGACGCGAGACGTGCAGCGCGTGCTGCTCGACCAGGGCGCCGACCTCGGCGAGGCGGTCGCGGAGCTAGCGGGACGCGGCGTCGAGCTCGGTTGAGTCCCTGCGCGCGTCGCGGCGCAGCGCGCCGGGACCCAGCAGGATCGCGCCGATGACGAGGTACGGCACGAGGTTGAGGAGGTGCAGCACGACGGCGTAGGACAGCGCGTCGGCGCGCGGCACGTCCCACGCCTGGAGCGCCACGACCGTCGCCGCCTCGAAAACGCCCAGCGCGGCCGGCCCCGAAGGCAGGATCATCGAAAGGTTGATCGTCACGAGCACGAGCAGGCCGGCGACGACCGGCAGGTGCAGCGAGAACGCGGCCATGAGGATCCAGCACGACAGCGCGAGCACGATCCAGCCCGCGATCGTCAGCGCCATCGACTGAAGCGCCACGCGCGGGTCACGCAGCGCGACGAGCCCGCGCGTCGCGTTCACCGCTGCGTGCTCGAGCCGGTCGCCGAGTCCTGCCACCGGGAGGCGACGCAGCGGCGAGAGGAGCACGTGGATCGCGCGCTCCTCGTAGCGCACGATGACGAACACGACGGCGCTCGCCGCCGCGACGACGACGGCGGCGAAGAGGGCGGCCTTGCGCAGCCAGTCGATCTCCGGCAGGAGGGGGTAGGAGGCGAAGAGCAGGAACAGCAGGGCGAGGACGTCGAACAGCCGCTCGACGAACACCGTTCCGACCGCCTCGGCGCGCGATGTCCCGGTCCGGCGGTGCAGCGTAATGACCCGCGCAATTTCTCCCGCGCGCGCGGGGAGGATGTTGTTGAAGAAGTAGCCAATGAACAGCGCGCGCGTGACCGCGGGCAGCGGCGGGCGGTGATCGACGTGAAACAGCGCCCACCAGCGCAGCGCCCGCAGGCCGAGCGCGGCGAAGAGCACGACGCCCGCGGGAAAGAGCCACAGCAGGTTGCTCTGCGCGAGCGCGTCGCGCGCCTCGTCGAGGTCGACGCCGCGGATCGCGATGTACGTCGCGACGACCGTGACGATGAAGCCCGTCGCGATGAGCAGCGGGCGCGCGCCCTTGCGCGCGTTCATCGTCGCAGCCGCACCTGGACGAGCACGCGGATCGCCTTGAAGCCGTCGCGCCAGGTGATGTTCTTGCCCTCGGCATACGTGCGGCCGTAATAGGCGATCGGCATCTCGTAGATGCGCAGGTTTCGCCGGCAGACCTCACCGGTGATCTCGGGCTCGATCGCGAAGTCGTCCTGGGTCAGGCGCAGCGAGCGCAGGACGTCGGAGCGAAAGGCCTTGTAACCGGTCTCCATGTCGCTGAGCGTCGTGTTGTAGAGCACGCCGGTGAGCAGCGACAGGAAGCGGTTGCCCATGAGATGCCAGAACAGGTACGCCCGCTGCGGCGCGCCGCCGGTGAGCCGCGAGCCGTACACCACGTCTGCGACGCCGCGCTCGATCGGCGCGATGAGCGCGACGACGTCGGCGGGGTCGTACTCCATGTCGGCGTCCTGGATGACGGCGATCTCCTTGGTCACGCGCCCGATCGCGGCGCGCACCGCCGCCCCCTTGCCGCGGTTTGGCTGCCGCAGCAGCTCGACCTCGAGATGCGCGGCCGCCCACTCCTGCACGACGGCGGCGGTCGCGTCGGTGGAGCCGTCGTCGACGACGACGACCTGCGTGTCGAGTCCGAGCGCGTCGATGCGCTCGAGGACCTCGCGGATCGTGGCCGCCTCGTTGTAGGCGGGGATGAGAAAGGAGACGGAGATCGGAGGATTATGGGGTTTCGTCCTCCGGTCACCGGAACCGGCGACCTCCGGACGACGATACTTAGGCCATGGATCCGGCGCGCGACGACCGCTCGGTCGCGGTGAGGCTCGCGGGCGCGGTGGTCCTCTTGCTGCTGCTCGTCGGGCAGGCGCAGGTGACCGTCCTGGACGGCTCGTCGATGCTCGCCGTCGCGCAGAGCATCGTTCACGACGGGAACCTCTCCGTGCCGCAAGATCTCGGCGTGCTCGGGCACGACGGCGCGTACTACTCCAAATACGGCGTCCTGCTTGCGCTGCTGTCGGTGCTGCCGATCGCGCTCGTCCAGCCGATCGGCGCCGTGACCGGTCACGTCGACCTGCTCGAGGCCGCAGCGGCGGCGTCGATCATGCCCGTGATCGCCGGTGCCCTCGCCGCCGCGCTGTTCGCGCTCGGGCGCCGCCTCGGCGCGCCGCGGACCGCCGCAGCGCTCGTCGCGATCGGGACCGTGCTCGGGACCTACCTGCTGCCCTACGGACGCGACTTCTTCACCGAGCCGCTTGTCGCGCTCGGCCTCGTCGTCGTGGTCGAGCGCGCTCTGGCGGGCCATGAGGGCCAGGCCGCGGCGGCACTTGCGTTCGCCGTCCTCGCCCGCCCGCAGTCCGCCGCGTTCGCGCCGCTGCTGATCGCGTTCGTGGCGTACCGCGGCGGCCTGCCGGCGGCGCTGCGCACCCTCCCGCCGCTGGCCGTCGCTGCGGCGATCACCGTCGCCTACAACCTCGTCCGTTTCGCCGACGCGCTCGAGTTCGGCTACCGCGAGCCCGCGGATCCCGGTTTCACCACGCCGTTCTTCGACGGCGCCGGCGGGCTGCTGTTCTCCCCCGAGAAGTCCGTCTTCCTGTTCGCACCCGCGGTCGTGCTCGTGCCGTTCGGCGCCGCCTGGCTGTGGCGCCGCGACCGGGCGACGGTCGTGTTCGCGCTGTCGCTGTTCGTCGGCGTCTTCGGCCTTGCGGCGACCTGGTGGTCCTGGCAGGGCGGCTGGAGCTGGGGGCCGCGGCTGATCATCCCGGGCGTCGCGCTGCTGCTCGGCCTCGTGGCGCCGTGGATCGGCGAGAACCGCTCGCGCCTGCGCCTCGCTACCGCGCTCTTCGGCGTCGGCTTTGCGATCTCGTTCTCGGCGACGCTGGCACCGGCGGGCGCGCAGCTTCTCGATCGCTCACAGGGCGCCGACGGGCCACAGATCGCGCGCCAGTACGCCGACCTGCCGAAGCTCACCCGCCACTCGATCGACGCGGCCGATGACCGATCGGCGCGCGACGGCGACTACCGCCGTTACCTCGCGGTCTGGCAGGCGGGAGCCGTGCGCGAGTTCGGGCGGATCGGGCTCGTACCCGCCGCGCTCGGGACGCTCTTGGCACTCGCCGCGCTCCAGGCGGTCGTGCGGTCGCTGCGGGTGCGGCTAGCCGCACCGGCAGACACAGGCTGACTCCATCGCCCGCGCCGACGCTCGCTGGAACGCTCTCGTTCAGAACAAGGGACGACGCGCATTGGAGGCGCTGAAAGATGAGAATGCAACGCTGGACACTCGCCGTGGTCTGTGCGGCCACCGCCATGCTGATGCTCGACATCGCGGTCGTCAACACGGCTCTGTCACGCATTTCCGAGGATCTGAACACCGGCCTCAGCGGCCTGCAGTGGGTCATCGACGCATACACGCTCGCGCTCGCCGCGACGGTCCTCACCGCGGGTGTCCTCGCCGACCGCCTCGGTCGTCGTCGCCTGTTCACGATCGGGCTTGCGATATTCACCGTCGCCTCGCTGGCGTGCGCGCTCGCCGGCAGCATCGAGGCGCTGAGCATCGCCCGCGCCGTGCAGGGCCTCGGCGGCGCGATCATGTTCGCCGTTTCGCTCGCGCTGCTCGCGCACGCGTTCCCCGAGCCCGCTGAGCGCACGAAGGCGCTCGCAGCGTATGGCGCGACCATCGGAGCGTCGTTCGCCGTCGGCCCGCTCGTCGGCGGCGCGCTCACGAGCGGTTTGGACTGGGAGTGGATCTTCCTCATCAACATCCCGATCGGGATTGCCTGCCTGGCGATCACCCGGAAGTACGTCCAGGAGTCGCGTGATCCGCGCGCACGCCGGATCGACTGGGCGGGTCAGGCGACGCTCGCCGGCGGTCTGTTCCTGCTCGTGCTCGCGCTGCTGCACGGCAACGACGCGGGCTGGACGAGCACGGAGATCGTCGCCGAGCTCGGCGGCGCCGCCGTGCTGCTCGTCGGGTTCGTCCTCGTCGAGATGCGGGTGCGCGAGCCGATGTTCCCGCTCGGCCTCTTCCGCCGGCCCGACTTCACCGGCGCGCAGCTCGCGGCGTTCGCGATCTCGGCCTCGTTCTTCGCGATCTTCCTCTACATGACGCTGTACCTCCAGCAGGTGCTGGGGCTATCGGCGGTGCAGGCGGGTCTCGTCTACGTGCCGGGGACGATCATCATGTTCTTCGTCTCGGGCGCGACGGCGACGATCGGTGCGCGTGTCCACCCCGGCACGCTCATCTCGGCCGGGCTCGTCCTCGTCTCGGGGGGCATGGCCCTCATGATGCTCGCGGGCGAGAACTCGTCGTGGACCGCGGTCCTGCCCGGCGTCATCGTCGCCTGCATCGGCACCGGCATGTTCAACCCGGCCGTCAGCGCCGTCGCGCTCGGCTCGGTCGAGATGGACATGAGCGGCCTCGCCGCCGGCGTCAACGACACGTTCCGACAGGCGGGCGTCGCCGTCGGCGTCGCGGCGCTGGGCGCGCTCGTGCCGGCCGAGGCGGCGCTCGGCGGCGGCGCGCCCGGCGCGTACGTCGACGGCCTGCACCAGGCGGCGGCCGCGGGCGCGCTGCTGGCCCTGGCGGGCGCCGTGGCCGCCGCGTGGCTCATCCGCCCGCGCCGCACCGACGTCGCCGAGCAGCCGTCCGGTGGCGGGCTCGTGCTCGACGCCGCCTAGTTGTTGGTTCGGTCACACCGGTGGCGGGTATGCCACCGGTGTGATGGCTGATCTCGCGCGCTCGCGTCCGAGCGCCACCGGTCACGATCGTCGCGGTGCGCGCCGGTCGTGCAGCCTCAGGTCGATCCTGTCGCCCGGCGCGAGCAGCATCGTCAGTCCTGCGCGCGGATCGCGCGGTGAGGCGCGCAGCTCGCGCAGCACGACCGTCGCCCAGGCGCCGCCGCGATCGAGCTCCGGCGCGAGCTCCTCGGCGTCGGGTCGCGGAACCCACCCGAGCTGTTCGCCGCTGGCGATGTGCACGGCGATCGCGTTGGCGTCGTGTTCGTTTGCGCGATCGCGCCGCAGTTCAAGCGGGCGCCCGGGCGCCGCGTCATCTGACTGGAGCGCGGCGGCGTGATGACGCGCCGACCCGGCGACATGAGAAACGCGCAACCGCGCCGCGGCGAGTGCGGGCGCGTCGCGCGCCACGAACGCGCCGGTCACGGGGTCGACGAACTGGTAGCCCGACAGCCAGATGATCGCGCCGTCGTCGGGGTACCAGTAGCGCTCCTCGAAGGTCACATCGACAGTCACATCGGGCATCGAAGCACGCTCAGAAACATCGCCGCTGGGAATGCCTGGGCGGCTGCCGACCGCTATCTTTCCCCGACCTCGCAGGCGAACAAATGAAGGAGCACATGGCCCGTCCCATCATCCTCGGCGTTGTCGGCGATTCCGCAAGCGGAAAGACGACGATCACGAAGGGCCTCGTCGAGATTCTGGGCAAGGACGCGGTTACCCACATCGGGACCGACGATTACCACAAGTACGACCGCGCGCAGCGCGCCGAACTCGGTATCACGCCGCTCGATCCCGACTGCAACTACATCGACATCATCGCGCAGCACATCACGCACCTACGTAACGGCGAGCCGATCCTCAAGCCCGTCTACCAGCACGACGACGGCACGTTCGGCCCGCCCGAGTACATCGAGCCCAAGCGCTTCGTCGTCATCGAGGGCCTGCTCGGCTACCACACCGAGGAACTGAGCGACGCCTACGACGTGCGCGTGTACCTCAAGCCGCCCGAGGAGATGCGGCGCGCCTGGAAGATCAAGCGCGACACCTCCAAGCGCGGCTACACCGAGGAGCAGGTCGACGAGGAGATGCGCAAGCGCGAGCCCGATTCGGAGTCCTACATCCGGCCCCAGGTGCGCTACGCCGACATCGTCGTCTGCTTCCAGCCCAATGACGATGACAGCGACGACGACCACCTCGACGCCGTGCTCACCCTGAAAGAGGGCCTGCCGCACCCGGACCTCTCGGTCGTCATCGGCGACAACGGCGACGACGGCATCACGCTCAACGAGGACTCGGGCGGCGATCGCTCGCTGTTCGTTCCCGGTGGCGTGGACCGCGACCGCGGCGCGGAGATCGAAGAGGCCATCTGGCAGAAGATGCAGTTCGCCAGCCACCTGCGCACCGAGCGCCTCGGCGAGTTCACCGTCGGCGACGAGGTGCACCGCTCCGAGTCGCTGGCCATCGTGCAAGTCCTGATCCTGTACCACCTCGTAACCGCCAAGGCCGCCGTCGCGGTGGGCGGCGACGAAGCCAGCGCGCGTCCGGACAAGCCGGCCGAGGCCGCGCCGGCCGCCTCGCACTAACGAGAACAGTTATCAACTGCTGCTAGGGTCGAGCGCGATGTCGCGTGCTCGCCCTGTCGTCGTCCTCGCCGTGGCCGTACTCGCCACGATGGCGCTCGGGGCGTGCGCGGACGACGCGACCACGACCGATCGCGGCGGGCCGAGCATCGTCGCCACCACGACCCAGGTCGGCGACCTCGCACGCGCGGTCGCGGGTGACCGCGCGCGGGTCACCCAGATCATCAAGCCGAACTCCGACCCGCACGAGTACGAGCCGCGCCCGAGCGATGTCAAGGCGGTCGCCGAAGCTGCGGTCGTGCTGCGCTCGGGGGGCGATCTCGACGAGTGGCTCGGCGACGTCCTGAGCAACGCCGGCAGCGAGGCGGCCGTCGTGACGCTCATCGATGCCATGCGGACCCGCCGGCTGCCGGGCGAGGTCGATCCGCACTGGTGGCAGGACCCGCGCAACGGCGAGATCGCCGTGCGGGGCATCCGCGACGCGCTGATCGCCGCCGATCCGGGCGGGCGGGCGGCGTACACAGCGAATGCTGCGGCGTACCTGCAGCGGCTGCGGTCACTCGACGCCGCGATCCGGGCATGCATCGACAGGGTCCCGCGGCGGGATCGCAAGCTCGTCACCGATCATGACGCGCTTGGCTACTTCGCCGACCGCTACGGCATCACGGTCGTCGGTACGGTCATCCCGGCGCTGTCGACGCAGGCGCAGGCGTCTGCGGGGGAGGTCGCGCGGCTCGCCCGCACGATCCGCGCGGAGCAGGTGACGACGGTCTTCGCCGAGAGCTCGGTCAGCCGCAAGCTCACCGAAGCGATCGCCCGGGAGTCCGGCGCGAAGGTCGGGCCCAACCTCTACGCCGACACGCTCGGGGCCGAGGGCTCGGCGGGCGCGACGTACCTGGGTGCGCTGAGGGCGAACACGCGGGCGCTGGTGGGCGGCTTCGGCGGGCGATCGTGTCAGTTGTAGCTCAGCGCGGGCGGGGCAGGTTCGTGTCGCCTGTGCAGTGCCATGGCAGCAACTTCGACATCCGCGGCCGGACTGCCGGCCGCAGGGATTCGCTCGTGTCGCCATGGCAGCGCGATGGGCAGCAACTTCGGCACCGAGATGGACGAAGACCGCGATATACGCGGTCTCAAACCAGCCCGATCAGGCAGACCCGCTGCGGCGGCCTCGCGAGCCCCCCGCCGGCCCGCACCTTCTTCCTCTAATCGATGCAGTTCGTCGACCGGCACGGCTGCGGCGCTCAGGAGTACTTGTCCCAGGCCTTCAAGAACGGCAGCGGGTCGAACGGCTTGCCGCCGGTGTACCAGCCGGGCGCGTCCCACATCTCGAAGTGCAGGTGGCAGCCGTTGGCACGGCCGGTGTCGCCGACGCGGCCGATGAGCTGCCCGGTCCCCACGTGCGTGCCCTTCTTCACCGGCGAGCGCTCGCGCAGGTGCATGTAGACGTAGTCGACGTCGGTGCCGTCGGCATCGATGACGAGGTAGTTGCCCGCGGCGCTCTGGAACTTGTTGAGCTTCACGACGCCGCCGCGCGCGGCCACGAGCGGCGTGCCGCACTTCGCGAAGACGTCGTGGCCCTGGTGGGAATGCCCGCCGCGGCCGGCGCCAAAGGCGGCCATGCTCTGACCGTAGTTGTGCTTGCCGCGGACCGGGAACTTGTGGTCGACGAGGTCGAACACCCCGGTCGCGACGGGGTTGAGGGACGCGGCCTGATAGCCCGCGCCGGACGCCATGACGGCAAACTCGTAGCGGCCGATGGGCTGGACGGCGCCGGCGAACGTCCCGTCCCAGCTCAGCGAATGCACGACGCCCGGGATGATCGCCCCGAGCTGCCAGCCGCCGACGACGGCGCCGTCGGCGAGCCGCGTGAGCGTGACCGAGACGCTGACCGGCTTCTGGGCGAGCACGTCGAGCTGCGCCTTGCGCGACGCGCCGAGGAACACGCGCTGGCCGGTGACCCGCGCGTCGAGCGTCCCCGACCCGCTGAGCTTGATCGCGATCGTGGCCTTGCTCGCCCGCGAGCGCAGGCCGTCTGCATTGATGGCGCGCAGCCGGCCGCTCGAGGCATTCGCTGGCACTACGACCTCGACGAGGCTCGCCGTGCGTCGCGACACCTTCGCCTTGACGTCGTCGGCTGCGCCCTTGCGGCCGAGGAAGACGATCTTCGCCACCTGGTCCATCGCGCTGCCGCGCACGCGCACGACGCTGCCGGTCTTGGCCGACTCAAAGCCCGAGCAGCCCGCGAGGCACTGCACGGAGGTGATCTTCGCGCGGACCGAGGAGTAGGCCCCGCCGTTCCCGGTACCGGCCGCGAGGGCAGGGGTCGTGGACGCAATGCCAAGCCCGAAACCGCATGCCAGCACGACGACCGTCCGCTTCAGCTCGATCAGCTCCCTTGTTGGTGGCCTACGGGGTTAGCTGACGGGCTCGCACGGTCAAGGTCCGCGCTACCGGCTTCCAAGCCGGATTCGCCCCACAGCCCGCACTCACGTGCGGACCGATGGGTCCCCCGTTCCGCCGTTACGAGCGACGGACTCGGCCTTCTCCTCGCCGCGAAACCCTAGTGGATCGCGCGGCGGGAGGTTGACATATCGCCGATTTTTCGTGCCCGTTTTCGATTCCCTATGCTTCACGGTCGCCGCGCGGCTCCCGCGTGGCCTTTTGACGCCATGAAAACCTACGTAGCCAACGCCAATGACCGCGAGCGCAACTGGCTCGTCGTCGATGCCACCGGGCAGACGCTCGGCCGCCTCGCAACGCAAATCGCCGACGCGCTGCGCGGAAAGCGCAAGCCCGCTTACACGCCGCACGTCGACACGGGCGACTTCGTCGTCGTCGTCAACGCGGAGAAGATCTCCGTGACGGGCAACAAGCGCGCCGCCAAGAAGTACTACCGCCACTCGGGATATCCCGGCGGGCTGAAGTCGCGCACGTTGCAGGAGATGCTCGACCGGCGGCCCGAAGAGGTCATCCGGCTCGCCGTCAAGGGCATGCTCCCCCGCAACCGGCTCGCGCGCAAGCAGCTGACGAAGCTGAAGATCTATGCCGGTCCGGAACATCCGCACCAGGCTCAGAAACCGCAACCCATGGAGCTTCTCTCCAAGTGATCGACGAGACCCCCGAGGACTCCCCGGCCGACGAGCAGGACGCCGGCGCCGACGTTCCGGCCGTGGAGCCTCCGCCGGAGGCCGCCGAGACCCCCGCTGAGCCGGTAGCCGAGGCGCCCGCAGAACCTGCGCCCGAGGAGGCACCAGCCGAGCCGGCCGCCGAGACGCCCGCCGCGCCCGAGGCGGCCGCTGCGCCCGAAGCAGCCGCCGACGAGGACGACGAGCCGGTCGCGCCGCGCGAGAAGCCCGCGATCCCCGGCGCCGACCTCGAGGTCGACATCGTCGCCGAGGGCGCCGATCCGCTCGCCGGCCTGGACGACGACGAGCTCGACGCAGAGGCCGCAGCCGCCGAGCAGGACCGCGCGGACGAGATGCCCGTCGCGGCGATGATCGATCTCGCCGCCGGCGCGCGCTACCGCGCGACCGGGAAGCGCAAGACCGCGGTCGCCCGCGTCATCCTGCGTCCGGGCACCGGCGCGTACCTCATCAACGGCAAGGCGCTCGACGAGTACTTCCCGCGCCCCGCGCTGGGCCGCAACATCCGCCAGCCGCTCGAAGCCGTCGGCTACGAGGAGCGCATGGACGTCGTCGCGCGGATGCACGGTGGCGGCGTCAGCGCCCAGGCCGGCGCGCTGCGCCACGGGATTTCCCGCGCGCTGCTGGAAGCCGACCCGAACCTGCGTGGCGAGCTCAAGCGCCGCGGCTTTTTGACGCGTGATTCGCGCGCGAAGGAACGCAAGAAGGCCGGCCTGAAGAAGGCCCGCAAGAAGCCGCAGTTCTCCAAGCGTTAGAGGAGCCCCCTTGAGCGCGGGAGAGGCCGCGAAGTCGACGGTGTCCGACGCACGGCGCCTGTTCGGCACCGACGGTGTGCGCGGCGCCGCCGGGACCGTGCTGACGGCGGAGCTCGCGCTGGCGCTCGGCAAGGCGGCGACGCTCGAGGTCGGCGGCGAGCACCCGCGCGTGCTCGTCATCCGCGACACGCGCGAGTCGGGGCAGATGCTCGAGTCGGCGCTCGCGGCGGGCATCGCCGCCGCGGGCGGCGAGGTGCTGCTCGGCGGCGTTCTGAGCACGCCGGCGGCGCCGCTGCTCGTGCAGCGCTACGAGCTCGACCTCGCGGCGGTCATCTCCGCCTCGCACAACCCCTACGAGGACAACGGCATCAAGTTCTTCGGCCGCGATTCGTTCAAGCTCTCCGACGCCACCGAGGCCGCGATCGAGGCACGGATGGACGCCGGCGACGCCGGTCCGCCGTCGCGGATGGGCAGCATCCGCGAGCTGCACGGCACGCTCGAGGACTACCTACGCGCGCTGCACGAGCGCTTCGCCGGGCTCGATCTCAGCGGTCGCAGCGTCGCGCTGGACTGCGCGCACGGCGCGACGCACCGCGCCGCGCCGGAGATCTTCCGCCGCCTGGGCGCGACGATCACCGTGCTCGCCGACGCGCCCGACGGGCGCAATATCAACGACGGCTGCGGATCGACGCACATGGAGCGGCTCGTGGAAGTCGTCCGCGCGGGCGGTCACGACGCCGGCTTCGCCTTCGACGGTGACGGCGACCGCATGCTCGCCGTCGACCGCAACGGAGAGATCGTCGACGGCGACGAGCTGATCGCCCTCGCCGCGCTGCACCTGCGCTCGCAGGATCGCCTCGTCGGGGGCGGCGTCGTCGTCACCGTGATGACGAATTACGGCTTTCACACGGCGATGCGCGACGCCGGCATCGAGGTCGTCGCGGCGAAGGTCGGCGACCGCTACGTGCTCGAGGAGCTGCGCGAGAGGGGCTGGGCGCTCGGCGGCGAGCAGTCCGGGCACATCATCGACATGGGCTTCGTGCCATCCGGGGACGGAATCGCGAGCGCGCTGCTGACGCTCGAGGCGCTCGCGGGCGGCGATCTCGCCGAGCGCGGCGTCATGCAGAAGCTGCCGCAGCGGCTCGTGAACGTTCGCGTCGCCGACCGAGACGCCGCGATGGCGAGCGCGGAGCTGGCGGCGGCGACCGACCGCGAGTCGGCCGCGCTGGAGGGCCGCGGGCGCGTGCTCGTGCGCCCGTCCGGCACCGAGCAACTCGTCCGCGTGATGGTCGAGGCGCCGAGCGCGGAGGAGACCGATGCCGTCTGCGCGCGGCTCGTGGCGATCGTCGAGAGCGCCGAGGGCGCCGCGCGCTGACATCACCTTCTGGCCATTGGGCCAGAGGAGTTGGCGCCGCCGGGCCGTACCCTTCTACGCATGTGTGGAATCGTCGGATACGTCGGTGGCCGGCCCGTGCAGGAGATCCTCCTCGCCGGCCTGGAGAAGCTCGAGTACCGCGGGTATGACTCCGCTGGCGTCTCGGTGCTCGTCGAGGACGGCTCGATCGAGTCCGTTCGCGCCGTCGGCAACCTGAGCCGGCTGCGTGCCGCGGTCGAGGCGTCCGATGCCGCCGCGCTCGCCGCCGGCGGAGCGTCGGTCGCGACCGTCGCTCCACCCGCGTCGAGCGGGATCGGCCATACGCGCTGGGCGACGCACGGCCGCGTCACCGAGGACAACGCGCACCCGCACTTCGACACGACCGACAGCGTGCACGTGGCGGTCAACGGGATCGTCGAGAACTACCTCGCGCTCAAGCGCCGGCTTACCGACATGGGCGCGGTCTTCACGTCGGAGACCGACTCGGAGGTCATCGCGCACCTCATCTCCCATCACATGGCGCTGGGGAGCCTCGTCGAGGCCGTCCGCGCCGCGTACGCCGAGCTCGAGGGCCACTACGCGTTCGTCGCCATGTGCGCCGCGGAGCCCGACACGCTCGTCGGCGCCCGCAAGGAGTGCCCGCTCATCATCGGCCGCGGCGACGGCGAGCAGTTCGTCGCCTCGGCGATTCCCGCGTTCCTCGCGCACACGCGTGACGTGCAGTACATCGAGAACGAGGAGATCGTCGTCGTCCGCCCCGACGGGGTGGACTTTCTCTCCCCCGACGGTACGCCGATCGAGCGCGAGGTCACGCGGGTGGACTGGGACGAGTCGACCGCCGAGAAGGGCGGCTACGAGACGTTCATGCTCAAGGAGATCCACGAGCAGGCGGATGCCGTCGCGGAGACGATCGCCGACCGCACGATCCGCGACGACGGCGTCGACCTCGGCGAGGCAGAGCTCGACGAGAAACTGCTGCGCGACGTCGACCGCGTGCTCATCCTCGCCGCGGGAACCTCGTTTCACGCCGGGCTCATCGGGCGTTACGCGATCGAGGAGTGGGCGCGGATCCCCGTCGACATGGACGTCGCCTCCGAATGGCGCTACCGCAACCCGATCATCTCCGAGCGCGAGCTCGTCGTCGGGATCACGCAGTCGGGGGAGACGGCGGACACGCTTGCCGCGATGCGCCTGGCGCGCGACCGCGGCGCGCGCGTGCTGGCGTGCACGAACGTCGTCGGCTCGCAGGCGACGCGCGATTCCGACGGCGTCCTCTACACGCGCGCCGGCCTGGAGATCTCGGTTGCGGCCACGAAGACGTTCGTGTGCCAGGTCGCCGCGATGTACCTCCTCGCGCTGCGCCTGGCCGAGCTGCGCGGGACGCTGCCCGCCGCGCGCATCGCCGAGCTCATCGCGGACATCCGCCAGCTGCCGGCACGGATCACCGAGCTCGTAGCCGCACTGGACGGCTCGATCGCCGAGATCGCCGAGCGCCACGCCGGCTCCGAGTTCTACCTGTACCTCGGTCGCCACGTCGGCCGCGCCGTCGCGCTCGAGGGCGCGCTGAAGCTCAAGGAGATCTCCTACATCGCCACCGACGCCTACGCGGGCGGCGAGATGAAGCACGGCCCGATCGCGCTGCTGGACGAGAACACGCCGGTCGTCTGCGTCGCGACGGACATGCCGATCCTCGACAAGATGATCTCCAACATCCAGGAGGTCCGCGCCCGCGGCGCCCACGTCATCGCGATCGCGACCGAGGGCGACGACCGGCTCGAGGCGGTCGCCGAGGAGGTCATCTACGTCCCGCGCACCGACTGGATGCTCCAGCCGCTGCTCGCGGTGATCCCGCTCCAGCTCTTCGCCTACTACGTGGCCCGCAAGCGCGGGCTGAACGTGGATCAGCCGCGCAATCTGGCGAAGACCGTCACGGTGGAGTAGTCGACGCTGTCCGCAGCGGGGCCGGCGGCGTGGGAGACCGGTGCGGATGGCAGGGGACCGTCTCGGGTCCTTCGGACCGAGTTCCTCGCCGGTCCCCTCCCACGCGCACCGGCCTACGGACACGCGCGCGTGTTCGGGCGCCGCGCTGTGCGTCCGTGGTGCGTCTGCAGCGGGTCGCAGGCGTGGGCAGCGCTTCCTTGTGGCGGCGTCCGCGCGGAGCGGAGCGGCGGGCGCGTCGCCGGTGAGCGTCGTGTCGCCTGAGTGGTCGCTATGCGCGCTTAGCTCGACACGATCGCTTGTCGCGGGCGTTTGCGGAACGGTCGTGTCGCGCGACGCGTCAGCGTCTGTCGGGCATGGCGCGCTGCTTCTGGCGCTCGGCTCGTCCTCCCCCGTGTTCTCGCGCGTGCCGACGGTGATCACTTTTCACTGAGAGCGGGGTTGGAGGGCGCGCGAGAAGGCGAGGTACACCGCTCCTGTCGCGTGAGGCCCGCAGGTGGGGGCGCTGATGAGCAGCTCGCGGCGTTCGTCGCCGTCGAGGTCCGCGAGATGGTGAGCCGCTCGCCGAACGATGCTTCGCCGCGGGGGCCGGCGAGCCGGAGTGCGCGCGGTCCCACGCGACGCATCGCGATCGCGCGGGAGTGCCGGCGCGCGGCGATAGCAGGGGGTGTGCCGCTCCGCGGTCACTGATGAGCAGGTCGTCGCGTCCGTCGCCGTCGTGATCGCCCGCTCGCGCGACGCTGTCGCCGATCGCGCCGCGGCCCTCGATCCCCTCGATGCGCAGGCCGGCTCGCCGCGTGCGGCTGCGCGACGCCATTCAATCGGGCCTTGCACGCCGGAACGCGCCTGATCGCGCGAAGGCGCAGCCCGTCGTGCCTGCCGTCTCGACATCCGCGCGCTCCTTTGGCTGGGCGGCGGCGTTATAAGCGTATGTCCCGGGGAGTGTGGTACCAAGTGCAGCGCCCAACTCGCCACGATCGGATGCTGAACAACGGCTCGACCTCGCCGCGCGGACGGTGCGCGTACCTGGTTCCGGCTGGATGCGGTGTGTTTGTCGCTCTGGCTGCAGCGCCTGGCGCGTCGGCCTCGCGGACGGTGGCAACGCTGCGCGCCGACGCGCCGGTGTGCGCGTACGGCGGGTGCTGGCATGGAGCGTGCAACGGACTGACGGATGGCATCTGACGACGCTGCACGATGGGCAGATCGCGACGCCCGCCATAGCGCCGAACGCCTACGCGTTTGACGTGGACCTCGGCGGCGACGCCGGTGGTCGCCCGGTCGCCACATTTTCGCGGTGTGCGGATGTGCAGAAATCGCTGAACTGCCGGGTGCGCGCCGTTGACCTGCAGACCGGTGTGGAACGCGATCCGGGCGTACCGGCCAAAGCGGGAGCCTCGGACACGACCCCGTCGATGTGGCGCGGGCGGATCGCCTTCTCACGCTGCGTGCCCGGCCGTAACGCCGATGTCGCGCAGGTATACCTGTTCACTGCGGGCACACCGACTGTGCGCAGGCTCGGCTTCGGTTCGGTCGGTCCCTGCCGCAAGCCGAACAGTTGCACGGGCGAGGACGCGCCATTCGGCCGTATCGCTGCGATCGACCTCGGTGCGCGACGGCTGGCCTATCTCTGGTCGGGCGGCGGCCCGGACTCAATGGACGACGCGCACGAGGTGCGAGTCGTGAGGCTCTCCGACACGCACAGCTCGGCAGTCGCGTTCGGGCACGTCGAAGAGGCATGCCCCGACGGTGACAGCCCCGACATGAATCACGTTGAAGTCCCCCGTCGTCGACGGCGACCGCGTCTACTTCACAGAAACAGACTCCGCCTGCTACCACGCGCGGTCATACATCGTCCGAGTCGATGCCCGTCGCATGCGCCTCACCGTAGCCCGCGTCAAGACCGTGCAGCGCGGATCACGCGCGGCGATGGCACGCTGTACGCGCTCATCGGCAGACCGCCTCGCGATGCGGACGACGGTCCGACATGCTCCACGGCATCCCCGTGCAAGCTGCGACTGCTCACCCCGCCACGCTTCACGGGCAAGCGTCGCAGCACGAGCCCGCCGTACGGCTACCTAGGCCACACAACCACAGCGCCGCCACTGGCCGAGTCGGCCGGGTTTCTAGGCGGTGTCGTCCGACGGCTGTTGCTGGTTCTCGGGCTGCCGGCGGGCTGACTCTCAACGGAGAGTGCGGTCACTGTCATCGCCGGTTGGGTCGGTGCGGTGACGTTGGCCCGCCGGATCTCCTAGCTGTTGCTCACGAAGTACGCGACCGCCCAGACTCCCATCAGCACCGCGGCCAGGACGATGCTGCCCATCAGCGCCCACCTGTTCGTGACGCTGCTTCTCGCGGCGACGACGACCACCGCCGCCGCGGCGATGAAGAACACGATCGCCAGCACGAAGGGCACGCGGCGACCATAACCGGCTGGACACGTCAAGGAGCACGGTTGTCGTGCAGGTCGTTTGCCCCTCCACCCGGCCTGGTCTTGCCCATCACGAGCTCGCAGCGCACGACGTCGCGCGCGGCCTGACGCGTCCATTCCTCGTTGTACGGCGCCGTCCGCACCTCCATCCGCCACCGGAAGGTCGGGAAGACGCGGCTGTCGCAGTCGATGTCGGGGTCGCCCGCAAACAACTGGCCCCACGTGACCCACACGAACGCGAGCCCGGAGGCCAGGAGGGCGAGAACGACGGCGGCGTTCAGCGCTCGGTGGCGCGCGGCCAGCATGCGCCGCGACGCTAGCCACCGCGTGTCCGGATCCTGTGCGCGTTCTGTACTAGACGCTGATCAGCGCCGTCACCTGGGGGGAAGCCACGCGGCGTAGCCGGCGGCCATGTCGATCCAGCGGGCGAGCTCGGCGTCGTCGGCGATCCCGTCCGCGTCGATGGTGACGAACCCGCGCACGACGCGCCCCTTGCGCTGGAGGGGCCGCACGTGCTCCTCGGCCAGGATGCGGTCGCGTTCGCCGAGATCCACCCGGACCAGCAGCTTGTCGCCCAGGGCGCCACAGGCGATGTTGCCGTTGACCAGCCAGCCGGTGGTGCCGTAGATCTCACCCTCGGTCACGTCGTCGCGATCGCCGAGGGTCTCCCTGATGCGTGCGGCGAGCTCCTCGGAATCCCCGATGACGTCCGCGTCCGGCGCCGCAAGCTTCACCGCTGGGCGCGTCTCGGCGGGCGCGGGGCGCCGCGGGATCTGCGGCGCCGCCTGCTCGGCGGAAGCCGCTGGCCGCGGCGCCGGCGCGCGCCCGTCCTTGCGCTCGCGGCGCGCCTCCTCGACCGCGCGCTGAGCGCCGGTGAGCCAGGCCGCGTATCTGATCTCGTCGCGGATCTGCTTTCGCGTGAGCTCGTCGTGGACGACGCGCGTGTACTGGTTGCGCCAGCTGATGCCTTCGAACAGATAGGCGCGCCGGTACTCGT
This sequence comes from uncultured Actinomycetes bacterium, assembly GCA_963705315.1. GTDB lineage: Bacteria > Actinomycetota > Thermoleophilia > Solirubrobacterales > Solirubrobacteraceae > CADCVQ01. The sequence continues at coordinate 1,500,898 of OY970068.1, forward strand.
CGGCGTCCTCGCTGAAGGCGAAGCTCTCCATCTCCTCGACGAGCATCTTGGCCGTGTTGGCGCGGGCGTTGGCGCGCCGGTTGCGCAGCCCGACCTCGCGCTCACAGCCGCACGAGCACCTCATCCGAGGGCCCGAGCGCCTGATCGATGGTTGGCCGCGTATGTGACCCGCAAGTTCGCTCCCTCGATCGCGAGTCTACCGCGCAGAATGGCGCGGTCTGCGCGCGGGTCTACGATGCCGTCATGTCCGTCGGGATCGACCTGCTGGAGATCGAGCGGATGGAGCAGGCGCTCGAGCGCCGGCCGGGATTGGCGCTGCGGCTGTTCACCGACGGCGAGCGGGCATACGCCGAGCGGCGCGCGCGGCCCGGGCAGCACCTCGCAGCGCGCTTCTGCGCGAAGGAGGCCGTCGCGAAGGCGCTGCGCCTGGATGGCTTCAGCCATCAGGACATCGAGGTCGTCGGCGAGGGCGCGCAGACGCACGTCGCGCTGCACGGGAAGCTCGCGGCGCTCGGCGTAGACGTCGACGTCTCGCTGACGCACTCGAAGATCACGGCGGGCGCCGTCGCGCTCGTGCGGTGAGCGCGCGCGGCCTTCCCGACTGGCTGGACCCGCTCTACGACGCGGAGCAGATGCGCGCGATCGATCGCTGGGCGATCGAGGAGCGCGGCATCGCCGGCCTGGACCTCATGGAGCGCGCGGGCTCCGGACTGGCCGTGCTCGTCGACCAGGTGGTGCCGCGCGGGCCGGTCGTAGTCGTCTGCGGCAAGGGCAACAACGGCGGCGACGGATTCGTCGCGGGTCGCCTGCTGCGCGCGATGGGGCGCAAGGTGCGCGTGCTCCTGCTCGCCGGGCCCGACGAGTACAAAGGCGACGCCGCGGAGAACCTGCGGCGGCTGTTCGGCGCGCACGAGCCGTTCGTGCCCGCTGCGCTCGGCGAGGCGGCAGTGATCGTCGATGCGATCTTCGGCACGGGCTTCGACGGCGAGCCGCGCGATCTCGCGAAGGACGCGATCGAGGCGATCGCCGTCCTCGAGGCCCCCGTCGTGGCGGCCGACATCGCCAGCGGGGTGGACGCATCCACGGGCGCGGCGGCGCGCGCCTGCATCCACGCGACCGCGACCGCGACCTTCCAGGCGGCGAAGCCCGGTCACTGGATCTCTCCCGGCAAGCAGCTCACCGGCGAGCTGCACGTCATCAAGATCGGGATTCCTGACGGCGCTTCGGAGACGCCGACCACCGGGCTCATCACCGGCCGGGTCCACGGGCTCGTGCCGCACCGCGACGCGCCCGGCACGAAGTTCACCTCCGGACACGTCGTCGTCGTGGGCGGATCGCGCGGGCTGACCGGCGCGCCGTGCCTGGCCGCCAGCGCCGCGATGCGCGCCGGCGCCGGTTACGTCACCGCCGTCGTTCCCCGATCGCTTGAGCCGATCTTCGAGGCGCGGCTGCTCGAGGTCATGACCCGCGGCGTGCCCGATGCCGCCGGCGGGTTTCTCCCGAGCGGCGTCAAGGCAGCGCTCGAGGCCGCCGATCGCGCCGGCGCGCTCGTGCTCGGGCCCGGGGCCGGCCGCGCGGAGAAGACCTTCGCGTTCGCGCGCGCCGTCGCCGCGCGGGCAGCCGTCCCGCTCCTGCTCGACGCCGACGGCCTCAACGCGCACGCCGGCGCGCTGGCGAGCCTCGCCGAGCGACGCGCGCCGACGATCCTGACCCCGCACGCCGGCGAGCTCGCGCGGCTGCTGGACACGACGAGCGAGGACGTCAGCGCGCACCGGCTGGCCTGCGCGCGCGCGGCCGCCAAGGCGGCGAACGCGATCGTCGTGCTCAAGGGCGACGACACGATCGTCGCGCGACCCGACGGCGTGGCGGCGATCAACGACCTCAGCGCGCCCGGCCTGGCGACGGCGGGCACCGGCGACGTGCTGAGCGGGATCATCGGCGCGCTGCTCGCCCGGCGCCTGGATCCGTTCGTTGCCGCGTGCGCGGGCGTGCGCCGCCACGCCGCCGCGGGGTGCCTGGCGAGCGAGCAGATCGGCGCCGACGGCCTCATCGCCAGCGACGTCATCGCCGCGCTCCCGCGCGCGGCCGACGGCGAGACCGCCGGGGTAGCCTCAGTGAAATGACCATGACCCGCGCCGTCGCTCGCGTGAACCTCGCGGCGATCGAACGCAACGTCGAACGGCTGCGTCGCGAGCTCGCCGACGGCGTCAGCCTGTGCGCGGTCGTGAAGGCCGACGCCTACGGGCACGGCATCGTTCCGGCGGCGCGGGCGGCGCTTGCGGGCGGGGCGACGTGGCTCGCGGTCGCCGCGGCGCACGAGGCGGCCACGCTGCGCGCCGAGGGCGTCGACGTGCCGATCCTTGTCATGGGCGCGCTCTCGCCGTCCGAGCTCGGCGTGGCGCTCGACGCCGGCGCCGACGTCGTGGCGTGGGAGCAGGACTTCGTCGCGTCGGTCGCCGAGCGCGGCGGCGGTGCGGTGCACGTCAAGCTCGACACCGGGATGGGGCGGCTGGGCACGCGTGACCCGGGGCAGGCGACGCGCGTCGCCGAAGCTGCCGCGTCGGCCGACAACGTCCGCCTCGCCGGGGCGATGACGCACTTCGCCACCGCCGACGAGCGTGGCGACGCCTTCTTCTCCGAGCAGCTTCAGCGCTTCCGCGCCTGGGCGGAGCCGCTGCGCCGCGCCCACCCGCAGATCGCCGTGCACGCGGCCAACAGCGCCGCGACGCTCCGCGATCGCGCCGCCCACTTCGACATGGTCCGCGTCGGCCTGGCGATCTACGGGCTCGACCCGTTCGCAGAGGATCCCGCGGAGCGCGAGCTTGAGCCGGCGCTCGCGCTCGAGTCCTACGTGGCGACCGTCAAGGCGGTGGACGTGGGGGAGAGCGCGGGCTACGGCCGGCGCTTCGTCGCGACGCAGGCCACGCACCTCGCGACCGTGCCGATCGGCTACGGCGACGGCGTGCGGCGTGCGCTGACCAACAACGCCGAGCTGCTCATCGGCGGCGTGCGGCGCGCGCTCGTCGGGACCGTGAGCATGGACAACGTCACGGTCGACGCGGGAACCCCTCCGGCCGTGTCCGCCGGCGACGAGGTCGTGCTGATCGGCGCTCAGGGCGAGGACCGGATCACCGCCGAGGAGGTCGCGCGGCGCCTGGACACGATCAACTACGAGGTCACGTGCGGGCTGCTGCCGCGCGTGCCACGCTCCTATCACCGCGACGGGGAGCCGGCTTGACCGAATCTGCGCTCGAGGCGGCGCGCCGGTCGCTGGCCGACCGGCCGGCATGGCTCGTCGGCGGCGCCGTGCGCGACCGGCTGCTGGACCGCCCGACGAGCGACCTCGATTTCGTCGTGGACGGCGACGTCGGCGAGGCCGCGCGCGCCCTCGCGCGCGCCGTGCGCGGGCCGTCGTTCGAGCTGTCCGACGAGTTCGGCGCCTGGCGCGTGCTCGCGCGCGACCGCTCCTGGCAGGCGGACCTCAGCCCGCTGCGCGGCGCTGGCATCGAGGGCGACCTCGCGCTGCGCGACTTCACCATCAACGCGATCGCCGAGCCGCTCGCCGGCGGGGAGCGCGTCGACCCGCACGGAGGGGCGGGCGATCTGGCCGCCGGGCGCCTGCGCGCCGTTGGCCCGCGCTCGTTCGCCGACGACCCGCTGCGAGCCCTGCGACTCGTCCGGCTGGCGGGCGAACTGGGGCTGAAGCCCGAGCCGGGCACGGTCGCGCTCGCGCGCGAGCAGGCGCCCGCCGTCGCCGGCGTCGCGCAGGAGCGCGTCTTCGCCGAGTTCAAGCGGATCCTCACCGGCAACGCCACCCTCGCCGGGCTGGCGCTCATGGACGACCTCGGCGTCACGGCGGCCGTGCTGCCCGAGCTTCAGGCGCTGCGCGGGATCGAGCAGAACCGCTACCACCACGCCGACGTCCATGACCACACGCTGGAGGTGCTCGAGCAGACGATCGCGCTGCAGGCCGACCCGGGCGCCGTGCTCGGCGAACAGCACGCCGCGGGCGTGCGCGATCTGCTCGCCGAGCCGCTCGCCGACGAGCTCGATCGCGCGGGCGCGATGCGGCTCGGCGCGCTCCTGCACGACGCCGCGAAGCCGACGACGCTCGGCCACCGCGACGACGGCTCGCCAACCTTCTACGGCCACGACCGCGCGGGCGCCGAGCTCGCCCGCGACATCCTGACCCGGCTGCGCACGAGCGAGAAGCTCAAGGCGCACGTCGCGGCACTCGTGCGCAACCACCTGCGGCTGGGCTTCCTCGTCCACGAGATGCCGGTGTCGCCGCGCGCGCTCTACGGCTACCTGCGTACGACCGAGCCGGTCGAGGTCGACGTCACGCTGCTGTCGGTCGCCGATCGCCTGGCCACGCGCGGCCGCAAGGCGCAGGAGGCGATCGCCAAGCACGTCGAGCTCGCGCGCGAGCTGCTGCCGGCGGCGCTGGCCTGGCGCGCCGAGGGCGCGCGCGCGCCGCTCGTGCCCGGCGACCGGCTCGCCGCCGAGCTGGGAATACCGACGGGTCCCGAGATCGGACGGCTGCTCGCGGCGATCGACGAGGCGCACTACACCGGGGACGTCCACACGCGCGAGGAGGCGGTGCAGCTGGCCTCGCGGCTGCACGCCGCGGGGTCGGCGTGAGCGAGATCCCGGTGACCGGGGTCAGCGAGCTCGTCCTCGAGGTCGCCGACCTCGAGGCCTCCGAGCGGTTCTATTCCGGCCTCCTGGGCCTGCCCGTCGTCGAGCGCTGGCCCGATCGCGAGGCGATCTGGGTCATGGCCGGGGACCGCACGCGGATCGGCCTCTGGCGTCCGCAGCTCGGCTTGTTCGGTGGCCGCGGCGGCGTCCACGTGCACTTCGCGATGCAGTTGCCCGAGGACGCGTACGACGGCGCGCTCGCCACGCTCGCGCAGCGCGGCGCCGCGGTGACCGAGCACGCGTTCCCCGGTGCGGGTCGCGCGATCTACCTCGACGATCCCGACGGCCACGTCGTCGAGCTGTGGACCTGGGACGTCGCGGGGCACCTCACCCGCTGATCAGCCGAAGTACAGGACCGCCCAAGCGGCGAACGCGAGTCCCGCTACGGCGAGCGCGAGCATTGGCCAGCGCAGCGACGGCGCGCGCTCGCGGCGTCCGGGCAGGCGGATCGCGGCGTCGGACATCCATGCGGCGACGAGAGCGGCGACCGGCACGGCGAGGGCGCAGATGAGCTGCGCGCCGCGCGCGGCGAGGCCGTGGTCGCTGGGCGAGCCGTCCAGGTGCCCGGGCAGTGCGAACGCCGCGTAGGCGACGAGCCCCAGCCCGGCGGCGACGACGGCCGCCGCGAAGCTCAGCAGCAGCCAGCCGGCGATCTCCCGCAGCCCAGAGAGGCGGTCCGTCGCCCGGCTGCGCGGGCGTGGCGTACGCTTCGCAGCGCGATGGCCGAGGACTGCATCTTCTGCAAGATCGTCGCCGGAGAACTGCCGGCGACGATCGTCGACGAGGACGATCGCACGCTTGCGTTCTTGGACATCAGCCCCGCGACTCGCGGCCATGCCCTGGTGATTCCACGCGAGCACGCCGCCGACCTGCACGCGATCGATCCCGAGGACCTCGCGGCGGTCGTCGCGACGGCGCAGCGCGTCGCGGCCAAGGCGCGCGACCGGCTCGGTGCCGACGGCGTGAACCTCCTGAACTCCAGCGGCGCAGCCGCTTGGCAGACGGTCCTTCACTTCCACATGCATGTCATCCCGCGCTACGCCGAGGACCCCCTGAAATTGCCATGGATTCCCGCCCCCGGTGACATGGACGACATCGCCGCGGCCGGCGCCCAGCTCGCAAGCTAGCGCCCAACCGGTCGATTCCCGGCGCCGCGTTCGTCATGCTGCACCCATGTGGTCTCCCGGACGCCTGCTCGGCCTCGGCTCGTTGACAGCGACAGCGCTTGCGCTGGCGGTGCCGACCGTCGCGGCCGCGCCCTCCAAGGCGCGGCTCGTCCCGGACGCCAAGGGGGACGTGTCCGGCAAGCTCGACCTACAGCGCGTGAAGCTCAGCGTCGACACCAAGAAGCGCCTGCGGGTGGCGGTGACGTTCGCCGGCAGGGTGAAGCCGGCGGACCTGCTCGCAAGCTCCGGACCGCCCGGCTCGTTCTGCGTGCGTATCTGGACGGCGACCGACGCCGATCCGGCAGCCCAGGCGCCCGACCGACTCGCCTGCGTGACCGCGCGCTCCAAGAGCGCGCTGCGCGGTCGCGTGTTCAAGCAGGACGGGCCCGGCCTTCCGGCGCGGGTCGCCAACCTCTCGGTCTCGCGCACGAAGTCCAACCGCAGCGTCATCATCCGGATCACCCCGGCATCGCTCGGCGACCCGCGTCGCGTCCGTCTCGGGGTCGAGTCCACCCGCCCGGGCTGCGATCGCACGAGCTGCGTCGACACCGCCCCGGCGGCGCCGACGACGCGGCTGTTCCGGTTGCGCTGAGTTTTTCCGGCCGGCCGCGCGGTTTCCGAAACAGCATCGATAAACGATGCGGGTTCCTTGGCCCGGAGCGTCGCGAGGCGGCGCCGGTGAGGGGTTGGGTTCAAAACGTCCTCTATATGGACGTTTTGAACCACACCCCCCGCGACGACCCGCTCACACGGCCGAAGCCGCCACGATCGCTCGTTCCTTTATCGATGCTGTTTCGTGAGCCGCGGCAAGAGCCCCTAATACCCCTCCCGCCGCATCCCCCGCACCGCCAGCGCACCCAGCACGAGCATCAGCACGCCGAGCGACACGAAGGCCGGCCAGGTGTCCGCCCATGTCACGTCGCCGACGAAGCCCTGGCGCGCGCCTTCGAGCACGTGCGTCACCGGGTTGAGGTGGGCGATCGTCCCCAGCCAGCCCGACAGCAGCTCGCGCGGGGCATAGGCCGTCGTGAACAGCACGGCGATGAACGAGCCGACCTGCATGAGCGGCGCCGCCTGCTGGGTGCGGAAGCGCAGCGCGATGAGGATCGCGTAGCAGGCCATCGTCGCCGCTAGGCCCATGACGAGCACGAGCGCGATCCCGAGCCCGAGCAGCGTGGGGACGTCGACGCCGATGCTGAACGCCACGATCAGCAGGAACGTTGCCGGCAGCAGCGCGCGCAGGCTCGCCGAGGCGACGATCCCGGCCAGCAGCACCGAGCGCGGCGTCGGCGACAGCAGCAGCCGATCAAACCAGCCGCGCTCGATGTCGCGCGCGAGGTTCACCCCGGTGGCGGCACCGGTAAAGCCCGCGCCCTGGAGCAACCCGACGGGCACGATGAACGTCCGGAAGTCGACGCCCTCATAGCCGCTCAGGTTCGACGCCTGACCGAAGACCGCCGAGAGCCCGAGCATGAAGATCGTGGGCGCGAGCACGCCCGGGATCGCGCCACCCGGCACGCGCAGGATTTCGTTGAGCCCGCGGCGCGTCAGCGCCCCGATCATGCGCGGAGCGTCGTTCATGCCCTACCCAACCGCCCGCGCAGCGCGAGCACCGAGAGCCAGGTCATCACGATCGCGACACCCGCGGCGGCCGCGATCCCTTCGAGCACCGGCGCCGGCTCGTTGGCGAAGACGATCGGGGCGCGCAGGCCCTCGACGATGTAGGAAAGCGGGTTGTAGGCCGCCAGCACGTCGGCCGGCGGCGACAGCAGGTTCTCCGGAAAGAACGCCGACGAGACGAACAGGATCACGAAGACGAGCGGGAAGATGCCCTGCACGGTCGACGCGTTGCGGGCCCGCAGCGCGATCAGGACGCCGATCGCACCGAAGCCGGTGCCGGCGATCATGCCGATGACGTAGATGTACAGCACGCCGGGCAGCCCGCCCTGGATCGACGCACCGAAGACGAGTCCGAGCACGAGGAAGTACGTGACCTGGGCGATCGCGACGACGCCGGCGGCCAGCACGCGCCCGAGCACGATCGCGACGCGCGGCGCGGGGGAGGAGACGATGCGGTCAAAGAAGCCGCCCTCGATGTCGAGCGCGACGGCGATCCCGACGCTGACTCCGCCGAGCAGCAGCGACTGCAACAGCGCGCCGGCGAGCTGATAGTCGAGGAAGCCGGCGACCTCGGGAAACCCCGGCAGCGACGTCGTCCGCTCCAGCCCGCCGACGTTGACCGCCAGGAAGAGCGTCGGGAAGATGACGAGGGGAGCGACGTACTGCGGCTTGCGGAACTGGTTGCGCAGCGCCCGCCGCGCGAGGGCGACGACCGACCGCCTCACGCAAGCTCCCCGAGGGCCGCAGCCGGCTCGGGCTCCTCCGCGCCCTCGAGATGCTCACCGGTCTTCTCAAGAAAGACGTCGTCGAGCGTCGGCTGCTTGAGCTCGAGCTCGGCAACCTCGAAGCCTGCGTCGTCCAGTGCGCGCAGGATCGGCGCGATGTCCTTCGCGCCGTGCTCGAGGCTGATCGACAGGTGACAGCCCTCGGTCGGGGGGCGATGGTCGCCGAAGCGCGTCACGAGCTCGCGCGCCGCGGGCAGGTTCGAGCCGTCGGCCAGCACGAGGTCCAGATGCGGGCGGCCGACCTCGGCCTTCAGCGCCGCCGGGGTGCCGCTCGCGACGATCTTGCCCGCGGAGATGATCCCGAGCCGGTCGGCGAGCTGATCTGCCTCCTCGAGGTACTGCGTCGTGAGGAAGACGGTCGTGCCCTCGTCGCGCAGCCGGCGGATCTCGTCCCAGAGCGTGAGGCGCGATGTCGGGTCAAGGCCCGTGGTCGGCTCGTCGAGGAAGAGCACCTCCGGCTCGTGGATGAGCGCCATCGCGAGATCCAAACGGCGGCGCATGCCGCCCGAGTACGTGCCGACCCGGCGCTCGGCGGCCTGCGCGAGCCCGACGCGCGAGATGAGATCCGCGCTGCGCTCCCGCACCGATTCGGCGGGCAGCCCGTGCAGCGTCGCCTGAAGCTCCATGAGCTCGGTGCCGGTCATGAGCGGATCGAGCGCCGCCTCCTGGAGCGCGACGCCGATTCGCGCCCGCACGGCGTCGGGGTCGTCGGCGACGTCGAAACCGGCGACCGTCGCGCGCCCGCCCGTCGGGCGCAAGAGCGTGACGAGCATCCGCACGGTGGTCGTCTTGCCGGCGCCGTTGGGGCCGAGGAAGCCGTAGACCTCGCCCGGCGCGACCTCGAGATCGATCCCGTCGACGGCCTTGATGCCGCCCTTGAACTCCCGCTCCAGTCCGATGGCCTCGATCACTGCGATGTGATCGATCCTATTGCTCGTGCAACTTGTTTCGTCGTCGGACCGCGACTATTCGCCGCCTGCTGGTGTTCAATCCAGCACATGACACGCCATCGCACCGCACTGACATCAGCCCTGCTCGCGCTCTGCGGAGCGCTGCTCGTGCCGACCGCCGCTTCGGCCCGAATTACCGAGATCGGGCTGATGACCGATGCCGTCAAGGGCAGCTGTCCAGGCGGCTGCCAGGCCATCAGCCGCACCACCGGCTATCAGGCGAAGGTCGGCCCGGATCGCGCGCTGTACCGCGCCCCCGCCGACGGTCGCATCGTCGCGTGGAGCCTGTCGCTGGGCAATCCCGGCCCGAAGCAGACGGCGTTCTTCAACGACCGGCTCGGCGGCGCGCCGCAGGCCGCGGTCGTCGTCCTCAAGCCGGGCGCCAAGCTTGTGCAGACCGTCACCGCCAAGGCGCCGCTGCAGACGCTGACGAACTACTTCGGCGAGGTCGTGCAGTTCCCGCTGATCAGGACCCTGTCGATCAAGAAGGGCTACTACATCGGGCTCACCGTGCCGACGTGGGCGCCCGCCCTGCAGGTCGCGCTCGGCCAGGACACGTCGTGGCGCTCGAGCCGCGGCAGGGACGCGTGCGGCGACACCGGGACGCAGTCGGCGATGGTCGGCAAGAAGAAAAAGGCCTCGTTCCGCTGCCTCTACAAGACAGCCCGTCTTGCCTACAGCGCGACGTTCATCCCAAATCCGACGAAGTGACGTCGTCCTCTGGGCGCGTGTTCGCGCGCGGGCGCGTCGTAGCCTCCCGACATCCGTCATAAGCCTCCGACCCTCAGGCGCCTGACCCGCTAACAAGCTCCGGGGTTCTGGGAGCAGAAGTTCTCGAACTCGCCGCCGCCGGCCTGCGCGCCGCCGGTCGTCGACTGACCCGAGGGTGACGCGCCGCCCGTCGTCGACGAGCCCTGCGGCGCGGCTGGTGGCGCCGCTGCGGGCGGAGCGGCAGCCGGTGGGGCGGCGCCGCCGGTGGTGGACGTCGTGGTCGTCGACGTCGTCGACGTCGTGTCCGTCGTGTCCGTGTTCGGCGAGTCCGTCGTGGCCGTCGGGATCGTCAGATCGGGCGTCGTGCGCGGGATCGCGCTCGAGATCTCGTCGTCAGAACCGCAGGCGCCGAGGCCCGCGGACAGGGCCAGCACGGCGATCAGGGTGACGGGGCGCAGGCGGATCGCCGGCTCCACTTCAGCCGATCGGTTCCATTCGCCGCCCGCATGTCGGGCAGTCGTTGAGATCGCGCTGCGCGAGCTGGTCGCACCACGAGCAGAAGCGCAGATACTCGACCGCCCACGGCAGCCGCGACTGCGAGGGCGCGAGCGGCAGCACCCTGCCGACGATCTCAAGCTCCTCGCCGCTGTCGCGATCGACGTACACGCGACCGGGCTCGGCCGCTCGGATGATCTCGCGACCCGTGCTGGGGATGCGCATCCGATAGCGCTGGGCGGCTTCCACGAGCGCAACCCTAGCAAGCGATCCACCCAGAACCGGCACCTCGTCGCCTGTCGCCCCGCTGGGATAGAGTCCCGCGCTGCCCATGGCTCATCGGACCCACATCGCGCGCGTTCTGGCTGTCGTCGTGTGCGGCACGTTCGCCGCCGGACTGACCGCGTGTAGCAGCGATGACGTGCCCGAGAACGCCGACCTCGTCGCCGGCAAGAAGGCGTTCGCGCAGAAGTGCAGCTCGTGCCACACGCTCGCGCGCGCCAACGCGAAGGGCACCCAGGGACCGAACCTCGACGAGGCCTTCCGCCAGGCCCTCAACGATGGCTTCGGCCGCGGCACCATCCGCGGCGCCGTGCACAGCCAGATCATCCATCCGGCGGTCCTGCCGAAGAGCAACCCGGCCTACATGCCGGCGAACCTCGTGAAGGGCAAGCTCGCCGAGGACGTCGCCGCATACGTCGCCGCCAGCGTGGCGCTGCCCGGCAAGGACGAGGGCCTGCTCGCGGTCGCCGTCCCGGCAGCGGGGGCCGGCAAGCCCGTCGCCGCCAAGGACGGCAAGCTCCTGCTGCCCGCCGATCCCAACGGCCAGCTCGCTTACATCACGAAGATCGCCACGGCGCCCGCCGGGTCGCTGGAGATCGATTCGAAGAACGACGCCTCGATCCCGCACGACATCGCGCTCGAGGGCGGCGGCATCAACGAGAAGGGCGAGACCGTGCAGGACGGCGGCACGTCGTCAATCTCGGTCGACGTCAAGGCCGGCAAGTACACGTACTTCTGCACGATCGCCGGGCACCGTGAGGCTGGCATGGAAGGCACGCTCACCGTCAAGTAGGCAGCACGAGCTCGGCGATCACCGCGCGGTGATCGCTGCCGGGCACGTCGTGGACGCTCAGCTTGCGTGTGCCGATCGCCAGCGGCACGAGGACGTGGTCGATCGTGATCATCGGCCGCCGCCGGTTCACGGGCCAGGTCGCGCGCAGCCCGTCGCCCGTCGCGTCCGCAGCGTCGTAGAAGCCGCGATCCAGCACGCGCCGCATCTCGCGGTGATCGAGCGTGGCGTTGAAGTCGCCGAGCAGCAGGCGCGCAACCGCACCCGCGCGAGGCCCGGGCAGGCCCCGCAGCGTCTCTCGCCAAGACGCGGCCGCTGAGCGCGTGATCGGGGGAATCGGGTGCACGACCTTCAGGCGCAGCGCGCTGCCGTCAGGGAGGCTCACAGCGGCCTCCGGCTGCGCGAACACACCCGGCCCGGTCGCGGTCACGCGGCGGAGGGGCGCACGGGCCATGAGGCCCGAGCCCCGCGCCGTCGGTCGAGGATCGAGCACGCGCCCCGGCAGGAGCTGCCGGATGCCGGCCGCGTCGAGTCGCTGCACGGCATCGGGTGTCAGCTCCTGCAGGCTCAGGACATCGACGCGGTGCTCGCGCACGAGCCGCACGATGCTGCGCGCAGCCGCGCGACCGAAGAGCTGGTTGGACGTCATGACGACTACGCGGCGCCCGGGATCGTGCGGCCCAGCCAGGTGCGGGCCGTCGATCGCGCGCGGCAGCACGGCGAGCGCGAGCGCGAGCGCGGCCGCCAGCGCGACGCCGGCCACGATCCATGTGCGCAGCACGAGCGCCAGCACGAGCGGCACGAGCGCCGTGGCGGCCGCGTAGGGCGTGAAGGCGATCGCGCCCACGAGCGGATGGCCGGCGTCCAGCCCGAAGCCGCGCACGAGCGCCCAGACCGCCCACGGTGCCGCCACGGCGGCGGCGATGGCACCGCGGCGTGAAGCGCGGGGCCGGGGGAGCCTCAAAAGATCGCGCGAATGAGCAGCACGAGCACGACGATCACGGCACACACCGCGAGCACGTACAGGAGGAAGGCGAACGCCGCTTCCTCCGATTCCCAGGGCGGACGCACCGGTGCGACGGTTAGATGATGTAGATGGCGGTGTAGACGATGACCCACATGACATCGACGAAGTGCCAGTAGATGCCCGGCACCTCGACGCCGTGGTGGTGCTCGGGCGAGAAGTGCCCGCGGAACGCGCGCACCGTGACCATCACCAGCAGCGACAACCCGACGAAGACGTGGGCGCCGTGCAGGCCGGTGAGGCCGTAGAAGATCGTGCCCTGCGCGTGATCCTGCGGCGAGAAGCCGATGTGCACGTACTCGTTGATCTGAATGATCAGGAACGTGAGGCCGAGCAGCGTGGTGAGCAACATGCCCGCCTTCAGGCCCGCCCGGTTGCCGTTCTTGATCGACGTCTGCGCCCAGTGCATGCTCAGCGACGAGCTGAGCAGGATCGCGGTGTTCACGCCAGCGATCGCGACCGGAAGCTCGAAGCCGTCGAACGGGAACCAGCGATGGCCCTCCGCCACGAGCCGGATGAAGAAGTAGGCCGTGAAGAAGGCCCCGAAGACCATGATCTCCGAGATGATGAAAAGCAGCATCCCGAGGATCTGCGGCGAGATGCGCGAGCTGCGGTTCGCGGGCGGCGGCCCGTGGTGCTCGTGGTGCTCGTCGTCGTGGTGCTCGAGCGCGACCCCGGAGCTGATGCCCGCGGCCTCCATCAGGTGGTCTCGACCCTAGGCTCGGCCACGACGTGCTCGACCTCGATGTTCGCGGCCTTGCGCACCCGTGAGATGAGGTCGGCGCGCATCCAGCCCGACTTGGTGACCGGCAGCGTCGAGATGATGACCCGCGACACGCGGTAGAACTGCAGCGCGTTCATCGTCGCCGTGTATGGATCGGGGTCGCCGATCATCCCGGCGACGCGCAGCCCCTCACGGCGCATGCGATCCAGCGTGTTGCCCAGGCGCGCGCGTGCCACGGCCGCCGCACGCCCGTCGCCGGCGCCCTGCGGCACGACGACGACGAACAGCATGTCGTCGGACTCGGCCGCGATCTCGTTCATCCGCGCGCGCAGTACGCCGCGACCCGCGGTCACGTTCGCCACGACGAGCGTGACCTCGAACGGCAGGCCCTCGGCGTCCATGTCGGAGACGACGTGGGTGACCGGCGCCTGCGCCGCATCCTGGATGCGCTCGATGAGGTCGCGCCGCAGCCAGCCCGATGACGCCTGCGGAAGGGTGGAGATGATGACCTCGTCGGGGCGGTACTCGTCGATCGCGTCGAGCGTCGCCGTGTACGGATCGTCGTCGCCGAGCTCGCCGCTGGCCACGACGCCTTCGCCGCGCAGGTAGGAGAGCGTGAGGTCCAGGCGCACCTGCGCGGAGTCGCGCACCGCGTCGTCATAGATGACGTAGCCCGAGCGCGGGCGCGTCATCGGGACGACGAGCGTGAACGTCGTCTCGGGCTGCTGCGCGCGCTCCTTGACGAGACCGAGGAGCTTGGCTCCGGCGATCGTCTGGTTGGCGACAACGAGGATGTGGTGCATTCGGCGACTACTCCTTCGAGTGCTCGGTTGAGGAGTCGCCTGGTCGTCCGCCGCCGCCTGCGCCCGCGCCCGCGCCCGCGGACGCCGTCGCGCCGGCTGGCTGCGGCACCTCCGCGCCGCCCTTCAGCACGCCGTGCACCGCGCCGGGCACGCCGTACTCGTACGGCCCGCCGACGACGGTCGGGATCGCGTCGAAGTTGAAGATCGGTGGCGGCGAGGTCACTTGCCACTCGAGCGTCAGCGCACGCCACGGGTTGGACTCCGCGTGCGGTCCGCCACGCCACGAGGCGACCATGTTGTAGGCGAAGACGAGCGCGCTGAGGCCGAGGAAGAAGCTCATGATCGAGATCGCGAGGTTCCAGCCGGCCCACTGCTCGGCGTAGTCGGCGACGCGCCGCGGCATGCCCTGGACGCCGATGACGTGCATCGGCGCGAACGTCGCGTTGAAGAAGATGAACGTCGTCCAGAAGTGCAGCTTGCCGAGCTTCTCGTCGTACATCCGGCCCGTCATCTTCGGGAACCAGTAGTAGACCCCGGCGAAGATCGTGAACAGCGATCCGCCGAAGAGCACGTAGTGGATGTGGGCGACGATGAAGTACGTGTCGCTGACGTGGATCGTCACGGGCAGCATCGCGAGCACCACCCCCGAGATCCCGCCGAGGGTGAACATCGTCAAAAAGCCGAGCGCGAACAGCATCGGCGTGTCGAGGTGCAGCACCCCTCGCCACAGCGTCGCCAGCCACGAGAAGATCTTGATGCCGGTCGGCACGGCGATGATCGCCGTCGTGATCATCATCGGGATCCGGATCCACGGCTGCATGCCCGAGACGAACATGTGGTGCGCCCAGACCGTGAAGCCCAGCACGACGATCGCCAGCAGGGAGAAGGCCATCATCCGGTAGCCGAAGATCGGCTTGCGGGATTTCACCGCCAGGATCTCCGAGATGATCCCGAACCCGGGCAGCATCATGATGTACACCGCGGGGTGCGAGTAGAACCAGAAAACGTGCTGGTACATGAGCACATCACCGCCCTGTACCGGGTCGAAGAAGTTGAAGCCGAGACTTCGGTCGAAGAGCACGAAGAACTGCGACACGGCGATGAACGGCGTCGCGATGACGACGAGCAGCGACGTCGAGAAGTTGGCCCAGACGAGCAGCGGCAACCGGAAGAAGCTCATCCCCGGCGCACGCATGGTGATGATCGTCACGAGGAAGTTCAGCGCGGTCGCGATCGACGACGCACCGGCGAACTGCACCCCGATCGTGAAGAACACCTGCCCCTCTGGCGCGGTGACCGCTAACGGTGCGTACGCCGTCCAGCCGCTGGCAAACGAGCCGCCGGGCGCGAAGAACGACAGCAGCATCATGATCCCGGCGAGCGGCAGCATCCAGAACGACAGCGCGTTCAGGCGCGGGAACGCCATGTCCGGCGCGCCGATCATGAGCGGCAGCACGTAGTTCGCCAGCCCGGCGAACACGGGGATGATGAACAGGAAGATCAGCAGCGACGCGTGGACGCTGAACAGGCCGTTGAACGTGTTCGGGTCGACGAATTGGCGCCCCGGCTGCGCGAGCTCGGCACGCATGAGCATCGCGAACAGGCCGCCGACGAAGAAGAAGAAGAACGAGGTCACGACGTACTGGATGCCGATGACCTTGTGGTCGGTGTTGACCTTGAAGTAGTCGCGCCAGGAGTGCGCGCCGTGGCCCGAGTGGTCCTCGGGGCGGCTCTTCTTGCCCGCCGCCCAGTAGAACCAGTAGTCGAACGCCCCGAGACCGATGAGGAAGCCGAGCGGCGCGAGGAAGAGCGCGAGTTCGAGGATCGCGTGCGTCTTGATCAGCGGGTCCAGGTCGTACCAGGACCGCATCGCGATGATGATCAGGTACGCGAGCGCGATACCGAAGACGGTGTGCAGCGCGGCCCTGTACATCCCCGGTCCTCTGAACTTCGCGACCATCTACGAACTCCTCATCGTGTTGCTCACTGCGCCGCCACCTCGCTGAGGTACGCGACCAAGGCGTCGATCTCCTCGGCCGAGAGGGTACCGTCGTAATCCTTGGGCATGAGGTCGTCGAAGCCCGCGGTGAGGTTCGCGCTCGGGTCGGTGATCGAGGCCTTGATGGCCGCAGCGTCCTGTCCCTTCAGCACCTTGTCGAGATCCGGGCCCGTCGCGCCGCTGGTGCCGGCATCGGCGAGCGTGTGGCAGCTGCCGCACGCCTGCGCCGTGCCGTTGCCGTCGGCGAACAGCTTCTTGCCGTCCGGCTTCTCGCCCGAGGCCGTGCCCCCGGCCGGGGCCTTCTGCTCGGCGATCCACGCGTTGTAGTCCGCGGTGGTGACGACGCGCGCCGTGTTGCGCATGACGGAGTGCCCGAGGCCGCAGAGCTCCGCGCACACGACCGGATACGTGCCCAGGCGTGCCGGCGTGATGCGGTAGGAGGTCTCGATGCCGGGCACGGCGTCGATCTTCATCCGGAACGCCGGGACCCAGAAGTCATGCAGGACGTCGGGCGAGCGCACGATGAACTTCACCGGCTTGTCGATCGGCAGCACGAGCTGTGAGGACTTGATCGGCTTGCCGCCCGCCTGCGGGTACTCGAACGTCCACGTGAACTGCTGCCCGGTGACGTTGACGCGCGTCTCGTTGGGCTGGGGCTCCTCGAGGTTGCGCAACTCGATGTACGAGAAGGTGCACAGCGCGACGAGGATGATCGCCGGGCCGGCGGTCCAGTAGACCTCGAGCTTCGTGTTGCCGTGGATCGGCGGGCCGTCGAGGCTTTCCTCGCCGGGCCGCATGCGGAAGTTCACGACGCTGAACAGCACGATGATCGTGACGGCCACGAAGATCGGTACCGAGGCGATGAGCATGACGTCCCAGACCGTGTCGACGGTCTTGGCCTGCGTGGATCCCTGCTCGGGGAACCACTCGATGGCGATGGCCGCGCCGATCCCGATCGCCGACGCGATGACACCGTGGATCAGCATCCACACCACCGGCGTGCGCTCCTGGCGCCCTCGTTCCCTTGGCATGCGGCCCGGCATCCTATGGGGTGCGAGCGCGGAACGGCACCGTCAGCGACCCCCGCCGACCGCGGCCGGGCGCGAGGCCGCTCGGCGGCCGCGCAGACCTCGTGCGGAGCGTTACATGCTGCGCCCCTCGGGGGGCGCTAGGTCAGGCAGCGGCGCGTGTTTCGGGGCGATAGCGCCGCATGTCACGGAACGCCGACGGCGCCAGCCCGTGGCGGCGCCTGAACGCCTTGGCGAACTGCGCGGGCTGGCGATAGCCGACGCGCCGCGCGACCTCGCGCACGGTCAGGCCGCGGGTCGCGAGCAACTCGGCTGCTCGCTCCATGCGGACGGCGGTCAGATGCTCACGGAACGTCGTCTTGCCGATTTCGGCGTACGAGCGCTGGAGCTGGCGGCGCGACGATGCCACTCGGCGAGCAATCTCGTCGAGGGACAGGTCAGAGCCGAATTCGGTCTCGACGATCGCCACGGCGTCACGGAAGAGGCTCGTGCGGTGACGGACGGTGGCTGGACGTTGAACGGAGATCTCCATGGCAGTGATACGGGGTTGTACCCACGCGGGGATGCGCCCAGACGTCATCGAGGGGGCCAAGCTGGCGCGCCGCCGCTCTGTTTGTAGCGAAATCAGGCGACGGTCGCGCCGGAAATCGGGCGAGTGCCCTCTACTGAGCGTCGAGGTCCTCGGGCAGGTGCGACATCTCGCGCCGGGCATCGAGGACCCAGCGCACGATGACCGACACCGTGAGGATGAGGCCGGCGACGAGCAGAAACCGTCCGAGCGTGACCCCGACGAGCGCGATCGTGATGCCGACGGCGAGCAGGACCGGCTGCAGGCTCGGACCGGGGAGATGGATCTCCTCGCCTGCGGCGGGCGGCGCCTGAGCCTCTGACGTGCTCATGAGACGTAGATGGCAGAGGCCACGAACGTCATCCCGAACATGAAGAAGATGACGACGGCGCAGAGAAGGCCGGAGCGGAGGTTCTTGCGGGCGAGCTTCTGATCCATGGCGTGGCGGGAGCTTAGAGCTTGGCGTCGAGGACCATCGCGCCGAACAGCGCCGCGAGGTACGCGAGCGAGAAGAGGTAGAGCTGCAGGGCCGTGCGGCGGTCGGCGCGGCGGTACAGGACCACGGCGCCGCTGATGAACATCGCGCCGAGGACGAACGACGCGACGAGGTAGATCGTGCCCAGCCCGCCGGCGCAGAACGGCAGCTGGGTCACCGCGTAGAGCAGGATGGCGTAGAGCAGGATCTGCTTGCGCGTCTCGCGCTCGCCGCGCACGACAGGCAGCATCGGCACGCCCACGCGCGCGTACTCGTCCTTCATGAGCAGCGACAGCGCCCAGAAGTGCGGCGGCGTCCAGAAGAAGACGATGGCGAAGAGGTACAGCGGCATGCCCGCCAGCTCGCCGGTCACG
This sequence comes from uncultured Actinomycetes bacterium, assembly GCA_963705315.1. Classification (GTDB taxonomy): domain Bacteria; phylum Actinomycetota; class Thermoleophilia; order Solirubrobacterales; family Solirubrobacteraceae; genus CADCVQ01. The sequence goes on from OY970068.1 coordinate 1,519,390, forward strand.
GCCGCCCAGCCGACGAGTGGCGGCACGGCGCCGGCGGCGCCCCCGATGACGATGTTCTGCGGCGTGCGGCGCTTGAGCCAGACCGTGTAGACGAAGACGTAGCCGAGGAAGCCCGAGAACGCCAGCGCGGCGGCGAGGAGGTTCACGGTGCTCCACAGCAGGACGAACGACAGGAACGCGAGGATGCAGCCGTAGATGAGCGCGGCGCGCGGCGAGACCCGCCCCGCCGGGACCGGGCGGTTGGCCGTGCGCGCCATCTGCGCGTCGATGTCGCGGTCGAAGTAGTGGTTCACGGCGCCCGCGCCGCCGGCCGCGAGGTAGCCGCCGATCACCGTGAGCAGGATGAGCCCGATCGACGGCTCGCCGGCGACGAGCATCGTGCAGACCGTCGTGAGCAGCAGCAGCGACTGGACCTTCGGCTTCGTCAGCTCGACATAGTCGGCGATCACCTGGCGCGTGCCGCCGAGGGGTACCGGCAGCGCGGCGGGTGTGACTCCGGAGGCCTCCATCAGGACCGCAGGGCCGGTTCGGGTTCAGGTGCGGCCCCGCCACCGCTGTCGGGGCCCAGGCCCCGTTCGGTCTGCTTGGCGACCTGGCGGCGGATGTCCTTCATCGGCTCGACCGAGCGCACGCGCGGGACGATGTCGAAGTTGTTCTGAGGCGGGGGCGAGGGCGTGAACCACTCGAGCGTGTTGCCCTTCCACGGATCGGGTCCCGCCACGACGCCCTTCTTCAGCGACCGCACGACGTTGATCACCGTGAGCCCGACGCCGGCGGCCAGGATGAACGACCCGACCGTCGAGATGAGGTTGTAGGTCGCGAGGTGGCCGATGTCCGGGTACTCATAGACGCGCCGCGGCATGCCGTCCATGCCGATCGTGTGCTGGATGAGGAACGTCACGTTGATGCCGAGGTACATGAGCGCGAAGGACCACTTGCCCATGCCCTCTCCCAGCATCCGGCCGGTCATCTTCGGGAACCAGTAGTAGATCCCGGCGAAGATCGCGAAGACCGAGCCGCCGACGAGCACGTAGTGCAGGTGCGCGACGACGAAGTACGTGTCCTGAAGCTGCCAGTCGACCGGGAAGACGGCGAGGAACACGCCGGTGATCCCGCCGATCAGGAAGACCGAGATGAAACCGACGGCGAACAGCAGCGACGCCGTGAACTCCACGGTCCCGCGCCAGAGCGTCGCGACCCAGTTGAAGATCTTCACCCCGGTCGGGATCGCGATCAAGAAGGAGCTGATCATGAAGAACACGAGCACGACCGTGGCGCTCGGCGTCGTGAACATGTGGTGCGCCCACACGAGCAGCGCGAGGAATGCGATCACGACGGTCGCGGCCGCGATCGCCTTGTAGCCGAAGATCGGCTTGCGCGCGAAGACCGGCAGGACCTCGGAGATGATCCCGAAGCCCGGCAGGATCATGATGTAGACCTCGGGGTGGCCGAAGAACCAGAACAGGTGTTGCCACAGCATCGGATCGCCACCCTGGCTCTGGTCGAAGAACCCCGTGCCGAAGTGTCTGTCGGTGAGCAGCAGCGTCACGGCGCCGGCGATCACGGGCAGCGCGAGGATCAGCAGGATCGCGTAGACGAGCAGCGACCAGACGAACAGCGGCAGGCGGCCCCAGCCCATGCCGGGCGCGCGCATGTTGACGATCGTCGCGTAGAAGTTGATCGCGCCGATCAGCGAGGAGATGCCGGTGAGGTGGATGAGGAAGATCCACGCGTCGATCCCGCCGTTCATCGAGAAGGCCTCGGAGCTCAACGGCGCATACGAGGTCCAGCCTGCCTCGGGCGGGCTGAAGAACAGCGAGACGTAGAAGACGATCCCGCCCATCAGCAGCAACCAGTACGACAGGGCGTTGAGCTTCGGGAACGCCATGTCCCGCGCCCCGATCATGAGCGGCAGGAAATAGTTGCCGAAGCCCGCCATGATCGGCACGACGAACAGGAAGACCATCGTCGTGCCATGCAGCGTGAACAGCGCGTTGTACGTCGAGGGATCGAGGAACGTGTTGTTCGGCGCGCCGAGCTGGATGCGCATCAGCAGGGCCTCGACCCCGCCGAGGATGAAGAACACGAACGTCGTGACGAGGTAGAGGATCCCGATCCGCTTGTGGTCGGTCGTCGTCACCCATGACACCCATCCGCGCGGCTCGGGGCGCACGCTGCGGGCGGTGATCTCGGGGGTACGGGTAGCGGTTTCGGTTGCGGCCATGAACGTGGGTATCCCTACGGTGCCTCGTCGCCGGATGCTTGCTCGTCGGCGATCTGCTTACGGCGCTCCTGTGCGAGCTTGTCGGCCGCCTCGATCTCGGCCTTCTTGGAGTCCAGCCAGGCCTTGAACTCCGCCGGCGGCAGTGCCCGCACCGACGCGACCATGTCGGCGTGGTTGCGTCCGCACAGCTCCGCGCACTGCCCGCGGAACACGCCGGGCTTGGGGATCTTGAACCACGTGAAGTTCAGATGCCCCGGGACCGCGTCGGCCTTGCCGCCGAGCGCCGGGATCCACCACGAGTGCACGACGTCCTGGGCGGCGATCTCCAGCCGCACCGTCGTCTTCGTCGGCACGACGAGCTCCTCGTAGTTGAACACGTTGTTCTGGTCGTTGTTGTCGCCGTCGGGGTACGTATAGCGCCACACGTACTGCTGGCCGTTGACCTTGATGTCCAGCGCCCGGCCGTTGGGCGGGATCGGCTGGTAGGCGGCGGGGCCCGAGATCTTCTCGATCCTGTCGGTGGCGAAGCCGTCCGCATCGGAGTTGGGCGGGTTGCGGATGTCGGGGAGCATCACGAACGTCACGATCGCCAGCACGACGAGGATCGCCGCGGCACCGGCCGTCCAGCCCACTTCGAGCTTCGTGTTGCCGCGGATCTGCGCGGGGACGGCGCCCTTGCGCACACGGAACTTGATGAGCGAGTACAGCAACACGCCCTCGACGCCGACGAACACGACAACGGCGACGCCAAGGATGATCTTGTAGAGCGCGTCGATGCTGTCGGCGTTAGAGGAGCCACCGGACTCCGGCGTGAGGAAGTCCGCCGACGCGCCCGTCGCGAGCGCGAGCATCGTCAGGAGCGCCGCGCCGAGCGACAGAGCGAAGACGCGGCGGCGGTTACGGAGGCGGACGGGAGCCAAGGCGGCGGGGATTCTATGCAGCGCGTATCCCTCCGCGTCCCCACCTTTGGCTGGCCGCGTGGTTATGCGCCACGAAACGAGGCATCGCGCTTCTGCAAGAACGCGCTGACGCCCTCGCTGAAGTCCTCCGATGCCGCCATCTCCTGCTGCAGGCGCGCTTCGAGCTCGAGTTGCTCGTCCATGCCCGCGAACATCCATGCGTTGAGCTGGCGCTTGGCTCCCGCGTAGGCCCGCGTGGGCCCGTCGGCGAGCCGGTCGACGAGCGCGGTGACCCCGAGCTCGAACTCGTGATCGGGCAGGACGGTGTTGACGAGCCCCCAGCGCAGCGCCTGCGAGGCGGTGATCCGCTCGCCGAGCATCGCCATCTCGGCCGCGCGTGCCGCGCCGGCGCGTGCGCCGATGATTGCGATCGCGCCGCCGTCGGGCACGAGGCCGATGTTCACGAAGGCGAGCAGCAGGTAGGCGGACTCGGCCGCGATCAGCAGGTCGCACGACAGCGCCAGCGAGCAGCCGATGCCCGCCGCCGGCCCGTTGATCGCCGCGACCACGGGCTTGGGCATCTCGCGCAGCGCGCTGAGGATCGGGTGGTAGCACGTGGTCAGCGTGGTGTAGACGTCGAGATGGCCGTCGTCGGTGAGCGGCCGGGCGGTGAGGTCGCGCAGATCGGCGCCCGAGGAGAAGGCGCGGCCGGCCCCGGTGATGCAGACGGCGCGGACCGTGTCGTCCTCGGCGAGGGTCCTTACGGCAGCGAGCAGCTCCTCGCCGAGCGCGAACGTGAAGGCGTTCAGGGCGTCGGGGCGGTTGAGGCGGATGGTGGCGGCGCCACCGCGCTTGTCGACCTCGATCGTCTCGTACATGGGGTGGGACCGTAGCGGCTGGGCTGGGTCGACGAACGGCATCTCTAAGGGACTTGGTTTGTTCCCTCTCTGCGGGGTGGGTGTGGCGATTCGGCCTTGGTGGCGGTCGGGTGGGTCGGGGCGGCGGGATGCTCGCGGGGATGCCGTTCTTGCGACCAGCTGTGACCGATGTCGTTGGGCCGTTTCGAGAACGGTCGCTTCTGGTCGTATGTGATGCGGTACTGACCGATCTCGCGGGCGCCGGGCGAGAGAGGTCACTTGTGGTCGTCGATCAGGCGATCGCCGCGGTCGCAGACCGGCAGCACGGCATCGTCACGCGCTCGCAGTTGCAGCGCCTCGGGCTCGCCCGCGGAGGGATACGGTCGCGGATCCGGCGGGGCCTGCTGCACCCGCTGTTCGATGGGGCATACGTCTGGGCGCGCCCGATACCGACGCCCGTGGGGCGCTCGGTGGCGGGGGTGTACGCGTGTGGGGAGGGGTCCGTGCTGACGCGTCACGCTGCCGCGGCGTGCTGGGGGTTTCGCCCTGAACCCACGGGGCCGATCGATGTGACGGTCGTCGGTGACCGGCGTGTGCGTACGTTCTGTCCGGTGAAGTGTGTGTGGTCGTGGTGAGCGACCGCGGTAGCTGTGTCGCGCGCGGCCTGAGCGCAGAGCCCGTAGGGCGAGGTGGCCGGGCGGGGGGGGAGGGATCCATCGATCACCATGAGCACCATGAAGTCCAAGCGGCGCCCCGAGCCGGGCGCCGAACCTGAGGGCCATGAGCCGCCGCAGGAGGTCTTTGACCGCCTCGCCGGCTTGCTGCCTGAGGGGGCACTCGAGGACGCTGTGAAGGGGCTGCGGCCCGAGGAGCTGTCGGGCCCAGGTGGCCTGTTGTCGCAGCTCGCCGGCCGGGTCGTCGAGGCGGCGTTGGAGGCTGAGCTGACCGAGCATCTCGGCCATCCGCCCGGTGGCGTGCCGAGCGCTTCGAACACGCGCAACGGGTCGATTGCGAAGACGCTGCAGACCGATCTGGGGCCGGTGCAGATCAAGACGCCGCGTGACCGCGACAGCAGCTTTGAGCCGCAGCTGGTCGCCAAGCGCCAAACCCGCTTGGCCGGTCTGGACGACAAGATCCTGGGCCTGTACGCCGGCGGCATGACCGTCTGCGACATCTCAGCGCACCTCTCAGAGCTCTATGGCACCGAGATCGGTCGCGACACGATCAGCCGCATCACCGACGCCGTGCTCGCCGACGTCGAGGCGTGGCGGACCAGGCCGCTGGATGAGGTCTATCCGATCGTCTACTTCGACGCGCTGCGCGTGAAGGTCCGCGAGGACCGCTCGGTACGCAACCTCGCCTGCTACATCGCGTTGGGCGTCACCTGCGACGGTGAGCGCGAGGTCCTCGGGATCTGGTGGCAAGAGACCGAGGGCGCAAAGTTCTGGCTGGCGGTCCTCAACGACCTGCGCCGTCGCGGCGTGCAGGACGTCCTGATCGCCTGCGTCGACGGCCTCAAAGGCTTCCCCGAAGCGATCGAGGCGACGTTCCCGCAGGCGTGGGTGCAGACCTGCATCGTGCATCTCATCCGCGCGTCGCTGCGCTACGTCAACTACCGCGACCTCAAGAAGGTCGCCTCGGCGCTACGCCCGATCTACACCGCCCCCAACGCCGACCAGGCACTCGTCGAGCTCGAGCGCTTCGACGAGCAGTGGGGCGCCCGCTACCCCGCGACCGTGCGGGCGTGGCGCGACGCCTGGCAGCACGTCACACCGTTTCTCTCGTTGCCCGAGGAGCTGCGTCGCGCCGTCTACACGACCAACACGATCGAGGGGCTTCACCGCCAGATCCGCAAGGCGATCAAGACCCACGGACACTTCCCCGACCAACAGGCCGCGACCAAGCTGATCTACTTGGCGATCATGAAGGCCGACGCCAAGTGGCAACGAAGCCGCACCTGGAGCGCACCACGCGCCGCCCTGAAGATCCACTTCGGAGACCGCTACCCCGGCTAACCACAACGACCATCAATCAAGTCGCCACGGCCTCACACACAGTTCGTCGGACAGTCTCGGTGCCTATCGCTGGCATCAGGACGCACCGCACCGCTTCGTTTGCTGTCGGTGATCTTCGCAACCTGGAAGGCATCCCGATCACGAGCCCCGCTCGCACCCTGCTCGACGTCGCAAGCGACCTGCCCATCCACGAGCTCGCAAGCGCGCTGGAGCTGGCGCAGATCAACAAGCTCGTCACAAAACGCGAGATCGAGGAGACGATCGACCGGGCGCCCAGCCGCGCCGGTCAACCTGCCCTCCGCGCCCTCATCGTCGAGCAGCCGTTCACCCGCTCCAAGGCCGAACGCCGCGTCGCCGCGCTGCTGCGCGCCGCCAAGCTCCCCGTCCCCGCGTTCAATCACGTCGTCGAGGGCTTCGAAGTCGACGCCGTCTGGCGAATCGAGCGCGTGATCCTCGAGTTCGACAGCTACACCTTCCACGCCACCCGCGCCGCGTTCATACGCGACCGGCGCCGTGACGCCGTCCACACCCGCGCCGGCTACCTCGTCCTGCGCACCACCGCGCACGAACTCGACAACGAACCGCACGCCCTCATTGCCCGCACCGCCGAGACACTGGCACTGAGGAGGGCGTCGCTACGTTAAGCCCATGGCGCGGCCCGTCATCGGCATCTGCACTCCGCTCGAACAGGCGCGCTGGGGGGCGTGGGACCTGCCGGCGTTCGTGCTTCCGCGCAACTACGTCGCGGCCGTGAACCGCGCGGGTGCGATGGCGCTGCTGCTCGCGCCCGATCCGGTGCTCGCCGAGGAGCCCGACGAGGTGCTCGACCGCATTGACGCGCTGCTGCTCGCCGGCGGCGCCGACGTCGACCCGGCCAGCTATGGCGCGCAGCGACATCCGCAGACGATCGGGTGCGTCGCCGAGCGCGATGTGTTCGAGATCGCGCTCACGCGACGCGCGCTGGCGCGCGACATGCCGTTTCTCGGCATCTGCCGCGGGATGCAGATCATGAACGTGGCGCGCGGCGGCACCCTGCATCAGCACCTGCCCGAGCATCTCGGCCACGAGGAGCACCGCCGCGTGCTCGGCAGCTTCGACAACGCCGACCACGACGTGCGGCTCGCGCCGGGCTCGCTCGCCGCGCGCGCGGCCGGTGAGGAGCACCACGCGACGAAGTCCCACCATCACCAGGGCGTGGACGGGATCGGGGACGGGCTGAGCGTCACCGGATGGGCGGTGATGGACGAGTTGCCCGAGGCGCTCGAGGCCGAGGCCAACCGCTTCGCACTGGGCGTGCAGTGGCATCCGGAGGCCGACGAGCGCAGCCGGTTGATCGGCGCCCTCGTGGCGGAGGCCGCCGCCGCGAGGGTGACTTCGGGCTAGCCATAGGTACGGCTAGCTCCCCTTCGCAGGGTCCTGAGGCGTACCTATACTCGCGCGTGCTCGATACGCGCCCCCAGCCGTGGACAGGATGGAAAAGCCCCCCGAGGTCGATCCGCCGAAGCCTGAAGAGGAAGAGGACGACCTCGATGAGGCGATGCCGCGCGTGCAGATCACGCGCAGGGGCGCCTTGCTCTTCTGCTTCTTCGTGGTATCGGCAATCGCGTTTCTGTACTTCGTGTTGCCGAAGCTCTCGGGTGATCTCGAGGACACGCGGGACAAGTTCGGGGAGGGCAACCGGATCTGGCTCGGCGCGGCACTCGTCTTCACCATCGGGTCGTTCGGCGGCTACATGCTCATGTTCCGCGGCATCTTCATCGGCGACGGATCACGAATCGGCTGGCGCGCGAGCTATGAGATCACGATGGCCGGCCTCGCCGCGACGCGCTTGTTCGCCGCCGGTGGCGCAGGCGGGATCGCGCTGACGGCGTGGGCGCTGCGACGCTCGGGGATGCCGCGTCGCGAGGTCGCCGACAAGACGCTCGCGTTCCTGATCCTCACGTACGCCGTCTACATGGTCGCGCTCGTCGTGTGCGGCTTTGGCATCTACTTCGGGCTCTTACCGGGACCGAAGACGTTCGCCGTGACCGTCATCCCGGCGATCTTCGGGCTGGCCGTGATCGCGGTCGCGCTCGCGCTGTCGCGGGTGCCACCGGACCTGCAGGGTCGGCTGGAGGGCTTCGCCCAGCGCGGCGGACGCCTCGCACGCCTTGCCCAGCGGCTCTCCAACGCCCCGGCGGCATTCTCCGCCGGCCTGCGCGAGGCGCTGTGCCACGTGCGTGAGCGCGATCCGGCGCTGCTCGGTGCCGTTGCGTACTGGGCTTGCAACATCGCGATCCTCTGGGCCTGCTTCCACGCGTTCGGCGACCCGCCGCCGTGGCCGGTGGTCGTCCAGGCGTACTTCGTCGGATTCCTCGGCAACCTGCTGCCGCTTCCGGGCGGCATCGGCGGGGTGGACGGCGGGATGATCGGCGCCTTCATCGCGTTCGGCGTGCCGCTGGCGGTCGCCGTGCCGGCGGTGCTCGCGTATCGCCTGTTCGCGTTCTGGCTGCCAACGATCCCGGGGGCGATCGCCTACTTCCAGCTACGCCGGACGGTCGCGCGCTGGCGTGACGAGCGCCACGGTCCAGAGGTCGCGGCCGCTGCCCGGGCATGACGCGGCGACGCGGGTGATCGGTCTGCCGAGGTACCGTTGACGAGCCACTATACTTTCTGAAGTGACTAAAGATAAGACAGAGAACGTCGTCATTGTCGGCTCCGGCCCCGCCGGCTACACCGCGGCGCTCTATACCTCGCGCGCGAACCTCGAGCCGCTGGTCATCGAGGGATTCCTGTGGGGCGGGCTGCTCCAGCAGACGACCGACGTCGAGAACTACCCGGGCTTCCCAGACGGGATCATGGGCCCGGAGCTCATGCAGAAGTTCCGCGACCAGGCCGAGCGTTTCGGCACCCGCTTCATCACCGACAACGCGACGCAGGTCGAGCTGTCCGACGAGCCGGGCGGCGAGCACACCGTCTGGGTCGGCAACGACTCCTACACGGCACGCACCGTGATCCTCGCGATGGGTGCCGAGCACAAGAAGCTCGCCGTTCCCGGCGAGGACGAGCTCGGCGGACGCGGCGTGAGCTACTGCGCGACGTGTGACGCGGCGTTCTTCAGGGACAAGCCGACGATGATCGTCGGCGGCGGCGATAGCGCGATGGAGGAGGCGATCTTCCTCTCGAAGTTCGCGTCGAAGGTCATCATCGTGCACCGCCGCGAGGAGTTCCGCGCCTCGAAGATCATGCTCGAGCGCGCCCGCGCGATCGAGAACATCGAGTGGCTGACGCCGTACACGCCCGCGGAGTTCGTCGCGGGCGAGGACGGCTCACTGGACCACGCGCGGCTCACGCACCGCGACACCGACGAGGAGATCGAGGTGCCGATCAGCGGCGCCTTCATCGCGATCGGGCATGAGCCGCAGTCGCAGCTGGTCGACGGCCTGATCGATACCGACGACGAGGGCTACGTCATCACCGAAGGCCGCTCGACGCGCACGAACCGTCCGGGCGTCTTCGCCGCGGGGGACCTCGTCGACCACACGTACCGCCAAGCGGTCACCGCCGCCGGCTCGGGCACCCAGGCTGCGCTCGACGCCGAGTGGTATCTGCGCGACACGCCGGAGATCCCGACGCCGGAAGGCATGCCCGAGGGGGATCTCGCCGAAGCGCAATGGGCGCCGCCCGCCTGACGGCGCCTCAGCACGTCTGAGCGGGCCCAGCCGGGAGGTCCGTGCGTCGGCACGCTTCCCGGCCCGACTCAGCCACACCGATGCGCTCGCCAGGAGCGCTGCCGCGAATCAGACCTTGGGTGCGTCCGGGCCCGGGTCGCGGTCGGCGTAGGTGCCGGGATCGGCTCCAGCCGGGATGCCCGGCGGCGTACGGAACTCGGTCGGGATCGGGTTGTCGGGGTCGACTTCCTGCGTGTGGACGACCGTCGTGCCCTGGTTGATGTACTCCTCGACCTCGGGCTCGATCGACGCTTCCTCGTCGTCGTCGCCACCGGCGGCCTCGGCTTCGGCGGGTGCCTCGTCGGCGGTCGCCGTCGCGCCTTCGTCCTCTTCGGTCGCGACCTCGGCCGGGACGTCAGCCTCGGGCTCGGCGGGCGCCTCGTCGGCGGTCGCCGTCGCGCCTTCGTCCTCGTCGGTCGCGACCGGATCCTCGTGCTCGTCCAGCATCTCCAAACTCCCCTCGTTGGTACGTGGGGGACTACCCGTTTGGAGGCCGAAATACCGGCCCATTAACTACGCGGACCCGAGACCATCCCGGTCCCGGGTCGTTGAAGCCTCCATGCGGTCCGCGTACTAGTCAGCGCTCGCTCGACGTCCCTGTCGTGCGCTCCGACCGACGCTCCTGGTCAGCCGCTAGGCTCTTTCTAGCCGGTTGTCGGGGCCGGCACACTAGGGAGGCTCCCCAGACTTTTGACTAAGACCACTCGAGTCGAGACAGGTAGTCACGGGAGCGGGGTCCTGCTTGAGCGGGAGGCGGAGCTGCGAGCGGTCGAGGATGTCCTCGCGGCCGCCCGGGCAGCGCACGGCCGGATGCTGCTCATCGAAGGGCATGCCGGCATCGGCAAGACCGCGCTGCTGGACGCCGCCGTGGCTCGCGCGCGCGAATCCGGCACGACCGTCCTACGGGCGCGAGCCTCAGAGCTCGAGAGCGATTTTGCCTTCGGCGTGGCGCTGCAACTCTTCGAGCCGCTCCTGGCCGGCGCGGACGACGAGACCCGCGACCGTCTGCTCACCGGGTCCGCAGCGCTGGCGGGGCCGCTGCTGGAGCGGCCCACGAGCTGGGGCGGCGACGCGGCCGACGAGCGCTCCTACTCGGTCATGCACGGCCTGTTCTGGCTGCTGTCCAACCTTGCCGACGGCGGACCGGTGCTCATCGTCATCGACGACGCCCACTGGGCCGATCGCCCGTCGCTTCTGCTCGCGCTCTATCTCCTGCAGCGGCTCGACGAGATGGCGGTCACGATTCTCGCCGCACGCAGGCTCGGCGAGCCGCGTGCGCCCGAAGACCTGCTCGGGCAGATCGCGGCCCACGTCACCACGAGCCGCCTGCGTCCCCAGGCGCTCTCGCGCGACGCGGCGCATCACATGCTGGCCGCAGTCCTGCCCGGCGCCGACGCGGCCTTCAGCAATGCGTGCTGGCGCATGACCGAGGGCAACGGGTTCCTGCTGGGCGAGCTCATCGCCGCTGTCCAGGCCGAGGGGTGGGAGCCGACGGCGCGCAACGCGCCGCGCATCGGCACGCTCGCCCCCGAGGCGGTGCTGCGGGCGGTCGCCGTGCGGCTCATGCGGCTCTCCGACGATGCAGCCGGGGTCGCGCGCGCCGTTGCGGTACTCGGCGAGGACGCCCAGTTGCGTCACGTCGCCGCGCTCACCGACAGCGAGGTCGACACGGTCGCCGCCGCCGCCGACGCGCTCGCGGCCGGCGACATCCTGCGCCCGGCGACGCCCGAGACGCTCTCCTTCGCGCACCCGCTGCTCGCCTCGGCGGTGTACGCCGACGTCGGCACCGGCGAGCGGGCCGCGCTGCATCGCAAGGCGGCCGAGATCCTGCGGGGCGAAGACGTCGCTCCCGAGCGCATGGCAGCGCACCTGCTGCAGAGCCCGGGAACGGGCCAGGGCTGGGTCGTCGACGTCCTGTGTACGTCGGCGACCGGTGCGCTCTCGCTCGGATCGCCCGAATCCGCGGCGAGCTACCTGCGACGCGCGCTCGAGGAGCCGCCCGACCAGGACCGGCGACCGGCCGTGCTGCGCCTGCTCGGCATCAGCGAGGCGGCCACCGGGCTCGCGGCCGCCGTGGACCGGCTCGAGGAGGCGCTCGCGGCGGCCGTCGACGGGGCCGACCGGGCGCAGACGCTGCTCGTGCTCGGGCGCACGCTCAACGCGGCCGGACGCGTCGGCGAGGCGCTCGAGGCGTTCGAGCAAGCCGGAACCATCGACGGCGCCAGCGCGCGCGTGGCGGTGCAGGCCCGCGCCGAGGCCATGACACTCAGCCTGTTCGATCCTGGCCGCCGGGCCGGGCTGCTGAACGCGACGAGCGACGATGGGCGAACTGCGTCATCGGAGGATCCCGCGATGCTCGCCGCGCGCTGCATCGAGCAATGCATGCGCGGCGAGCCGCAGGCGAAGGTCATGGCGCTGGCCGACCGCGTGCTCGCCGGGTCTGGCACCGACGGTCGCGAGGAGGGAACGGACGGCACAGCGCTCTACGGGTTCCTCGCCACGCTGCTGGCGTGCGGTGAGCTTGAGCGCGGCGACGATCTGCTGACGTCGGCGATGGCGCAGTCACGCCTGCGCGGCTCGGTGACGGCGTTCGCGAATGCCAGCGTGTGGCGAGCGGCGGTGCGCGGGGAGCAGGGACGACTCGCCGAGGCGCTGGCGGACGCCGAGCAGGCCGTCGACGCCGAGCGCCACGGCTGGCGCCAGTTTCTGCCCTGCGCCTATGGCGTGCTCATCAGCGTGCACTTGGATCGCGGCGAGCTGGACAACGCCGCTGCACGCGCCGCCCGTCACGACATCTCCGATCACGACGGCTCTGCCCTGCAGGCACCGTGGCATGAGGCGATGGGCCGGCTGGCGATGTCCCAGCACCGCGAGCAGGACGCGGTCGAGCACTTCGACGCGTGGCGCGACACCGTCATGGGCATCGAAAACCCGGCGTTCCTCTCCGCCTGGAGGTCGGCGACCGCGCGCGCGTTCGTCGCTCTCGGCCGCGGCGAGGAAGCGCGCGCGCTGGCTTCAGAGGAGCTCGTCCTCGCCCGCCGTTTCGGCGCGCCGCGGGCGGTCTCGGTCGCGATGCGCGCGGTCGCGCACGTCGAGGCCCACGGCGATCTCGACGGACCGATCGCGATGCTCGAGGAGGCCGTGCGCATCGCGGCGGGCTCCGAGGCGCGGCTGGAGCACTGCCGCGCGAATCTCGAGCTCGGCGCGACGCTGCGCCGCGGCGGACGGCGCACGGACGCGGGACGCGCGCTCGGCGAAGCACTCGAGCTCGCGCGCGCCTGCGGAGCGCGGCGCCTCGAGGAGGTCGTCGTGGCCGAGCTCGATGTCGCCGGCGCGCGCGTGCAGCGCGCCGCGCTGCGCGGCGCCGACGCGCTGAGCCCGAGCGAGCGCCGCGTCGTAGCGCTCGCGATCGAGGGGCTCACGAATCGTCAGATCGCCGAGGCGCTGTTCGTCACGCGCAAGGCCGTCGAGTGGCACCTCGGCAACGCGTACCGCAAGCTCGACGTGCGCTCGCGCCGCGAGCTGCCCGAGGCGCTCGGCCAGGCCCGATAACTCCACGGGGGGCCCGCCTCCGCCGGCCGCGTGGCCGGCTGCGGCAGCCTAGGTAACTGTCGCGGACGTGCCGCACGCGGCAACGTCGTCGACGAGCTTGCGTGCTCGCTCGGGCAGCCAGCGATCGGATTCGATGAGGTGCTGGGCAAGATCCTCCACCGCGGACAGCTCGTCGTACGCGTCGCCTTCGAAGAGCAGCGCGTCGGCAGCGGTGCGGATGGTTTCCTGCTCGGCGGCCAGCAGCTTCGCGGGACCATCGTCGCTGAGCAGCTTCATCACCCGCCCGTAGGCCTGGGAACGATCGTTATCCATGCGGCTGAGGCTAGCGAGTCGCTCGGCGGGGCTCGCCGCTATCTCGCCTGGAGCGCGTCCATGCCGACGGCGATCGCCAGCACGAGACGACGATCGACGGTCCGAGGCGGGTCCGTGGTCATGTCGATCGTGTAGACGTCGCGGATCTTCCACAGCTGGCGCGTGTTCGTGCCGATGACCTCGTCGCCGCGCTTGAAATCGAAGTGGTAGGGGATCGGCAGCCAGTCCGACCAGCCGCCGATGTACGGGACGAACCCGATCAGCCGGCGCAACAGCGCGACCGGAAGGCTCTTCTCGGTGACGATGCACAGCTCCTCGTCGTTGAGGCCGTTGATGCGAAACGTCGAACGAAACAGGCTCGTGCCGAAGACCTTCTGGATCGAGCCGATCTTTCCGCCGAGCTCGTCTGTGACGTCGTAGGTCGCCCGCGGATCAAAGCGCTGGCGCGCCTTGATGCGCAGGATCTCCTGGGTCTTGCTCTCGTCGGTATAGAAGCGGATGTCCTCTTTGAACTTGAAGCGCTTCTGCTCGACGAAGCAGATCCGCTCGCCCGTCGACTCCGGCACGCCCGCGGTCTCGGCGCCGCCCGGGAGGAAGAACTCGTACTGGTTGATGACGAGCTTGATCCGCTGGCGCAGAAGGAACACGTCGTGATCGTTCGGGTTCACGGCCATATGGCAGTGACTGTAGTCGACCAATCAACGCCCCTCGACGCTCAGCAGCAGCCGCTTGACATCCAGGCCGCCGGTGTAGCCGCCGAGCCCGCCGCCGCTGGCCAGCACGCGATGGCAGGGCACGATGATGGGGATCGGGTTGGCGCCGAGCGCGTTGCCAGCGGCGCGAAAGCCGCGCGGCGAGCCCGCTTGCAAGGCCACCTCGCGGTAGCTCAGCGTCGCGCCGAACGGGATCTCGGCCGTCGCCTGGAGTACGCGACGCGCGAAGGGCCCGGTGACGAGCGACCAGTCCAGCGCTACGTCGAAACGCTCGCGGCGCCCGTCGAAGTACTCGTCGAGCTCGCGGCGCACGTCGTCCAGGCGCGCGGGCGCGAGCACGATCCGGGGCGACAGGCGTGCGGAGACCTGGTCGAGGATCGCGTCCAGCCCGCCGCTGGGCAGCTCGTAGGCGATCCGGGCCAGGCCGCGCCGCGTCGCCACGGCGACGAGCCTGCCGGCGGGGCTGTCGACGGTCGCGTAGGCGACGTCGGCACTGCCGTCCTCGGCAGCGCGGGCGGCCGTGCGAGCGGCCAGCTCGGCAGCCTGCCCGGAGAGCGGTTCAGGCGGTCGCAGGGACATCGGGCAGTTCCTTTCTGAGCGACTTCAGTCCATCGGCGGCGGCGCGGCGGGCAGCGGCCTCGCTGCCGCCGAGCACCGTCGCGATCTCGGCGTACGTCAGGTCACCCGCGTGGCGCAGCGTGAGCACGGCCCGCTGGCGCGGTGCCAGCGCGCGCACGCGCTCCCACTGCTCGGCTCCCGCATCGGCATCGGGGGGCGGCGTGGATCCGGCGTGATGCTCCATCTCGGCGACGGGCACGGGGTTGCGCGCGCGGGCACGGTGGATGTCCAGCGCCTTGCGGTGCGCGATCGTCAGGACCCACCCGCGCAGGTTGGAGTCGGGCGGGAGGCGCTCGTAGGCGCGCAGCGCCGACAGGAACGTCTCCTGGAAGGCGTCGTCGGCGTCATGCCGGCCGACGGACGCGATGAGGAAGCGCAGGACGTGCTCGGCGTGCGCGTCGAGGAAACGCTGAAACGGCGGCAGGCTGGTCACGGTCATACAACGCGCCCCGGCCAGCTCGCGTGAGATGTCAGTCGGGGACGAGCGCGTTGATGCCGGTCAGCGCTCGCCCGATGATGAGCTGCTGAATCTGCGACGTGCCCTCGTAGAGCGTCGTAACGCGCACGTCACGCAGCCAGCGCTCGACCGGGTGGTCGTCGACGTAGCCGGCCCCGCCGTGCACCTGGACCGCCTCGTTGGCGCACCACTGCGCGGCCTCGGTCGCGTAGAGCTTGGCGATCGACGTCTCCGTCGTATGCGGCCGCCCCGCATCGCGCAGGAAGCCCGCGCGCCAGACGAGCATCCTCGCGGCGTCCGTGCGGACCTTCATCTCGGCGAGCATCGCCTGCACGAGCTGAAAGCTCGCGATCGGGCGCCCGAACTGCTCGCGCTCGGTCGCGTAGCGCACGGACTCGTCGACGCAGCCCTGGCAGATGCCGACGCAGCCGGCGGCGACGGAGAAGCGCCCGGAGTCCAGCGCGCTCATGGCGACCTTGAAGCCCTCGCCGACCTCGCCGAGCACGTCGTCGTCGCAGACGTGCACGTCGTCGAGCGCGATCGACGCGGTATCCGAGCCGTGCAGCCCCATCTTGTGGTGGATCTGCTGCGGCTGGAAGCCGGGCTGCGACGTGTCGACGATAAAGCAGGCCAGGCCGCGATGGCCGAGGCCGGGATCGGTCTGCGCGAAGACCAGCGCGACGTGGGCGACGTTGCCCAGCGAGATCCACATCTTTGCGCCGTTGAGCACCCAGCCGCCGTCGACTCTCGTGGCCCGCGTGCGCTGGTTGGCGGCGTCCGAGCCGGTCTCCGGCTCGGTCAGCGCGAAGCAGCCCAGCTGCTCGCCGGTGCACAGCTCCGGCAGGTAGCGCGCCTTCTGCGCTTCGGTTCCCCAGCGCAGGATCGAGCCGGCCACGAGCGAGGTCTGCACCGAGATGACGGTCCGCATCGCGCTGTCGCCGCGCCCGACCTCCTCGAGGATGAGGCTGTAGGTGACGTGGTTCAGCCCGGCCCCGCCGTACTCGCGTGCGACGGTCGCGCCGAGGTAGCCCTGCGCGGCGAGCATCCGCACGAGCTCGAGATCGAAGTGATGGTTGCGGGCGTTCTCTCGCGCGCGCGCGACGATCTCGTTGTCGGTGAAGGCGCGGGCCGTATCGCGGACGAGCAGCTGTTCGTCTGACAGGTCGAAGTCCACGGACGGCACGCTAGACGACGGACGGGGTGGGGCCGCGCGGTGCCGCGCAAAGCCCGCGTCCATAGACTCGCCGCCGATGCGCGTCCTGCTCGTCGGCGGTGGCCGTCGCGGCCTCGGTCTCACCCGCAACCTCGTCGCCGACGGCCACGCGGTTCGGGTCGTTACGCGCGACGAGGCCAACCGGCAGCAGATCGAGGCGGCGGGTGGGGAGTGCTGGATCGGCGACCCGGATGTCGTGGGGACGCTCCGGTACGCGCTGGAGAACGTGACGATCCTCGTGTGGGCGCTCGGCACGGCGAGCGGGCCGGCCGAGGTGGTCGCGGCGCTGCACGGATCACGCCTGGAGATGATGCTCTCCAAGTCGATCGACACGACCGTGCGCGGCGTCGTCTACGAGGCGGCCGGCGCGGTCGGCGCGGATGTGCTCGCCGGCGGCGCCGCCGAGCTGCGGCGAACGTGCGAGCTCAACGAGATTCCGTACGCCCTGCTCGACGAAGATCCAGCCAACACGGCCGCGTGGGAAGCGGCCGCACGCCAGGCGATCGACCGCCTGCTGGGAGTAGGCTAAGTGCTGCCCGCCGTAAGTTCCGTCGGGATCTCTTCCGGCGGTCAGCGCTAAGGTCAATTGGAGCGAATCCGGATAAGGAATTGCTCACCAGCCCTCTGCGGGTCACGCAGGCACAGGAGGAACAACCAACATGGCTCTCACAATCGGTGATACCGCGCCTGACTTCGAGGCCGAGACGACCGAAGGCACGATCAACTTCCACGACTGGGCCGGGGATTCCTGGGTCGTGCTGTTCTCGCATCCTCGCAATTTCACGCCCGTCTGCACGACCGAGCTCGGCTACATGGCGAGCATCGAGCCCGAGTTCGCGCGCCGCGGCGTGAAGATCATCGGCCTCTCCGTCGATCCCGTCGAGAATCACGCCGGCTGGGCGGCCGACATCGAGGAGACGCAGGGCGCGGCCGTGAACTACCCGCTCATCGGCGACAAGGACTTCGCGGTCGCCAAGGCGTTCGGCATGCTGCCGGCCGACGTCGAGGGCGATCCGACCGAGCGCACGCCCGCCCAGAACCAGACGGTGCGCAACGTCTTCGTCATCGGCCCCGACAAGAAGATCAAGCTCCTCCTCGTGTACCCGATGACGACGGGCCGCAACTTCGACGAGGTCCTGCGCGTCATCGACTCGCTCCAGCTCACGGCCAACCACAAGGTCGCGACGCCGGCGCAGTGGCAGCCGGGCGACGACGTGATCATCGCCGGCTCGGTCTCCAACGACGAGGCCAAGGAGAAATACCCGGAGGGCTGGGAAGCGCCCAAGCCGTACATCCGGATCGTGCCGGACCCGACCGCGGCCTGAACGGCCCCGCCGCGCACTGTGTCCACGCGAAAGTGGACACAATGCGCGGCTTCAATGAGCCGTTCGTCCAGTATTACCTAGACCTTTCGCTGGACGGACCGTCCGTGGCGATGCTGTCCTCGCAATGTTGCGCGTATGCATCGCAGATGACCACGAACTCCTCCGGCTCGGAATGCGCACGGCGCTCGAGTCGATCCCGGACATCGAACTCGTGGGCGAAGCCGCCTCGGGCGAGCGCATCATCGCGCTCGTCGACGAGCTGCTGCCCGAGCTCGTGCTCGTCGACATCCGGATGCCCGGCCTGGACGGGCTCACCTGCCTGCGGCTCATCAAGGAGCGCCACCCGGACATCAAGGTCGTCATGCTGTCGGCCGCCGAGCATCCCGCCGACGTCAGCGCTGCCCTCGCCGGGGGCGCGAGCGGTTACCTGAGCAAACGCGTCAGACCGTCCGATTTCGCCGCGTCGCTACGCCAGGTCGTCGGCGTTCCCGCGCCACCGGCGCTCGTTTCCGTGCCATCCCGGCGCGCCGTCATGGCCCCCGCAGCCGCCCGCGGGAGCATCCCTCCGCCGGTGCCCGGCGAGCCGGCCGCCAACCGCGAGGTCCCCGCGCTCACGGTCCGCGAACGCACTCTCCTCGACGCGCTCGTGCGCGGCCTGAGCACGAAGGCGATCAGCTCAGAGCTCTGGATCAGCGAGAAGACCGTCAAGTTCCACCTGACGAACATCTACCGCAAGCTGGGCGTCCACAACCGGACATCCGCGATGCGCTACGCCTACGAACACAGTCTCGTCGCACCGACCATCGAAGGGCCGCGGGCGGGCATTATTCCCTGAACCGACAGCGTTTGCCTGGACCTTGGTCCAGTAGCGCAAACGCGACCTAGATCCGGTTCACACAGCTAATGCACAAATGAGACAGTGCGCCGCATCGGACAAACACACACCTTGAACTGGACCCTCAAGTTGTGTGGCTATCACGGAGGATGACCTGTCATGCAAGCGATTCATGCGACGCGGTCGCGCAGGATGCCCGACCGCTCACACTCACCGGGGCGCCGTTCTGCGGCCGCACACGACGTCAAGCCCGTCGAGCTCGAGCACCTGTGGCGGCGCTACCGCCACCAGGGCGACGAGAAGGCGCGCGAGCGTCTCGTCGTGGCGTACGCCCCGCTCGTCAAGGCGGTGGCCGGGCGGATGTCGACGCACCTGCCTTCGCACGTCGACGAGGCGGACCTCATCTCCTTCGGCCTCATCGGGCTGATGACGGCCGTCGACCGCTTCGAGCCCAAGCGAGATGTGCGCTTCGAGACCTACGCCGGCCCGCGCATCCGCGGCGCGATCCTCGACCAGCTGCGCACGCTTGACTGGGTGCCGCGGTCGGTGCGCACGACGGCGCGTCTGATCGAGCGCGCGAGCGTGAAGCTCGAGCAGCGCTACGGGCGCGCCCCGTCGGATCGCGAGCTCGCCGACGAGACCGGCATCAGCGTGCGCGAGCTGCGCGACGCGCTCGCCCAGCTGTCGAGCTCGACCGTCCTGACGCTCGACGGTCTGTGGACCGTGTCGGACTCCTCCGGCGATCAGATCGCGCTCGTCGACACGTTGCACGACGAGGACGCCGTCGACCCGTTCGAGGTCCTGGCGACGGAGGACCTGCGCGACGGCATCGCCGAGGCACTCGGTCGCCTGCCCGAGCGCGAGCGGCTCGTCGTCGGGCTCTACCACTACTACAACCTGACGCTCCGCGAGATCGGCGACGTCATCGGCGTCAGCGAGTCGCGCGCCTCACAGCTGCACACGCGGGCCATGCTGCGCCTGCGCGGCTGGCTGGAAAAATCCGCGCTGCAGGACTCCCCGCTGCCGATCGCGGCGTAACGACGGGACGGGCGCGACCGACGGGGATCGTCGTTGTTCAGACGATCCCCGTCAGCCATTCCCGGATCGCCGTCGCGACCGCGCCTGGATCGGACCGCAGGCTGTGGTTGCCGGCGACGAGCACGACGCGTCGCGTCCGTGACGGCGTGGGCCGGCCGAATGGGTCGCTCGCGCCCTGCACGACGAGCGTCGGAAGCGCCACCGCGTCCAGCTCGGGCTGCCGGCTCTTCGTGGGGTCTGCGGCCTTGCCCGGCGGGTGAACGGGAAACGCGAGGCACAGGACGCCCGCGGCGCCCGTCGCCTGCGCGGTACGGCACGCGACCCGAGCGCCCGACGAGCGCCCACCGACGATGAGCGCCAGGCCGTCCAGCGGGCCGTCGCGGAGCTGCTCGACGACGGCGATCCATGCCGCATCGAGCTGACGCGCGGGCGCGGGCGAGGGCCGGCCCGCCACGCGGTAGGGCTGCTCGACGAGCACGACGCTGATCGACAACTCGCGGGCGACGTTCGCCGCGGTGACGAGGTCGCGCGCGCCGACTCCCCCGCCCGCTCCGTGCCCGAGTACGAGTGCGCCCGCCGGCTCGGCGACCGGATGCAGATGGGCCAGCGCCGGGCCATGCGGCGTGTCGAGCTCCAGCGGCGTGGGGTCAGCGGGTGCCATCGTCGTCAGCGCAGCGGTACGAACCGGACGGGCTCGAGGCGCCGGCGCTCGAGCCCATCGGGGGTCCGGCGGACGAACACGAGGTGCTCCTCGCCGCGGGCCTTCACCGGCGCGACCAGCCGCCCGCCGGGGGCGAGCTGCTCCTCCAGGGCCGGGGGAACATCGTCGCGCGCCGCGGCGGCGACATTGATGGCGTCAAAGGGCGCCGCGCTCGGTAGCCCCAGCGCGCCGTCACCCTCGACGACGGTGACGTTCTCGATGCCCGACGCGGCGAGCGCCGCTCGGGCGCGATCGACGAGCCGCGGGTCAAGCTCGATCCCATAGACGTGGTCGCACAGCCGGGACATGACGGCGGCGTGGTAGCCCGAGCCGCTTCCGACATCCAGCACGCGATCGGTCGGCAGCAGGGCGAGCGTCTGGCACATCCCGGCGACGACCGCCGGCTGGGAGATCGTCTGCCCGCCGCCGATGGGCAGCGGGCGGTCGACGTAGGCGAGCGCCGCGAGCTCGGGATCGACGAAGTGCTCGCGCGGCACGGCGGCGATCGCCGCGAGGACACGCTCGTCGCTGATCCGCGGGCGCAGGCTGTTGACGAGCGCGTTGCGGTCCATCGCGTCACGCGGCGTCGCGGTCGAGCAGCGGCGCGACGCGATCGAGCAGATCGGCGACGATCCGTGCCGTCGCGCCCCAGATGTAGCGCCCCTCGTCGAGGGTGTACACGTGCGTGCGAAACGGGATGCCCCGCCGCATGAGGCGCCGCCGCTCGCCGCTGTCGCGCAGGTGGGCCAACGGCACCTCCAGGACCTCTTCGACCTCGAGCGCGGAGAGCGTCCACGAGCAGCCGGCGTCGATTAGGCCCGCGTAGGGATAGATCGCGTAGCTCGTGGCGACCGTTGGGGTCGGGGTGAGCGGGCCGAGCAGCTCGACGGCGTCGCGCGGCAGGCCGATCTCCTCCTCGGCCTCGCGCAGGGCGGTCATCGCGAGATCGTCCTCGTGCTCGTCGCGGCGACCGCCCGGGAACGAGATCTCGCCCGGATGGCGGCGCAGCTCGTCGTGGCGACGCGTCAGGACCGTGTGCAGCGCACCATCCTGGATGTACAGCGCCACGAGCACGCCGGCCTGGATGCGACCGTGGACATGCGGCGCACGCCCTCCCTCGGGTTCGCGCAGGGCCGCGCGGAGCGCGTCAGTGAGCGAGCGCGATTCGCTCGACACGTTCGTCGAACATGACCTCGCCGTCCAGCGTGCGATGCACCGGGCACTTCGTCGCGATGACCTTCAGGCGCTGGACCTGCTCGTCGTTCAGGTCCGAGGGGAGCCGCAGCGTCAGGGTGAACTTCGTCGGGCAGCCGCGCTCGGCGGGCAGGTACTCACATTCGACCTCGACGTCGCCGAGGTCCCAGCCCTTGCGCGCGGCATACATCTCCATGGTCACGGCCGTACACGAGGCGAGGCTCGCGGCCAGCAGCTCCTGCGGCGAGGGGGCGGCGTCGTCGCCGCCGCTCTCGCGCGGCTCGTCGCTGTTGAGGCGGTGGTCGCGCACCTTCACGACGTGACGGAATTTTGCGATGCGATGAGCGGATGCACGCATGGACACGATGCTACTCCCGGTCGCCAAGCGGGTTGAAGAGCAGGCCGGTCGGGACCTTGGGGAAGAAGTACGTCGACTTGGGCGGCATGTTCACGCCCGCGGCCGCGATCTCCTGGATGAGGCTCACGGGAATCGAGCGCATGAAGAAGCCCGCGTCGTAGGTGCCGGACTCGACGAGCTCGCGCGCCTCCTCGAAGGAGCGCGCGTAGCCCAACCCGTGCAGGTGGGAGATGTCGTCCTCGCCGAGCTCGAGCGGCCCCCGCAGCACGATCGCCTCGAGTACGGCCGTGTCGAGCCGGCGGTAGGGCTCGGGCATGTCGGGCAGCACCGCGTCGGCGAGCGCCTGGTCTTTGAGCGTGAGCCGGAAGGCGCGCTGGAAGTGGCTGTCCATGTAACCCATCTGGATGCCCGCGCCATCGTCGTCGCCGGGGACGAGGTCGTCGGTCTCGATCGGCGTGATGTCGAAGTTCTCGCGCAGCGTCGTGGCGAGCGCCTCGGGCTTCTCGGTGTCCTTCAGGCCGTCGACGAGCCGGTGCGTGGGAAAGACCGTGAGCCCTTCGTCCTGCAGCGCGACGAGGCACATGAGCACGTAGCGGTGATCGCCCTCGCCGCCGATCTCGTCGGCGTACACGCGCGCAGTCTCGTAGCGGTGATGGCCGTCGGCGATCAGCAGCTCGGCGTCGGCGATCGCCTCGATCGCGGCCGCAATCGCGGCGGGGTCGGCGATCCGCCACAGCCGGTTGTGCGTGCCGTCGGCGTCGGTGACCTCGCCGAAGGGCTCATCGTGGGTGGCGGGCTCGAGCGCGCGCCAGGCGCGCAGCTCGGGGTCGGAGTACAGCGAGAAGATCGGCGACAGGTTGGCCTGCGTCGCCCGCGTGAGGCGCAGCCGGTCCTCCTTGGGGCCGGGGTGCGTGCGCTCGTGCGGGCGGATCGTCCCGGGGCCGTAGTCCTCGACGCGCACGCGCGCGAAGAAGCCGTTGCGCGTCAGGTGGCGGCCGTCGGGCGCCGTGTAGTCCTGCACGATCGCCCACAGCGCCGGCTCGTCGTCGGGCACGACGGCGCCTATGTCTCTCCACTGCTCCAGCAGCCCGGCGGCGTGCGCGTAGCGGTCGCCGCCGGCGGGATCCTCGGGCAGGTCGATCGCGACGACGTTGTACGGCGAGCGTGCGCCAAGCTCGGCGCGATCGCCGGCGTCGATGACGTCGTACGGGGGAGCGGCGAGATCCTGCAGCGGTCCGGCGACGGATGGGTCGTAATGCAGGGCGCGGAGAGGCTCGATGCGGGCCATCGGCCGCGCACCTTACTCAAGGCGGTGTCAGGACCGGCGCCCGAAGTCCGTCGTGTACGTCGCGGCCGGCAGGCCGTTCGTCGGCCGGGGCGCGCCGCCGGTGACCCCGATGCCGATGTGGCGAAACCGGGGCGTGAGGATGTTCTTGCGGTGGCCAGGCGACCTCATCCAGGCCCGGACCGTGTTCGCAGGCGTCGCGAGCGTGCCTGAGCCCCAGGCGATGTTCTCGCCGAGCGCCCAGCTGCGGGCTCCGCGGAGGTACCGCGTGCTCTTGCGCACGCGCTGGACGAGCGTGCTCCCGGATGGGCTGACGTGGGCGAAGAAGCGCTGGCGGACCATCTGCTCGCTGTAGCGCCGCGCAACGGTGAGCAGCGGCGTGCTCGCCTTCAGCGGCTTCAGGCCGCGGCTCGTGCGCTCCTGGTTGAGCAGGCAGAGTGTCGCCGTGCGAACCAGCGGCTCGCCGACGTTGCCTGGGATGGCGTCGGCGTTCGCGCAGGGCATCGCGGCTGACGCGCCGGACGGGACGGAGAACGCCGCGCAGCAGGCGAGCACGAGCGGGACGAGAAGGCGAGCGGTGAACCGTGTGCGTTGCACACGACAATCAATCGGCTGTCCACCGTTCGGCTACGACCCCAACGGCCTCAACTGGACGAACGGCGGAGCGCCGTTTGGCTAGCGGCCGCCCATCGTCATCGTGAAGGTGGCGCCTCCGCGACCCGCGGGATTGCCGAGCGCGACGCCGATGCCCATGTCGTCGTAGGCGCCGCCGAGGATGTTCGCGCGATGGCCGCCGGAGGCCATCCAGCGTGACACGACGCTACGCGGAGTGGCATAGCCGCCGGTCCCGTAGGTGATGTTCTCGGCGAAGCGATTTCCGGAGTAGCCGGCCTTCTTCATGCGGGACTTCGGCGAGCTGCCGTCCCGGCCGCTATGGCTGAAGTAGCGCCCGCGGACCATGCTGCGGCTGTGACGGTCGGCCGCCTTGCGCAGCGCCCAGTGGCTGTCGAGCGAGCCGATCCCGCGCTTGGACCGCTCGCGGTTGAGCAGGCAGCGAACCGCGCGCTCCACCTCGTCGACGTTGCTCTTCTTGGGCTTGAGGTACTGGCCCTTGCAGCCGGCGGCGCTGGCCGGGCTGATCGGGGCGAGCATGGACGCCGTCACGAGCAGGGCGGCCGCGCACATCACGTTGCGGAGGCGTTGGGGCATGCAGCGATGATCGACACGGATGACCCCGCGTGCTTCCCCTGCACGCGCCGAATGGACGTTCGGCTGACCCCACCTCACCACCGCACAAGACGATACGACGATACGGCGCGCCGTGTCACCACGTACCTTCTCTTTGCACGGGATGTAGCTCAGCCTGGTAGAGCACCGCGTTTGGGACGCGGGGGTCGTCGGTTCGAATCCGGCCATCCCGACTGCCGGTCGGTACGTCCGGCGTCGAGCCCCGGTAGCTCAGCCGGATAGAGCAGCGGACTTCTAATCCGCAGGTCGCTGGTTCGAATCCAGCCCGGGGCGCTGGGGAAGGGCTGCAAATCCAAGGTTTCGCGCGATGTCCCGGCACCGGCGCGTGCTGGCAGTGCTCGCCTGTCTCAGGGGCTGACGGGCCGCGTCAGGAACGCGAAGCTCGCGTCGTCGCCTGAGATCGCGATCGGCGCGCGCCGCGCGCCCCAGTGCTCGCGCGCCGGCCCGAGGACCGTGACGTGGAGCCCGAGCCCGCGATAGAGCTCGATCAGTGCGGGCGTCGCGCTCGACACGAAGCGCTCGTAGCCGTGCTCGTGCGCGACGAGCCAGGCGCGCGCGCAGAGGCCGCCAACGATCCGATGGCTGGCATGGGCCCTCGCGGACGGGGCGACGACGAGTCGCCCGGCGTCGAGCACGCGGCCGGCCGGGCGGGCGCGCAGGCCGAAGTCCTGCTCGGTCGGCAGCGGCCGGCCGGCCGACGGCGCGACGATCCGCATGCTCGCCGCGAGCGTGCCCGAGTCGTGGCACGTCAGCAGCCAGGCGCCGTCGTCGGCGTCGTCGCGCGCGCGGCCGTCCGGGAAGTCCTCGCGCCGCGCCCAGCCCTCGGCGACGACGCAGTCGCAGCGCATCCGCAGGACGGCGTCGCGCTCGGCGGGGCTCGCCGCGAGCCCGAAGCTCAACGGCTCGAGCCGCGCGAGCGCGCGCTCGGCGAGCTGCGCGAGGCGCTCGCCGCCGCTCACCACGACCATGCCCTGCGGCGCACGCGCCAGTCCGCGCCCTCCGCGGCCAGGGCCGCGACGTGGCCGGCCGGGGCGGCGACGCCGCGGACGGCGAACCCGTCGGCCAGAAGCTGCGGCCGAACGTTCTCGGCGACGCTCACCGCGAAGCCGTCGAGGCCCATCCCGAGGCCGGCGCCGGATGCCTTCACGCGCGCCTCCTTGCACGTCCAGCAGCGCAGGAACGCCGCGTCACGCTCGGCCGGCGCGAGCGCCGCGAGTGCGGCCTGCTCCTCCTCGGCCAGCAGTGATCGCGCGATCGCCAGCGGCTCGCGCACGGGCCGCAGTCGCTCGACGTCGACCCCGACGCGGCGTCCGCGGGCGACGGCGACGACAGCCACGTCGCGCGAGGACGAGCAGCTGAACTGCAGCTCGCCGGCGGCGGCGAGCTCCGGCTTGCCGGCCGCGCCGTGGGTGAACCGCAGCCCCTCGGCGCAGCGGCCCACGTAGCCGGCCAGCAGCGCTCGCCGCAGCGCGCGCCGCGCGGCGAAGCGCGCTCGCGGCGGACCGGCCGCAAGCCGCTGCGCGCGGGCGCGCTCGTCCTCGCCGAGCAGCGGCTCGAGGTCCGGCGGCGCGGCGCGCAGGTCCGCGAACCACAGGTCGACCATGTCAGCCATCCAGCCGCTCCAGGACGAACGCGCTGAGGCCGCGCACGCTGAAGCGCTCGACGAGGTCGACGATCGGCACCTCGACGCCGAGCTCCGCGCGCACGACGGTGCGCAGCTCGACCGCCATCAGCGAGTCGACGCCCATCTCCGGCAGCGGCTGCTCGGCGTCGATACGCTCCGGCGCGGTCTCCAGCACGCGCGCGGTGACGGCGAGCAGCCAGCGCTCGACGACGCCCGCGCGGTCCTCCGTCGCCGCGCGCGCGAGGCTCGTGCTCAGCCCGCGCGCGGCGCCGTCGCCGGCGCCGGCCACGGCGGGCCGCGCGCCGCCGCGCCCGCTCTGCTCGGTCCAGTCCGAGCGCGAGACGCCGATCCGCGTGACGTCGCGGCGCAGCAGGTCGCCGAGCAGCTCGCAGGCGTCGTCGGCGGCGATCGCGAGCAGTCCCTGACGCTCCAGGCGCGCCTCCAGGCCCGGCTGCCGCGCGACGTAGCCCGCGCCGCCGATCGCGCCCCAGTCGACCGTCAGCGCGGTAAGGCCGCGCGCGCGGCGGTGCGCGGCGAGCGCGCCGAGGAAGGCGTTGCCGGCCGCGTAGCTGCTCTGCGCGGCCTGACCGATCAGCAGCGAGATCGACGAGAACATGACAAACAGGTCGAGCTCGTCCTGCGCCGTGTGCTCGTGCATGTTCCAGGCGCCGGCGAGCTTCGGCGCGAGTACGTCGGCAAAGCGCGCGTAGTCCAGCGAGCCGAGCAGCGCGTCGTCGAGGACCATCGCCGCGTGCACGACGCCGCGCAGCGGCGCGACGGACTCGCGGACGTAGGCGCACAGCCGCTCGGCGGCGCGCGCGTCGGTCACGTCGGCGCGCACGAAGTGGATCTCCGCGGGGCCGGCGAGAAGCTCCTCGAGCGCAGCCCCGTCCGCGTCGCGCGGCACGCCGCGGCGGCTGGCGAGCACGATCCGACCGGCGCCCGAGCGCGCCATCCAGCGCGCCACGGCAAGCCCGAAGCCGCCGAGGCCGCCCGTGATCACGTACGCGCCGTCGCCGCGCAGCAGCGGCGCGCCGTGCGCCGGCGCGACGTCGCACTCGCGCGTGCCGGGCGTCACGACGACCTTGCCGATGTGCCGCGCCTGCGCCATCAGCCGGAAGGCAGACTCGACGTCGGCGAGGTCGAACGCGCAGAACGGCAGCGGCGCGAGCTCGCCGCGCTGCACGCCGCCGACGATCTCGCCGAGCAGCTCGCCGATCAGCGCCGGGCGCTCGTCGTACAGCGGCTGCAGGTCGAGCGCGAAGTAGCTGAGGTTGGCCCGGAACGGCGCCAGGTCGAGCACGCCGCCCTCGTGGATGTCGCGCTTGGCGATCTCGACGAAGCGGCCGTGGGGGCGCAGGATCTCGAGCCCGCGCTGCGCCGCCTCGCCGGCGAGCGCGTTGAGGACGACGTCGACGCCCTCGCCGCGCAGCTCCCGCACCCAGTCCAGCGTGCGCGAGTCCATCACCTGCTCGATCCCGAGCGCGCGCAGATGGGCTCGCTTGGCCGGCGTCCCGGCGGTCGCGAGCACCACGGCGCCGGCGCGCCGCGCGAGCTGCACCGCCGCCAGGCCGACGCCGCCGCTGGCGCAGTGCACGAGCACGCGCTCGCCGGCCTGCACGCGCGCGAGCCGCTCGAGCGCCCAGCCGGCGGTCAGGAACGCGACCGGCAGCGTCGCCGCCTGCTCGAAGCTCAGCGCGGCCGGCTTGCGCACGGCGCGCGCGGCGAGCGTCGTCGCGCGCGAGCCGAGCGCTCCGGCGGCGAGCGCGACGACCTCGTCGCCGGGCGCGAGCTCCCGCACGCCGACGCCGCAGGCGAGCACGACGCCGGCGCACTCCCAGCCCAGCCGCGCTCCGGCGAGCTGCTCGCCGGCCGCCGCGAAGCCCTGCCCGAGGGCCACCAGCACGTCGCGGAAGTTCAGCGCCGCGGCGCGGACCTCGATCTCGATCTCGCCGGGTCCCGGCGGGCGCGGCTCGAGCTCGCGCAGCGCGAGCGACTCGAGCGCCCCCGGACTGGCCGCCGCGGCGTGCAGCGCGGCGTCGCGCGGCGCGACCCGGCGCGTCGCCGGCGCGCGCAGCGGCGGCAGCGCGGCGCGCTCCAGGCGCCGCGCGTGGCGGCAACCGTCGCGGAAGGCGAGCTCGTCCTCGCCGGCGGGCGGCGCGGCGAGCTCGGCGGCGAGCGCGTCGAGGTCCGCGGCCGAGCGCTCGGCGCCGATGTCCGCCATCCGGCAGCGCGCGCCTCCCTGCTCGGTGCGCAGCACGCGCCCGACGCCCCACAGCGGCGCCTGCGCGAGCGCCACGTCCTCGCCGCCGCCGACGTCCTGCGCCGCGGCCGTCACGAGCCACGTCTCCGGCAGCGTCCGGCCGGCGGCCGCGAACGCGCGCGTGAGCGCGACAACCGCTCCGCACGTCGCGCGCTGGCTCGCCATGAGCGCGTCGGCGTGCGCGCCGTTGGCGGGCGCGTCGAGCGCCCACAGGCAGGCGATCGCGTCGATCTCACCGGCCTCGCGCAGCAGTTGCGCCCAGTCGCCGTCGTCGCCGGGACGCAGCTCGAAGGCGTCCTCGCCGTAGCGCACGAAGGACTTGCCGGGCCAGACGAGCGCGCAGCGCTCGCCGCGCTCGCGCAGCGCCGCCACCAGCTCGGAACCCGTCTCGGCATCGGTGAGGACGAGCCGCCGGCGGCTTCCGCCGCGCTCGCCCGCGCGGCGCGCGACGATCACCGCGTGCGCCGGCTCGGCGGCCGGATCGCTGGCCGCGGTGGCCCCTTCGAAGCCCGCCTCGCCGAGCAGCGAGACCCAGCGCTGCGGCTCGATCAGCGGGTGCTCGCGGTCCTGCGCCCGCCACCAGCCGTCGAGCTGGCCGAAGACGAGGTCCAGCCACGCCGAGCGGCGCGCGGCCTCCATCAGCAGCAGCAGGCCGCCCGGGGCGAGCATCCCGCGCAGGTTCGCGAGCGCCGCGCGCGCGTCCGCGCAGGCGTGCACGACGTCGGCCGCGACGACGACGTCGAAGCCGTTTTCGCCGGCGGGCGGGCACTCGACGTCGACGATCGCGGTGCGCAGCTCGCGGCGCTCGCCGAAGCGCTCGCGCGCGCTGCGCAAGAAGAACGGCGTGACGTCGGAGAAGACGTACTCGCGCGCGGGCGCCGGCAGGCGCGCGAGGATGCTCGCGGTCGCGCTGCCCGTTCCCGCGCCGACCTCGAGGATCCGCGCGCTGCCCGCCGCCGTGCCGGCGACGGCAACCGCGACGGCCTCGGCGAGCGCTTCGCCGAACGGCGCGAACGCCGGGCTCGCCGTGTACAGCTCGGCGAGCACGCGCAGCGAGGGCCCCGCCACGAGCCACTCGCGCGCGTCCTGCTCGCCGCGCAGCGTCCCCGCCAGCCGCCGGCCGCTCTGCTCGATCAGCTCGACCGCGGCCGCATGCGCGGGGTGCTCAGCGGCTAGCCGCGCGGGGTCGGGCGCGGGGCCGGAGCCGGCTTCGCCGGCGAGCGCCTCGAGCCGCGCGAGCCAGCGCCGGTGGCGCTCGTGCGCGGCGCGCTGCGGGCGCGCGCCGAGCTCCGTCAGGGCGCGGCGCACGTGCGCCAGGGCGAGCGCGTTGAGCGCCGGCTCGACGCTCGCGGCGTACTCCTCGAGCCCCATCTCGCGGCCGTCGTCGCGCAGCAGCGCGCGCGCCGCGGCGGCGACCCGCCCGGTCGTCGCGGCCGGCGCCGCCGCTCGCGGAGCGGGCTCCCAGCGCTCGCGCAGCAGCCAGCGCTCGCGCCCCGGCGCGGCGAGCCGGCGCAGCCGCAGCCGCTCGCAGCGCAGCAGCACGCGACCGTCCGCCGCCGCGAGCGTCACGGTCGCCTCGAGCTCGGCGCCGTCGTCGCGCGCGATCTTGACATGGCTGACGCAGCTGTCCGCGGGCGACTCGTACATCTCCACGCGCGCGATCGCGACCGGCAGCAGCGGCCCGTCGGCGCCCGCGACGGCGAGCGCGCCGAGCGCCTGGAAGGCCGCGTCGAGCAGCGCCGGGTGGACGCCGAACGCGTCCGTCGCGGTGCCGTCGGGCAGCGCGATCCGCGCGAGCGCCTCGGCGTCGCCGCGCCAAAGCTCGGCGACCGCCGCGAAGGCGCCGCTGTAGCCGAGCCCGTGGCGGTCGCGCAGGGTCGCATAGAGCTCGGCGGGGTCGACGGCCTCGGAGCAGCGCATGCGGATCGCCGCGAGATCGAGCAGCGGCCGCGTCCCGGCCGGCGGCGCGGCGATCCGCGCGCTCGCCCGGCGCGTCCACTGCTCGGGCGCATCGCGCTGCGAGCTGTGGATCTCCAGGCGCTCGGACGCGACGCAGCCGAGCGTCACGGCGTCGGGCCACTCGAGCCCGAGGACGCGCTCGAAGGCGACGTCGGCGAGCGCTGCGCCCTCCCCCAGCGCGCGCGCCGCCGCGAGCGCGAGCTCGACGTGCGCCGCGCCCGGCAGCGTCACGCGCTCCTGCACCCGGTGGCCCTCGAGGAACGCCAGCCGCGGGTCGCCGAGCGGCGCCTCCCAGGCCGGCAGCGGCGCGCGCACGCGGCGCCCGAGCAGCGGGTGGCCGCTGTCGGCGCCCTGCGGCGCGGGCGCGGGCGGCGCCGGCAGCCAGTGGCGCTCGCGCTGCCAGGGGTAGCCCGGCATCCGCGCGCAGCGCCCGCGGCCGCGCTGCACGCCGCGCCAGTCCACGGGCCGGCCGAGGATGTGCAGTTCGCCGAGCGTGCGCAGCAGCGACGCGCGCTCGCCGTCGCCGCGGCGCAGGCTCGCGAGCACGGTCCCGCCGCGGCCGGCGCACTCGAGGCACTCGGTGACGGCCGGCGCGAGCACCGGGTGCGGGCCGAGCTCGACAAACACGTCGCAGCCGTCGGCGACGAGCCGCTGCACGGCCGCCTCGAACAGCACCGGCCGGCGGACGTTGCGCCACCAGTACGCGGCGTCGACGGGCCGGCCGTCCTGCCAGTCGCCGGTGACGGTCGAGACGAGCGCGATCCGCGGCGGCCGCGGGGCGATGCCGCGCAGCGCGTGCAGCAGCTCCGCCCGCAGGCCGTCCATCTGCGGACCGTGGTAAGGGACCGTCACGCCGAGCATGCGACCGAAGCGGCCCTCGCGCTCGAGCCGCGCCACGATCTCGCCGAGCGCGCCGAGCTCGCCGGAGAGCGTCAGCGAGCGCGGCCCGTTGACGGCCGCGAGCGAGACGCGCTGCTCGTAGCCCGCGAGGATCGCCTCCGCCTCGCCGGCCTCGATGCCGGCGGCGAGCATCCCGCCGCTGCCCACGGTGCGGTGCTGCAGCCGCCCGCGGTGAAACGCGAGCGCGACCGCGTCCTGCAGCTCGAGCGCGCCCGCGGCGCAGGCGGCGCCCATCTCGCCGGAGCTGTGGCCGACGACCGCGTCGGGCACGACGCCCCACTCGCGCAGCAGCGCCACCAGGCCCATCTGCAGCGCCATGTTCGCGACGTGCGCGACGTACGGCTCGGCGACCCGCGAGCGCTGCTGCGGGCGCGCGAGCTCGTCGAGCAGCGACCAGTCGGCGAGCGGGCGCAGCAGCGCGTCGCAACGCTCGACCACGGCGGCGAAGGCCGGCTCGTCGCGCAGCAGCTCGCGCCCCATCCCCCACCACTGCGGGCCCATCCCGGCGAACACGAACGCGACGCGCGGCGCGCCGTCGCGCGGCGCGCGGCCCGCGGCGACGCCGGCGGAAACCTCGCCCGCGGCGAACGCCGCGAGGCGCTCGGCGAGCTGCTGCGCCGAGTCGCCAGTCACGGCGAGTCGGTGCTCGTGGTGCGTGCGGCGCAGCGCGGCGGTGAAGCACGCGTCCTGCGCATCGGTCCCGCCCGCGCGCAGCCAGCCGGCGGTCGCGCCGGCGAGCTCGGCGAGCGCCCGCGGGTGGCGCGCCGAGAGCGGGAGCAGGTATGGGCCGCCGGCCGCGCCCCCCGCCGGCGCGTCGGCCGGCGGTGCGCCCGCCACGGCCGCCGCTCCGGCTCCCGCCTGCGCTTGCGCCGGAGCCTCGGCGACGATCGCGTGCGCGTTGGCGCCGCCGAAGCCGAACGAGTTCACGCCCGCGATCGCGCGTGCCCCCGCCTCCGCGGGCCACGGCTCGAGCGCCGTCGGGACGCGCAGCGCGAGCCCCTCGAAGTCGATCGCCGGGTTGGGGCGATCGAAGTTCACGGTCGGCGGGACCGCGCGGCGCTCGAGCGCGAGCACGGTCTTGATCAGGCCCGCCATGCCGGCCGCGGCCTCGAGATGGCCGATGGCGCCCTTCACCGAGCCGACGACGCAGCGCGCGCCGCCCGGGCGCCGGCCGAGAACCGCGCCGATCGCCTGCGCCTCGCGCGGGTCGCCGACCGGCGTGCCGGTGCCGTGCGCCTCGACGACCTGCACCTCGGCCGCCGCCAGACCCGCCGCGCCGAGCGCGCTGCGCAGCAGCGCCTTCTGGCCGGCGACGCTCGGCACCGAGATCCCCGGCGTGCGACCGTCCTGGTTGATCGCGGTCGCGAGGATCACGGCGTGGACCGGGTCGCCGTCGGCGCGCGCGCGCTGCAGCGGCTTGAGCACGACCGCGCCCGCGCCCTCACCGCGCGCGTAGCCGTCGGCGGCGGCGTCGAACGGCTTGCAGCGCCCATCGGGCGCGAGCATGCCGGCCTTGCAGAAGCCGATGGTCGGCTCCGGCGTGAGCAGCGCGTTGACCGCGGCAGCGATCGCGACGTCGCACTCGCCGTTTGCCAGGCTGCGGCACGCGAGGTGCACGGCCGTCAGCGCCGACGAGCATGCCGTGTCGACCGTCAGGCTCGGCCCGCGCAGGTCCAGCGCATACGAGATTCGGTTGGCGGCGATGCTCGTCGCGCTGCCCGCGGTCACGTGGACGTCGATCAGCTCGCGGCTGTCCGGACGCGACTGCAGATCGCCGTAGTCGTGCCCGGCGATCCCGACGAACACCCCGGCGGCGGTCCCGGCGAGCAGGTGCGGCGGCTGGCAGCCGTCCTCGAGCGCCTCCCACACGACCTCGAGCAGGAGCCGCTGCTGCGGGTCCATCCGCCGCGCCTCGCGTCGCGAGATGCCGAAGAAGTCGGCGTCGAAGCGGTCGATCTCGTCGATGTAGCCGCCGCGGCGCACGTAGACCCGACCGGGCCGCGCCGGGTCCGGGTCGTAGAGCGCCGCGATCTCGGCGCGGTCCGCCGGGACCTCGCACGTCGCGTCGGTGCCCACCGCGAGCAGCTCCCAGAAGCGCTGCGGGCTGTCTGCGCCGCCCGGGAAGCGGCAGCCCATGCCGACGATCGCGACCGCGCCCGGCACGTGTGGCTCGCAGATCAGCGCGGCGGACGGGCGTCGACGACGCCGAGGTCGCCGCTCAGCGTCAGCTCCGAGCGCGGCGTCGTCGGCTCCGTGCGGTGTCCGAGCCCCGCCGCTCGCAGCGACCACGCGTAGCCGCCGCCGCCGAAGCGCAGCCTGCGCGCGCCCGCGGGCGTGAACTGCTTGGCGAGCCGCTGCGTCAGGTCGGCGGTCATGTGGACATCGGCGGTGTTCGGCGCCGTGACCGTCAGGTCGTTCTGGAACGTCCCGGTGAACGTGGCGATCAGCAGGCCCTTGGAGAACGACTGCGGGTCGGCGAAGCTCGCGCCGCCGTTGGACCGGTAGTAGATCTTCACGCGCGCGCTGCCGCTGGAGCTGAGCGCCTCGTTGAGCGCTGCCATCGTCTCGATCTTCGCCTCGGCGGAGAACGTGAAGCGCGCCGGACCGGGATCGGCAGCGCGCGGGTCGTTCGCCGTCACCGCGGGCGCCTTCGTGAACAGCTGCGCGCTCGTCAGCCCGCGCACGCGCGTCAGGTAGCCATAGCCGACGAGCCCGGCTCCGGCCTGGCGAACGGCCATCAGCACTCCGACGCCGTGACGGTCGGTCGGCGCGCTGCCCACCCTGCGGCCGCTGCTCGCGGCCGCGGCATCCGCCGGCAGGCCGAGGATGAGCACGCCGCCCGCGGCGACGCCGCCCGCCTCCAGCAGACCCCTGCGTGTGACGACGGGTTCAGCGGTCATGGCGTTCCTTTCGGCGTCCTGATTCGGTAATGCCGGTCCTACCACAAGCACGCGGCGCGTGCCAGGGGTGTGGCTGGTCGTACCGCCGACACGTGCAGTCCGTACTGGTGAACGACGACGTCCATTGGGACACTCGGCGGCGTAACCACTGCGATCCTGGCGAGAGATCCGTGGCCCGTACCGAGACACAGACGCCGAACACTTCGCACGTCTTTTGCTCATCGACCCGGACGTCATCGATGCCCATTCGCACGCCAGCGACGAGCAGATCGCGCAGCTGCTAGGCGTGCCGGTCGAGCAGCTGCACGCCTACCGCGCCGATGCGCGGCTGGGCGCTCAACCCCGCAGGGCGCCCCGTTGCTCGCCGCGCCGGGCGCCGTCGCTTGTTGGCAATGTGAACCGTTCTTCGGTCCGCAGCGGAGCTAGTCCTGGGCGTTGTGAGAGGTAGAGCGAGAGGATAGGGGGCTGATGGCGCGTGCCTTGGCGGCCTCGGATAGGTCCGGCCTGCATGGTGCCGACGTCGGCGTGCGTGACGACCGCGCCGTGGCCGCCGTCGTGTGCGGGCTCCTTGGTGTCAACTGCCTCGACGAGCAGGACGCTTGAGCCGAAGACGAAGGCCGCGGCGGCGGCGATGCCGACGACCCGTGGCGGCAGCCCGCCATGGATGCCGGTCGCGTGGACGACGGCGTGGCCCTTGCCGCGAGCGATGAGCCAGCGGTTGACCGGCCACGCGACCGTGCCGGCGATCACCAATGCGAACGCGAGGGCGCCCCAGAACAACACGTTGTCCAGGCCCGCCTCCATCGCTCCGGGAACGCCGAGCATGATCGCGTTGTCGACGATCTCCATCACCGCGATGCTCAGCGTGTCGGATGCCAGAGCGATCGGGATGACCGCGCTCACGGCGAGTCCGGCCCGCAGCAGCGGCAGGCTCGTCAGCGCGTAACCGAACAGGAACGCCAGCGCGATCGCGAGGGCGATCGTGCCGAGGTTCGAGAATCCCAGCGCGGTACCGATGATCATGCCCAGCACCTCGCCGATCGCGCAGCCGGTGAGGCAGTGCAGCGTGGCGCTGAGCGCGACGCGATTGAGCGCGGCGCCTGACGTCGGCATCTCGTGGTCGTGGTGATGAGCCGCTGCCCTGCCTTGCATGGTGGCCCCTTCAGTAGATCGTCGTCCTCGCACGTCCGGGGTCAGGGTGCTCCGGGCGGGATCTGTATGGGTGGTCATGGCGCCTTTCTTCCTACGTTCGCTGGCATACCGTCCCGGGGTATCCTACCTATACCCCAGGGGGGTATATCAAACTGAGCCTGGCGCCCAGCCTTCGCCGCGGTGATCCTGCGGGCCATCGCCACCCGGCGCCAGCAGCGCCCCTTGTAGCCGTCAAAGCCGCGCGCCTCGGTCTTGTGACCGTGACGGGCCTTCAGGGTCGACGGTCGAGATCACACGCTCCTCCGCCGTCCGTCGCCCAAGGGCAAGCACCCTACGGCTGATGACAGCCGGCTCGCCAGTGCTTTCGCGTCAAGACGACGCGAGCGCGCGGTCGAGCTTGCGGACCATCGTGGTCACGAGGCGGCCGCGGAGCTTCGCGTCGATCGGGTTCATCTCGTCGGCGAGCGTCAGCAGGCTGACGCCGCGCCCGACGCGCACGAGGACGAGGTCGGCGGTCAGCGTGCCGGACTGCGCCGCGATCTCGTACTTCAGCGCGATGCGCAGGCCGCTGCTCTGTGCCCCGGCGGAATCGATTTCGAGCTCGGTTGCCGTGACGTCACCGGCCTCCAAGCCGCCGTCGGCGGACTTGGCGGTCAGAGCTTTGAACTCTGTGGCGTAGCAATCCCTGGTCTTCGGCGCGGTGAGCTTGTCGAAGGCATCGATGGCGCGCCGTTCGTCTGCGTAGAGGTAGACGGTGTGCGTGACCTGGCCGAGCGGGATGTGCTGGAAGACGGGGCTTGCCTTGCGAGCGGACACGGCGGCGCGCGCCTCGAGCACCGGCTTGCAGGTGAATCGGCTGGAGTCACTCGAGTCCGCGGCGACGAACCACTTCTTCGGCAGGTCCTTGAGGCTCAGCGCGGACGCGCCGGCGATCCGCTGCTCGGTCGCCTTCGTCGCCGTCGACGTGGTGGCGGCCGTCTCGTCGCCGTCGCCGTCGCTCCCCCCGCACGCGGCGAGGGCGAGGGCGAGGCACAGCACGATCGCGAGCGCGCCGACGTGCTTCATCGGGACTTGGGCATCGGGGTCAGCTCGCCGACCGGCAGCGTGAACTCGTCGCCGCCGCCGAAGCGGATGACCACCTGGTACTCGTCGACGATCCCGACGACCGTCGCCGGGATGATCTGGATGTCGCCGGAGAGCGGAGCCACGCGCATCCACGCCACGCGATCGCCCTCCTCGTAGTCCATTGCAGGTCAGCTCCTCCACTTGACCGAGCAGCCCCGCGGCACCGTGTCGGCCGGGTCGGGCTCGGCTCCGCTGAGTATCGCGTCCAGCGCGCCGCGCAGCCAGCGCGCGTTCTCGCTGCCGTCCCGGTGGTCGGCGTCGGGGGCGCCCCGGTAGCGCAGCCGGTGTTCGGCGTCGAGGACGAAGACGTGTGGCGTGACCTGGGCGCCGAGCGCCCGCGCGACGTCCTGGCTTGCGTCGTGCAGGTAGGGGATCGGCCACGACTGTTCGCGCACGAAGCGCGCCATCGCCTCGGGCGCGTCGGCCGGGTAGCGCTCGGCGTCGTTGGCGTTGATCGCCAAAAAGCGCGCGCCGCGCGGCGCGTAGTCCTCGGCCACCGCGCGCAGCCGCGGGTTCCAGGCCACGACGTACGGGCAGTGGTTGCAGGTCACCAGCACGACCGTCGCCGGCGGCGCGGGGTCGGCGGGAACGGCGTGCTCGACGCCCTCGGTGTCGGTCAGTGCGAATGCGGGCGCGAGCGCTCCCAGTCCGAAGCTCACGCCCTCATCGTCGCACGCTGCGATGCCCGCCGGCCGGCCGCCCCGGTGCTACATTCGATCGCGCACGGTGGGCGTAGCTCAGCTGGTAGAGCTCCTGGTTGTGGTCCAGGCGGTCGGGGGTTCGAGTCCCCTCGCTCACCCTCCCTTCCGGCTTGCTGGGCCCGCGCCGCCGCGTACGTTGCCGGTCTACTGCACCACCGCCGTCATCTTCATCCCCGGCGCGTGGATCGAGCAGACGAACTCGTACGTCCCCGGCTGCTTGATGCGCACCGAGTAGGCGCCCGCGGTCTGGGTGGGGGAGCGCAGCGGCTGCGGGCCCGAGCGGACGCTGACCTGATGGGACTGCTGCGAGGCCCAGCGCCACGTCAGGATGCCGCCGGCCCTCAGGCGGACCGTCGGGCGGTCCCGGCCGCGGAAGAAGGCGTTGTCGAAGATCGAGACGACCTGCGTGCTCGGCAGCCGCGTCGGGTCAGGCGGCGCGGCCGCGTCGGTCGGCGAGGCCTGCGGGCCGGCGGCCGGCGGCTTGGGCGTGACGACGGCGCCCTTCGCAACGGGCGCGCTGATGAGCGTCGTGGCGTGGGTACGCAGGTCGCGGACGAAGACGCCGCGGCGGTTGTCGGGCTTGGCGGCGGAGAGGTTCGTGCCGGCGGACGTGAACGCCACGCGCCGGCCGTCGGCCGAGATCGAGGCGTCGGACGACGTGCCGTCGGCGGCGGCGCCGCGCGCCCCCGTCGCGCGTGAGGCGAGCCGCTCGGCGCCGCGCCCGCGGACGCTGCGGACGTACACGCGCGACGCCCCGTCCTGGATCGACGAGTAGGTGACGACGCGCCCGCCGGCGCTGATCGACGGCTTCAGCGCGAAGCGGCCGGCCGGGCTCACCGCGGTCGTCCGGCCCGTCGTCAGATCGCGGACGTAGATGCGCGAGTCGCGGCTCGTCGTCCCGGCAGCGAGGTTGCCGGCCGCCGAGGAGAACGCGACGTAACGACCGTCGCGCGAGATCGCCGGATCGGCCGAGTAGTCGTCAGCGATCGCGCCGCGGGCGCCACTCGCGCGGCTGACGAGCGTCGTCGTGCGCGCCTCGAGGTCGCGTACGAAGACCTGCGTGCGCCCGTGAAGATCGCCGGCGCCGAGGTTCGACGCGGCCGTCGTGAAGGCGACCTTCGTCCCGTCACCCGAGATCGCCGGGTCGTACACGCCGCCGGCGGCGCCCGCGGCCGAGCGCCCGCGCGTGCTCGCCAGCGTCGCTCGACCGCTGCGCAGGTCGGTGACGTACACCGCGCTCTGCCCGCCGCGGCGCTGCGCCTGGTAGGCGACGTGACGCCCGCCGGCGGCGATCACCGGGTTGTACTCCGAGCGCGACACGCCGGCCCGCGCGCTGGGACGCGGAATCCTCGTCGTGCGCCCGCTCGCGGTATCGGTGACGAAGACGTGGATCTGCCCGTAGCGCTTGGCGAAGTTCAGGTTGCCCTCCGCCGCCTCGAACGCGACGCGGCGCCCGTCGCCCGAGACCGTCGGGTTGTACGCCGAGCGCGGCGTGCGGCGGCCGCGCTCGAAGGACGCGTTGGCCGCCGGGCCGCCGCCGACGGCGCGCGACCGGACGCTGATCTCCCCGCGCTTGAGCGCGGTGGGGAGCTTCTGGATGTAGGACTCGAAGACGACCCGCGCGCCGTCGGCCGACAGCGCCGGGTTGGCGGCGAAGTCGCGCGGCTTGCCGGTGAGCTGGCCGACGTGCGTCGGCGGCGGGCCGTTGTAGCGCACCTGCGCGAGCCAGCGCGGGAGCTGGCTGATCTGGCGGCGCAGCAGCAGCCGGCCCTGGCGCTCGGTCATCACGCCGCTGCTGACCCCGACGCTCACGCGCTCGCGCAGGACGTTCTCGGCCAGGCGCTGGATCCGCGACGGCGAGCGGCCGTGCAGGCGCCCGATCTCCAGCGGGCTCTGCTCGCCGCGGCGCAGCGTGCGAAACGCGATGTCCGTGACGCCGAAGATCTCCGGCGCCTCGCTCGGGATCGCGAACTGGTGCAGCGAGTGAAACAGCAGGTGCTGTGAGAGGTGGCCCTGCGTGAGCGTGCGCAGCGCGCGCGAGCCGATCGTCGCGAACACCGCGGGCGACACGTCGGCCTTGCGCGGGGCGACGAGCTGCGCGGCGAGCTTGGCCGTGTCGGGCCGGCCGCGGGCGGCGGCGAGCTTGGCGAGGTTGTTGCGGTCGTCGCGCAGGTGGCGCCAGATCTCGCCGCGCGTCACGCCGAGCAGCGAGTACAGGCGGCCCTCGTCGTAGGGAAGCCAGTGGTTGTAGACCCAGTCCTCCGGCGGCAGCCAGTGCGCCGGCGCGGTCGCCGGAGCCTCGGAATCGAAGGACGCCTTCTTCGCCGCTACAGCGGCGCGGGTGGGGGAGTCGGCGTTGTCGTCGTCGCCCGACGTCAGCACGACCACGAGGACGACCGCCGCGACCGCGAGTCCCCCGCCTGCGAGCACGAGTCGCTTGCCGCCCCACCTGCCCTTGACCATCGAGCGACGCTACCACCGTTACGGGCGAGCTGGTATTGCCTGTGAGTCATGACGCTCGTGTTCGCCTACGGATCGCTCGTGGACTGCGGGGACGAGCCGATCCCATGTCACCTCGACGGCTACCGGCGGCGCTGGAACATCGCGATGGACAACAGCGTCGACCTTCCCGGCTACAAGTACTACGTCGATCCCGCGACCGGCGAGCGCCCGGAGCTGTTCGTCACGTTCCTGAACATCGAGCCCGCCGCCGCCGGCGCCGTGAGCGGGGTCGCATTCTCGGTGAGCGACGCCATGCTGACCCGACTCGACGACCGCGAGCGCAACTACGTGCGCCGCGACGTGACGGACATGGTGCGCGAGAACCTGGGGGATCGGGTCTACGCGTTCGTCGGCCGGCCCGAGGCCCGCGAGCGGTTCGAGCGCGCGCATCGTGACGGCCGCGCCGTCGTCAGCCGCGACTACTACGAGCGGGTGCGCAGCGGCTTGGACACCGTGAACGAGCCGTGCTGCCCGGTTATCGACCTCGCGCGCGTGGAGCTTCCCTAGACCGGCACGCACAGGGCGTGCACGTTGCCGCCCGCGTCCTCGAGCGGCTCGGTGCCGTCGAGGTTCGTCACGTCGTAGTCGTGCGCGCGCATCGCCGCGGCGAACTGCGCGTTCTTGCCGTGCATCTCGCAGATCACGACCGGCCGGCGCGTGCGCAGCAGGTCGGCCATCCCGGCGATGACCTCGAGCTCGGCGCCCTCGACGTCGACCTTCACGACGTCCGGCGCGGGCGCCTCGCCGGAGCTGATCACGTCGTCGAGGCGCACGGAGCGCACGACGTCGCGGCGCTGCTCGAGGTCGTGATCGCCGACGCTGGCCAGGCGCGTCCAGAGGGAGTCCTTGACGACGATGATCTGCGCCTCGCCGGTGCTCTGCCCGGCGGCGGCCTGGATGACGTGCACGTGGTCAAAGCCGTTCAGCGCCGCGTGCGCCCGGACCGCGGCGGCGCATTCGGCCTGCGGGTCCATCGCCACGACGGTGCCGCGGCTGCCGACGATCCGCGCCGCGAGCATCGACGTGAAGCCCATGTTGGCGCCGATGTCGATGAACACGCCGCCGTCGGGAAGCGTGCGGCGCAGCGCCTCGGCGACCATCGGCTCGTGGTTGCCCGACAGCGTGCCGTAGCCCTGGGCGGACCACGGCTCGACGTGGCGCGCCGACAGCCACAGCCGCGCGCCCATCCCGCCGCGCACCTGCAGCGCGCCGCGGCAGAGCAGCGGCTCGAGCAGGCGCAGCCGCCCGCGCTGGTGCAGCTCAAACAGCCGCGGCGGCGGGTTGAGCAACACGAGCCAGACCCACGCGAGCGTGCGGGCGCGAGCGATCGTGAAGGCGCCCGGCGCGCGCGCCGCCGGCGCGGCGCTCGGGTTGCGCGCTGGGTCATCGTGCTGGGGCGCGGCGAGCTGCGTCATCGACGCGCTATGGCGCCGCGGTCCAGCTGATCTTGCCCGTCCTGCAGGTCTCCAGGAGCCTGCCGGTCTTGCGGCTCTTCGTCCGCTCGGTGATCGACAGCGTGCCCTTCGCGCCGGTCGACCCGAGCGTGCCCGCGAAGCGCTCGTCGGACGACGTCACCGTCTCGTCGTCGCGGAACGTCGTCTTGACGTTGTCCTTCACGGCACCCTGCGCGGTGATCGTGAGCGAGCGACGGGGCGTGTCGACGATGTCGGGGATCGTGCGCTTGTTGCACTTCAGCGTCACGCCGTACAGCGCGCGCGTGAGCTTCGTGCCGTCGCTGGAGACCCGCATGACGATGCCGCGGCGCGCGCTGTGGCGCCGCTCGGACGTCGTGCCGTAGTAGCGCGTCTTGGGCGGCGCGCCCGGGGTGCCGATCTCGCTGGCCGGCCGGCGCAGCGCAAACGGCACGCTGCCCGAACTGCAGCGCAGCGTGTCCTGGCCCTTGACGCGGATCTCCGTCGCTGCCTTGGCGATGCCGTTGTCGACCCCGGTGGCGGTGAGCGTTCCCCTGATGTCGTACCTCGTCTTGAGCCGCAGCCCGGTCTCCGGGACCCGCCGGTTGGTTCCCTTCAGGCGGAAGCTGCCGTCGGCGTTCAGCGTGCCCTTGGCGGGGAACGTGCCGCCGCCGCACCGGCCGCGGATCGTCGCCTCGACCTGAATCTTGCCGCTCGCGAGCGCCCGCAGCCCGATGACGGCGT
Organism: uncultured Actinomycetes bacterium; assembly: GCA_963705315.1. Taxonomy (GTDB): domain Bacteria; phylum Actinomycetota; class Thermoleophilia; order Solirubrobacterales; family Solirubrobacteraceae; genus CADCVQ01. The sequence goes on from OY970068.1 coordinate 1,561,225, forward strand.
TGCCCTTGCCGAGCGGATCCTTCGGCGGCGCGAGGACGGTTCCGCCGCCGAAGTTGCCGACGGGTGGCGCAACGGGCTCCTGGGCGAGCGCGGAGGCTGTCAGCGCGAGGGCTGCGACGGCGCCGGCGACGCCCACTCGTGCACGCATGACTTCACCCTACAAGGAGGAAATCAAACGTTCGCCGACAAGACCCAACGGCGCGGTACGCAGCGCCAGGTCCACCATTCAGCCCGAGGAGACTCGCATGGACGACGTTCACGCCGCTTACGCCGCTCGCACAGGCGCGCGGGCCGACGCCAGCGTCGCGACGCTGATGGGTCAGGTCATGTTCCTCGTCGCGTTCGCGCTGGGCTTCCTCGCGGTCGGGACCTACATCGGCCGCGACCTGAGCCCGACCACGGCGCTCGTCCTGAGCTTCAGTGGCTTCGGGATGTTGATGGTCTCCGCGTTCGTCGAGCGCCTGCGCGTCGGGCTGATCGCCATCGCATGGCTGTATGCGACGGCGCTCGTCCTCGGCCTGGGCCTCGGGCCGGTCATCGCCGAGTACGCCGCGAACGAGCCCGCGGCGATCACGCAGGCGGCGGGCGGAACGGCGGTGACCGTCCTGGGCACGGGCGCGTTCGGCTTCCTGATCAGCAAGGACCTCGTCTCGTGGATGCGACCGCTGGCGTTCGCGGTTTTCGGGTGCGTCATCGTCGCGATCGTCCTGCTGCTCGTCTCGAGCACGATCAGCCCGATCATCAGCATCGCCATCTACGGGCTGTCGGCCGCGCTGATCGCCGTGTACTTCAACTACCTGCGCAAGCACGCCACCGAGGACGACGCCGTCTGGCTGGCGACGGGCATCTTCGTCGGCATCGTGAACATCTTCCTGTCGCTGCTGAACCTGTTCAGCCGCTAGGAGGCCAGCCAGCCGTCAGGATCAGCGGCGGGCCGTCGCGCACGACGATCGTGTGCTCGACGTGCGCTGACAGCGCGCGGCGACGCGGCCCGCCGCCCGCAGTCCCGCCAGCTCCTCGGGCGTTTGGATCGACATGAGCTCACTGTCGGGCCGCGACCGGGGATGATCCACCGCGATGGCGCCGCGCACCCGCTATGCCCGCAACGGCGATGTCAACCTCGCCTACCAGGTTCATGGCGAGGGACCGACCGACCTGCTGTTCGTCAGCGCGTTCATCTCGCACATCGAGCACGTGTGGGAGGAGCCGGGGCTGCGTCGCTTCCTCACGCGGCTGACCGAGTTCACGCGGCTCATCGTCTTTGACCGGCGCGGCTCGGGGATGTCCGACGACGGGCCGCTGACCGCCGAGGACGAGCTCGGGGACATCAACACCGTGCTGGCGGCCGCGGGCAGCGAGCGAGCGGCGCTGCTGTCATACACGGCGGGAGGGCCGCTCGCGGCGCTGTATGCCGCGAGCTTCCCGGAGCGCGTCAGCGCGCTCGTCCTGTATGCGTCGATGCTGCACGCCGAGCGCGACGACGACGAGGCGCTGCAGTGGCTGCAGACCGCGCCGGAGCGGGCCGCTCGGTTCGGCGTGATGATCGACCACTGGGGCGAGGGGATCACGATCGGCACGCTCGCGCCGTCAAGCGCGGACGACGCGCAGCTGCGCGCGTGGTTCGAGCGCTTCGAGCGGCTGTCGGCGAGTCCGGGGCGGATGCGCAAGCTGACCGCGGCGGCCGCGAAGACCGACGTCCGGCCCGCGCTGGCGACGATCCGCGTGCCGACGCTCGTTGTGCACCGCTCCGAGGACGCGTTCATTGACGTGCGCCATTCGCGCGAGTACGCGCGCCGCATCCCGGGCGCGAAGCTCGTCGAGCTGCCGGGCGCCGACTCGCTTCCGAGCGCCGGCGACGCGGACGCGCTGCTCGGCGAGATCGAGGAGTTCCTCACCGGCGGCCGCCGCGGCGGCGAGCGCGAGCGCGCGCTGCTGACCGTGCTGTTCTCCGACATCGTCGGCGGCACGGCGCGCGCGCAGGAGCTCGGCGACAAGCGCTGGCGCGACCTGCTCGCCACGCACGACAGCGCCGTGCGCGAGACGGTGCGGCGCTTCGACGGCGACGTCGTCAAGTCGATCGGCGACGGGTACCTCGCGGTGTTCGCCGGCGCCCCGAGCCGCGCGGTGCGCTGCGCGGCCGCGCTGCGCGACGGCGTCGCGTCGCTCGGCGTGCAGGTGCGCATCGGGCTGCACACGGGGGAGTGCGAGATCATCGGCGACGACATCGGCGGCATGGCCGTGCACATCGCCGCGCGGGTGGGCGCGCTCGCGCAGGCGGGCGAGGTGCTCGCGTCGGGAACCACCTACGGCACGGTGGTCGGCGCGGGGCTGGACTTCGAAGGTCGCGGCGAGCACGAGCTGCGGGGGGTCGGGGGAAAGTGGCCGGTGTTTGCTTTGGTTTGAGTGGTCTGCCGCGTGGCCTGGTGGCGCTGCGCAGCGAACAGCATCGATAAAGGAGTCAGGGAGGGGCCGCCTCGCGGGCACCGAAACGTCTTTCCCCTCCTCCTTTATCGATGCTGTTCCGGGAAACCGCGCGGTAACGACTACAGCCGTTCTCCCCGCGCTCGCGCGCGCACGTAGCGGCCGATCACCTCGACCCAGTCGGCCACGCCGGCCACGAGGTGGCCGATCGGCCCAGTCGCCAGCCAGGCGGCGGCGACCTCGCGGCGGGATCGGTGGCGAATCATGGCGTGACGATAAGGTGTTTCGCCCAATGCCCACGGCTATCAAGACGACCATCACAGAACTGCCCGAGTCACGCGTGCGCGTGCGGGCCGAGATCGCGGCTGAAGAGATTCAGAAGTCGCTCGAGACCACCGCCCGCAATCTCGGGCGCGAGATGAAGCTGCCCGGCTTCCGCCAGGGCAAGATCCCTCCCCCGGTGATCATCCAGAAGCTCGGCCGCGACGCGATCCTCGACGAGGTCGTCCGCAACAAGCTGACCGATTGGTACGTCACGGCCGTCGACTCCTCCGGGATCGCGCCGGTCGGCGATCCGCAGGTCGACATGGGCGAGCTGCCACCCGAGGGCCAGCCGCTGGCGTTCTCCTTCGAGGTCGGTGTCCGCCCCGAGGCCAAGCTCGGCGAGTACAAGGGCCTGGAGGTCGGCAAGCGCGAGCCCAGCGTCGACCCCGAGGCCGTCGACGAGGAGATCGATGAACTGCGCGAGCGGCTCGCCCATCTGCACGTCGTCGACCGCCCGGCGAAGGACGGCGACTTCCTCACGATCGACTTCACCGGCACCGTTGAAGGCGAGGTCTTCGAAGGCGGCGAGGGCCGCGACCAGCTCGTCGAGCTCGGCGCGGGTCACCTCATCCCAGGCTTCGAAGAGGGCCTGATCGGCGCGGTTTCCGGCGACGAGCGCACCGTCGACGCCGTCTTCCCCGAGGAGTACGGCGCCAAGCACGTCGCCGGCAAGCCCGCGCAGTTCCAGATCACCGTCAAGGACGTCAAGCACAAGCATCTGCCCGACATCGACGACGACTTCGCATCCGATGCGACGGGCCACGACACGCTCGACGAGCTCATGGCCGAGATCAACGACCGGATGCTGCGTAACGACGCCGAGCGCGTCGAGGCGCAGTTCCGCGGCTCGGCGCTCGACGCCGTCGTCGACGAGGCGACCGTCGAAGTCCCCGACAGCCTCATCGAGGCGCGCGCGAAGGAGCTCTTTGAGCGCATGATCCACCACCTCGGCCATCAGGGCATCGACCGCGAGGCCTACCTCAAGATCGCCGGCAAGGACGAGGACGAGGTCGTCGAGGACAACAAGCCCGAGGCCGAGCAGCAGCTCAAGCGCGAGGCGGTCCTGGCGGCGATCATCGACGCCGAGAAGATCGAGGCCACCGAGCAGCAGCTGCTCGACGCGCTCGAGGGCGCAGCCGAGCGCGAGCAGATCTCGCGCCAGAAGCTGCTCGACAAGCTGCGCCAGGCCAACCGCGTTGACGAGCTCGCGCGGGAGGTCGCCGCCCAGCGTGCGATCGATCTCGTCGTGGAGACCGCCAAGCCGATCTCCGTCGAGGAGGCCGAGAAGCGCAAGGCGAAGGCCCAGGCCAAGGCAGAGGTCGGCGACAAGCTCTGGACGCCCGAACAGGGCGTCAAGGCGGCGAAGACCAAGCCGAAGGCCAAGGCCAAGCCGAAGGCCAAGGCCAAGGCGAAGGCCAAGCCGAAGGCCGACGAGAAGAAGCTCTGGACGCCCGACTGAGGCGCTGACCGAGCCCGGCGGGCCGCCGGAAGGCGGTTGCTAGGCTGCCCCGGCAGGACTTCGAGCAACGACGACTAACTGAAGCGAGGACCATGAGCCCACTTGTCCCCATGGTGGTCGAGCAGACGTCGCGAGGCGAGCGCGCCTTCGACATCTACAGCCGACTGCTCAACGAACGGATCGTCTTTTTGGGGACGCCCGTCGATGACCAGATCGCGAACCTGGTCGTGGCTCAGTTGCTGCACCTGGAGTCCGAGGATCCCGACAAGGACATCTCGCTCTACATCAACTCACCCGGCGGCTCGGTGTACGCCGGCCTCGCGATCTACGACACGATGCAGTTCATCAAGCCCGACGTGTCGACGATCTGCGTCGGGATCGCGATGTCGATGGGGGCCCTGCTGCTCGCCGGCGGCGCGGAGGGCAAGCGCATGGCATTGCCCAACGCGAAGATCCTGATCCATCAGGTGTCCAGTGGCTTCCAAGGCCAGGCAACGGATATCGAGATCCACGCTAAAGAGATCATCGATATCCGTCGGCGCCTCGACGAGATCATCGCCAAGCACACCAAGCAGGATTACGAGAAGGTCCGCACCGATACCGAGCGCGATTACTTTCTCAGTAGCGAAGAAGCCAAGAACTACGGCATCATTGACAGGGTGATCTCGCAGCACTAGAGCCGGACCATGGCGCGACCGACAGACTCCAACGAACAGCTCCTCTGCTCTTTCTGCGGCAAGTCTCAGCGCCAGGTCAAGAAGCTCATCGCCGGTCCCGGCGTCTACATCTGCGACGAGTGCATCGATCTCTGTAACGAGATCATCGACGAGGAGCTCACCGCTCCGCCGTCGTTTGACATCGAGAGCCTGCCCAAGCCGCGCGAGATCTACGACGTGCTCGACGAGTACGTCGTCGGCCAGGACGAGTCCAAGCGCACGCTCTCGGTAGCGGTCTACAACCACTACAAGCGCGTGCAGATGATGCAGGCCGACGACTCGGACATCGAGCTGCAGAAGTCCAACATCCTGCTGCTCGGCCCGACGGGCTGCGGCAAAACGCTGCTCGCGCAGACGCTCGCGCGCATCCTCAACGTCCCGTTCGCGATCGCCGACGCCACGGCGCTGACCGAGGCCGGCTACGTCGGCGAGGACGTCGAGAACATCCTGCTGAAGCTCATCCAGGCCGCGGACTACGACGTCAAGAAGGCCGAGACCGGGATCATCTACATCGACGAGGTCGACAAGATCGCGCGCAAGGCCGACAACCCGTCGATCACGCGTGACGTGTCCGGCGAGGGCGTCCAGCAGGCGCTGCTGAAGATCCTCGAGGGAACGACGGCGTCGGTGCCGCCGCAGGGCGGGCGCAAGCATCCCCACCAGGAGTTCCTCTCGATCGACACGACGAACGTCTTGTTCATCTGCGGCGGCGCGTTCGCCAACCTCGACAAGGTCATCGAGCGCCGCATCGGATCAAACGGCATCGGCTTCGGGGCCAAGCTGCAGTCGAAGTCCAGGAAGGATCAGGGCGAGGTCTTCGAGCAGACGCTGCCAGAGGATCTCGTCAATTACGGGTTGATTCCCGAGTTCATTGGCCGCCTCCCGGTGGTGAGCGCCGTGCATCAACTCACACGCGACGACCTGATCACGATCCTCACCGAGCCGCGCAACGCGCTCGTCAAGCAGTTCCAGCGGTTCTTTTCCTTCGACGGCATCGAGCTCGTCTTCTCCGACGACGCGCTCGTCTCCGTCGCCGAAAAGGCCCTCGCGCGTGAGACCGGCGCGCGCGGCCTGCGTTCGATCATCGAGGAGACCCTGCTGGACGTGCAGTTCGAGCTGCCCTCGCGGCGCGACGTCAAGAAGTGCGTCGTCACCAAGGAGACGATCGAGAAGGGCCTGTCGCCGACTCTTGTCACCGAGGCGGCGCCTGACGAACAGCAGTCGCGGCGCGCCGAATCGGCGTAGCGCGCGTGCCCAGAGGCGCGGCGGCGAGGCTCCCGTTGCTCATCGCCGCACTGGTGGCTCTCGCGCTGCTACCCGGCGACGGCCGCGCGGTCGAGAAGGCGCTGTGCGATGCGCCGGTGCCCAACCCGGTCGCGTGCGAGAACTCCAAGCCGGGCAACCCGCCGAGCCAATGGCGGATCGTCGGGGCCGGCAGCGCTTCGATCCAGGGCTTCGCGACCCAGATGAGCGTCAACAAGGGACAGACGGTCAGCTTCAAGATCAAGGCGCCCAGCCCGGACTTCAACATCGACATCTACCGATTGGGGTACTACGGCGGCGACGGCGCGCGCAAGCTCGCCGACGACGTGCCGCACGCCGCGACTTTCGCGCAGCCGGCGTGTCCCACCTCGTCGGCGACGGGGATGACCGACTGCGGCAACTGGTTCGTGAACGGCTCGTGGACCGTGCCGGGCACGGCCGTGTCGGGCGTCTACATCGCCCACCTGTCACGCACCGATGCGGTCGGCGAGGTGAGCCACATCGTGTTCGTCGTGCGCGACGACGCCAGCACGTCGGACATCGTGCTCTCCACCTCCGACGCGGACTGGCAGGCCTACAACGACTACCAGTCCGGCAACAGCCTCTACGCGTGCGCCGTGAACTGCCCGTCAGGCGGCGGCGGGCCGGGTCGCGCGTTCAAGGTCAGCTACAACCGGCCGTTTCACACGGCAGATGTGCAGAGCGGCCGGCCGTGGCTGTTCCGCGCGGAGTACGCGATGATCCGCTTCCTCGAGGCTAACGGCTACGACCTGAGCTACACGAGCAGCGTCGACCTGCACAGCCGTGGCCCGCTGTTGAAGAACCACCGGCTGTACATCTCCAGCGGTCAGGACGAGTACTGGTCAGACACGATGCGCGCGAACGTTGTCGCCGCGCGCGATGCAGGCGTGAACCTGGCCTTCTTCAGCGGCAACGAGATGTTCTGGAAGACGCGCTGGGAGGACGCCAACCGCACGATGGTCTCCTACAAGGAGACCCACGCGGACGAGTCGATCGATCCGACCGCGCAGTGGACCGGCACGTGGCAGGACCCGCGCTTCAGCCCGCCGAAGGACGGCGGCCGCGCGCAGAACTCCGTAACGGGCCAGGTGTTCTCGGTGAACACCGGCCCGGGCGAGTCGAGCTCGGCGGCGATGGAGGTGCCGGCCGCCTTCGGCCAGCAGCGGATGTGGCGCGACACCGCTGCGGAGGATGGGCCGCTCACGCTCGCGCCCAGGACGATTGGCTTCGAGTGGGACGAGGACCTCGACAACGGCTTCCGACCTCCCGGCCTCATCCGGATGTCGTCGACGACGCGGCCGTCGGTCGAGGCGATCACCGACTACGGCAGCACGTACGCGCCGCAGCCCGCGACGCACAGTCTCACGATGTACCGCGCGCCGAGCGGCGCGCGCGTGTTTGGCGCGGGAACGGTGCAGTGGTCATGGGGCCTGGACTCCGATCAGCCGCAGGGCAACGCGCCGGACCCGAACATGCGCCAGGCGACCGTCAACCTGCTGGCCGACCTCGACGCGCAGCCCGACACGCTGCAAGCGGGACTCGTGGCGGCGTCGAAGACCACCGACGCGACCACGCCGATATCCACACTGAACAGCCCACCGGCCAACGTGAGCGACGGCGCGCTCATGACGCTGAGCGGGACCGCGTCGGATGCGGGCGGTGGCGTCGTCGCGGGGGTCGAGGTCTCCACCGACGGCGGTACGACCTGGCATCGCGCGACCGGCACGACGAGCTGGTCCTACAGCTGGACGGCCCACGGCCATCCCGGCGTCATCCGTACCCGCGCGATCGACGACAGCGCCAACATCGAGGCGGCGGGACCTGGCACGCTCGTGAACGTCGGCTGCCCCTGCTCGCTATGGGGGCAGAGCGTCACACCGGCGGTGACCGACAACGGTGAGTCGCAGGACTACGAGCTCGGCGTGAAGTTCCGCTCCGACAGCGCGGGCACGATTTCCGGCGTGCGTTTTTACAGGTCCGCGGCGAACGTCGGCCCGCACGTCGGGCGGCTGTGGGACGCGGCCACGGGTGCCAAGCTCGCCGAGGCGACCTTCTCCGACAGCGGGCCGGGATGGCAATCGGTGGCGTTTGCGCCCGCTGTCGCGATCCTCGCCAACAAGACGTACGTTGCGTCGTACTCCACCAACGGCCACTACGCGGCGACGAAGGGCTACTTCTACACCCCACCCGCCCCGAGCGCTCGGGGCGGTGCCACGGTCGACAGCCCGCCGCTGCATGCGCTGCGGACCGCCGGCGTGCTCGCCAACACGGAGAACGGCGTGTTCGCGCACGTTCCGGGGGACTTTCCGGATCAAAGCTTCAACGCCACGAACTACTGGGTCGATCCGGTGTTCGCCGCGTCCGCGGTCGGGCCGGTCACGGGGGTGAGCGCAACCGTGGCGGGCGCGACGTCGGCGAACGTGTCGTGGGCCGCGCCGGCCGGGGGGCCGACCGCCTACGAGATCGTCCCGTTCATCGGTGCGGCAGCGCAGCCGTCGCGGTTCGTGACGAGCTCGCCGCCGGGCACCAGCACCACGGTCACAGGACTTGCGACGGGGCAGACGTACACGTTCAAGGTCCGGGCGTCCAACGGGGCCGGTGCTGGCGCGCTGTCGGCGGCGTCCAATGCCGTCACGCCGACTGCCCCGCCGCCACCGCCGCCACCGATCGCGCCGCCGCCACCACCGCCGGCGATCGTCCCGCCGCCGCCGGGCACGATGCTCAACACCGTGGGCGCCGCGCTCAAGAGCGCCAGCATCAGGCGCACGAAGCGCGGGCGCCGCGTCCTGCGCATCGTCACGAAGCTCGACGAGACGGTGAAGATCGCGATCACGCTCAAGCGCGGCTCCAAGACGCTCGTCAAGCGCACGCGCAGCAAGGTCTTCAAGGGCACGCGCACGATCCAGATCAACCTGCCGTCGAAGGCGCCCGCCGGCAACGCCCGGCTGCGCCTCGTGTTCACCGACAGCGCCGGCAAGAAGATGACGATCACCCGCACGCGCAAGGTGCCCGCGCGGCGCAAGGCCATCTAGACGCGGCGACGCAGCCGCGCGATCGTCTCGAGCTCGGCGACGTCGGCGAGGTCCTTGGGCCGGCCCGCGCTGCGCTTCATGGCGAGGAGGTCCTCGATCGAGGCGACGAGGACCGTCAGGCCGTCGACCTTGACGCGGTCGGCATTGCGCCGGAGCCGGTCGTAGGTCGGCGCGCCCCTGGGCCGGGCGAGGACGTCCAGAGCGCCGAGCGGTGTGACGAGCGTCAGGACCTCGACGCTGCGCAGCGCCCGCGCATCCGGGACGAAGGGAAGGTCCCCATCGACACCGCGGAGGCGAGCGTTGATGTCGGTCAGCACGCCACCGAGAGCCGCGAGGTTCGCGGCGTCGCTCGCGAAGCAGACATCCAGATCCTTGGTGATGCGGGCCGATCCGTGCAGCACCGCGGCGATGCCTCCGATGACGACGAAGTCGACTCCGCCAGCGTCCAGACGCCGCAGAAGCTCGCGCGAATTCAGCTCCGGGTAGTCAGCGACCGGCATGCTTTGCGCCCTGCACCAGCGCGCGGAGATTTCGCTGGGACGCGTCGTGGCTCGCCAGCCGCTCGGCCGGTGACAGGCGCAGCTGCTCGACGAGCTGGCCCTCGTCGACCGGCGCCAGCTTCGGCGCCGCCGTCAGGTCGATGCCGCGGTTCATCGTCCCGAGCAGGAGCTCGAGGCTCTCGACGCGCGGGTTGGCGCCCGGCGCCTCCATGCGCGCGACGACCGACTGGGTCGTGCCCGCGCGGCGGGCGAGCTCGGCCTGTGTCAGGCCGGCGTCGAGGCGCGCGCGGCGAAGCAGCGAAGCGGAACGGTGCATGGTGAAACCCAGCATAGCGAAAGCGCGATATAGCGAATACGCCATACTCGCAGGGGTACACATCGCTCCGCGGGCCCGCGACCGCGCGTCGCTACGATGCCGCGGATGCCTCCGCTCTCTCGCGTCCGCGCCATGCCCTGGGTCATGGTCTTCGAACTCGCCGTCACGCTGCGCAAGCACTGGAAGCGCCTGGACCCCAAGGACCGCGCGCGCCTGACCGAGCTCATCAAGAAGTCGCAGGGCCGGCCGATGCGGCTCACCGCGAGCGAGCGCAAGGACGTGCGCCGGCTCGTCGGCAAGCTCGAGCCGGGCTCGATCGCCAGGAGCGTCGTCCCGATCGGGCGGCGCGCGGCGAAGTCCCGCAAGCGCTTGTAGCCGGCGCGCGAGGCGCTGAAGCGCCGCTCCATAGACTGAACGAGCGATGTCCGATCTTCAGCAACGCACGCGTTTTGAGCCCGCCGAGGTGGAGCCGCGGGTCCTGCGCCGCTGGGTCGATTCCCGCCTCGTGCATCCCGAGCCCGAGGGCACTCCCGCGGAGAACTTCTCGATCGCGGTCCCGCCGCCCAACGTCACCGGGGCGCTGCACATGGGCCACGCGCTGAACGGCTCGATCCAGGACGCCCTCGCGCGCCTGAACCGCATGCGCGGCAAGCGCACGAAGTGGATCCTCGGCACGGACCACGCGGGCATCGCCACCCAGCGCCAGGTCGAGAAGAAGCTCATTGCCGATGGAACGTCGCGCGAGGCGCTCGGCCGAGCGGCGTTCGTCGAGCAGGTCTGGGAGTGGCGCGACCTCTACGGCGGCCAGATCATCGAGCAGTTCATGCGCCTCGGGGCGACGCTCGACTACGAGGACGAGCGCTTCACGATGGACGAGTCATACGTGCAGGCGGTGCTGAAGGTCTTCGTCGAGCTCTACGAGCAGGGTCTGATCTACCGCGACAACTACATGGTCAACTGGGATCCGGGCCTGCGCTCGGCGATTTCGGACCTCGAGGTGGAGGAGCGCGAGGGCATCGTCGACACGCTGTACGAGATCGCCTATCCGCTGGCGTCCGGCGAGGGGGAGCTCATCGTTGCGACCGTGCGCCCGGAGACGATGCTCGCCGACACCGCCGTGGCCGTGCATCCCGGCGACGAGCGCTACGCGCAGCTCGTCGGCGAGCAGGTCATCCTGCCGCTCGTCGGCCGTCGCCTGACGATCATCGCCGACGAGTACGTCAAGACGGACTTCGGCACCGGCGCGCTGAAGATCACGCCGGGTCACGATCCCAACGACTTCGAGATCGGGCGCCGCCACGGCCTTGACGAGATCGGCGTCATCGGCGAGGACGGCCTCATGAGCGCCGCGGCGGGCGAGCGCTACGCGGGCCTCACGGTCGACGAGGCGCGCGAGCGCGTCGTCGCCGACCTCGAGGCGCGGGGCGCGATCCGCGGCACCGACGAGTACGTCCACACCGTTCCCTACAGCCATCGCTCGGGCGCGCGCGTCGAGCCGCTCATCTCGTTGCAGTGGTTCATGCGCATGGACGAGCTCGCCGCGCCGGCGATGGACGTCGTGCGCGATGGGCGCGTGCGGATCCATCCGCCCTCGCAGTCCAAGCGCTACCTCGACTGGCTGGCGGAGATCCGCCCGTGGTGCATCTCGCGCCAGCTGTGGTGGGGCCACCAGATCCCCGTCTGGTACCGCGGCGAGGAGACGTACTGCGGGCTCCAGGCGCCGGAGGGCGAGGGCTGGGCGCAGGACCCCGACGTGCTGGACACCTGGTTCTCGTCGGCGCTGTGGCCGTTCGCGACCCTCGGCTGGCCGTACGCCACGCCGCAGCTGCGCGCGTTCTATCCGACCGACGTACTCTCGACCGCGCGCGACATCCTGTTTCTGTGGGTCGCCCGCATGGTGATGATGGGTCTGCGCTTTCCCGGCGACATCCCGTTTGAGGACGTGTACGTGCACTCCGTCATCCAGTCACCGGACGGGCAGCGGATGAGCAAGTCGCTCGGCACCGGGATCGACCCGCTGCGCGAGATCGAGACGCACGGCGCCGACGCCGTGCGCTTCGGGCTGCTGGCGATGTCCTCCACGCAGGACGTCCGCTACAGCGTCGCGAAGATCGAGCAGGGCCAGGCGCTGGCCAACAAGCTCTACAACGCGACGCGGTTCGTGGCGCTGCGGGTTGGCGAGGATCCTCTGCCGCAGGCCGCGCCGCGGCCGCGCACGGTCGAGGATCGCTGGATCCTCTCGCGCCTGCAGACGATCAACGCCGACACGCAGGCGCGCATCGACGGCTTCGATTTCTCCAAGGCGGCGCTCGGGCTCTACGACTTCATCTACGGCGAGCTGTGCGACTGGTACCTCGAGCTCGTCAAGCCGCGGCTCGGGGAGGACGCCGACGAGGAGGATCGGGCTGACCTCGGCGCGACGCTCATGCACGTCCTGCGCGAGACGATCGCGATCGCGCATCCGATCATCCCGTTCGTCACCGAGGAGCTGTGGGACCTGCTCGGCAACGAGGGCCTGCTCGCCGCCAGCCGCCTGCCCGAGCCCGACGATGTGCTGCGCGACGGGCCGGCCGAGGCCGAGATGGAGCGCGCGATCGACGCGATCAAGGCGCTGCGGACGTGGCGCGATTCGGTCGGCGTGCGGCCGGGCGCGGTCGTGCCGGCGGTGCTGCGGGCCGACGGGTATGAGCGGACCGCCGCGCAGGTCGCCGCGCAGGCGCGGATCGCGCTGCAGGACGCGACGTCGTCCAATGGCGCGGGCGACGAGGCGGTCGCCACCGTGTCGATTCCCGGCGGCACCGTCGCCGTGCTCGAGTCCGACGCGGTCGACCTCGGCGCGGCGGAGCGCCGCGTGGACGCCGAACGCGAGCGGCTGCGCTCAGAGATCGCGCGCGCCGAGGGCAAGCTCGCCAACGAGAAGTTCGTCGCGAAGGCACCGGCGCCGGTCGTCGACGCCGAGCGATCCAAGCTCGCCGGCCTGCGGTCCGACCTCGCCGCGCTGGAGGGCCAGGAGGAGAGCGCGTGAGCGCCGCGCGGCCGCAGCCGGTCGCGTGGACCGTGGACGACGCGGAGCGCTGGCTGCTCGGGCTGGAGCTCTTCGGCATGCGCTTCGGCCTCGATCGGATGCGCCGGCTGATGACCGCGCTCGACGCCCCGAACCAGGCGTTTCGCGCGATCCACGTCGTCGGCACGAACGGCAAGTCGTCGACGGTGCGGATGATCGCCGCGCTGCTCGAGCGCCACGGCATGCGGACGGGCGCGTACCTCTCGCCGCATCTTGTCTCCTTTGCCGAGCGCATCCTCGTCGGCGGGGCGCAGATCTCCGACGACGAGCTGGCCGGCGCCCTCCGGCGCGCGCGGCAGGCCGCCGACCTCGTCGAGCGCACGCTCGAGGAGGACGACCGCGTGACGCAGTTCGAGGCGCTCACCGCGGCCGCGTACGCGCAGCTCGCCGCGGCTGGCACGGACGTCGCCGTCGTCGAGGCCGGCCTCGGCGGGCGCTGGGACGCGACGAACGTGCTCGACGCCGAGGTCGTCGTGCTGACGAACATCTGGCTGGAGCACACGCGCTGGCTGGGCCCGACCATCGCGCACATCGCGCGCGAGAAGCTCGCGGTGGTCTCGCCCGGCGCGACGCTCGTGCTCGGGCCAGACCTGCATCCGGACGCCGCGGCCGAGGCGCAGCTCGTCGCCGAGCGCCAGAGGGTCGCGATCGTCCGCGCGCCCGCCGAGCCGGCGTGGATCCCGGCGGACTTCGAGCTGCTCGCCCGCGGCGACTTCCAGCGGCGCAACTTCTCGGTCGCGTGCACCGCGGCGGCGGCCCTCGTCGGGGAACTGGACGGCGACGCCGTGCGGGCCGCGGCCGCTTCGACGGCCGTGCCCGGGCGCTTTGAGGTCGTCGACGGCGGGGACGGGACGGGCGAGGTCGTGCTCGACGGGGCGCACAACGCGGACGGTATGGCGGCGCTCGCGCAGACGCTGGGCGGGCATCTCGCGGGGCGCCGCCTCGTCGCCGTCCTGTCGGTCCTCGACGACAAGGACGCCGTGTCGATGCTCGCGGCGCTGCTGCCGCTGTGTGCGGGCGCGGTGTTCACCCGCAACGCCAACCCGCGCGCGCTGTCGCCGGCGACGCTCAGATCGCTGGCCGCGCAGGTCGGCGCGCCGGCGGGCACCCGCGTAGCGCCCGATCCGCACAGCGCGCTGGTTGTCGCGCGAGAGCTGGCGGGGGCGGACGGCGTCGTGCTCGCGACCGGCTCGATCTACCTCATCGCCGACCTCAAGCGGCCCGCCGGTGCCGGTCCGGGTTCGACGTTGTGAACGAAGACCGCCCATCGACGATCGTCCTCGTGGGCGCGGTCGCGTTCATCGTGGCGCTCGTGATCTTGGTGTTCTTCGCCATTGGTTACGGCTTCGGCCGGATGTTCCTCTAGCTGGTCGGCTAGGCCGCCGTCCAGCCATACGGATAAGCTGCGCGGATCGTGCTTGCGGTCTTCGGCATCAATAACGATGGGCTGAACCTTGCGGTCAACATGCTCATCCTGTTCCTGGTCGTCATCTGGCTGGCGCTCATCTACTGGACGTACATGGACGCGACGCGCCGGATCGAGGATCCGATGCTCGTCATATGCGCCACGGTGGCGTCCGCGTTTCCGTTCGTGGGCACCATCCTCTACGTCATCGTGCGTCCTCCCGAATACCTCGAGGACATCCGCGAGCGCGAGCTCGAGATGCAGGCCGCGGAGGCCAGGCTGGCGGACACGGGCTACCAGCTGTGCCCGCACTGCGACACCGAGGCCAAGGACGACTTCCTGCGCTGCCCGAGCTGCATGCGCAAGCTCCGCGACCCCTGCGGCCACTGTGGTCGCCCGCTCGATCCGACCTGGAAGCTGTGCCCCTATTGCGAGTCGGACCTTACGTCCGATCTCTCCGGGCAAGGCCGCATCAGCAGCCGAATCGATTAGCTCGTATCGAGCTTGGAAAGCAGAAGGACGTATGGATCGGACACTGATCCTGGTCAAGCCGGACGCCTATGAGCGCCGCCTGACCGGGGAGATCATCGCTCGTCTCGAGCGCAAGGGCCTGCGTATCGCGGCGCTGAAGCTCATGACGGCCGACGAGGACCTCGCCAAGCGCCACTACGCCGAGCACGAGGGCAGGCCGTTCTTCGACGCGCTCGTCGCGTTCATCACGTCGGGCCCGATGGTCGCGATGATCCTCGAGGGCCCCAACGCGATCGAGGCCGCGCGCCAGCTCATCGGTTTGACGAACGGCCTCGAAGCCGCTCCGGGCTCGATCCGCGGCGACTACGCGCTGGAGACGAGGCGCAATCTCGTGCACGGCTCGGATTCCCCGGAGTCAGCGGAGCGCGAGATCGACATCTACTTCGGGGCTGGGGCGTAGCTCTCGGGTCATTCAGATGGAGTTCCGGCGTCGCGTCACCAGCTACGGTGCCGAGTTGTGAGCGTCGTCGCGGCTGACATCGAGCGGGCGTGGGCCGCGATCGAGGACGTGGCACGGCGCACGCCGGTGCTGCCATCCAACGCGCTCTCGGAGCGCTGCGGCGGGCGCGTCGCGTTGAAGGCCGAGAACCTTCAGCGCACCGGCTCGTTCAAGATGCGGGGCGCGCTCAACAAGCTCGCGGCGCTGGGTGCGGGCTGCGAGACCGGCGTGGTGGCGGGCAGCGCGGGCAATCACGCCTGGGCGCTGGCCGATGCGGCGCGGACGCGCGGCGTGGCGTGCGAGGTCTTCATGCCCGCGCAGGCGCCGATCGCGAAGATCGAGGGCTGCAAGGCGCTCGGCGCGGTCGTGCATCTCTTCGGCGACTCGGTCGACGACTGCTTTGCCGCGGCGACCGAACGCGCCCAGGACGGCGGGCTGGCGTTCGTGCATCCGTTTGACGACCCCGACATCGTGGCGGGCCAGGGGACCGTCGGGCTCGAGCTGCTTCAGGACGTCGACGACCTCGCGAAGGTCGTCGTTCCCCTGGGCGGCGGGGGACTGGCAAGCGGGCTGGCGATCGCGGTGAAGTCGGCCCGTCCGGACGTCGAGGTGGTCGGCGTGCAGGCCGCGGTCTGCGCACCGTTCGCCGACTCGCTGCGGCGTGGCGAGCCGGTCGCCGTCACGTCCGCGCTGAGCATCGCCGACGGGATCGCGGTTAAGCGGCCCGGCGAGCTGACGCTCGGGCTCGTGGAGCACTGGCTCGACGACGTGGTCGCGGTCGGCGAGGACGAGATCGCCGAGGCGATGGTGCTGCTGATGGAACGCGACAAGCTCGTCGTCGAGGGGGCGGGCGCCGTTGGCGCAGCCGCGCTGCTGGAGGGCATCGTGACACCGGCGCGGCACGGGACGACGGTGGTCGTGCTGTCCGGCGGCAACGTCGACGCCGGGCTGCTCGCGGCCGTCGCGCGCCGCCACGAGACACAGGTCGGGCGGCGCATCGTGCTGTTCACGCGCCTGCCCGACCGGCCCGGATCGCTGGCCGCCCTGCTGCGGTGCGTCGCCGGCGCCGGCGCGAACCTCCTCGAGGTCGAGCACGTCCGCGAGGGCGTCAACCTTCACGTTCGCGAGACCGCCGTCCAGCTCGTGCTGGAGACGCGCGGGCGCGAGCACGCCGAGCAGGTGCTCGACGCGGTCGCCGGCGACGGCTATGTGGCGCGCGTCGTCAGCTGACGACAACGCTGATGGCGGGCGACTGGATCGACATCGGTCGGGACGCTGATTGGACGGTTACTCGGTCGGCTCGCACGGTACCTCGGTCGCTGGGCCGAACAGCGCGGCGGTGGCGGCGCTGAGGGTCATCGCCGCGCACCGATCGCTCGAGCGACCGGGCTCCAGCGCGGCTTTGTACACACCGGCGATGGCCTGAATGCTGGGGGTGCCGGCGGCGACCGGAGCGGATGATGCGCCGGCTGATCTTGCCGCGAGGCGCCCGCCGGTGTCCGGGGGCGCGCCGGCATTGCCGATGAGATGGCCGGTGAAGATGCCGGCGAACGCGCAGCCGGCGATCGCGGTGACGACGACGGCCGCGCGCGGCAGGCGCCGGCGGGTCTGGCGGGTGGACAGACCGTTGCGGACCGCGCCGTGGCGCACCTCCGCCGAGCCGCCGCGCGGCAGCTCGAACCACACACGCCGTCCCCCGTGCGTGGTGCCCCAGCGGGTGGCGACGCGGTCGAGGATCACGAGCCCGAAACCTCCGGCCGCGTGTGACACGGGCGCGTCGGCGGGCTCAAAGCCCGGTCCGCAGTCGGTGACCGCGACGTGCCGCGTGTCCGCGTCGGCCACGACCAGCACGCGGATCTCGCGGGGCAGGCCGGTGACGGCGTGCAGAACGCTGTTGGTGACCAGTTCGCTGACGAGCAGCTCGAGCAGCCTGAGCTGATCGCGATTCAGACCGACCGCCGACATGCGCACGGCGGCGCGCGCGCGACCGGGGGCGGTCGTGGTGGCGTCGAGCGTCAGCCACAACTCGACGTCGACGACTTCGTCGGCGCCCTTGATCGGCTCGCGGCTCATGTCCGCGGGCGACAGCGCCGTGAGGCCTGATCCGGTCACGCCGTGTGGCGCCGGATCGAGATCGGCCTGCACGAGTCTTGATCCTGGCATGACCTGCACGCTAGGCCGTCGCGATGTCCGTGCGGCGCCAGGTTCGCGAACGCGTCATTTTGCGGCGATTCTCACGCGCGAAGGATATCCGCGGGGGGATCGGCTCATCTGTCGGCGCTACTGTGCGCCGCCAGATGGCCACGGACCGAACTCCGCTCGTTCTCGCCAGCCGCTCGCCACAGCGGCGCGCGATCCTCGCGCAGTTGAACATCGCCCACGAGGTGAGTCTCGTCGACGTCGAGGAGATCGGCGCCGGTCAGCCGGAGGAGGTGGTGCGGGCCAATGCGCAGGCCAAGGCGCAGGCCGCCGCGGTCGCGTGGCCCGGCCGGACGATCCTGGGGGTCGATACGGTCGTCGTCCTGGATGGCGAGATCATCGGCAAACCGCCGTCCGCCGAGGCCGCGCGAGCGACGCTTCAGCGCCTGCAAGGACGCTCCCACGAGGTCTTGAGCGGCCTCGCGTTGCTCGCTCCGACGAACACTCAGGTTGTGCATGAGCGTACGGAAGTGACGTTCCGGGCTCTCGACGAGACGTTGATCGAGCGGTATGTGGCAACCGGCGAATGGCGCGAAAGAGCAGGCGGATATGCCATACAGGGACAAGGAGCAGCACTGGTTCACCGCATAATGGGGGACTACCTGAACGTGGTGGGACTTCCCGTCTCAGCATTGCTCGACCTCGACTTGACCCTTATCCTCAGGCAGAAGTAGAGGGATGGCCCGTGAGGGGCCATCGCGCCGCTAGACTCCGGGGCGGCGGGGGCGCCTCCGGACGGCGCTCCGTCTCCTCTTCGAATGGGCTTCTTCAGTTACCTCACCGGTTTCGGTGGCCGCGACATGGCTGTTGATCTGGGCACAGCGAACACGCTTGTCTATGTCCGCGGCCGGGGGATCGTCCTGTCCGAGCCGTCGGTCGTCGCGATCGACTCGCGCAGCGGCGAGGTGCACGCCGTCGGCATCGAGGCCAAGCGGATGCTCGGCCGCACGCCGGGCACGATCTCGGCGATCCGGCCGCTGAAGGACGGCGTCATCGCCGACTTCGACGTGACCGAGGAGATGCTGCGCCACTTCATCCAGAAGGTGCATCAGAACCGCTGGGCGCACCCGCGCGTCGTCGTCTGCGTGCCGTCGGGCGTCACCGGCGTCGAGAAGCGCGCCGTCGAGGAGGCGTGCTTGAGCGCCGGCGCCCGCCAGGCGTACCTCATCGAGGAGCCGATGGCGGCCGCGATCGGCGCCGGGCTGCCGGTCGGCGAGCCGACGGGCTCGATGGTCGTCGACATCGGCGGCGGCACGAGCGAGGTCGCCGTGATCTCGCTGGGCGGCATCGTCGTCAGCCAGTCGATCCGCATCGGCGGCGACGAGCTCGACGAGGCGATCATCAACTACGCCAAACGGGAGTACAAGCTGCTGATCGGCCAGCAGACGGCCGAGGAGGTCAAGCTCGAGATCGGCTCCGCACATCCGATGGTCGAGGAGGTGCAGGCCGAGATCCGCGGCCGCGACATGGTGTCGGGCCTGCCCAAGACGGTGGTGCTGACGAGCGAGGAGATCCGTCAGGCGCTCGAGGAGCCGCTGTCTCAGATCATCGACGCGGTCAAGGAGACGCTCGACCGCACCCCGCCCGAACTGTCCTCGGACATCATGGACCGCGGGATCATGCTCGCGGGCGGGGGCTCGTTGCTGCAGGGGCTCGACGAGCGCCTGCGCGAGGAGACGCAGATGCCCTGCCACCTGGCCGAATCGCCGCTGACGTGCGTGGCGGTTGGTTCGGGCCGATCGCTGGAGGAATTCGAGGTCATCCACCGCACCAATCAGAACTCCAAGAACCGCCGCCGGCGCTACTAGATGCCTGAAACCAGACATCTAACTTGAGGTCTACCGCCACGTGTACGACAAGACGGTCCGCCGGCGACGAGCAGTCCTCGGACTGCTCGTCGCGTGCTCGTTGATCCTGCTCACCGCGTATTTCGGTGAGTCCACCGGCGGCGCCCTGCACGGCGTCCAGCGGGGCACGAGCGAGATCCTCAACCCGATCCAGGAGGGCGCGAGCCGGGCACTGAAGCCGGTCCGCGACCTGTTCGGCTGGTTCGGCGACACGCTGTCGGCCAAGGGCGACCTCAAGGACGCGCGCGCCGAGCGCGACCGCTTCCGCACGAACGCGATCGAGCTCGAGCGCCTCAAGCGCGAGAACCAGCGTCTCTCAGATCTGCTTCAGCTCAACGGCGCGCTCGGGCTGAAGGACTATGCGCCCAAGACGGGCCGTGTCATCGCCCAGTCGCCGACCGTCTGGTACGCGACGATCCGGATCAACCAGGGATCGAGCGACGGCGTTCGCAAGGGCCAGCCGGTCATCAACGAGCAGGCGCTGATCGGGAAGGTGACCGAGGTCTTCTCGGGCTCCGCGCAGGTGACGCTCATCACCGACACGACATCCAACGTGTCGGCGGTCGCGGGGCAGCGGGGCGTCTTCGGCATCGTCAAGCCATCCAGCGCGGGCAACCCGACCGATCTCGTCATGGACTTCGTTCCGGCGGGCGCGCGGCTGGACCCGGGCGATCGTGTCACCACGCGCGGGACCGTCTCGCAGGACGACAGGTTCCCGTCGCTCTTCCCGCCCGGATTGCCGATCGGCGAGATCACGAAGATCGACAACGCCGGCACCGACACGCAGGAGATCCACCTGCGGCCGTTCGCGAGCCTGCGCAGCCTGGAGTTCGTCCAGGTCCTGACGCGGCCGGAGGGCCGAGACGGATGATCCCGCTCACGCCCGTGCTCCTGGCCCGCCTCGCGGCGCTGATCGTCGTCGGCGTCCTCGTCCAGACGGCACTCATCTCCCAGCTGCCGATCGCGGGGGCGAACGCCGACCTGGCGCCGCTGCTGGTCATGGGGGTCGGCCTGCTCTGCGGATCGCTCGCGGGCGGCAGCTTCGGCTTCGGGGTCGGCCTGTTCGTCGACAGCGCGCTGCTGCAGACGCTCGGCGTCTCGTCGCTCGTGCTGCTCGCGGTCGGCTATGGCGCGGGCCGCATCCGCGAGGCGCGTGACCCGGAGGGGACGTTTGTCCCGCTCGCCGTCGGCGCCATCGCGACGCTCCTGTTCAGCGTCGGCTTCGCGCTCATGCAGTTCCTGCTCGGCGTCGACGCGCCGGTCAGCTGGGCGCTCGTGCGCGACACGCTGACGACGCTCGTCATCAACACGCTGCTCGCGCTGCCGGTGTACGCGATCGTGCGCCGCTGGCTGATGCCGAGCCTGCCTGACGACCCGCGGCGGCGGCGCCGGCGCGCGTACACGACCGGCGGCCTGTCGCCGCTCTCACGCGGATGATGATCGAGCCGTCAGACGAGCGGCGCGCGCCGATCACGCCGCAGCTCGCCATGCGCGTGGCGATCTTCGGCGCGGTCGCGTTCGCGCTCTTCGCGATCGTCTTTTTCCGCCTCTGGTACCTGCAGGTGCTGTCGGGCGACCAGTACCTCGCCGAGGCGAACTCCAATCGCTTCCGTGAGCTGCGCATCCCGGCGCCGCGCGGCGACATCGTCGATCGCAACGGCACGGTCATCGTGACGAACAAGCGCGCGATCGTCGTGCAGCTCGATCCCTCCAAGCTGCCCGACGAGGAGCGCGAGATGGCCGCGAAGTGGGGCCAGGACATCGGCCAGCGCGCAGCCAAGCCGACGGGCCGGCGCGGGCCGAAGGTGCCGATCCCGCCGATCCCGACGGCCGACCTTCGGGAGCGCTACGAGCGCCTCGGCAAGGTCGTCAACACCTCGGCCGAAGCGATCCATCGCCAGGTCATCCGCTCCCTGACGGTTGTCCCCTATTCCGACGTTCGCGTGAAGACCGACGTGTCGACGTCGGTCTTGAGCTACGTGCTAGAGCGCGAGGAGCAGTTCCCCGGCGTCACCGTCGAGCAGACGTGGCTGCGCCAGTACCCGCGCGGCACGCTCGCCGCGCAGATGCTCGGCACGGTCGGCGAGGTCAGCCCCGAGCAGCTCAAGCAGAACCGCTATCGCGGGGTCAAGCAGGGAACCATCGTCGGTCAGGAGGGCCTCGAGCGCGCGTACGACCGCTACCTGCGCGGGCGCGACGGCGTCCAGCGCGTGCAGGTCGACGCCTCCGGTCGGCCGATCCCGAACGACCGGCTGCGCGATACCGATCCGGTGGGTGGCCAGCGGCTGCGCGTCTCGCTCGATCTCGACCTTTCGCGCGTCGGCCAGCGGCTCCTGGGTTCGACCGGCAAGCCGGGCGCGTTCATCGCGATGGACCCGCGCAACGGCGCGATCGTGGGCATGGCCTCGAGCCCGAGCTTCGATCCGACGCTGCTGACCAAGCCGATCACGCAGCAGCGCCTCGACACGCTGTTCAGCGAGGACGCCGGTTCGCCGCGCGTCAATCGGGCGGTGTCGGGCTCCTATCCCACGGGCTCGGTCTTCAAGCCGATCACCGCGCTCGCCGCGCTCGAGGACGGTCGCGTCACCGCGGACGAGCCGATCGACGATCCGGGCTGCATCGACATCGGCGACCGCGAGGTCTGCAACGCCGGCGATGTCGCGAACGGCCCGGTCGACATGCGCAAGGCGCTGCAGGTCTCGTCCGACGTCTACTTCTATCGGATGGGGCAGCGCCTGTACCCGCGAGGCGCCGTGCTCCAGCAATGGGCGCGCCGGCTCGGCGTCGGCCGCCGCTCGGGCATCGACCTGGCGGGGGAGAGCATCGGCGTCATCCCCGACTCGAAATGGCGCGAGCGCAAGAAGCAGGAGGAGATCGACTGTCGCAAGCGCAAGAAGATCCCGCTCTCCGACAACGTCTACACCGCCGGCGCGAAGGGCTGCGGGATCTCCGACATGCGCCCGTTCAACCCCGGCGACAACATCAATCTCGCGGTCGGGCAGGGCGACCTGCTGTCAAGCCCCCTGCAGATGGCGATCGCGTACGCGGCGATCGGCAACGGCGGGAGGGTCGTGCGGCCGCACCTCGGGCTCGAGGTCGAGGACGATCAGGGCCGTCTCGTGCAGCGCATCAAGCGCGCGAGCGCCCGCCGCGTGAAGTTCAGCGAGGACAACCAGCGGACGATCATGGACGGCCTGCGGATGGCTGCCCAAGAGGGCGGCGGCACGTCGGCGGACGTGTTTGCGGACTGGAACCACGGCGAGTTTCCGATCTACGGCAAGACCGGCACGGCCGAGCGCCCGCCCAAGGCCGACCAGTCCTGGTACATCGCCTACGTCCCGAACAAGGGCCGTCCGCTCGTCATCGCCGTGACCGTCGAGGAGGGTGGGTTCGGCGCCGCCACGGCAGCGCCGATCGCGTGCCAGATCCTCAACCAGTACTACGAGCAGCAGGCGACCTGCGCTCCCGGGAAGTCCCAGACCCTGTGAACGAGCCCGTCACCAGCCGCCTCGGCGCAGGCCTGCGCCTGCCGTTCGACCCGCTGCTCGCGCTCGCCGCGGTCGGGCTGATGGCCGCCTCGCTCGTGACGCTGCACGCCGCGACGAAGACCGACGTTCCCGGCGACCCGAACTACTACGTCCAGCGCCAGGGCATCTTCTTCGTCTTCGGCCTGGTGCTCGCCGCGCTGCTGTCGCGGATCGACTACTCGCGCCTGCGCGAGCTGAAGTACGGCCTCTACGGGCTCATGATCGCCGGGATCCTGCTCGTCGCCGCGTTCGGCGGCGTGACGCGCGGATCGCGCCGCGCGATCCAGCTGCCGTTCTTCGAGGTGCAGGCGTCCGAGCTCGGCAAGGTGCTGCTCATCGCCGCCCTCGCGGCCTTCGCGGTTGATCGCTCACGGCGGCTGGGCGACCGCGATACGACCGCCCGCCTCGTGCTCCTCGCGATGATCCCGAGCGTCTTCGTCATGGCGTCGGACCTCGGCTCGGGCCTCGTCTACCTGGCGATCCTCTTCTCCGTGCTGTTCGTCGCGGGCGTGAGCTGGCGGCACTTCGCCGGACTCACCGCGCTCGGCACGGTGTCGGTCGCGCTCGTGCTCATGGCCGCGCCGGCGCTCGGCGTGACGGTGCTCAAACCCGAGCAGACCGAGCGGCTCACGTCGTTCTTGTACCCCTCCGACGACCCCGGCGATGCGGGCTATCAGCAGAACCAGTCGCGCATCGCGATCGGCGCTGGACAGAAGACCGGTCGCCGGGACGAGGCCACGCAAGCTACCCTGAACTTCCTGCCCGAGGAACGTACAGACTTCATCTTTGCCGTGATCGGCGAGCGCTGGGGCTTTGCCGGCGTCGCCTTCGTGCTCTCGCTGTACGCGCTGCTCGTGTGGCGCGGTCTTCGGATCCTCACCACGGCGAAGAACCTCTACGGCGCGCTGATCGCCGGAGGCATCGTCGCCATGATCCTGTTTCAGGTCTTCATCAACGTCGGCATGAACGTGGGGATCATGCCCATCACCGGCATCCCACTACCGCTCCTCTCTTACGGCGGCAGCTCGGTGATCGCCACGCTCTTGGCCATCGGCCTCCTGCAGTCCATCTACGCGCAAGGGCGCGTTGCGGCTGCCACGAAGGGCCGAGGCCTCTCGTTCTAGTCAAAGGATTTCGTACATATGCGCAAGCAAGTGCTGGTCAGCGTCGATCGCGGGGAGACCCGCGTCGCGCTGCTCGAGGCCACCGGTAAGCCGGGCGCCGCAAAGAAGCCCTCGTCGACGCGCGCAAAGAAGGACCTGTCCGGGGATTACCGCGTCGCCGAGCTGTACTTCGAGCGCCGCGGCCAGCGGTCGATCGTCGGCAACATCTACAAGGGCAAGGTCGACAACGTCCTCGCGGGCCTCGAGGCTGCCTTCGTCGACATCGGCCTGGACAAGAACGGCTTCCTGCACGTCGACGAGATCGTCATTCCCGGCGTCGACGTCGGCCGCCGCGGTCGCGGCAAGGAGGGCGGCTCGAAGATCACCGAGCTCATCAAGCCCGGCCAGGAGATCGTCGTGCAGGTCGTCAAGGACCCACTGAAGAGCAAGGGCGCGCGCCTGACGATGGAGGTCACCGTCGCCGGCCGCTACATGGTCTACGCCCCGATGGGCGAGGGCGTCGGCGTCTCCAGGCGCCTGGACGACAAGGAGCGCGAGCGCCTGCGCAAGGAGACCAAGGGCCTGGATCTGCGCGGCGGCGGCGCGATCATCCGCACCGCGGCGAGCGGTGCCAAGCGCGAGGATTTCGAGCGCGAGCTGCAGTATCTCTTCAAGCTCCACGACGTGCTCGAGAAGCGCGTCTCCGAGACGCCGGCGCCCGGGCTCGTCTTCCAGGAGGCCGACCTTTCGGTTCGCGTCGTGCGCGACATCTTCTCCGAGCACTTCGAGCGCGCGATCGTCGACGATCCCAAGCAGCACCAGCGCCTCATCTCGTTCTTCACGCGCACCGCCCCCGAGCTCGTCGACCGCGTCGAGCTTTACGAGGAGACCGCCCCGCTGTTCGAGGCCTACGGCGTCGAGAAGGTCATCGACGGCCTCATGACCCGCCGCGTCGACCTGCCCTCGGGCGGCTACCTCATCATCGACTACGCCGAGGCGCTGACGGTCATCGACGTGAACTCCGGCTCGTTCATCGGCCGCGGCAAGGGCGCGCGGCTGGAGGACACGATCACGACGACCAACCTCGAGGCGGCCGAGGAGGTCGTCAACCAGCTGCGGCTGCGCGACATCGGCGGGATCATCGTCATCGACTTCATCGACATGGCCCGCGCACGCAACCGCGACGCGGTGCTCAAGACGCTGCGAAAGACGCTCGACGACGACCGGACCAAGACGTTCACCGCGGAGATCTCCAAGCTCGGGCTCGTCGAGATGACGCGCCAGAACGTCACTGAGGGCGTGCGCGAGATCATCTCGCGGCCGTGCCCGACGTGTAACGGCGATGGCGTCATCAAGTCCGAGGAGACGATCGCGATCGAGTTCGAGCGCCGGCTGCGGAGGCTGACGAAGAAGGCGCCGAAGAAGCACGAGGCGTTCCTCGTGCAGATGAACCCGCGCGTGAGCGCGCAGTTCACCGGCAACGGCAAGCGGATGCTGCACGCCGTCGAGGAGCAGACCGGCCGGCGCTTCCACTTCCAGGGCACCGAAGGCCTGCGGCTGGACCACTTCGAGATTCTCATGGAGGGCTCGCGCGAGGAGGTGCAGGAGCGCGCCGTGCCGTTCCGCGCCGGCGACGAGGTGCTCGTCGACATCGTCGAGCCGCACATGTACGCGGTCGACGACGCCGTCGCGAAGATCGACGGCTACATCATCTCCGTGACCGGCGGCGGGCGGCTCGTCGGCAACAAGCGCCTCGTGCGTATCGAGGAGGCCGGGCGGACGTCCGCGACGGCGACGCTCATCGACAGCGGCGAGCCCGACGAGCCCGCGGAACCGGTTTCCGAGGGCGATGACGTAGAATCGACACCTCGGCGCCGCGGCCGCAGAGGCGGACGGCGCCGTTCGCGCGCCACGGCGGACTCCGGCGCAACATCTTCTTCTGAGACCTGAGAACCATGGCCTACGCAATCGTCAAGACCGGCGGCAAGCAATACCGCGTCGAGCAGGGACAGATCCTGCTCGTCGAGCGCCTGCCTGAGCAAGAGGGCGCGACGGTCGCGCTCGACCCGCTGCTGTTTCGCTCGACCGACACGATCTTCGACGCCGACGGCCTGAAGAAGGTCTCCGTCAAGGCGAAGATCGTCGCGCACGAGCGCGGCGAGAAGATCCGCGTCTTCAAGTTCAAGCCCAAGCGCGGCTACAAGCGCACCGCCGGGCACCGGCAGGAGCTCACGCGCCTGGAGATCACGGAAGTGAAGGGCTAATGGCACACAAGAAGGGGCTCGGCTCCTCACGCAACGGCCGCGACTCCAACTCCCAGCGCCTGGGGGTCAAGACGTTCGCGGGCCAGAAGGTCACCGGCGGCGAGATCATCGTGCGCCAGCGCGGCACGCGCTTCCGGCCCGGCGACGGCGTCGGCATCGGCAAGGACGACACGCTGTTCGTCAAGGCGCCCGGCACGGTCGTCTTCGCGACGAAGCGCGGCAAGCGCGTCGTGTCGATCGCGCCTGATGGCGCGAACGGCGATGTCGCGGCCGAGCCTACGTCGCCTGACTGACCGGCCGGATCAATATCTCGTTGACGTCGACGTGCGGTGGCTGCTGCACGGCGAACATCACGGCGCGGGCGATGTCGTCGGGTTCCAGGGCGTTGGAGACCGGGTTGTCGAAGAACGGCGTGTCGACCATGCCGGGCTCGAGCGACGTGACGCGCACGCCGCTGTCGTTGAGGTCCTGGCGCGCGGATTCGGCCATCGCCGTGACGGCGTGCTTGGTTGCGCTGTAGAGCGAGCCCGGCAGCGCGCGCCGGCCGGCGACCGAGCTCGTCAGCAGTAGATGGCCGACGCTGTCCTTCAGCGCGGGGATCGTCGCGCGGATCGTGTACGCGGCGCCGAGGACGTTCGTCAGGACCATGTCGCGCCACAGCTCGGGCGTCTCCTCGAGGAAGCCGCGCTTGGCGCCGAAGCCGGCGTTTGCGAACGCGATGTCGAGCCGGCCGAAGGCATCCAGCGCGGCGGCGATCATCCCCTCCTGCTGGGAGAAGTCGGTCACGTCGCACGTCACGGCGATCGCGCGTTGGCTGCCGCCGAGCTGGATGGCGAGCTCCTCGAGCTTGGCGGTCGAGCGGGCGGCGAGCACGAGCCGGTAGCCGGCCTCGGCGGCGCGGCGGGCCGTCGCGGCGCCGATCCCGCTTGACGCTCCGGTGATGAGAAAGACGGGGTCGGGCATGCGTTCTCCTAAGGTCGACGGACGAAATGCTCTACGACAAGGCTCGCATCTACGTGCAGGCAGGCGGCGGCGGCGACGGCTGCCTGAGCTTCCGGCGCGAGGCGAACGTCCCGTACGGGGGCCCCGACGGCGGTGACGGCGGGCACGGCGGCGACGTCGTGCTCGTCTGTGACGACTCGCTGCGCGACCTGCAGTCCTTCAAGCGCTCCGCGCACTACAAGGCCAAGCGGGCGTCGCACGGCGAGGGCGGGCTGCGTCACGGCGCCGACGGGCCGGAGCTTCAGATCCGCGTGCCACCGGGCACCCAGGTCAGCTCGTGGGACGGCAGCACGCACGACCTGCTCGTACCCGGCCAACGCGCGGTGCTCGCCCGCGGCGGATCGGGTGGGCGCGGCAACAAGCGCTTCGCCACATCGACCCGCCAGGCGCCGCGGATGGCCGAGAAGGGGCTCCCGGGGGAGGACGGCTGGATCGAGATGCGGCTGAAGCTGCTCGCCGACGTCGGCCTCGTCGGCGTGCCGAACGCCGGCAAGTCCTCGCTGCTCGCGCGGATGACGCGCGCCGCGCCGAAGGTCGCCGCGTACCCGTTCACGACGCTCGAGCCGGTGCTCGGCACGCTGGAGAACTCCGACCGCCAGCTCGTCGTCGCCGACATCCCGGGCCTCATCGAGGGCGCGAGCGAGGGCGCCGGGCTCGGCCATGACTTCCTCGCCCACGTCGAGCGCACGCGGCTGCTCGTGCACGTCCTCGACCTCGCGCCGATGGACGCCTCCGACCCGGTCGCCAACCACGCGACGATCGAGGCGGAGCTGCGCGCGCACGACCCGCGCCTGGCGCGGTTGCCGCGCATCCTCGCGCTGTCCAAGGCCGACCTCATGCCGGCCGAGCAGGCCGCGGAGATCGCGGTGCAGTGGCGCGAGCGGCTCGGCGACGACGTTGCCGTGCTCGTCACCTCCAGCGCGACGGGCGAGGGGCTGGACGTGCTCGCGACCGAGCTGCTGCGCCGCGTGCCGCTCGAGGCGCCGGTGCAGGCGCCCGATCCGCTCGACCTCCCGCTCGCCGAGCACCGCGTGTTCCGGCCCGCGGCCGGCAAGGGCTTTACGGTGCACCGCACGGGGGATGGCGCGTTCCGGGTCGAGGGCGATGGCGTGACGCGGCTGCTGGCGCGACACGACCTCGAAAACGACGAGGCGCTCGCCCACGTCGAGGGCCGGCTGCGGCGTATGGGCGTCATCAGCGCGCTCGAGGCGGAGGGATTTCAGCCGGGAGACGACGTCGAGATCGCAGGCGTGGTCTTCGAGCTGCATCCCGGATAGGCAGGAAATCCAGGCTCTCAGACCCGGTGCGACATGTCGCGGCCAGTCTCGTTAGCGTTCCCGCCGAATGGGGCTCCGACGACTGCTGCTCGCCGCCGTGCTGCTCACAGGGCTGCTCTGGCCCGCCACCGCACCGGCAGCCCCGCTGCAGGAATCGATCATGATGGACGACGACCTGTTGCTGTACCGCGGCGATCACCGGCGCGCCCAGGCGATGACCCGCATGAAGCAGATCGGCGTGGACTCCGTGCGCGTCACGGTGCTGTGGAGCGTCGTCGCGGACGGCGCGAACATGTCCAACGCCGAGATCAAACGGCTGAAGTCGGCGTCCGCGCGCCAGAAGGCCAGGCAGCAGCGCGCGAGGTTCAAGCCGGGCGACCCGCGCACCTATCCGCGCCGCAACTGGGACCCCTACGACAACGTCGTCAAGGAGGCCGCGAAGCTGCGGATGCGCGTGTACTTCTCGGTCACGGGCCCCGGGCCGAGCTTCGCGCACCGCAAGGCGCCCAAGAGCCAGCGCCTGAACTTCTTCAGCTTCAAGCCCTATCCGTCGCGCTACCGCAAGTTCGTCGAGGCCGTAGGGAAGCGCTATTCCGGGACGTACAAGGACGAGAACGCGATCAAGCAGCCGCTGCCGCGCGTGACGACCTGGTCGCTGTGGAACGAGCCCAACCAGCCGGGCTGGCTGTCGCCGCAATGGGAGCGCCGCAACGGCCAGATGGTCCCGGCCTCGCCCGGCCTCTATCGCCAGCTGCACCGGGCGGGTACGCAGGCGCTGACGGCGACCGGCCACGGCAACGACACGATCCTGCTCGCCGAGACGGCGCCGCTCGGCTCGAGCTCGCGCGGGGCGCGCAACGCGATCCGGCCGACACCGTTCCTGCGCGAGCTCGCGTGCCTGAACCCGGCCGGGGTGCCGTACGCCGGCGCGGATGCCGAGCGCCGCGGCTGCGGCGACTACGCCAAGGGGCCGCTGAGCGCCACCGGCTTCGCGCATCACGGGTACACGAAGAAGCGGGCGCCGACGGCGCCGGTCGCCCATCCCGACGAGCTGACGATCGCGAACCTCCCCACGTGGGGTCCCCTGCTGGACAGGATCTCGCTGCAGTCGGGCGGCAAGATCCGCGCCGGCCTGCCGATCTACATCACCGAGTTCGGCTACGAGAGCAACCCGCCCGACCCGCGCAACGGCATCTCGCTCTCAAACCAGGCGCAGTACAACCAGCTCGGCGACTACCTCGCGTACGCCAACCCGCGAACCAGGGGCATCACGCAATTTCTCCTGCGTGACGCCGGTCCGCTGAAGAAGTACAGGAAGAACTCGCGCAGGTACTGGTTCACCTACCAGTCGGGCCTGTTCACGGAGAAGGACAAGAGCAAGCCGGCGACGTTCGCGTACCTGCTGCCGTTCGTGGCCACCCGCCTTGGCGGCACGGTCGCGCTCTGGGGTCAGCTGCGCTTCCGGCCCAACAACTCCAACGACGTCGCGGTCATCCAGTACCGCGCGACCGCGCAGTCGCCGTGGACGCAGCTCGGCACCCCGGTGCCGACGTCGGTGCTCGGGTTCTTCACGAGGAGCGTGCTGGCGCCGGTGCCGAACGCCGAGTACCGCGCCGTGTGGGTCAATCCCGCCACCGGGAAGATCTACACCGCGTCGCTTCCGAGCAAACCCTAGACAGCGGTTTGGCCCTGCGGTGGCCGGAACCGGCGACCTGCGCGCGACGTTACCCTCGGGGCCGTGTCGCGCTATGTCATAAAGCTCGGATCCTCGATCGTCGCCCAGGACTCCGGGGAGCTGCGGGCCGACGTGCTCGATCGGATCTGCTCGGAGGTCGCGGCGCGGCACGCCGCCGGAGACGACGTCGTCCTCGTGACGAGCGGGGCGATCGCGCACGGCATCCGCGTCATGGACCTGCCGGTCCGCCCGCGCGCGATCGAGGAGCTGCAGGCCGCGAGCGCCGTCGGCCAGGGCAAGCTCTACCGCGTCTACGACGAGCTGCTGCGCGAGCGGGGGATCACGAGCGCTCAGGTGCTCCTGACCTTCTTCGACATGAGCGCCCGGGCGCACTACCTCAACGCCCGCCAGACGCTGCGCAAGCTGTTGGACTGGCGCGTGCTGCCGGTCATCAACGAGAACGACACGACCACGACCGACGAGATCTCCTTCGGCGACAACGACTTCCTCGCCGCGCAGGTGGCGATGCTCATCGGCGCCGACCTGCTCGTGCTGCTCACCGACGTCGACGGCCTGTTCACCGCCAGCCCGCGGCTTGACCCGAGCGCCGCGCTCGTCGCGGAGGTGACGGACTTCGAGGCGCTCGGTGAGCTGCACATCGGACACGCGACGTCGCCGCTGGGCTCGGGCGGGATGCGCTCGAAGGTCGTCGCCGCGGAGATGGCGACCGCCGGCGGCATCCGCACGGTCATCTGCAGCGGGCTGCGTGACGAGGCGCTTGCGGCCGTCCTCGACGGCAAGCCCGAGGGAACGTTCTTCGCCGCGCGCGAGGGGCGCTACTCCTCGTTCAAGCTGTGGCTGAAGTACGCCAAGCCGTCGCACGGCACGATCGTCGTCGACGCGGGCGCTGCCCGGGCGCTGCGCGACGGGGGAACGTCGCTGCTGCCGGTGGGCATCACCGACGTGCGCGGCACGTTCGACGCCGGCGACGCCGTGCAGGTCGCGCACGGCGCGATCGTCATCGGCAAGGGCATCTGCAACTACGCCGCCGGCGAGCTGCTGCAGGTCAAGGGGATGAAGTCCGCCGACGTGCGCGAGATCCTGCCGCGCGCGACCGACGAGGCGATCCACCGCGACTACTTCGTCTTGTCCTGAGCCTGCTGCCTCTGCGGTGATGGCGCGGCAAGCAGTGCTCGTCTGACGACGCTGCGCGTGCCTCCGGGGCCGACCGCGAGGATGCGCAGCCGCAGCCGGCCGCGGTAGGCCGGCGTCCAGCGCAGCGTGTGGCGCCCGCGCGGGAGCCGGACGTCGCGGCGCAGTTGCACGCCGCGCGTGCCCGTGATGAGCACCCGGACGCGCGCGATCTTCGACAGGGAGAACCTGATCGCCGTGGGCCGCCCGCGGCGGATCCGCGGCGCCTTGGCGATGCGGACGCGTGGCGGTTCGCGCTCGTAGCGCACGAAGCGCCGCTGGGTGACGCAGTACGCCGGCCGGCCGGTGCGGCGGCACAGCACGCCGAGGAACGTCCCGACGAGGCGGTGGTAGCCGATGGTCGATTCCTCGCCGCGGCTGCTGTACAGCGACCAGGCGCCGGTGTCGAAGGAGCGCACGGCGCGCCGTGCCGCCGGCTCGCCGCGCTGGTACAGGCGCTTGGCGCGGGGGCTGCCGGTGAGCAGCGCGACCTCCCGCAGCCCGATGAGCGCCTGCAGCTCGCCGTTGAGGATGCGCACGCCCGGATCGAAGGAGTACATGACGTAGCGGCGGCCGGCGCCGCTGCGGATCCCGACGCCGATGGGCGGGCGCTGTTCGAAGGCGCCGAGCGCGCCGAGCGCGCCGTCTTCGAAGCCCGTTTCGTCCAGCGCTTTCGCGGCGCGTGAGAGGGCCTGCGCGCCGCTGGCCTGCGTCATGGCGCTGATCCATGGCGCCGCCCCGCCGTCGAAGTCGAAGTAGTACTCCCAGGCGCGGAAGTCGCCGCGGTCGGCGCTGAGGGCCAGCATGCGCTGCAGCAGCCGGCGCAGCGCGCGCGGACGGCAGCGATAGCGCGTGTCCTGCGCGAGGCAGAGGCTCGCCATCGCGCTCGCGCGCCCGAAGCTTGCCAGCGGCTGGAGGGCGAGCCCGCGGCCCGGGTAGTACTGAAAGACGACCGGGTCGCGTCCGAAGGTGAACCGCTCGCCGGCCCGCGGCAGCGCGCGCTGCGTCCAGAATTCGCGGTTGCGTCGCAGCGTCGTGAAGATCGGCGCGATCCGGCTGGCGGTCAGCGTGTGGTTGCGGGCCAGCCGCCGGGCGATCCCGAGCGCCGCCCCGAGCTCGGCCCGGCGCGTGCCGCCCAGCCGCCGATGAGCGCGCTCGGCCGCCCACAGCGTGCGGCGCAGGCGGCGGTGCTCGGTGGTGCTGATGAGGTTCAGCAGGTGCAGGCGCTTGATGGCCGCCCGGATCGTCGGCGATCGGCGCAGCCGCTTGAGCTGTGCCTTGCGTTCGGCGGCGCGGGCGCGGCGCTGCGCGGCGGGGGTCTCGGGGGCTCCCGCCGGACCGGTGGTCGCCGGGCCCGCGGCCTGCGCCCGTGGTGGCGCCGGTTCTGTGCCACCGGTGCGTGCCACCAGGGTGACCGATGCAACCAGCAGCGACAGCGCAAGGGCAGCGATGAAGCGAAGACGCATTCGCACACGATTAGATCGGTGCGACCGGACCGTTGCTTGACCTCGGCTGGCGCACTTCTTGCGTACGCTTGGTTGCCGATGGCCACAGTGACCCGCAGCGTCAGTGACATCTGCCTGCAGGCGCGCGACGCCGCGCGTGCGCTCGCGGCCCTGGACACGGATACGAAGAACGCCGCGCTGCTGTCCATCGCCGACGCGCTGATTACGCGCACGGACGAGATCGTCGAGGCCAACGAGCGCGACATGGAGGCCGGCCGGGCGGCGGGCCTCGACGCGGCGCTGCTCGATCGACTCGCGCTTGACCCGCAGCGGATCGCCGGCATCGCGGCGGGCACGCGGGCGATCGCCGCGCTGCCCGACCCCGTCGGCGAGGTCGTCGAGGGCAAGCGGCTGCCCAACGGCCTCGATGTCCGCAAGGTGCGCGTGCCCTTCGGCGTCGTGGCCGTCGTCTACGAGGCGCGCCCGAACGTCACGATCGACGCGGCGTCGTTGTGCCTGAAGTCCGGCAACGCCGTCGTGCTGCGGGGCTCGTCGTCAGCGGCGCACTCCAACGCCGTGCTCGCGGGGATCGCAGGAGATGCCGCCGTCGCGGCCGGCGCGCCGGCGGGCGCGATCGGGCTCGTCGCGGGCGGCGGGCGCGAGGAGCTTGCCGAGCTCGCGACCCAAGACGACGTGGTCGATCTCATCTTCCCGCGCGGGGGCGAGGGGCTGAAGGCGGCGCTGAAGGCCGTCGCGACCGTGCCGGTGATCTACGCCGCCTCGGGCAACTGCCACGTGTACGTCGACGCATCCGCTGACCTGGACGCGGCTGAGGCGATCATCGTCAACGCGAAGGTCCAGCGTCCCGGCGTCTGCAACGCCGCTGAGACGCTGCTCGTGCACGCGCAAGCCGCGCCGGCGTTCCTGCCGCGCGCGCTGCACGCGCTGCACGCGGCCGGCGTCGAGCTGCGCGTCGATGGTCGCGCCCGGGCGCTGTCGGGCGATCTCGCGCCGCTGCTGCTGGACTCGACCGACGAGGACTGGGACACGGAGTTCCTCGCCATGGTGCTGGCGGTCGGCGTCGTGGACTCGCTCGACGAGGCGATCGAGCACGTCAACGCGCATGGCTCCGGGCACTCCGAGGCAATCGTCACGGATGATGCGCGCGCGGCGCGGGCGTTCGAGCGCCGTGTGGACGCCGCGTGTGTGTACATCAACGCGTCGACGCGCTTCACCGACGGGGGCGAGTTCGGGATGGGCGCGGAGATCGGCAACTCGACCCAGAAGCTCCACGCGCGCGGGCCGATCGGCGTCCGTGAGCTGTGCACGTTCAAGTACGTCGTCGTCGGCGGCGGCCACGTGCGCCCCTAGTGCTCCTTGCGGCAGGGAGGAAGCACTGATGGCTCGCGTCGGCGTCCTGGGAGGGACGTTCAACCCGCCGCACATGGCCCATCTCGTGTGCGCGTCGGAGGCCGCGACGCAGCTCGAGCTCGACCGCGTGCTGCTGATGCCGACCGCGACGCCGCCGCACAAGCGGGCGTCGGAGGACCCCGGCGCGGAGCAGCGGCTCGAGCTGTGCCGGCTGGCCGTCGCGGCCGACGGACGCCTCGATGTGTCCGATCTGGAGGTCCGCCGCGGCGGAGTGTCGTACACGGTCGATACCCTGCGTGAGCTGCATGAGCACGCGCCGGAGGACGAACTGACCTTCATCGTTGGGGGCGACATCGCGCTCGGCCTACCCGCCTGGCATGACCCCGAAGGGGTGCTGGACCTGGCGACGCTCGCCGTCGCGGAGCGTTCGGGCGCCGGGCGACACGATGTGTCAGAGCGTCTGGAGCAGGCGTTTCCCGGGCGGGCTCGACTGCGGTTCTTCGAGATGCCGCGCCTGGATATCTCGTCGTCGCTCATCCGCCGCCGCATCGCCGAAGGCCGCTCCATCCGCTACCTGGTCCCAGACACCGTTGCCGAGCACATCGCTCGGGGAAAGCTCTATAGATGACGCCCGAGGAACTCGCCGAGACGATCGCCCTGCAGGCCGCCGACAAGAAGGCGGTCGACGTCGTCGAACTCGACGTGCGCGAGGTCATCGGCTACACGGACTTCTTCCTCGTCTGCTCGGGCAACACGGCGCGCCAGACGAAAGCGATCCACGACGGCATCCACCAGACGCTGAAGGACGAGCACGGGCTGCTGCCGCGGCGTGTCGAGGGCGTCGCCGAGGCGCGCTGGATCCTCATGGACTACCTCGACGTCGTGGTCCACATCTTCACGCCGGAGGCGCGCGACTTCTATCGCCTGGAGCAGCTGTGGGGCGAGGTGCCGGCGCGGGCGATGGAGTCCGCCTAGTTGTCGGCGCCTTTCGCGGCGTTACTTGGGTCCGATGTAGGAGAGGTAGATCGCGTCGCCCTTGCAGGCGAAGGCGACGTAGTTCGCGCGGGCGCTGGTGGCGATCTCGTTGACGGTGCCCTCGGGGCAGAATCCCTGGGGAGGGCGTTTGCCGTAGTTGTTGCTCGTGGCGTACATGTAGACGAACGGGCCGTAGGCGAACATCGTCTGTGCCGCCCCGGCGGTCATCGATGGTCGTCCTCCGAGGCTGATCAGGTGCTCCTTGCGACCGAGCGTCCTCTGGTACACGGCGCTGCCGCGCTCGTAGGCGACCGCTCGAACGTCGCCGGGCGGGCTGCTGCTCGTGCGGCCACCGTCCGACGTCGCGCCCGTGCCCTTGGCGACCCGGCGCGCGCGGCGGCCGATGCGCTGGGCGTAGATCGTGCCGCGCTTGGTGTAGCTGATCGCGCTGCCGTTGTAGGTCAGGCGCGGGGAGCGCACTCCGCCGCGCGCGACGCGACGCGGCTTGGCGCCGGTTCGGGTCACGAACAGCGAGCCCGCGGCGACCATCGCGGTGCTGTGGCAGTCGCCCGCGATCGCCACCGACGAGAGCCGGCCGCGCGGCGCCGCGATCCGCTTTAGCTTGCCGCCGGGGAGGCGCTTGACGAAGAGGTCGGCGCGGCCGTTGCGGTCACCGTGCACGAGGTTCGACGCGCGTGAGGCGAAGGCTAGGCAGGCGGCTCCGCGGGCGTCGTCGACGTGGGTCCAGCCGCTCAGCGCGGGCGACCACGAGTCGCCGTTGGCCGACTGGCCCCCGCGGCCCACGGAGGCGAGCGCCGTCGACCCGTACTCCCACGGTGAACCGAACCTGCCGGGCACACCGCCGCGCTTGACGAGGAAGACGTTGCGCTTGCCGTTGGACGCGCCGCTTGCGATGTTCGTGGCCGCGGAGGTGTAGGCGGCGTAGCGCGTCGTGCGCGCGTCCCACGACAGCACCGGCTCGGTCGCGGGCGCGTTGGGAGGCCCGCCGTCGGCCGCGCGGGACAGGAGTTGCTGCGGCGGGCTGTACTTCGTCAGGTACGCGCGGTCGATGAGCAGGGGCGGATCGGGCGTGTCGTCGATCGACACGCCACCTGGATACAGCGTCGACGGCACGCCCTCGACCCGCACGTTGAGGTACTCGTAGTTCTCAAGCACGAGGTCGCCGCGAACGATCACGTTGACCGTGACCGACTGCGACCCGCTCACGAGTCCCGGCAGCGTCACGTACCCGTCGACCGGCGTGTAGTCCCACGGCGCCTTCGCGGTGCCGTCGGCGGTCTGCACGCGCAGGCGCACCGGCGGTAACAGCAGGCCCGTGCGTCTGATCACGACCGCTGCGGGCGTCGGGCTGTTGCCCTCCGTGACGGACGGACGCGACACGGTCAGCGACGACGCGAGCTGCGCGGGTGACGTTGCCGGCCACGCCAGCGTCAGCGCCGCGCCGGCCACCAAGACCATCCAGACGCAGCGCTGGCTACCGAACGCCGTCGCTCGCCGATCGCCTGTCCAGGTCGGGTGCCCCACACCCGGCCTGTCGACATCGCGGCCGACGCACTTGAGCGCCGACCCTCCAGCCCGGCCTCAACGCCCGCAGCTCGGAGCGCCCGG
The DNA here is from genome assembly GCA_963705315.1 of uncultured Actinomycetes bacterium. Taxonomy (GTDB): domain Bacteria; phylum Actinomycetota; class Thermoleophilia; order Solirubrobacterales; family Solirubrobacteraceae; genus CADCVQ01. The sequence continues at coordinate 1,598,221 of OY970068.1, forward strand.
CCTTAATCATCAGCCGACCTTGAGCGTCGCCCTCGTCAATGGACGAACGTATTGCCGATCACGCTCAAGCTCGCCGGGTGCTCTGCCGACACGGGGTGTAGCGGATAGATCGCCGTCAACGGGGCCATTGCAAGGAATCTATGGATTTGAGGGATAATGGTCTCCATACGTCGGCTGGTCGTGCTCGGATGCGTTGCGCTCGGCGGCGTCGCGATTGTCGTGCCCGCCCTTGGAGCCACCCTCGGGAGTAGGCCATCTGCAGCGCCGTTCTCGGCGTCTGATCCGGATTACGCCGCCGGCTCGCTTCGCGACGAGCTGCGTCGCGACCGGCTTCGCAGCGCTGACGCCAAGAGCCACCGCAAGCGGTCGCGGACCCGCTATCGCAACACCGGTCGCGCGGAGGCGCTTGAGGCCGGCCGGCGAGCTTTTCCCGATGAGTTCACAAGCCGCCCGCGGGGCGGGCTTGAACCAGCCCCGGGCCTGCGGCTCGTAAAGACCCTCGGTGACGGCGCCGGTCTCGTGCAGGATGTCGCGGGCAACAAGCTGCTGCTCGCGTCCTCGCTGCCGCTTGAGACCAAGACTGCGGCGGGCGACGAGGAGCCCGTCGATCTCGCGCTGACCCAGAGCGCCGACGCATTTCGCTCGATCAACCCGGTCGCTGCCGTGCGGATCGCCAAGCGCTCCCGCGACGGTGTGACCTTCGGCGACAAAGCCTTCACCATTACCCCGGCCAGCGATACTGACGTGACCGGCGGCGAGACTTCTGACCGCGTGCTGTTCGCCAACGCGCTCCCCGACGCCGACGTGCTCATCTCGCCCCGTCCGGCCGGCGCCGAGATCGCTTGGCTGCTGCGATCAGCCGACAGCCCCGAGCGCCAGTTCCGCAAGATCATCGGCTACAAGCACCTCGCCGCGCTCGCCCTGGCCGTCGAGCGCGACGTCGCCGCCGGGCGCGCGGCGACGAACCGATCGATCACCCCGCCCACCACCACGACCACGACAACCGAGCCGGCCGCTACGCTCGCAGCCGCTCACTGATCACCGGACCGCCACCACGAAGTTCCACGGCGAACGGGACAACCTCCTCCCGTCCGCGGTATGGAGCTGAGGGGGCTCGAACCCCTGACCTCTGCCATGCCATGGCAGCGCTCTCCCAGCTGAGCTACAGCCCCAAGCGGGTAATCAGCGGCCATCCTAACACCGGCCTGCTGGTTGTTTTCGCGGGCGCGAGACGCAGATGTGCGTAGCTTCGGCCCTCGAAATCCGCTATCGGCAGGAAGTAGCAGCTGTCGAGGTCGTGGCAATACGCGGCGAACCCATCCACCTGGCTCGAGGTGTACAGGGTCTTGATGTAGCCGGCGGGCGTCAGCCTGCTGGTCATGAGAGAGATGCCGAGCACGTCGCCCTTGCGGTTGGCCCATTTGCACTGGATCCGGAGAAGGCGGTCACCGATCTCGAATACGAGATCGCAGCGATTTCCCTCGATCATCGGACGGTAGACCCCGACCCCGAGATTTGCTGCCGCGGTCGCGATCTTCAGCTCCGCCAGCCCACCCTTCTGCGTCGGTGTGAGCTCTCTCATCATACGAACACTAGTTCGTACGCCGGACGGCTTTCTCAGCTTCTCGGCACGAACTCCGGCACGTCGAGGTTGGGAGAGCTCGACGCTCGCGCCGCCCGCCCGTCCGGCTCCGGCTCGACGCGATCCAGCCGCGCCGTCAGCTCCTGGTGGGCGGCGCGGACGTCGCGCAGGAGGCGCTCGGCGTTGGCTCGGAGCGAGTCTGAGAGCTCGCGCAGGTTGCCGCTGATCTCCTCGCCCTCGCGCAGGACGTCGCGCGCCGCCTGGCGGGCCTCGGCGATGAGCTCGCGCGTATCGGCGCGCGCCTTGTGGTGCGCCTCCTCGGCGCGCTCGATCGCGGCGGCGTGCAGCCGCTCGGCCTCGGCGGCGGCCTCGGAGCGGACGTCACGCGCCTCGTCGTCGGCGGCGGCCACTCGCAGCTCGGCGGCCCGGTCGGCCTCGGCGATGCGCTCCATCGCCCGCTGCTCGGCGGCCGCGCGCAGCTGCTCGGCCGCGTGCTCGGCGGCGGCGACGATGTCCGCGACGCGCTGGGCGCCGGACTCGATGTCGGTCCGAACGTGCGGGTGGGAAGCGGGGATTTCCGGTTCCGCCATGGTGTCGATGGTAGGCAGGCGACACCGCCGCCGCGCAAAAACCCCACCAGGACTGACACGGACCTCGCGCAGCGACGGCCCGCGCCGCAGCGTGAGGCATCCTTGACCGGTGCCGCCGGTCGCGAAGGTCGAGCCGATCACGACGGCTCGCGCGCTGCGCGGGCCGTTTGACTACCTGCGCCCGGACGGCGTCGGCGTCGGCTCGGTGCTCGTCGTCCCCTTCGGCCACCGCGACGTCGTCGGCGTCGTCGTCGGGCTGGCCGACGAGTCCGAACTGCCCGACGACCGCCTCGCCGCGCCGCGCCGCGTGCTCGACCACGACCTGCCGCCCGAGCTCGTCGACCTGGCGCGCTGGATGGCCGTCGAGTACTGCTCGACCCTTGCCCGCGCGCTGACGCTCGTCTCCCCGCTGCCCGGCGGTCGGGCGAAGCTCGCGTGGTGGGCCACGGCGACCGGCGAACCGCCCGCGGGCCGGCCGCTGTCCGAACGCCAGCAGGCGCTGCTGGACGCCCTGGCGGCGAGCGGACCCCGCCCGGCCGCCGGCGACCTCGCGGCGCTGCGCCGCCTCGAGGCCCGCGGCCTCGTCGCGCTCGACCGCCGCGCGGTGCGCCGCCACGTCTTACACCACGCCGTCGGCGCTCGGCGCGCGGACGCGCCCGCCCTGACCGGCGACCAGCAGCGGGTCATCGACGACGTCACCGAGCAACTCGGCGCCGCCGACCCGGTGGCGCTGCTCCTGCACGGCGTCACCGGCTCGGGCAAGACCGAGATCTACCTGCGCGCGGCGGCGATCGCGCTCGAGCGCGGTCGGGGCGTGATCATCCTCGTCCCCGAGATCGGCCTCACGCCGCAGATCGTCTCGCGCTTCCTGGACCGCTTCGGCGACACCGTCGCCGTCCTGCACTCGCGCCTGTCGGCCGGCGAGCGCCACGACGAGTGGACCCGCCTGCGCAGCGGCGCCGCGCGCGTCTGCATCGGCCCGCGCTCGGCGGTCTTCGCGCCGATCGAGGAGCTCGGGCTGATCGTCCTCGACGAGGAGCACGACGCGTCCTACAAGAACGAGGGCGATCCGCGCTATGACGCCCGCCACGTCGCCGCGCGCCGCGCCGAGCAGTCCGGCGCTTTGCTGCTCGCGGGCAGCGCGACGCCGCGGCCCGAGAGCGCCCGCGCGCTGCGCCGCGTCCGCCTGCCCGAGCGCGTCGACGGCCGCCCGCTCCCGCCGGTGCAGATCATCGACATGCGTGGCCACGCCGGCGCCCTGCATCCCGACACGAGCCACGCCCTCGTCGATGCGCCGAAGGCGATCGTGCTGCTCAACCGCCGCGGCTGGTCGAACTTCGTCGACTGCCGCTCGTGCGGGCATGCCTGGATGTGCCCGGAGTGCGACGTCGCGCTCGTTCTGCACCGTGCGGGCGGGCAGCTGACGTGTCATCACTGCGGCCATCGCGAGCGCGTACCGGAGCGCTGCCGCAAATGCGGGTCGACGTCGGTCGCGCGCCACGGCGCGGGCACCGAGCGCCTCGAGCACGACCTCACCCAGATCGGCCACGACGTCTTTCGCCTGGATGCCGACGTCGCCGACCACAGCGCCGTCCTGCGCCGCTTCGAGGCCGCCCCGCGCGCGATCCTCATCGGGACGCAGATGGTCGCCAAGGGACACGACTTCCCCGACGTGACGCTCGGCGTCGTCGTCGACGCCGACGGCACGCTGCGCTTCCCGGACTTCCGCGCCGAGGAGCGCACGTTCGCGCTCGTCGCCCAGCTCGCCGGGCGCGCCGGCCGCGGACCCGGCGGCGGGCGCGTGCTCGTCCAGACGCTGTCGCCGGAGGCGCCGTCGATCGCCGCCGCCGCGCGGCACGACGCCGACGGCTTCCTGCACGGCGAGCTCGCGCGCCGCGCCGCGCTGAGCTACCCGCCGTTCTCTCACCTCATCCGGCTTGTCTGCTCGGCGCCGGACGGCGCCGCGGTGGCCGGCGCGGCGGCCGAGTTGCGCACCGCGCTCGGCGACATCCCGGAGGCGCAGATCCTCGGCCCGGCGCCGCTGTTTCGGCTGCGTGGCCGCGATCGCGCCCAGCTCGTCATCAAGGCGCAGGAGCGCGCGGCCGCCGTGCGCGCGGCGGGCGCGGCCGTCGCAGCGGTCGCGGGGACCCGCGCGCACCGCGGCGTGGCCTTCAGCGTCGACGTCGATCCGCAGTAAGCGCGGCTCTAGACTGGCTTTCCGTGGCCGAGATCGCAGCTTCCACCGACGAAGAGGACCCCGAGCAGCCGCCCGACGGGTCGGCGACGACCGAGGAGCCGCAGGCACCGCCGCCGCTGGACCCCGAGGTCCTCCAGCGTCGCGACGCGGCGCTCGCCCACGTCCGCCGGCTCGGCGACCCGATCCTCCGCACGAAGGCCCGCAACGTCGACACGTTCGACGACGCGCTGCGCGACGAGGTCATGCGGATGGGGGTCCTCATGCACGATGCGCTCGGCATCGGACTCGCCGCGCCGCAGGTCGGTATCTCGCACCGGCTGCTCGTGTACCGCGTCGAGCCCGGCAGCCCGGCGGTCGCGCTCGTGAATCCCGAGATCGAGTGGTCCAGCCGCGACGAGGAGATCCTCGAGGAGGGCTGCCTGAGCATCCCGCTCGTCCACGTCGAGGTGGAACGGCCGATCGGCGTTCTCGTCCGGGCGCAGAACGAGCACGGAGAGGATCTCGTCATCGAGGCCACCGGTCTGGAGGCGCGGGTCATCCAGCATGAGATCGACCACCTCGACGGCGTCCTCATCCTCGACCGCACGACCCGCGAGCAGCGCAAGGCCGCGATGAAGGCGCTGCGCGAGGCCGAGCAGGCCGCGAGCGCCGTATAGCGCGCGGCGGTCGGCGCATGCGGACCGTCTACCTCGGGACATCGGACTTCGCAGCCGCCGTGCTCGACCGCCTCGCGGGCACCGCGCACCGGCCCGCGCTCGTCGTCACCCGGCCAGACCGCCCGCGCGGCCGCGGTCGCAAGCTCGCCGCCCCACCGGTGGCCGAGACGGCGCGGGTGCTCGATCTCGAGCTCTACCAGCCCGAAAGCGTGAACGCCGACGACGCGCGCGAGCGGATCGCCGCCGCGGAGCCCGATGTCGTCTGCGTGTGCGCGTTCGGCGCGCTGATCCGCGAGCCGCTGCTGTCCGACCACGACATGATCAACGTCCATCCGTCGCTGCTGCCGCGCTGGCGCGGGGCGGCGCCGGTGGAGCGCGCGATCATGGCCGGGGACAAGCGCACCGGCGTGACGATCCTCGGCCTCACCGCGGAGCTTGACAGCGGGCCGATCGCGCTCATCGGAGAGGAGCCGATCGCGCCCGACGACACGTACGGCACGCTCGCTCCGCGCCTGCGGGAGCTCGGCGCCGGGCTGCTCATCCAGACGCTCGACGCGCAGCCCGAGTTTGTCGAGCAGACCGAGGACGGCGTGACGTACGCCGAGAAGATCGGGCCCGACGATCGCACGCTCGACCCCGCGGCTCCAGCCGAGGTCAACGACCGCGCGGTGCGCGCCCTGAGCCCGCACATCGGGGCGCGGGTCGGGTTGCCCGGTGGCGACGGGATGCTCGGCGTCCTGCGCGCGCGCGTGGTGGAGCCTGGCGCGAGCGGCGAGCTGCGCGCCGACGGCTGTCGCCTGTACCTCGGCGGCCTCGAGCTGCTCGAGGTTCAGCCGGCCGGCGGGCGCCCGATGGTCGCTGCGGCGTTCATGCGCGGACACGCGCTGTGAGGGTGAGCTGTGCCGTCTTGCGCGGTGACGCGCGCACAACCGCGCGGGCGGTGTTCCAACTGAACGCCGAGGGGCCGCTCGCGGGGTGTCGCTTCGCGAAAGTGCAAGTGGCCGCTAGCGCCGGTGCTAGCGCGGACTTGCACTTTCGAAAGGGAACCCCTCACGTGTCTGATTTATCCGACGATCCGCTGGACGACGTCGCCGAGCCGCTCGCTGACGACGGCCTGCTCGCTGACGACGGCCTGCTCGACCCGGACGCCGATCCTTTCGCTCTCGACGATCCCGTCGACGACGCACAGCGTCTCGCAGACGAGCGCGAGCACGGGTTCCCGATCTCGCGCTACTGCAATGGCGAGCCCGTTCCCGCGCTCAGGCTGATCCCGCGCGAACGTTGGTACGAGGTCCTGGCTCCGCTGCGACCCGCGACGCGGCGAGCGGCGGTCAACGGCGTGCCGTATGAGCACGTGTCGGAAGCGATCGGCCTGCTCGGAAAGCTCGACGTCGTCGACGCGGGCGCCCGGCACGCCGCGGTGAACGCGCCACCGCCTGCACCTCCGGCGGGAGGTCCGCCGCCACGGGCGAAGGACGCGCCGCGTCAGGTCAACTTCAGGCTCGGGTCCGCCCAGTACGAGCGGCTCGTCCGCGTCGCGGGGCTGTACGGCATGCGGCCCGCCACGCTGGCGCGCGTGATGACCGTCACCGGGGTCAACCGGGCGCTCTATGAGGAGCGGCGAACGCGTGAAGAGGAACGCCGCCGATGGCGAGCGTGACGCCCGCCCGCCGCGCGGCGTACGCCGTCGTGCGGCGGGTCTTCGAGCAGGGGGCGTATGCGGATCGGGCGCTGCACGGCGAGGCACGGGAGCTCGATCCGCGCGAGCGGGCGTTTGCGATGCAGCTCGCGTACGGGACGGTGCAGCGGCGGCTGTCGCTCGACCATCTCGTCGAGCAGCTCGCGCAGCGTCCCGTCGCCAAGCTCGACCCGCCCACGCTGGCCGCCCTCAGGCTCGGCCTCTACCAGCTCGTCTTCCTCGACGGCGGCGGCGACCACGCGATCGTGGGGGAGAGCGTCGAGCTCGCGAAGGACGGGCACGGGGGAGGGCACAAGCTCGTCAACGCGGTCCTGCGGCGCGCGGCGCGCGACCGTCCCGTGCTGCCGGGCGACGGCACGCCCGCCAACGCCGCGATCGCGCACTCCTACCCGCCGTGGCTCGTCGAGCTGTGGTGGAGCCAGTACGGCCCGGTGCAGGCGCGCGCCCTGCTGCGTGCCGGCAACGAGCACGGAGAGCTCGCGCTGCGGGCCAACACGCTCGTCATGACGCCAGCGGAGCTTGCCGCAGCGCTGCCGGTCCCGACGCACACCGCGCAGGAGCCATCCGAGGCGCTGGTCGTCGACGGCGCGTTTGATGCGCACGGCCACGAGCTCTGGCGCGCGGGCGCATACGCCACGCAGTCGCGCGGCGCGATGCTCGTCGCGCGCGCGCTGGACCCGCAGCCCGGCGAGCGCGTGCTCGACCTGTGCGCCGCACCCGGCGGCAAGACGACGCACATCGCCGCGCTCATGGGCGACGAGGGGACGATCGTCGCGGTCGAGCAGCACGCCGGCCGCGCGCAGGCGCTCGGGCGCACCTGCGAGCGGATGCGCGTCGGCAGCGTCCGGGTCGAGGTCGCCGACGCCACCACGTACACGGCCGACGAGCCGTTCGATCGCGTGCTCGTCGACCCGCCCTGTAGCGGCCTGGGCACATTGCAGGGTCACCCCGACCTGCGCTGGCGCGTCACCCCCGCCGCGATCGAGGCGATGGCCGCGACCCAGCAGGAGATCCTCGCCGCCGGCACCCGTGCGCTCAAGCCCGGCGGCACGCTCGTCTACTCGACGTGCACGCTGTCGCGGCGCGAGAACGAGGATGTCGTCGCGGGCGCCGCTCTGCGCGTCGAGTGCGAGCGCACGCTGCTTCCACATCGCGACCACACCGACGGCTTCTACATCGCGTGCTTGACCGCGTGACAGGATCTACGGCGTGAGCGTCGATCTCGGACCGACCTGCCCCGATTGCTCGGAGCCGTGGCTGCGCCCGACGAACCTGCCCGGCCGCTACCGCTGCGTGTACTGCCTGCACCGCTTCGAGCTGTGCTCGCTGTGCCCCGCCTGCGGGGAGCACTCTACGATCGTGCGCATGTCCAACAGCGCTGTTCTTTCCTGCAACGCCTGCGAAGCGTCGATGCTTCGCCAGATTTGAGTCGCGCCCGGCCCGGGCGCTGCGTCACGCCGTCGATCCTCTCGGCGGATTTCGCCAAGCTCGGGGCCCAGGTGCGCGAGATCATGGCCGCCGGCGCCACGGTGATCCACTGTGACGTCATGGACGGCCACTTCGTCCCGCCGATCACGTTCGGGCCGATCGCCGTGTCCGCGCTGCGCGAAGAGCTCGGCGACGAGGCCTTCCTCGACGTCCACCTCATGATCGAGCGGCCCGAGAACCAGGTCGCCGAGTTCGCCAAGGCCGGCGCCGACGGGATCACCATCCACGTCGAGTCGACTCCGCACCTCGACTACACGCTGTCGGCGATCCGCGACGCCGGGTGCCGGGCGGGGCTGACCCTGTGCCCGGGAACGGCGCCGAGCGCATTTCAGTACAACGACGTCGATCTCGCGCTCATCATGACCGTGAACCCCGGCTGGGGCGGGCAGCCGTTCCTGCGCAACCAGCTCGACAAGATCCGCGCGGTGCGGGACATCGTCGGCCCCGACACGCCGATCGAGGTCGACGGCGGCGTCAACCCCGAGACGGGGAAGGAATGCTCCGACGCCGGCGCGACGTGGTTCGTCGCCGGCTCCGCGATCTTCGGCAGCGACGACCCCGCGCAGGCCTACCGCGATATCGCGGCGGCGGTCGGCTGCGCGTGAGAGCGCGGCTCGCCGCGCCGGTATAGCGCCGCCAGCAGCACGCTCAGCAGCGCCGTCGCACCGCAGTAGCCGACCTCGGTGCGCAGCAACTGGTCGTCGACGATCGGGCTGAGCATCCAGGCGATGAAGCTGCCCGCCGCGAACAGCCACGCGATCGCCGCCGTCATCGCCTTGCCACGCGCCAGCGCCGCCTGGTTGAGCGTGCCCGCGATGAGGTGAAAGCCCATTCCCAGGCCGACGAGCGCCAGCCCCGGCCCGGACAGGTCGCGGTGGATGTCAAACAGCGTCTCGACGACCGGCGGGCCGAGCACGAGCAGCCCGAGCGACACGAGCGCGGCGAAGCCGGCGATCGCGATCACCGTGACGCGGATCGCGCGCTGAAACTCCGCGCGGCCGGCGGTCGCCTCGAGACCGGCCAGGTGGGGCAGTAGCGACCCCTGGATCGCCTGGAAGAGCTGCAACGGCGCGCGCGAGATGAGCAGCACGCTGAACACGACCCCGGCGAGCACGGCGTCCGACGACGTCGCCTCGACGGTCAGCACCGCGCCGTTGAGCAGTGCCTGCTCGGCGACCATGACGACGAACACCGCCGTGGCGAAGCCTGCGCCGTGTCGCAGCGTCAGCCCGCCCTCGGTCTGCTTGACCGCCTGCACATCGCTCGGCGGGTCGCGTCGCAAAAAGAACCAGGGCACGACCACGAGCGAGACGAACGGTGCGGCGGCGATGCCGAGCGCGACGGCGGTCTGCCCGTCCGCGATCCCGACGACGACCGCCAGCGCGAACAGCACGCGCGAGCACGCCTCGAAGAACACGAGCGCGCCGTAGAGCCCGAAGCGCTGGTGGCCGGCGAGGAAGCCGCGGGCGAAGTAGCTCGCCGCGTATGCGAGCACGCCGACGACGAGGATCCAGTAGATCGAATGCGAGCCGTCGAACAGGTCGTTCTGCAGCGGGTCGCGGAACAGAAGCGCCAGCGCGAGGAACGTCAGCGCGAAGGCGGCCTGGATGAGCAGCGGGATCGCGATCGGATGGCCCTCGTGCAGCCCGCGCGCGCGGCGGTCGGCGATCGTGCGCGACAGCAACTGCTCGATCGGCCGGTAGATCACCGAGACGATCACGAACAGCACCGACCACAGCAGCGAGACGCGCTTGTACTCGACGGCCTCCAGCGCGTGGGCGGCGAGGGCGAAGTACGCGAACGTCACCAGGCCGGTCGTCGCGATGCCGACCGACAGGATGCGGGCGCCGCGGCCGTACCCGGTCCGCTCGCCGGGGCTGCCCGCCCCGACGCTAGAGGCGGACAAGCAGCATGGTCCAGGGGAACGGCGACCGAGCCTGCACAACCTCGCCGTGACGCGACAGCAATTCGACGAAGCTGCGCTTGGACCAATGGTTCAGGTGCCCTGGGGTGTTGCCCAGCTGCTTGATGTACGCGCCGCGGGCCATGTTCAGCCCGCGCCACAGCGGCTCACGCGGGACCGAGACGAGCAGGTGCCCGCTGGCGACACGGGCCATCTCCGCGACCGTGTGCGCGGGATCGGGCACGTGCTCGAGCACCTCGATCGCCGTCGCGACATCGAACTCGCCGTCCGCGAACGGCAGGTTCTCGGCCTTCATCACGCGATAGGTGAGGTTCGGCGCCTGACGCTCCTCCCACTGCGCGTGCAGCAGCGGATCGTCGAGGTCGATGCCCACGACGGGCTTGTCGCCGAGCCGCTGCGCCCACTTGTGCGTGAGCACCGCCTCGCCGCAGCCGACGTCGAGCAGCGACCGCGGGTTGGCCTGGGCGAAGAGCTCGTCCAGGGTGCGCTCGAACGCGCTCATGAGGCGCCGCACGACGGGGTTGGATGAGCCGTACTTGTCGTACGTGTTGCCGGTGACCGTGCCCTCTGCGTCGACGGTCACCTCGGGCGTAGCGGAGCTCACAATCGCACCGCCGACCGTTCCTCGGTCTTGCCGGTCGCGCCGCCGGCGGCGGCGCCGGTCGTGGCGTCCTGTCCGGTCGGAAGGTTGCCGGGCTCGTAGTGTGATGGCGCGACGCCGAGCTTCAGCTCGATGCGCCGCACGCGCTCGAACGTGCGCTGCGCCATCGTGCGCTGCGCGGCGAGCAGATCGCCCATGACGCCGAGCGCGGCGAGCACCATCGCCGCGTTGAACAGCACCGCGCCGAGGATGAGCGACTGCACGTGGCCCTTGCCCTGGCCCTCGAAGAGGTAGAAGTAGGCAAAGCGGCCCCAGACGACGAACGCGATCAGGCCGATCACGGCCGCCGCGGTCATGAAGACCCTCAGCGGTTCGTACTGCGAGTAGATGCGGAAGATCGAGATGCCGTTGCGGCGCACGTAGGCCCACATCGACGGGAACAGCCGCGATTCGCGCGTCTTGGGGTTCGTCCGGATCGCGACGTGGTCGACGGCGACGAGCAGCTTGCCCGCCTGGATAATCGTCTCGAGCGTGTAGGTGAACTTCGACACGACCGCCATCTGGATCGCCGCCTCGCGGTTGTAGGCGCGAAAGCCGGATGTCGTGTCGGGCACCTCGGTCGACGAGGCCTGCCGCACGACCCACGAGCCGAGGCGCTGCAGCATCTTCTTCGGCCGCGAGAAGTGCTCGATCCCCATGACCTCCCGATCGCCGACGACCATGTCGGCCTTGCCCGCGAGGATCGGCTTGACGAGCTTCGGGATGTCGGCCGCGTTGTACTGGTTGTCGCCGTCGGTGTTGACGATGACGTCGGCGCCGAGCTTCAGGCACGCATCCAGACCGGCCTGGAAGCCCGCCGCGAGCCCCTTGTTGTTCGTCAGGCGGACGATGTGATCGACGCCGCCGGCCCGGGCGACCGCGATCGTGTCGTCGGTCGAGCCGTCGTCGATGATGAGCCATTCGACCGCGTCGAAACCGTCGACCTGCCGCGGAAGGTCGGCGAGGACAAGGGGCAACGTCTGCTCCTCGTTGAAGCAGGGGATCTGGATGATCAGCTTCATGCAGCGGGTCGGCATGGAATCCTACCCGCCATCGCAGCGTCATCTGTGCCCAGCGCCAAGAGGCCGGCCGCCGTCTCCGCCCAGTCGCCTGCCGAGGTCTCCTCGGCGCGTCGCTGGCTGCGCGGTATCTCGACGTCCACGTGGGAGCGCCTGGGCCTGGGCCTGCTGCTGCTCGGCGCGGTCGTCGGCTTCTTCGTCTATCCGACCTATCCGAACTACGACTCGGTCTACTCGCTGGTGTGGGGGCGCGAGCTGCTGGCCTTCGACCAGCTCTCCTTCGAGGCCTACCGCGCGCCGACCGAGCATCCGCTCGCGATCGCGTTCGGCGCCCTGCTGAACCCGCTGGGCGGCGCCGCCGACCGGGCGATGATCGCGTTCTCGGTGCTGTCGTTCGTCGTGCTCGTCGTCGCGGTCTACATGCTCGCCAAGACCGCGTTCACGCCGCTCGTCGGCTTCATCGCGGCGGCGCTCGTGCTGACGCGCTTCGACTTCCCGTTCCTCGCCGCCCGCGGCTACATCGACATCTCCTATCTCGCGGTGGTGATGGTCGCCGCGGTCGTCGAGGCGCGCGCGCCGCGACGACAGCCGGTCGTCGTCCTGCTGGCGCTCGGCGCCGCCGGGCTCATGCGACCGGAGGCGTGGCTGCTCGCGGGGCTGTACTGGCTGTGGATCGTGCCGAAGGTGACGTGGGCGCAGCGGGCGAAGTACGCCGTGCTCGCCGCCATCGGACCCGTCCTCTGGGTCGGCACCGACTTCGCGGTCACGGGCAACCCGACGTACTCCCTGACGGCGACCGGAGAGCTCGCATCAGAGCTCGGCCGCGACAAGGGCCTCAGCGAGGTCCCCGACGCGCTCTACACCTTTCTCATCACGCTGACGAAGTTCCCGGTCTTCGTCGCCGGCATCCTCGGCCTGCTGCTGGCGCTGGCGCTCGCGCCGCGCCGCTCGATGATGCCCTTCGCGCTCTTCGCGACCGGCGTCGGCACGTTCGCCGCCGTCGGCGTCGCCGGCCTGTCGGTCATCGATCGCTACCTGCTCGTCGCGTCGCTGGCGCTCATGATCTTCGCGGCCGCGTTCATCGGCGGCTGGACGATGCTGCGTTCGGGCACGGTGCTGCGCAAGGTGTGGGCCGGTGCCGGGGCGATTGCCGTCATCATCGCGATCGTCTTCTCGGCCACGCGCGTGGATCTCGGCACGCTCGACGTGGAGTTGCGCTTCCGCAGCGACTCCCACGTCGCGCTGGACAAGATCCTCCACGAGCCCGCCGTCACGGCTGCGCTGCGCTGCAAAGGCGGCAACCTCTACGTGCCAAACCACAAACTCATCCCCGACGTGCGCTGGGTCCTGCACCGGCCGGTCTCCGGCGTGATCGCGCGCTCGGACGTGCCGAAGGGCAGCCCGGTGCTGACGCCCGACCGCGGGGTCATCCTCGTCGTCCACGATCGCCTCGCGATCCATCGCCAGGCGCTCGTCACGTCGCTGGACCGGCCCGAGCAGAACATCCCGCCGCCGGGCTTTGACCGCATCGCCACGAGCAACTATTACGCGGCCTATGCACGCTGCTGAGCTGCTGCGCTCGCCCCGGGTGCGCTGGGGCATCGCGGTCGGAGCGGTGCTCGCGCTCGCGCTCGGCCTGCGCGTGTGGGGCGTCAAGCACGGCCTGCCCTACGCCTACAACTCCGACGAGAACGCGCATTTCGTCACCCGCTCGATCGGCCTCTTCGGCCACGACTGGAACCCGGGCTACTTCGTCAACCCGCCGGCGTACACGTACGCCGCGCACCTGCTGCTCGGCATCTGGTTCGGCGGGCGCGAAGGCGTGTCGAGCTCGTTCGCGGCCGACCCCACCGAGGTCTGGGTCGTCACCCGGGTGCTCGCCGGGGTGCTCGGCACGATCGCCGTCTGGCTGCTGTACCTCGCCGCGGCACGGCTGCTTGATCGCGCGGTCGCGCTGCTGTCGGCGGCGATCTACGCGGTCGCGTTCCTGCCCGTCTTCTATTCCAAGCTCGCCCTGAACGACGTGCCGACGCTGGCCGGCGTCGGGCTCGCGCTGTGGGGCGCCGCGGGCATCCTGCGCTCAGGCCACCTGCGCAGCTATCTCGTCGCGGCGGTCGGCCTCGGCGTGGCGTGCGCGACGAAGTACACGGGCGGCATCGTGCTCCTGCCGATCATCGCGGCCGCGGCGGCGCAGTTCAGCGCGCCCGGCGGCCGGCCGCCGGCGCTGCGCGGGCTCGCGATCGCCGGCGCCGTCGCGTTGGCGAGCTTTCTCATCTGCAACCCGTACTCGATCCTCGACTGGGAGGCGTTCTGGGATGGCCTGACGCACCAATCCGATGCCTCCGGCGACTCGTCGGGCAAGCTCGGGCTGACGCAGGAGAACGGCATCCTCTACTACCTGTGGTCGTTCGGCTGGGGTCTGGGCTGGATTCCGCTCGTCATCGCCGTCGGCGGCGCGGTGCGGCTGTGGTTCGACGAGCGGCGCGTGTTCTGGATGCTCGTCCTGCCCGTCGTCGTGTTCGTCCTGTTCATGGGCACGCAGGAGCGCTACTTCGGCCGCTGGCTGATGCCGGTGTTCCCGTTCGTGTGCATCCTCGCCGCGTACGGCGCGATGGAGCTGGCGGCGTTCGGCGCGCGCTTCATGCCCGCGCTGCGGCCGACGTTCATCGCGCTGGCCGTCGTCGCGATGTGCGCGCAGGGCTTCGTGTACTCGATCCACTCCGGCCTGGTCCTATCGCGTGAGGACACGCGCAACCTGGCGCGCGACTGGATGGTCGCCAACGTGCCGCTCGGCTCGCGGATCGTCGTCGAGCCGGTCGTGCCCGACGCCTGGGCGCAGGACATCGGCAACCCCTCGCCGTACACGATCAACGGCAACCGCTGGACGAAGTTCCCGACGAGCAAGTCGCTCATCGACCCGCGCACGGGCAAGACGCTGAAGACTGGGGTGATCGTGAACATCGAGGACTACGAGCGCATCCTGCGCCCGGCGCTGGTCGACTCCTACGAGCGCGGCGGCTTCTGCCATGTCGTCGTCGGGTCGACCCAGCGCGGGCGCGCGGAGGCCGATCCCGAGCAGGTCCCGCGCGCGATCGCGTATTACGAGGAGCTCGGGCGCCGCGCCGACGTCGTCCATCGCGTTTCGCCGTACGCCAAGGGCGAGGGGCCGGTGAAGTTCAACTTCGACTGGACGTTCGACTACTACCCACGGGCGTTTCACCGGCCGGGCCCCGACATCACGATCTACCGCCTGCGCGGCGGCGAGTGCGCCCGGCTGAGCGCGCGCTGAACCATATGTCAACGCGATCGCGGTAGGCCCTAAGCTGGCCTAGTGGCGCTCCTGAGCACGGCGGACTCCGACCATCTCAAACGCGCGATCGAGCTCGCGGAGCACGGGCTCGGGCGCGTGCATCCCAACCCGATGGTCGGAGCGCTCATCGTGCACGACGGCGTGGTGATCGGCGAGGGCTGGCACGACGAGCACGGCGGGCCGCACGCCGAGGTCAACGCGATCACCGCGACGGAGGGCGTGGACCTCGCCGGCGCGACGCTCTTCGTCTCGATGGAGCCGTGCTGCCATCACGGCAAGACCCCGCCCTGCACCGACGCGATCCTCGCGGCCGGGATCGGCCGCGTCGTCGTCGCCTGCGACGATCCGAGCTCCAAGGCCTCCGGCCGCGGGCTGGGGATCCTGCGCGACGAGGGCGTTTTGGTCGAGGTCGCCGAGGGGGAGATCGCCACCCGGGCGCGGCTCGTCAACCAGGCGTTTCGCAAGCACGCGCGGACCGGCCGGCCGTGGGTGCTGTTCAAGTCCGCGATGACGCTGGATGGCAAGGTCGCCACGCGCACCGGCGACTCGCAGTGGATCTCCGACGAGTCAAGCCGCGCCCGTGCTCATCGCTGGCGCGCGAGTGTCGACGCCGTCGCGGTCGGCATCGGCACCGCGCTCGCCGACGACCCGCGGCTGACCTCGCGCGTCGAGGGCGTCCACCGCCAGCCGCGCCACGTCGTCTTCGACGCGACGGCCCGCCTACCGCTGCACTCCAATCTCGTCACCGCGGCGCCGGAGCTGGCGCTGTCCGTTGTCGTCTCACGCGCCGCGCACCGCTCGGCGACCGAGGCACTCGAGCGCTCCGGGGCGGACGTCATCGTCGCGACCGGCGAGAACGAGCCCGCCCGCGTGCGCTCGGCGCTGGACCAGCTCGGTGCGAGCGGCGTGACCTCGATCCTGCTGGAAGGCGGCCCGCACCTCGCCGGCGCGTTCCTCGATGCGGGGGAGATCGACGAGGTCCGCCTGTTCCTCGCGCCGCTGCTGCTGGGCGGCCGCGCCGCCCGCGATCCGCTCGAGGGCGAGGGCGTCGAGCGCATCTCCGAGGCCCTGCGCGCGCTGACGCTCGACTGCGAGCGGGTGGCGGACGATCTGCTCATCTCCGCCCGGCTGCGAGAATGGTGAGGTGTTTACCGGTCTCGTTGCTGATCTCGGCACCGTCGCTGCCGTCGCCGCGACGGATGACGGAGTGCGTCTGACGGTGCGGACACAGCTCGCGCGCGAGCTGCGCGACGGCGAGTCGGTGGCAGTGAACGGCGTGTGCCTGACGGCCGTGGGCGTCACGCCGGAGAGCTTCGGCGCCGACGTCATGCACGAGACGCTCGATCGCAGCACGCTCGGCGGCGTGTCGGCGGGATCGAACTTGAACCTCGAGCTCGCGCTGCGCGCCGCGGACCGGCTCGGCGGTCACATCGTCCAGGGCCACGTCGACGGCGTCGGCGCGGTGTCGGAGCTGCGCGAGGACGGCTTCGCGCGCGTCGTGACGATCGACACCGGCCCCGAGATTTTGCGCTACATCGTCGTGAAGGGGTCGATCGCGATCGACGGCGTCTCGCTCACCGTGAGCCGCGTGGACGCCGACAGCCTCGACGTGTCGCTCATCCCCGAGACGCTCCAGCGCACCACGCTCGGAACCGCCGCGCCCGGCACATCCGTCAATCTGGAAGTCGACGTGCTCGCGAAATACGTCGAGAAACTCGTGGGTGCCACCGCATGACCCCGAAGACGAAGAGCCCGTTCGCGACGATCGACGCCGCGCTGGAGGACATCCGGCAGGGCAAGATGATCGTCGTCTGCGACGACGAGGACCGCGAGAACGAGGGCGACCTCACGCTGGCCGCACAGTTCGCGACGCCGGAGGCCGTGAACTTCATGGCCACGCACGGCCGCGGCCTGATCTGCCTGTCGCTGACCTCCGAGCGCTGCGACGAGCTCGGCCTCGACCTCATGGCGGCGAAGAACGAGTCGCCCTTCGAGACGCCGTTCACCGTCTCGATCGAGGCGCGCGAGGGCGTGACGACCGGCATCTCGGCGCCCGACCGCGCACGGACGATCCAGGTCGCGATCGACCCCGAGAGCTCGCCGCGCGACCTCGTCCAGCCCGGCCACATCTTCCCGCTGAAGAGCCGCGCCGGCGGGGTGCTCGAGCGCGCCGGCCAGACCGAGGCCGCGGTCGATCTCGCCCGCCTCGCGGGCCTGAACCCATCCGGCGTCATCTGCGAGGTCATGAACGACGACGGCACGATGGCTCGCGTCGAGGACCTCGTCGCCTACTGCGAGCGCCATGCCCTGAAGATGGTCACGGTCGCCGACCTGATCGCCTACCGCCGGCGCCACGACAAGCTCATCGAGCGCGTCGTGTCGACGAAGCTGCCGACGGGGTTCGGCGACTTCCAGGCCGTGGGCTACCGTGAGCTCGTCGGCGGCAAGCACCACGTCGCGCTCGTCAAGGGCGACGTCGACGGCGAGAGCGACGTGCTCGTACGGGTGCACTCCGAGTGCCTCACCGGCGACGTCTTTCACTCGCTGCGCTGTGACTGCGGCGAGCAGCTCGAGTCGGCGCTGGCGATGATCGAGCGCGAGGGCCGCGGGGTGCTGCTCTACCTCTCCCAGGAGGGACGCGGCATCGGGCTGCTCAACAAGCTGCGCGCCTACAAGTTGCAGGAGGGCGGCCTGGACACCGTCGAGGCCAACCTCAAGCTCGGGCTGCCCGCCGACCTGCGCGACTACGGGATCGGCGCGCAGATCCTCGTCGACCTCGGCCTCAGCTCGATCCGCATCCTCACGAACAACCCGAAGAAGATCCGCGGCCTCGAGGGCTACGGCCTGTCGGTCGCCGAGCAGGTGCCGATCGAGCATGTCTCCAACCCGCATAACGAGGCGTACCTGCGGGCAAAGCGCGACCGTATGGGCCACACGCTGCATCATCAGGGCGTCGACATCGACTCCGAGATGCTCCACGACGAGACCGAGCGCGACGAGCGCGACCGCCGCGAGGGCAGGCGGTGAGGTTCGCGATCGTCGTCGCGCGCTTCTACGAGGAGCTCGCCGAGCGGCTGGTCGCCAGCGCGACGGGGGTGTTCGAGGACGCCGGCGCCGACGGCGTGGACGTCTTCGACGTGCCGGGCGCATTCGAGCTGCCGCTGGCCGCGCAGCTGGCGGCGCAGAGCGGGCGCTACGAGGGGATCGCCTGCCTCGGCGCGGTCATCCGCGGCGAGACGTCGCACTACGACTACGTGTGCGGCGAGTCGGCGCGCGGGATCCAGGACGTCATGCTGCGCACCGGCGTGCCGTGCGGCTTCGGCGTGCTGACCGTCGAGAACATGGAGCAGGCGATGCAGCGCTCGGGCGGCGACACGCGCGACCAGGGCGCCGACGCGGCGGGCGCGGTGCTCGCGCTGGCGCGGGTCCGCGCCGAGCTCTCAGGCGCTGGCGAGGAGACAGCCGCGGGCGGGTAGGCTGACGATCGTGCCCGCGGGTCAAGCCGAAGAGGTCCTGGCGCTGAGCATCGTCTTCGTCGTGCACGTCGTGGGCGCGATCATGCTCGTATGGGGGATCCTCGGCGACGAGGGCTCCCGGCGGCCGTGGTGGCGCTGGTGGGGCGGAGGCGGCGGCGACGGCGATCCGCCGCGCGACCCGGGCCCGCCGGACGGCGGGCAGCGCGCGCCGTTGCCGCTCGGCGCTGCGTCGCCCAGCCGGGTGCGCCTGCGTGAGGACGGGCGTCTGGCCGACGGCTACCCGCGCGCACCGCGCCGCCCGGGGCACCCCGAGCCGGTCGTGCCCGCGCACACGCCCGGCCGCGATCAGCTGTGATCCGCGTCGCCCGGCGTCCAGTGGATGATCGCCGCCGGGATGGCGCGCAGCGGTGAGCGCAACGCCCCGCGGCGACCGAGCAGCCAGTCGCCGAGCAGCGCTTCGAGCTCCGCGCGGATCTGCGGCGTGTCGGCGAGCAGCAGCCCGTCGCGGTAGTAGTCCACCGCCTCGCGCAGCGTCGCGAAGCGCCGGCGGTTGGGCGTCTCGACGACGCGCACGTCGGGCCTGATCCCGAGCTCGCGCAGGACGGCGAGCGCGTCGAGGTACGTCGCGCCCGGGACGCGCGGCGCGCCGTGAAAGTGGCGCCACAGCGGGTCGAGCACCGCGTCGGCGCTGTAGGACCCGAGGTACAGGAAGACGTGATCGCGCGCGGCGCCGTCGAGCTTGGTCAAGAACGCGGGCGCGTCGGCGACGAGCGGCAGCACGAAGGCGCAGGCGACGATGTCGGCGACCGCCGTCCCGGCCTCCTGCCAGCTCGCCTGGACCGTCGAGACGTTCGTCAGCCCGAGTCGCTGCGCGTCGCGCCGCAGGATCGCGAGCATCCCGGCGCTCGGATCGACGGCCGTGACGTGCGCCGCCTCGCGCGCGAGCGCCAGCGCGTAGCGGCCCGTGCCGGCACCGACGTCGGTCACGCTGCTCGACGCGTGCGTGACCCGGCGCAGCCGGCGCAGGAACGGGTCGTCGTGGGCGCCGTCCGCGCGCGCTTGCTCGGCGAAGCGCTCGGCGCGACGGTCCCAGAACGACCCGTCGAGCAGGCCCCGATCGGGCGCCAGGCGCTCCATCTCGGCGTGCCGATCGCTCACCAGCCGGCGCCATCGCGCCGCGGCGACGCCGCTGCTCTGCGGCGTGTGCACGTGCTCCTCCTCGCCGTCAGCCTTTTTTCCCCGAACGGGCTAGATGCAAGTAACATAGAGCCGCCAGGCAATGTGCGTGAGACCACCAGCAAACCGCTGACCGGCGGCCCGCCCGGCCCGCCGGCCGTCGTGAGGCCGTAGTGAGAGGGGACGTCGTGGCAACTGCAGATCGCGTAGGTCCATCCCGAGAGGTGAGGTTCCGGGTACTTGTCGTGGCTGCCGTCGCGGCCGCGCTGCTCGTACCGGTGGCGCTCACGTTCGCATGCGGCCCGCAGGCCGCGATCCACGCCGACAAGACGACCTACACCGCGGGCGAGAGCGGCACGATCTCGGGCGAGAACTTCTATGCCGGCGCCAGCGTCTCAATCGACCTCGAGGGCGGGACCACGCTGGCGTCGGTCGTCGTACCGGAGGGCGGGAGTTTCACCGTCGGCTTCGTGATGCCCGCCGTCACCGGTACGAAGTACATCGTCGCCAACATCACCACGCCGCAGGGCAACTTCTTCCAGTCGACGCCGGCGGCGGTCACGGTGAGCGCGCCGGCGCCGGCGCCGGAACCGGCCCCGAGCCCCGGCGGCTCGCCCGGCTCGGCCGGCCAGCCGGCGCCCGTCGCCGCCGCCCCGCCCGCGACCGGCGGCGGGCCCGCGCCGGCCAAGACGACCAAGCAGCCCGGCAAGGCGAAGGCGAAGAAGAGCCCGGCCGCCAAGCAGAAGTCGCAGGCGACCTCCACCGCGGCGGCGGCGGCGGGGGCCGCGACCGCGCAGATCGGCGGCGCGTTCGCGGGCTCGGTCCCGGCGCGCACGGCGCGGTCGTCGGCGGCCACGTCCAAGCGCTCGGCGCGCAGCACGCGCACACCGGCGACGACGCCGTCGGAGAAGAGCGCGCAGGCCGGAGCCTGGGGTGGCCTGGGCACGAGCGGCGACGCGGCGCTGGTGCCGGCCGGTGGCTACGCGGCGAATGCCGGCTCGAGCAACACGGCCCGGACGCTGAGCATCGTGCTGCTGAGCCTCGGCCTCGCCGTGCTCGCGGGCGGCGCCGGCATGGGCGAGGCGCGCAGGCGGCGATCGCGCGACGACTGACCGCCGCCGGATGGCGCGCGACGACGAGGACGGCGCACAGAGGCGGCCTTCGGGCCGCCTCGTTCGTCAGCTCGCGCGACGCTCGCGCCTGCCCAGCGCGAGCAGCGCGAATCCCGCGAGCACGAACCCCGCTCCGCCCGCGATCAGCAGGACATTGATCGGCGTGTCGAGCCGCTGCGGCGGTTCGGCGAACGCCACGACGCGGCGAGCGATGTCCTGCTTCAGCGAGATCCGCGTGCCGGCGCGGGTGTCGGACCACACGCCGAGCGTGCGCGCCTGCGCCGACACGAGGCCGAGGCGGCTGCCGAGGTCCGGCAGACCGCGGTCGACGCCGAAGCCGACGCGCGAGCTGAACGGCCGGTCAGACAGCCGCAGGCGGCGGGTGAAGCTGCGGCCCGCGTTCGCCGAGGACTGCAGCGAGACGTGGTTGAGCGCGTTCTCGGGATCGTCGCGCCGGTCGTAATACAGGACGTCGAGCCGGCCGCCGGGCGACACGGCCAGTCGCGGCAGGTACTGCGCCGTGCCGTCGCGCGGGCGGGTGTCGTTGACGCGCAGCGGACCGCTCCAGCGGGCGCCGTCGCGCTCGCGCGTCCACAGCCAGACGTCGGGATCGCCGAGCCGCGCGTCGTGGAAGGCGACATAGAGCTTGCCGCTGGCGCCGTCGATCGCCAGTGAGGGGAACGGCGGGATGAAGGCGACGATCCGCTCGCTCGGCACGACCTGCTCGTCGACGACGGACTCCTGCCATGTCGCCCCGCGATCGGGCGAGCGTCCGAGCACGAGCTTCCAGCGCCCCGCGTAGGGCGGCCCGGCGCGGCCCTCGTGGCCGCCCTCGTAGTCCAGCCGGTCCTCGGCGAGGTCGAGATAGAGCACGTACAGCTCGCCGTGCGGGCCGACGGCGGGCGCGGGTGCGAGCACGCGCGCCCGCGCGCGGCTGCTGGTCTGCACGGACGGCTCCCAGTGCTCGCCGCCGTCGTCGGAGCGCATCGTGCGGATCGGAGCTCCGACGGTCGAGAAGCGATACAGGCCGACCTCCGTTCCCTGCACCCAGGTCAGGTACAGGCGGCGCGGGGCGCTGGGGTCCGCGGCCAGGCGGACCTGGAAGGCGAGCCGGCCGGCGACGCGCGCCGGCGCCGACCATGTCCGGCCGCCGTCGCTGGAGTGCACGATCCAGGCCGCGTTGGGGACGTGGCCCGCGCCGCGCAGCGTGACGAACGACATGTGCAGCGTGCCGTCGGCGGTGAACGCCGCGTCGGGCGCGTAGCACTCGCGCTCGCCCTTGGGTGCGGGCACCGGGATCTGCTTCCAGGTCCTGGCGCCGTCGGCCGACACGTGCAGCGCGCACGAGTAGCGCGGCGAGTCGATGCGGTTGACGATCGCAAGCGTGCGTGGATCGCGCGGGCTGGCCACGATCGTCGGCGAGTTGTTGGCGCTGACGTCGAGCTCGTCGGTCGCTCCGTCGTTGACCGGCGCGACGCGGCCGAGTGCGGCCGGCGGCCGGCGCTGCTCCTGAAATGCCGCCGGCAGCAGCGCCGCACCGGCCCCGACGAGCACGAGGGCGGCGCTGATCGGCGCCCACAGCGCGGGCGGTCGCGCCCGCTGCCAGCCGGCGCGGGCACGGGCGGCGAGCGCACGCGGGTCGCCGCTCAGCCGCCCTTCTTCACGGTCACCCGCACCCGCCGCGAGGTCGCGGTGAGGCAGTCGCCGGTCTGCGACACCCGCGCGCGGTACCAGTACGTGCGCGTCGGTCGCAACGACAGCTTGAATGCCCCGGAGGTGCTGCTCGTGACGCGCTTGAGCGTGCGGTACTTGCCGTTCTTCGACGTCGCGCGATGGATCGCAACGCTCTGCCTGCCCTCGCAGCTGCTGCCGTCGACGAGCTCGGTGATCCGGCCTGAGATCGTCAGCTTGGCCCTGCGCGACAGACGCCTCTTGCTCGCGCTCAGCGACAGCCGGCGTCCGGACCGCGTCGTGGCCCGCGGTGGCGGCGGCGGTGGGGGCGCTGCCGCCGCCGGTGGTGGTGGTGGTGGTGGTGGTGGTGGCGGCGGTGGTGGTGGTGGTGGTGGTGGTGGCGTGTTGTTGCTGCGGAAGATGTACGCCCGGCCGTTGTTGTTGTCAGCGCCACCGGCGGTGTCCCAGCCGTCGGCGACAGCCACCAGGTCCAAGAAGCCGTCCTCGTTGAGGTCGCCGAGCGGCACGACGCGGCTGCCGAACTTGCTGTTGGGCTGCTGGTCGGGATCCTCGATCTGCTGCAGGCGCTTCTCGTAGAAGCCGTTGAAGATGTTCAGGTCGGTGATCGCCAGGTCCCGTGCGGCGGCCGACGCGAAGCCTCCGACGATCAGCTCGTTCTTGCGCTCGCTGGGAACGAGGTCGCCGAGCGCGCTCCAGGCCGACCCGAAGTTCCCGCCGATCGTCGGCGTCGGATCGTTGAGCTGGCCGAAGTTGTAGGCGTTCGGGCCGCCCTTGAAGTTGCCGTTCATGAGGTACGCCCGGCCGGCGCCCGTGACGCCGCCGACGTTCTGGCGGAATGCGTCGGCGAGGAAGTCGGGATGGTCGGCGGCGAGCGCCGGACCCAGGTCACCGGCGGCGAACGGCGAGTGCAGGGCGAAGCCGAACGCGGAGCCTGGCTGCGGCTCTGGGTGCTCGTAGATGTGCATGATCGAGCGCGTCGCACCGTCGATCAGGAAGATCACGCCGATGTCGAACCACGACTCGTCGGGGTCGTACAGCGGGAGGTCGACGCGGTGTGAGGCGACGAGCAGCTCCGGGCGCCCGTCCGGGGAGTTCGTGCTCGACGTCGGCGGACACGGGTCACCCGGGGCCACCGCTGGGTAGGTCACGCCGCCGACGAGCCCGACCCGGCACTGACCGACGTCGCCGAGCGGGATCTGGACGTGCCCGAAGTTCTCGATCTCCGTTCCGGAGTTGGCCAGCCCGGAGTCCGGGCCCTGCGCGACCGGGTTCTTGAGCGTCGCCAGTGGCGTGTCGAGGTTGACCGCCGGGTTGGAGCCCGCGACGTCCTCGCCGCGGTAGATGTACGTCCGGCCCGCCTCGAAGCACAGGGCGGCTCCGCTCGTCGCACATTGCGACGTCGGATACGCGGAGCCAGCAGTCTCGTGGAAGCGGTTGGCGCCGACGACGATCTCCGGCTGGCCGCCGCCGTCCATGTCACCGATGCGCGCCGCCGCCGGGACGCCGGGGAACGTCGTCGACGTGGCGGGGCAGTCACCGACGCCGCCGTTGCCGGCGCACGGGGGCAGGCCCAGCGGTGAGGAGACGGTCCGTCCGAAGCCTCCGGCACGCAGGTTCGCGGGCGCGGCGAACGGGAACGACGCTTGGATCGATGCCTCCAGGAGCCGGTCGGCGGCCGGCATGTCGATGCGCTTGAGCACGGCGAGCGTCGCGCCGTCGAAGACGTACGCGCGACCGACATCCGGGACACCACCGACGTCGACGCCCTGGGCTCCGACGAGGATCTCCATCACGCCGTCCGGCGCGCCGATCGTCCCGAGCGGGCAGGTCGCGCCTGCAGTACCGCCTGCGCAGCTGCCGATGTCCGGCAGCCGGTCGACGTTCGGGTCGAAGATCGAGGCGTCGGTCCCGCCCGCGGCGTTCGGCGCGTCGGGCATGTTCGCCTGGCGGATGAGGGCGCCGGTCTCACCGCTGTGGATGAAGATGGTGCCGTTGTTGGCGTTCGGCGTGCCGGCGGTCTGGACCGTCACGAAGTCGTCCTCGCCGTCGCCGTTGGCGTCGCCGATGTTGATCATGCCGGCCCCCCAGCGCCCGCCGTTGGCGGGAAGCGGGGCGTCGACGCGCTGGACGTCGTAGCCGCGCGGCAGGCCCGGGGCGGGGGCGCCGAGCGCCGTCCCGGCCTGGATGAACCCGAACGCGACGAGAGTGGCGGCGAGCCCACCGACCTTGGCCAGAGCCGACGACGACTGCATATCTCCTCCTCAGACCGACCGCTGCATGTAGCGGCACTATATGCAGAACGAACCTAACACGTCGGCCACCGGCACGGGAGGTTTTTTCGCGCGCCCTGCGCGCGGCCGTCGCTCAGGCCCCAAGCGGGCGCGGCCGGCGCGCGGCCAGCGCCCCGGCGACCTCTTCGACCTCCGCCAGCGTCAGCGTCTCGCGCTCGAGCAGCGCGTCCGCGACGCGGTCGAGCGCCGCGCGCGAGCGCGTCAGCACCGCCGTGGCCGTCGCACCCGCCTGCTCGACGAGTCGGCGCACCTCGCTGTCGATCAGGCGCGCCGTCTCGTCGGACGGCTGGCGCGCCTGGAGTCCGTCGCCGTAGTTCAGCGGGCCGACGGCGTCGCTCATGCCGAGCTCGGTCACCATCCGGTAGGCGACGTCGGTGACGGCGGCGAGATCGGAGCCGGCGCCGTCGCCGAGCTCGCCGAACACGAGCTGCTCGGCCGCCCGGCCGCCGAGCAGCATCGCCATGCGGTCCATGAGCACGGTATGCGTGCGCATCGAGCGCTCGCCGCCGTCCAGTAGCCAGGCTGCCCCGATCGTGCGCCCGCGCGGGACGATCGTGATGCGGTGCAGGATGTTGCCGCCGGGCAGCGCCATCGCGACGAGCCCGTGGCCGGCCTCGTGATAGGCGACCAGGCGGCGATCCTCGTCGGTCATCCGCCGCGCGCCGCCGATGCCGAGCCACGTCCGCTCGACCGCCTCGTCGAGGACGGCCATCGTGATCGTGGCGCTGGCGCGCCGCGCCGAGAGCAGGGCGGCCTCGTTCATGACGTTGGCCAGGTCGGCCCCGCCCATGCCCGGCGTCAGGCGAGCCACCGCGTCCAGATTGGCGTCGGCGGCCAGCGGCTTGCCCGCCGCGTGGACGTCGAGGATCGCTCGGCGCGCGTGGACGTCGGGCAGGTCGATGAGCACGTGGCGGTCGAAGCGACCGGGACGCACGAGCGCCGGGTCGAGGGTGTCGGGGCGGTTGGTCGCGGCGATCACGACGATGCCGGCGCGCTGGCTGAAGCCGTCCAGCTCGATGAGGATCTGGTTGAGCGTCTGATGGCGCTCGCCGTCGTTGTCGCCGCGGCCGCGCGTGGCGCCGACGGCGTCGATCTCGTCGATGAACACGATCGCGGGCGCCATCG
The DNA here is from genome assembly GCA_963705315.1 of uncultured Actinomycetes bacterium. Lineage (GTDB taxonomy): Bacteria > Actinomycetota > Thermoleophilia > Solirubrobacterales > Solirubrobacteraceae > CADCVQ01. The sequence continues at coordinate 1,624,198 of OY970068.1, forward strand.
AACGCGCCTCGGCGAACAGGTCGCGCACGCGCGCGGCGCCCTCGCCCGCGTAGCGCTGCACGAACTCCGTGCCGGCGACCGACACGAACGCGGCGTTGGACTCGCCGGCGACCGCGCGCGCGAGCAGCGTCTTGCCGCAGCCGGGCGGCCCCGAAAGCAGGTAGCCGCGCGGGATGCGCGCGCCCATCTCCACGAAGCGGTCCGGCGCGCCGAGGTACTCGCGGATCTCGCGCAGCTCTTCGACGATGTCGTCGACGCCGGCGACGTCGGCGAACGTGATGCGGTCCTCGGCAAGCGTGCGGCGGCCGATCGAGCGATCGCGCAGCGACAGCCGGCGCTGGCGCTCGGGGGCCTCGAGGATGCGCCGCAGGGCCGCGTCGAGATCGGCCTGGCCGATCTCGACGCGCTCCTCGCGGGCGGCGATCAGCCCGGCCTCGTTGACGACGCTCGCGAGGTCGGCGCCGGTCATGCCCACGGCTTGAGCGGCGATCGCCCGCAGCTCGATTCCGGGAGCCAGCGGCTTGCCGCGGACGTGCACGGCCAGGATTGCCTGGCGGCCGTGCTCGTCGGGCAGCTCCAAGCCGATCGAGCGGTCGAAGCGGCCGGGCCGCAGCAGCGCCGGGTCGAGCGTGTCGGGACGGTTCGTCGCGCCGATCACGATCACGCCGGCGGTCGTCGAGAAGCCGTCCATCTCGGCGAGCAGCTGGTTGAGCGCCTGGCCCTGCTCCGAGCTCGAGCCGGCATCGACGGAGCTCGCGCCGGCGCGCCGCTGCGCGAGCGAATCGAGCTCGTCGATGAAGACGAGCGACGGGGCGCTCTCGCGCGCCTCGCGAAACAGCTCGCGCACGCGCGAGGCGCCGACGCCGACGTACAGCTCGACGAAGTCCGACCCGGAGATCGAGAAGAACGAGGCCCCGGCCTCGCCGGCGAGCGCGCGGGCGAGCAGCGTCTTGCCGCAGCCCGGCGGTCCGAACAGCAAGATCCCCTTCGGGATGGCCGCCCCGAGCGCGGCGTAGCGCTCCGGCGTGGCGAGGAACGTGGAGATCTCGCGCAGCGACTCGACCGCCGCGTCCTGACCGGCGACGTCCGCGAACGAGCTGCCGGCTTCCTCGCTGCGGATCTTGCGCGCGCCGCTGCCGATCGCGAACAGGCCGGTGCCGCGGCGCGCGGACACGAGGAAGTACGCGAGCACGAGCACGACGATCAGCGACGGCACGAGGAACAGCGTCGCGGGGAAGATCAGCGCCTTGGCGATCTGCTGGTCGATCGTGACCGGGACGCCCGCGTCGAGCAGCATCCGGGCGAGCGCCTGGCGCGCGCCGGGATCGCTGCGGAAGTACAGCGCGTGGAAGCGGCCGCTGGATCCGTTCGCGCGGCGATAGTCGCCGACGAGGATCCCGTCCGCGTCGAGAATCCTGCCGCTCGTGATCCGGCGCTCGTCGATCGCCCGCTCGAGGGCGCTGACCGTCAGGCGGTCGCCCTGCAGGTGCGGCCGCGAGAGCTCGAGCAGCGCGAAGAACATCGCAAGCAGGACGAGGATCGCGACGACGAACCAGCCGCCGAGCGGCAGGCGCGGGCGCCGCCGCCGCCGTGCGCGCGCCGGCGCCGGCCGCGGCGGCGCCGCGGGTGGTGGTGGTGTGGGATCGCGGTGGCCCATGACCTGTCAGCGGCGGCTGCGCATCGATCCTACGACGATGACCAACAGCGCAAGCGCGAGCAGCCCGAGCGCGATCAGGCCGGGCACGCCGATCGACGTCCCGTCTGCAGCGCCCGCGGGAGCCGTTGCGGCAGGCGGCACGTTGCGCGTCGAGCCCGCGACGAACGAGCGCTTGTCCAGGACACCCGAGCCGGAGACGTAGACCCAGCGGTCGTAGACCGCGCGCCGGAACGCGAACAGCCCCTCGCCGAAGAACAGCGGCACGACCGGGAGGTCGCGGGCGAGCAGGCGAAGCTGCGCGTGCGCCGCCGCGCGCCGCGCGCGCACGCTCGGGCTGCGTGCCACGCGGTCGGCGAGCCGCTCGAAGGCGGCGCTGCGGTAGCCGCCGTAGTTGAGCCGGCTGCCGGCGCCGAAGACGCCGCGCAGGAAGTCGGGGTCGTAGGAGGCAAGCGGATACAGGCTCCACAGCGCGAGATCGAAGTCCGGGCGCTCGTGGTCCTGGCCGACGGCGCGGGCGATCTGCTCGTCGGAGCGCGCGACGAGGCGGGCCCGCGCGCCGGCGCGGCGCAGCGATGCCACGATCTCGCCTGCCGCGAGCAGCTCGCGCGGCTCGTCGCGCGAGGCCAGGACGCGCAGCGAGCGGCCCGCCAGGACCCGGCGCGCGGCAGCGGGGTCGAAGGCGTGCAGATCCTCGCGCGGCGCCCAGCGAGAGCCCGGGTGCACGTAGCCGCGCTCGGCGGGCACGATCACGGCGCCGCTGCCCGCGGCGCGGCGGGCGATGCGCGGCAGGTGCAGCGACTGGGCGACCGCGCGCCGCAGCGCGGGGCTGTCGAACGGCGCGCGGCGCAGGTTGAACATCAGTACGCGGCCGCGGTAGGACGTGCCGCGCGCGATGCCGATGCCGCGCGACTCCAGCAGCCCCACCGGCCCGATCAGGGCCCGCAGCGCGACGAGGTCGACGTCCTCGCGCTCGAACGCTTGGGCGACGTCGCCGGCGCGTACGACCGGCAGGTCGATCACGCGCACCGCCGGGCGGCCGCGGAAGTAGCGCGCGCTGGCCTCCAGCCGGTAGCCGCCGTCACGCCGGCGGCGCACGAGCCTATAGGGCCCGCTGCCGATCGCCCGACCCGACGGCGAGGAGCGCCCGGCCGCCAGCCGCGACCAGATGTGCCGCGGGAGGATCGGCAGGTCGGCGAGCGGCTGGTCAAGAAAGCCGGGAGCGCGATGGCGCAGCCTGATGACGAGCCGGTGGCGCGAGACGACGTCGACGCCGGCGAACGCCCGCAGCTGGGGGGTGAAGCGCGGATGCTCGTGCGCGAGCACGTAGCGCAACGTGAACGCCACGTCGGCCGCCGTCAGGTCGGCGCCGTCGTGCCAGCGCGCGCCGCGCGCCAGGCGGACCGTCAGCCGCCGCCCGTCGGCGCTGGTCTGCACCGAGCGCGCCAGCCACGGTCGCGGCACACCGCGCTCGTCGCGCCACAGCAGCGTGTCGTAGACGAGCGTCATGAGGCCGTACGCGCGCGTGAACGTGTACGGCGTCAGCGTGCCGTCGCCGCCCTCGTACGGGATCCGCACCGCCGGCACCTGGCCGTCCTGCGCGTGCGCCGGCGCGACGGCGACGCAGGCAAGGCCCGTCGCCACGAGCGCTGCGAGGCGACTGAAGATCGCCCGCGAGGACGCCTTGGGCGAAGCTCTGGCCACGTGCGGGCGAAGTATCCGCGCTGCGCCGGGCACCCGCAATCGCGGCGCTAGTCGTCGTCGTCGCGCGCGCGTTTGTCGCCCTTGGGTGCCTTGCCGGGCTTCTGCGCGTCGACGCCGGCCGCTTGCTGCGCGGCCGCAAGCTCCTTCTCGACGATCCCGCGGCGGTCGTTGGAGATCCTCAGGCGCTCCTCGAGGTAGGGGATCGCCTCCGCGGGCTGGCCCGAGCGGTGCAGCGCCGTGCCGAGGTTGTAGAGGGCGAAGGCGTAGTTGCGGCTGCGGCGGTCGCCGCTGTCGCGGAAGCCCTGCACCGCGCGGCGCTCGAGCGCGACCGCATCCGCGTAGCGGCCCTGGTTGATGAGCGCGAAGCCCTGCGCGTCAAGCGTGGCTGGGTCGAGACTGGCCGTGGCGGGCGGCGGGGCCGCCGGCTTTGCAGTCGTGGACTGCGACGGTGGCGCCTGCTTCTCCGCTGCCGCAGGCTTCGCGGTCGTCTTCGCCTGATCGCGGGACGGGTCATCGCCGCCGCCCGCCGCGGCCAGCGCCCCGAGCCCGCCGACCAGCAGCGCGGCGGCGATCGCCGGGAGGGCGAACCGCCTGGCGCCGCGCCGCGACGGCGCAGCGACCGGGGCGATCCGGCGGGTCGGCGCGGTCGACGCGGGGGCGCCGGCCGCCAGCGCCCGCTCGAGGTCGTCGACGAAAGCCGTCGCCGTGTTCGGTCTGTCGGCCGGGTCCTTGGCGAGGCCACGCGCGAGCACGGCGTCGAGAGCGCGGGGAAGCTCCGGCGCGGCGTGCGACGCGGGATCCGGCGTGGCTTGCACGTGCTGGCGCGCCTGGGAGCTCGCCGGGCCGCCGGAGAACGGGCGCGCGCCGGTCAGCAGTTCGTAGGCGACGACGGCGAGCGCGTAGCGGTCGCTGGCCGGGGTCGCCGGGCGCCCGAGCGCCTGCTCGGGGGAGAGGTACGCGGCGGTGCCCAGGACCTGGCCGGTCTGTGTCATCTGCGTGTCGTCGGCCAGTCGTGCGATGCCGAAGTCGCCGACGGCAAGGCGGTCGCGCTCGTCGAGCATGAGGTTGGCGGGCTTGACGTCGCGGTGCACGATCCCCGCGGCGTGGGCGACGTCGAGGCCCGCGGCGGCGTCGCGCAGCCAGCGCAGCACGGTGTCCTGCGGCAGCGTCTCGCCGGCCCCGCGGGCGGTGCGGATGCGGTCGGCGACGGTGCCGCCGCCGAAGTACTCCATGACGATGAACGCCTGGCCGGCGTGCTCGCCGATGTCGTAGATCGTCACGACGTGCGGCCGGTCGGAGATCTGCGCGGCCGTGCGCGCCTCGCGCTGGAAGCGCTCGCTCATGCGGTGGTCGGCGGCGAAGTTGGAGCCGAGCACCTTGACCGCGACCGTCCTGTCCAGCAGCCGGTCTTCGGCTTCCCAGACCGAGGCCATACCGCCGCTGGCGATGTGACGGGCGACGCGATAGCGCTCTGGCAGCTGGATCTGCGAGGCCAGGGGCATCTGTGCAGACACGGTACCCCAGGGCCGCCGGGGCCCAACCTCAGCGACCCTCTACACTTCGCCGTCGCTATGGCCAAGGTCTGTCACAGCTGCGGGAAGGGCCCGGCGTTCGGGCAGAGCCGCAGCCACTCGATGGTCGCCACGAAGCGGCGCTTCAACCCGAACCTTCAGAAGGTCCGGATCCTCATCGGCAAGACGCCCAAGCGCGTGTACGTGTGCACCCGCTGCCTGAAGGCCGGCAAGGTCACCAAGGCTGTCTGACCCGAGTCTCGTCCGCTTCCGCGTCGTCGTCGAGGGCGCGCTTGCGCAGCTCGAGTCGCGCCGCCAGGAGATCAACGACCTGAACGTCTTTCCGGTCGCCGACGGCGACACGGGCGACAACATGGCCCTCACGCTCCGCGCGGTGCTGACCGAGATCGACCGTCTCGCCGCCGACGAGGCACGCCTGATCGACGAGATCGGCCGCGACGAGATCGTCGACTCCGTCGCCCGTGCCGCGCTGCTCGGCGCGCGCGGCAACAGCGGCGTCATCCTCTCTCAGCTCATTCGCGGCGCGGCCGAGGAGCTGATCAGCCGCCCGGGCGAGCTCGTCGATCCCGTCCTCATCGGCGCCGCGATGGCCCGCGCCGCCCAGCGCGCCTATGGCTCGGTGCGCCAGCCCGCCGAGGGCACGATCCTCACCGTCATGCGCGAGATGGCGACGAGCGTTGCCACCGAGCTCGCGCACATGGGCGACACGCGGCTGGGCTCCGACGGCGATCCGGCAGTGCAGAACGCGCTCATCGCCGACGTCCTCGAGCGCGCCCTGCGCGCCGGCGAGGAGTCCGTGCGCCGCGGCCCCGAACTGCTCGCGGTGCTGCGCTCCAGCGGCGTCGTCGACGCCGGCGGCCACGCGCTGACGATCATCGTCGCGGGGATGATCGCCGCGCTGCGCGGGACCGAGGCGCCCGAGCTCGCGGTCCAGGCGCCGCCCCCTCGGGTCAGCCACCCCCATCACGTCTCGTCGACGTATCGCTTCTGCACGAACTTCGCGATCACCGGCCACGATCTCGAGCCGTCGCGCTGGATCGAGCCGCTGGAGGCGATCGGCGACTCGGTGCTCGTCGTCGGCGACGCCGTGACGCTGAAGGTCCACGTGCACACCGACGAACCCGAGGCGGCGACCGAGCTCTTCCACGGCGCCGGTGAGCTCTCCCGCCTCGACGTCGCCGACATGCACGCCCAGGTCGCCGAGCGCGACGAGCGCCTCGCCGGCATCGGCCCGGCACCCGCCGAGCCACAGCAGCGCTGCGGCGCGCTCGCGGTCGTCGCGGGGGAGGGGATGCACGCGCTGTACGCGAGCCTCGGCGTCGCGTGCCTCGACGGCGGCCAGACGCTCAACCCGTCGACGTACGAGCTGCTCGCCGGCATCCACGAGGTCCGCGCCGAGGAGGTTGTCGTGCTGCCGAACTCCCCGAACGTCGTCATGGCCGCCGAGCACGCGGCCGAGCTGTCGGAGAAGACCGTGCGGGTCAGCGGCGCGCGCTCGCAGCAGGCCGGCCTCGCCGCGGCGCTCGCGCTCGATCCCGACCGCCCCGCCGCCGACAACGTCGCGGCGTGCGACGCCGCGCTGCAGCGCGTGCGCACCGGGTCCGTGGCGCGCGCCGCACGCGACGATCTCGACCGGCGCTTTGTCGCCGGGGACGCCGTCGGCTTCGTCGACGGGCAGGTCGTCGCCTGGGGCGAGCCCGAGGCGACGCTGGGCGCCGTGCTGGAGTCCCTCGCGGACGGTGCCGAGCTGCTGACGTGCATCGCGGGCTACGGCGCGCCGCTCACCGAGCCCGCCGTCCGCGCCCTGGCGCCGGACGCCGTCGAGCTGGAATTCGAGCTGGGGGGCCAGCCGAACTACTGGTGGCTGCTCGCGGCCGAATAGCCCGCGCCGGGGCGCAGGGCACAATCACTCGCGTGCCCACTGAGTTCGCCGGCACCGAGGAGCTCGAGCGCGACACCCTGCTGTCCGCGCCGCTGCGCTGGCCGCGGCCGTCGCTGCTCGCCGCACCGCTGAAGGCCGGCTCGGGCAAGGCCACCGAGGCGGCCGAGCAGCTCGGGCTGCTCACGGTCGGCGACCTGCTCGAGCACCTGCCGCGCGACCGCCGCGAGTCGCGGACCGTTGGCGCCCTGGAGCCGGGGGAGAGCGCGACCGTCGTCGTCGAGGTGCGCTCGATCACGAGCCGCCCGGTCCGCCGGCGCGGGATGAAGCCGCTCGTCGAGGCGACCGTCGCCGACGAGACCGGCGTCATGAAGGCGACGTTCTTCAACCAGCCGTGGCTGCAGCGCAAGTACTCGCCGGGCACGCGCCTGGTCCTGCACGGCAAGTACGCCGCGCGCAACGCCTTCCGCGTGACGAGCCACGCGCCGACCGACGAGCAGACCGGAGCGGCACAGGCGGTCGCGCACTACCCGGCGACCGAGGGCCTGTCGTCGACGCAGATCCTCGCGCTCGTGCGCGCGCACCTGCCGGCCGCCGAGCACACGATCGAGCCGCTGCCCGCCCGCCTGCGCGCGCGCAGCGCGATGCCCGACCGCACGGCGGCGCTCGTCTGCGCCCATACCGCCGACCTCGAGGCCGGCCGGCGCCGCCTCGCCTTCGACGAGCTGCTGCTCGCCCAGCTCTCGCTGCTGCGCCGCCGCGCGCATCGCCGAGCCAGCGCCAGCGCGCCCGTGCTCGACGGCGCGCCCGAGCTGTCGCGGCGCTGGCGCGAGGAGCTGCTGCCGTTCGACCTCACCGGCGATCAGCGCAGCGCGATCCGGGTGCTCGACGAGGAGCTCGCCCAGCCGCGGCCGATGCAGCGCCTGCTGATGGGCGAGGTCGGCTCGGGCAAGACCGTCGTCGCGCTGCACGCGATCCTGCGGGCGGTCGAGCAGGACCACCAGGCGGCATTCATGGCGCCGACCGAGGTGCTCGCCGAGCAGCACTTCGCGACGCTCCAGCGGCTGCTGCCCGGCGAGGCCGTCCGGGCCGCGCTGCTCACCGGCTCGACGACCGCGTCGCGGCGCGCGGACACGCTCGGCAAGCTCGCGAGCGGCGAGCTGTCGTTCGTCGTCGGGACGCACGCGCTCGTCGAGGAGGACGTGCGCTTCGACCGCCTCGCCGTCGTGGTCGTCGACGAGCAGCACCGCTTCGGCGTGCGCCAGCGCGCCGCACTGGACGCCAAGGCGCCCGCCGGGCTCGTGCCGCACGTGCTGCACATGACGGCGACGCCCATCCCGCGCACCATGGCATTGCTGCGCTACGGCGATCTCGACGTGACCGCGCTGCACGAGCTGCCGAGCGGGCGCAAGCCGGTCAAGACGCATGTCGCCGCCACCGATGCCGAGCGCACGCGGGCATACGACCGCATCCGCGAGGAGCTCGACGCGGGGCGCCAGGCGTTTGTCGTCTGCCCGCTCGTCGAGGAGTCCGAGGCGCTTGCCGCCAAGGCGGCGACGGCGGAGTACGAGCGCCTGCGCACCGGCGAGCTCGAGGGCTACCGCGTCGCGCTGCTGCACGGTCAGATGCGCTCGCGCGACAAGCAGGCGGCGATGGCCGCCTTCGCCGCCGGTGGCGCCGACGTGCTCGTGGCGACCACGGTGATCGAGGTCGGCGTCGACGTCCCCAACGCGACGATCATGCTCGTCGAGGGCGCCGAGCGCTACGGCATCAGCCAGCTGCACCAGCTGCGCGGCCGGGTCGGCCGGGGCGAGCACGCGTCGCTGTGCCTGCTGTTCGGGCCGAAGATGTCGGCGCGGCTGCGCGCGCTGTCCGCGAGCTCGGACGGTTTCGAGCTCGCGCAGATCGACCTCGAGCTGCGCGGCGAGGGCGAGATCGCGGGGACACGCCAGTCGGGGCTCGCGCAGTTCAAGGTCGCGCGGCTGCCCGAGGACGAGGCGCTCGCCGAGACCGCCAAGGCGTATGCCGAGGGCCTGCTTGACGCCGACCCGGATCTCGCCGAGCCCGAGCACGCCCTGCTGGCCGACGCGCTCGCCGCGGTGTATGGCGAGGCCGAGCTGCAGCCCTTGCCCGCCTGATGCGGATCGTCGCGGGTGAGTTCGGCGGCCGGCGGCTCGTGGCGCCGCCGGGCGATGCGACGCGGCCGACGAGCGATCGCGTCCGTGAGGCGCTGTTCAGCGTCCTGGGCGCGTCAGTGCAGGACGCGCGCGTGCTCGATCTCTATGCCGGCTCCGGCGCGCTGGGTCTGGAATCGCTCTCGCGCGGAGCCGCCAGCGCGGTGTTCGTCGACCGCGCGCCGCGTGCCGTGGCAGCCATCCGCGCCAACCTCGAAGCGCTCGGGATCGAGGCTGACGTGCGCCGGATGGAGGCGCCCACGGCCATTCGGACCGCATCGGCGCGCGGGGAGGCATACGATCTGGTCTTCCTCGACCCCCCGTACCGCCACGCGGCGGAACTCGGGCGGGAGCTCTCCGAGGCGCTGCCCGCGGTGCTCGCACTCGGGGCACGCGTCGTGACCGAGAGCGACCGCCGCGATCCGCTCGAGCTGGATCTTGCACTCACCGACGAGCGCCGCTACGGCGACACGGTCATCCGCATCCATGACACCTGATCCCCGCATCGCGATCTGCCCTGGCTCGTACGACCCCGTCACCAACGGGCATCTCGACGTCATCGCGCGCACGGCCCAGATGTTCGACGAGGTCGTCGTCGGCGTCGTCTACCTGCCGCAGCGCAAGGGCGAGACGCTCTTTGCGATCGAGGAGCGGATGGCGTTCGTGGACGAGGCGACGGCGCATCTGGCGAACGTGCGCGTCGAACAGTTCTCCAACCTCGTCGTCGCCTTCGCGCGCGATCAGGGAGCGCGGGCGATCGTCAAGGGACTGCGCGCGATCTCCGACTTCGAGTACGAATTCGAGATGCAGCAGCTCAACCGCCTGCAAGCGCCCGACATCGACACCCTCTACCTCATGGCGAGCCCGCAGTACAGTTTCCTGAGTTCGAGCGGTATCAAGGAGCTGGCAATGTTCGGAGGAACGATCGAAGCGCTCGTCCCCCAGAGGGTGGCCGTTCGCTTGAAGGAAGAGCTCGGGCACTAGCGAACAGAAGGGTGTTATGGACGTCCTGGTGCTCATAGACAAGCTGGATGACTTGGTGCACAACGCCAAGCTCGTTCCTATGACCGGGCAGGTCCGCGTCGACAAGGACGAGATCTACGACATCCTCGACCAGATGCGTGCCACGATCCCCGAAGAGATCAAGCAGGCGCGCTGGATCGTCAAGGAGCGCCAGGAGATGCTCGCCGAGGCCAAGCGCGAGTCCGAGCGCATCGTCAAGGAGGCACGCGAGCGCCAGACCGTGCTCGTCGGCGAGCAGGAGGTCACCAAGCAGGCCGAGCGCGCCGCCGAGGACATCATCGAGGACGCCCGCGCCCGCGAGCGCGAGATCCGCCTCGGCGCCGAGGACTACGCCGACGAGATCCTCAACACGCTCGAAGTCAACCTCACGAAGTTCATCGCGGCCGTCCGTCGCGGCCGCGAGCGGCTGCAGGGCAAGGACGAGCCCGCCGAAGTCGCTTAGCGGTTCGCGCGCCCGCACCCACCCCTTCCGAATCGAAAGTGCAAGCGGGTGCTAGCAGTACTGCTAGCCGGGACTTGCACCGCGGGAAAGAGACCTACGACGCGCGGCCAGTTCGACCTCCTTCTTTATCGATGCTGTTCGTTGCGAAGCGCCGCGCGGCGCACATAGGCTTCGCGCACGTGGGCTTCCTGGATGACATCGCCGGCGACGCGCTGGGCAACCTCTTCAGCGGCGGCCGGACGGACAAGAAGCTCGAGCGTTTGGGAAGCGAGGGCGAGCTCGTGCCCGCGACGATCTACGCGATCCGCGTCGTCACGAACTCCGAGACCGACGAGTGGACGTACGGGATCGACCTCGTGACGTCCTCCGGCCCGCTGCGCGCCTCGGTGCGCCAGCAGCTCCTGCCCGACCAGTGGCGCGCGCCGCTCGGTGCGCGCGTGCTCGCCCGCCACCTGGACGGCAAGGTCGCGATCGACTGGCCGGCCACGCTGACCGAGATGGGGGTCGAGCACGACACGACCCTGCTCGCCGGCAAGACGCTGAAGACGCCGCTACAGCCGGGCGTCGAGGACGAGCGCATCAACCGCAAGCGCCTGCGCGACGGCGTTCGCGTCGAGGCGGAGATCATCGCGCGCGACGACGTCGTGGTCATGGGCATGCCGACGCAGAACCGTCGCCTTGAGCTGCGCCTCGACGACGGGTCCGGGCCGCGCACCGTCGTGCTCGCGCGCGAGCTCGTGGCGCCGTACGCCGGGACGCTCGCCACGGTCGGCGCGCGGGTCCCGGTCGCGGTCGATCCGAACAAACCCGATCGCGTCACGATCGACTGGCCGAGCGCGGCGGAGCAGGCCGTCGCGCGATCCGCCTAGCGGACCGCAGTCGGATAGCGGGTCGACCTGCACGTTCTGATCGATGCTCCGTCACCGCTCCGGTGCGGCCGGCTGCGTCACCGCTCCAGCAGCCCCGGCAGCTCGGCCATGTCGGTGAACGGCTCGCCGCCGGCGGCCGCGAGCACGTCGGGCTCGGTGTGGCGGGCGAAGGCCAGCGCGCGCATCCCGGCGGCGCGGGCCGCCTGCACGCCGTAGAGGCTGTCCTCGACGACGGCGGTCGTCTCGGGGTCGAAGCCCATCTCGCGGGCGGCGTGAAGGAACAGGTCCGGCGCGGGCTTGCCGATGCCGACCTCGCTGGCGCTGAAGATGCGGCCCTCGAAGCGGTCCCACAGGCCGGTGGCGCGCAGCGTGACCTCCATCTTGTGATGCGGCCCGCTGGATGCGACGCAGGAGGGCAGCGAGATCTGGTCCAGCGCGGCGACGACGCCGGGCACCGCCTGAAGCTCGCGCGCGAAGATGTCCTTGACCTCGGTGTAGTAGCGGTCGGCGAGATCGAACGGCAGGGGGCTGCCCAGGCGCTCCGTCGCGGTCTCGATGACCGAGGCCATCGCCCGGCCGCGGTAGTCGCGCATGCAGTCCTCGAAGGACGTCTCGATGCCGGCCTCGGTCAGCAGCGATGCGAGCACGCGGTTGGCGGTCTCCTCGGTGTCGACGAGGACGCCGTCGCAGTCGAAGATCACCGAGCGGGTCACGCCCGCCAGGCTACTCAGCGTCGGGCTGACCGGCGGGCGCGGCGAGCAATGCGTCGATCGCAGCGAGATGACCGCGCACGCCGTCGGCCATCGCGTCGAGGATCGCGCGGGCGGCCTCGATGCTGCCCGTCGCGTTGGTGAGGTTGCTCTTGATCCGGCGGACGTCCTCCATGGCGCCCTGCGCGCGCTCCACCTCGGAGCGCAGCGCCGCGGCGTCGATGCCGTCGGCGGCGGCCTTCGTCATGAGCACGCGCGCCCGGGCGAGGCCGTAGGCGACCTCGAGTGCGAGCGTCGAGCCGTCCTCGGGATCGAAGGTGACGAACAGCTTGTCGCCGTTGAACTCCCGTAGCGGGTTCGAGCGCGCCGGGAGCTTGGCCTCCGAGGAGACCACGAGCACCGCGTAGTCGGCCGCGCGCGTCTCGAGCGCCCCGTCGAGCTCGGCGAGCGCCTCGTTCTTGGAGAGCTTGGAGTTCTTGGCCTCGAAGACGATCTTCCCGCGCGCCGGCCGCGTGCAGGCGTCGATTGCCACGACGACGTCGCCCTTGCGACCGCCCTCGCCGCGCAGATCGCCGACGGCATCGCAATCGTCGCCGCGGGCGGCGGCGAGCGCGGTCAGCGCCTCCGCGACCGCTTCCTCGTACGTGCGCCCCTTGGCGGTTCCCTTCTCCTCGACGGCGGCGATCTCCGCGAGCTTCTCCTTCTCGGCCCGCTCGCGGGCGATCTCGGCGCGCATCGCCTCCAGCCGCTCGTTCATCACGCGCAGCTGGCCGGCCTGCTGATCGGCGATCTGCTTCGTCGCCGCGAGATGCGCGCGCTGAAAGACGGCCAGCGGATTGGCGTCGCTGTCGGCGGAGAACTGCTTGCGCAGGTCCTCGCGCATCTGCACCGACACCTCGGCGAGCACGGCCTTGACGCGGTTGTGCACCGCGACCGACGACTCGTCTCCGAAGTGGCGCGCAAGCGCCCGCGTGACGTGGCCGTGCTCGGGCCCGAAGACCTCGTCGACCTTCCGGTCGAGGCGCTCGGCCACACCGCGCGCGCGGTCGACGAACTCGGCATCCAGCGCGCGCGCGGTCTTCTCGAACTCCGCCCGCACGAACTCCGCGTTCGCGCCCGTCTGCTCGCGGTCGAGCACGCGCGCGCCGATCTCGATCGCCTCGACGACGAAGCGCACGGGATCCTCGCGGTCGGCCGCCAGGCGCGCGGCCGTCTCGTCCTCGACGACGAGGAAGTCGATCGCGAGCCGGCCGTTGGCGGCGTGGACCCGCGCGAAGGGGAGAGAGGTGGCAGCTTCCATGATGGGTGTGTCGCACCGTACGCCCCGGTCCCGACGGACCCGCGGAAAAGCCCTGCTCAGAGCGGACTCTCAGGACTTCTTGGCGAGCCGCTTGGACCACCAGCGGGCGAGGTCGTCGCGCTGGTGGGGCAGCGGGTTCGCGGTCGGCTTGCGCGCGCGAATGCGGGTCAGAGCCTCGTCGAGCTCGATCTCGTCGTGCACCGCCACGATCGCCGCGGCCACCGCCGCCGAGCGCTGCCAGCCGGCCCGGCAGTGCACGTACACGCGCTCGCCGTCATCCAGCCACGGGATCACCGTCCGCACGCCGAGCTCGATCTGCCCGGGCAGCAGCCCGCCGTAGTCGACGAGCTCGAGGCGCTCCTCCTCGATGCCGGCGTCGCCGAGCGCGACCTCGGCCGCTGCACGGCCGCCCTCGTCGTACTCGATGTCGGAGACGAGGTTGAAGATCCGTGTGATGCCGTCCGCGCTCAGGGCGTCGACGTCGTCGGCATCCTGCGGATAGGCCCCCACGACGAGGCCATCGGCGACCTCCGCGTACCCGAAATGCTCGAACCAGTCAGACATCGTCGAGGCAATGTAGTGGTCTGCGCCAATACCCTCGGCCGGTGTCTGCTCTCGCCGATGCGCTCGACGAAGCCGGAGGAATCGCGGCGCCGCGGGAGCGCGGGGCGCAGCTGCGCGCGCTGTTGCGCGACGAGCTCGCGCGCTCCGAGGACGAGCTGAGCCTCGCGCGGTCAGGCCGCGAGCAGCCGGTCGTCGCCGCGTTCGCGGCCACCCCGGAGGCGCTGCTCGCCGTCGTGCCGGTGACGCCCGCGGTGCGGGCCGATCCCGACGCGGCCAGCGAGCGCGCATGGCTCGTCGCGGCAGCGGCGATCGGCGCGCTTGTGCAGATTGCGCAACTCCCGGCGCCCGCGGGCCTGGATGACCTCGCGCTCGAGGCGGGTGCGTTGCATGGACATCTCGCGCTGCGGCTCGGAGCCGGCGCCGAGGACGAGGACGCCGAGCTCGCCGCCGTCGCCTACGACGAGAACGTCGCCGGTGTCGCGCGGTTGCGCTCCCAGGGCATCGCCGTGCCCGCCCACGTCCTGGAGGCCGACGCCGGGGACTGGCGCGCCCCGCTGGCGCAGGCGATGCGCAGCGCCGAGGCCGTCGCGCGGCTCGGCGGCCAGCCGGCCGACGCCGCGTCGATTGCCGACCACGAGGAGGCCGTGCTCGGGCTGTTCGAGGCGGCCGGCGGGCAGGCCGCGCGCCCGCACGATGATCCGCAGCCCTCTCGCAGGGTCGCCCGCCGGATCCTCCAGCGCCTCGACGGCATGGGCAAATGGGGCGGCTACCACACGGACTTCCGCCACCTCTCGCGCGGATTTGCGGGCAACGACCGCGCGCTCGCCGACGCGGTGGGCGAGGCGCTGCTCGAGGCGGGACTCCTGAGCGAGAAGCCGAGCGTCGGCCAGCGCCACGTGTTCCTGAACTCGCGCCGGGTGGCGGACATCCGCGCGTTGATCGAGGACGGCGTTGTGCCTTCCGATCTGCGGCTGCCCTCGATGTAGGCTGGCGACGAGATCGGTTTCGCCGTCCGGTCATCGCAAGCGACGACCTCCCGGCGCGAGATCATGGTCCACACCCTCTCGACAAAGTTCTTCACCGTCCGCCAGCTGCTCGAGTCGCGCTTCTTCGGCCCGACGCGGCCCGACAAGCTCGTTCAGGCGCTGATCGCCTTCCGGCGCTGGGGCCCGACGGCGGCCGCGGGCTATGCGGCGGCGGCGATCCGCAACCCCGGCGAGCTCGCGATCATCGACGAGCTCGGGACGCTCACGTTCCGCGACGTGCAGCGGCGCACGAACGCGCTGGCACACGCGCTGAGCGACGATGGGCTGCTGGAGGGCGACTCCGTCGCGATCCTGTGCCGCAACCACCGCGGCTTCGTCGACGCCACCGTGGCGTGCTCGAAGCTCGGCGCGCACGCGCTGTTTCTCAATACGGCGTTCGCGGGGCCCCAGATCGCGGAGGTCTGCGCGCGCGAGAAGCCGGCGGCGATCATCTACGACGAGGAGTTCGCGGGAATGGTCGGGGACGCCGCGCGTCACCTGAGGCGCTACGTCGCCTGGTCTGACGGCGGCGACCTGGCCGGAGCAACGCTGCTGTCCGAGCTCATCGAGCGCGGTGACCCCAGCGATCCGGTGCCACCGGCCCAGAAGGGCCGCGTCGTGATCCTCACGAGCGGGACGACCGGTTCGCCGAAGGGCGCCAACCGCAAGCAGCCCGAGTCGCTCGATCCCGTCGCCGGCCTGCTGTCGAAGATCCCGCTGCGGGGTCGCGAGCGGACGCTCATCGCCGCGCCGACGTTTCACTCGTGGGGGCTTGCCAACTTCATCCTCGGCATCGGCCTGCAGTCCACGCTCGTGCTGCGCCGCCGCTTCGACCCCGAGGAAACCCTGCGCGCGCTCGCCGAGCACCGCTGCACGGCGCTCATCGTCGTGCCGGTCATGCTCCAGCGGATACTCGAGCTCGACGATGCGGTGCTCGAGCGCTACGACACGAGCAGCTTGAACGTCATTGCGGCCAGTGGCTCGGCGCTGCCCGGCGAGCTCGCCCTCGAGACGATGGATCGCTTCGGCGATGTCCTGTTCAACCTCTACGGCTCCACCGAGGTGGCCTGGGCGACGATCGCGACGCCGGCGGACCTGCGCGCGGCGCCCGGAACCGCGGGCCGCCCGCCGCGGGGCACGATCGTGCGGCTCCACGACGGCGAGGGCCACGAGGTCGCTCCCGGGGAGACCGGCCGCATCTTCGTCGGCAACGAGCTCGTCTTCGACGGGTACACGGGCGGCGGCAGCAAGGCCGTGCTGAACGGGCTGCTGTCCTCCGGCGACGTCGGGCACTTCGACGAGGCCGGCCGGCTGTTCGTCGACGGCCGCGACGACGAGATGATCGTCTCGGGCTCAGAGAACGTCTTCCCGCGCGAGGTCGAGGACGCGATCGCGTGCCTGAAGGGCGTCGACGAGGTCGCGGTGATCGGCGTCGACGATCCGAAGTTCGGTCAGCGGCTGAAGGCGTTCGTCGTCAAGTCACCGCGGGCGACGCTCGGCGAGGCCGACATCAAGGACCACGTCAAGGCGAGTCTCGCGCGCTACAAGGTGCCGCGCGAGGTCGTCTTCCTCGACGAGCTGCCGCGCAACGCGACGGGCAAGGTGCTCAAGCGCGAGCTCGCAAAGCGCTAGGGGTGCCGGAGCCTGCCTCGTGGCCGGCGGAGGCGGGCCCCGCGAGGTGTTCTCGCTAGCCTCCAAGGGCGATGCCAACCCGCACCGACAGCTTCGATCTCGGTGCTCTGCGGCTCACCTCCGGAGAGGGCCGCCGCCTGGAGCTCGACGTCGCCCTCGACCCGCTGAAGTTCGGCGAGGAGACCTACGCCGTGACCCCCGCGGTGGTCCCCGCCGTGCTCGACATCTCGTGCATGACGCAGGGCGGATACGCGCTGCGCCTGCGCTTCGAGGCCTCGCTCGAAGGTCCCTGCATGCGCTGCCTGGAGCCGGCGCGGCCGCAGATCTCGGTGGAGGCCCGCGAGGTCGATCAGCCGGGCGGCGGCGACGAGCTGTCCAGCCCGTACGTCACCGATCAGGAGCTCGACATGCGCGCGTGGGCGCGCGACGCGCTGGCGCTCGCCCTGCCCGCGCAGCTGCTGTGCCGCGACGAGTGCGCCGGGCTGTGCGCGGTGTGCGGCGAGAACCTCAACGACGCCGAGCCGGGGCACGAGCACGAGCGCCCGCCCGATCCGCGCTGGGCGAAGCTGAGCGAGTTGAAGCTCGACTGAGCGCCGTGCGGCGCGCTGAGCGGCGCGTGGCGCGCAGAGCGCCGTGCGGCGCGTGTTCGTTGCGCGACCGGCGCTGAACGGCATCGATAAAGGAGCGCGTTCAACGCTCCCGGCACAGGCCCTCGCATGCCACCGCGCCAGTTCGACCCGACTCCCTTATCGATGCTGTCAACGCACCGCAGCTCAGCGGCGCCGACAGCCGCTCAGCGGTGCATCGCGCGGCGCGCCCGGATCTCCTGGGCGAACTCGTCGACCTCGGGCGGCAGTGCCGCCGGCGGCCGGGCGTCCGGGATGTCCTCGTCGTACGTATCGGGCTCCGGCGGGAGCGCGGCCGGCGCGACGGCGGGCGGGACGGCGTCATGGCTGCTGCTGCGCGCCCACTCCTCCATGCGATCCAGGTCCCCCGGCGAGGCCACATGGGGCCTGATGCCCGGCGCAAGCTCATGGCGGGCGGCGTCGTCGAAGAGGTCCTGGTAGCCGCTGGTTCCGCCGGGGGCGAAGTCCAGCTGGATCTCGGCGTACTGCGTGCGCAGCGTGCACGGCGCAGCAGCGCGCAGGTCGAGCACGCGGTAGTCGATCTGCGTGCCGGTCCTGGTTTGGGCGTCGAGCGCCTCGAGCGCCGACGCGAGGCGGTCTACGTTGCGTCCGTAGCTGCCGGGAACGATCTCCAGGCCCGAGATGGCGCCGCCGCTGTTGTGGATCGCCTCGGCGAACTCACCGACGAGAACGTACTCGACGGCGTGCGATTCGAGCGTCTGGAGGGTTGCGAGCAGGTTCGGATCAAGCTCGATCTCTGTCATCGCCGATACCCTTCGCCAGTGGCTGGCGCAGTCCTCCTGTTAGCCTTGCGCAGCCATGGCCGTCCCGAAGCAGAAGCAATCCCACAGCCGCACCGCCAAGCGCCGCGCGCAGCACAAGATCGCCACGCCGACGTACAACGAGTGCCCGCAGTGCCACAGTCCGCGCCGGCCGCATCGCGTTTGCCCCTCGTGCGGCACGTACGCCGGGCGTGAGATCGTCGCGCCAGACGCGCACGACCACGACCACGACCACTAGGAAAAGCCGGCCGGTGCCGGCCCGCCGCAGCAATCCCTCCTCCGACCGCGGCGCCGCCGGCCGAGACCCGTTGCGCCGCATTCCCATCATCGCCGTCGACGCCAACGGCGCAGACCTCGGCCCGGGCGAGGTCGCCGCCGGCGCCACGCTCGCCGCAGCGCAGGGCGTGCGTGTGCTGCTCTTCGGTCCCGCCGCGGAGCTCGGCGCGGCTGGTCCCGGCATCGAGGTCATCGACGCCCCGCTGTCGATCGCCAAGGACGCCAACCCCGCGGCGGCGGCGCGCGCCAACCCTGAGGCGTCGATCGTGCGCGCCGCCCGCGCGGTGGCTGCCGGCGAGGCCGATGCCCTCGTCTCCGGTGGGGCGACGGGTGCCGCGCTCGCCGCGAGCCTCTTCAACATCAAGCGCGATCGCGGCATCCTGCGCCCGGCGCTCGCCGCGCTCATCCCGGTTCCCGGCGCGCCGGTCACGCTCGTCGACGTCGGCGCGAACACCGAGGTGCGGCCTGAGCACCTCGTGCAGTTCGCGTACATGGGCGCCGCGCTCGCGCAGGTCGTCCACGGCGTGGCCAAGCCGCGCATAGCGCTGCTCTCGGTGGGGGAGGAAGCCACGCGCGGCACGCAGGTCGTGCTCGACGTCCACGAGCGACTGAGCGCCGCGAGCGAGCTGAACTTCATCGGCAACATCGAGGGCCACGCGCTGACCGAGGGCCGCGCCGACGTGGTCGTCACCGACGGCTTCACCGGCAACGTCGCGCTGAAGATCATGGAGGGCGTGTCCGACAAGATGATCTCGCTGCTGCGCGAGACGGCGAACTCCACCAAGCGCGCGCAGATCGGCGGCGTGCTTATGAAGCCCGCCCTGTTGCGCGTCCGCGACGAGATCCATCCGGAGATCGCCGGCGGCGCGTATCTGCTCGGCCTGCGCAAGATCGGCGTCATCGGGCACGGGCGCTTCACGGCGCGTGGCTTCGAGCAGGCGATCCTGCTCGCGGCGCGCGGCGTCAACGGCGATGTCGTCGGGCGCACGCACGACGCGCTCGAGCGCGCGGGCGCCCTGCGCAAGCCGCGCGCGGCGATGTCCGAGAGCGGCTCTACGGTGTCGGCGTCATGACCAGAGAGGAAGTGTTCGCCCTCGTCCAGACGCACCTTGTCGACGAGCTGGAGGTCGATCCCGCACGGATCGACGACAGCACGCGCTTCAAGGCCGATCTGGAGGCCGACTCGCTGGACCTCTACACGCTCGTGCAGGAGCTCGAAGACTCCTACGGCGTGAAGATGTCCGACGAGCAGGCAGCGAAGATCCTCACGGTCGGCCAGGCGGTCGATTACGTCCTGGCTCACGCTGCCGCCCGCGAGACTTCTGAATCCTGAAGCTCCTCACCACCCTTCTCGAGGAACTGCCCGAGCATCTGCACCGGCAGGTGTTCACGCACGCCTCGTGGACCGAGCGGCGCAGCGACTCCTACTCGCGGCTGGCCTTCCTCGGCGACTCGGTGCTCAGCCTCGCGGTGACATCGCATCTGTATCCGCGCCTGGAGGCCGAGCGCTTCGGCGCGGGACGGCTGACGAAGATCCGCGCGCAGAGCGTCTCGGGGGTCTCGTGCCGGTCGGTCGCCGAGCGCCTCGGCGTGCCGGACCGGCTGCGCGCCTCGGCGCCCGACGGCGTCGGCCAGAGCGTCGAGTCGCTCGTCGACACCGAGCGGGTGCTGGCGTCGGTCATCGAGGCCGTGATCGGTGCCTGCTACCTGAATTCGGGCTACGAGCGGACCGCCGAGGCGGTGGTCGAGGCCTTCCAGCCGGAGATCTCGGGCGCGCTGCTGCATCCGGTCGACTTCAAGTCCACGCTGCAGGAACTCCTCGCGCGGCGCGCGGAGACGGTCGAGTACACGGTCGCCAGGGAGGACGGTCCGCCGCACGACCGCACGTTCGAGGTCATCGCCTCGGTCGGCGACGCGCCGGTCGGTCGCGGGGTCGGGCGCTCCAAGAAGCACGCCGAGCAGGAGGCCGCGCGGATCGCGCTGGAGACGCTGCACCCCGACGAGCCCGAGCCCCCCGACGAGGCGTGGACGTGATCTGAGCCATGTTCCTGCGCTCGATCACGCTCAAGGGCTTCAAGTCGTTCCCCGATCGCACGAAGCTCGAGTTCGGGCGCGGCGTCTCGGTCGTCGTCGGGCCGAACGGGTCGGGCAAGTCCAACGTCACCGACGCGGTGCTGTGGGCCATGGGCGAGCAGTCGCCGCTCGCCGTCCGCGGGCAGTCGATGCGCGACGTCATCTTCGGCGGCGGTCGCGGCGTGCAGGCCCGCCAGTCGGCGGAGGTCGAGATCGTCATCGACAACTCCGACGGCGCCGTCGACGTGCCGATGGGCGAGATCTCGATCATGCGCCGCCTCGATCGCTCGGGCGACGGCGAGTACCGCCTCAACGGCGCGCGCTGCCGGCTCGTCGACATCCTCGAGGTGCTCTCCGACACGGGCCTGGGCAAGGAGATGCACTCGGTTGTCTCGCAGGGGCGGGTCGAGACGATCGTCACGTCCAAGCCGCGCGACCGCCGCCTGCTGATCGAGGAGGCGGCGGGCCTCGGCAAGCACCGCAAGCGCCGCCGCCGCGCGCACCTGAAACTCGAGCGCACGCAGGACAACCTCGACCGCGCGCTGGACGTCGAGCGCGAGGCGCGCTCGCGGCTGCGCCCGCTCAAGCGCCAGGCCGAGGCGGCCGAGCTGCACGAGCGCCTGGAGCGCCAGACCGTCGAGGCGCGCTGGGAGCTCGTCCGCGACCTCGCCCGCGCCCGCCGCGCCGCGCTCGCCGAGGCCGAGGCCGCCGCGACCGCCGCGCGCGGCGCCCGCGAGGAGACCCAGCGCGAGCTCACCGAGGTCGCCGGCCGTCGCCAGGAGGTCGAGCAGGCGCTCACGCGGCGCACCGAACAGCGCGAGGCGTTCGCCGCCCGGGTCTACGCCGCGCGCTCGGCCGCCGAGCGCGTCGAGCTGCGCCACGAGCGGGTGTCCGGTGCCGCCGACGATCTGGACGCTCGCGTCGCCCGCCGGGCGCGCGAGCTCGCCACGCTCCAGGACGAGCAGCCGGGGCCCGCGAGCGACGGCGCGGACGCGGGTGCCGAGCGGATCACCGCGCTCGAGGCCGAGCTCGAGCGGCTGCACGCCGATCACGAGGCCGAGCTCGAGCGCGAGCTGGCCGCGCTGGAGCAGTCGCGCGTCGTCACGGCGGCGAAGGTCGACGCGCAGCGCGGCGAGGTCGAGATGCTGCGCAGAGCCCTCACCGCCGCCGACGCCGTCGCCGAGTCGGCGCGCAGCGGGCGGCGTGACGCCGATCAGGCGGTGGAGAAGGCGCGCCGCGAGAGCGCCTCGATCGGCGCGGACCTCGCCGCCTGCAACCAGTTCCTGCGCACCCGGTCGAGTGTCACCCGGTCTGCCGGCGAGCGTTCGCTCGCCGACTCGCTCGAGGTCAAGCCCGGCTACGAGCGCGCGCTCGCCGCCGCGCTGGGCGGCCTGCTGCGCGCGGCGCTGGTCGAGGAGGTCCGGGATGGCAACGCGCTGCTGGACAGCGCGGGATCCGACGGCGGGCGCGTGCTCGTCGCCGGCGACCTCGCGCCCGGCGCGGCGCGGGCGCCGCGACCGCCGGCCCCCGGCGCGCGCCATCTCACCGATTACATCGGCGGCGAGGCGCACGCGCTCGCCGTCGCCACGCGGCTGCTCGCCGACGCTTGGCTCGTCGAGGTCATCGAGCATCTCCCGCCCGGCTTCACCGGCATCGCGGTCACCCGCGAGGGCCGCGTCTGGCACGGGCGACGGCGCGAGCTGCGCCAGGCGCCCGACGGCGGCGAGGAGCGCGTGCTCGCCGAGCGCAACCGCCGCGACGCGCTCATCGCCGGCAGCGAGCAGGCCGTCCGCGCCGAGCAGGCGGCGATCGCGCGGCGCGAGGCTGCCGAGCAGGAGGTCGTGACCGCGGACGCCGCGCGCGAGCAGGCCGATCGCGTCCTGCGCGACGCGTCGCGGGCACTCGCGACCGTCGAGGAAGAGGCACGGCGTGCGCGCTGGCTCATCGAGCAGCGCCGCGCGGCGCCGCTGCAGGGCGCCGCCGCGGTGCGCCGCGCGCAGCTCGAGGGCGAGCTCGCCGCCGAGCGGCGCGTCGCCGAGCAGGCCGCGCGGCAGCGCAGCGAGCGCGCGCAGCGCCTCGAGCGGCTGCGCCGGCGGCTGGCCGCCGATCGCGAGCTTCTCCCGCTGGCACAGCGGCTCGCCGCCGCCCTCGCCGCGGCCGCCGTCGTGATCGCGCAGCGCGTCGCGTCGCTCGAGGCCGAGCTGCAGGCCGACCGCGCCGCCGGCGAGGATCTCGCCGCCCGGCTGCGGGCATGCGCGACCGAGGAGGCCGGGATCCAGGGGCGCCTGCGTGAGCGCTTCGACGCGGTGACCGATGCCGAGGTCCGCGCGCAGCAGATGCGCGATCAGGCGGCCGAGACCGATCACGAGCTCGAGGCGCTGGCCGAGCGGCTCGGCCTCGCCGCCGAACCCGCCGCCGAGACGCTCCAGGACGAGCAGGCCGAGGCGCTGCGCGGCCGGATCGAGCGCCTGCAGCGCCGCCGCGAGCAGCTCGGCCCGGTCAACCCGCTCGCCAAGGACGAGTACGACGAGGCGCTCGCGCACGTCACCGAGCTCGAGGACCAGCGCACCGATCTCGAGACGGCGATGCGCGAGCTGCGCTCGCTCATCAGGGAGACCGACCGCCAGATCCACGAAACGTTCGAGGAGACCTTCGAGGCCGCCGCGCGCAACTTCGAGGAGCTCGCCGGGCAGCTGTTCCCCGGGGGGCGCGGACGGCTGCGGCTCGTCAAGGAGGACAGCGCGATCAAGGGCTTCGCGGGGGAGACGCCGGCCGACGGCGACGCCGGCGCGACGGCCGCGGAGGCCGCGGACGATGCCGCCGACGCCGAGGCGAGCGGCGGGCGCGAGGAGGACCTGCTCGGCGTCGAGATCGAGATCACGCCCGCCGGCAAGTCGATGAAGCGCCTGACGCTCCTGTCCGGCGGCGAGAAGTCGATGACCGCGATCGCCTTCCTGTTCGCGGTCTTCCTCGCCCGGCCGTGCCCGTTTTACATCCTCGACGAGGTCGAGGCCGCGCTCGACGACCCGAACATCACGCGCTTCCTCGACCTCCTGCGCCGCTACGCCGACCGCGCGCAGTTCATCGTCGTCACGCACCAGAAGCGCACGATGGAGGCCGCCGACACGCTCTACGGCGTCTCGATGGGCGACGACGGCGTCTCGAAGGTCATCTCGCGCCGCCTGCCGCGCGACGACGAGGCTGACGCCCAGCCCGCCGCCGGCGCCGCCTGAACACTCAACGCACCGGGAGCGACCCCCGCTCTGACCAGCACGTGGACCTCGACGCCGACCGCGAAGCGCTCAAGAGGATCCAGAAGGATCTGCCCTCCTCCGGGGGGTAGGCGGCGCCGTCGCTAGGACAGCTGCTTCTCCGCCCAGTAATCGGCGATGTGGTTGTCGTTGTACTTCGGGATCTCTGTGTAGCCCGCGGCGCGAAACAGCGCCTGGCCGTGGACCTGCTCAGGGCCGCTGTCGAGCCGGACGCGCTCGTAGCCGAGTTCGCGTCCGGCGGCTTCCAGCGCCTCCAGCAGTGCCCGGCCCACGCCGCGTGAGCGCTCGGCGGGCGAGACGTACATCCGCTTGATCTCCGCGACGTCCTCGTCGAGGCGCCGCAGGCCGCCGCACGCGACAGGCTCGTCGGCCTCATAGCCGACGAGAAAGACGCCGGTCGGGGCCACCATCTCCTCTGGATGGGTCACCGAGCCGGGCTTGCGCGCGCGGTCGGGATAGACGGCGTTGAGGTGGGCGATCATCTCGCCCAGCAGCTCGCTGCCCGGTGGCTCATCCGAACGCCCGGGACGGAAGGTCAGCATGTCGCTATGGTCGCGCAAGACGGGGTAGTGAGGTCAGAAGAACCCGATGGAAGGACGCGCCAATGACGCAGCACAGCGCTGAGCTCGAAGCGACAGCGCGCGCGCTCGTGGCCGACGGCAAGGGAATTCTCGCCGCCGACGAGAGCACGCGCACGATGACCAAGCGGCTCGACAGCATCGGCGTCGAGTCCACCGAGGAGTCACGGCTCGCGTTCCGCGAGATGCTCTTCGTCACCGAGGGCGCCGCGGACCACATCAGCGGCGTGATCCTCTTCGACGAGACGATCCGCCAGACCGCTTCGGATGGCTCGCCGATCCCGAAGCTGCTGTCCGACCAGGGCGTCATCCCGGGGATCAAGGTCGACATGGGCGCCAAGCCGCTCGCCAAGTCGCGCGGCGAGACCGTCACCGAGGGCCTCGACGGCCTGCGCGAGCGCCTCGAGGAGTACTACGAGCTCGGCGCGCGCTTTGCCAAATGGCGCGCGGTCATCAACATCGGCGACGGCCTCCCGACGCGCTACTGCATCGACGTCAACGCCCACGCGCTCGCGCGCTACGCGTCGCTCTGCCAGGAGGCGAGCATCGTGCCGATCGTCGAGCCCGAGGTGCTCATGGACGGCGAGCACTCGCTCGATCGCGCATTCGTCGTCACGCGCATGACGCTGCACCGCGTCTTTGACGAGCTCTGCTCGCAGCGCATCGTGTTCGACGAAATGCTGCTCAAGCCGAACATGGCTCTGCCCGGATACGACGGCTCCGAGACGGCGACCGTCGACGAGGTCGCCGATCGGTCGCTCGAGATGTTCTACGACACGGTGCCCGCCTCGGTCCCCGGCCTCGTCTTCCTGTCGGGCGGCCAGAGCGACGAGCTCGCGACGGAGCGCCTGCAGGCGATGGTCGCCCGCGGGCCGCATCCGTGGAAGCTCAGCTTCTCCTACGGGCGCGCGCTCCAGGCGGCGCCGCTGAAGGCCTGGCGCGGCGAGGAGTCAAACGTCGAGGCGGCGCAGGCGGCGTACCTGCATCGCGCGCGCTGCAACGGCGCGGCGACGCGCGGCGACTACTCCTCCGAGATGGAGCAGGAGCAGGCGGCCGCGTAGGTACATTTCGTGACGTGACTGGCGCGGCTCGTGTCATGACCGCGGAGGAACTGCTCGAATATCGCAACGAGCCGTACCGGCAGGAGCTGATCGGCGGGAGGCTCTACGAGATGGAGCCGCCTGGAGCGATGCACGGCGTAGTGGCCGCACGCATGGGCGCGCTGCTGTCCGCGCATGTCATGCGTCATGGGCTCGGCGAGACGTTCAGCGCGGAGACCGGCTTTCACATCCGCGCTGATCCCGACACGGTGCGCGCGCCGGACGCGAGCTTCGTGACGCGCGAGCGGATCGATGCAACGGGAATCCCGGCCGGGTACTGGCCCGGCGCCCCCGACCTCGCCATCGAGGTCGTCTCGCCGAGTGACCGTGGCCCGCAGGTCGAGGCCAAGGCGCTCGATTGGATCGCCGCTGGGTGCCGCGCCGTCGTCGTCGTCGATCCCGTAACGCGGAGCGCCGTCATCTACCGCTCCGGCGCGCCGGCCGGGCGCCTGGGCGAGAGCGAGGTGCTCGACCTCGACGACGTCGTCCCCGGCTTCGCACCCCCGCTGGCTGAGCTGTTCGTCTAACGTCGCGCGGCGTCATGGCCCGCGACTGGAGCGATCTGTTCATCACCGACGGCGCTCCCCGAGCCGCCGCGGACTCCCGCGAGCGGGCGCAGGACGCCCCCAAGCGTCGTCGCGGCATGTTCAAGCGCCTGCGCGAGAACATGTCCAAGACGCGCGACGCGCTCGGGGCCGAGATCCAGGCGACGCTGCTGGAGGGCGACGTCGACGAGGAAACGTGGGAGCGCCTGGAGGAGGCGCTGATCATGGCCGACGTCGGGGCGATGACGACCGCAAAGGTCGTCGGGGAGCTCGAGGAGGAGGCCACCGCCGGCCAGATCAGCGACGGCGGCGCGCTCAGCGAGCGGCTTGCCGACAAGCTCGCGGCGATCGCGCGCACCGGCGACGACCGCATCGACGTGCGCCCGTCGCCGACCGTGATCATGGCCGTCGGCGTCAACGGGACCGGCAAGACGACGACGATCGGCAAGCTCGCCTGGCACCTGCAGCGCGAGCTCGGGCTGAAGGTCGTGCTCGGCGCCGGCGACACGTTCCGCGCCGCGGCCGTCGAGCAGCTCGCCGGCTGGGCGGAGCGCGCGGGCTGCGACATCGTGCGCGGCCCGGAGGGCTCCGATCCGGGTTCGGTCGCCTTCGAGGCCATCAAGCGCGGCACCGCCGACGGCGCCGACGTCGTGATCATCGACACCGCCGGGCGGCTGCACACGCAGGACGACCTCATGGCCGAGCTCGCGAAGGTCCGGCGCGTGATCTCCAAGCAGATCGACGGCGCCCCGCACGAGACGCTGCTGACGGTCGACGCGACGACCGGTCAGAACGGCCTGCGCCAGGCCAAGCTCTTCTCGGAGGTCGTGCCGGTCGACGGCATCGTCCTGACGAAACTCGACGGGACCGCCAAGGGCGGGATCGCGCTGGCGATCGCCGGCGAGCTCGGGATTCCCGTGAAGCTCATCGGGATCGGCGAGGCGCTCGATGATCTGCGGCCGTTCGACGCCGATGACTTCGCGCGCGCCCTGCTTGGGTAACGTCGCCAGGCGGTCGCCGGTTGCGGCGACCGGATGGCGAAAGGTGACGTCGCAGGGAGGTCGCCGGTTCCGGTGACCGGATGGCGACAGCGCTCACTCGCGCGACAGCCCGCGCCGTATCCTCACGTGTATGGACGCGTGGATGATCTGGATTCTGTTCGGCGTCGTGCTAGCCGTCGGCGAGATGTTCTCGCTCAGCCTCTACCTCGCGCCGTTCGCGGCCGGTGCGCTGCTCGGCGCCGTCGCTGAGCTCGCCGGAGCCGGCACCGCAACCGCGTTCATCGCCTTTCTCGCGAGCTCCCTGCTGCTGCTCGGCTTCGTTCGGCCGATCGCGCGGCGCCATCTGCGCACGCCCGCGCAGCTACGGACCGGCACCGCCGCACTCGTCGGCAAGACCGCGGTGGTGACCGAGCGCATCAGCAACGACGCGGGCCGGGGATCGGTGAAGCTGGACGGCGAGGTGTGGACAGCGCGCGCCTACGACGACGACGACGTGATCGAGGCGGGCGTTCGTGTGCAGGTCATCGAGATCACGGGCGCGACCGCGCTCGTCAGCGAAGTCTAGGAGGCAGGAATGGAAGCCGGATTGATCGTGCTCATCGTCCTTGCCGTGTTCGCGATGTTCGTCGCCGCGAAGACGGTGCGGATCATTCCCCAGGCGCGCGCGGGCGTCGTCGAGCGGCTCGGGCGCTACCAGCGCACGCTGACGCCGGGACTGGCAATCGTGGTGCCATTCATCGACCGCGTCGGCTCGATGATCGACCTGCGCGAGCAGGTCGTGACGTTCAAGCCCGCCGGCGTGATCACCGGCGACAACGTCGGCATCCAGATCGACAGCGTCCTGTACTTCACGATCACCGACGCCAAGGCGGTGTCCTACGAAGTCCAGGACCCGCTGCAGGCGATCGAGCAGCTCACGGTTACGACGCTGCGCAACGTCATCGGCGGGCTCACGCTCGAAGAGGCACTGACGAGCCGCGACGCGATCAATGCGGCGCTGCGCACCGTGCTCGACGAGGCGACCGGCCGGTGGGGGATCCGCGTCAACCGCGTCGAGGTCAAGGCGATCGACCCGCCGGCCTCGATCCAGGAGGCGATGGAGAAGCAGATGCGCGCCGAACGCGACCGCCGCGCCGCGATCCTCACGGCCGAGGGCTCCAAGGCGTCGGAGATCCTCAACGCTGAGGGTGAGCAGCAGGCCGCGGTGCTGCGCGCCCAGGGCGCCAAGGAGGCTGCGATCCTGCGCTCCGAGGGCGAGGCGAAGGCGATCGACACGGTGTTCGCCGCGATCCACGCGGGCGACCCCGACCAGGGACTGCTCTCCTACCAGTACCTGCAGATGCTGCCCGAGCTCGCACGCGGCGACGCGAACAAGATCTTCATCATCCCCAGCGAGTTCAACCAAGCGCTCGGCAACATCGGCACCGCGATCGGCAACGCCGTGCGCCCTCAGGGACCGCCGACGCCCCCGGGTGGGCGGGACCCGAATCAGTGAGCGCCTACATCCTCCCGGAGGAGATCGAGGCGTACGCGGCGGCGCACACGTCTCCGGCCGCGGCGCACCTGCAGGCGCTGGCGACCGAAACGCGCGAGACGCTCGAGTCGCCGCAGATGCTGACCGGCGAGATCGAGGGGCGCTTCCTCGAGTTCCTCGTCTTCCTCGGCCGTCCGCAGCGCGTGCTCGAGATCGGCACGTACTCGGGCTACAGCGCGCTGTCGATGGCGCAGACGCTGCCCGAAGGCGGGCAGATCATCACGTGCGAGCTCGACGACGCGCGCGCCGACGTGGCCGAGCGCCACATCGCGGGCGCGGGCATGGCCGATCGCGTCGAGGTCCGGCGCGGCCCGGCGCTCGACACGGTCAACGCCCTGGATGGCCGGTTTGACCTCGTCTTCATCGACGCCGACAAGGCCGGCTACCACGACTACTACGAGGCCGTGCTCCCGAAGCTCTCCGACAACGGGGTGATCGTCGTCGACAACGTTCTGTGGAGCGGGCGGGTGGCGCAGGAGCCGTCCGACGACGACGAGGACTCGACCCGCGCGCTGCGCGCCTTCAACGACCACGTCGCGTCCGACGAGCGCGTGCAGAACGTCATGCTGACCGTGCGCGACGGCGTCACGCTCGTGCGCCACGCTTAGTGCTGACCGTCGGGCAGCACTAAGTTGAGCATCGGCTGCTGGCCCGTCACCAGGAACCACAGAACAGCGAGCGCGCCGACGAGAGCATGAGCGCCCGCCGGGACGACCCAGCCCTAGACTGGACGCCCGGTGTTCGACGTTCTCTCAGAAAAGCTCCAGGCGACCCTCTCGGACGTCCGTGGGCGCGGCGCGCTGACCGAGGCCGACGTCAACGCCGCGATGCGCGAGATCCGCCTCGCGCTGCTCGAGGCCGACGTGAACTTCAAGGTCGTCAAGTCGTTCACGAACGCGGTCAAGGAGCGCGCCCTCGGCGAGGAGGTTCTCGGCCAGCTCAACCCTGGCCAGCAGGTCGTGAAGATCGTCAACGAGGAGCTGACGACGCTCATGGGCGGCGCGAGTGCGAGCGTTTCGTTCTCCCCGCGCCCGCCGACCGTGATCCTCATGGCCGGACTCCAGGGCTCGGGCAAGACGACCGCGAGCGCGAAGCTCGCGCAGTTCCTCAACAAGGAGCACGGGTCCTCTGTCGCGCTCGCGGCGTGTGACGTCTACCGGCCCGCCGCCGTCGATCAGCTCGTCAAGGTCGGCAGCCAGGTCGGTGCGACCGTCTACGAGCAGGGGACCGACAAGGACCCCGTCGACATCGCGAAGTGGGCGCTGGAGCAGGCCAAGAAGGACGGCAAGGACGTGCTGATCGTCGACACCGCCGGCCGCCTGCACATCGACGAGACGCTGATGAACGAGCTCGTGGCGATCCGCAAGGTGACGAAACCGACGACGGTGCTGCTCGTCGTCGACGCGATGACCGGTCAGGACGCCGTCAACGTCGCCGAGCAGTTCGCCGCGGCGGTCGCCTTCGACGGCGTGCTCATGTCCAAGCTCGACGGCGACGCCCGCGGCGGCGCGGCGCTCTCGGTCAAGGCCGTCACCGGCAAGCCGATCCTGTTCGCGTCCACGGGCGAGAAGCTCGACCAGTTCGAGCGCTTCCATCCCGACCGGATGGCGCAGCGGATCCTCGGGATGGGCGACGTCCTGTCGTTCATCGAGAAGGCCGAGGCGCAGATCGACGAGGACGAGGCCAAGGAGCTCGAGCGCAAGCTCAAGCGCAACGAGTTCACCTTCGAGGACTTCCTCACTCAGCTGAAGATGATGCGCAAGATGGGCCCGCTGCAGTCGCTGCTCGGGATGATCCCGGGCTTCCAGGGTGCGGCGATGAAGAACGTCAAGGTCGACGAGCGCGAGCTCGATCGCATTGAGGCGATCATCCATTCGATGACGCCGCTCGAGCGCCGGCGGCCCGATCTCATCAAGGGATCTCGGCGCCTGCGCATCGCTAGGGGGTCGGGCACGTCGGTCCAGCACGTCAACCAACTCGTCAAGCAATTCGGCCAGATGCAGAAGCTCATGAAGCAGATCGGGAAGGGCAAGATGCCCGACCTTCAGGCGCTCATGCGTCAGGGACGCTAGGCTGCTACGTCCACATGGTCCGTTTGAGACTCACCCGCGTTGGCGGCAAGAAGGATCCGATCTGGCGCGTCGTCGTCGCCGATCAGCGTTCGCCGCGCGACGGACGCGTCATCGAGACGATCGGTCAGTACAACCCGCAGACCGAGCCGTCGACGATCCGCATCGACGAGGAGCGCGCCCGCCACTGGCTGGATCGCGGCGCGCAGCCCTCGGGGCAGGTGCGCAAGCTCCTGCGCATCTCCGGCATCTCCTAGCCCGAAGGGCAGCGGGTCCGTGGAGGAGCTTCTCGAGTACCTGGCCCGGGCTCTCGTCGACGACCCCGACGCCGTGCGCGTCGAGCGTTTCGACGAGGACGACGGCACCGTCGTGCTCGAGCTGTCCGTGGGCGAGGACGACTACGGCAAGGTGATCGGGCGCGGCGGCCGGACGGCCAACGCGCTGCGCACCGTGCTGAAGGCCGCCGCGGTGAAGGAGCAGTGCCGCGTGTTCGTCGACATCGTCGACTAGTCATGGACTTGTTGAACGCCGGCCGGGTCGGCCGCCCCCACGGGCTTGACGGCTCGTTTCATGTCACGCGGCCGCGGCCCGTTCTGCTTGTGCTCGGCGGCGAGGTCCGCATCGGCCCGGTCGTGCGAAAGATCGTGCGCCGCGCCGGCACCGACGACCGTCCGATCCTGCGCGTCACGGGCGTCGACGATCGCACCGGCGCCGAGGCGCTGCGCGACGAGGACCTGTTCGTCGCCCGCGCGCAGGCGCCGGCGCTCGAGCCGGGCGAGTACTGGCCGGAGGATCTCGCGGGCTGCGCCGTCGTGACGCGCCACGGGCGCGAGCTCGGCGTCGTGTCGATCATGCGCGCGCTGCCCTCGTGCGAGGTGCTCGAGGTCGGCGAGCTGCTCGTGCCGATGGTCTCCGACGCGGTGCTGAGCGTCGACACGCAGGCGCGGCGGATCGTCGTCGACGCGGAGTTCCTCGGCGTCGAGCCCGAGCCGCGGGTCGAGCCCGAGCCGCGCGTCGAGCCCGAGCCGCGGGGGTAGGTGCCGGCGTGCAGATCGACGTCGTCACGTTGTTTCCCGTCTGGTTTGACTGGTTCACCCAGCAGCGCCACGTCGCGAGCGCGCTGGCCGAGGGCAACGAGCTGCGGGCGCTCGCGCTGCGTGAGCACACGCCGCTGAGCGGCGGCCAGGTCGACGACACGCCCTACGGCGGGGGCGCCGGGATGGTGCTGCGCGTCGACGTCATGGACGCCGCGCTGCAGGCGATGTATGGCGTCGACCCGGTGGACCTGCGCAATCAGCGGCGTGTCATCGCGCTGATGCCGGGCGGGCGGCTGCTCGACGACCGGCTCGTCGACGAGCTCGCGGCCGAGCCCGCGCTCACGCTGCTGTGCGGTCGCTACGAGGGCTTCGACGAGCGCATCGTCGAGCACTTCGCCAGCGACGCGATCTCGATCGGCCAGTACGTGCTGGCCGGCGGGGAGCTCGCCGCGATGGTCGTCTGCGACGCCGTGCTGCGCAAACTCCCCGGCTCGCTTGGGCACGCCGACTCGGCGATCGAAGAGTCGTTTTCGGCGGCGCTCGAGGGGCGGCCGGAGTACCCGCACTACACGCGGCCGGCGGACTACCGCGGCTGGAAGGTGCCCGAGGTGTTGCTATCGGGTCACCACGCGGAGATCCGCAGCTGGCGCCGGGAACGCTCGCGCGAGCTCGGCGACGGCGACCCGCCCTCCACGTAGAGCGCTTCGCTACCATCCTGCCTTCGGCGCGGGCAAATTTCGTCCGCGCCCTTTCTTCGCCATGTCCTCAGTTATCGACAGTCTCGAGCGCGCGCAGCTGCGTCGCGTCCCGACCTTCCAGGCCGGCGATCGCGTCCGCGTTCACTTCCAGGTCATCGAGGGCACACGGCGCCGCACCCAGGTCTTCGAAGGCGTCGTCATCAAGCGCCAGGGGCACGGCGCGCGCGAAACGTTCACGGTGCGCAAGCAGTCCTTCGGCGTCGGCGTCGAGCGGACGTTCCCCGTGCACTCGCCGAAGATCGAGAAGATCGAGATCGCCGCCCGCGGCGACGTGCGCCGCGCGAAGCTCTACTACCTGCGTGACCGGGTCGGCAAGCGCGCCCGCGTCCGTGAGCGCCGGTACACCGGGCCTGAGGAGCGCGTCGAGGGCGGGCTTCTGCACGACCCGGTGGCGCAGCTCGAGGCTGAGGCCGCGGCCGAGCCGGAGGCCGTCGACGCCGAGGGCGCCGCGCCCGACGAGACGGTCGCCGAAGCCGTCGAGGCCGCCGAGATGGTCGAGGAACAGACGGGGGAGACTCCCGGCGCAGACGCCGCAGCAGGCGCCGCCGAGGCTGACGGGACCGCTGCCGGAGGGGACGCCGACGAAGAGGCTCCCGCCGGCGAGAAGGCGTGAAAACCGACGAGTCCTCGCGAGCCGGCTCGCGCTCCACGCAAGACGAATCCTCGCGCGGCAACTCGCCCTCCAAGGAAGACGAATCCTCGCGCGGCAACTCGCTCGTCGAGCTCGTCGTCATCGTCGCCGTCGCGCTCGGACTCGCGCTCGGCATCCAGGCCTTCCTCGTCAAGCCCTACCGGATCCCCTCGCTGTCGATGTTCCCGACGCTCGAGGAGGGCCAGCGCGTGCTCGTCAATCGCCTGGGCAACAACTTCGGCGATCCGCACATCGGCGACGTGACGGTCTTTCACCCGCCCGCGGGTTCTGACAGTGACGTCTGCGGCCTCACGAACCGCGAATGGGACCCCGATCAGGAGAAGCGCGCCTGCCCGAAGCCCACCGCGGGCAAGGCCGGCGTGAATTTCATCAAGCGCATCGTCGCCGGGCCAGGGGATCGACTCTCCGTCGCGGACGGCCACGTGATCCTCAACGGCAAGCGTCAGCGCGAGTCGTTCGCCGAGCCGTGTGGAGGCGGCGGCGCGTGCAACCTCCCCGAGACGATCACGGTCCCCAAGGACCACTACTTCATGATGGGCGACAACCGCGGGCAGTCCCAGGACAGCCGCTTCTGGGGGCCCGTCCCGCGCAAATGGATCATCGGCAACGCCTTCGCCACCTACTGGCCGCCGAAGAAGATCGGCCTCTTGTAGCTTCCCGGCACGTCCCCGCCCGTTCCGCCCGACCCGTACTGCATGATCTGCGTCGACCGTGGAGCCCGCCGCCGCGCCTTCAGAGACACCAGCCGTGCCTGAGACCGTGGGCGCGCGTGCCCGCCGCAGGGCGCGCCGCGGCACCGGCGCGCGTCTGTTCGCGTTCGATCGTGGTCTCGGTGCGCGCTGGGTCGCGGGCGCCGACGAGGCTGGGCGCGGCAGCCTCGCCGGCCCGCTCGTGGCCGCCGCGGTGCTCTTTGACATGCAATCGCTCACGACGCGCGAGCTGCGCGCGCTGACGCGTCTGAACGACTCCAAGCAGCACACGATGGCCGTCCGCGAGGAGCTCTTCCCGATCGTGCTGCGCACCGCCGCGAAGGTCACCGTCGTGTCGCGCTGCGCCGCGAGCATCGACGCCCGCGGCCTGCACAAGACGAACCTCGCCGCGCTTCGCGACGCGCTTCTAGGCGTTGCGCGGCCCGGCTGCATCTGCCTCTCCGACGGGTTTGCGATCGGTGACATCGACTACGAGCAGCGCGCCGTGATCAACGGCGACGCGACGTCCGCCGCGATCGCCGCGGCGTCGATCATCGCCAAGGTCACCCGCGACCGCTACATGCAGCGCGCCGACGCGCTGCATCCCGGCTGGGAGTTCGCCGCGCACGTCGGCTACTCGACTCCCGAACACCGCGCGGCCATCCAGCGCCTCGGCATCTCGCCGCTGCACCGGCTGAGCTTCCAGTCGACGGCGTACCAGCAGCTGGCGTTGTAGCGCCCCGACGCGCTCAAAACGCCCCCTCCAGGTGATCGAGGCGCACGAGTCGGCCGTCGCGGTCCACGGTGATGGCGATGACGTCGAAGCGCAGCTCGCGCGACCGGGGACGATCGGAGGTCTCGGCAAGCCACGCCGCCGCCATCGCCCGCACTCGGCGCCGCTTGTCGCCGGAGATCGCCTCGACCGCCGACCCCGCGCGTGCCGTCGCGCGCCGCGTCTTGACCTCGACGAAGACGAGCCACTCCTCGTCGTAGACGATGAGGTCGAGCTCGCCGAAGCGGGTGCGGTGATTCTGGGCGACGCGGCGATAGCCAAGACGCTCGAGATGCTCGAGCGCCAGACGCTCTCCGACGCGGCCCATGTGCTGGCGGATGTCGATTGCCACGCTTGGCGACGCTAGGCGAGATCGTGTGACAGCTCAGCACGTCTGCGTGCCGATTCTGCGCTGAAATCGCGCGCCGATTGTGCGTGTTGCGAAGCTGTGACAGATCCGCGCGTCGGTTGTGACACGCGGGTGCTGTGCCGTCACGCGACACTCCCTAGCGTCGTTGGCGTGCTCGCCCGCGTCTGCACCTTCGCGATCGACGGCCTGGCCTCACGGCGGATCGCCGTCGAGGTCGACCTGCGCCGCGGCCTGCCCGCGTTCACGATCGTCGGGCGCGGCGACGCGGCCGTGCGCGAGTCGCGCGAGCGCGTCCACGCGGCGGTGCTGAACTCGGGCTTTGAGTTCCCGCAGCGGCGGATCACCGTCAACCTCGCCCCGGCGAACCTGCGCAAGGTCGGCCCGGGCTTCGACATCGCGACAGCGTGCGGCGTCCTCGCCGCGTCCGAGCAGCTGCCGCTCGAGCAGCTCGACCGCTGGGCGGTGTTCGGCGAGCTGTCCCTCGGCGGCGAGCTGCGCCACTGCCGCGGCGCGCTCGCGGTCGCCGAAGGAGCGCTGCGCAGCGGGATCGCGGGCCTCATCGTCCCGCGCGAGTGCGCGCGTGAGGCGGCGCTCGTGGACGGGCTCGTCGTGGCCGGCGTCGGGAGCCTGCGCGCGGTCGTGGAGGTCCTGCGCGGCAACGCGCCGCCGGTGGCGCCCGAGGAGGCGCCGCCGGCGAAGGCGCAGGCCGAGGGCTCCGACGCGGATCTCGCCGACGTCCGGGGGCACCCCGAGGCGATCCGCGCGCTGACGATCGCCGCGGCGGGCGGGCACAACGTGCTGCTGTCCGGGCCACCGGGCATCGGCAAGACGATGCTCGCGCGCCGGCTGCCGTCGGTGCTGCCGCCACTGAGCCGCGCGGAGGCGATCACGGTCACGCGCATCCACAGCATCGCCGGACGGGGCGCGGGCGGCGGGCTCATCACGCGCAGGCCGCTGCGCGCGCCGCACCACACGATCTCGGCACCGGGGCTCGTCGGTGGCGGGTCATTTCCGTCGCCCGGCGAGGCAAGCCTCGCCCACCACGGCGTGCTGCTCCTCGACGAGCTGTCGGAGTTCGGGCGCGCGGCGCTGGAGGCGCTGCGCCAGCCGCTCGAGGACGGGCACGTCGTGATCGTGCGCGGGCAGCGGACCGTCGTCTTCCCAACGTCCTTTCAGCTCGTGGCGACGACGAACCCGTGCCCGTGCGGCCTCGCCGGGACGACGCGCTGCCAGTGCTCGGCGGGCGATCTCGCGCGTCACCAGCGCAAGCTCAGCGGGCCACTGCTGGATCGCATCGACCTGCTGACCTACATGCAGCGCCCCGAGCTCGGGAACATGGATGTGGCCGCGCGGTCATCCTCAGCCGATGTCGCCGCGGTCGTGCGCGCGGCGCGCGAGCGTCAGGCGGCCCGGCTTGCCGGCACCGGGCGGTTGACGAACGCGGCGCTCACGCCGCGACTCGTCCGCGAGCACGTGCGGCCGGTCGCGGCGGCCACGTCCCTGTTGCGCCACGCCTACGAGCGAGGCACGCTCAGCGCGCGCGGCCACGAGCGGACTCTGCGCGTCGCGCGGACGATCGCCGATCTCGAGGGCAGCGCCCGCGTTCGCGAGACGCACGTCAGCGAGGCGCTGGGCTTGCGCCGGGAGGCCGAGGTCGCCTCCGAAAACGATGCGGAGGCGGCATGATCGGCGCCTGCGATGCCTGTCTGCGGCGCACGGCTCTCATCGGCCGGCTGGCGCCGCACATCGACCGCGCACGCAGAGAGCACCGCCACCTGCGCGAGCTGCTGACGCTGACCGACGACAAGCTCGTCGGCGCGCTGGGTGGCGAGCGCCGCGGCGAGCTCGAACGCGCCCATGAGGCGTTCGATCCGAGTGCCGCGCGAGCGCAGATCGAGCGCGCCGCGCTGTCGGCGGTGTGCCGGCACGATCCCGGCTATCCGCCCTGCCTGCTCGAGGCGGCCGACGCCCCGGCGGTGCTGCACGTCGCCGGACGGGCGGAGCGGCTGACGGCGCTCGCGGAGCCCGACGCCGCCGCGGTCGCCGTCGTCGGCGCTCGCCGTGCCGGCCCGGATGGGCTCGAGGTCGCGCGCGGGCTCGGCCGCGGGCTGGCCGCCGCGGGAGTCACCGTCGTCAGCGGGATGGCGCTCGGGATCGATTCGGCGGCGCACGCCGGCGCTCTCGAGGTGGGCGGCCCGACGCTCACCGTGCTGGCCGGCGGCGCGGACGTTGCCTATCCGCCGAGCAAGCGCGGGCTGCACCGCACGCTCGTGCGTACGCAGGCGGCCGTCTCGGAGATGCCTCCGGGGATGCGGCCGTGGCGCTGGGCGTTTCCCGCTCGCAACCGCACGATCGCCGGGCTCGCGTCGCTGACGATCGTCGTCGAGGCCGCCGAGCGCTCCGGCTCGTTGATCACGGCCGACCTCGCGCAGGAGCTCGGGCGGGCGGTCGGCGCGGTGCCGGGTCCGGTGACGGCGCCGCGCGCGGCGGGCTCGAACGCGCTGCTGCGCGACGGCGCGCTCGTCATCCGCCACGCGCAGGATGCGCTCGACGAGGCGCTGGGGATCGGCGTGGCGACGGCGACCACGGCGGCGATCAACGCGCGGCGCGCCGCCGAGCTCCAGGCCCCGTTGCGCACGCTCCTGCGCGAGGTCTGCGACGGCCGCGACACCGTGGCGGCGCTCGCCACGACGCCGGCGGAGGCGCAGGCGGCGCTCGCCGGCCTCGCCGAGCTCGAGCTGCTGGGGTTCCTGCGCCGCGGACCGGGAGGGCGCTATGTGCGGCTCGGATAGGCCGCTCGTATCCTCGACGCCATGTCCGAGCGCCGCGTGCCCGTCGTCCTGTCCATCGCAGGGTCCGATTCCGGTGGCGGCGCCGGGATCCAGGCCGACCTCAAGGCGTTCGCCCGCGCCGGGGTGCACGGCGCGACGGCGATCACCGCGATTACGGTGCAGAACACCGTCGCGGTCAGCGCCGTGCAGGCGGTCGATCCGGAGATCATCAGCGGCCAGATCGCCGCCGTGGCGGAGGATCTCGGCGTCGACGCTGTGAAGATCGGGATGCTGGGCGACGTCGTGACGATCGAGGCTGTCGCGCGGGCGCTCGACGGCCTGGCGGAGGGGACGCCGATCGTCCACGACCCGGTCATGGTCGCCGAGTCCGGCGCGCGGCTGCTCGAGGCCGATGCGATGGACGCCCTGCGTGCGCTCATCCTGCCCCGGGCGACCGTCGTCACGCCGAACCTCGCCGAGGCGCGGGCGCTCGTCGACGATCAGACGCTCGACGGGGAGCCGCTGGCGCGCGCCGTCCATGCGCTCGGACCGGCCTACGTCGTCGTCACCGGCGGTCACCGCGACAGCGCGACCGACCTGTTCTACGACGGCGTCGAGCTGACCGAACTGCCGGGCGAGCGCCATCCCGACGGCGCCGCCCACGGATCGGGCTGCACGCACTCCTCGACGCTTGCCGCGCGGCTGGCGCTCGGCGACGATCCGCTCGTGGCGGCGAGGCACGCCCGGGCCACGGCGGCAGCCGCGGTCGCCGACGGGCTGCGAAATCTGGGCGCCGGCGCCGGGCCCGTCGACGTCTTCGGACTCGCACGCGCCAGGTAGCGAGCGTCAGCGAGCCCGCCGGACAAGCGCCGAGCTCGCGCTGACTGCGGGGTGTCATAATCGCCCCGGCAATGAGGTTTCTGCGCATGAAGCCGGGCCACGGGGAGGTTCTCATCGCCGAGGGCGATGTCGAGGTGCCCGAGGACCACGAGGCGCTCGTGGAGGAGTTCCGCGCTCAGCTCGACGCCGGCATGTGGGCCGCGGTGCCGCTTGCCACGGCGAGTGGCCGGCGCGAGGCGCAGATGGTCTCGAGCTTCGACGACGTCCCGCAGGACGCGGACCGCGTGATCTTCTTCCCGCGCGCAGCGGGCGGGCGCTAGGCCCATGCTCCTCGCCCTCAGCGCCAGCGCGATCGTCATCCTCGTGCTGCTCTGGGAGGTCGCGTGGCCGCAGGCCGCCGAGCGCATCGAGCGCTGGCGCGCACGGCGCGTGCTCATCGAGGTCGACGGCTACGACCCGGGCCGTGAGCGGCGCGCCGAGCAGAAGGCACGCGCGCTGCTGCGCTCATGCGTCAACGAGGAGGAGTGGGCGATGTACCGCGACCTCGGCTTCATCCGCGTCTGGGGCGGGCTCGCCGAGGGACCCGAGCGCGACGACGACTTCGGCGGTGCGCCATACGCCTACCTCGTCTATCCCCACAAGCCGGTCATCGCCTATCTCCCGCAGACACGCCGCCTGCTCAACGAGTACTGCGTCGCCTTCCCGGACGAGACGCGCCCGTACGGATCCGCGCGCCTCCCCGACTCAGACGACGTGCTCGCGAAATGGATGGCCCTCACCGGCGACGAGCGCCGCCTCGTCGCCACGGCGAACATGCACCTGCCCGGTCGCCAGATCGATCCCAAGCAGGTCCGCCGCGACCTGTGGCGGCTCACGCAGTGGGAGCAGTCGCGCATGCGGGAGCGCAGCCGCGGCGCGGGTAGTGTTCCCGCCCCGTGAGCACGCAGACCACGAACGGCAAGCTCGATCCCAAGCACCGCAGCCGCGCCCTCACCGAGGGCCCCGCCCGCGCGGCCGCGCGCGCCTACCTGCACGGCATCGGCTTCGACGAAGAGGCGCTGAGCAAGCCGATCATCGGCGTCGCCTCGACGTGGATCGAGACGATGCCCTGCAACTTCCACCTGCGCGCGCTGAGCGCCAAGGTCAAGGAGGGCATCCGCGCGGCCGGCGGCACCCCGATGGAGCTCAACACGATCGCGATCTCCGACGGGATCACGATGGGCACGAGCGGGATGAAGACGAGCCTCGTCTCGCGCGAGGTCATCGCAGACTCGATCGAGCTCGTCGCGCTCGGCCACCTGTTCGACGGCATCGTCGCGCTCAGCGGCTGCGACAAGACGATCCCCGGGACCGTCATGGCGCTCGCGCGCGTGAACGTGCCGGGCGTGATGCTCTACGGCGGGTCGATCAAGCCGGGCCGCTTCCAGGGCCAGGACGTGACGATCCAGGACGTCTTCGAGGCGGTCGGCAAGCACGCCGCCGGCGCCATGAGCGACGAGGAGCTCGCCGAGCTCGAGGAGGTCGCCAGCCCCGGCGCCGGCGCGTGCGGGGGTCAGTTCACCGCCAACACGATGGCGATGGCCTTCGAGGTGCTCGGGATCAGCCCGATGGGCAGCTCGATGGTGCCCGCCGAGGACGCCTCGAAGGCCGACGTCGCCGTCGAGGCAGGGACGCTGATCATGGACGTCCTCGCGCGCGGGCTGCGGCCGCGCGACATCATCACCAAGGACGCGCTGGAGAACGCGATCGCCGCGATCGCGACCTCCGGCGGGTCGACGAACGGGGTCCTGCACCTCCTCGCGGTCGCGCGCGAGGCGGGCGTCGAGCTGAGCATCGACGACTTCGACCGCATCTCCGCGCAGACGCCGCTGCTGTGCGACCTCAAGCCCGGCGGCACGTACGTCGCGACCGATCTCTACGCCGCCGGCGGCGTGCCGCTCGTCGCTCAGCGCCTGCTCGAGGCCGGTCTGCTGCACGAGAACGCGATCACCGTCACCGGCAAGACCGTCGGCGAGCACGCCCGCGCCGCGTGGGAGGCCGACGGCCAGCAGGTCGTACGCGCGCTGGACAACCCGATCAAGGCGACGGGCGGCCTGGCCATCCTGCGCGGCAACGTCGCCCCCGAGGGCTGCGTCGTCAAGCTCTCCGGCCACGAGCGCCGCCGCCACCAGGGTCCCGCCCGCGTGTTCGACAGCGAGGAGGCGGCCATGGCCGCGGTCCTGATCGAGTCGATCGAGCAGGGCGACGTCATCGTCATCCGCAACGAGGGCCCCGCCGGCGGGCCGGGCATGCGCGAGATGCTCGGCGTCACCGCGGCGCTCAACGGCCTCGGCATGGGCGAGCACGTGGCGCTGCTCACCGACGGGCGCTTCAGCGGGGCGACGCACGGCTTCATGGCCGGCCACGTCGCGCCCGAGGCCGTCCGCGGCGGCCCGATCGCCGCGATCCACGACGGCGACGAGATCACGATCGACGTCGACTCGCGCCGCATCGACGTCACGCTCGACGACGACACGATCGCGGAGCGGATCGCTGCCTACGTCGGCCCGGACAACAGCGCGCTGGGCGGCGTGCTGGGCAAGTACGCCAAGCTCGTCTCCAGCGCCTCCGAGGGCGCGATCACCTAACGGCACGGGTCACCAACTGCGTCGATCAGGGGAGCGGGTTCGGTCGCGCGAGCCGTGCGAGCCGCGATCAGCGCCGGACTCGCCACGACCGCCGCGCACCCGACACGCCCGTGCGGTTGGCGCACGGAGGCGCTATATGTGATGTCGCATGCGGATCGCGGTCGACATCGACTCCACGCTTCATCACTACTGGGACCGCCTGTCCGCCGCGGCACAGCGGCGCTTTGGGATCGACCTGCCCTACGAGGAGCAGCTCGACTGGGGGATCACCCGCCTGCGCCCCGAGCAACTGCACCTCTGCATCCAGGAGACGCACGGCGAGCAGGCCATCCTGGCCGGCGAGCCGTACCCCAACGCCGTGGAGACCGTGCGCGCGTGGCACGACGCCGGGCACTTCATCCAGATCACGAGCCATCGCGACCCGCACACCCGCGGCCCGACCGAGCGCTGGCTGGACGCGATCGGGGCGCCCCACGACGAGCTGCACTGCTCACATGACAAGGTCGCGCACTGCGTCGGCTCCGGCATCGAGCTGCTGATCGACGACAGCCCCG
Organism: uncultured Actinomycetes bacterium; assembly: GCA_963705315.1. Classification (GTDB taxonomy): domain Bacteria; phylum Actinomycetota; class Thermoleophilia; order Solirubrobacterales; family Solirubrobacteraceae; genus CADCVQ01. The sequence continues at coordinate 1,665,632 of OY970068.1, forward strand.
AGAACCTCGCCAAAGCGCTCGATCACGGCATCCTCGTGGCGACGATCGCGCACCCGTGGAACCGCGAGCTCTGCGAGGTGGAGGACATCGTGTGCGCCACCGACTGGCATGAGCTGGCTAGGCTGCTTGAACCCGTGGTCGCGCGCGCCGAAGGCTTGTGACGTTTCCATGATGCTTCAGTGGTGAAATACCATCCTCGGGGATTGATCCAGCCCCCGCTCAGCAGCGAATGACCATGCAAGGCATGCCCCGCAACATCACTCTCATCTCGGCCATTTTGGCGATCGCGCTCGTGCTCTGCCTGGGCGCGATGTTCGTCGCCGACGCCAGCGGCGGCGACAGCGTCGCGGACGGCATCAAGGTCGCCAACGTCGAGGTCGGCGGCCTGACCGCCGACGAGGCGCGCTCCAAGCTCCAGCGCGAACTCGTCACGCCCCTCGAGCAGCAGCTGACGATCCCCATCGGCGGGCCCAAGGAGAGCGACTACCACCTCACCGCGAGGGAATCGCAGATCCGCGTCGACCTCGACAAGACCGTCGATGCGGCGATCGCGGAGGGTCGCGAGGGCGGTGTGTTCGCCCGCACGTGGCGTGGCCTGACGGGCGGCGAGCGCAACGCGACCGTCAAGCCGAAGATCGAGTACTCGACCGCGGCGGTTGACCGGCTCGTCGCGCGCGTCGAGAAACGCCTGAACCGCAGCCCGATCGACGCCAAGGCCGCGTTCGAGAACGGGCAGGTCTCGATCCGCCAGGCGCGGACGGGGCGAACCGTCACAGCCTCGGAGTTTCGCGGGAACGTCATCGCCGCGCTGACGTCGGCGACGGGCAAGCGCTCGGTCACCGTTCCGATCGCGACGAAGCGCCCGAAGGTCACGAGCCGGACGGTCTCCCAGAGGTATCCCGTCGTGGTGGAGGTCAACCGCGGGGCCTACCGGCTGACGCTCTACAAGAAGCTCAAGAAGGTCAAGACGTACCCGATCGCCGTCGGTCAGGCGGGTCTGGAGACGCCCGAGGGGCTTTACAAGATCGCCAACAAGGCGGTCAATCCGGCGTGGACGGTCCCGAACTCCCCCTGGGCGGGATCGCTTGCCGGACAGGTCATCCCGGGGGGAACATCACAGAACCCGCTCAAGTCACGCTGGCTGGGCGTGTACGACGGTGTCGGCGTCCACGGGACGTCCGACAGCGGCTCGATCGGCTCAAACGCCTCGCACGGCTGCATCCGGATGCTCATCCCGGACGTCGAGGAGCTGTACGACGAAGTGCCGGTCGGCGCGCCGATCTACATTCACTAGTGGGCCTTCTCCAAACGTCTGACCGGAAACCCGCCGAACGTTCCGAGAAGGCCCACTAGTCACGTCGTCCGGAGGGCGAAAACCCAATCGCCTCGACCGCGATCTCCTCCCAGCCCTGCTCCATGAGCAGGGCATGGTGCGGGCTGTGTCGAAGGACCAGCGTGCCGATGAACACTCCCCGCTCGCGCTTGCGCATGACCGCGTACCACATCGTCGAGGCGTCGCCCGTGCCCTGGATTCGCAGCCACGGGCGCTCGGGCATGGCGACGGTCGTGGCCAGACCTGCTTCGATGAGCTGGCTCTGGGTAGCGACGGTGCCGTGATCGGTGTCTATGAAGAAAACTCCCATCGAACTCGAGGCTACCTCGGCGTGGCGCGCGGCACTCACCCGCTTTGACGAGGATCTGCGCCGCCGCGGCGCCGCCGAGAAGACCCGCCACGCGCACGCCGCCGACGTGCGCCAGTTCGCGTGCTGGGCGACGTGGCAGCGCGTCGAGCCTGCCGAGGTGACCCACCGGCTCCTGCGCCGGTACGCCGCGGCCTTGACGTCGAGCTACCACGGTGGCGCCGACCGCCGCTCCGCGCCGGCCACCGTCGCGCGCAAGCTCGCCGCCCTGCGCGCGTTCTTCGGGACGCTGCGCGAGCACGGCGAGATCGAGGCCAACCCGGCCGATCTGCTGGCCGTGCCGAAGCGCAGCCAGGATCTGCCGAGCGTCCTCGCGCCAGATCAGGTGAGCAAGTTGCTGGACCGCATTGCGGCATCGACCCCGCTTGAGCTGCGCGACCGCGCGCTGTTCGAGATCGCATACTCGAGCGGCCTGCGCGCCGAGGAGCTCGTTTGCCTTGACATCACGTCCGTCGACTTCGACGCCGAACAGCTGCGCGTCGAGGGCAAGGGGAAGAAGACCCGCATCGTCCCGGCGGGGGAACCCGCGCTGGCCGCGCTGGCGCGCTACCTCGAACGGGCGCGCGCCGCCCTGGCCAACGGCGACGGCGAGGTCGCGCTGTTTCTCAGCAAATCCGGGCGGAGGTTGTCCACATCGGACATCCGGCGGCGCCTGAGCGTCTGGGCGCGGCACGCCGCGGTGCAGGGCGGCGTGCACCCGCACGCCCTGCGTCAATCGTTCGCGACACACCTCCTGGAGGGCGGCGCGGATCTCCGATCGATCCAGGAACTGCTTGGCCACGCGTCCATCTCCACGACTCAGATCTACACTCGGGTAGAGTCGGCGCGCCTGAAGACGGCGTATGCGCGGGCACATCCGAGGGCGTAATTGGTGGAGGCGAACGTCAAATCAATTGAGCTGAAGGACCTGTGGCGCCGTTACAAGCGCGACGGGGATGATCGCGCGCGCGAACGGCTCGTCGTCGCCTACTCGCCGCTCGTCAAGTACGTCTCGGGCCGGATGGCCTCCGGTCTGCCCGCCCACGTCGAGGAAGCCGACCTCATCTCCTACGGCCTCGGCGGCCTCATCTCGGCGATCGAGCGCTTCGAGCTCGAGCGCGAGATCAAGTTCGAGACGTACGCGATCACCCGCATCAAGGGCGCGATCATCGACGAGCTGCGCTCGCTGGACTGGGTGCCGCGCTCGGTCCGTGCACGGGCCCGGGCGATCGAGCGCGCGAACTCCAAGCTCGAACACAAGCTCCAGCGCGCGCCGACGGACGAGGAGATGGCCGACGAGCTCGAGATGACCGTGACGGGCTTTCAGGACGCGCTGCTGCAGATCTCCAACTCCACCGTGGCGGCACTCGACGAGCTGTGGACGGTGTCCGATGCCTCCGGCGATCAGGTCTCACTGCTGGACACGCTGCAGGACCCGGGCGCGCCCGATCCGGCGCAGGTCATGGACGCGACGGACCTCAAGGACCGCATCGCCGACGCGATCGCGCGCCTGCCGGAGCGGGAGAAGCTCGTCGTCGCGCTGTACTACTACGAGAACCTGACGCTGCGCGAGATCGGCGAGGTCCTAGGCGTCACCGAGTCCCGCGTCTCGCAGCTGCACACGAAGGCCGTCCTGCGTCTCCGCGGACGGATGACGGACGACAACCTCCCTGACGTCGCCTGAGTTGGGCCAGAGCGCCCCGACGTACTAGATTCCACTGCTCCCGAGGAGAGGAGCCGCGGTATGCATAAGTCTGCCGACCGCATTCGCAACGTCGCCCTGATCGGCCACCGCGGAAGCGGCAAGACCTCGCTACACGAGGCGCTGCTGTTCGAGGCGCAGGCGACCAATCGCCTCGGCAGCGTGCTCGACGGCACGACGGTGTCGGACTCCGAGCCAGACGAGCAGGCACGCAAGATGTCGATCTCCGCCTCGCTGAGCTCCTTCGAGTGGTCCGGGCGCAAGATCAACCTCCTCGACACCCCGGGTGAACCGAGCTTCGTCGCCGACACGCTGGGCACGATGCGGGTCTGCGAGTCGGCAGTCTTCGTCGTCAACGGCGTGATGGGCGTCGAGGTGACGATGCAGCGACTGTGGGCGCGCGCGGAAGAACTCGACCTCGCCCGGATGTTCTTCGTGAACATGCTCGACCGCGAGCGCGCCGACTTCTACCGCGCGCTGGAGTCGCTGAAGGAGTCGTTCGGCGGCCACGTCGTCGCGACGGAGATCCCGATCGGCTCCGAGCATGATGTCTCGGGCGTCATCGACCTCGTCGACATGAAGGGCTACCGCTACGAGGGCGACGGCCGCGACAACTGCACCGAGATCGACATCCCCGCCGACCTGCAGGACCTCGCAGAGGAGTACCGCGAGAAGATGATGGACGAGATCTGCGAGGTCTCCGATTCGCTCATGGAGCGCTATCTCGAGGGCGACGAGATCGCGCACGACGAGATCGTCGAGGTGCTGAAGGACGGGACGAACCACGGCTCGCTGTTCCCGGTCGTCTGCGGCGTCGCCACGCGCAACCTCGGCACGAACCGCCTGCTCGACGCGATCGTCGAGGACCTTCCCTCGCCGGTGAAGCACGGCAGCCTCGAGCTGCCCGAGATCACGCTGGAGGCCGACGAGACCGCGCCGCTGTACGCCTACGTCTTCAAGACCCGCGCGGACCCGTTCGCCGGGCGCATCAACCTCTTCCGCGTCTACCAGGGCGTCATGCGCCACGACACGCAGGTGATGAACACCCGCACCCATCACAAGGAGCGCATCGGCCAGCTGCTCGTCTTCAGCGGCAAGGAGTCCGGCCACGCCGACGAGTTCGGCCCCGGTGACATCGGCGCGGTCGCCAAGCTCAAGGAATCCCGCGCGGGGGACTGGCTGGCCGAGCGCGACGAGCCGATCTCGATGCCGGCGATCGAGCTGCCCGCGCCGGTGATGGCCTTCGCGATGGAGGCCCACGGCGATGAGGACAAGGTCTACACGGCGCTGCGCCGTTTGCAGGAGGAGGACCCGACGATCGACTTGCACCGCGACGCCGAGACGGGCGACCAGATCATCGCCGGGCTGTCGCAGATGCACGTCGAGGTCATCGTCGACCGCCTCAAGGAGCGCTTCGGCGCCGAGGTTGTGCTCAAGCCGCCGCGCGTCCCCTACCAGGAGTCGATCCGCAAACCCGCCAAGGCCCACGGGCGTCACAAGAAGCAGTCCGGCGGGCGTGGCCAGTTCGGCGACTGCCACATCTCGATCGAACCGCGCGCACCCGGCGAGGGCTTTGAGTTCGTCAACAAGATCAAGGGCGGCGTCATCCCGACCTCGTTCATTCCGGCCGTCGAGAAGGGCGTTCGCGAGGCGATGGGCTCCGGCCCGATCGCCGGCTGTCCGATCAAGGACGTCCGCGTGACGGTCTTCGACGGCAGCTACCACACGGTCGACTCCTCGGAGATGGCGTTCAAGCTCGCCGGTTCGATCGCGATGAAGGAGGCGATGAGCAACGCGTCGCCCGCGCTGCTCGAGCCGATCATGCTCGTGACCCTGTCGATTCCCGAGGATTCCGTGGGCGACGTCATCGGCGACCTGAACTCGCGTCGCGGACGGCCGCAGGGCATGGACTCCGCGGGTGCCGGCCTGACCGAGGTCAAGGCCGAGGTGCCGATGGCCGAGATGCTCACCTACGCCCCGGATCTGCGCTCGCTGACGGGCGGCCAGGGCGACTACACGATGCAGTTCCTGCGCTACGAGGAAGTCCCGTCGCACCTCGCGCAGAAGGTTGTCGAGCAGGCCAATGAGGAGGAGGCGGTGAGCGCCTGACGCCCCGCAAGTCGATCACGACAAGCCATGCCGCGATCGCCTGTGACGTCTGCGGGCGCACGCTGCTGCGCGGCGAGCAGGCCGATTCGTTCATCGCGGGTGGCTCGCGGCGGATGGTGTGCGAGTTGTGCGAGGCGCGAGCGACCAACGAAGGCTGGATCCGCGAGGGCGCCGACAACGCGCTCCCGGTCCGGGGTCGTGACGGTGCCCGCGGCGGGCGCTCGTTCTTGGAGCGCCTGCGCCCGCGCCGCGACGCCCCGTCGGCGGCGCCCGACTTCGCCGCGCCGCCGCCGCGCACGCGGGTGGACCGTGTCCGGGCACACGACGAGGTGCACGCCAACGGTGCCGAGCCCGAGCCGCACCAGGGCACCGAGCCGGTCGCTGACGTCGAGCAGCACGATCTGGCCCGCGAGCCGCGCCACGTGCACGCCGTGCCGACGAACGCCGACCTAAAGATGCAACGCGCGCTGGACGTCTTCAACAAGAGCCCTCACCCGCGGCGCGTCTCGGGTGTCGCGCGCTCGCTCGGCACGCCCGCGATCACCGTGCTCGTGTCGGACACCGAGGGGTCGATCGTCTGGATCGTCGTCGCGTGGGAGCTGTGCTGGTATCGCTACGAGGTCGACCTCGCCGACGAGGCGTCGGGCGTGCGGGTCATCGCCCAGGGCGCCGAGCTGGCAGAGCTGTCCGCCGAGGAGCAGCAGCCCAACGCGACCGCCGATGATCGCGGACTGCTGGTTCTGGCGGCATGACCGGTAGGCTGCCACTTCAAGAATGACCTCCCGCGGCGGCGTCACGACATGATCTATTGCGTCATTCCTGAAGCGCTCGAAGACGAGCTGCTCGAGAAGCTCACCGCGTACTACGCCGACGACAACAACGTCACCGTCATCGTCGACCGCCGCAAGTCCGAGCGCCGCTCCGCCGATGACGACCCGGAGCTGGCCGAGCAGCGCGCGACGCGTGACCGCCGCCGGTCGCGCGTGCCCGGCGAGTTCCCGCCGATCGATCCGAAGTAGGGGATGGCAGGGGTCGGGAAGGTCATCGTCCACGTGGACGGCGGCTCACGCGGCAACCCCGGCCCGGCCGCGGCCGGTGCCGTCGTCTCGACCCCCGACGGCGAGGTGCTCACCGTCGCCGCCGAGCCGATCGGCGTCGCGACGAACAACGTCGCCGAGTACCGCGGCCTGCTGCTCGGGCTGAGGCTCGCGCGCGACCTCGGCGCCGTCGAGGTCGAGGTCGTCAACGACTCCGAGCTCGTCGCCAAGCAGGTCAACGGCGTCTACAAGGTCAAGCACCGCGACATGAAGCCGCTGCACGCCGCCGCGCTTCAAGCGCTCGCGGAGTTCGACCGCTGGAAGGTCCGTTCGGTGCCACGCGAGCGCAACGTGGATGCCGACGCGCTCGTCAACCAGGCGCTGGACGCGGCGGGGTCCCTCCGAGGGTTCGAACAGCAGCAATGACAGAACGGTTCGGAGCGGGAGGGTCGCTTCGCGAGGCGCCGAGGGGCGTGGATGTCGAAGTTGCTGCCCAATCCCGCATCCTTTATCGCCGCGGTTCGTCAATCACGCGACCCGAGCCGTCAGCCCGGCGGGCCGCCCAGCGCCACGACGTCGACGAGCAGCAGGCACGCCACGGCCGTCATGAGCAGGGCGAACGTGCGGCCGAGGACGGCCTGAGGGAGGTGTCCGCCGATGATCGTTCCCAGCACCGCGCCGACGCCGGTCGGGACGGCGAGTGCGGCCGTCAGGCCGACGTCGATCGACGCGCCCGCGGCGAGGTGGCTGGCGAGCGCCGCCAGCCCGGTCAGCGTGATGATCACGAGCGACGTGGCGATCGCCCGGCGAAAGCTCGCGCCGAACAGCAGCGTGAGCACCGGCACGATCAAGAAGCCGCCGCCGACGCCGAAGAAGCCCGTCAGCGCGCCGACGGCAAGCCCCGCGACGACGATCGGGCCCAGCCCGGGCTGCGGGCATTCGCCGCCGGCGTCACCGCCTGGGGCAGCGGCCGAACGCATCCAGGTTGCCGCGGCCGCGAGGAGCATCACCGGGACGAAGGCGAGGATCAGCGTGCGCCCACTGACCGCTGTATTGAGGATTGCGCCGAGCAGCGAGCCCGCGGCGGCGGGCAGCGAGAACGTCAGCGCCAGGCGCCAGCAGACCTGCCCGCGGAACGCGAGCGCGCCGGCGCCGAGCGCTGCCGCCACCGCGACGACGACGAGCGACGCCGTCGAGGCGGGGCCGGGCGCCTCGCCGAGCACGTAGATGAGCAGCGGCAGCGCGAGGATCCCGCCACCGCCTCCGACGCTACCGACGATGAGCCCGAGCGCCAGGCCGAGGGGGATGGCAAGCAGCAACCGGGCTCAGCCTGAGGCGGCGGGCGCCGGGCGCTCGATCGGATGGCCGCTGCGCTCCCAGCGCCAGACGCCTCCGTCGGTCACGTGGATGACGTGCTGTGCGCCGTGGCGCTGGAGCAGGCTGGCGGCCACCGCCGCGCGCTGGCCCGACGCGCAGATGACGGCGACCGGGCGGGCGCGATCCAGCCCCGCCGGGATCGCGTCGATGCGGACGTTCATGTACCGCGCGAGGGCGAGGTACACGTCGATCTCGAAGCGCGGATCGACCACCGCGGCCACCCCCGTGCCCTCGTCGCCGACGAGGTAGGAGGCGCACCCGAGGTCGTCGTGCGTGATCTGACGGAGGAGCATGTGCTAATAGAGCATGGCAAGTGCGCGTCTGAGGTGCGCCGAAACCCATAGAGATGTGCCATAGAAAATGGCCGGACATTTCGCTTGAAGACAAAGATATGGCTGGTGAGGATGGCGGTATGAGCGTGCTCGAGGAGTCGGCCGGTGCTTCCGAGCAGGTTGCACCGGACATGGAGGGCGGCCTCGAGCCGCTGCTGCTCGCTGCCGTTCGCCAGGCGGCGATCGCGGCGTACGAGTGGGCGGGACGCGGTGACGGCAAGGCCGCCGACGGCGCCGCGACCGAGACGATGCGCCAGGTGCTCGGCCATGTCCCCGGCTGCGGGACGGTCGTCATCGGCGAGGGCGAGAAGGACAACGCCCCGATGCTGTTCAACGGCGAGCAGGTCGGCACCGGCACGAGCCCGCGCTTCGACATCGCCGTCGACCCCGTCGAGGGCACCGATCTGTGCGCCGACAAGCTGCCGGGCGCGCTCACGACGCTCGCCATGGCCGGCGAGGGCAAGCTGTGGTCGCCCGGTCCCGGGCACTACATGGACAAGCTCGTCGCCGGCGCCGACGCGCGCGATGCGATCGACCTGCGCGATGAGCCCGAGGACGTCGTGCGGAAGGTCGCCAAGGCGCTCGGCAAGCCGCTCTCCCAGGTCACCGTCCTGATCCTCGACAAGCCACGCCATGTCGAGCTCGTGCAGCGCGTGCGGGCGACCGGCGCCAGCGTGCGCCTCCCGAGCGCCGGTGATGTCGCCGGCGCGCTGCTCGCGGCGATGCCCGACACCGGCGTCGACCTGCTCATGGGCATCGGCGGCACGCCCGAGGGCGTCATGGCCGCTGCCGCCGTCAAGGAGCTCGGCGGCGCGATGCAGACACAACTGGCTCCCCAGAGCGAGGCCGAAGCCGCGGCCCTCGCCGCGGCCGGCTACTCGACGGACGAGATCCTCGACGTCGAGGATCTCTGCGCCGGGCCAGCGATCTTCGCCGCCACCGCGATCACCGGCGGCACGCTCGGCCTCCACGCGCCGCGCCGCTTCGGCGAATGGATCCAGACACATTCCCTGCTCGTGCGCCCCGGCTCGTTTCGCCGGATCGTGGAGAGCACACACAACCCCAGACCGAATCAGGAGAACCTCTAGATGCCCCTAGTGACGATGCGCCAGTTGCTCGACGAGGCCGCCGCCGGCGGCTACGGCGTCGCCGCCTTCAACGTCAACAACTTGGAGCAGATCCAGGGGATCATGGAGGCCGCGCAGGAGACGCAGTCGCCGGTGATCGTGCAGGCCTCCCGCGGCGCGCGCAAGTACGCCGGCGACCACTTCCTCTACCACATGATGCTCGCGGCGGCGCAGACCTACCCCGACATCCCGGTGGCGCTGCACCAGGACCACGGCAACTCCCCGGAGACGTGCATCTCGGCGATCGAGCTCGGCTTCACGAGCGTCATGATGGACGGCTCGCTGGGCGAGGACGCCAAGACGCCGCTGGACTTCGAGGCCAACGTCGCCGTCACGAAGGAGGTCGTCGACTACGCCCATGAGCGCGGCGTCACGGTCGAGGGCGAGCTCGGCACGCTCGGCGGCATGGAGGACGGCGTCGGCTCGGGCGAGATCTGCCTGACCGATCCCGCCCAGGCCGAGGAGTTCGTGCAGCGCACCGGCGTCGACGCGCTCGCCGTCGCCATCGGCACGAGCCACGGGGCCTACAAGTTCTCGCGCGAGCCCGACGGCGACATCCTCGCAATGGAGATCATCGAGGACATCCATCGCCGCCTTCCGGACACGCACATCGTCATGCACGGCTCGTCGAGCGTGCCGGCCGACATCGTCGAGCGCGTCAAGGCCGCCGGCGGCGAGGTCGACGCGGGCTTCGGGGTGCCGATCTCGGCGATCCAGCGCGGCATCGAGCACGGCGTGCGCAAGGTCAACATCGACACGGACGGGCGCCTCGCGATCACCGCCTTCATGCGCGAGCACTTCCGTGACACGCCCGGCGACTGGGATCCCCGCGGCCCGGGCAAGGCGGCGCGCGCCGGCCAGAAGCTCATCTGCATGCAGCGCATGCAGGAGCTCGGCATGGCCGGCCACGCCGGTGACTACGAGCCGCTGTCGCTGGAGCAGATGGCCGAGCGCTACCGCGCCGGTGTGGCCTCAGCGGCCTAACGGGGTAAGGCTCAGTAGATGATCGACGTCGCCTTCACCGGCTCGCAGGTCCGGCCGACCGATACGGCGGTCGTCATCGACGTCCTCCGGGCCACCTCGACGATCGGCCTCGCCCTGGCCTCCGGCTACGAGCGCGTGCTCGTCGCCGGCGGCCTCGAGCAGGCGCTCGCGTTGCGGGCCGATGGCCGCGTCCTCGCGGGCGAGCTGCGCTGCGAGCGGCCTGAGGGCTTCGACCTCGGCAACTCACCGGAGGGAACGCTCTCACCACGCGGGCGGGAGCTCGTGCTGGCGACGACGAACGGCGCTCCCGCGATCCTCGGCGCCGGCGCCGTGGCAACCGAGGTCTACGCCGCGAGCCTCCTGAACCTCGCGGCGATGCTCGAGACGCTCGCGGTGACCGACGGCGACATCCTGCTCGTCTGCGCCGGCACGGACGGCAGTCCGACGATCGAGGACGTCTATCTGGCCGGTCGCTTGAGTGCGGGCCTCGAGGGACCGCGGACCGACGCGGCCCAGATCGCCGAGGCCGTGGCGGCGTCCTATCCGCGGCCGCTGGACGCGCTGGACGCGAGCGTCGGCGGGCGCAATCTGCGCGCCGTCGGCCTCGACGCCGACATCGACTTCTGCGCGCAGGAATCGATCATTTCGGCGGTTCCGCGCCTGAGTGCCTCACTGGGCGGCGTCGCGATTGTGACGATCACCACCAGCGTTGCGTCTGCCGGCGCAGTCGCCGCCGTACCGGATACATAGCCAATTTCCAATGCAAATCCGACAAATCTTCGCTTTGTACTTTTGAATCACCCGGGGTACTGTGCCTTGTAGGCCCCTAGAGAGGATGGAATGAGCACCACCGAGAAGGACGGACAGAAGAAGACCAAGAGCCGCTGGGATTCGGGCGTCACTCCGTATGCGGAGATGGGCTACTGGAACCCGGACTACGAGCCCAAGGACACCGATGTCCTGTGTGCCTTCCGGATCACGCCGCAGGAAGGCGTGGACGCGATCGAGGCTGCCGCCGCGGTCGCCGGCGAGTCGTCGACCGCGACGTGGACCGTCGTCTGGACCGACCGCCTGACCTCCTACGAGCACTACCAGGCCAAGGCCTACAGCGTTGAGGAAGTCCCCGGCACCCCGGGCCAGTACATCGCGCTGATCGCCTACGACATCGACCTCTTCGAAGAGGGCTCGATCGCGAACCTCACGTCCTCGATCATCGGCAACGTCTTCGGCTTCAAGCCGCTCAAGGCGCTGCGTCTGGAGGACATGCGGATCCCGGTCGCCTACGTCAAGACGTTCCCGGGCCCGCCGCACGGCATCACGATGGAGCGCGAGTACCTCGACAAGTTCGGCCGCCCGCTGATCGGCGCGACGACGAAGCCGAAGCTCGGCCTGTCGGCGAAGAACTACGGCCGCGTCGTCTACGAGGCGCTGCGCGGCGGTCTGGACTTCACCAAGGATGACGAGAACATCAACTCGCAGCCGTTCATGCGCTGGCGTGACCGCTACATCCACTCGATGGAGGCCGTCCAGCGCGCCCAGGCTGCAACCGGCGAGGTCAAGGGCCACTACCTCAACGTCACCGCCGCCACGATGGAGGAGATGTACGAGCGCGCCGAGTTCGCCAAGGAGGTCGGCTCGATCATCATCATGCAGGACCTCACCGTCGGCTACACGGCGATGTCGTCGATGTCGAACTGGTGTCGCGACAACGGCCTGATCCTGCATCTGCATCGCGCCGGCCACGGCACGTACACGCGTCAGAAGACGCACGGCGTGTCGTTCCGCGTCATCGCGAAGTGGTGTCGCCTGCTGGGCGTCGACCACATCCACGCGGGCACCGTCGTCGGCAAGCTCGAGGGCGACCCGGCGATGATCATGGGCTACTACAAGACCCTGCGCGACAACTACATCGAGAAGGACCTCCAGCAGGGGATCTACTTCGACCAGGACTGGGCCTCGATGCCGGGCGTCATGCCGGTCGCCTCGGGCGGCATCCACGCCGGCCAGATGCACCAGCTGCTGCACTACCTCGGTGAGGACTCGATCCTGCAGTTCGGAGGCGGCACGATCGGCCATCCGATGGGCATCGCCGCCGGCGCGAGCGCAAACCGCACCGCCGTCGAAGCGATCATCCAGGCCCGCAACGAGGGCCGCGACTACTACGAAGAGGGTCCGGACATCCTCATCGAGGCCGCCAAGGGCTGTCCCGAGCTGAACGCCGCGCTCGAGGTCTGGAAGGACATCACGTTCGATTACACCTCGACCGACACGGCTGACGTCGAAGTCACGCCGACCTCGGCGTAGGGGAGAGAGAAGACATGAGACTCACACAAGGGCAGTTCTCGTTCCTCCCGGACCTGACCGACGAGCAGATCGAGGCGCAGATCAAGTACGCGCTCTCCAACGGCTGGTCGATCATGGTCGAGTACACCGACGACCCGCACCCGCGCAACGGGCTGTGGGACATGTGGTCGCCGCCGATGTTCGACCTCGACGAGGACGAGTCCGACGTCGCGATGCGCGACGTCAACGCGTGCCGCGAGGCGCATTCGCACCTCTACGTCAAGGTCGTCGCGTACGACCGCTCCCTGGGCCGCCAGACGTCGGCGATGTCGTTCATCGTCAATCGGCCGGAGAACGAGCCGGGCTTCCGCCTGGAGCGCCAGGAGACCAACGACCGCGTGATCCGCTACACGATCCACTCCTACGCGGGCCTCAACACGCCGGCCGGTGAGCGCTACGGCGGCGAGGGCGGAGAGCTGGCGCCGGTCATCAGCCAGTCCAAGACGAGTCAGAACGGCAAGTCGGAGGACTCGGACTAGTGCTCCCTGCGGTAAGTCCTCGCACGCTTGGCACGGTCGCTGATCGGCGCCCGGCGTCGTCCTCGCTCGGGGAAATGCCAGAGGCATTGCACCCTCCCTGCGTCCTCGCCAGCCGCCGCCAGCGGCCGCCCAAGCGCACAACGACTCACCGGAGGAACCACTAGTGGCTCAGACGCTCGAAACCCTCCCGGAGAAGCTCGACGAAGAGGTCCCCGACGGCGGAGACGCCGTCGAGGCTGTCCTCTCGCAGCTCGATCGCGAAATGATCGGGCTTGCTCCGGTGAAGGAACGGATCCGCGAGATGGCGGCGCTGCTGGTGATCGACCAGCTGCGCCGCGACGCGGGTCTTGAGTCCTCGCGCCCGTCGCTGCACATGACGTTCACCGGCAACCCCGGCACCGGCAAGACGACGGTCGCGCTGAAGATGGCCGAGATCCTCTACAAGCTCGGCTACATCGACAAGCCGAAGGTCGTCTCGGTCACGCGCGACGACCTCGTGGGCCAGTACGTCGGCCACACCGCCCCCAAGACGCGCGATGTCCTCAAGCGCGCCAAGGGCGGCGTGCTGTTCATCGACGAGGCCTACTACCTGTATCGCCCCGAGAACGAGCGCGACTACGGCCAGGAGTCGATCGAGATCCTGCTGCAGGTCATGGAGACCGAGCGCGAGGACCTCGTCGTCATCCTCGCGGGCTACCAGGACCGGATGGAGACGTTCTTCAAGTCCAACCCGGGCATGGGCTCGCGGGTCGCGCACCATCTGCACTTCCCGGACTTCACGCCCGACGAGCTCGTGCAGATCGGCGATCTCATGATGGACCAGCTCCAGTACAAGTTCGACGACGACGCGCGCGACGCCTTCGAGGAGTACATCATGCGCCGTCTCGAGCGCCCGCGCTTCGCCTACGGGCGCAGCATCCGCAACGCGATCGACCGTGCGCGCATGCGTCAGGCCGGCCGGCTCTACGCCAACCGCGACGACCTGAGCAAGGACGACCTCATGACGATCAAGGCCGAGGACATCCTTGCGAGCTCGCTGTTCGGCGACGAAGATGGCGAGTCACCGGGCGACGACGACGAGACGTCGACAGCGCCCGGCAACCAGAGCTAGTTCGAGGAGCAACACGTGCCCCGCCCGATCATCCTCGGCGTCGTCGGCGACTCAGCAACCGGCAAGACCACGATCACCCGTGGTCTCGTGCGGATGCTGGGCGAGACCAACGTCACCCACATCGCCGCGGACGACTACCACCGCTACGACCGCCGTCAGCGCGCCGAGCACGCCATCACGCCGCTGCATCCGGACTGCAACTACGTCGACATCATGGAGCGCCACTTCGCCGAGCTCCACGACGGGCGTCCGATCCTCAAGCCCGTCTACCAGCACAAGGACGGCACGTTCGGGCCGCCGGTGTACGTCAAGCCCGAGCAGTTCACGGTCATCGAAGGCCTGCTCGGCTACCACACCGAGGATCTGCGCAATTGCTACGACGTGCGCGTCTTCCTCGCCCCGCCCGAGGACCTGCGCCGGCACTGGAAGGTGCAGCGCGACTGCTCGCGCCGTGGCTACACGACCGACCAGGTGCTCGAGGAGCTCGACCGCCGCGAGCCCGACTCCGAGCTCTATATCCGCCCGCAGAAGAAGTGGGCGGACATGGTCGTCTCCTTCCAGCCCGGAGTGGATCAGGATCACCTCGACGCCGAGATCATGCTGCGCCAGGGGCTCGATCATCCGGATCTTTCGGAGTTCGTCGACAGCGGCTCGAACGGCATCACGCTCGACGAAAGTGACACCGAGCATCGGCTCTACGTGCCCGGCAACATGGATCCGGCACACGGCGTGGAGATCGAAGAGGCGATGTGGGAGAAGATGCACTTCGCCAGCCACCTGCGCTCCGAGCGCCTCGGCGAGTTCACCGTCGGCACCGAGTTGCACCGCTCGGAGTCGCTGGCGCTCGTGCAGGTGCTCGTCCTGTACCACCTCGTGACCGCGCGCGCGTCCGTTGCGCTCGGCGGCGAAGGCGCGCGGACCGAGGACCGCGGCGTCAAGGCGCCCGCACAGCCGGCGACCTAATAGCGGACCGGTCCCCATAGTCGTCGCCCCGCGCTTGCCATCGAGATTCCGATGGCAGCTGGCGTTTCGATGTGCCATCCTCGGCTCGTTGCAATGGGCACAAGCGACAGGGGAGCTTGAACATGAGTGAAGGTACGAGCAGGGTTCTCATCGTGGCGAACCGGACCGTGGCCACCGAGCAGCTGCTCGACGCGGTTCGCGGCCGTGCTGACGCGGGGCCCGCCGAGTTTCACCTGCTCGTGCCCGCGACGCCGCGCGGCTTGCATCGTGTCGTCGATCCCGAGGACTCCGGGCGCGAGGAGGCCGCGGCGCAGCTCAAGCTGGGCCGCGCACGGCTGCGCGAGGCGATCGGCGCCGACGTCAGCGGACACGTCGGCGTCGCCGACCCGATGTGCGCGATCTCCGATGCGCTGCACGAGGGGTTGTACGACGAGATCATCATCTCGACGCTGCCGCGCCGCCTGTCGCGCTGGATGCACATCGACGTGCCGAGCAAGGTGCGCGGCTGGGGCGTGCCGGTGACGCACGTCGAGGGCGTCCGCGCGCCCGACGAAGTACCCGTGACGGTCGGCGGCGAGGCCGCCTAGAGGCGGTTTGCTCCATCGGCCGGGGTCGGCGCGTGGCATCGGCGGGCGCGGTGGACGCGAACAGCATCGATAAGGACACAGGAGCGAGCGGCCCGGCGAGCGCGCGGGTCTGAGTAATCGAGATGGCTGACGACCCCGATATCCGTGGTCTTGACCCATCTCGATGTTCCGGGGCCCGATCGTGGCGCGTCAAGCGCTATATGCGCGCTTGAGGCGACACGACCGCCCAGCGCTTCCCGCGCGGACCCGTCCGACTCCTCTATCGATGCCGTTCGCCCGACCCGCCGCGCCTACGAGGGCTTCTTCGCGCGGGCGTTCTTGGCGAGCCCGGACACGTCGGTCAGCGCCTCGCGCGCCTCGGCCGATGCCACGAAGGTCATGAAGCGCTCGACGGCCGCGCGCTGCGGGCCGACGGTCGAGCACATCGCGTACCAGCGCCGCGCCGCCGGACGGTGGCGAACCGGGAGCGCCGACAGCAATCCGGCCTCGAGCTCGAGCGCGACCGCGGCGCGCGAGATGAACGACACGCCGATCCCGGCGCGTGCCGCCTGCTTGATGGCGCCGTTGGAGCCGAGCGTCAGCGTCTGCGGCTCGAGCGCGGCGGAAGCGAGGAACTCCTCGTTGACGACGCGCGTGCCCGATCCGGGCTCACGCAGCAGCCAGACGCGGCGCTCGAGCTCGGCGGAGTCGACGGTGCCGCCGGAGGAGTGGGGGTCGTCGGGGTGCGTGATGAGCACGAACTCGTTGGGCAGGATGGCCGTGGAGTCGATGCGCGGATCGCGCGGCGGGCGCCCGCCGATCGCGACGTCGGCGCGGTGATCGAGCACAAGGTCGAGGACGTGCTCGCGGTTGCCGACCGCGAGCGTCAGGCCGATCTCGTCGTTGTCGATGCCGAACGCCCGCATGAGCGGCGGAACGAAGGATTCGGCCGCGGTCGTCACGGCCGCGAGGCGCAGGCGCCGGTCGGCGAGGTGCGCGGCCTCGCGCGCGGCGCGCCGGCCTTCCTCGAGCAGGCCGATGACGTCGGAGGCGAACGGGGCGAAGGCGTTGCCGGCCGCCGTGGGGCGGATGCCGCGCCCTTCGCGCTCGGTCACCGGGGTGCCGAGCTCGCGTGACAGCGCCGCCACCGCCGCAGACACCGAGGGCTGGGTGACGACGAGCTCGTCCGCCGCCGCTGTCACGGAGCCTCCGCGCATCACCGCCAGGAAGCTGCGCAACTGCGTCAGAGTTATAGACACGAGCCGTAGCTTAGCGGGGTTTGTGACATAAAACGCACGATGCCAATGGATCGTGCACGTCTCATTGATAGGCGTTCAGCGGTTCGCGTAGAGTCGCGCCATGGGGAGGACGGTGGCGATTCTCGGCGGTGGCGTCGGCGGCTTGAGCGCCGCGCACGAGCTCGCCGAGCGGGGCTTCGAGGTCAGCGTGTACGAGTCGCGCGACCGCTTCGGCGGCAAGGCGCGCTCGTTCCCGGTGCCCGACTCGGGCGGACCCGGTTCGGAGCTCCCGGCCGAGCACGGATTTCGCTTCTTTCCCGGGTTCTACCGCCACATCCCCCACACGATGCGCCGGATCCCGTTCGCCGGTCAGGGCGATGGCGTCGCGGGAAATCTCGTCACCGCCACGCGCGCGCTCATGGCGCAGGCCGGCGGGCGCAACGAGCTCATCGGGGTCACGCGGCAGACCGGATCGCTGCAGGACCTCCGCGCGCTGAACCGCTTCCTATCGGACTGGACCGAGCAGGTGGGCATTCCGGCCGCCGAGCAGGCGTTCTTCCTCGAGCGACTGCTGATGCTGTTGACGAGCTGCGACGAGCGCCGCTACGAGCAATGGGAGAACCAAAGCTGGTGGGAGTTCTCCGACGCGGAGGACCGCAGCGCGGTGTACGGCAAGTTCCTCGCCGACGGCCTGACGCGCACGCTCGTGGCCGCTCGCGCGCGCGAGATGAGCGCCCGCACCGGCGGCTTCATCCTCCTGCAGCTGCTGTTCGACATCGCCAAGCTCGGCGGCGAGGCCGATCGGGTGCTCAACGCGCCGACGAGCGAGGCGTGGATCGACCCGTGGGTCGCGCATCTGCGCGGCCTGGGCGTGGCCCTCCATGCCGATGCGGCCGTGTCGGGTATCGGGTTCGACGGTCGCCGCATCACCGGCGTGACGGCCGGCGGCGAGTCCGTGCAGGCCGACCACTACATCGCCGCGCTGCCCGTCGAGCAGCTGCGGCTGCTGCTGACGCCCGAGTTGCGCCAGGCCGATCGGGCGCTCGCGCGCCTGGACCGCCTCGTCACGCGCTGGATGAACGGCATGCTGTTCTACCTCGACCGTGACGTGCCGCTCGTCCACGGCCATGCGATCTACATCGACTCCGAATGGGCGCTGACGTCGATCTCGCAGGCGCAGTTCTGGGATGGCATCGACATGGAGCGCTACGCCGACGGGCGCGTCGAGGGAATCCTGTCCGTCGACATCTCCGAGTGGGAGCGCCCCGGCCGGCGCACCGGCAAGGTCGCTTCGAAGTGCACGCCGCAGGAGATCCGCGCGGAGGTCTGGGGTCAGCTCACCGACCATCTCAACGACGGCGGCGAGCCGGTGCTCGAGGACGCAAACGTGCTGCACGCCTTCCTCGATCCGGCGATCCAGTTCCCCAACCCGACCGGCGCGACGAACCTCGAGCCGCTGCTCGTCAACACCGCCGGCTCGTGGGCGGACCGGCCCGAGGCCCGCACGCGCATCCCGAACCTGCTGCTCGCGGCAGACTTCGTCCGCACCTACACGGACCTCGCCACGATGGAGGGCGCCAACGAGGCCGCGCGCCGCGCGGTCAACGAGATCCTTGATCAGACCGGCTCGGACGCGGCGCGCTGCGACGTGTGGCCGCTCACCGAGCCCGCGATCTTCGCGCCCGCGCGGGCGCTGGACCGCCTGCGCTGGCGGCTGCTCGGCGCGCGCCGGGCGCCGCGGCCGCCCGTGGGCGTCGCCGCCACCGGCGAGCTTGAGGCGCGCGGGCCGACGGGACGGGCGATGCTCGTCGCCGGCGAGCTCGCCAGGCGCGCGCGCCGCCGTTGACGTACTCCTAGCCGCTCACAACCTCCCTGGGCACGTCAAGTAGCGAGGGATCGCCGTCGCTGACGGTGACGGCCGGCGGGGGACCGTGCGATTGCACGGACCCCGCACGGCCGGTGCCGTCAGCGGCGACGACACCTGCTAGGAGACGCCGAGCTTCTCGGCGGCGCGGCGGGTGCCTTCGACGCGGTTGGCGATCTTCTGGAACGCGATCTCGCGGGCGTAGTCCGGCGAGCCGTGGTTGGGCTTCTCGTCGATCGAGAACGGGGAGAACCCGCAGTCGTCGGTCGTTCCGAGGCGCTCCTTCGGGATGAAGTTCGCCGCGTTGACGATGTTGTCGCAGATCTCCTGCGCGCTCTCCGGCCGTGGTGACTGGGTCACCGTGACGCCGATGTAGCACATCTGATCGTCGCGGCTGTTCTCACCGATCGACTGGTAGACCGGGTCCTTGTCGCGCTCGGATGCCAGCTGGATGAGGAAATAGCCGGCGTTGATCTTGAACATCTCCGGCAACAGGTTGTTGTACGGGACGTCGGCGGAGTGGACCGAGTCACGGTCGCCGCCGGGGCACGTGTGGATGCCGATCTTCTGGCGCTCCTCGTCGGAGAAGTTCTCCAGCACGCGGTTGTTGAGCTCGATGAAGTGCGGCAGCAGGCCCGCACCCGTCCACGGGTTGCGCGGATCCTCGCGGGTGGCCAGGCGGCCCTCCGTGAAGTCGATCGATACCCGCGCGGCGCCGGTCTCGAAGGCCTTGCGGATGTCGGTCACGCACTCCTGGACGATGTCCTCCTCGAACTGCTCGCGCGAGTAGTCCGGGACCTCGTCCTGCAGCGGGTAGAGCAGCGCCAGCATCGACGGAGCGATGACGGCCTGCTTGAGCGGCTTGGTTGCGTACCCGATCGACTTCGCCAGCGAGTCCGCGGCGTAGTGGTTGTACTTCAGCGGCCCGCCCGTGAGCTTGGGCAGCTGGCGCCCGTGGCCATCGGCGAAGATGGCGAAGAACTGGCCGCCCGGGCCGAGGTTCGGCGCGAGCCCGGTGCCGGCGAGCGTGTCGGCGATCGGATAGGTCGCAAAGCTCGACCAGCGCTGCTCGCCGTCGGAGTTGATTGGTGACCCCGTGGCCTCCATGCGCTCGATGGAGTCCTTGGCCGCTGCATCCTGCTGCTTCTCGAGATCGTCCTGGCTGATGTTGCCCGCGTCGTATTCGGCGTAAGCCTCCTGGAGCTTCTGCGGCCGGGGAAGGGAGCCCACGGGCTCCGTCGGGATACCCGTGTCCGTCCGGGGGTCATAGTCCGCCATGTGTGTACGTCTCCTCGCTGTTGATTCACGGCATGCTGCTGCCGACCGCGCCATGGCGCGGCTGGCCACTCGTCCTCGCGGGCCCGGAGAACCGTTGGGCGCTCACCCGTTCGCAGGGGAGATACAGACCCGTCTTTCTCGCATCCTGAAACCTACCCCTGGGCGCTCGCTCGCGTCAACCCCAAATGGCTGGCGCGGCGGCCAGATCAGTGCTTGCGAAGAGGACGGGTGACCCGAAGCGGATGAAGGGACTCGAACCCTCGACCTTCTGCATGGCAAGCAGACGCTCTAGCCAACTGAGCTACATCCGCGCGGGGCGGCGATTATAGCCCGCCGTCCCGCGCGCGTCGGCGGGCGCCCAGATGCTCGCGGTCGGAGAAACGGTTGAGTCCGGCGATTGCGCGATCACGCAATTTCGGCTGCGAGATCGTGCGGAACGCACCGCAGATCGGGGTGCGTAAGACGTGCAACAGGACGGCGGACTCCGGCAGCAGATCACGTTGCTAGCCCCGATGGCAGGCCGATCGACTCCTGCGATTGTCGTCCTCGTTGATTGCCACGCGGACGTGGCAGGGGCCAACAAAGGGGCACATGGAGCATGGCTGTGAGTCATACCGATGGTGCGCGAGCCGAATGGCAAGGACAGCGTCCATCACTAGAAACTCAGCTGACCGGACTGCAAACGCAGACCGGTCACCTGCCGATCGTGAGCCTGAACCGCAGTGACACGATGAATCCGGCTGACACGAGCGTCGCGCCGCCTCTCGTCGCACTCCTCGCAGAGGACGAGCTTGTCGGCAGGCGCATCGAAGCGCTGCTGAACGCGGACGGCATGCAGGTCGAGCATCGCGGGCAGAGCCTCGACGACGTCGAGGCGACACCGGACGTGCTCGTCATGACGTTCGGCGCCGGCATCACCGAGCGCGACCTGCAGATGCGTCGCGTCCGCAAGGCGCTGCCGATGACGCACCTTGTCGCGGTCATGCCCGAGGATTCCCGCCGCGGCGTCCGTCGGGCGCTCGAGGCCGGCGCGGCCGGCGTCGTGTTCGAGGAGGAGATCGAGGCTGCCCTCGCACCCACCGTGCGCGCCTCGCTCGCCGGCCAGATGGCCGTTCCGGCGGCGCGCCGCCACGAAGTTGATCGCCCGACGCTCTCCGGTCGCGAGAAGCAGGTGCTCGGGATGGTCGTCATGGCCATGAGCAACAAGGCGATCGCCAGCCAGCTCTACCTCGCGGAGAGCACCGTCAAGTGCCACCTGTCGTCGGCGTTCGCGAAGTTGGGCGTCCGGTCACGGCACGAGGCAGCTGACCTGATCTTGCACTCCGGCTCCGATGCTGGTCTCGGCATCGTCGTCCCGCCCGACGTCTACGCAACCACGGAAGGAAGCGAAGCGATGAGCACGTCTCACATGCAGCATGAGAGAGGAGTACCGGCATGAAGCGCCTTCTCATCGTGGCCGACCACTCGCTGGTCGCCCACTCCATCCGACTGGCGCTCAAGCAGACGGCCGGCTTCCAGGTCGCCGGCGTCATCGACGGCCGCGTCGAGGCGCGTGACGCGCTCTTGGAGCTGCGACCCGATGTCGTGCTCGTCGACGACATGCAAGACCCGCGCGGTGACGTTACGCACGAGAGCGATCACGCCCTGCGCCGCCTGCGCGAGGCCGTCGAGTTCGCCCCCGAGGCCAAGCGGCTGCTGCTGACTCTGCGCATGAGCGAAGAGTGGATGAACGAGGCCTTCGAGGCCGGCGCCCATGCGGTGCTGTCCAAGTCGATGCACTCGGTCAGCCTCGGGACGATGCTGCGCGAGGTCGTGCGCGGCAACGTCGTGCACCGTTTCGAGCGCCGCCCGCCGGGCCCCGCCGCGGACTGCCCGCTGACGCTGCGCGAGAAGGAGATCCTGGGCTTCGTCGCCGAGGGCGCAACCAACGGCCAGATCGCG
Organism: uncultured Actinomycetes bacterium; assembly: GCA_963705315.1. GTDB lineage: Bacteria > Actinomycetota > Thermoleophilia > Solirubrobacterales > Solirubrobacteraceae > CADCVQ01. Next base: position 1,687,762 of record OY970068.1, read on the forward strand.
CGGACGCTCTGGGTCACCGAGCAGACCGTGAAGTTCCACCTCTCCAACACGTACCGCAAGCTCGGCGTGGCCAACCGCACCGAGGCCAGTCACTACGCGCACACCCACAACCTCGTGATGGCGGCTGAAGCACTTGCGTGCTGATCGCTTGCCATCGCGACCGCACCACGCGGGAAACGTCCATGACACCGACCTCCCAGGGGAAAGCCAAATGAAGCGTGAGCACAGGACAGCGCTCCCGATGCCCGAGGCGAACACGCCGTGGGCCGGGCAGACGAAGGATCGTCTCGTCGCCAAGCCGACCATCGAGACATCGCCCGAGATCGAGCGGCTCGTGAGTCGTGCGGTGACGCGCGCCAAGCAGGGCGATCGCGACGCGGTGCGCTTCCTCTACCTGAGGTATGCCGACAACGTCTACGGCTATGTCCGCACGATCGTGCGCGACCACCACGACGCCGAGGACGTCACGCAGCAGGTGTTCGCCAAGCTCATGACGGCGATCGTCAAGTACGAGCAGCGCGGCGTGCCGTTCGTCGCCTGGCTGCTGCGCATGTCCCACAACGCCGCGGTCGACGCGGTTCGCGCCCGCCGCGCGACTCCGGCCGAGGAGATCTTCGGACCCGACGACGCCGTGTCCGAGGACGCGCCGGAGCGGGCGCGCTCGCTGCACGAGGCGCTCGCCTCGTTGCCCGAGGATCAGCGCCAGGTCGTCGTGCTGCGCCACGTGCTCGGCCTCTCGCCCGTCGAGATCGCCGAGCGGCTCGGCCGCACGAACAGCTCCGTCTACGGGCTGCACCATCGCGGCCGGCGCGCGCTGTGCGCCGAGCTCGAGCGGCTGGAGTCCACTCCGCTGACCGCGGCGGTGGCGGCGTGAACCCGCAGACCCTCCAGGCGACCGGCCACGTCCCGGTGATGCGCCTGGACAACACCGCCCCGGAGATGATGGAGCGGATGCTCGAGGCGGTCGCCCGCATCGCGGCGACCGGCGCGTTCACGCTCGGCCACGAGGTCGAGGCGTTCGAGGCTGAGTTCGCCGCGTATTGCGAGACCGGCCACGCCGTCGGCGTGTCGTCGGGCACCGAGGCTCTGGTGCTGGCGCTGCGGGCGCTGCAGATCGGGCCCGGCGACGAGGTCATCGTGCCGGCCAACACGTTCATCGCGACGGCGGAGGCCGTGAGCCTCGTCGGCGCGACGCCGCGTCTCATCGACGTCGATCCCGACACGCACCTCATGACGGCCGAGGCGGTCGAGGAGGCCATCGGGCCGCGCACGCGCTGCGTCATCCCCGTGCATCTCATGGGCTCGACCGTCGACATGGAGCCGCTCATGCGCGTCGCGCGTGACGCCGGCATCTATGTCGTCGAGGACACGGCCCAGGGCCACGGCGCCCGCCTGCGCGGCAGGCGCGTCGGGACGTTCGGCGAGTTCGGCTGCTTCTCGTTCTACCCGACGAAGAACCTCGGGGCGTGGGGCGACGGCGGTGCGATCACCACCGACGACGACGCGCTCGCCGACCGGGTGCGCCTGCTGCGCTGTCACGGCGAGCGCCCGCGCTACCACCACGAGATGGTCGGTACGACCGCGCGGCTGGACGCTCTCCAGGCGGCTGTGCTGCGGATCAAGCTCGAGGTGCTCGACGAGGTCACCATGCAGCGCCGTCGCCTCGGCGCGGCGCTGCGCGCCGGCCTGGCCGGGTCGTCCGTCGAGCTGCCGGCACCGGCATGTGACGGTGCCGACCACGTCTACCACTTGTTCATCGCGCGAAGTGACGAGCGCGAAGCACTGCGCGAGCACCTTTCGCGCGAGGGCGTGAACACCGCTGTCCACTATCCGATCCCGATTCATCGGGTCGGCGCGTACGCGCAGCTGGGCCTCGGCGCCGGAAGCCTTCCGGTGGCCGAGAGATTGGCCGAGCAGATCTGCACGTTGCCGTTGTTCCCTGGGATGTCCGAGGAAGAGACGGAGCGCGTAATCAACGGGGTCCAGGGTTTCGACAGGAGGCAAGCATGAGATTCGTCAGGGAGCGGAACGTCGAGGATTCCGAGGACGTACGGACATTGAAGACCGCCGTGGTCGGCTACGGATACTGGGGACCCAACCTCGTCCGTAACGTCATGGCGTCCTCCGATCTGGACCTCGTCGCGGTGTGCGAGCGCGATCCGGTGCGCGCCGAGGCCTTCCTGTCGCGGGTCAAGGACGTGCCGGTCGTGTCGGACTTCGCCGAGTTGCTGCTCGATCCCGAGCTCGACGCTGTGCTCGTCGCCACGCCGCCCTCGACGCATCACGCGCTGTGCAAGCAGGCCCTCCAGGCCGGCAAGCACGTGCTCGTCGAGAAGCCGATGGCCAAGACGTCGGCGCACGCCCGCGAGCTCATGCAGATCGCGGCGCAGCGCAACCTCGTGATCATGCCGGGGCACACGTTCCTCTACAGCCCGTCGGTCAACAAGGTGCGCGACCTCATCAACGAGGACGCCGTCGGCGAGGTCTACTTCGTCACGTCGTCGCGGATGAACCTCGGCAACTACCAGCCCGACGGTGTCATCTGCGACCTCGCGCCGCACGACCTGTCGATCCTCATGCACTGGCTCAACCGCCCGGTCGTCCAGGTCACGGCCCTGGCGCGCAACATCTTCCAGGAGCACGTCCCGGAGACAGCGTTCATCTCGCTCGTGTTCGAGGGCGGCACGGCCGCGAACATCCAGGTCTCCTGGCTGGCGCCGCGCAAGTTCCGCCAGATGATGATCGTCGGCAGCCGGCGGATGATCCAGTACGACGACACGTCGGCCGACGAGTCCGTGCGCCTGTACGACCGCGGCATGGAGTTCAAGACGCCGGAGAGCTTCGGCGAGTATCAGCTCACGTACCGCAGCGGCGACGTCATCATCCCGCGCGTCGAAGCGGCCGAGCCGCTGGCGCTCGAGCTGCAGGACTTCGCCCGCGCGATCGGCAGCGGGGTGCAGCCGAGCTCGAACGCGCAGCTCGGCCTCGACGTGGTGATCGCGATGGAGGCAATCGAGCTCTCGCTGCAGCGCGGCGGCGAGCCCGTGAACCTCGTGCCGACGCTTGAAGCTGCGGTCGCCTGATCCTCGCCGAAGCGTCCGGCCTGTCGACGCCCAGTAGTCCAATCCCGTGACGCGGATCTCGTCGGGCCACCACGCGGCGCGCCCGATGCCCGCGTGCGGGCGCGCGCGGTTGACAGGACGTTCGACCAGGTTCGCCGCTGCGCGGGAGCCTGCGACGCTCTGAACCGTTGTTCAGCGAGGACCAGATGAACGTTTACCGTCACGACAGCACAATCCCGTGCAGTAGCCTGGCTTCCTAGCCATGCAGATCGTCTCCATCCTGCGCCTGCTGTGGCGGCGACGTCTGCTGGTGCTCATGGGATTCGCCTTCGCGCTGCCGGTAGGGCTGCTGTTGTCCTACGACGTGCAGGGTGGTGTCCCACCCACGTTCGAGAGCCGGCAGTACAAGACCGGCATCGCCTCGGCGGCCGCCTTGGTCGACTCCAACAAGTCGCAGGTCGTGGATCTCGGTGGCGGTACCGATGCCGCCCAGCTGTCGTTGCGCGCCCGCCTGCTCGCAAACCTCATGGCGACAAGTCCGCTCAGAGAGCAGATCGCCCAGGCAGCCAATGTGCGCCCGGAATGGTTCATCGCGCACAGACCGCCGGAGGGCGGTCCGGCCACCCTCAGGACGCCCGAGGGTCCGGGCGCCGCGATCAGCGAAAGTGATCGGCGGGCCACCGTTCTGCGCCTGCACGTCAACGAGACGCTCCCGATCATCACCGCCGAAGTCGAGGCGCCCGACGCCCCGACCGCCAAGCGCGTGGCGACCGCGTCGATCACGGAGCTCAGGAACTACCTCGCCACGGTGGCCGCCGGGAAGATTCCGGATGGCCGAAAGCTCGTCGTGACGCCGCTCGGCCAGGCACGCTCGGCCACCGAGACGCGGGGCCGTGCTCCGCTGCTCGGGGTGTTGCTCTTCATCTTGGTCTTCGGCACCTGGTGTGCGTCCATCGTCGGCATCTCCGGACTTGCGCGGGCGTGGCGGGAGACGGTGGCCGAAGAGGACGATGCGCGCGGCGCAGCGCCGGTCCTGGCGCCGCCGCAGCGGCCGAGCGATTCATCCGGCCGCGCACGCGTCTTTCCCGGCGCCAGGCAGGCGACGCAGCGCCAGTCGCCTGAGGCACCCAGCCGTTCGGAAGCATCCCCGCCCGGGCCGTCGGGTGCCACCGAGCCGCGCCTCGGGGCGATGACCCACAGCCAGCGGATGCAGCGCGACGATCCGAGCAGGCGCGCCTCCTGATCGGAGCGCCGCCGCGCCGCCGGCGCTCCCCTGACATATGCCGCGGGACCGCAAGCGTCCGCTGGCGCGCTCGCCCGACACGCCGCGCAGCCGCGGTTGCAGCTATTGCGGCCGGCACACATCCACCGGACCGATCATGCCGCACCACTCACCGCGCCGACCAGCGCATGCCGGTCGATGCGGGGCGCGGCGCCAGCGGGCTGGCCGGCAGGCCGCCCGTCGGGGCATCCTCGTTGTCGGCGCTCGGCGCCACGTCGTTGGGCGCGTCGTTGTGAATCAGCGCGGCGAGGAGCTGGATCTGCCCGCGGCCCACGCCCAGCTCGCCCATGCCGCCGCCGTACATCGGCCGCCGCTCGCGTGCGCAGCGCGCGTAGACCTCAAACAGCGCGCGCAGGCTGCCGATCCGCGACGGCTTGACGTTCACCACGCGTGCGGCCAGCGGCGTCGCGCCGATGTCCTCGGCAGTGCGGATCGGCGCGTCGAAGGACACGCGCTCAAGGTGATCGCCAAGCCGCTGCGCGATCTCGGGTAGGTCGTGCGGGTCCTCCAGGTAGGCGTCCGGGAACGCGGCGAGCACGTGGTCGTAGAGCGCACCCAGCGCCTGCGGATCCTCGACCTCGAAGCCGTAGTGGCCCTTGAAGTCGATCGTGTCGACCGCGCCGGTCGCCGCGACCTCGCTGACGAGCGCCGGCGCCCACGTCGCCTCCGCGTCGAGCTTGAAGCGCACGCCGGGGAGCGCGCGAGTCGCCGGCGCAGCGGCTCGATCGAAGGCGTCTTGCCGAGGCCGAGCGAGTTGACGGCAGCGAGGGCCGGGTCTCATGCAGCGCGGTGCCGTCCTCGCGTCTCACTCGCGCGATTGGTCACCGGCCGATGGCGATCCATGAGGCGAGTATCTATCGCACGGCGCTAGCGCGCGGTGGCCGCGACGCCGCCGTTCAGCGCCCGGCGCATCCCGGACAGAAGGACGATCGCTGTGCAGCCGGCGATGAAGAGCAAGAAGAACACCACGGCGCCGACGAGCGGGCCGCCCCGGCCCGTTGAGGCGGTGGTCGCGAACGCCGCGGGCTCGAGAGCGGTGATCTTGAACTGGCGGGTCGCGTCGCGCGCGCCGGTCGCCGTCCGCGACGCGAGAACCGCCGCCGGTGCGCGCACGAGGCGCTCGACGGTCGCGCGGTCCGCGCCCGACGCTTCGATGTGGATGAGCGGGAGCTCCTCAGACGCCGTCGCTCGCAGCACGTACGGTGTGCCCGCCGACTCCGCGATCTCGGTTGCCTTCACGGCAAGCGGCGTGACCCGCGCCGGAAGCGGGAACCGGTTCGTCAGCACGCCAAGCTGATCGGACGGTAGCCCCGCCCTGCGCACGATCTCCGCCTTGACGTCGGCCCGTGCCATCTGTTCAGCAAAGAGCTGTGCCTGGATCCCGATCGCGCCACCACCTTCGCTGTCGTCGGCGCGGACGTAGGCGAGCAACGGCTTCGGAGTGTCGAGTTGCACGAGCAATGACGCGCTGACGCGCTTCGCCGTAGGAGCGAACGGGCCGACGGCCACCCCGCCGCCGGCGGCCCAACCCGCGAACAGCGCAACGAAGGCGGCCGCACCAACGGCCAGCCGGCGCCGCCACAGCATGCGCAGGACGGCTACGAGCTCCATGCTGGGACCCTCTGCTCCTCTCGCCGCGGTGGCGCTCGGTCGGCGATGCCCGGCGGGCTGGTCCCGTGCTCGCGATCCGCGGCAGGCTGCGGCGCGGGTTGGCGCATGGCGGCCAGCAATCCAGCGATCCACAGCAGCACGTATGGCACGTGCGGGAACGACATGACGTCGAACAGCGTCGAGACCACGAGGAAGCAGACGGCCGCGGCCGCGGCCGCGAGCGCGACCGGCGAATCCATGGGTCGGCGCGCACGAATCGGCTCGATCGCGACGGCGATGATCGCCACGGACACGAGGATGTACGCGAGCAGGCCGATGACCCCCACCTCGATGAGGGAGTTGAGCAGCTCCATGTCGAGGATCCTGTAGCTGATGTGCTCATAGCTTCCGTAACCGCGCCCGAGCGCGAGGTGCGACAGCACGTCCGGGCGGATCGCGTCGTAGTCAGCGGCTCGATCGCTCACCGTCGTGACGCCGAGCCGGTTGCCCTCCAGCTGACCCGCCACGCCGGTGAGCGCGCCCGGCGCGAGCACCTGGATGAGGAACACGAGCGCGATGCCCAGCGGCACGAGCTTGATGAACTCGCGCATGCGGAAGTAGGCCAGCGCTGCGATCACGGAGAGGGGTGCGAGGAACGCGGTCTTGCGGAACGTCGCGACCATCGCGGCGAGCAGGAGCGCGGCTGCGAGCCCGTACCAGATGCGGGAGCGCGCGCCATCGCTCTGAACCAGCCGCACGAGCGCGATCGGGAGCGCCATCGCCATCATCGCCACGGTTTCGAGCGGCACCGCGCCGGGACCGCGGACGAACGCCCGGCCGATCTCGTCGAGCCCCGGCGCGTCCACGGACGCGACCTGGAATATGCCTGGAAGCACCCCGTCGGACACCATGTAGAAGATGTTGATCCCAGCGCGGTACTCGATGATGGTGCCCATCGCGCACACGACCGCGAGTCCGAGGGTGTACGTGAGGAACGCGTGGACCTCGGTGCGCCGCACGACGCTCGCGACGACGACGAACAGGGCGGCGTAGGAGAGCAGCAGCGAGAGCTTCTTCACCGTGGCTTCGAACTCGAGCGCGTGGTTGAGCTCGCTCGCCTCGAGCACAACGCTGAGAAACGCCACGCCGACGTACGCGCCGAGCGCGATATGGATCCACGTGACATTGATCCGCGGCGCGTGTGTTCCACCCGCCGCGAGCACGACCGCCCACGTCGCCAGCACGACGGGCAGGATGAGGCGGTCGAGCTTCAGGTCGATGGGCAGCGAGACGTTCAGCTTGATCTCGTCGAATGGGACCAGGAAGACGACGGCGATCATCACGGCGATCATCCACGGCAGCACCCGCGTGGTTCCGGGCCAGTCGCCCCCTTGCACGACGCGCCGGCGCATCGCTGACAGGGCCGGCTCAAGCGGTCCTCGTGCCACGCGAGCAGGCTCGGGTGCGGGGATCTCCGCGAACGCGGGTTCGGTGGGTGCGTCCTGCGGCGGCGTGGCAGCCGGAGCGGGCCCGGCGCCACCCGGAGCGCCGCGCTGGCGGCGCCGCAGGCGCGTGACGCCGACCCAGATCGCGAGCGCGACCATGAACACGACGACGAACGTGAGCACGGCGATCTGCAGGCGAGCGCCGGGGTTGGCGATCGCGCCCCGCGCCGGGCCGAGCTGATCGAGCCGTACCTGCGACGCCCTGCCCACGCGCTGCTCGGCGCCGAGGTTCGCGATGAAGGTCTGTGTCGCCGGAGCGACGGCGTTGGCGAGGCGCTCGGCCTCGCCCACGGACGGCGCCTGCGCGTGGATGTCGAGGATCGGCAGCTGGTCGTTGGGCTGGATCTCGATCCGGTACGGCCTTGGTTCGTCCGCGATCTGCGCGGCGCGCCGTTCACTGTCGGGCTCGGTGAAGACCGTCTGGACCTCGGAGACGATCTGCGTCACCGCGGCGATATCCGATGGGTCGACGTCCAGTCGCTTGGCGATGTCCTCGACGACGGGCCGGCTGGACATGAGGTTGCCCACGAGCTTGGCGCGCCCGTTGAGCGTCTGGTAGTCGTATTCCGTCGCGCGAGCATCGAGCCCGAAGCGCGGCTCTTGGTCGATCGTCACGCGGGTAACGGCGGCGGCGACGTCGAGTGGCCGCTTGCTGAGCTTCGGCGGCAGGAGCCCGACCTCGGTGACGCTCAGGATCGTGCACGCGAGGGCGATCAGCACGCACGCGCCGATCGTGCGGCGACGCCGTGCGTGCTTGTTCGCCGGCAGGGCCATCCGCATGCGGGCTAGCGCGATGACGCCGCCACCGGCGCGGCGTTCATGTCATCGAGCCGCGCCCGTCCGAGGCTGTCCTCGATCCTGCGCCTGACGCGATAGGCCACGAGGCCGGTCGCGGAAGCGGACGCGGGGCGCAGCCACTGGCGACGCCGGATCGGCGCGCGCGCGAGCGCCATCTCGTAGAGCTCGACCTGGCGCTTGGCGAGGCTGCGAAGGGAGAAGCGCTGCTCGACGAGCGTGCGCGCGTAGACGCCGAGTTGTTCGCGGCGGTCGTGATCGGCGAGCAGCTCGCCGAGGATGCCGGCAAGACGCGCACGCCCGTGCTGAGCGCCGTCGCCGACCCCGTACCAGCCGGTCCACAGGAAGCGCTCGACGGTGTCCGGAGTCAGCACTTCCCAGAACCCGCCCTCGCCCTGAACGACGAGCGGCTTGCGAAACGCCATCGCGCGCAGGGCCGAGCTACCCATGCCGAGGCAGACGTCCGCCGCGGCGTACGCGGCACGAGGATCGCGCAGCTCGCCCGTGAGGATCGCGACGCGACGCCCGGCGCGCGCATTCGCGCGGTCCGCCGCCTCGGCGACCACGTCGCGCATCGGGCCCGCGCCGACGATGACGAGTTGGGCCGGTTCGGTCCCCGCGTGGTCGGCGACCGCGTCGATGGCGCTGAGCAGTCCCTCGAGCTTGAGTTCGGCGGCCAGCCGGCCCACGCACACGAGCGTGTGTGCGTCGGGATCGAGCTCGTGCGCGCGCCGGAACTCCGCGATCTCCCCTTCGGTCGCCACGTTGTGGTCGAGGTCGACGGGGGGCTCGATGACCACGACGTCTGACCGCCCGCGGTCACGCTCGTGGCTGGCGATCTGCTCGGTCCCGACGGCCAGCGGCATGTCGTGCGGGAGAAACGGCGCGACGGCCATCGAGAGCACGGTCGTGACCGCCGGCACCCCGCGCGTCGCGCGCGGACCCCAGTAGGCCTCCAGCGCGGTCGTCCATTCGTAGCCGTGCACGATGTCGATGGCTCGGCGATCGACAAGCTTCACGAGCGCGTGCATCACGGCGGGCGACGGCCGGCCGCGTGGTCGCGGCGCCGCCACGAACTCCAGGCCCATCTCTGCAATGCGTTCGGTCAGCGGCCCGGGCTGACCGAAGACGACGACGTCGTGACCGATATCGCGCACGGCGGCGGCGAGCTCGATCGCGTTGGTCTGGCTGCCGCCGATCTCCAACATGTGCGGGTAGACGACGCACCTCATACGGGCACCCGAAAGCTCGCTGGGAGGGGGGCGGGACCGGCGTCGCGCGCGGGAATGCCGTGCCACAACCGCTGGCTCGGGACGTCGGCCGTCACGATCGCGCCCATTCCCACCATCGCCCACGCGCCGATGGTCACGTCCCCGCGCACGGTCACCGCGGCTCCGACGTACGCGCCCTCGGCCACATGACACGCGCCGCCGACCCGCACACCGGCAGCGAGCGTGGCGTAGTCGTCGATTCTCACGTCGTGTGGCAGCACGACCTGCGGCATCATCACGACGTGCCGCCCGACGACGGTGTCGGCGGTCAGGTCGACGTGGGCGAGCAGCACGCAGCCCGCGCCGACGTCGCAGGTCGTCCCGATCGTGGCCGTCGGATGCACGATCGTCGCGTAGCGCTCGTCGGCGAGCCCGAGGCGCTGCGCGATCAGCAGGCGGCTGACGTAATTGTCGGGACGGCCGGTCGTGAGGACGACCATGTCGCGCTCGTACTCGAGCGCGAGCTCGATCGGACCGAGCACGGGAACGCCGCCGATCGTCGTCCCGTGCCGGTCGGGGTTGTCGTCGAGGAAGCCGCGCAGGCGCCAGGTGGGCGTCACGGCGTTGATCGCGCGCACCGCCTCGGCGGCCTCCCGCGAGAAGCCGCCTGATCCGACGATGAGCAGATCGGTCGGGGTGCTCACGCGACCTCGCTCGGGGTGGCGTTCCGGGGAGCTGCGATGGTGTCGATCCCGAGCACGTCGGCGATCTCTGCGCTGCGGTTCGCCCACGAGTGCTGCGCGCCGATGGCGCGTCGCGCGGCGACGTCCTCCGCGCGCCGGGGCGCGTCCAGCAGCTGGCGCGTCCTGCGGGCGAAACCGTCCGCGTCGCTCTCGATCGCGACGTGGCCGGTGTTCAGCCAGCGATGGGCGGGCAGGTCGGTCACGACGACGGGGCGACCCGCGGCGAGATACTCGAGCGTCTTGAGCGGGAAGCTCGCGGCGTTGAACTCCGACTGGCGGTAGGGCGTCAGGCCGACATCGATCATGCGCAGGTAGGACGGTAGCTCGGCAAAGTCCTTCGGCCCGACCCACTGGACGTTGGGCAGCTCGACGAGCGCGTCGAGCTTGGCGATCTCAAAGGTCCGCTGGCGCGGTCCGACGAGCAGCAGCGAGACGCCGGTGGCGGCCACCGCCTCGAGCATCGACAGGTCGATGCGCTCGGACATGTGGCCGACGAACCCGGCGATCGGCGCGGGCAGCCGGACGTCGGCGGGCAGCGGCGCCTCGTCGGCGGTCGCGAAGTGATCGGCCTGGCAGCCGTTCGGGATCATGTGGATGTCCGGCCGCCGCGGCGCCCACTTCTCCTTCAAAAAGGGAGAGATGACGATGACGTGGTCGGCATCTGACAGCTGGCGGTTGGTCAGCTCGCGCAGCCAGCCGGCGTCGGTCCCCTTGAGGGCCGCCCCGGCCTCGTAGTCGTCCGTCGCATAGAAGACCCCCTGTGCCGCGGGGACGACATCGAGCATGTCCGACGTCGTCGCCAGGAACGTCGTGTGGACGCTCGCTCCGAGACGCCGGATGGCGCGCCGCACGGCCCGCTGCGCTTGGCGCTGCGCGATGTGGCGCAGCACCGGGCGCGTGACGCCGGGAACGGTCACCGGCGTGAGCCGCAGGATGTTGGGCGCCACCGGGCGCAGGCGATCCTCGCGCAGCGCCCGTAGGGCGGTCCGGTCGTTGAGCGGCGTGAGGCACGAGATCGGCGGATCGACCCACAGCACGGGCATCCGCTCGGACAGGTGCATCGCGACGTGGCGCTCGGGATACCACGTGCCGTCCCAGGACGTGCCCGCGATGACCAGCACGAGCCCGTCGCGCGGATCCAGCGGCGCGCTCACGCCGACCTCAGGGCGGGGGAGTTCAGCGTTCCGCGCATCGGATACACGACGGCGGCGTAGACGAGGACGACGAGCGCCCCGGCCAGCCCCATCTGCACGAGACGATCGTCGGGACCGAGCACGATCGCGCCGAGGCCCGCCGACGCCGCCAGCCCCGCGCCCACGAACGGTCGTGACAGATTCACGGTCATCTCGCGCAACGACACGCCCGACCTGATGAGCACGTAGGTGTAGGACGGGACCACGATCACGATCGCGACGAGCGCGTGAGCCATCGCCACCCCCTCGATCCCGCCGGCCTGCACCGCGATCGGCAGGGCGACGATCAGCGCGACGAGCCAGATCACCTGCAGCACGAGGTTCGGCATGGACTTGCCCAGCGCGGTGAGGAAGTCATAGACGAGCTCGCCGAGGACGCGGACGAGGGCGAGCACCATGAGCCACGGAAGGGCGGCGGCCGCGGGAACCCACTTCTCGCCGTAGACCACCCGCACGAGCGGCTCCGCGATCACCGCGATCAGCACGCATGCCGGCAGCGTGACGAGCGCGAGCATGACGCAGACCGGCACGAACGCCGCGGACGGGTCGGTCTTTCCGGCGTGCAGCCGCGCGAAGAGCGGCAGCGATACGCGGCGCGCGGGCGCCGAGAACATGTTCACCGGCCACGTGGAGAGGTTGAACGCCAGCAGATAGAAGCCGAGCGCCACCGGACCGAGCTGCGCGCCCACGACGACGTAGTCGATGTGGAGCATCGCCATGAGCAGCGCGCTGGCGCCGGCAAGCGGTAGGCCGAACGACAGCAGCTCGGGAATCACTTCGCGGCGCCAGCCGAACTTGAAGCGGCGCGGCGCGTAGCGCAGCATGAACAGCGCGTTGACGACGTTGCCGATGAGCATGCTCACGACGAGCGCGTAGACGCCGTGGCCGGTCACCGCAAGGCCGATCGCCAGCGTCGAGGAGACCACGAAGCTCGTCGTGTCGACGATCATCCGCTCGCGCTGCATGAAGTCCCGTGTCATGAGCGCTGCCGGCACCGCGGTGACGGCGTCGATGAGCACCGAGAGCGTCAGCAGCTGCACCAGGAACGTCGCCTCGGGTGTGCTCAGCGCGTTGGCGAGCACGGGCGCGGCGAAGAACATCGCTATCCACAGCGCCACGCTGCTGACGAGCGCGAGGGTCTTGACGGTCGGGGCGATACGGGCCACGTCGCCGGGCCAGCGGACGATCGCGAGGCTGACGCCCAGCTCGTTGAGGCTGAGCAGCGCGTTGAGCATGACGAGGGCGACGGCGAACACCCCGTAGTCCTCCGGCACGAGGATCCGCGCGAGCACGATCCCGATGAGCGTCGTGCCGACGCGCCCCACGAACGTGTTCGCGACGCTCCACCAGAGGGCCTTCTTGGCGCTGGTCCCGAGCGGGGTCGCCGCGGGGGATGCGTCGCCGATGCCGCCGGGCGGCGGCGGTTCAGGTGTTCGTCGGATGGGCACGCGAAGTTTCACTGCTGCTCAAGGAACGTTGGCGCTGCCCCGGGGCTTCTTCAGCTTCGCGCGGCGCGCCGTGCGGCGGGCAGCGGCTCCTCCTGCTGCCAGGCCCGCCTCACGCGCCCGAGGAAGATCGCCGTCGCGCTTGCCAGCGCCAACACGATGAGGAAGGCGAGAGCGGCAAGCTGCGTCCGGACACCACCGTTGATGACCTCGCCGCTCGCGCGTCCGAGCTGCGTGAGCGTCACGCGATTTGCGGAGGGCGTCGCGCTGGAGGCGGCCGCATCGGCGAGGTAGTCGCGTAGCCCGGTCACGGCGCCGTTGGCCAGCGTCTCGGCGCCGGGCGCCGTTGGTGCCTGAGCGTAGATCGTGATGACCGGCACGGCCGGATCGGTTTGGATGTTCAGGCGGTACTGGTCGGTCGAGCGCAGGAGGTCGCTCGTCTTGGGTCCCTCGTCCTGGGTCACCAGCGGACGCGGAAAATCGGGCGTGAGCGGGGCCTGTGCCTGGATCGAATCGGGCGGCACCCCGGCCCGCTCGCCGATGTACCTGAGCACCGGGGGACTGACCATCACGTTGCCGATGAGCACGGCGCGGTTGGTCATCCCTTCGATATCGCTCGCTCCCATGCGCAGGTCGAGCACGGTGCTGACCGGTCCCTCGACGAGCACCTCGGTCTTCGCCGACGCTGTCTCGATCGCGCGCGACTCGAGGCCCGGCGGCAGGAGGCTCACGCGATAGACGACGCTCACCGCGGCGAAGACGGCGAGCGCGAGGCAGATCGCCGGCGCGATCCGGTTCGCGCACAGCTCGCGAAGATGGCGACCTAGCTCCATCGCAACGCGCCGCGGCGATCCCGACGCAGGAGCCCGCGCAGCGTCGCCGCGTGACCCCGCGCGCGGGCCGGCCGCGCGAGGTTGGCGACCAGATGCGTGACGGCCTCCACCGCGAGCCCGAGCGCGAGGAGCCGCGCCGCAACAGGGCCCGAATGCTTGCGCGCGTAGAGCTTGCGGCTCTGCGCGAGGACGGCGAGCAGGCTGGTGCCTGGGGCGGACTGGCCACAGTCATGGCTGACGGCGGCGCTCGGCTCGAAGCGGATCTGGCCTCCGGCCTCGCGCAGTCGCCTGCACAGATCCTTGTCCTCGCAGTACAGAAAGAAGCGCTCGTCGAAGCCGCCGATCGACTGAAACGCCTGCCGGCGCACGAGCATGCACGCACCCGAGACCCAGTCGGGGTTGCCGGCGCGCGCGTATGCCGCGGGGTCCCTGTCGACCTCGTTCGCCCACCGTGCGCGAGGCAGGAGACGATGCACGAACAGCGCCTGCGCCCAGATCGTCCGGACGCTCATGTCGCGCCGCTGGCTGGGGAGCAGCGCGCCCGTGCCATCGAGCGCCCGGGGCGCGACGAGCGACACGGCGGGCTCGGCCTCGAGCACCGCGACGAGCTGCCGCAGGTCGGCCGGCTGGATCCGCGCATCCGGGTTGAGGAACAACAGATACGGCGCGTCGCCGGCGGCGGCGCCGAGGTTGCAGCCGAAGCCGAAGCCGCCGTTGCGTCCGGACTGGATCGCCTGCACCGGCAGGCCTTCGAGCACGTCGAGCGAGTCATCGGGCGAGGCGTTGTCGACGACGATCACCGACACGTCCGGGGTCGCCAGCAGCGGCTGCACGCACGACAGCAGCGTGTCCTTGCTGTTGTAGCTGACGATGACGGTGTCGACGCGCGCGGACATCTCCCAACCAACGGTGCCAGGGTCGCCATTCATCTGCGCTGTTGGCGCGGAAGACCGGATGCCACGGCCCGTTGTTCAGGCGTGCGGCCTTCCATTCTCGTCGTCTCTCCCGTGCGCAACGAGGCGGCGCACATCGACAGGGTGGCACGGTCGATGGCCGCCCAGGAGCTGCAGCCCGCGCGCTGGATCGTCAGCGACGATTGCTCCGACGACGGCACGCTTGAGATCCTGCGTGGCTGGGAGCGCGAGCTTGCGTTCATGACCGTGCTGCGCCACGAGGCGGCGGCAGCTCCGGCTCGCGACCGCCTTGCCGGTGGCGCGGCTCCACGGAACTTCAATTTCGCGCTGTCCAGCGTCGACTGGCGCGAGTACACACACGTCATGAAGCTTGACGGCGACATCGAGCTGCTTCCGGGGTACCTGCGCGAGATCAGCGAGCGCTTCGCTGCCGATCCCGCGCTGGGAATCGCGGGCGGCGTCATCAAGGAGCCGCTCGGAGACGGCCGCTACCGCCACATCCAGATACCGCGCCAGCACGTGCACGGCGCGCTGAAGTGCTACACGCGGGCGTGCTTCGACGCGATCGGCGGCGTCCAGGACCGGCTCGCGTGGGACGTGATCGATGGTGCCTACGCGCGCATGCGCGGCTTCACGACGTACAGCTTTACCGACCTCGTCTGTATTCACCATCGCCCGATGGGGAGCGCTGACGGGAACCTGCGCGGGCGCGCGCGTCATGGCGAGGTGGCCTACATCGCGCACCAGACCGTTCCGTGGGTCGCGCTGCGGTCGCTGAAGTACGCCGCCCGGCGGCCCCGCGTGGTTTCGGGCTTCGTCTTCCTGTACGGCTACGGGCGCGCGGCCGCGCGGCGAGTCGAGCGGGTCCCCGATCCGGAGTACCGGCGCTTCGTCCGGTCCGAGCTGCGCCGGCGGATGTTTGGCCCGCTGCTGCCGCAGCGCTTCACGCGCGGCTGACCTACTGGCTGCCGAGGACCTGGAAGGAGCGCATCTCGCCGCCGATGCGGCGCGGGAGATACCCGGTGAACAGCGTGTGGGCCTGCGCGGCGCCCATCCGGGTTGCGAGCGCGGCGCGCTGCGCCGAGGTGAGCTTCTTGCTGATCCGCCAGCGCCCCGCGCTGATCCGTCCCTGGAATTTCAGCGTCCTGACGTGGCACGCGCGGTTCTGGTACTCGATCCGCAGGTTCACCACGCCGCGCGCGCCGCGCGCGACCCGTCCCGATGCCGTGACGCGACCGCCGGCGATGACGGGCTTCTTGACGGTCAGCCGTGCGCTCCTCGGCGCGGCCCGCAAGCGCACCGACTGGGCGCGCGTGTCGCCGTCGCCGGGATAGCTGATCCGCAGGATGCCCGTGCCGGCGCGCGCCTGTGAGCGGGGCAGGCGGCGCCGGATGGAGATCTGGCGATCGGCGGGGCGCACCCGCGCCGTGAACCGCGAACGGACCCCGGCAGCGGTGTACGTGACGCGCACGGTGCCCGAGGCGCGGGAACTGATCGGCGCCACGACGCTGAGCATCCGGCCGGCCCGCGCGCGGAGGACCGACAGCTTCGCCGTGGCTTTGGTGCTGCAGCCGCCCGATGGGGCGTCCGACGGCGGCGAGTCGTCCAGGGGCTTGTTCGTGTCGTCCCAGATGTTGCCGCTGAAGTCATCTGCGCGATCGCAGTAGGTCGTCGGCCCGTAGTAGCCCGATTTCGGCCAGTAGTCGCGGGCGAAGCGGTTGTTGATCGCCGTGATGTTGCTCACGATGCCGGAGCTCGCGGCGCAGTACAGCGTGTAGCCGCCTCCGGCCATGAGGTTGTCCTCGATGCGCGCGTTGCGCACCGGGTACTCGTCGGAGTCGAGCAGGATCGCGCTCGTGTCGGTGCACGGATTGCGGATCGTGTTGTGGCGCACGAAGATGTTGTTGCCGCCGTCGGACTGGAAGCCGTCGTAGTGATTGGGGCCGGCGTCGCACCACGCCGGCTGGTTGTTGAAGGCGGCGCCGTCGGGCTGGCCGTCGCGGTTTGCGTCGGGGCCGAGCGCGCACAGCGAGTCCTCGATGACGACGTTCTCGGACATCGCCGCGCAGTCGTTGCCGTTGCGGATCAGGACGTTTCGCAGCGTGTAGCCGTTGAACGCGATGCCGTTCATGCTCTGCTTGAGGCCCAGGTCGATCTCCGTGTGAAGGACCTTCAGGTTCGCGTCGTTGCGGTCGAAGTCGCCGCCTGGCCTGACCCTGATGGCGTAGTCGTCGTCGGTGTTGATAAGCCGGACGTTGCGGATCGTGACGTTGGTCGCCGTCACGTTGATCGACCCGGTGACGACCTTGTTCTCGTAGACCATGCCCGGCGTACCCAGCGTGACCGTGCCGTTGACCGGGGCGAGGCTCACGCCCGGCTGCACGCCGGTCGTCTCGATGTCCGGATAACCGCAGGCAGACGGATTTGGCATGCAGCCGGTGGCTCCGTTGGCTGCGCCGGGCGTCAGCGCGGCGGCCAGCGTGGCGATCGCGAGCAGCAGTCGACGCATGAGGGGTCCTTCCCGGGGCACGTGAAAGCACGATCAGTCAGAGCGACGAACATATCGGCAATCGAACGCCTCCGTTCCCGACCGTCGTCGCTGCTGGTTGTGAACGCGCTGAACGATGCGCTGATCGCCCGAGCTAGGAGAGGGCAACGTGCGCGCCGTCGCCGATCGACATCCTCACGGCACTCGGTAGATCGAAGCGGCGCACGATGCTCGCCCCGCGCCCGATGATGCTCGTCTCCAGCCGGCTGCCGACGAACAGCAGCTGCGCGCCGTCCATCACGATGGAATGCTCGATCTCCGTGCCTTCGATACGGACGTCGTCGCCGATCGAGCTGTACGGGCCGACGTAGCTGTCGACGATCTGCGAACGCGGGCCGATGATGACCGGGCCGCGCACGAGCGTGTTGCGCAGCGTGGCGGTGGGGTGAATCACGGCGGGGCCCTGGATCTCGCAGCCCTCGAGCACGGCCGGGCCGATCGACGGCTCGATCGACCACAGCACGTGGCGGTTGGCCTCCAGCAGCGCCGTCTCGTCGCCCTGACAGGCCAGGCAGCCCTCCACGTCGAGTACCCGCACCTGGCTGCCCTGGCGGCGCAGGCGCTGAAGTGGATCGCGGGCCGCCGGACCGGCGAGGACCACCGACACGGCGCGTGCGTTGAGCAGGTAGCCGCCCACCGCGCGGTGGCTCGGCTCCGGCGTGGTTCCGCGGGTGAGCATGAGCGCGAGCGCGTCGATGTGCTCCCGCGCGAAGCTGGCGATGTGCTCCTGCAACCGCGAGCGAAGGATCACGTCCGCCCGCTGGATCAGCACCGGCTCGTCTTCGACGAAGCCGCTCGCGAGCTCCAGCACGTCGCGGATCGCCGTCGCACGTTCGCATTCCACGTAGCTGACCGACATGCCCCAGCGCTTGCCGTCGTCGACGGCCGCCCGGAAGGCCGGCGCCAGCTCTGGCTCGGTGACGAGGGCCGCTTCGAGGACGCCGGCGCTTCTCAGCGCTTCGAGCGTGTGGAAGAGGACCGGCTTGGTGGCGACCGGGGCGAGCGACTTGGGCCGCGAGCCGAGGCTCAACCACGGCAGCTCGTGAGCGTCCGGTATGGCCATGACGATGGCGCGTGCGATCTCCATACCCGATAGCAACGGTTCATCACCCCTCCGACACGCGCGGCGAAAAAAAAGACGTCGATTCGGTCGCGCCGCCGTGCGAGCCCGGCGTGTGCTCGGACGTTCATCACCCGAGAGCCATGAGCGACGCCGCCGTAGAGCCCATCACCGAGACGCCGATCCCGCGGCACGCACCGCCCGCGGTGGCGTCATCGGCGGCGGGAGGGCGCACGACGGCGTTCGCGTGCCGCGCGCTCGATCTCGTGGTGGCCACGGTCCTGCTGGTGGTGCTCGCGCTGCCGATCCTGGTGATCTCGATCATCATCCGGCTCGACTCGCGCGGCGGCGCGCTCTTTCGCCAGGAGCGCCTGGGCAGGCATCTGCGTCCGTTCGTCGTGAACAAGTTCCGCACGATGCACGTCGGCACGAACGCCGACGAGCACCGCCAGTTCGTGCACAAGCTCATCGCAGGCGAGGCGGTCCCGTTTGAGAGCGAGAAGCGCGCGGCGCTGTTCAAGATCGCGGTCGACGAGCGGGTCACGCGGGTGGGCCGCTTCCTGCGTCGCACGAGCCTTGACGAGCTCCCGCAGCTGCTGAACGTCGTGCGTGGCGACATGTCGCTCGTCGGACCGCGTCCACCGCTGGACTACGAGGTCGAGCGATATCCCGAACGGGCCTTCGGACGCTTTGCGGTGAAGCCCGGGATCACCGGCTGGTGGCAGGTCAACGGGCGCTCGGAGCTCAGCTTCGTCGAGATGATCGAGCTCGACCTCGAGTACGCGGAGCGGCAGACCTTCTGGTTCAACGTGAAGATCCTGCTGCGTACCGTGCCGGTCGTGCTCGGCGGCAAGGGCGCGGCATGATCAACGCCGCTCAGGGCTCGATCGTGAGCCGCCCGTCACGCTCGAAGGCGTGTGCGACCGATGCGGCGTAGTCCGTCTCGCCCTCGATCGTGCCGGCGTCCGACATGCGCAGGTCCGCGCGCTGGCGCCACCATCGGGCGATATCTCGCGGAAGGGCTCGCCAGCCATCGTCGCGTTCGCTCAGGAAGGCGAGGAACGCCTCGTAGCGGTCCAGGAACTTCTGCTCGACGACGTAGTCGGGGTGCACGATGATGTTGATCAGGCCGTGTCGCTGCATGAGCCACGTGCTCTTGCGGCGCCAGGATTCGATCCCCGGCTCGCGGAGGATCGCGAACATCGTGTGATCCTGAATCAGGGTGATGGGGAGCTCGACCACGTCGCCGAAGAAGAACGGCATGATCGAGCAGCAACCGCCGCCCTGCGGCTCGAAAGGATCCGAGTCGGGAAATGAAGAGTCGTAGCGCACCGGGAGCTCCGCCATCCACTCCGCGTTGCGCCCGGTGGCCGGCGATCGGAAGCCCTCCACGTTCCACTCGCGCGCGTACTGCTCGATCTTCGGCAGGTTCGCCTCGAATGTCGCGCGGCTGGAGAACAGCTTGCCGTCGTGCAGGATGCCGTGGAGCCCGATCTCGCAACCCGTAGCGCGGATCTCGTCGAACAGCCCGTCCGGGATCGGGTACCACTCGGCGACGAAGTTCCACGAGGACCGAAAGCCATAACGCTGCTCGAGCGCGATGACGCGCATGATGTTCTCCACGCCCTTCGGGCCTTCCACGTCGTGGGTCAGCGAGATCGCAAATCGCTTGCGCTCGGGCCAGAAGTTCACGAACGGCAGCCGGTCGGCGCCCGACGCGTGCAGTTGCGCCCGGAGCTGCTCGTCACGCCAATCGACGAGCGTCGGCTCGAACGGCCAGCGGGGGAACTCGGTCTGCATCTGCCGGCGCGCGTAGACCCGGCGCAGGCCCAGCTGCACGCTGCGCGGCATCATCGGCTTCAGCGCGTAGTACAGCTCGAGCTTGCGGGAGCGCACGGCCGAGCCGCCGTAGCGCTCATAGAGCAGATGATCGGGGTCGAACGTCATCCGACGTGGCGGTACAGCGCCGTGCCGATCACGCGTCCGGTGCCCTTGGGACCGCGCCGGATGGCCGCCGCGATCGCCCGCGCCGCGAGGCCATGCTCGCGGCTGCGCGGGGGCGCGTCGGCGAGGTACGTATAGGCCAGCGACTCTTCCTCGGCGCCCCAGGAGCGCTTGAAGCGCGCCAGCCCCTCGTTGCCGGTGTCGGTGCGGCCGAAGTCAAGCTCGGTCATGCCGGCCTCGCAGCCCAACCGGATCGCCTCGGCGAACAGCACGTGGTTCGGGCGCAGCTCGAGGAAGCGCCCGTCCGACGCGCCGTACTTGTAGGTCAGCGTCGTGCCGAACTGCAAGAACACCGCGGCGGCGATCGGCCGACCGTCGTGCGAGGAGAGCATCACATGGCCGAGGCCGCGAGCGAACAGCTCCTCGAAGCCGAGGATGAATCCCTTGGGCTGGACCGGGACGGCCTGGCGCCTGCGCGTCTGCGCGTGAAGCTCGTAGAAGGCCTCGAGAGCTTCGCGGTTCGTGGCGGGTTCGGCGACGACGCCTTCCCTCCGCGCCTTGTTGATCGCGCGCCGGACCTGCGACTTCGACGCGCGTGACAGGACGGCGTCTGCATCCGGCTCGAGCGCGAGTCGGTGCATCAGGAAGCTGTCGATCACGTGGGCGTCGTCGATGCCCTCGAGCCGTGCGCGCACCTCGACGTCAAGTCCCGTGCGCTGGTGCTCCGCCGCGAGCGCGCCGGCGAGCGCCGCCCGGGCGCTCGCATCAGCGTCTGCCCGCTGCGCCGGTGGGCACACGTCGGAGAACGGGATCGCGACGAGACGGTTGCCCGTGAGGCGACTCTGCACCCGTGCGAGGGGAATCCCGGCGACGATCTCGCCGGCGTCGTCGACGACGCACAGCGACATCATGCGATAGCGGTAGTGCCGGGCCACGAGCCCGAGCCATGCGGGGTGATGGAACACCGAAGCATCCGCAGCCGCCTCGAGGAAGGCCGGCCAGCGGGGATCGGTCAAGGGGTCAAGACGCTCGATTCTCATCGCGGGTACTCACGCCGGCAGGTCGGCCGAGCGCGTGGTCACAAGTTACGCAGCGCGTGCGCAGCGAACTTCCGCGCGACCGCGCATGGCGCCGTGACCATCAGGACCCGGCGCGCCGACAGCCGGACGTACGTTATCGGCCGCCCGAGCGTGCCGCAGTATGCGGCTCGTCCGCCGACCACGAGGCGCTTGCGCTTGGTCATCTTCCTCGTGGCGCTGGCGAACCGGACCTCCTGCACGCCGAGCGTCACGAACACCTTGCCCGAGCGCGACCGGTACAGACATGTCGGACCGAGCGGGGCGTACGTCGGCTGGAGGATCGGCTCACGCAGGATCGACTGCGCGCGCGACTTCGGCACCAGCGTGCATGGACGACTCGCGCTCGGCGCCTGCGCCTTCTGCTTGCGGGCACCCGACGACTTCGCGGTCTCGGCCGCGCGAGCCGACTTCGGCGGGACGCCGCGATCCTCCGAGGCGCGCGGGGCCTTTGACGTCTTGTTGGATCCCTCACCGGACACCTGATCGGGCGGCGTGCGCGTCGGGGTCGGGTTCGGCAGGGCCTTCAGCGGGTTGGACGCGCTGCCAGGCGGAGCCTTTTCGTCAGAGCCGCCGCCGCAGCCTCCGACTGCGCCCGCCACGAGGGCGAGGGATATGACCGCGATCCGTCGCACGCTACGCGCCGTCGGGAGCGAACAGCACATCAACCCAGTAATTCGCGGAGTTGTAGCTGTTCGTGGGGAACAGGCTGCTCGCGCCGTACCGGTACAGGCCGTTGCCCGCCAGGGCGGTGTTGCGCAGCGCATGCAGGGGCGGGTTGTCGACGGCGGCTGAGCCGAATCCACTGCCCGTCACCGAGTAGCGGCCGTTGGGCGCCAGGTAGCTGGCGATGTATGTCGTTCCTGCCGTGATGTTCACCGGGGTCGCGAACGTGACCGTCTGCCAGCCCGACGCGAGCTCGTTGGAGAACGTGCCCTGTTGCAGGAGCGTGCCATCGCTGGCCCATAGGCTGCCGACGTGGCTGCCGGTGTTGGCGTCGGACTTGTAGAAGCGGACTCCCGTGATCGAGCCTGCGACATCGCTTGTGAAGCGGACGCCGAGGTTGACCGAGCCGTTGTCGCCCGAGTCGACGGTGGCCGGCGCTCCGAGCACGAAGATGGAAAGCCTCGGCGTCACCGCGGCGGAGGCCGCAGAGGCCGGGCTATCACCGACGCCGTTGCGGGCCGTGACCCGGAAGGTGTAGCTCGTGCCGTTCGTGAGCCCGGCGATCTTCGTGGCGGTCACGCCTGCGCCGACGGTAGTGGACGGTTGCGCGGTCGCGCCGGCGAAGGGTGTGACCACGTACTGGGAGATCGGGCTGCCGCCCGTGCTCGCGGGGGCGGTCCAGTTGATGTTCGCGGCGGTCGAGTCCTCGCCGGCGGTCACGTTCGTCGGTGCCGACGGTACGGTTGCGCCCGACGGTGTGACGGCGTTGGAGGGCGCCGACGCTGCGCTCGTCCCGCCGAGGTTGCTCGCCGTGACGGTGAACGTGTAGCTCGTGCCCGCGGTCAGACCGGTGACCGTCGTGCTGGTCGGAAGCGGCGTGCCATCAACGGTCTTCGGTGTCTGCGCGACCCCGCCGATGCGCGGCGTGACCGTGTAGCTCATGGGCGGCCCGCCGGTCGTCGGCGCGTTCCAGGACACCTGCGCCGATGTCTGTCCGGCTGTCGCCGTCACAGAGCCGGGCGCGCCGGGCGCATCGGCGTAGGCGAACATCGGGTCGACCCAGTAGTTGGCTGCGTTGTAGGTCCCGCTCGGGAAGGTGCTGCTCGGGCCGTACGCGTAGACGCCGTTGCTGCCCGCGGGAGCGCTCAGCGGCCCGTTGGTGATCGTCGAGCTGATGCCTCCGCTGGTGACCGAGTAGTGGCCGCTGGGGGCGAAGTACGACGCGACGTAGGTCGTACCCGCGCTGACGGCGACCGGTGTGGCGAATACGGCGGTCTGCCAGCCGGACGTGGACTCGTTGGTGAACGTCGCCTGGGCCAGCCGTGTTCCCGAGGTCGTCCACACGCTGCCGGTGTGCGTGCCGGTGTTCAGCGCGGACTTGTAGAACCGCACACCGGTGATCGTGCCACCGGCGCTCGGCGTGAACTTGACGCCCAGCTCCACGGCGCCCGGGTCGCCCGAGTCCGCGGTTGCCGGGGTGCTGTGATCGAAGATCGTGTAGCGCGGGGTGGCGGCGTTGGACGGGGCGGACTGCGGGCTGTTGCCGACGGCGTTGGTGGCCACGACGCGGAACGTGTACGTCGTGCCGTTGGTCAGGCCGCTGATCGTGACGCTCGTGGCGGACGCGCCGGCCTGGACGGGGGTCTGCGCCGTGGCGCCGATGTACGGGGTGATCGTGTAGCCCGTGATCGGGCTGTCGCCGGTGCCGGCGGGCGTCGTCCATTCGACCTTCACCGACGACGTGGCTGGCCGCGCCACGACGCCCGTGGGGGCGGTCGGTGCGACGGCCGTCTGCGGCGTCACGGCGTTGGAGGGAGCGGACTGCGGGCCGGTCCCGTTCGCGTTGCCCGCGGCGACGGTGAAGGTGTACGTCGTGCCTGACGTCAGGCCGGTC
Source organism: uncultured Actinomycetes bacterium (assembly GCA_963705315.1). Lineage (GTDB taxonomy): Bacteria > Actinomycetota > Thermoleophilia > Solirubrobacterales > Solirubrobacteraceae > CADCVQ01. Next base: position 1,711,523 of record OY970068.1, read on the forward strand.
ACGGTCGTGCTCGTCGGCAGCGGCGTTCCGGTCACGACCTTCGGGGTCTGGGCGACGCCGTTGATGTGTGGCGTGACGACGTAGGAGGTCACGGGTCCGCCGGTCGCGGGCGCCGTCCAGGAGACGGTCGCCGACGTCTGGCCGGCTTCCACGGCGCTGGCGCCGGTGACCTGGCCCGGGGTGGGCAGCGCGTAGGTGACGTCAACCCAGTAGTTGGCACCGTTGTAGGTGTTCGACGGGAACGCGCTCGTCGCGCCGTACATGTAGACGCCGTTGGGGCTCGTGCTGTTTGCCAGCGCGTGCAGCGCGCCGTTGTCCACGCCGCCGGCCTGGAACGCCCCTGTGGTGGCGGAGTAATGCCCGGTCGGCGCGTGGTAGGAGGCGATGTACGTCGTGCCGGCGGTGATGTTGACGGGCGTGGCGAACGTCGCGACCTGCCATCCCGAGCTCGACTCGTTGGTGAACGTCGCCTGCGCCAGGCGTGTTCCGCCGGTCGTCCACAGGCTGCCGGTATGCGTGCCGATGTTCGCGGCGGCCTTGAAGAAGCGCACGCCGGTGATCGTCCCGCTGAGGTCGGCGGTGAACTTGACCCCGATCTCGACGGCGTTGGGGTCGCCGGAATCTGGGTTCTGAGGCTCGGAGAAGTCGAAGATCGTCGCCTGCGGCGTCACCGCGGCGGTCGGAGACGAGTCGGGGCTGCTGCCGACGCCGTTGGTCGCCTTGACGCGGAAGGTGTACGCGGTGCCGTTGGTCAGGCCGGTGACCGTGTGGCTTGTCGCTGACGCGCCGGCCTGGACCGCGGTCTGCGCCGTGGCGCCGACGTACGGCGTGATCGTGTATCCGGTGATCGCGCTGTCGCCGTCGCTCGCCGGCGTCGTCCAGGTCACCTTCGCCGCCTGCGAGCCCGCCTTGGCCGTGACCCCGGTGGGCACCGACGGTGGCACGGCATTGAGCGGCGTGACGGCGTTGGACGCGCTGGACTCCGGGCCCGATCCGACGGGGTTCGAAGGTCTGACGGTGAAGGTGTACGTGATCCCGGTCGTCAGGCCCGTGACGGTGGTCGAGGTGAGCGGCGGCGAGCCCGTGATCGTCTTCGGCGTCTGCGCGACACCGTTGACGCGCGGGGTGATGGTGTAGGACGTCGGTGGGCCACCGGTCGTCGGAGCGTCCCACGTGACGTTCGCCGAGGTCGTTCCACCGGGGGAAGCGGAAACGTTGGTCACGCCGCCGGGAGCCGGGATCGGCTCGAACTCGACGTCGACCCAGTAGTTCGTCGCACGATACGAGCCCGTCGGGAACGTCGCGCCCGAGCCGTAGGCGAACAGGCCGTTGGGGCTGGTATCCGTGCTGCGCTCCGCGTGCAGCGGGCCGCCGTCAGCGATGCTGCCGCCGTTCGGACCCGGCGCCGGCTTGCGGTAGAGGTAGTCCGACGAGGCCGCGTAGTGGCCGTTCGGCGCGTGGTAGGACGCGATGTAGGTCGTATTGGGCTCGATCTGGACGGGGCTCGAGAAGGTCGCGCGCTGCCAGCCGCTGGCGGTCTCGCTCGTGAACACGACCTGCGACAGCAGCGTGCCGCTCTCGCTCCACAGGCTGCCGATGTGGGTGCCCGTGTTGGCGCTCGCCTTGTAGAAGCGCAGGCCGGTGATCTGGCCGAAGGTGTCGGAGCGGAATCTCACGCCGAGCTCGATGCTGCTCGCGTCGCCGGAGTCGGTGTTGCCCGCCGGCGGGGTGATGGCGTTGCCCCAGATCGAGCAGGAGCAGCTGACGTTCACCGTTCGGCCGACGCCCGGGACCTCGAGGTTGGCGCTGTCGTCCACGGCGCGCGTGCGCAGCTTCGTCGACGGGGCGCCATGCACGACCCAGCTGTACGTCCAGCTTGTCGTGCCCGTCGCCGGATGCCAGGTCGCCCCGTCATCCGTCGAGATCTCCACGCCCGCGACGACGCCGCCGCCGCCGTCGGTGGCCGTGCCGCTGACCGTGACGCTCGTACCGTCAGTCAGCGTCGCGTTCGCGGCGGGTGACGAGATCGTCGAGGTCGGTTTCGTCGTGTCCGTCGACTTCGTGGCGGCGACGAGCCCGGCCTGCCGGGTCATCGGCTGCGCATCCATGTCGGCGAACAGGTTGACGGTCGCCTGGCGCATGTTCTGGTCGGGATTGACGCCCGGCGATTGGTTGTAGTTGTCCAGGCCCCACGACCACTGCACGGTGCCCGCGCCGAAGACGAGTGCGCCGCTGGGGGCGCGGTACGTCGTCATGTTGTGCGTGGCGGTGCCGATGCCGGTGGTCGTGCCGAGGTCGGTGAAGACCTCGACGCCGCTGACGGTCGTCGACGAGACGCGAAAGCTGCCCGCGGGACGGAAGCCGTTGTCGGGGTCCTCGTCCCACTCATAGCCGAGCGTCGAGGGCGCCAGCATGAGGCTCTGGCCCGACGACAGCCCCTGCACCGCGGTGTTGCGCCACAGGCGCAGGCTCTTGTAGGCGGCCGGGACCGTAATGTTCGACGTGCCCGAGTTGACCACGAACGACTGGCCCGTCAGCGCGTTCTCGGGTTCGTGCGTGCCCACGAAACGCCGGTCGCGCCATGTCCCGGTCCAGCTGACCGGATCGGCGGCGGCATCGAAGTGCGTGTCCTTGTAGGAGACGAGCGTGCGATTGGCCGCAGCCGTGCCGGCGGAGCTGGGCTCGTAGCGCGTCTTCCAGAACATCTCGTTGCCGCTGAAGAACGAGAGGTTGACGCCGGCGTCGCGGGCCGCCTCGACGTTGGAACGCTGGTTCTGCGACCAGTACTCGTCGTGCCCCGCGGACATGAACATCTTGTGGTTGCGGATCAGCGCCGGCCGCGTCTCGGTGTCGACCTGGCTGAAGTAGCTGACGTTGTAGCCGTTGGCCTCGACGAAGCGGATCATCGGGTACTCGCCGCCGCTCATCAGCCACGAGAGGGCCGAGCCGCTGGCCGTGTTGTACGGGCGGTTGTAGGAGACCTTGAGCGCCGCGTAGTAGCCGTCGGGGCTGACGTTCGGGCAGGCCGCGGTGGTGCATTTGTAGAGGCTGTTTCCGCCGTAGTCGTTGTAGGCCTGCCAGGTCGCGTCGTTAGTCTGCATGAGGATCGGCGACGTGCTGGCGTCGTCGCGCACGACGAACGGGATGTGGCTGTTTCCGCCCGTGTCGTTGCGGACGAGGTTGGCGATGTACACGCCCGACACGGCCGTGCTCGGGACCGTCCATGCGCGGGAGACCGACCAGTTGCCGCAGTCGATCAGGCCGCTGGCCGAGAACGTCTGGCATGCGGGTTGCGTCGCGCTGCCCGTCGGCGTGAGGTTGCTCTGGATCAGCCGGGCACCCGCGCCGCCGTAGTAGCCCAGTCGGAAGATGTCGATGCGGTAGTTCGCCGTCGCGGACTTGATCTTGAACTGGATCTGCTCGCCCTTGTTGACGCTGGCCTCCGTGGCGAATCCCTGGATCGACTCGTCGCCGACGCCGTCGGCCTCCCAGGTGTTGGCCGGCGCGCCTGCCTTGGTGTTCTCGCAGGCGACCGGGTTCGTGACGGGCGCGTCGCACGGCGCGGCATGCGAGACCGCAGGAGCGAGCGCGAGGACGAGCAGCGCGCACGCGGCGGCGAACAGCGCAGCACAGACGCGCTGGTCGCGGTTGAGGCCTGGTCCGGCTGCCTTCCCCCTCCAGCCACCATCCATGGTGTGCTCGCTCATCGGGGAGGAACGTGTCGAAGCACCTGATTCTTGCGGCTGAAAAACGTACGGTTCTTTACGCGGGCTTGCGGCCCGGATCCGGGATCCGGGCGGGGCGCTCACGCCGCCACGGCGAGTGCGTGCGTCGCCAGCCGCTCGAGCACGTAGTCCTGCTGCTCGAGTGTCATGTCGGCGAACAGCGGCAGCATGAGGACGTCGCGGGCGGCGGCCTCGGAGTGCGGCAGGCTGACGCTCGCGTCTGCGTATGCCGGCTCCTCGTGGATCGTCATCACGCCGCGGCGCGTGGGGATGCCGTCATGCAGCAGCTGGCGCATGAGCTCCGTGCGCCCGATGGGTGAGTGCGCGTTGACGCGCACGCAGTAGGACTGCCAGGTGCGCACGGCATAGTCGGGCTCAAACGGCGTCTCGAGCGACGGGATGCGCGCGATCGCGGCGTTGTAGCGCTCGGCGAGCTCGCGGCGACGATCGAGGATCCAGTCGAGCACCTCGAGCTGGCAGAGCCCGAGCTGGGCCTGCATGTCGGTCATGCGGCTGTTCCAGCCGCGCTCGGGATAGGACTCGATGATGACGTCCTTCGCCGCGTGGCGCGCGAGGTCAGAGACGTCCATCGCGTGCGCGCGCAGCTTGCGCAGCCGCTCGGCGACGGCGGTGTCCTGGAGCGTGATCATGCCGCCCTCACCGGTGGTGATGACCTTGCGCGGGTGCAGCGAGAAGCAGGCCAGCGGGCCGAGCGAGCCGATCGGGCGGCCCTTGTACGTCGCGCCGATGGCGCACGCGGCGTCCTCGACGACCTGCAGGCCGTAGCGCTCGCCGAGCTCTCCGAACCGGTCCATGTCCGCCGGCAGGCCGACCTGGTGGACGGGCATGATCGCCTTGGTGCGCTCCGTGATGGCGCGCTCGGCGGCGGCGGGATCGAGGTTGTACGTGTCGGGATCGATGTCGGCGAACACCGGCGTGGCGCCGCAGTGCCAGACGGAGTTCGCGGTCGCGATGAACGACAGCGACGGCACGATGACCTCGTCGCCGGGCCCGACGCCCGAGACGTGCAGCGCGAGGTGCAGCGCGGTCGTGCAGCTCGTCGTCGCGACGGCCTCGGCGGCGCCGACGCGCTCGGCGAAGGCCGTCTCGAACTCGCGCACGCGCGGCCCTTGTGACACCCAGCCCGAGGCGATGACGTCGGCGACCAGCGCGCCCTCCGCCCCCGTGAAGTGGGGCTTGGCGAAGGGGATCTGCATCAGGACGTGGCCGCCATGGCGGAAGGAGCGCGCTCGGCGCGCCACCAGTCGACGAGCAGCCGCAGACCCTCCTCGAGGTCGATCTTCGCCTCGAAGCCGATCCGCTCGCGGGCGAGCGTCGTGTCGGCCAGGCGGCGCGGCACCTTGGCGACGCCGCGCTCGGGACCGAACTCGACGTCGAGGTCCTCGCGGCCCATGACCTTCAGCAGCATCTGAGCGAGATCGAGCAGGCTCGTCTCGGTGCCGCTGGCGACGTTGAAGACCTCGTCGGTCACGTCGGCCTGCGACGCGAGCAGCGTCGCGCGGGCGACGTCCTCGATGTCGACGAAGTCCATCGTCTGCAGCCCGTCGCCGAGGATGAGCGGCGGCGTGCCGGACTCGATGCGCTCCATCCAGCGGACGAGCACCTCGGTGTAGACGCCGTGGATGTCCATGCGCCGGCCGTAGACGTTGAAGTAGCGCAGCGCGACGTAGTCAAGCCCGTACATCGCATGGAAGCTGCGCAGCAGCCCCTCGAGGAAGACCTTGGCGGCGCCGTAGAGCGTGTCGTTGGCGTAGGGATGGTGCGTCTCGGTCGTCGGAAACTCGACGGCGAGCCCGTAGGCGGAGGCCGACGAGGCGGCGACGACCTTGCGGACCTGCTGCTCGACGGCGGCCTCGAGCACGTTGTACGTGCCGTCGACCATGACCTCGACGGCCAGGCGCGGCTCGGCGGCACACTGCGTGATCCGCAACGCGGCCATGTGAAAGACCGTGTCGATCCCCTTGGTGAGCTCGGCGACGAGCTCGCGATCGCGGATGTCGCCCTCGACGATCTCGACGGGGCCGTTGGCGAGCGCCCACGCGAGGTTGTCGCGGCGGCCGCGGACAAAGTTGTCGAGCACGACGATCTCACTCGCGCCCGCGCGCACGACCTGATCGGCGAGGTTGGAGCCGACGGCGCCAGCGCCACCGGTGATGAGTACGCGCTCACCGCGCAAGGAGTGGGTCATGGCGAGATAACGACGGCAGCCCGCGCGATCTTCCGCTCGCCGGACAGAAACGTTCTAGGGATCGCTGGATGACAACGGGTGGCCGAGCCGCCCGTCGCTCTTGTGCCGCGCGGCTGGCGCGGCGATCGAGATGGTTCAAAACCACCTATACGGTGGTTCTCGACCATCTCGGTACTCGAGTTGGCTGAAGACCGCGTACATCGCGGCCGCCATCCATCTCACCGACCCGCCCGCCCGAACGGCGCCGCCGGCCGTCCCCGGCCTCCCTTATCGATGCTGTTCGCTCCCACGCAGCCGTCCTAGAACCGCAGCACGGTCGGCGAGTCGCCGCGCTCGGCAAAACGGCGTGGTGACCCGCTGCCGTCGGCCGGCGCCATCCAGATCTGCTCCTCCAGGCCATAGAGCACGCGACGGTCGTCCAGCCACTCGACCTGGTCGTCGACCGAGCGCGTCTCGGCGAGCGGCGCCTCGCGCATCGTGGTGAGGTCGAGCACGTGCAGACGCCAGCGCTTGCCGCCCGGCCCGGCGCGCTTCTTGTAGGCGATCCGCGTCTCGTCGGGCGACAGCGACGGGCACTCGACGTCGTCGTGGATCGTGCGCAGCGTGCGCTCGCGCACCGAGCCCTCGACGAGGTAGATGTTCCCGCCGGTCGCGAGCGTCGCGTAGAAGCGGTCTGAGTCGCGCGTGAACGTCACGCCCCAGAAGTTCACGTCGGGCGCCGTGATGCGCTTGCCGTCGCGGGTGACCGCGAAGTCCTCGAGCTCAGCGATCTTCGTGCCCTTGGCGAGGTCGATGAGCGTCGTCGTGGTGGAGAAGCCGAGCAGGTCGGCGTAGGAGTGGCCGCTGACGAACAGCGTCACGGCGCCGTAGCGGCCGTCGGGCGAGACGCGCGCGCGGCTCGGGATCCCCGCGACCTTGACCTCGGCGCGCACGCGCAGATCCGAGCCGAAGATCTTCGCGCGGTAACTGGATGCGAACGCGCTGCCGCGCGCCAGGCACAGCCCCGTGCTCGGCCTCGAAGTACACCCGCTCGCAGCGCAGCGGCACGAGCGTGCGCTTGCCCGGCGGCAGCCCGGAGAAGGCGACCTGACCGTAGCTCGCCGGCTGTGCGCGGTTGAGGTTGCGAAACAGCAGCGCGGGCCGCTTGGCCTTCGTGGCCTCGAGCACGACGTCCTTGGCCTGCTTTGAGACCTTGATGTCGTCGCTCGAGATCGCGCCCGCGATCGCGACGCCGGCGACGGCGAGGCACACGACGACGAGCGCCACGAAGAGCCGCGTGCGCTTATCCATGCGCGGGCTCTCGCGTGTGGGCGAAGGTCGCGCCGCGAGCATCATCGCCACCACGAGGCCGCCCGCGAAGATCGCGATCGCCGCGTCGCTGCCGACCCACAGCCACAGGGCGCCGAGGAAGACCGAGGCGAGCAGGCGCGACACGCCGACCATCGTGCCGATCAGCGCCAGGCCGCTGCCGCGCACGTCGTCGGGCACGATCGAGCTGCCGAACGCCATGAGGACGCCGTCGGTGCCGGCGTAGTAGGCGCCGAGCAGGGCGAGCGTCAGCGCGACGAGCAGCGTTCCGTCGATCGGCACGAGCAAGCCAGCGTAGACGCACAGCAGCAGCGCGTAGCCAGCAAGGAGAACGCGGCCGCGCCCGATGCGGTCGGCGAGTCGCCCGACGGGGACCGCGAGCAGCATGTAGACCAGTGCCATCCCGACGAACAGCAGCGGGAACAACGTGAGGCTGAGATCGAGCTTGTCCTGCAGCAGCAGGAAGATGAAGGCGTCGCTGGCGGTCGCGAGGCTCAGCGCGCCGCCGGCGATGAGCAGCGCGCGAAAGCGCGGGATCTTCAGGAGCACGAGCGCGCCCTGCAGCACCGGCGTGGGCTTGTCGGGTTCCTCGGCGTCCTCGGGATCCGCCACGATACGGCCGTCCTGGCGGGGCACGAGCAGCACGATGATCCCCAGCCCGATCATCGCGATGCAGAAGCTCACGAGGAACACGGACTCAAACGCGTTGGCGGCGATCGCCAGGATGCCGAACGCGACGAGCGGCCCGAGCATCGCGCCGGTCGTGTCCAGCGCGCGGTGCACGCCGAACGCGACGCCGAGGTCCTCCTTCGGCGTCGAGAGCGAGATCATCGCGTCGCGCGGGGCGGTCCGGATGCCCTTGCCGATCCGGTCGAGCAGCACGAGCGCGCCGATCGTCGAGAACGCGGTGCCGGCGGTGGCCAGCCCGAGCTTCACGACGGCTGACAGTCCGTAGCCGGCGGTGGCGACGTCCTTGTGGCGCCTGAAGCGGTCGCCGATGAAGCCGCTGGCCAGGCCTACGAGCGCCGCGCCGCCGCGCTGCAGGCCGTCGACGAAGCCGAACGCGATCGGGGAGAACTGCCCGACGTAGACGAGGTACAGCGGCAGCACCGTGACGACCATCTCCGCGGCGATGTCGGTGAACAGGCTCGTGAGCCCGAGCAGCACCACCGTGCGGTTGACGCGCGGGCCGGAGTCATCGCGTGACAGCAGCCGGCGATGGCCGCGCAGCAGTGCCGCGGCGTTTGAGACCTGGTACACGGGCGATCAACGTCCCGAGTCGGCGCGGACGTTTGAACCCAACGCGTGGAGGGGGGCCCTTCCTTGGCAACCCCTCCACGCACAACACGCCCTGCCGTCGTGGGGCGACGAGCGACGAGCGCGCGGGTCAGCAGATTCCACACAGGAACGCTTGCTGCCATCGCCATCGTCGGGCCAGACCCCGGATCGCGCTACTAGCCGAAGGTGTAGGTCGGCTGAGGTTCAGCCCTTTCCCCACCGCCGAAAACTGGTCCGTTACGCCGGCGCCTGATCGTTGAGCTCGGCGAGGACCTCGTCGGTGTGCTCGCCGAGGTGCGGCGAGGGCCTGGCAGGCATCCGGCCCGAGACGCTGAAGTTCAGCGGCGAGGCCGGCGTCAGGTACGTCCCGACGGGGTGCTCGACCATCGTGAACATCGGGTTGTCCTCCGAGCAGCGCGCGTCCTCCTCGACGAGCTGCTTGAACGTCTGGTAGGGCCCCCACGACACGCCGGTGCCCGCGAACGTCTCGCGGATCTGTGCCAGCGTGCGCTCGGCGAACCACGGCGTGAGCAGCTCGCGGATGAGGTCGCGGCCCTTGTAACGGCCGGCTTCGCCGCGGAAGTCGTGGCCCGTCGCCTCGCAGACCGTGTCGAACAGCTCCTCGGTGCCCGTCGACTCCTTCAGCGCCTTCCACTGGCGGCCGGTCAGGGCGACGACCATGACGCGGCGCCCGTCCGACGTCGGGAAGTCGCCGCCGAAGGCGCCGTAGAGGTAGTTGCCGTCGCGCGGCTGCTCGCGACCCTCAAGCTGAACCTCAGCTATACGCCCAAGGTGACCGACGGTGGCGAAGGCGACGTCCGACAGCGCGATCTCGACGAGCTGACCCTCGCCCGTCGCGTCGCGGTGACGCAGCGCGGCGAGCAGGCCGACGACCGCCAGGCCGCCCATGATCGAGTCCCACGCGGGCATCAGGCTGTTGGTCGGCACGGCGCAGTCGCGCGGACCCATCGCCTCGGGGAACCCGGCCGACGGGTTGACGGTGTAGTCGACCTCCGACGAGCCGTCGTGGTTGCCGGCCATGACGACCATGATCAGATCCTCGCGGCGCTCTGAGAGCTTCTCGTAGCTCATCCAGCCGCGGGCGGGGAAGTTCGTCATGAAGATGCCGTTGCCGTCGCCGGGCGCCGTGATGAGCTGAGAGAGCTGCTCGCGGCCCTCGTCGGAGCGCAGGTCGACCTCGATCGAGCGCTTGCCCTTCTGCAGGCCCGACCAGAAGAGGCTGTCGCCGTTGGATGACAGCGGCCAGCGCTTGAAGTCCAGGCCGCCGCCGGGCGCGTCGAAGCGGATGACGTCGGCGCCGAGCTGCGCGAGCGTCATCCCCGCCGTCGGCGCGGCGACGAACGCCGAGCCCTCGATCACCCGAATGCCGTTGAGGATCCCGTCGGTCATGCCATCACTCCTACCAGTCGCCAGTCCAATACCGCGTCAAACGAGGCGTCGGCGCGCTGCGCCTCGACCTCGCTGCGCAGGGTGACGAGGCCGCCGCCATCGGGCAGCGCCTCGGTCGCCTCCAGGTGGATCGTGCTGCGCAGCACGTCGCCCTCGAAGACCGGGGCGAGGTGGTTGCAGTGGTGCCAGCCGAGGATCGTCACGAGGTTCGGCAGCGTCTTGGTGATCTGCGCGGCGGCGATGCCGATCGTGTGGCCGCCGTAGACGAGCCGCTGGCCGGAGTGGTGTGAGCCCGGGTCGGTGTGCGCCTTGGCGATGTTCAGCGACAGGCGCGCGAGTTCGGTGGCGGCGGTGACGCTGTCGCCGCCGTCGACCTTCCACGTCGTCGGCGCGCTGAGGTCGGCGAAGTGCTTGCCGGGGACCGCTTCGCGGTACGCGGCGAGGTCGACGTCGTCCAGCGAGCTCGTCAGCGCCTCGGGCGGCAGGTCGGCGGGGAACTGGTCGAGGTCGTCGGCGTGCGGCTCGGAGGCGTCGACGTCTGAGATCGGGAGCATCGCGCAGCGCCAGTAGTCGAGGATGGAGCGGTCGTCCTGGTCTTTGGTGACGATGTGCAGCACGGCCAGGCCGGTCGGCTTGCGCCCCTCCTTGATCGTGTTGCGCTTGAGCCCGACGATCTCGGTCGTCGTCTTCATCGTGTCGCCGATCGCCGGCAGGCGGCGCAGCATGAGGCGGCGGTAGAAGAGGTTGCCGATGACGCGCTGGGTCAGGTACGTCGACTGCCCGATCGAGACGTCGCAGACGAGCATCGGGTGGGCCAGGACGCGGCCGGCCACGCGCTCGGAGAGCGTCGCGTCGAGGGCGAGGCGCAGGCGGTCGCCGACGATCGACTGGTGCAGCGCGCCATGGCCTTCGTTCAGCGTCATCGCCGGGAACTCGACGTACGTGTCTCCGACGGACAGCTCTTCCCAGTAGGGACCGCCGACAAGGATGGCGTCGTCAGTGGCTGGCGTTGTGCTCATGCGAAAACGTGGGCTCCGATCTGCATGTCCAGGGAGGCAGGGAGCGGCGAAACTACCACGGGCGGGCAGGCGTTGACGCCTGGCCGCAGGGCTCGTCGTCAGCCGGCGGCCGGAGCGGCGGCGGACCAGTCAGACCACGCGTAGAGCACCCAACCGAGGTGGTATGAACGGCACTCGTCGTTGATCCGGATTCTGTCGGCGGCGGTGGTGGCGGGGCGCGCGGTGCGCACCGAGCGCGCGTAGCGCCGCAGACGGGGTACGCGCTCCGCGCGCTCGATCGAGCGGTAGGCGAAGAACGGGCGCTCGACGAACATCGGGCATTCAAGCTCGTTGGCCCCGAAGACCCATGCCAGGCTGGGTGCTACGGCGTCGGCTGCGCCCGGCAGCTCGCGATTGGCTGCGGGGTGCAGGAACAGCATCGCCATGCTGTCCTGGTGGACGGCGAACACGGGGTAGAAGTCGAAGGCCTCGCCGGTCGCGCAGTTGATCATCCACGGCCATTCGCCGAGCGGGCCCTGAAGCGCGATGGCGCGCGTTACGCCGGAGTCAAACAGGTCGCGCGCGCGCTGCTCCCCGAGCGCATCCGCGGCCTCGTGCATCGCGCGCAGGAAGTACGTCAGCGATCCGAAGGAGACGACGTTGCGGCGGTAGCGCTGCGATGTATGGCGGGGAAGACCGGTGCCGGCGTCGACGAGCTCGGTCCTGATCAGCTCAAACGCGCGGCGCGCGACATCGCGCGCGGCGGGCACGTCCGCCCGCGCCGCGGCCGCCGCGCCCCACAGGATCCATGCGACGTCCTGCATGTTCAGGTGGGCGGTGCCGCGGCCAAGTGCATCGGCCGCCATGCGCAGCCGCGCGGCGACCGTGCCCGAGTCCGCGCCGAGCTCGGCGAGCAGGAGCGTCTCCAGGCCGCGGTCCGCGGCAAGCGCCTCGCGGCCGTGGTCGCGCTGGAAGTAGCTCTCGACCAGCGCGCGCACATCGGGCTCGGTGACCAACCCGGCACCCGAGCGCGCGTTTCGCAGCAGCCCGAGCAGGCTGTTGATCGTGTAGCGGACGGCGGTCGGATTGGTGTAGTCGTTGACGATCTCCGAGCCCCGCAACCGGCTGGAGAAGGGAAACAGCGCGAGCTCCTCGTTCCACGTGGCGATCAGGTTCTCGACGCCGCCCTCGAGCAAACGCCGCACGTGTGCCGGATCGACGTTCGGATACCGCGTTTCACCGGACGCGGTGGCCAGCGTGCCGTCGATCGCGCTGCTCGTTGCGCCGCCCATGCCTAGATCGCGAGCGCGTGGTGGACGTCGCGGCGCCGCTCGAGCATCTCCAGGATGGCCGCTGCGGCCCGCACGCCTGCCGCGCCGTCCCACAGTGGGATGGGCCTGACTCCCGTCACCGGACGGCTGAGCTCCTCCGCGGCCGCGCGTGCGAGCGCCTCGGGATCCATGCCGACGAGCCGGTTGGTGCCGAGCTCGATCGTGACGGGGCGCTCGGTGTTGTCCCGGTAGGTCAGGCACGCGATCCCCAGAGCAGATGTCTCCTCCTGCACGCCGCCGGAATCGGTCACGACGAGTCGCGCGGCCGCTTGCAGTGCGATGAAATCGAGGTACTCGAGCGGATCGATCGCGGTGAGGCGTTCGAGCTCGGCAGGCGCCGCCGCCTGCAGCAGCGGCCGCGTGCGCGGGTGCAGCGGGAAGACGACGGGCAGCGAGTCGGCGAGCTCGGCGAGCACCTCGACGACGGCTGTCAGGCGATCCGGGTGGTCAACCAGCGCCGGGCGGTGCAGCGTGACGAGGACGTATCCGCCCGCGCGCAGCCCGTGGCGCTGCATGACATCGCCCTGCCGGGCGGTGGGCAGCAGGCGAAACAGGCTGTCGATCATCGTGTTGCCGACCAGCGCGACACGGTCGCCCCCGATCCCTTCGGCCGCGAGGTTGTCGACCCCGTCGGCGCAGTGGCAGAGCAGCAGGTCCGAGATCCGGTCGGTGAGTACGCGGTTGATCTCCTCGGGCATCGTCCAGTCGCCGGAGCGCAGCCCCGACTCGAGGTGGACGATGGGGATCCCGAGCTTGGCTGCGGCGAGCGCCGCCGCGAGCGTCGAGTTCACGTCGCCGGCAACCACGATCGCGTCGGGCCGGTGCTCGAGGAGCAGATCCTCGGTCCCGGTGAGCACGGCGGCGGTCTGGCGGGCGTGCGTCCCTGATCCGACGCCGAGGTCGTAGTCCGGCATCGGCATCCCGAGGTGCTCGATGAAGCTTCCCGCGAGCGCGCGGTCGTAATGCTGGCCGGTGTTGAGGAGGCGCACCTCGGTGTCGTCGTGCGCTTGCAGCGCGTGCACCACCGGTGCGACCTTCACGAAGTTCGGCCGCGCACCGACGACGCAGAGAATCGATCGTGTCATGTCCTCACACCCCCGTGACGGCGTCGCAGAACTCGTCGACGAGGCGGGTCCCGCGCTCGCGCAGGTTCGACATGCGATCCGCGCGCGGCTGGCGCTCCACCTCCGGCAGATCGCGGATGTCGCGCAGCATCGACAGCATCCCCTGATCCTCGAGCCACTCGTCGACCGCGGGACGCTTGCCGGCGAAGAGGCTGACCGTCGGAACGCCCATGAGCGCTGCCTCGCGGGTCATCGTTCCGCCCGCTCCGAGCATGAGGTCGGCCTGGCTCATGAGCGACCGGCTGTCCCAGGCCTTGTCGACGACGACGCACCGTTCACCGAGGTCGGCAAGCGCCGCGCGCTGGCCCGGATGCCGTGGCAGCACGACGACCGTCGCCTTCGGGTTGCGCAGGATCTGCTTGACGCACTGCACGAAGATCGGGTTCTCGAAGGAGTGGTAGATGGCCAGATCGGGAGCGGTCCTGGCGACGACGAGCATGCCGTCGGATCCCAGATCGATACCGAGCTGGTGCAGGATCGTCGTGTCCGGCTCGAAGTCGGCGAGGTACATCTCCTCCTTGAGCCCGGAGTAGTACGTCGTCTTGCGATCGGCTGCGCCCTGACGCTTGACGACCGTCGATCTCAGCGCGGCGGGCAGGATGACCGTTTTGGCCAGGCGAAAGGCGATGTGGTTCGCGGGCTGGAACTCGTAGTCCATCGCGGTGACCGCAGGAATGCGCAGCTGCTTGGCGGCGATGATCTGGCCGTAGGAGTTATGGGAGAGCGCGACGTCGGGCGCGTTGGCCTTCGCCCAGCGCCGCAGATCGATCGCGCGCTGCGCCATGGTTCGCGCCTTCGCGACCCGACCCGGAGGGCTGGGGCCGCCGATCATGGCCACATCCGGCCACCGCTCCCGCGCGAGCTGTTCGGTCTGCGCGTTGTCGCGCGCCGTCATGAGCACCGTGTGGCCGCTCGCCTCGAAATGCCGGGCGACGGGAGCGAACAGGAGCGGGTGCGGCGAGTTGTCCATATCGATCCAGATACGCATTTCGTCAAGACAACGATCCGGGGTCGCGCGGCCTTCCGCGCGGTGCTCATTCGCGCTCAGGCACAACCGGGCGCTGCGCTACCCGCTTCTACGGCGCGATGAAGATCACCGTGTCGCCCTCTGCGAGCGGCTCGTCGGGGTCGTCGGTCACCTGCTCGCCGTTGACGATCGCGACGACGTCGCCGCCGAGGGTGATGCTGATGATCCCGGCGGCGGCGCCGACGGTCGTGACGCACAGCGTGACCGGGTCCATGCCCATGACGCGCAGGGTGCCCCAGCAGCGCACCGTCACGCGCGGGGCGAGGCGGTTGCGCGCCGCGTCGTACTCGTCGGGGGTGTTGACGTTGTGCAGCGAATGCAGGTCGGGATCGAAGACGGCGACGGCGTGGTCGGCTCGCAGCGCGGCCTCGTCGAGGGTGAGGACGTCGAGGCGCTCCATCAGCGCGCCGGTGGCGAGCTCGTCCGTGGCGATCGCCTCGTTCAGCGCCGTGACGACGGTGGTGCGGTAGGCGGCGGCGAGCGGGTGGTCGAAGCCGTGGGCGTGGGGGAGTGCGACGTCGTGCGTGCCGTTCAGCGAGCGGACGACGTGGCGGATGAAGGCGGGGTGCTGCAGCGGCGTGTCGACGCCGCAGACGTAGGCGACGTCCGCGTCTTCGCCGATCGCCTCGAGGCCGGCGCGGAGGCCCTCGAGCGGGCCGCGGTCCGCGTGTTCGTCCTCGACGATCGTGATGCCCGCAGGCAGCGGTGGCAGCTCCTGACCGGCGGCCTTGACCACGACGACCGGGCCGTCGACGGCGCGTCCCACGATGCCGACGGCGCGCCGCAGGAGCGTCGACCCGCGCCAGGCGAGCAACGCCTTCGGTGAGCCCATCCGGGACGAACGCCCTCCCGCGAGGACGATGCCGGCGGTGCGGGACATGTGCGCAGCCTATGCGGCCTGGAGCGCTTTGGCGAACGCGTCGTACGCGTCCTCGCCGAAGAGCCAGAAGCGGGCTTCCTCGACGGCGGGGTGGTCTTTGAGCGCTTCCGTCGTGGCGGCGATCGCGACGGCCGCCGCCTGGTGCAGCGGATAGCCGTAGACGCCGGCCGAGATCGCCGGAAACGCGACGCGTGCGCAGCTGTTCTCGGCGGCGAGCTCGATCGCCCTGCGGTAGCAGGAGGCCAGCAGTTCGGGCTCGTCGTTGTTGCCGCCGCGGTATATCGGCCCAACCGCGTGGATGACGTGTGTGGCCGGGAGGTTCCCGGCGCCGGTGATCTTCGCGTCGCCGGTGTCACAGCCGTTGAGGCGGCGGCATTCCTCGAGCAGCTGTGGTCCGGCCGCGCGGTGGATCGCGCCGTCCACGCCGCCACCGCCGAGGAGGCCCGAGTTCGCGGCGTTGACGATCGCGTCGGCCTCGGTGTCGGTGGTGATGTCGCCCTGGTGGAGGGTGATGCGGGGCATGGGGTCTGGGCCAAACGCTAACGCCGGGCCTGGTTCAGCGAGCGAACAGCATCGATAAAGGAGGAGCGTTCGGACGGTGGGGGCGGGTGTTCTGTGACCGTTTCACCGGGGGGTGGACGGGGTTGCTGTCCTCTCAGGGACACAACTCCTGCCACCCCCCGGTGAAACGCCCCCGTTTCCGGGCGGCCGCGCGATCGAACGCGCTGCCCTTCTCGATGCTGTTTGGTCAACCGCGCGGCCGCGACGCTCAGCAGTCATCCTGCAACCCCATGCCAGAAGACGCCGCCACGCTCGAGAGCGCCGCCCCGCTGCCTCCGCGCCCGCTCGCCCTGCGCGCGGGCGTCCCCGACCCCGCCGACGTCGTCGCCTCCTACCGCGCCGTCGGCCGCGACTCGCGCACGACGATCCTCGACCTGCTCGGGGATGAGTGGACGTGGGAGGGCAAGCGCGTGCTCGACTTCGGCTGCGGCTCGGGGAAGGTCATGCGCCACTTCCTGGCCGAGGCGCAGGAATGCGAGTTGTGGGGCTGTGACATCGACGCGCCGAGCATCGACTGGATCAACCGCGAGCTCAGCCCGCCGCTGCACGCGTTCCTCAACGGCGAGGCGCCGCCGCTGGACCAGCCCGACCGGATCTTCGACCTCGTCTGGTCGGTCTCCGTCTTCACCCACCTCACCGACCACTGGGCCGGCTGGCTCGCCGAGCTGCACCGCGTCCTCGCCCCCGGCGGCCTGGCGATCATCTCCTTCCTCGGGCGCGCGATGTACGAGGTCTGGACCGAGCGCGAATGGGTGCAGGACGAGATCGGCATGACCGTCCTCAACCACGGTCAGAACTGGGAGCTCGGCGGCCCGACCGTCTTTCACTCTCCCTGGTGGCTGCGCGAGCACTGGGGCCGCGCCTTCGAGATCGTCCAGATGCGCGAGGGCACCGCGCCCCGCGAGCACGGCCTCGTTGTGCTGCGCCGCCGCGAGGTGTCGGTCACCCCGGCAGCGCTCGTCCGCATCGACCCCGCCGAGCCACGCGAGACCGCCGCGCTGCGACACCAGGTCGCGCTGCTGCACGCCGAGTCGACAGGGCTGCGCGTCGCGCGCGACGCGCTGGCGGCGGCAGAGGCCGCCCGGCTGGCCCAGCGCGTGCGAGGACGGCTGGGTCAGATGCGCCGGCGGTGAATGTCCAAGGCGCCGTCCGGACTCGAACCGGAGTAAACGGCTTTGCAGGCCGCTGCGTAGCCACTCCGCCACGGCGCCGAGTGCGCCGCACATCGTAGGACCTCAGGCGTCGCCGCCCTCCTCCGCAAGGCGTGTCGCCTCCCGAGCCAGCAGGCCGAGCCGCGCCTCGCGCACGAGCGGGACCTCGCGGCGGCGCTTGCGCACCATCGCCAGGTCGATCTCGACGGTCTTGACCGCCTCCTCGTTCTCGGGCAGTTCTTCGACGATCTGTCCCCACGGATCGACGATGTGCGAGCCGCCCCAGAAGCGCAGGTACTCGGCCTCCTCGCCGACGCGGTTACAGAACACGACGAAGCACTGGAACATGCGCGCGTAGAAGACGGTGATGTCGCGCCAGTACGTCTTGGAGTCGTACTGCTCGGGGAAGCGGCTCTGCGAGGAGTTCGTCGGCATGAACAGCACGCGCGCGCCGTCCTGCACGGCGAGGAACGCGAGGTGCGGCTGCCAGGCGTCGTTGCAGATGAGCGTCGCGCAGCGCCCCTGGCGGGTGTCGAACGCCCGCAGCGTCTGGCCGGGGGAGAAGAACTTGCGCTCCTCGAAGATGTCATAGGTCGGCAGGTAGAGCTTGCGGTGCGTGTGCACGAGCTTGTCGGAGTCGTAGTAGGCGGCCGAGTTGTAGTTGTGCACGCCGAGCCCGTCCTCGTACAGGCCGATGAGCACGTCGGTCTCCGGCGCGACCTTCCCCAGCCCGAGCAGGCGCGGGTCGTCGGTCGACAGCGCGACGTCCTGGTCCACGCGCCCGAGCGCGTAGCCGGTCAGAAACAGCTCCGGGAAGACGACGACGTCGCTGCGCTCCGTACCGGCCGCGCGGATGATCTCGCGCGCGCGCTCGAGGTTGAGGTCGACCTCGCCGAGCACGCTGTCGGTCTGCGCGAGCGTGATCCGCATCAACGCGCTGAGCGGGTGGGTCTCATCGTCCTCGCACCCTACCCCCGGCCACCGCACCCGCACCATCGGTCACGACGGCGTTGATATCCTCGCCGCGTCCCAGGGCGATTAGCTCAGCTGGGAGAGCGCCGTCTCGACAAGGCGGAGGTCACTGGTTCGAGCCCAGTATCGCCCACTCCGAGAAGCCCCAGCATCGTCTGGGGTTTTCGCGTTTTCGAGGACGATTGACGCTTCGTGAATGAGGGCCGCGTCCGTCGTACGTCCGTCGTTCGGCGGCGGTCCGCCGGGGCCAGGCGTAGCGTGCCTCAGGTGACGGAGGCGATCTTCGGACTCCTAGGTGTGGTGGTTGGCGGCGCGTTGACCGGTGGCATCGACTACCTCGCGCGACGTCGCGAAGAGCGCCAAACGGCACGCGCGCTCGCCCGCGCCATCTATGCGCATCTGTTGGACCTCCGGTCCCAATGTGCCTACTGCGCCGACCGCGGCGATTGGCTCCTCGTGGACGAACCTTTCGTCCTGCCGGAGGTCTGGCAAGAGCACGAACTCGTGTTGGCTCGGCTGCTGACCTGGGATCAGTGGGTTGGGCTTCAAGCCGTACGCGCGTCACAGGTTGGGGTACGCATGCTCGCTCGGCTGTCCGTGTCTGAGCAGCCCGCCCTGAAGGAAACGCACCTGCCGACCGTGACGTCGGCGGCAATCGAAGCGATCAACCATGTTCTGCCTGACTTCGAACGACTATCTCGCCGCCGCTGAGGTGCCGGCAAGTCCGTCCTCGGGCGGGCGCTCGTGTCGCTGGTCGATCCGCCGTCGGCGGCGCTGCGCTCGATGCCGCACAACCTCGGGGAGTGGCAGACGACCGCCGCCGCCTCTCGCGTCGTCGGGCTCGACAACATCTCGCGCATAAAGGAGGAGATGTCGGACGCGATGTGCAGGGCGACGACCGGCGAAGGTGCGGCTAAGCGACAGCTCTACACGGATGAGGACCTGATCGTGCAGAGCTACCGCCGGGCGCTGCTGTTGACGTCGATTGACCCCGGAGCGTTGAAGGGTGACCTCGGCGAGCGGCTGATGCCCGTTGAGCTGTTGAAACCGAGCATCCCTCGCGGCGAGGAGGAGTTAGACGCGGTGCTGGCGCGCCACCGACCGCGCATCCTCGGCGCGCTGCTCGACCTCGTGGCCGAAGTCCTCGCTAACCCGCCGACGACGCTCGAACAGATCGGCCGCGGACTTCAGGAGGAGTTGGAGTTCGGCGACGAGCTGCTCGACCTCTGCGAATGGATCATCGACCGGCACGCCGACCGCACGTGGGACTACGACAGCGCCGACCTTCGCCGCGCGGGCGTCCAGCTTGTCGCGATGGTCGCGCGGTCCTCGATGACCGCGCCGAGGTCAAGCGCCGGATCGAGACGTGGGCGAAGGAATGGAGCCCGACGTGAGGGCCGAACGGCTCGGCGCGGCGATGCTGCTGTTCGGGCTCGTCCGCGAGCCCGCGACAGCCGCGCTCCGAGCGGCCGGGGATCTGCCGCTGGTCACCGACGACGCCTGGGCAGCCTGGCGCTCCGCCGATGACGAGGACGTACGGCTCGCGCACGCCTGTCTCAGAACCGAGTTCGAGCTCCGCGACCGCCAGTGGCAGGCGTTGGAGTTCCTGCTGTACGTCCGTACCGCCCCCGAGGCTTCGCTCCCGGCGGCACCCTCAACGCCGCCGGGCGGGGGAGCCGCGCGTGGCGGCTCGGAGCCCGAGCCGCCGGACCTCGTTGTCCTGCCGCGCGCACACGTCGTCGCGGTCGCCGAGCTGGCGCTCGGCTGGCATCACCGCCTACCCGCGCAGGGCTAGTGGGGCGGGCACGGGGTCAGCGCTCGACTTCGGGTTACCTCCTGCCCGATGCCTCGCGTCCGCCCGACTAGCCATGCCAGGCCGTACGCATCACGCCGAGCCCGGCGAGCCGCGGTGCCCCGCGCCCGGCTGCTCGCGACCCGCGGGCTTCGCGACCGAGCACGACGGCGAAGGGCTGTGTCTCCGCCACGCCTCGCACCGCTCCGCGGCCTCGCCCACACGAACCCCAGGCACGAGCCCCCGAAGGCTGAGAGCGGCCCTCTCGCCCGGCGGCTCACTGGCAGCCGCGTGAACCCGAGCACCGACCCTCTCGCCGTCCTCCGAACCGTCCTCGCATCAGCGCGGCGGGCGGGCTACCCGTTCGAGCAGGCCTGGGCCATCGGGGCCGAGGCCGCGCTCGGCTACACGAACGAACGCCGGGCGCACGAGTGGTGGGACACGCTCGCCGCACCGAGCAACCATGGGCTGACGCGGCCCGGCCGTTTGGCGCGGGGACTAGCGCGCTGCTCTAGCAATCTACCCGGCGAGCAGACCGCCAACGGCACCCAAAGCCCCGCCCAGAATCGACGCAAGCGCAAGCATCAGCACGTCGCGATCCGTGAGACGACGGTGTTCGAGCATGCGGAGTAACTCGGCGATCTCCTTCGACGGGTACTGGTACTGATCGGCGTGGGCTTCCTCAACCAGTTCTCTTGCAAGTTGAAGACCTGGCTCGCCGCGGTACAACTTTGCGAGGTTCCGTGTGAGCTGTCCTCCGACGGCGACCTGCCGGCTTTCAAAGTCGATTAGATCAAGCTGCGTGTCTCCTAGGCGTCCGGAGGTTAGGAACGTGCGCTTGAACATCCCTTTCAGCCCGCGCTTGCGCTGCAACGTGACGAGTTTGTCAACGGAATCATCTAGGCGTGTCCACAGGTCGCCACGGATGCATTTCTCCTGTGCGAGTCGGTAGAAAATGCTGAACTCGTTCATCGCCTCAAGTAGGAACGCGACTGAGACCTCCGGCGGTTGGCAAAAGTCCGCAGGGTCATAGCCATAACTATATCTGTGGTACGCCGGGCGGGAATATTCGATGCGCCAGAACCTGTCCGACTCATCATCGGGACGCTCTCCGGGCAAGAGATAGAAGTCCGAATGCGCCGGTGAGGGACCGAGCGAGTCAAACGTCACGGCCTCCTGTTCTGAGCGCGCGATCTCTCGGGCAAGGAACTCGCGTACAAGAACCACGGCGCGCGACGGGTCGGCGTCTTCGTCCACGCCGAGCGGTTGAACCGCGACGACCGGCATCTCGTACCCATACCGAAGTTTGACGCTGAAGTCCTCCGTCTCGGCGCCCCAGATCCCGAATGTCGACGCGCCTAATAGCTCGGCTTGAATCCGTTCTGGGATCCGGGCGTTGAACGAGAGATCGAAGTAATTGGGATGAGGGAATGGACTGCCTGGCTCTCGTAGTGCCGGTACAGGCCCGGAAGCTTCCTCGATCTCCCATTCGAGATCATCGTCGTCTATGTGGAGCGTGACACGATCTATGCCGGCACTTTCTTCCAGCGCATGGGTAAGGGCGGCAAAATACTCCTTGCCCTTGAGACGATCCCCCTTCCTCAACCGAGGCGGAAGTGGAAGCAGCCGAACGCTAGGCAGACGACTGGGTACATGGGAGCATCCGTCGGCACGTATCGTGACTGTATTCCCGCCTGCGGCGTCGCGTCCGTCTCGCGTCCGTCGCTCGGCGGTTTTCGCCGGGTTTTCGCGGTGCGCAGCGGGTCGTACCGGGAGCTACATTCTCCCTGGTAATGAGCGCTTTTCGTGGCCGTAGCAGGGACTTCGCAAGAGCCCACGGCGGGCCTCGACAAGGCGGAGGTCACTGGTTCGAGCCCAGTATCGCCCACTCCCCGTCAGCGTCCCGCAGCATCCTCGGCGCTGAAGATCGGCCGCTCAGACGATCGCCACCGCGTCGGCCAGCGCTACGTCCGATCGGCGCCGCCTTCGGTCGTCGCCAGCAGGGACGTGCCGTACCCCGCGACGACGGCCTTCCCGCGCCCGGTGCCGCGGCGATCGCAACCGCGGCGCGCTGTCTGTCGGCCCGCGTAATCTCACCGGCTTCCATGGCGAAGCTCCTCACGACCCTCATCGTGCTCACGGCGAGCTTCGCAATTGCGGCCTGCGGGGGCTCGCAGGACAAGCAGCGTGACGCGGCCAGGGAACGCGTGGCGGCGAACGCCTCGCTGCTCACGATCGCCGACCTGCCGAGCAGCTGGACCGAGGCCGACGTCATAAAGGAGCCGGTGCCGAGCAACTGCCCGAGCGTCAAGGCGGCTCGTGCAGCGGTGTCCGCGCGGGCGACGACCCCGAACTTCGATCACGAGCCGACGGGTCAGGTGACCCACACGATCTACCTCTACGAGGACGAGGAGCAGGCGCGCAAGATCTACGCCGGTATCGTGACGCCCGCGACGCGCAAGTGCCTCGGGTCCGGGGTCCGCAAACGGATCGCAACCGAGGCCGAGGACGTCGACGTCGGCGGCGTGCGGACGCGGGCGCTGAAGATCGACCGGGTCGGCGACGCCACGAGCGGCGCGCGGGTCACGCTCGGCTACGGGACGACGGGGGTGCACTTCCGGCTCAGCGCGGACCTCATCTTCGTGCGCGAGGGCCGCGGCCTGTCGTCCCTCGTGCTCGTCGACGAGACCGGCTTCTTCGACAAGCTGCTGCGCGAACGCCTCATCGGCAAGGCCCAGCGCAAGCTGCGCGCCGCTCTCGTCGTCGCGGAGAAGTAGCGCTACTTGAAGATGTAGCGGAAGCGCGTGCCGTTGCAGAAGCGCTTGAGCTTGGCGCCCATCGACGAGCCGTGTGACCGGTTCTCGCTGGATGGAACGTAGGCGACGTCGGCCTTCCAGCCGATCGGGTTGATCCCGCGCTTCAGCGCGGCGCTCCCGCGCCCGCGGCCGACGGCGGGCGGATACTCGTCGCGATCGAAGCCATCGAGGGTGGGGACGTCCCTGAGCAGCTTGTCTCGCCGCTGCGCGGTGCCCTTGCGGTTGACGACGAGGATGCGCGGCGAGCCCGTCCTGACGGCCTCCAGGTAGTGCGCGCGGATGTGGGAGTACTTCGCCTTGCTGAACGTGACCCGCTGCACGGCCTGCGGGCGCCTACAGGTGGTGCTCGGCGGGGGAGGCGGAGGTGGCGGCGGCGAGCTCTCTGCGCCGCCGGCCTGGCTCGAGCACGGGCAGGGCAGCGATTCGCAGTAGATGCCGTCGCCGTCGGCGTCGGTGGTGTCGGCGGCCTGCTGGGCCTCGGCCTGCGTCGCGTGCGAGGAACACGTGGCCGCGGGCGCTGCCGCGGGGATGGCGATCGCCAGCCCGAGGAGAGCCAGCACGACCAGCATTGTCAGGCGACCCACTGCAGCGGCTATCGGCACCACCGGGGCGCGACTGAAGCGCCGCGGCCGGCGCGTGCTCCCAGGTGACCTCAAAGCGCCGCAGTTCGTACGCGAACGGGTCGACCGCGCCGGTGCGCGACGCCGCCGCCAGCTCGTCGCGCGCCGCCAGCAGCGCCGCGGCCTGCGCCTCGCGCGCCGGCGTCACGCTGCCGGCGAGCGCCTGCGCGAGCAGGTCGGCGTCCTCGGGGATGGCGGCGGCCGTGGCGGCGGAATCGCCGGCGACCGTGCCACCCGCCGCGAGCATGACGCGGGTGTAGGCGTCGGTGAAGCGCGTGTGGTAGTCGCCGTTCGAAAGCCGCGCGGAGAATTCGTTGACGTCGCCGACCTGACCCGCCAGCGCCTCCATGTCCGCGAGCGCCGCCGCGATCCCGTCGACGTCTTGTCCGCTCAGTCCCTGTTCGCGCGCGTCCGACAGCAGGTCGCGAAAGGACCCGAGCATGGCGTCGACCATCGCCCGGTCGACGGGCATCAGCCCTCCCCGCGCGCGACTGCGCGATGCTGGGCGAGGCGCCGCTCGAACGCCGCGTCGGGCATCGGCACCAGGCGCCGATGGCGCGGCTCGCGAGCGACCGCATCTTTCAGGCGCCAGCCCGGCTGGTGCTGCTCGGCGTCCGCCGTCACGCCTGCCCACGCGGCGCGTTCGGCCTTCTCCGCGTCCGCGACGTAGCCGTCGAGCTCGCCGCGCCAGCGGCCGGGCACGCGCGCGGTCCGCCACACCTCGATGTTCTCCAGCGCGGCGAGCGACATCGTCCACAGGCGCGTGAGCTCGTCAGCCGTCACCGCCTGCCCGGCGCGCTGTTCGGCGCCGCCGGTGAGCGACGCCAGCGCCGCCGCGTCGGCGACCCCGTCGAGGCCCGCGAGCACCTCCGCGCGGACCCTGCGCCCGGACGGTCTCGGCGGTGCGGGTGTAGAGCGCCGCGCGGGCCGACGCCTGATCGCGCGCCAGCGCTTTTGCGCCCGAGAGCGCGAGCTCACCGCCGACGACTCGCTGCTGGAGGTCGGCGATGGACGTCGCCGCGTCGGCGGCATCGGCCAGTGCCCGCTCGGACGCGGCCGTGGCGGGGTACAGCGGGCTGGCGTCCAACCGCGCCGCGCGCGCCCGGTAGTAGGCGCGCTACTCGTCGAGGCGCTGCTCGTCGCTCATGAGGTCACCTCACCACATCGCGGCTCGATCATGCGGGGAACTTTTCGGGCTCGAGCTGGCGTCGAGGCAGGTGGCTGCCGATGTGGCCGGGATGTCGCCGGCACTGCGCACCGCGATCTACGGGATCGTCGTCTTGGTCTGCTTCGCCGCCGTGGCGGGCCGCGCCGCGACACCGGTGGCCAAGCCGCCTCCCGACGACGGCGGCGCGCAGTACCGGCTGGACGCCGTGGCCGCGGACGCCGCCGGCGCGAGCCTGCTGACCGCCGAGCAGCGCGCCGCGTCGTTCACGTTCGCGCCCGGCACAACGCCCGACGCGGAGCGGTTCTTCGGCCGTGCCGTCGCGTCGGCGCGGCCGGAGGCGCAGCGCCTCGTGGCACTCGTCGATGGGCTCGTGACCGTCCATTTCGAGCCGCCGCCCGGCCGCGACGCGATCGGCCTGACGACCTTCAACGGGGAGCAGTACCGGGTGTACATCGACCTCTCCTCCGTGATCGCTCGCTATGGCGTGCGCGAGGGCAACGCGATCGTCCTGCACGAGCTGGGACACGTCGTCGACATCGCGATCGTGCCCGACGAGCTCGTGGCGGAGCTCGACAAGGACATCCCGATCGGCGAGAACTGCGGGCGCGACGGCCCGACCGTCGGCGCGTGCGCGCCGATCGAGGAGCGGTTCGCCGACAGCTTCTCGAAGTGGGCGATGGACGACCTCGGCGTCAACCTCGCCAGCGGCTACCGCATCCTGCCGCCGGTGCCGCTGGAGCACTGGGGCCGTCCGCTCGTCAGCCTGGCCGGCTGATCGCGGCCCTCGGGCGCAGTCGCGTCTACTTCGCCGCGCAGGCGGTGGCCGCCTTGTTGACCTTGGGGTCCTGGCCGTCGCCGTTGGCCAGGCCGTCGATGCTCTTCGCGCTCTCGCCGGCCTTCTGGAGCTCGTCGGCGATGCACACGCACAGTGCCTTGGCGTTCTTGTCGTCGCATTCGCTGACGAGGTTCTTCTTCGCGTCGGCCATGGAGACATCGCCGCATGCGGTGGCGAAGACTCCCGCCGAGATCGCAGCGACGGTGGCGAACCTGCGCTTGTCGAGCTTCATGCCTCAGGACCCCCGGTAGTTCGCCCGGGCGATCCGGGCCGTTGTGGGCACGCTATGGCGCATCTCGCCGGAGGTCAACCACGTGACCACCGCAGCGCGCAGATCGCGTCTGACCCCGCGGGTCATCGCGCTCGATCGTCTCGATCCGGGTCACGCGCACCGTCGCCGGGTAGCTCGAGCTGCGCGCCGGGCAGATCATGTGGCGGCTGCGAATCGACCAGACGCGCGAGTTCGCGGCATGATGCGACCGTGCGCGTCTCCGCCAAGGTCGATCACGTTCTCCGTGCGACCATCGAGCTCGCCGCCGCCCGGCACGGCGCGGACGATTCGCGGCCGGTAAAGGTTGAGGCGCTCGACGGCCCGCTCGCCGGCGAGGCGGCCGGCAACGTGCGCGAGCACATCACGGCGCTGACGATCGCCCCCGGCGCGTTGGGGAAGCGCTGAGCGATGTCGACCGTGCCGACGCCGATCTTCGAGGTGACGATCGCCGTTCCCGGCGAGATGCGCTGGTGCATGCGCGCCAAGGGCATGTTCGACGACTGGCTGCACAGCGAGGCCTCCTCCGAGCAGCCGCGCCCGATCGCCGAGCTCCCCGCGGCCGACATGGAGATGCTGAGCACCGACGTCTGCGACCTGAAGCTCACCTGGATCGAGCTGCCCGCCGACAACTCGTGGGACGCGGTCAAGCGCGCAACGGCGATCGTCGAGCAGGTCGTCCCGGAGTTGTTGCGCACGCGGCGGATCCGCGCCGAGGCGAAGCTGCAGACCGGCGACGCGGATGCGCGCCGGCCCGTGGGGTCCTGAGCGCAGGACGATGTATCAGAGCCGGGTCGTGGGCATCTAACCCTTACGTTGCACGCATCCACGACCTCGATAACCATGCGGCTCCAATGACACGGCGCGAGGTGAGCGGACGCTACCGCGGGCGCCGCAACGGCTTTGAGGTGCAACTGCGTGTCGATGTCGATGGGCCGCGCCCGTGCAATCGTGTCAGCGCCGACTACTACACGGTTGCAGGCAGCAATCTGACCTACGTCGGGTCGATGCGCGTCGACGAACCGGTCGTGACCATCGCCGCCTCGCGAATAACGATCAGCGGCGCGCCGCGGTTCTCGATGTCGACGAAGTGCACGCGGATTACTGTCCGAATCCCGCGCGTTTCACCTGGTCAAGCGCCCGCCGCCGCGACGCTTGCACACGTAATGGCCTCCGGTCCGAAGACGTCCTATGTGTGCGCCTTCGAGTCGGCCAGCTTCCGGACGGTGGAGCTCGAGGAGACGCGTGAGAAGGGTGTTACGGCGTTCGAGGACTACGACACGGGTTTGCTGCCGTGTCATGGCCCGCAGCGCACGCTCACGCACACCGCCGCGTTCGCCGAGGCCGGCATCGAGCTGGTGTCCACGAGGCGACCGACGGAGATCGACACGTCGCTCGCGGGCAACGACGCCGCGTGGAGCGACGCCGAGTTGCATGCGGCGATGCAGCAGCACTTCAGCCGCTGGAGGGATCGGCCGCAATGGGCGATCTGGCTGCTGCACGCGGCGTCGCACGACGATCCGCTTGTTCAGGGCCTGATGTTCGATCAGCATGGGTTGCAGCGCCAGGGTTGCGCGGTTTTCTACGGCTCCGAGCACCAGGCGAACGCCGAAGTCCTGCGAGGGCAACTGCACACCTGCGTCCACGAATTGGGACATGGCTTCAACCTGCCGCACAGTTGGCAGAAATCGCTGACCCAGCCGCCGATCCCAAGCCGCCCGGACGCACGCTCATGGATGAATTACCCGGAGCTCTTCCCGGGTGGCGCGGACGCGTTCTGGCCGGTGTTCGACTTCGGATTCGATGATCCCGAGCTCGTGCATCTGCGCCATGCGTTCGAGTCGGAGGTGATCATGGGCGGCAGGCCGTTCGCGGGGGCGGCGGCACGTGCGCGCACCCCCGGCTGGGATGTCGAGAGTTCGCAGGATCCTGGCCTGCGGTTGGCGCTGCGAGCGCCGCGCACGATCCTCCAGGAGGTCCCCGTGACCGTCGGTCTCGACCTGTCGGCCACCGCACGCCGGGGACGCGCGGTCGCGCCGGTACTGGGTCCGCGCCCGGGCAACGTGGACATCGCGATTCGCCGACCCGACGGAACGGAATTCGTCTTCGAGCCGCTGGTACGCCACTGCCGTGGCGAGGAGATGATCACGCTCACAGCAGCCGACGCGCCGGTGAGCGACCAGGCCTTCATCCACTTCGGAAAACGCGGCTTCGCCTTCGATCGCCCGGGTCGCTACTTCGTGCGGGCCCGTTACGCGCCGGCGGAGGGACCCGTTGTGCTGTCGAACGTCGCGGCCGTCAACGTGACCAGACCGGGGTCCCGCACCGATCGCGGCGTCGCGCAGCTGATCGCAGGCGATGAGCAGGTGGGCACGCTGATGTCGCTCTTGGGCTCGGACGATTCGGCGCTGCGGCGCGGCAACGAGCGGCTTGCGGAAGTCATCGCGCGGTTTCCGACCCATCCGATGGCAGATGTGGCGCGCGTGGTCGGCGCGGCGAACCTCGCGCGCGGCTTCAAGCGCCTGGCGCCCGATGGCACGGTTGCGCCGCGGCCGCCGAGAATCGACGAGGCCCACTCGCTGGTCGCCGGAGTGATCGACCTTCGGCTCGCCCACCAAGCGGTGAGCGAGACCGCGGCTGGAAGCCAGATTGCGCAGATCCCACTCCGGGCGGGAGTGAGTGCGGCCGTCGCCGGGCTGGTGAAAACGCGGCTTAGCGAGATCCGGGTCGCCGTCAGCGCCGGCGCGCCGCCGGCACGGCCGGAGGGAGAGGCGCCGGAGCCGGCTGACCGCGGCCTCGCTCCGAAAGGCCGCCCGCCACGCAGCGGCACGGTCCAGCCATCGCAGGGCGCGGCCACAAGCACGGCGTCGTCGACGTCCGTGGCGCCGCCCACCGTGGCGTGACGCGATGCCCTGAAATGACGTGAACGGTGTATCAAAAGAGGCGCCGGGCGCTCTATACCCGCACGGTGGCTCGCGCCTTGACCGTGCGTTGACCACCGGACTACAGTCGCAATCGACCCTCGACCCTGAATGTGAGTTTGAACATGGCCACCCCTCCCGCGCTCGTGCCGGACCCCGTTGCCATCGCGATCGGCGCAAAGGTCGCAGAAGGTGTGACGGCAGTGACATTTCGCGGCTGGCTACTCACAGGTGAGAGGGGAACTCCTCTGACCGGTGGTATCTACCGGCTCTTCACCTCGCCGTGGCACGAGCAGTGGCTGGAAATCAAGAAGGACGACCTGCTCTACCAGCAGCCGGGCACACGCGCCGATGGAAGCATTGCCACCAACGACGGCGCGAGCATCGTGTGGGTCAGGCGAGACGCGCAGGTGGTGAGCTGCGAAGCGGACGAGGCATGTCACTTCGCCGACGAAGTGATCGAGCACGCCGACGACCCGACCGCCACACCGTACGCGGCCGCCCGCAGGTATCCGCAGGGCTAGACCCTATGGGCGGCCGCCCGACCGTCCGGTTGTGATGTGAGGGTCGGCACCCGCGCATGAGGTGCGCGGGTTGAGGGCGCGGGGATGGCCCGGGCCCCGACCGCAATCATGGGGGTGCCGACATGGCACAGGTTCGCAGTTGGGCGGGGCTTGATGTTCACCGCGCGAGCGTCGCCGCGGCGACGATGGATCGCGCCACCGGCGAGATGCGGGTGCGGCGGTTGGCGGGCGAGACGAGCGACGTCGTTGCGTTCTGCGCGGGCTTGCCGGGCCCGACGCGCGTGGCCTATGAGGCCGGGCCGACCGGGTTCGGGCTCTCGCGGGCGCTGACGGCTGCTGGCGTGCAGTGCGTGATCGCGGCGCCGGGCAAGATCGAGCGGCCGTCCAGTGACCGGGTGAAGACCGACCAGCGTGACGCGCAGCGGTTGTTGCGGCTGCTGATGATCGACGGGCTGCACGCGGTTCGCGTCTCGAGCACGCAGGAGGAGGCGCTGCGCGATCTCGTGCGCGCACGCGAGGACATCCGCGGTGACCTGATGCGCGCGCGCCACCGCATGAGCAAGCTGCTGCTGCGTCACGACGTGCGCTTGACGGGACCGCGGGGGCGTGGACGACGCATCACCGCGCGTGGCTTGAGAAGGTCGATCTCGCTGACCGTGGCGCGCAGGTCACCATGCTGGACTATCTCGGCGCGATCGACGCGCTGCTCGTGCGTCGCGCCACGCTCGAGGCCGCGATCGATGAGCTGATCCCCGCCTCGCCGTGGGCGGACACGATCGGCCGGTTGCGCTGCTTGCGCGGCATCGACACCCTGTCGGCCGTCGGGCTGTGCGCCGAGATCGGCGACTGGGCTCGCTTCCCCAAGGCCGGGCACGTGATGAGCTACCTCGGGCTCGTTCCCTCCGAGGACAGCAGCGGCGCATCGCGCCGGCAGGGCTCGATCACGAAGACCGGTAGCGGGCACGGCCGCCGGCTGCTGGTCGAAGCGGCCTGGCACTACCGCCGAGCACCGGCCAAGGGCCAGGCGCTCAAGCGCCGCCAGGCCGGGCAGCCCGCGCACGTCATCGCGATCAGCTGGCACGCTCAGCAACGCCTGCACCGCACCTGGCGACGCCTGGACGCCGAGCGCGGCAAGCACCGCACGATCGTCGCCGTCGCCGTCGCGCGCGAGCTCGCCGGCTTCTGCTGGGCCACCGCGAACGCCGACTGAACCGGCCGGCACCACGTCGGTCAAGGCGGCGGCGGGAACCATCCGGCACCCACGCGCGAGAGCATCCGCGGTCCTACTATGAGCAGCCCTTTCAGCGGTGACGCTCGATCCTAGACAGCGGGCCCTCACGACGAAACCGGTCCTGCGGCCGAGAAGGATCCGCGCATATCAGTCTGACCGCGCGTCGCGCACACGCCGGACCCGCCGCCCCCTTGACCGACACGATGCCCGCCCCCGCCGCGGGCATCCGGTGCTGGGCCCTTGACAAACGCGCGTCCATATCAGTAGGGCCGCGCCGGTCAACGATCGTCTGGCAGCAGTCGCTCCCGCTCGGCCGAGCTCAGTGCGCGGGCGGGGCGCGACCGTGCCAACTCGAGCACGTCGTCGATCGCACCACATACCTCGCAGCGCGTGATCTGCGTCACGCCGTCCTCGCCCGCGCTGACGATGTCCTTGCCGTCCGGGCTGAAGCTTGCGCCCAGGGCGTTCGCGCCGTGATCGTGCAGCACGACGAGCGTCTCACCGCCGCCGGCGTCCCAGATTCGCACCGTGCCGTCGGTTCCTGCGCTGACCACCCGTGTACCGGTGCGGTCGAAGCCCACGGTGCTGACCTCGCCGATATGCCCGTAATGCACGACCGCACGTCCGCCGCTCACCGACCAGACACGCACGGTTCCGTCGCTCGCGGCCGTGGCCACGTGGCGGCCGTCGGGGCTGAAGCGGGCGTGGATGACGGGTGTGTCGTGGCGCAGCACGCGCTCCTGCCGTCCGGTGGTCGCGTTCCAGATGCGCGCCGTCCCGTCCTCGGAGGCGCTGACGACGTGCTTGCCGTCGGGACTGAATGCCAGCCCATACACCTCAGCCGCGTGGCCGCGGAGCTGCACGCGTCCGGATCCATCCGGGCGCTCGATGACGGGAGGCTCGTCGTAGGTCGACAGCGCGACGCGTGATCCGGTGCCGTCGATCGCGAGCCCGAGCGCGTCATTGGCAACGAACGGGACCACCTGAGGCGTTCCGCCGTCGGCCGGTGACAGGCGGATCGTGCCCTGGGGCGGCGGTGTGGCGGTGATCAGCGCCCCGCTGAGGATGCGGCGGCCGTCACCTGAATACACGGCCTCGCTGGGCGCGTCGTGCGGGCGCCAGCTCGACGTCGTACCGTTGGCGGGATTCCAGACACGCACCGTGCCGTCTTCGCCGCCGCTGATCACGCGCTTGCCGTCCGGACGGAAGCTCGGGCGACCTGGCACCTTCGCGACACGTACGGCGCTCACAGGGAGCGCCGCCCACCGACGCAGCGTCCCGTCCTCGCCCACGCTCACGATGACGTCGTGGCCACGGATGAAGTCGGCATCGATCGCAGGGCCAGAATGGCCCTTCAGCTCGGCGAGCACGTTTCCGTCGCGCACGTTCACGACGCGTACGACGCCGTCTTGCCCTGCCGTCACGAGCCGGTCCCCGTCGGAGCTGAAGCTCGCGGAGCCCAGTCCTTCCTCGTCGACTTGCGTCTTGAGAACCGGCGTTCCGGGATTCCGCGGGTTCCACACACGGACCACTCCAGCGAGATCCGTTGTCGCCACCCGCTTGTCATCGGGGCTGAACTCGGCGCCGAGCACGGCTGGCCCGTGCGACAGCGTTGCTGCGGGACCGCCTGAGGCCGGCCAGATCTGCGCGAAGCCGTCGAGGCTGGCGGCGACGATCATCGTCTCGTCATGAGAGAAGCGCGCGACGGCCCGCGACGCGCCGCCGCCGGGCAGGATGCTGAGCTTGCGCTCGCCTCGGAGCGCAAGGATGCCCACGGTGCCGTCGTTGGCCCCGACGAGCAGGCGCCGGCCGTCGCGGCTGAACTGCAGGCTCCAGACGCGCCCCTCTGCAGAGCGCGTGAGCACGACATCGCGCTCGCCCGTGCGCACGTCAGCGAGCGCGACCTCCCCGTTTCGGTTTGAGATCGCGAGCTGCCGGCTGTCCGGGCGGAAGCTGACGGCGAGCGCCTCGCCGCCGGCCATGATCGTTCTCACCATGCGCCCGTCGCGGACTCTCCGGATGCGAACGGTGCCGTCCTCGCCGGCGGTCGCCAACAGCTCGCCGTTGGGGCTTGCGGTCACGTCCGATGCCTGCCCGGTGTCCGATACCTTCCAGACCCCCCGCGTCCGGTCAGCGAGTGTGGCCTGCCGCAGCGCGTTCTGTGCCTCGTCGGTGCCCTGGCGCTTCACTGCCTCCAAGCCGAGGGCAAGGCTCAACCGCGGATCGGTGTCGACGAAGTCGACCGACCGCGCGGCGATCGCCCGGGACGCCGCGACGTCGCGCTGGCGCTTGGCCTCGCGGCTGTTCGAAATCGCCACGATCGCGACGATCGCGATCGCCACGAGCACCGTGGCCAGCCCGGAGAACGCCAGCACCAGCCGCCGGCGTGCCTGTGCGCGCTCCCGCGCGCGCCGTGCCTCGCTCGCATCGAGGAACCCGCGCTCGCTCGCGTTGAGCGCCGGGCGCTGCGCGGCGTGCCACTCGCGCACCTCGGCGAGCCGGGCGCCGCGGTACAGCGCGCTGTCGTCGCGCCCGAGGCGCTCCCACTCGGCCGCGCCGGCGCTGAGGCTGCGCTGGATGCGCAGGCCGTCGCGGTCCTCGTCGATCCAGCCGCGCAGGCGCGGCCATTCGCGCAGCAGCGCCTCGTGGGCGAACTCGATCGTGCCCTCGCTGACGGTCAGCAGGCGGCGGTCGGTCAGCAGGGCGACGACGCGCGCGACGTCCTCGTTGCGCTCGGTCTCGAGCTCGGCCAGCGCGACGCGGCGGCGCTCGACGGCGCCCGCTGCGCCCTCGCCGGCGAGGCGCATGAGGACGCTGCGCGCGATCTTCTGCTGGTCGGCATCGAGCTGGCCGAACGCGTCCTCGGCGAGCCGCGCGACCGCGCCGCGGACGCCGCCCGTCTGCTCGTAGGTCGCGTAGCGCAGGCGTCGCCCGTCGCGCCGCTGCCAGAGCTCGAGCAGCGCCGTCGACAGCAGCGGCAGCGCGCCCGGCTCGTCCTTGACGTCGGCGACGAGGGCGTCGGCGAGGTCGGAATCGACGCGCAGGCCCGCGCGCTGGGCCGGCCGCTCGATCGCCCGGCGCAGCTCGTCGCGGCGCATTGCGCCGACGAGCACGTGGTTTGCGGCGACCAGCTCGGACAGTCGGTTGTAGGTCGCGCAGCGCCCGTAGAAGTCCGCGCGCAGCGCGATGACGACGACCGCGCCCTCACGGTCGCCGGCCAGGGCGACGAGCTCCGCGATGAACGCGGCGCGCTCGTCCTCGTCACGGCACGTCGTGAACGTCTCCTCGAACTGGTCGACCGCGACGATGACCTGCGCGGCGTCGTCGACGCCTGCCATCGCGCTGCGCAGTCCAGCGAGCGGATGCTCGCCCGGCCGCATCAGCACCTGCGTCCAGCCGTCGCTACCCGGCAGGACGCCGCTTGCCAGCGCCGGCAGCAGGCCCGCCTTGGTGACCGACGACTTGCCGCTGCCCGACGGCCCGACGACGGCGAGCAGCGGCGCGCCGACGAGCCGCGCGACGAGCTCGGCCACGAGGCGCTCGCGCCCGAAGAAGTACTGCGCGTCGGCGACGTCGAAGGACGCGAGGCCCTTGAACGGGCAGACGACGGGCGCGTCCTCGTCGTCTGAGACGATGATCCGCTCGCGCGTCGCCTGCAGCTCGACGACGTCCCCGGTCAGCTCGGCCTCGATCGAGCGCAGCTCGGCGCGGCCCGCGGCCGCGCGGCCGGCGACGGCCCCGACCTTGCGCGCGGCCTCGCGGCGCGCCCATTGCCCGGCGACCTCGTGCACGCGCTGCGGCACGCCGCCGCTCGCCTCGAGCAGCCAGCCCGCCGGCACCTCGTCGCGATCCAGGCCGGGCGCGTAGCTCGAGGCGATCTGCGAGACCGCCTCGGCGTCCAGCGGCTGCAGCGTCAGCGAGTCATCGGCGCCGAGCCGGGCCAGCGGCTCGGCGTTGACGCCGGTCGCGAGCACGAGCAGCGGCAGGCCCGCCAGCGCGTCCGGCAGCGCCTCGAGCCGGTCGAGCACCTCGGCGCCGGCGCGATCGGCGTGCTCGACGACCAGCAGCGTCGGCTGCGTCGCAGCCGTGCTGTGATCAAGCGCGGCGAGCACCGCCTCGGCGCGCCCCGCTGCGCTGACGTAGACGACCGAGGCACCGGAGCGATTGCACTCGCCGGCGAGCTCGGCTGCCAGCCGGGTCCTGCCGCTCCCCGGCGGCCCGATGATCGTCACCAGCGTGCCGGCGCCGTCGCAGACACGCATCCACCGGTCCTGCAGCCAGATCAGCTCGGCGTCGCGCCCGATCAGCGACGGCGCGGTCGCCGCGTCGAGCTCGCTGGGAAGCTCGGCTGCGAGCGGCTGGGGTTCGAGCGCGTCATCCTGGCGCAGGATCGCGTCCTGCAGCCGTCGCAGCTCCGGCCCCGGCTCGACACCGATCTCGTCGATCAGCGTGCTGCGCGCCGCGGCGTACGCCTCGAGTGCCTCCGACTGGCGTCCGCATCGGTACAGCGCGAGCATCAGTTGGCCGGCCAGCCGCTCGCGGATCGGGTTGTCCTTGACGAGCTGCTGCAGCTCACCCACGACCTGGTCGTGCCGGCCCGCCGCGAGGTCGGCCTCGACGCGCGCCTCGACCGCCGCCACGCGCTGCTCCTCCAAGCGGGCGATCTCCGCGGCGGCGAACGGCTCGGCGGTCAGCTCGGCGAGCGCCGGGCCGCGCCACAGCGCCAGCGCGCTGTTCAGCTGGGCCGACGCATGATCGGGCTGCCCGGAGGCGAACGCGCGCCGGCCGTCCTCGACGAGCCGCTCGAAGCGCTCGGCATCGAGCTCGCCGGGGCGGACGCGCAGGCGGTAGCCCGCGGCGGAGGTCTCGACGATGTCCGGGTCGCCGAGCGCCTTGCGCAGGCGCGAGACGTGCACCTGGACGGTCTTGACGGCGCTGCCCGGAGCGTCCTCGCCCCACAGGGCGAGCGCGAGCCGCTCGGCGCTCACGGGCTCGTTGGCATGCAGCAGAAGGACGGCCAGGACCGCGCGGGGCTTGTTGCCACCCAGCGCCACGGCTCCTTCCTCGCCGTGGACGTCGATCGGGCCGAGTATTCGAAATTCCATCTACCTCGCGCGAAAACTACCCCGTCCTGCGGGGCCACGAGGGTTTTTTTGCCGGGTTGCAAGCGCGCTGCAAGCGCGTCCTCGGAAAGTCGCTCTCGACGTGACCGCCACAGCCGACATCACCCACAGCAAGGCCGCTCCGGTCGGGACGCACCGTTTCGCATACCCGGTCGTGCGCGAGATCCCGTCTCGCCGAAATCGAGTCGCCACGCAGGCCCCGACGGGAGGCGATCAGACCGGCGACGGACTCGTCGCGCTCGTCCACGCGGCCCGCCGCGGCAATCCCGCCGCCTGGACCGCCCTCGTCGAGCGCTTCGACCCGGCGCTGCGCAAGACCGCCCGCGGCTACCGGCTCTCGACGCACGACGTCGAGGACGTCGTCCAGGAGACCTGGGCGCTGCTGTACGCGCACATCGGGCGCCTGCGCGAGCCCGCCGCCGTGGCGGGCTGGCTGGCGACGACGGTGCGCCGGCAGGCGCTGCGCCTGCTGCAGGCACAGACGCGCGAGCGGCTCACCGACGATCCGGATCTGGGCGAGTCCCCGGAGCTGACGCCGGAAGCCGTCGTGCTCGCCGACGAGCGCCACGCCGTGTTCATGCGCGCCGTGCGGACGCTGCCCGAGCGCCAGCGCCGCGTCGTGACGCTGCTGATGGCGCAGCCCAACCTCGACTACCAGCAGCTCGGCGATCTTTTGGAGATGCCCGTGGGAAGCATCGGCCCGACGCGCGCCCGCGGCCTCGCCCGGCTCGAGCGCGACACCGAGCTGCGCCACCTGCGGCTCGTCAGCTGAGCTGAGCTGAGCGGCGGCTACCGCCCGAGCTCGTCGACGAGCCGCAGGAG
Organism: uncultured Actinomycetes bacterium; assembly: GCA_963705315.1. Classification (GTDB taxonomy): domain Bacteria; phylum Actinomycetota; class Thermoleophilia; order Solirubrobacterales; family Solirubrobacteraceae; genus CADCVQ01. Next base: position 1,747,617 of record OY970068.1, read on the forward strand.
CTCGAGCGGCGAGAAGGGCTTGGTCAGGAAGTAGTTCGCGCCGGCCTCGTTGGCACGGCCGCGGGCGGAGTCCTCGACGGCGGCGGTGAGCATGACGATCGTCGCCGTCGCCATCCCCGGCAGCGCGCGCAACTGGCGGCAGGCCTCGATCCCGTCCAGGCGCGGCATGTCGATGTCGAGGAACACCAGCCGCGGCGGCTCGCGCGTCGCCGCCTCGACGGCCTTCAGCCCGTCGGAGGCCTCGTGCAGGTCGAATTCCGCCACGCCCTCGAGCGTCGTGACGATGAGCTTGCGGATGAACGGGTCGTCATCGACGATCAGGACTGCGTGGCGATCGCTCACAGATCCTGATTACTACCCGATCGTCCTGCGGATGTCTTCGATCATGCGGTCGTCGACGTCGCTGTAGGCGGCGACCACGTCCGGGTCGAAGTGCGCGCCGGACTCCTGTTCGATGATCGCGCGCGCCTCGGAGAACGACGAAGCGGCGCGGTAGGGGCGCTGCGTGGTGAGCGCGTCGAGGGTGTCGGCGACGGCGAACACCCGCGCCGACAGCGGGATGTCGCTGTTCGCCAGTCCGTCGGGATAGCCGCCGCCGTCCCAGCGCTCGTGGTGTGAGCGGATGACGTCGCGAGCCGCGCCGAGGAACTCGATGTCGCGCACGATCTCCGTGCCCGTTATCGGGTGCTGCTCGATGACCGCACGCTCGATCGACGTCAGTGGCCCGGGCTTGAAGAGGATCGCATCGGGCACCGCGACCTTGCCGACGTCGTGCAGCAGAAAGCCAAACTCGATCTGCGGCTCGTCGGCGATCTGCATGCCGCACGCCTGCGCGATCTGCAGGCCGTACGCGGCGACGCGCTCGGCGTGGCGGCCCGTGTAGGCGTCGCGCGCCTCGACGGCGCTCGCGAGCGCGCGCACGGTGAGCATGTAGGACTCGCGCAGCTGCTGGGAGCGGGCGCGCTCCTGCTTGAACGTCTCGCGCAGGTCCGCGGCGTAGCGCTCGAGCTGCAGCTCCTTGTCGGCCGCCTGGCGCTCGCGCATCGCGAGCTGGCGCTCGAGCTCCTCGATACGGCTGGGCAACTCCTCGCGGGCGGTCATGTGCGTGTCATCTTCTCCCAGGACCGCGTGCGCCGTCGAGCACGCGCCGCAACGCCTCGACAGCCTGACGCACCGGGAGCACCGGCGCGCCCGTGCCACCCGGTGCCGCACCGCTCCCGCCGGCCGTCGAGAACAGCACGACCGAGTGGTCGTCGCGGCGCCCGCGCAGCTGCAGCGTCTCGATCACCGCGGGGGCCGCGGCGAGGTCGGCGTTGACGAGCGCGACCTCGAAGAGCTCCTCGCGCCCGGCCAGCGCCGCGCCGCCGGCGTCGGTCTCCCAGCGGTAGGCGATGCCGAGCTGGTCCAGCCACGGTGTGAGCTCGCGCCGCACGGACTCCGGGGCGACGACGAGCACGCGCGTGCGCTGCGCGTGGATCGCGGAGTCCAGGACGTCGGTGAGGCGCTGGCGGTCGATCGGCTTGGGCACCGACCACTGGCCGCTGAGCTGGGCCAGCGTCGAGGAGACCGACACGAACACGATCGGCAGGTCGCGCGACGCCGGGTTGGCGCGCACGTGGTTGAGCACGTCGATGCCGCTCATGCCGGGCATGAGGACGTCGAGCGTCATCGCGTCGAAGCGCTCGGCCCGCAGGCGCTCGAGCGCCTCCTGGCCGGAGTGCACGCGGACGGTCTGCACGCCCAGCGGCTCGAGCTGCTGCGCGACGAGCTCCGTGATCGCCGGCTCGTCGTCGACGACGAGCACGCGGCGATCGCCGAGCGCGGGCGCCGGCGCGCCCGTCCCAGCCGGAGCGGCCGGCAGCCCGACCGTGAACGTCGTGCCGGCGCCGGGCCGGCTGTCGACGCTGATCGTGCCGCCGTGCATGTCGATGAGCGACTTCACGATCGACAGGCCCAGGCCGGTGCCCGGCCCGCGGCGCTCGTCGGACTCGCCGCGGAAGAAGCGATCGAACACGCGCTCCACCTCGTCGGGGGTCATGCCGCGCCCGGTGTCCGACACCGCGATGCGCGTCGCGGCGGCGTCGCCCTCGAGGCGCACGGTGATCTTCCCGCCCTCGGCGGTGTACTGGTGGGCGTTGGTCACGAGGTTCGTGACGATCTGGCGCACGCGCGCCGGATCGACGAGCGCCGGCGGACGCGGCTCGCGGATATCGACGACGAGCTCCTGGCGCTTGTCCAACAGGCGTGGCTGCATGAGCTCGGCGACCTCCTCGACCGTCTGGCGCAGGTCCGTGCTGCGCGGGTGGATCTCGAACTGGCCGGACTCGATGCGCGCGACGTCGAGCAGGTCGTTGACGAGGTCGACGAGGCGGTCCGTCGATCCCAGCGCGATGCGGATGAACTCGAGCTGGCGCTCGGTGAGGTTCTCGGTGTTCGTCGCGCCGAGCAGCTCGATGAAGCCCTTGATCGACGTCAGCGGGCTGCGCAGCTCGTGCGACGCCGTCGCGACGAAGTCGCTCTTGGCCCGCTCCAGCCGCGCCCGCTCGGTGATGTCGCGCAACGTCCACACGACGCCGCCCTCCGGACCCGCCAGGCGCGCGGCGGTGATCGCGATCGTCGCCGCGTCGTGCTCGACCATGACCTCGCTGGCGAGCGCGTCGGCGAGCTGCGGCAGCGGGACGTTTGGCCCGTGAGCGGTCGCGCCGACGCGCAGTGCCGGGACGAGCGCGAACGCGCGCGGGTTCAGCGCCGTCACGCGGTCCTGGCCGTCGCAGATGACCAGGCCGTCGCCGAGGCTCTCGATCGTCGTGGCGAGGCGATGGCGCTGGGCCTCGATGCGCTCGCCGGCCGTCGCGAGGTCTCTGCCCATGATGTTGAACGACTCGCCGAGTGCCGACAGCTCCTGCGGGCCGCTGGCCTCGACGCGCACGGAGAGGTCGCCTGCCGCCATGCGCCGGGTGGCGCCGACGAGCTCGTCGAGCGGCTTGCGCATCGTCCGGATGAGGACCGTGAGGAAGGCGAGCACGGCCACGAGCGCCAGGCCGGAGCCCCCGCCGATCGCGATGAGGGCGGCGCGCGAGCGGTTCGTCGCGTGCTCGCGGGCATCGTCGCGCCGGACGCGCTGGCGGGCGGCGAGGCCCGCCGCGGCGGCGCGCACGGCGGGCAGCGCACGCCGCGCGCCACGGCGCGCCGTGGCGGTCGTGGGGTGCTCGGCCAGCGCGACCGCGTGTTGCCTGGCCGGCTCGACGCGCCGCACGCTGGTCTCGCTGGGCCCGTCGCCGTCGGCGAGTCCGGAGACGCGGTTCGCGACGCGGTCGAAGCTCTGCGCCGCGTCCTGCACGAACCGGGCCGCGCGCTGGGACCGCTGGCGCCCGAGGTTCGCCTCGAGCGCGACGGTCGCCGTCAGGAGGTTCGCCGCGCCGACCTCGACGGCCGACGTTTCGGTCAGGCTGTCCTCGTACTGCTGGCGCGAGTCGTACAGCGCGGCGACACCGAATGCGCCGATGATCGCCAGCACGATCGTCAGCCCGAGCAGCGAGACCCGCAACGTGCGCGCGAGCGACAGTCGTCCTGTGCGCTTGTCGGTGGGACCTATCATCGGTGCATGGATACCGTCGGCGCATGGCTGCGCCAGCTGCTCGGGGCCGGGACGGCCGCCGCCATCGTGCCCGTCGCGTTGCTGCTGGCACTCGTCGTCCTCGCGGTCGGATCGGGCGGCCTGGGCGGGCTCGGGTCGCTGGGCCAGCTCGTCGCCGGTCCGGGTGCGCCCGAGGCGACCCTCGCGGGCCCGTCGGCGACCGAGGATCCGCGCGCCGCGCCCGTGGCACCCGCCGACCGGCCGGCGCCGCGTGCAGCCGCGGGCGCGCCTGCTCGGACCGGCGCGGGCACGCCGGGCGCGGGATCGGGCCCGAACACGGCCGCGCCGCCGCCGCCACCGCCTGCGGGCATTGCGCCGCCGCCGCCGGTCGCGGCGCCGCCGCCCGCGGTCGCGCCGCCTCCACCCCCGCCGCAGCAGGCCGGCCCGCCGGTTGCGCCCACGCCGACGCTCGGGGACGCAGTGGGGAACCTCGTCAACACGGTGGGGACCACGGTCGGCGCCGTCGTGGCGGGGCTGCAGTCGCTCATCGAGCGCCTGCTGGGCGTCCCGGACTCGCGCTGACCGCGCCGGCGCCGCGGGCGATCCGCAGCGCGAGGCGTCCGTGCAGCGCGGCGATGTCCTGCGGGCTGCGCGGGCCGGCGCGATCAAACCATTCGGCGACGAGCACGACCATGTTGAGGATCGCCATGCTCGCGGCTTGCACGGCGTCGTCGCTGTCAAGCTCGCCGAGCGAGAAGCTGCCGCGCCGCTCGCCCTCGCGCAGCACGTCGGCGAACAGCGCCCGGACGCGCCGCCGGCGGCGCACGATGCTGTCGCGCTGGCCGGCCGGCAGGTAGATGTAGTCGCGGTTGGCGACGCGCGTCTCGCGCGGGCGGGAGATGTGAAACGCCGTGAACGCGCTCGCCAGCGCCTGGAGCTGGTCGACCGGGTCGCTGCCGACGCCGCGCAGCGTCTCGGCGAGCACGGCGTCGGCGAGATCGTGGACGCGATCGACGATCGCGAACAGCAGCGCCTCCTTGGAGGCGTAGTGGTTGTAGATCGCGCCCGGCGTCAGGCCGCAGGCGTCCGCGAGCTCGCGGACGGTCGTGCCGGTGTAGCCGCGGTCGTTGAAGAGCGTCAGCCCGGCGTCGTGGATGCGCTCGCGGGTGCCGCCGTTTGCGGTGCCGTCCTGTGATCGTGCGTTCACCGCCATCGCGCGATGTTATCCCCGCCGAGCGGCGTTTCCCGTCGCTTTCGTGAACTTGTGTTCAGTCTCGCCGTGGGTGTCGCCAGCTAGGCCTGCACGATGACTTGGCCGGGAACGGTGACGGTGATCGTGCCGGGCGGCACCCCGTCCGTGATGCCGCTCAGCGTCACGAGATACGCGGGCCGGCCCGCCACGAGGACGTTGGGCGCCGACGATCCGGGCAGCGTGCTCAGCACCGCCGTGCACGGCTTCGAGGTCGGCGTGATCGGTTGCGTGCAGCCCGCGATCGGTGCGCCCACGAGGTCGGGCTCGCACAGGACGACGCCGCCCGCCATGAGGACCTGCGTCTGACCGGGAATTGGTGTGACGACGCCCGCGTGATTGCACATGATCACGGCGTTCGTGGTGAGGACGGGAGGCACGAAACCCTAGGTTGACCCGAGCCGATTGACCGGCATAGACTCGCCGTGGGGAAGGATCGGCAGGGAACGGAGGCCGGGGTGCGAGGGTCGGGCGCGAAGCTGTTCATCGTCGATCATCATCGGATCTATCGGCGGGGCATGGTGACGTGCCTGGAGGCGAACGACGGCGTGGAGTTCGTCGCCGACTGCGACGCGCCGCAGGACGCGTGGGCGCATCCGCGCCTGCGCGACGTGGACCTCGTGATCGTCGATCCGACGGGCCCCGACACGCTGACCTTCATCCGCCAGGCGAGCGACCGCCTGCGGATCCCCGTCCTGGCCTGCAGCCCGACATGCGGCGAGCACGACGTCCTCGCGGTGGTCGAGGCGGGGGCGATCGGCCTGCTCTCCAAGGAGTCGCTCGCGCCCGATGCGCTCGCCGCCGGCGTCGATGCGGCGCTGGCGGGCTCCGGAGTCATGCCCGCGGCCGTCCTGACGCAGCTCCTGCACGGGCTGACGCGCGTATCGCGCGAGGTCCTCGAGCCGCGCGGCCTGTCGCTGTCGCGCCTGACCGACCGCGAGCGCCAGGTGCTGCGGCTCATCTCCCAGGGCCATGCCACGCGGGAGGTCGCCGTCGAACTGAGCTACAGCGAGCGGACCGTGAAGAACGTCGTGCACGACGTCGTCACGAAGCTCGGGGCGCGCAGCCGCTCGCACGCGGTCGCGCACGCGGTGCGCGAGGGATTGATCTGACGCGGTCATCGCGGACGCGGCGCGTACAGGAACTCGTCGTTGACGAAGCGCCGTTGGAGGTCCGGTGGCTCGGGGCCGCCGATCTCGTGCAGGTCCCATCCCGGCTGGAGCTTCTCCCTGGCGTATGACCAGTCGCCGACGATCAGGTGGCCGTCCGGTGTCTGGAGCAGTGTCCACACGACGCGGCCGACGTCGCCGCGGGCCTTGCGCGTCGGCGTTTCGGTCCACCACCCGCGGAAGGCGCCGTCGGACGAGATGCGGCCGGTGAAGGTGCCGTCGTTGTAGCGGTAGACGCCGTGGAACTGCTTCTCGCCGGGGCGGCACTTCGGCCGCGCCCGTTGCGCCACCGGCTTGCCGCAGCGGATCGCCAGCGTTCCGAACGAGTCCGAGTTCCATACCCGGGCGAAGTGCTCGGCCGTCAGCGCTTTGACGCTGTCGCGCGAGCCCTTGTAGGCGAGATCGTCGGCCCAGAATTGCGCCAGCGCGTCCTGTTTGAGCGGCGTGTTGGCGACGGAGATCTGGCCGGCGAACGGGTAGTTGAGGATGACGGTGAGCAGGTAGGACGCCGTGACCACGGCGGCGAGCATCCCCATGAAGACGAGTCCCGGGATGCGCGACAGCTGCGGGCGGTATTCGAGCACGAGCAGCAGGACAAGCCCCACGATGACCAGCACGCGCAGCAAGGCCGGAAGGTCGGCGGCCGCGATGTTCAGGCGCTCGCGCCGCGCGGATGCGACGTCGTCGAGCTTTGACAGGGCCTGGCTGTAGTTCTCGTTCTGCACGTCGCCCCGCGGCGTCAGCTCGCGGTACTCGGCGTACACGCCCTCCAGCGCGGCGGCGGCCCGTGGGCTCGGGTCGCCGTCCTTCATCGTCTTCCACTCGTCCGTGCCCACGTGCAGCACGTAGTGCTCGACGGCGTTGTCCAGGCGCCGTTTCTCCTTTTCGGGAAACGCCTCGTTCAGCCGCACGAGCTGGGAGATCGCTGTCGCTTCTGAGGCGACGGTCGATTCGGCGTTGCCCATCTCGTCGAGGACCGCGGCGATGACGAACGCGAGGATCAGCGCGAAGATCAGCTCGTAGACGACGCGCAGGCTGTCGGCGACCGGCTCGAACTCCCCGTCGGCGAGCTTCGGAAAGAGCCGCCGTGCCAGCACGACCGCGGTCAGAGTGAGGACGACCATGCCGCCGATGGCGAGCACGACGATCTCGGCCGTCGAGAACGAGTTGAGGACGTCTCGCGCCATCAGTCTGCCTCCAGATTCATCGGTTCCCAGACGGGGTGCTCGCCCTGGACGACAAGCGTCGCGACGCGCGCCGGGTCCTCCGGGACGAGGCGCCCGATCGACCCCAGCTCGCCGGCGCACGTCGGGCCGGCCTGGACGACGGCGACCTCCGCGCCGTCCGGTCGCCACACCACGTCGCAGGCCACGACGCGCAGCAGGTCGGCGTGCTCGAGCTCGAGGTCGCCGATCGTCGTGATGGCCAGCCGGAAGCTGGCGCCGCCGAGGTTCGAGATCGCGGCGAGCCGGCGGCCGTCGGGCGAGATGCTCGCGGCGCGCACACCGTGGCCGTCCGACCATGGCGTCACGAGGCCCGGCTCGGGGATCCACAGGTCCGCGCGCACCGAGAACGGCTTCTTGCTGGAGAATCGCAGCAGGCCGAAGCGCTCTGGGTGGTCGCGCCGCGCGGCGGCCACGAGCATCGTCATGCCGTCGGGCGCCCACGAGATCCGGCCGAGGGTCCAGCCCGGGACCGCTTGGCAGTGGGGCGTGCGTGCTCGTCGCCGCCCGACCGCCGACAGGCAGAGGGCGTCGAGCTCCCCGCGGCGGACGAAGGCCAGCACGTTGCGCTGGCGCGACGGCGAGAACGCCGGGTTGGCGAAGGACGCGCTGGAGGCGACCGGGGTGATCAGCCGGGGCGCCGCCCGGCGGCCGACCTGCGCGAAGAAGAGCGCGTCTCCGGCCCGGTAGGCGACGCGCTCGGCCGCGGGCGTCCACGTCGGCTCCGTGCGGGCGGGCGGCCCGATCGCGAAGGCCTTCGGCGACGTGCCCGCCGCGCCGCCGACGACCATGACGTTGCGCGCGTTGTTGTACGCCAGCCGGGGGAAGCCGGCGGAGACGACGACGCGCACATTCGTGCCGCGCTTCACCCGCGTGCCGGCCTTCGGCGTCGTCGCCAGCACGGCGCCGCGCGGGCGGGTGCTGATCTTACGGACGGTGTGGCGGCGCAGGCCGCCCTTGCGCAGGCTGCGCGCGTAGACCGAGAGCCGGACGCTCTCGATGGCGGGGACCTTCACCTTCTTGGCCTTGCCATCGCCGGCACGTGCGGCCGCGTTTTTGCTCGCGTTCGTCGTCGTCGTCTTCTTCTTCTTTTTCTTCTTCGGCAGGGCCAGGTGGATGTCCACCGCGGTGCCGCGCCGGCGCAGCGTCTCGGGCTTGGGGATCTGGCTGACGACCCGGAACGTCGGATCGGGCTCGGGCGTGACGTTGCCGAGCGAGAGGTTGCGCTCCATGAGGCGCTTCTCGGCGTTCGCCGCGGTCATCCCCGTCAGCCGCGGGACGATCATCCGGCGCGGCCGCTGCACCTGGATCGCGACCTCCGTGCCGGGCGGGACCTTCGCGCCCGGAGGCGGGCTCTGGGCGATGATCGCGAACGCGGGCACGAGCTTGCCCGCGTGGCGGCGCTGCACGTGCCGCAGCTTCTTCGCCTTCGGCGAGATGGCCCACTTCTGCAGGGATTTGTGCTTGCGCGTGGCCGGCTCGGACGACAGGGTCAGCTCGCGCTTCTGCAGCCGCTGCTCGGCCGTGAGGCGGTTCGGCGCGTTCGCGAGGTTCGGCACCGTCACGAGGCGCGCGGCCTTCGCGCCGTCGCCGCCGAGCAGCGCGATCAGCGCGATGATCGCGATGACGAGCAGCGGCAGCACGATCGCCAGCCACCACGGCAGCCACGGGCGCTGGCGGAAGATCCCGGGCGCGGTCTGCTGGACCTCCTCGGGCTCGGCGGCGGCCGCGGAGACCTCGAAGCGATGATCGAGCGGGCGGCCGATCCAGATCGGCCGTCTCGCGCGCACCGTGAGCGGGACGTCGACGACGCGCCCAGGCAGCAGCTCGAGCTCCGGTGCGGCGAATTTCACAAGGCACAGGTCGCCCGGATCGACACCGGCCTGCGCGACGATGACCGGCGCGTTCCCGGCGTTGTGCACGCGCGAGATGAAGGGCGCCTCTCTGCGGCCCGACGCGATCTGCGGGCGTACCCGCACGCCGAGCTGCGCGTAGGGCTCGATCTCCATGAGGATCCGCACGGTCGCGACGTCGGCCGAGGTCCAGCGTGAGCGCACGACGAGCGTCAGCTCCCAGTCGCGGGCCTCGGCCAGCGGCGAGCGCGGCGGGTGCAGCTGGACCTCGACCTCCTGCTCGTAGCCGTCGTGCGTGCCGAACGGGATGAGGTCGACGGTCCCGGGGGCGACGGTCCACCACGCGGGGTCGGCGCCCTCGATGCGCAGGTCGTAGTTGTCGACGTTCGTGCCCTGGTTGCGCACGAGCGCGCGCAGTGAGACGCGCCCGCCGGCCGCGACCGTCAGCCGCGGCGGCGGCTCGTCGGGGTTGAGGTGGCGCTCGCCGTCGCCGAGGCGCAGCAGCAGCACGACGGTCTGGCGCACCGAGATCGTCGGCGACTCAACGCTTCCCTGCGCGCTGACCGCGTGCGCCAGCACCTGGGTCGTCGCCCGGTCCGGCGCCTCGGCCGGGGCCGCGGGCGTCGTCGCGGGCGGCTGCGCGTCGGGGATCAGCGACGCTCCGCAGAAGCAGTAGCGACGGTCGTCGGGGTTCTGCTCGCCGCACGAGCACAGCCTCATGGCGCGCCCGTCTCGCTGCCGTCGTCGTCGCCATCGGCCGCGGCTGCGGGCGCGGCGACGAGGTAGGAGACGCCGACGGGCTTCATGTCGCGGACGATGCGATCGATCGCCTGGCGCTGGCGGGCGTTCGGCGCAACCGCGCTGTGCACGACGAACGTCCCGGCCGGCGGGGCCCACTCCTCACCGTCGGCGCCGATCGCCACCGTTCCGGCGTTCTGCACCGTGAGCCCGAGCCGCGGGAAGGAGAGGCGCAGCGCGAGCTCGAGGCCGTCCCGCGTCCCGCGCTGGCGGATGATGCCGCCCTTCGCGCCGCGCTTCTGGAGGCGCCCGTCCGAGTCGCGAAACTCCGGCGCCAGCGCAATCGCGCTCTTGACGAGTTCGCGGCGGGCGCGGACATCGACCTCGTCGTCGATGAACAGCCCCAGCCACGACGCGATCGCGTCGAGCAGCCGCGGCGGCGCGAGGTCGGCGTCCAGGTGGGCGTGGAGGTTGTCGAGCAGCGCGACAACCGGATCGAGGACCTCCTCGAGCGCGCCGACGAAGCCGATCGCCAGCGACCCCGGCTCGCGATACAGCGTCGGCAGCCCGGCGCGCAGGTACGCGCGCTCGGATGCCGTCGGCGGGGCGACCGGGAGGCTGGCCGGGGGCAGGCTCATAGCAGCACGCCCTCCAGCGACTGGGCGAGCACGCTGTGCGTCCCCGAGACGATCGTGGCGGCGGGCCCGAGCTGGACGGTCGGCCCGCTCGGGGCCTCCTCGTTGCGCTTCGTGGCCGGGTCGAAGCGGTACAGGCTCAGGCTCGTCACGGCCTCGACGTGGCAGACGCCCTGGACGAGGCCGTAGAGCTCGCCCTCCGTCAGCGACCGCCCGAACGGCCAGCCACTTCCCCGGCCGTCCGGCGATCCGCCCGTCCACGGGTGCAGGTAGCCGTGCAGGCGGTCCTCGATGGAGCGCTGGACGGCCTGCACGTCAGTACCGGCGGCCACGCGCACGTGGACCTCGACGCTGACCCAGACGAGGGCGACCGGCAGGACCGGGATCGGCGGGCTGCCGAGCAGGCGCCGGTGGTCGAGCTCGGCCTTGACCTCGTCGCGCAGGTCCTGGGGCGGGATGAGCTCGGCCCGCGCCGGTGCCGCGGTGTTCTCGCTGCTCATCGGCAGGATGTGCACCGCGACGCCGTCCTCGGACTCGACACAGACGGCCCGCGCGACGCGGCGGTTCTCCTCGGCGAAGAACGTGAAGTCCGCGGCGGTGACGGCGCGGTAGGTCGAGCGCAGCTCCAGCGCCGCGCGCTCCTCGGCGCGGGTCAGCGTCTCCGCGTCGATGCCGCCGCGTGCAGGCGCCGGGTTGGTCACCGACGTGACGCCCTTCACCGCGGTGCGCAGCACGCTGATCGTGTCGGCGCCGACGTTGCCGCGCTGCCCGCCGCCGTGGCGATAGGCGCGGACGCGCAGGACCGAACCCTTGCGCGGGATCGCGCCGTGCTGGCGCCAGCTCCCGTCGTCCTGGCGGATCGACGGGCCGAGCTCGAGCTCGCCGGCGACGGGGTCGAAGCTGTAGTGCGGATCGTGTGGCCCGCTCTCGGCGAAGGAGTCGCGACGCTCCCATGCCACCCACTCGGCGGCGGCGTCCGTGCGGATCTCGAGCGTCTCCTCGCTTCCCTCCAGCGGGAGCGCCGGCGCGTAGCGCAGGCGGAAGGACTGACTGGGCGTGCCGTCGCTGTGGCCGATCGTCTCGTGCAGGACGCTGGCGGCGTGCGTGACCTCGACGAGCGCGCCGACGACCGCGGTCGAGATGCGCCGGATGCGCGGCGAGGCGGTGTACGGCGGGTCGTCGTGACCGAGGCTCCTGTCCTGCACGACGCGGCAGCGCAGCCAGTGCAACAGCCGGGGATCTCCCTCCACGCGCGTCTCGGCGCTGCGCTTGGGCAGCTGCAGCTCGACGATGCCGCTGCCGTAGTTGAAGCCGCCGGTGCCGTCGGCCAGCACCTGGGCGTTGTCCCACCCGCCACCGGGGGCGGAGACCTCCCACGTCAGTGGCGGCTTGTCGGGCTGGCTGCCGACGCCCTGGGCGCGCTCGGCGCTGACGTCGACCTGCAGGACGAGGCGGTCCAGCGGCCCGTCGAAGCCGAGATAGAACGCCTCGCCCGCGACCGGCAATGCCGAGAAGGGCAGCTGCTCGCCCCCCTGCGGCCGCGCCTGGCCGTCGGCGCTGACGCCGATGTCTTCGAACGTGCCGTCGCGGTAGCGCGTGTACGCCGCGAGCTTCACCGGGCGGATGACGAACGTCTCTGCGACCTCGAACACGACCGGCTCCTCCGTCGGAGTGCGGCGCGTGGCGACCTCGGTCGGCGTGCGCGGGGTCTGGACCGTCTTGCGCGCGCGGGTCGTCGCGGTGAGCTCGCGGGTCGTCGACCGGCGTCCCTGGATCGTCACGCGTCCGCGGGCCGCGCTCGCGAGCCGGAAGCGGACGTCCGTGCTCGCGGCTCGCGGCGCGTCGAGCTGGATGCCGAGCAGGTCCAGCAGCGCGATGTGAACCTTGCTCGGCAGCCGGTTGATCCGGTAGACGAGCATCTCGGTCATCCACGCGAACAGCTCGATGAGCGTGATGCCGGGATCGGAGACGTTGTGTTCGGTCCATTCCGGGCAGGTGCGCGTGATCCGCGCGCGCGCTTCTGAGACGAGCGACTGGAAGTCGCGGTTGTCCAGGTCGGGCGGCGTCAGGCTCATGGCGCCGGCTCCGCCGGAACGAGGTAGAACGGGTGGACGAGGTTGCGCACCGCGTTGGTTGCGCGCAGGCGGTAGCTGAGCTGGATGCCGAGCTGCGCGTCGTCGGCGGCCGAGGTGTCGAAGTCGATGTCCTCGATCTCGATCCGCGGCTCCCAGCGGTCGAGGGCGATGCGGATCGCGCCGTCGATGCGGCCGAGGGTGTCGGCATCGATGCGGTCGAAGATGTAGTCGTGCACCGCGCAGCCGAACTCCGGGCGCATCGGCCGCTCCCCCGGCGCCGTGCCGAGGATCAGCCGGATCGCCTGCTCGACGTCGATCTCGTCGCTGGCCAGCGCCAGGCCGCCATGGCGATCGACGTGCAGCGGGAACGCGATGCCGCGGCCCAGGATGTCGGTCCGGGGCCGCGTCATCCGAGCATGATCTGGGGGGCGGAGATCTGCACCATGCCGCTGGCCTCGATGCGCACGGTTGCGCCCTTGACCGACAGGGCGCCGTCGGCGCTCACCTCGACCTGGCCGCTACCGGCGAGCTTCACGGTCATGCCTTCGACGTCGAGCGACGTACCGGCGGCGAGCTTCATCGCCGTCTGCGCCTCGAGTGAGATGTCCGCGTCGGAGGCCAGGCTCGCCGCCTTGGACGAGTGCGCGGCCAGCGCACCCGCGGTCTCGACCGTGAGGTCCTGCCCGGCGTTGAGCGTCATCGCCTCGGCAGCGTCGATCGTGACCTGCTTGTCGCTGGCCAGGTGAAAGGAGCCGTCCTCGTGGGCGAGCTCGCCGGGCGTGGCGGTCCCGTTCCACAGCGAGCCGAGGACGAACGGGTGCTCGTCGTCGTCGTGCTCGAAGGCGAGCAGCACCTCGTCGCCGGGCTGGGGCAGCATGAGCAGCCCGCGGTCCGCGCCGGCGCTCGGGGCCGTGAGCCGCGCCCACCAGCCCTCGTGCTCGGAGTCGAGCTCCAGGCACTGGACGCGCACGCGGCCCAGCGCGTCGGGGTCCTGGTTGTTCGTCACGACGCCGACGACGACCGACCGCGCCCACGTGCGGCTGGTCCGCTGGCCGTCCCCGCCGAGCAGCGTGCGCGCCGAGCGGCCGGAGACCTCGAAGCTCGTCCGGTAGCCGTCGCGGCGGCGGAAGCGATGCGTGGCCGCGGTCACGGCGTACGTGCCCCCGAAGCGCGTGCCGACGCCGTTGACATCGATCCGCGAGCCCGCCAGTACGAGCGGGTTGCCGACGATCGTGCCCTCGCCCTCGACGTAGGCGTTGGCGAGCTGGGCGGCGACGCTGTCGGCCAGTGCCTGCGCCTGTGCCTGCGTGGCGATCGGCCGGTCGACGACCGCCACGGTGCCGCCGTCGAAGGCGCCCACCGACTGCCCGCGGTCCATGCCGATCGTGCTCGACGGCGCCGGCGGTGCCGCCGTCGCCTCGATCGTCTGCTTCGTGCTCGGATCCCAGCCGCGGACAATGACCTCGTCGACCTGCTGGACCGCGGTGACGCGGGGACGAAACGCGAGCAGGTCGTCGCCGAGCGCCGCCGTGACCGGCGCGCCCCGCGATTCCCCCGCCCTACGGAAGTTCGCGCTGTTGCCCGTCATGACCAGCTCGAAGTCGACCTCGCGCGCGAGGCCCCAGAGAAACTCCCAGTCGGTCTCGTTGGTCTGCTGCACGAACGGCCGCGCGCCGCCCGCATCGTCGACCGTGCCGATGTTCACGCCCGAGCGGCTCAGCACCTTCTGGGCGATCTCGCCGCAGGTCATGCTCTGGTACGTGCTCGTCACACGCGTGCGGTTGAGCTTGTGCGAGTAGTCGTAGCCGCGCACGGTGAGGCTCGTGCCGCGAGTGTCGAAATGCGGTTCGAGCGCCACGATCTCGCCGCGCACGACGCTTGAGACCTGCTCGTCGCCGGGCGGCGCGAAGAGGATCTCGACGTCGGCGCCGAGTGCGAGCGCGCCGTCGTCGATCAGCTCGCCGGGGTTGGTCAGGCGAAAGGCGAAGCTGTCGGGCAGGCGCAGGTGCGACTGCACGACGACGTCGTCGACGAGCTGCGCGAAGCGGTCCTCGAGCTTGCTGCCGTCCAGGCGGACCTCGAAGCCGGCGATGAGCGTCGCGGTGCTCATGGCGTCGCCAGGGGGATGCGCAGCCGGGTCCCGCTCGGTAGGCGCACGGGGTCGTCGATGTCGTTCTCGGTGGCGATCTCGCGCCAGCGCGTCGCGTCGCGGTAGAAGGTGAACGCGATCGACTGCAGGCTGTCGCCGTCGCTGACGACGTGCGATCCGGCGTGGCGATGCGCCGAGGTCGTCGGGTTCTGCTTTGCCGCCGGCGAGCCCGTGCCGGTGCGCGCGTCCTTCTCGATCTGACTCAGCGTCAGCGTCGCGCGGGCGCGTGTCGGCGTGCCGTCCCCGCTGAACATGAGGAAGTTGATCGCGAGGTCCGTGCAGACCGCGCGGAAGCTGCGCACGGCACCCCACGTGAACTGCACGGTCGGCGGTGGCTTGTTGGCCTCTTCCTTGGCCTCCATGAGCGCCAGCAGCTGGTCGGTCGCCGGCCGCACGCCCTCGCCGACGTCCCCGAACGGCAGCCCGGCGTCGAACAGCAGCTCGAGCGAGAACGTCGCGCCGGCGCCGCGCACGAACTGCGGTGCGTGGGGGAGGTTGCGCCCGACGCCCGCGTCGAGATTCCATTCGTTGCGGCGCGCGATCGTGTACGTCTCGGGGTTGAACCAGCAGTCCAGCTGGGACGTCGAGCCGCCGGGATCCTCGATCTCGAGCTTCGCCTTCTGCAGCGTCGTCCCCATCAGGGCACCAGCCCCTGGTGGCCGATCTCCAGCGACTCGGTCGCCGCGGTGGGCGTCGAGCTCGAGCCGTTTGGTCCCGTCCACCGGATCGGAAACGCGGCGGCGAACGTGAACGCCCGCACCGGCTGGCCCATCGCGTCGAGCAGCGTCACCGACAGCGGTGGCGGCGCGGAGCGTTCGATGTCGTGAAACCAGCTCAGCAGCGCGTCCTCGTTCGTGACGCCGCGCCGGAGCACGACGTTCGTGTGCCGCCGATGGCCGCGCAGCAGGTGGACGAAGTCGTTGTTGCCGCCCTCGCGGTGCTCGAGGACCTCGTACTCCGCGCCGATCCCGCTGCACTCGGCGAACTGCCCCAGCTCGCGGCCGGAGACCTCGACGCGAAAGCACGGCTCGACGAGGGCGCGCGTGTCGGTTGCGGGGGTCACACCCGCGCCTTGGGTGCGGAATCAGAACAGCCCATCGACGAGGCGCCCGTTGCGCTCACGCTCATGGAGGAGGTCGCGCCGCAGGCGCTCCATGAAGGCTTCGTAGAGGTCGTCAAAGTGCTCGTGGCGGTCGCGCTCGGGGGCTGGTGCGGGCACGGGGCTGCTCGCGGGGCGGGACAGCGCGGCGGTCGTCGAGCGCGCGAGGCTGGGGGAGGTGGCGGGCGATGGGGCGCGCGGCGGGGCGAGGACCGGGAAGGTGTCGGGCGGTGCCGCGGGCTGCCGGGCGAGGACCGGAGAGGCGGCGTTTGTCGCGGGGGCGGACACGGCCGGTGCCGGGAAGGCGACGCTGGTCTGCAGCGGCGCGTCGCGCACGATCGTGCCGCCGGTGGCGGCCGCGAGGCGCTCGGCCTGGCTCGGCGCCGGCGGGGTGTACGGGGTGGTGTACGGGGTGGTGGCTTCGGGCACCGGGTCGGTCGCCGACATGGCGGCGTGCGACGTGTTGCTCGCCCGGCGCATGACAGGCCGCTCGGGCTCGCCGGTGGTGGGCGACGGGTGGGCTGCCGCGGGCGGTCGGTCGTCGGAAGCGTGCTCGCGCCTGCGCCGTGAGACGGTGGACGCCCGCCGTGACGTGGTCTTCGCGAACAGCGTCACCGGCGTGCGGGGCGGCAAGACAGCTTCGGCGATCGGCGTGACGCGCCGCGGCTGGACGGCGGGGACCGCACCCCGGGGCGCGCTCGACCGTTCGTGCGGCTGAGCGGACTCGCCGAGCGACTCGACCGCGCCCGTCTGCGTGGCCGCCGCGGGCGGCGCCTGGTTGCTCACCCGAAGCGCGGGCTCCGCCGGTCCGACGACGTCATCCACAGCCCGCGCCACGATCGACTGCGCGACCGGCTCGTCGACCACGGACGCCGCGGGCTGCGCCGCACGCCCGCGCACGGACCCGCGAGCGCCCGGACCGGGCGACACCGCGACAGGCACGTTGGTCGCGGTCACCGGTTCCGCCTCCGGCGCCTCGCGGGAGCGACGCCGGGTCAGCGTCGGTCCGCTGACCGAAGCGATCCGCTCCGTTCCAGGCTGCGCCTCAGCCATGGCGCGCTGCGGCGGGGACGTCTGTTGGGGCTCACGGCCCGCGACGGGATCTGGCTCGGGCGCTGGCTCTTCGTGGGCGACCGGTTGCGCCTGCGCCGCCGTCGGCGTTGCCATGGCGACGCGTTGGAGCGTGGCGGGCTTGGGCTGTTCTTCGAGGACCGGGAGCGCCGCAGCCACCGCCGGCGTGGCTTTGGCGATGCGTCGCGCCTTGCCGGTTTCCGGCTGGTCTTCGACGACCGGCTGCGCGTCTGCCACCGTCGGCTTCGCCCCGGCGACGCGTCGTAGCTTGGCGTCCGTCGTCGGCGCCTTGTCGAGGACCGCCCGCGCCTGCGCCACCGGGGACGTTGCTTCGGCCGCCCGCTGCGCCGTGGGCTTGTTCGGCTTCCCGTCGCGGACCGGATGCGCTTGTGCAACCGTCGGCGGCGCTTGATCAGTGACGCGCTGCACGGTGTTCGACGCCGCCTGCACCTTGGTTTTCGTCGGCTCCTGCTCGACCCGCTGAACCTTGGCGACCGTCGGCTCCGTCTCGGCGACTCGCTGCGCCTTAACCGCGGTCGACAACTTTTCGGCGGGCGGCGGCGCTGTCTCGGGCTGGGGCGTCGCGCTGGTGGTGCGCTGCACCGTTGGACGCCTTCGGCGTCTGCTTGGCGACGCGCTGCGCCCGGGATGCCGTCGGTTTCTCGTCCGAGACCGGCTGCACCGCATCCGCGCTGGGGTGTTCCTCGGCGACCCGCTGCACCGTGGGCGCCGTCGGTTTTGCGTTGGCGACGTGCTGCACCGTCGGCGCCGTCGGTGTCTTGTCGGGACTGCGCTGCGCCGACTGCCCGGCCGGTGTCTTGTCGGGACTGCGCTGCGCCGACTGCCCGGCCGGTGTCTTGTCGGGACTGCGCTGCGCCGACTGCCCGGCCGGTGTCTTGTCGGGACTGCGCTGCGCCGACTGCCCGGCCGGTGTCTTGTCGGGACTGCGCTGCGCCGACTGCCCGGCCGGTGTCTTGTCGGGACTGCGCTGCGTCGACTGCCCGGCCGGTGTCTTGTCGGGACTGCGCTGCGCCGACTGCCCGGCCGGTGTCTTGTCGGGACTGCGCTGCGCCGACTGCCCGGCCGGTGTCTTGTCGGGACTGCGCTGCGTCGACTGCCCGGCCGGTGTCTTGTCGGGACTGCGCTGCGCCGACTGCCCGGCCGGTGTCTTGTCGGGACTGCGCTGCGCCGACTGCGCCGCCGGTGTCTTCTCGGGCCTCCGCTGAACGGTGCTGGGCGTCGGTTTCACCTGCGCCACCGGCCGCGCCTCGGCCGACCGTGCCTGCTTCTCGGTGGCCGGCTTCACCACCAGCGTCGGTTCCTCCTCGGTGACCCGCTGGACCGTCGGAGCGGAGGGGATCGCCGCCGGCTCGGCCAGCGGCGTGTCGCGGACGATCGCTACTGGCTCCATCAGCGGGCCCGGCTCTGACGCTTGGACTGACGGGGGTGTGGCGATCTCGTCTGGGTCGGGCGTGCGAGACGGCCGCACCCCCTCCGGCGCGCTCGCGGGCTCGACGGACGGAACCGTAGCGAGCTGGTTGTCGCCGATCGGGCGGCGTTCGCCAACGGGCTCCGGCGTCGTCTGAGTGCGCGACGCGGGTTTGCGGACCAGCCGCCGCAGGAGTGGACGCGGCACCGCGACGTCGGGAGCCGCGTGCACCTCCGCCGGCTCACTTGCCGCCGCCGGCTCACGCACCGCCGCCGGCTCACGCACCGCCGCCGGCTCACGCACCGCCGCCGGCTCACGGAGCGCCGCCGGCTCAAGCACCGCCGCCGGTCCCCGCTCCGGCTCAGGCGCTTGCGACACGCGCGCGTCCGCGGCCGCACTGCGCGCCTCCGGCGGCACCGGAGCCTCCGCGGGCGCCGGCGCCGGACCCTCCAGCACCTTGCCTCGCGCCACCGTCGCGCCTGGCTCGCGGCTCAGCGACCGCCGCGAAGACGACGCCGCCTCACCGTTACCCGACTCGCTGATCGCGCCGCCGACGAACGGCAGCAACTCCGGCGGCTTCTCGCCGAAGAACAGCCAGCGCGCGGCGGACTCGCTCATCCCCTCCGGGATCGGGATGGCGGGCTCCGGAGCCGCCGGGCCGGGCAGGGCGGCGGCAGCTGGCCGCTGAGCCGCGGGAACCGTCGCGCGCCCCCGACGCGGCGCCAGGCGCGTCGCCGCGCCCAGCAGCTTCGGCCGGCGCCGTTCCGACACCGCCCGCCCGAGCCGCTGCGCCCCCGCGCCGCCCGGCGTCAGGCGCCGTGCGAGGCGCAGGCGCCGCGACAGGATCGCCACGCCGATCGCGACCCGCTCGGGACGACGCTCAGATGTGGTCGCGGGCTCGGCCATCAGCCCCTCGCCTCGAGCGTCCGCGCTTCGCGCAGGAACCGGCGCCGGTCATCGTGTTCGAGGTCCAGCAAGGTGTCCAGCGGCCAGTGGAAGCAGTGGGCGAGCTGGGCCACCTCCGCAAGGAGCTGCTGCGAAGATGGCCGCGTCATTCCCCCGGCGGGCCGTCCGAGATCTCGCTCAGGTCGACCTCGAACTCGTGCGCGCAGTCCGGGCACGAGATGACGCCGACCGAGTCGCCGTCCATGTTGACGCGCTCGTACAGCCGCTGCAGGTGGTCGAAGTCGGCGGCGAACAGGCCCTCGACGAGATCGGGCGTGATGGTCGTGACGTCGCCGATGCGCGTGATGACGCGCGCGAGGAGCAGCACCGTGAGGTACGCCTCGTTCTGGCGCACGCCGGGATCGCGCAACGGCTCGATCTCGTCGCGCGCGGTCGCGAGCCGCATCGTGCCCGTCCGGTGCACGGTGCCGCGCCCGTCGACGTATCCGCGCGGCAGCGTGAACGCGTGCTCGGTGCGCAGCGAGGGTGTCTGCTCGAGCGTCGTCACACGCGCTCGAAGCCCTCGTGCGCGATCTCGATCTCCTCGACGAGGATCTCGTTGCCGGCGGCGTTGATCCCCGGCGCGCTGTACTTGCACGGCCAGCCCTGGACGAACTTGTAGGTCACGACCGCGGTGCCCTGCCAGTCGAGGATGTCGATCTGGCCGTCGGTGCGCGCTCCCACGACGTCCCCGTCGATGACCTTCTTGCGCCATGTCCACAGCTGGTTGTCGGCGTCGATCCCGCGCTTGAGCGTGATGTTCGCCCACTTCATCTGCCCGGGGAACTTCTGCACGAGCGCCTTGCCGTTGGCGTCCGTCGTCGTGTGGTCGACGACGGTGTGCTCGCTGGCCAGGCCCGAGCACTCCTTGAAGTAGCCGGCGGCCTGGGCGCCGCCCAGGTCGAGCGTGAAGAAGTACGTGCCGGCGGTTGACTGCTGTTCTGCGCCTTGTGGCATGTCCTGATCCCTCCCCGGCTAAGCGGCTTCGCCGGCTTCGATTTGGTACTGGCTGATGCGGAACACGACGAACTCCGCGGGCTTCACGGGCGCGACGCCGATCTCGACGGTCACCTGGCCGGCCTCGACGAGGTCGGGCGGGTTGGTCTCGGCGTCGCACTTGACGTAGAACGCCTCCGCCGGCGTGGCGCCGAACAGCGCGCCCTCACGCCACGTGCGGGTGAGGAAGTTCGTGGCCGAGATCTTCAGCTTCGTCCACAGACGCGCGTCGTTGGGCTCGAAGACCGCCCACTGCGTCCCCTCCATGATCGACTCGGAGATGTAGTTGAACAGGCGGCGCACGTTGATGTAGCGCCACTCCGGGTCGCTGGACAGCGTGCGCGCGCCCCAGATGCGGATGCCGCGGCCCGAGAACGAGCGGATGCAGTTGATCCCGCTCTTGTTGAGGTTCGCCTGCTCGTCACCGGTGATCTGAAACTCGAGGTCGTTGACGGCGAGCAGCACCTCGTTGGCCGGGGCCTTGTGCACGCCGCGGGTCCCGTCCGAGCGCGCCCACACGCCGGCGACATGCCCGCACGGCGGCACGAGCATCGGGGTCTTGCCGCCGCTGAGCGGGTCCATGACCTCGATCCACGGGTAGTAGAGCGTCGCGAACTTCGAGTCGTAGCCGGCGACGTCCATCCGCCAGTCGCCGATCGCCTGCGGCTTCATCCCCTTCGGCGCGTCGAGGATCGCCATGCGGTCGGCGGCGGCCTCGCAGTGGGCGATCATCTTGCCCTGGAGGTCCTTGAGCACCGACGTGTCGCCGTTGCTCTGCAGCGCCATGAGGTCGGGAACGCACAGCATCGTGATCTCGTCGATCGCCGCCAGGCCGCCGATGCCCGTGCGGTTGGCGACGTCGCCCTCGACGCCGGTGCCGGTCAGCGCCTTGGCGTCCTCGGCGACGATCCCCAGCTCGTAGCGGCCGGCGGCAGGCGCCCGGTCGGCTTCCGGCAGCGCGGCGCCGGTCTCCTCGAGCTTGATGAGCTTGGACTGCTTGTTGATCTTCGTCGCGATGTTCGACGCGCCCGAGCGCGCGGTCAGGCCGTCGAACTCCTCGCGCGCAGAACCCGCCGTGATGACGACGCGGTAGGTCGTCTCCTTCTCTGTGGCGGTGCTGCCCGCGCCGCCGCTGTCCCCGGAGCCCGCGGCGGACTTCTCGGCCGCGGGGGCCTTGGCGTCTCCGTCCTCGCTGGCCCGCTGCGGGCGCTCCTCCTCGATCTCGAGCTTCACCGGGCCGTCGACGTCGGGCCGCGCGATCGCGCGGTAGGCCTCGCGCCGCTCGTCGGTGCTGACCGGCAGCGCGGCCTGCGCCGTGGCGTCGTCGGCCACGCCGACGCGCGTGACGTAACAGATGCCGCCGCCATTGTGGAAGTAGCCGTACACCGCGTGCGCGAGATAGGCGCCCTCCATGAACGGCCCGTTCTTCGGCTCGATCTTGTCGCCGAAGATGCGCGTGAACTGCGTCCAGTTCGCGATCTTCACCGCATGGTTGACCGGCCCCCCCGGCGTCAGGCCGACGAAGGCGGCGACGGCCGTGCTGACGCCCTCGATCGGCTTGGACTGGGCGGGGATCTCCTCGACGTACACCCCTGGCGTGAGGTAGTTGGGCATCCTGGACTACTCCTGTGCGTTGTTGTGGCGGCGGCTGAGCTCGAGGCGCAGCCCGTCGGCGGCAGTGGCTGGACAGCGACGGACCTGCGAGGTCCCCGGATCGAGCACCTCGATCCGCTCGTCGCTCGGGCAGAAGATGAGCGTGGCCGCCGGAGCGGCCGCACGCAGGCGGGCGCTCAGCGCTTTCGCCGCGTGGGGGTCGCCGCCGAGGATGATCACGTCGGGCGCCAGCTGTCCGGCTGCGCGGACCGTCGCGTCGGTCTCATCCTCGTCACCGACGATCTCCACGTTGCCGTCGATCGTCAGCGTGCTGCTCACACCCAGCCTGACGAGCGGACCGAGCGGGCCGAGCAGCACCCGGGAGTCACGCGCGTCAGGGCTCACGCCGCCCACCCTCGCCCAGCAGGCCCGCTCCATGCCAGGGCACCCCGGGCAGTCCTTGGGGCACGCGTGGGTGCCCCGCGTGTCAGCGCGCCGGCGCCTCGACGGCGAGCGCGACGTCGGCGCCCGGCCCGGGCACGATGAGCTCCTGCTCGGCCTCGGTGCCGTCGGGCCCGCGCACGACGCAGCGATGGCTGCCCGCGCTGACGTGCCCGAAGGTGAAGCGGCCGTCAGGCCCGGTCGTCGTGAACGCCCCGGCATCGGGCAGCGCGACCCACACATCCGCGAGCGGTCTGCCGTCGAGGTCGCGCACTGTCCCGCCGCTGCGGTGCAGCTCCTCAAACGACCGCGGGGACGCACCGTCACGGTCGCCGATCCGCAGGCTCTGCGTGCGCACCTCAGGGCCGCGCTCGACCGCGACCCCGGGCTCGCAGGACAGCGTGACGATGTAATCCAAGGACACCTTGTACTGGCCGCCGACGGCGTTCCAGAAGTCCGCGCGGCCGTCGGCTGAGGGCACGCCGATGCGCGTCGTGATCGCAAAGCGCTGGGCGCCGGGGTCCGACAGCGCTCCTGCGAGCGACTCGGCCGGGAGCGCCTGGAAGGCGTTGAGGATCGCCAGCACCTGCGACAGGAGCCGGTGCTCGTCCTCGACGACGCGCGTCCATGCGGTCACGGCGTAGGAGCACTCGACGCGCAGCGGCGGGCGGTCCATGCGCGCCGCGCCGTTGCCGCGCTCCTCGCGAAACGTGCGGTCGCGCAGGTCCTTGGCCTCGCGCACGTCGTAGAGGAAGAGGTTCACGCACGGCGTCGTCAGCGCCGACGACCATTCGCGCGCGGGCGCGTCGAAGGCGATGTGCAGGCCCTCGAAGCCCTGGCGATCGAGCTCGCGCTTGAGCAGCACGCGCAGCGACTCGTCCAGGTCGGCGAACATCGTGTTGAGCGGCACCTGAATCGTGAGCGCCACGCGAGCAACGTACCTGCGCCGTCCGGTGCCCCGGCTGCCCTGCGGGGCAGCCATCGGGGCAACATCGCCGTCCCTAGTGGGCGTCGAAGTCGGCGTCGAGGGTAAGGCGGCCGAGCTTGGCGTACTCGACCGCCACGGCTCGCAGCAGATGGCGCATCTCGATCGGCGTCCCCTCGTCCGCCGCGAGGAACGCGGCCGCCAGCGAGCAGTTGCGGATCGAGCCGCCCGCGAGCTTGAAGCGCGCGGCGAGCGCGGCGGGGTCGACGTCGTCGGCCAGCGGCGCCTGCGCGGGCAGCTGCCGGCGCCAGATGCGCTCGCGGTCGTCGGGCTCGGGGAACGGGAAGTCGACGAGGAAGTCCAGGCGGCGCAGGAAGGCGTCGTCCATGTTCTTGCGGAAGTTCGTCGCGAGCACGACCGCGCCGGGGTAGTCCTCCATCTTCTGCAGCAGGTAGGCGACCTCGATGTTCGCGTAGCGGTCGTGCGAGTCGCGCACCTCCGTGCGCTTGCCAAACAGCGCATCGGCCTCGTCGAAGAACAGGATCGCGTTGGAGCCCTCCGCGGCGGCGAAGATGCGGTCGAGGTTCTTCTCCGTCTCCCCGATGTACTTCGAGACGACCCCGGCGAGATCGATGCGGTAGATGTCCAGGCCGAGCTCGTTGGCCAGCACGCGGGCGGCCATCGTCTTGCCCGTGCCCGACTCGCCGGCGAACAGCACCTTCAGGCCCTGCGATCCGGAGACGAGCTGCTCGTAACCCCACTGCGACAGCACGAGGTCGCGATGGCGCAGGTAGGCCGACACCGACGTGAGCAGCGCGCGCTGGCGCTCGGGCAGGACGAGGTCGTCCCACGTGAACGCCGGCTCGAGGCGGGCGGCGAGGCGCCCGATGTCGCCACTCGAGGCCTGGCGCGCGCCGGCGTCGAGGTCGGTGGGGGAGGGCGCGCGGTCGCCCCGCATCGCGGCGCCCATCGCGGCGATGCCGGCGGCGCGCTCGATCTGGTGCATCGAGAGGCGGAACTTCGCCGCGACCTCGCTCACCTCGGCCAGTCCCGTCGACGCGCGCCAGATCGCCTCGCGCTCGGCGAACGACGGCGGCGGCAGCTCGACGACGGCCGGGGAGACTGGGCCGAGCGTCGCCGTGGCGTCCCGGCCGCGCGCGCACAGGACGGGTCGCTGCTGGTCGGCGATGAGCGCGGCCACCGCCGCCCGCCGCTCGGCCGGCAGCTCGTCGATGCCCTCGAAGGCGAGGAACGCGCCCTCCAGGCGCGCACGTAAGCCGGCGCGCGCGGCGAGCGCGGCCAGGTCGCCGCCGGCTCCTCCGGAGAGGTCGACGAGCAGGATCGGCGCGCCGAGCGCCGCGGCGAGCAGTTCGGCCGCGTCAGTCCCGGCGACGAGCAGCGCGAGCGGGCTGTCGACGTGCAGCATCGCGCGCAGTCGAGCAACCGCTTCCGGCCTTCCGGGATCGTGGTCGGGCGGCGCGACGCTTCGCAGGTGCGGGTCGCCTTCGGTGCCGTCCAGCCGGGCGCCGAGCATCGACGCGACGAGCCGCTCGTCGATCCGCACGCCACGGTCGGCCAGCGCCGTGGCGTCATCGCCCGCGACGAGCTCGATCGCCGCCGCCCGGCGCAGCGGCGCATGGCCGGCGAAGCGCTCGAGGACGGCGCCGGCGCCGCCGAAGTCCCCGCCCAGCAGCTGGGCGGCGAGCCGCGGGCTGGCGAGCTTGCGCGTGACATCGTCGTGCAGGTAGGCGATCAGGCGCCCGTAGCGCGGGTCGAGCTCGGGCGCGGCGCACAGCGCGAGCACGGCCGTGTCGAGCGCGCCGAGCCCGAGCGCCGTGGCCGCTGCCGCGACCCGCTCGTCGAGATCCGCGGCGGCGCGCGCCGCGACGAGATCGACCGCGAGCTCGTCGGAGATGTACAGCCCGCGAAACGGATCGGTCGGCGCGGGATCGGTCGCCGCCACGCTGCGCACGGCAGCGCGGACGCGCTCCTCGATGTCGGCGAAGCCGATCTGCGTCGGTGGGTTCTCAGCCGCCGGCGAGCTCACGGGCGACCGCGTCGGCCTCG
Source organism: uncultured Actinomycetes bacterium (assembly GCA_963705315.1). Lineage (GTDB taxonomy): Bacteria > Actinomycetota > Thermoleophilia > Solirubrobacterales > Solirubrobacteraceae > CADCVQ01. Next base: position 1,772,851 of record OY970068.1, read on the forward strand.
ACCTCGAAGGCGTCGCCGGGCTCGGAGACCGTCAACGGCCCCGCTGTGCCGGCGCCCCGCTGCTGCACGACGTGCGTGAGCTCGTGCGCGAGCAGGTTGTCGCCGTCGCTCGTCCCCGGCCGGTACTCGCCGCGGGCGAAGTACACGTCGGCGCCGGTCGTGAACGCGCGCGCCGAGACCGAGCGCGACAGCGCGTCGGCGTGGTCGTCGGTGTGCACGCGGACATCGGCGAGCGCGTCGCCGAGCTCCGGCGCCAGCCGGTCGCGTACGCCGGCATCGAGGCCGCTGCCCCCGCCGCGCGTGCGCGCGATCGCGGCCTCGACGTCGGGATGGACGACGCCGCCGGGGAGGATGCCGGCGCCGTTGCGGGCGAGCGTGGCGAAGGCGGCGTTGCCGAGGGTCGAGGCCAGAGCTGCCATCGCGGTAGGTGCAGGCCCTGGAGCGGTCGTCGGCGTACCCGCCCCTCGTTGCGCAGCCGATCGCCAGCCCGCATCCTGCTCGTCCTTCGCGTGGCCTACCTCCACGCGGGCGAGCATAGGTCGGGGCGCGGTGGCGTGCAACCGCGGCTGCGCTGCGCCGACGGACGGACGCATCGCTACACCCGCTCCATGAGGGGCACGCGAAGTCGCTCGTGGCGTACCGCGTCGCGCAACCCGACGATCAGCGGCCGGATGGTGGCATGGGCGCTCCTGAGCGGCTCGGCGAGCCTGTTCGCGGCGTCCCATACCGGCTGCAGGCCGTCTGTCCAGTCCGCGATCTGGACCTTGACGGTGGCCTGGGGTGCACCGCCGGCGATGCGCCCGGCCTCCATGAAGTCGTGCCTACCGAAGTCGCGCAGACCGATCAGTTCGCCTGCCAGCTCGGTCCAGCGAGAATCCTTGCTGCGCCAGAACCCCCAGCCTTCGACGGTGATCCATTCCCTCTCCAACGCGTCGGCCCGCGCGCCGAGCTCGTCGAGGATTGCCCGGCGGCGCCCGCGGGCGGCCGCGAGGTCGGCTCGCATCGAGTGAGCGAGTGCCGCGCGCGCGGCGATGTCGTCGCGAAGCAGCGCGAGTTGCTTGGCGACCGGGGCATGCGAGCCGGCAAAGGCGCCCTGGAGCGCGGCGGCGCCACCCAGTCCGATCTCGCCGGCCACCTTCTGCGCGAAGGCCGGCAACTTCGCCTGCCTGACTGCTAGCTCGAGCGGGTCCAGCCGCGCGATCGCCTCGATCCCCTCCAGCGCGCCGCGCTCGAACTGCAGGACGAAGAGCCCTTCGAGGACCGAGAATTCGGGTCCCAGGTGCCGGCTGAGACTGCGGAAGGTCTCGCGTGCGAAGTCGCGGCGCGCGGGCGGATCGAGCGCGATCTTGAGCTTCGCCGCTGCTTCGTCGGCCGCGAACTCTGCCCCTCGATCGGAGGCGAGAAGTCCGATCATCTGATCGATGCCGACGACGCTCCCGCCCGGTCCGAGCACGACGTTGCCCCAGTTTCCGACCTGTATGCGGTCGGTGTTGTTGATCAGCACGTCGAACGCCCACAGCCGCCCCAGCCGCGCGAACAGCGCGATCCGGTCGGCGCGGCTGCTCTGGGCGATGATCGTTGCCGCCTTGTCGGCGCGTGTCCCGGGGGCACGCTGCATGACGAGGATCACATCCGTGCCCGCGAGATCGTCCGCCAGGGCATGCCCCGCGGAGCTGAGCTTGCGCAGGTGCGCGAGGAGATGTTTCCCTTCGTCTCCCCGGGTCTCGATCATCACGGTCCGCGCCGTCGCGACCCCGAGGCCCGCGATCTCGCCGAGCCTGGCGGCCAGCGCTTCCCGCACGGGCCCTTCGGCTCCGGGGTCGAACGCCAGCAGGCCCTTGCCCGAACGCTTGACCACGACGCTCTCGCCCACTGCCGTCGACAGCTCGAAGGCGTTGGCGCCGAGGTGGGTGACCGCGCTGACCTCGGCCCACCGCCGGTCGTCGACGCTGAGGCGCTGCAGACGCGCGGGCCGCGCACTGCGCTTGAGCGCGATGAGCGCGCGGTTCTGCGCCGGGCGGACGCGCGCCTCCAGCGAGGCCGTCCGCTGGTCGAGCGCGGTGACGGCGTCGCGCAGGCCGCGCGGGTCGCCGCCGCGCTTGCCGAACAGCGGCAGGGCGCTCATGAGCAGGCCGTCGCAGTCCACGAGAACCTGCTTGAGCGCCATGACGGTGTCGCCGCCGGCGAGCGTGAGCGCCGCTGCGGCGCGGTCGCGGACGGCGTTGACGAGCCCGTACAGCTGGCCCATCTCGCGTCCGACCCAGTTCGTATGGCCGCCCCGCCGCGACAGCCCGGCCTCGGCGCGAATGCGGTTCTCGACGGCGTCGATGTTGAAGAACTCCTCCGCGCGCTCGTCGGAGTGCACGTCTGGGAAGGCGTGCTTGATGAGCGCGTGGCCGCCCGAGATGCCCTGCAGCGATCGCAGGACGTGGCCGAGCTCGTGGCCGAGGTTGACGAAGGTCGGGCCGATGATCTCCTCGCCGTGGACGCCGAGCAGCCGGCTGGAGGGATGCAGCGACGCGTCCACCGCATCTGCCGGGACGGTCATCGTCGAGCGGGTGCCGGCGTTGAAGCGAAAGTGGCGCGTCCCGTCACCGGTGATGACCGAGAACCCGAGGGCCTTCGGATGGCGCGTGCGGATGGCGTTGAGCCTGCCCTTGCGCTGGTCCACGGAATACGCGGGCGTGAAGTCGAGCGTGACCCAGTCGCCGTCGTCGGGCTGCTTGACCTCCTCGAGCTCCTCGCGATCGGACTTCACGGGACCGGCGGCGAACTTGCCCCCGGCGAGCGTCGTCGCCGTGATCGTGAGCGCGTCCGGGGTGCCGACGATGGCCCCGCTGAGCGCTCGTCCGGTTGCCGTCTCGAGCAGTCGCGCGAAGTCGGCCAGCATTCGCCCGCGAAAGGCGTCATTGCCCTTGATCGCGATGCCCTGGCTCGCGAGCAGGCTCTTCCAGATGGCGCGCGCGTGCGCTTGGTCGTCGACGTCGAGCGTGCGGAAGTTGCCGAGCGGCGGATCGACGTCCTTGCCCGACACGGCTCTGCCGACGAGCCCGATGCGCTCGCGCTGCACCTGGTTGAGCAGGTCGCCCATCGCCGCGCCGTCTCGTGTCGTGGCGACCGTTGCTGCGACCCGGCTCCCGAACCAGTCATAGAGCGCGCGCTCGAGCTGCGCGAGTTTCTCGAGCGCGGCCCGGCGCTCCACGGTCGTGTTCGTCCACCAGTGCGCGTCCGTGACGGGCTTGAGCAGCTCGTTGAATCTCGCACCGAGCTTGGCGAACGGCTCAAACCAGTCGGGGCGGGGGGACGCGAAGACGTGCGTGAGCATGCGCTGGAGGCTGGGGCCGCCGCGACACGGCGCGAGCAGCGCGGTGGTGGCGTGGTTGCCCGCGCCGGCCTGCAGGCGCAGCACGCAGTCCGCCTCGGGCGCGGTCGAGCGCGAGGTCGCGGCGTCCGTCCAATCGGCCCGGGCGCGGGGCCGTGCGACCGGCGCGAACCGCGCCGAACGCGTCACGCGATCACCAGCCAGGCCGGCTGTGCCTCGAGCGCCGTCATGTCGCCGCTGAGCTTCGCCAGGACGGGGACCAGGCCCGGTTTCTGCGTGGTTCCCTTGTCCGTGATCCCCTGCGTCCGGCCGAGCGCCTCTTGCACGGCGATCATCAGCGTCCCGTACCAGAGATCGATCATCGCCAGGGCGAGCGGCGTGCTGCCCCGCTGGCGCTGGACGGCGTCGCGTAGCGACGTGCGCCAGTAGACCGCATCGTCGTTGATGCGCTTGAGGGAGGGAACGTTGGCGTCGGTCGTGTCGGGACTCAGGCTGAGCGTCGCCAGCGACGCCCAGGTCCGCACACGCCCGATCAGGCCCGCCGCAAACTCCTTGCCGCGCCGCAGCTCGCGGATGGCCTCCGGTCCAGGGATGAGCGCACGCTGGAAGTAGCTTGGGCCGCCTGTGACGGCCTGGCCTTCGGCCAGTCGCAGATGCACCGCCACCGCGAACCAGTCGCTCATCTGCGACTTGCCGGCCTCGTAGCCCTCCAGTTGGGCCTGGCGCAGCTCGGTCAGCGCCGCCACACCCACCAGTCCGCCGGGCAGGATGTCGTTGCTCAGGGCGCCGACCGCGTTGGTCTCGCCGGGATGGGTCCATGCGTCGCGGGCGGGGTCGTAGTCGCTGCTCGACGGCGCGCCTTGCGGCCGCAGCCCGGCGATGCGGTCGAACACCCAGTCCCACATATACGCCCTGCCGGTCACGCTCGTCGCGTCCACCGCGTAGGCCTCGTCCATCGCGGCCGCGTAGAGCTCGCGGGGCGAGTGCGTGAACGGCAGCGCGGGCGCGTCGAACCCGCCGTGTGTGACCGCGCTCATCGCAATGAACCACTGGATGCGGTGCGTGAACTCCCCGTGCATCCTGCCGGCGCCGACATCGTGAAAGTGTTGGCCGGCGGAGGTGAGCGCCTTGAAGTCGTCGGCGCTGGCGAAGCCCACGAGGACCGGCCGCGCGGGGGAGAATCCGCAGCGCACCTCGAACGTCGCCAGCACCTCGTCGAGCACGGTGGCTGCGACCTGCGAACGAGCGGCGGATGGGCCCGCCGGCAGCGGTGTGCGGCGCAGGCGCTCCTCGAGCGCCGCGTTGAGGAGCCGCAGATGCGGCACGCTCGCCTGGCGGTCCGACAGCAGTGCCTGCAGCCGCACGAAGTCCGCGACGACCGTCGGATCGCCCTTGCCGGCGTACAGGTGCGCCAGATCGATCGTCGGCTGTCGCTGTAGCGCCCGTCCGCGGACGGCGCGGCCGGTGGCGCGGTTGCCGCCCGATCGCTGCAGGCCGCGGACCGTGGCCGGTCCGTCCTTGCCCTGGGCCGTGTCCTGCGCCGCGGTCGCGCGCCGCCGCCGGCTGAGCTCTTCCGCAGTCCTGGCGCGCACGGTCAAACCGTATCCGCCCGCCTGCCCGGATCCGGACAGCCTTTTGGGCAGAGTTTGTTGCCTCCGGCGGGTTGGCCTCGACGCTGTCAGGTTCGCTCGCGTGAGCGATCGTTCATCGTATTGCACACCGAGAACCGCTCACAACGCGACGATCGTTGCGTCGGTATGAACAACCGTTCATACTCGCCTTCATGAACTTCGAGCTGTCCGCCGACCACGAGCTGCTGCGCCGCACCGTGCGCGACTTCGCCGAGGGCGAGGTGGCGCCGGTCGCCGAGGAGCTCGACCGGACCAAGGCGATCCCGTACGACATCATCGCCAAGCTCGGCGCGCTGAACCTCATGGGCATCCCGTTCCCCGAGGAATACGGGGGCGCGGGCGGCGACACGCTCGCCTACGCGCTGGCCGTGGAGGAGCTCACGCGGGTCGACTCGTCGGTGGCGATCACGCTGTGCGCGCACACGTCGCTGGGCACGCAGCCGATCTACCTGTTCGGCACCGAGCAGCAGAAGCGCGAGTGGATGCCGGTGCTGTGCAGCGGCGAGAAGCTCGGGGCGTTCGGGCTCACCGAGCCGGAGGCGGGGTCGGATGCCGCGAACTGCAAGACCCGCGCGGTGCTCGACGGCGGCGAGTGGGTCATCAACGGCGCCAAGCAGTTCATCACGAACGCCGGCACGGACATCTCGGGGCTCGTGACGATCACGGCGAAGACCGGCGACGGCGAGATCTCCAACCTGCTCGTCGCCAACGGCACGCCCGGCTACGAGCAGGGTGAGCCGTACCGGAAGATGGGCTGGAACGCGTCGGACACGCGGCCGCTGACCTTCACCGACTGCCGCGTGCCCGAGGCGAACCTGCTCGGCCCGCGCGGGCATGGCTTCAAGCAGTTCCTGCACGTGCTGGCGATCGGCCGTATCGGCGTGGCGGCGATGGGGCTCGGGCTCGCGCAGGGCGCCTTCGACCAGGCGCTCGCCTACGCCAAGCAACGGCGCGCGTTCGGGCAGGCGATCTCGAAGTTCCAGACGATTGCCGCCAAGCTCGCCGACATGGCGACGGAGATCGAGGCGGCGCGGCTGCTCGTCTACCGCTCCGCGCTGGACAAGGACGCCGGCCGCGACTTCAGCCTGTCGGCCGCGCAGGCGAAGCTCAAGACCGGCCGGCTCGCCGTGCGCTGCGCCGACGAGGCCGTCCAGATCCACGGCGGCTACGGCTACATCGAGGAGTACCCCGTCTGCCGCATGTACCGCGACGCCAAGGTGCTGACGATCGGCGAGGGGACCGACGAGATCCAGCAGATGGTGATCGCGCGGGCGCTGGGGGCCTAGTGACGTCGACCGAAGGTCAGAGCTTTACGATGACCGCAGGGCGAAACCCGATCTCCGCAGGTCAGAGCTTGCGATGACCGCAGGGCGAAACCTTCCCAATTCCGTGTCGATACGCGAGGTCGGGCCGCGCGACGGCTTTCAGAACGAGCCTGAGACGATCGCCACCGCCGACAAGGTCGCGCTGATCGACCGCCTCGCGCGCACCGGCGTCAAGCGCATCGAGATCACGAGCTTCGTGCGCCCGGACGTCGTGCCCCAGCTCGCCGACGCCGCCGAGGTGCTCGCCGCCGTGGACGTGCCCGACGGCGTCGCGCGCAGCGTCCTGATCCCCAACCAGCGCGGCCTGCAGCGGGCACTGCAGCAGCGCGACCGCTTCGACGAGGCGAGCGTGTTCCTCTCCGCCAGTGAGACGCACAACCAGCGCAACGTCAACCGCTCGGTGGAGGCGTCGCTCGAGGAGCTCGACGGCGTCATCGGGCGCGCCCGCGACGCGGGGCTGCGCGTCGAGGGCGTCATCTCGACGAGCTTCGGCTGCCCGTACGAGGGCGCGGTCGAGCGCGACCGCGTGCTGCGGATCGCCGCGCGGCTCGCCGCCGCCGGCGCGCAGGAGATCGCCTTCGGCGACACGACCGGGATGGCGAACCCCGTCGGCGTCGCCGAGCACTTCGAGGCTGCGCGCGCGGCGCTTGGCGACGACGTCGAGCTCACCGCCCACTTCCACAACACGCGCGGGCAGGGGCTCGCGAACGTGCTCGCCGCGCTGCAGGCCGGCTGCACATCCTTCGAGTCGAGCTTCGGCGAGCTCGGCGGCTGCCCCGTCCCGCCCGGCGCGACCGGCAACATCGCCAGCGAGGACCTCGTCTCGATGCTCCACGAGATGGGCATCGAGACCGGGATCGACCTCGACGAGCTCGTGGCGGCGGCGCGCGAGCTGCGGCGGGTGCTGGGGCGGCCGCTCGGATCTCACACGCTGGTGGCAGGCAAGGTCGATTGGGCGCCCGATGTTTGAGTCGGTTCTCGTTGCCAACCGCGGCGAGATCGCCGTGCGCATCATTCGCACGCTGCGGCGGCTCGGGATCCGCGCGGTCGCGGTGTACTCCGAGGCCGACGCCGGTGCCCCGCACGTCCGGCTCGCCGACGCCGCCATCAAGCTGGGGCCCGCGCCGGCGGCCGAGTCGTACCTTCGCGCCGAGGCGATCGTCGAGGCCGCGCTCAGCAGCACCTCGGCAGCGATCCACCCCGGCTACGGCTTCCTCGCAGAGCGCGCGGAGTTCGCGCGCTTGTGCGCCGGCGCGGGCATCACCTTCATCGGTCCTGCGCCGGCGGCGATCGAGCTTCTCGGCGACAAGCTCAGCGCAAAGCTGATCGCGCAGCGGGCCGGCGTGCCGGTCGTGCCCGGCATCGAGGACGCGGACCTCAGCGACGCCGACATCGTGGCGTGGGCGAGCGACGACCCGGCCCGGCTGCCGCTCATGGTCAAGGCCGCGGCGGGCGGCGGCGGGCGCGGCATGCGCGTCGTCCGCACGCTCGACGCACTGCCCGGCGCGCTCGGCGCCGCGCGGCGCGAGGCGCTCGCCGGGTTCGGCGACGACGCGCTGCTCGCCGAGCGCTACATCGAACGCGCGCGCCACATCGAGATTCAGCTCCTCGCCGACGCTCACGGGGCGGTCGTGCACCTCGGCGAGCGCGAGTGCAGCCTCCAGCGCCGCCATCAGAAGCTCGTGGAGGAGTCGCCGTCACCGGCCGTCGACGGGGAGCTGCGAGCGCGCCTGGGGGAGGCCGCGGTGGCGCTCGCGCGCGCCGCCGGCTACGTCGGCGCGGGCACGTGCGAGTTCCTCGTCCCGGCCGACGATCCAGCGGCCTTCTGCTTCCTCGAGCTCAACGCGCGCCTGCAGGTCGAGCATCCGGTCACCGAGCTCGTCTGCGGCCGCGATCTCGTCGAGGCGCAACTGCGCATCGCCGCCGGGGAGCCGCTGGCCTTCGGGCAGGACGACGTGGTGTTCAGCGGCCACGCCGTCGAGGCGCGCGTGTGCGCGGAGGACCCGGCGCAGGACTTCCTGCCGCGCACTGGCCGCATCGTCGCCTACCGCGAACCGCCGGGGCCCGCAGTCCGCGTCGACAGCGGCGTCGAGGGCGGCAGCGAGGTCACGTCGCACTACGACTCCCTGCTGGCGAAGGTCATCGCGCACGCGCCGACGCGCGAGCAGGCGCTCGAGCGGCTGGATCATGCGCTCGCGCAGCTCGTGATCCTCGGCCCGCAGACGAACACATCGTTCCTGCGGCGGCTGCTCGCCGACCCCGAGGTTCGTGCCGGCACCCTGGACACGGGGCTCGTCGAGCGGCGCCCCGCCGCCCCAGCCGATCCGGTTGCCGACACGCTCGCCGCAACCGTCGCGGCGCATGCGCGCACGCGCGAGCTGCGCGACGGCGGCGACGATCCGTGGGCGAGCCTGCTCGGCTGGCGGCTCGAGGGCCCAGCGCCACTGCGCTACACGTTCGAGCTCGAGGGCGCAGTCGACACGATCGAGGTCGCGGTGTCCGGTGCGCCCGGCGGGCTTGCCGATCCGGCGTGGGCGCACGCGCGCGACGGCGACGTCACGCACGTCGGCAACGCCGGTCAGGCGTGGGCGTTTCGCGAGACCGTGCCGCACCTGCGCGGCGACGCCATCGCTGCGGGCGGCACGCTCGAGGCGCCGATGCCGGGCAGCGTGCTGAGCGTCGGCGTGGAGGCCGGCGACAGCGTCAGTCAGGGTGACGTGCTCGTCACGCTCGAGTCGATGAAGATGGAGCTGCAGGTCGTCGCGCCGGAGGGCGGCACCGTCGAGCAGATCGCCGTCGCCCCGGGGGATCGCGTCACGCGTGGTCAGCTGCTCGTGGAGCTGAAAGCGGCGTGACCAACGTCGTCGGCAGATCGTGGCTCGCGATGAGCGGAGGCCGAAGGCTGACGTCGTCCGGAGGTCGTCGCTCGCGATGACCGGAGGCCGGAGGGTGACGTCGTCCGGAGGTCGTCGCTTGCGATGACCGGAGGCCGAAACATCCTGCTCACCCGTGTGCGCCGCGACGATTGCTTCGCGGCCAACGACGCCGCGCACCGCGAGCTCGTCGACGACCTCAACACCCAACTGCGCCGCGTGCACGCGGGCGGGGGAGAGCGTGCCGCGCAGCGCCACGTCGCGCGCGGCAAGCTGTTGCCGCGCGAGCGCGTCGAGCGGCTGCTCGATCGCGGCTCCCCGTTCCTCGAGCTCTCGCCGCTCGCGGCGCACGACCTCTACGACGGCGCCGCGCCCGGCGCCGGGCTGGTCGCCGGGATCGGCCGCGTGTCCGGCCGCGAGGTCGTCATCGCGGCCAACGACGCGACGGTCAAGGGCGGCACGTACTTCCCGATGACCGTCAAGAAGCACCTGCGCGCGCAGGAGATCGCGCTGGAGAACCGCCTGCCGTGCATCTACCTCGTCGACTCCGGCGGCGCGTTTCTCCCGCTCCAGGACGAGATCTTCCCCGACCGCGAGCACTTCGGCCGGATCTTCTTCAACCAGGCGCGGATGTCGGCGGCCGGCATCGCGCAGATCGCCGCGGTCATGGGCTCGTGCACCGCGGGCGGCGCCTACGTCCCGGCGATGAGCGACGAGACGGTCATCGTGCGCGAGCAGGGCACGATCTTCCTCGGCGGCCCGCCGCTCGTGAAGGCCGCGACCGGCGAGGAGGTCACGGCCGAGGCGCTCGGCGGCGGCGACCTGCACGCGCGCCGCTCGGGCGTCGTCGATCACCTCGCCGACGACGACGCGCACGCGCTCCAGATCGTGCGCTCGATCGTCGCGACGCTCGGCCCGCGCGCGCCAACGCCGTGGGAGCGCCGTCCGGTCGAGCGGCCCACGGTCGACCCGGCCGATCTCTACGGCGCGGTGCCGACCGATCCGCGCTCGGCCTACGACCCGCGCGAGGTCATCGCCAGGATCGCCGACGGCTCGCGCTTGCACGAGTTCAAGGCGCTCTACGGGACGACGATCGTGTGCGGCTTCGCCCACATCCACGGCCACCCGGTCGGGATCGTCGCCAACCACGGCGTCCTGTTCTCCGAGAGCGCGCTGAAGGCGGCGCACTTCGTCGAGCTCTGCGACCAGCGCGAGGTGCCGCTGCTGTTCCTCCAGAACATCACGGGCTTCATGGTCGGGCGCGAGTACGAGGCCGGTGGCATCGCGCGCGACGGCGCGAAGATGGTCGCCGCCGTGTCGTGCGCGCGCGTCCCGAAGCTCACGGTGATCGTCGGCGGCTCCTACGGCGCGGGCAACTACGGCATGTGCGGCCGCGCGTACGCGCCGCGCTTTTTGTGGATGTGGCCCAACGCGCGCATCTCGGTGATGGGCGGCGAGCAGGCCGCGACGGTGCTCAGCTCGGTCGCGTCCGACCAGGACCCCGCCGAGATCGAGGCGCTGCGCCAGCGCACGCGCGCGCAGTACGAGACCCAGGGCCACCCGTACCACTCCAGCGCGCGGCTCTGGGATGACGGCGTGATCGACCCGCTGGCGACGCGCGACATCGTCGGGCTCGGGCTGTCGGTGTGCGCCAACGCGCCGCTCGGGCCGATCCAGCGGCCGGTCTTGCGGATGTAGTCGCGCTGCCGGCGGCGGGGTGAGCGACCCGCCTCCGGAGTGGGTACGGTCGCGGGCCGTGACCCTCGCCGACGACACCGACCGGCGCGTCCTGTTCTTCGGTGATTCGTTCGTCGCCGGCAGCGGCGATCCGACCGGTCTGGGCTGGGTCGGGCGCGTCGTCGCGGCGTCGTTCGGCGCAGGTGTGGCGCTGACGGCGTACGCGCTCGGGGTGCGCGGCGAGCCGTCGGTCGCCGTCGCGTCGCGCTGGCGGGCGGAGGCGCGCCCGCGCCTCGATCCCGACTGCGATTGCCGCGTCGTGTTCTCGTTCGGCACAAACGACACCGGCGCGATCGACCTTCCGCGCGAGCTCTCGGTGCTGACGCTCGCTGCCGTGCTCGACGAGGCGGCGGACCTGGGCCTGCGTACGTTCGTCGTCGGTCCCGCGCCGGTCGGCGAGCGCGTGCGCGACGACGCCATCGCCCGCCTCTCGGCGTCGTTCGCGGAGGTCGCGGCGCAGCGCAACGTCCCCTTCGTCAGCGTCATCGCGGAGCTGCGCGCATCGTGGGCGTGGACGCGCGAGGCGGCGGCCGGGGACGGCGCCCATCCGGCCGCCGGTGGCTACGAGGAGCTCGCGCGGCTCGTGCTCGCCGGCGGCTTCGTCGACTGGCTGCGCTGAGGCGTCAGTCCAGCGGCAGCGGCCGCCGCGCGACCGGCGACGAGTGCACGATCGACGTCGTCGTCTGGCCGAACAGGACGAAGCGGTCGAGGATCTGCTCGAGATCGTCCATGTCGCGCAGGTGCAGCTCGAGCAGGAAGCAGTCCTCGCCGGTGATGCGGTGGCAGGTGACGACCTCGGGCGTGGCGAGCGCGAGCTCGGGGATCTTGCGCAGCTGCTGCGCGGCCGGCCGGACGCGGACGACGGCCGCGATCGGATAGCCGATCGCCTTCGGGTTCACCGCGGCGTGGTAGCCGGTGATGACGCCGCCGCGCTCGAGGCGCACGACGCGCTCGCTCACCGCCGGCGCCGATAGCCCGACGCGCCGGCCGAGCTCGGCCATGCTGACGCGGGCATCTGATTGCAGCTGGGAGAGGATCTGCTGGTCGATTGCGTCAAGCTCGAGCGCTTCGAAGGACTTCGTACGACGAAGCCGCTGATCTGAAGCCATGTGAGTCCAATCTCCGTTGATCGACCCTGTGAGCATCGCAGCTTGTCCAGCACGATGAGAGGCGCTCATGGCGTCGCTCTGCGCAACCCTTCCCGCACGTCGCGCGGCGGCGGTCCCGCCGCACGCGTACTTCCTCGTCAGCGCGGTCTTTCACTACCTCGGGCCGGCGTTCGCGGTGCTCCTGTTCGTCCGTGTCGACGTGCTCGGCGTGGCGTGGCTGCGGATCGCGACCGCGGCGCTGATCTTCGCGCTGTGGCGGCGGCCGTGGCGGCGGCTGTCCGTGCTCGATGCGCAGGGCCGGCGACTGCTGCTCGTCTGGGGGGCGGTGCTGGCCGTCATGAACTCCTGCTTCTACCTCGCGATCGACCGCCTGCCGCTCGCCACGGTTGCGGCGGTCGAGTTCGTGCCGGTCATCGTGCTCGCGGCGATCGGGGCGCGGACGGCGCGCAACGCGCTCGCGCTCGTGCTGGCCGCCGCCGGCGTCTACACGCTCACGGGCGTGCGGATCGAGGGCGAACCGCTCGCGGTCGGCCTGGCCGTGGCGAACGCCGTGCTGTTCTCGCTGTACATCGTGCTCGGGCACCGCGTGTCGCGACTGGAAGGGATGGGCGGCATCGACGGCCTCGCGGGCGCGATGTTCGTGGCCGCGCTCGTCGCCACGCCGCTGTGCGGCTGGGCGGCGGCGCCGGCGTTCCTCGATCCGATCGCGCTGCTCGCCGGGCTCGGCGTCGGCGTCGCCTCGTCGGTGATCCCGTACGTCTGCGACCAGCTCGCGATGGCGCGCCTGGCGCGCCCGACATACGCGCTGCTGAACTCGCTGCTGCCGGCGACGGCGACGGTGGTCGGCGTGGTGGTGCTCGCGCAGCTGCCGTCGCTGGCGGAGCTCGTGGGGGTGGGGCTGGTCGTGGCCGGCGTGGCGGTACATCGCGAGGGGCGCCACCGCGGGGTTGTTCACCCAGCATCGATGAAGGAATGAGGGTCGAGCCCTCGCTCGACCATCATTCGGCCGCGATCACATGAACGAGTGACGGATCGAGCATCCCGCCCGCGCCAGGCGTCACTCATGCATGCCATGCGTGAACGAGTGACGGTTCGCGCCGGGAGAATGCCAGACCTGTCGCTCCTGCATGCGATCCGCGGGTGCTGCCGCGCGTTCCTCCTCACATCCTTGTCGATGCTGTTCGGTCCCTCAACGCGGCCCAGTCCCTAGCCCGCCAGTCCCTCCACCAACCGCTCCAGGTCCGACTCGTCGTTCCACGCCCCGACCGACGCCCGCAGCAGCCGTGTCCCCGGCAGGTCGCGGATGATCACGCCGGCCTCGAACAGCCGCGCGCGCGTCTGCTTCGGGTCCGGGTCCTCCCAGGAAACCAGAGTCGTGCGGCCCCGCGGCGCAACCGGCAACCCGCGCGCGGAAAGCTCGTCGGCCAGCGACTGCGCCAGCGTCGCGGCGCGCTCGTGCAGCGCCTCCCACCCGAACGCGTCGAGCACCCGCAGCGCGGCGGCGGCTGCCGCCACGGTCTCGGCGCTGTGCGCCGATGCATCCTGGCGCCGCGCCGTGGGATGCGGCACGGCATCGAGCCCGGCGCCCGGATCGTCGAGGTTGAGGTACGTCGGGCCGGGGACGAGCAGCCGCTCGCGCCATTGCGGCGCGATCCACAGCATCCCCGTGCCCACCGGGCCGCACAGCCACTTCTGTCCCGAGCCGGCGTAGAACGTGCAGCCGAGCGTCGCGACGTCGACGTTCACCGCGCCGACGCCCTGCGCGCCGTCGAGCAGCACCGGCACGGCGAGCCCCGTGAGGTCGGGCACGACCGTGCCGTCGAGCCAGCTCACGTGCGAGCACGCGATGAGTGACGTGTCCTGCGTCACGGCGTCGACGATCTGCGCGAGCGGCACCGCGCGGACGCGAACGCCACGCTCCCTGCGCGCGGCCGCGAGCGGACCGGTCAGCCCGGGGTGCTCGCCCTCGGCGGTCAGCACCTCGTCGCCCTCGCCGAGATCCAAACCCGTGAGCACGCGCACGATGCCCTCGCTCGTACAGGTCGTGACGGCGACGTCGTCCTCGTGGGCTGCGAGCAGCCGGGCGTACGTCGCGCGCAGCTCGGCGCGCTGATCGAGCATGCGGTTGAAGTAGGCGTAGGCCCGTCCCTCGGTCGCCGCGAGCTCGAGCAGCTCGGCTGACGCCTGCACCGCGGCGCTGGGCAGGGGGCCGCACGTCCCGGCATTGAGAAACGCGAGCCGTTTCAAGACGGGGAACTGGGAGCGCAGCTTGGCGGCATTCACCACCGTGAGGCTATGCGCCTGACGGGTTCGGCGGCGAGCCGCCGAACCCGCGGCGCAAGTTGTGGCTAGCTACCGCACACCGGCCAGGGGGTCGCGCCGGAGCGCTTGTAGAGCATCGCGGCGCGGCGGTCCTGCTCGGTCTCGGAGGCTGCGGCGGGATCGCCCTTGCCTCCGACCGACGCCCACGTGCCGTAGTCGAACTGGTATTTGCCGCGGTACATGCCGTTGGAGGAGACCGCGCGCGGGTTGCCGCCCGATTCGCACCGCGCGATCGACTTCAGCGCCGCGGGGATCGGGATGTCGGGCGCGCCGCCGTGGCGCCTGCGCTCGACCTTCCGGCGCAGCTGACGCACATGGACGCGCAGCTCGCGGGTGCGGGCGCGCAGCTCGCTCGGCGTCAGCCTCGCGAGCGCTCGACGTGCGTCGGCGCGCTCCGAGCGCGACAGACGCTCGCCGTGCAGCCGATGGTGCGTGCGCTGCAAGCGGACCTGACGTTCGATCAGCTTCGGCATCGCCGGATCGGTGATGTTGCCAAGTGGCGCGGCGGCGACCACGCCGCCGGTGGAGGGGGCAGGCGCCTGAGCCTGCGCAACTGTTGAAGCGGGCACCGCGACAGCGCATGTAGCGCAGACGGCGCCCAGAGTTCTGGAACGCATTCGTTGTTGCTGTCCTTCCACGGCCCAGAGGCGACGCGCGACGTGCGCGCAGCGCGGGTGGCCGGTCGTTTGCGACGGGTGAGAGCGCTCGAGAGCGCCCGGTACTACCCGCTGGGTCGCGGAACCCTAGCAGGCCGACGCGAACGCCCGTTCGGTTCGGGTGCGAACCAGCGAGCGCTTGCGGCGTGTCAGGTGTGCTGCAGAGGGCTGGTCGGCGGGCGCCATCGTCGGTCGCGTGAACGCGAACAGCATCGATGCAGGCTGGGCTCGGAGAGCTCGGAAGGGACGCGAGAGCGCCGATAGGTCATGAGTTCGCAGTTGAGCGTCACACAGACGTCGAACTGCGAACTCGTCGCGTTCCGGGTCCGGCCGTGGCGCCTGGGGGCTATATCGCAGCCGGATTGGACGCAAACCGGACACGCATGCCGCCGGAGAATCGAGACGGCTGAGAACCCCGCATATCGGGGTTTTCAACCAGCTCGATGTGCGACTGCCCGAGATCGACCTCGCGGCCGCCGCTGGCGCTGACGGCAAACCCTTGGTTCGCGCCATCTAGTGTTCGGCCCGTGAACGTCACCCTCCCCGACGGGACCGAGCTCGAGCTCCGCGACGGCGCGACCGGCGCGGACGCCGCCGCCGCGATCGGCCCGGGCCTCGCCCGCGCCGCGCTCGCCACGCGTCAGAACGGCGAGCTGCGCGACCTCGCGCGACCGCTGCATGCCGGCGAGCCGCTGGAGATCATCACAGCCAAGAGCGAGGGTGCGCTCGACGTCATCCGCCACGACGCCGCGCACGTGCTCGCCGCCGCGGTCATGGAGCTCTATCCGGGCGTGAAGATCTCGATCGGGCCGCCGATCGAAAACGGCTTCTACTACGACTTCGAGTTTCCCGAGGGCGTGACCGTCTCCGACGCGGACTTCGAGCGCATCGAGGCGAAGATGCGAGAGCACATCTCCGCCGACGAGGAGTTCGTGCGCGAGGACGTGACGGTGCAGGAGGCGCTGGAGCGCTTCCGCGCCGAGCAGCAGGACTACAAGGTCGAGCTCATCGAGGACCTCGTCCGAAACGAAGGCGTCGAGACCGTCAGCCTCTACACCAACGGCCCGTTCACGGACCTGTGCCGCGGCCCGCACGCGCCTTCGACGAAGCGCATCAAGTCCTTCAAGCTGCAGTCCGTCGCCGGCGCCTACTGGCGCGGCGACGCCTCACGCCAGCAGCTCACCCGCATCTACGGCACCGCGTTCTTCTCCAAGCAGGACCTCGCGGAGTTCCTCGAACGCCTCGAGCAGGCCCGGGCGCGCGACCACCGCAAGCTCGGCAAGGAGCTCGACCTGTTCATGTTCAGCGAGCTGTCGCCGGGCTCGCCCTTCTGGCAGCCCGCCGGCATGGCGATCTACAACGAGCTGTCCAAGCTCTGGCGCGAGGAGAACCGCGCCCGCGGCTACCGCGAGGTCAAGACGCCGATCCTCTATGACGTCGAGCTGTTCAAGCAGTCCGGCCACTGGGACGCCTACCGCGAGAACATGTACTTCACCGAGGTCGAGGACCGGCCCATGGGCCTGAAGCCCATGAACTGCCCGGCGCACATCCAGATCTACAAGGACGAGCGCCGCTCCTACCGCGAGCTGCCGATCCGCTACTCCGAGCAGGGCCTCGTCCATCGCCACGAGCCGTCGGGAACGCTGCACGGCCTGCTGCGCGTGCGCCACATCACCCAGGACGACGCCCACATCTTCTGCACCGAGGAGCAGATCCGCGACGAGGTCATCGGCTGCCTGGACTTCGGCTTCTTCCTCTATGACCTGTTCGGCTTCGAGCCGCGCCTGGAGCTGTCGACGCGGCCATCCAAGCGCGTCGGCTCAGACGACATGTGGGATCGCGCCGAGGCCGCGCTGCAGGGCGCGCTGGAGGCGCGCGGGCTGGCCTACGAGCTCAACGCGGGCGACGGCGCGTTCTACGGGCCGAAGATCGACCTGCACATGACCGACTCGATCGGCCGCTCGTGGCAGCTCGGCACCGTCCAGCTGGACTACTCGATGCCCGACCGCTTCGGCCTGGTCTACACCGGCGCCGACGACGGCGAACACCGCCCGGTGATGATCCATCGCGCGCTGCTGGGCTCCTTCGAGCGCTTCATCGGGATCCTCATCGAGCACTACGCCGGCGACTTCCCGATCTGGCTCGCGCCGGTCCAGGCGATCGTGCTGCCGATCGCCGACCGCCACGGCGCGGCGGCGCAAGCCGTGCTCGACGCGCTCAGCGCCGCCGGGCTGCGCGCCGAGCTCGACGACCGCACGGAATCTGTCGGGCGCAAGATCCGTGACGCCGAGCTGCGCAAGATCCGCTACATGCTCGTCGTCGGAGATCGCGAGGCCGATTCGGATCGCGCCTACCCGACCGTCGCGGTCCGCGAGCACACCCGCGGGGACACCGGCACGGTGCCCGTCGCGCAATTCGTCGCGCGCCTCAGCGAACAAACCCGGCTGCGAACCGGGTGATCCGGGCTATACTCGCTGGCGTTGACCACGTCCCACATCTTTTTGCAGCGCGCGTTTTCAGCTTGACCTACTTCACGCGCTCAAACATCCGCTAGTGCCGGTTCCTCGCAGGTTCGACCGGCGCCCGCCCGAGCGGGACTCGACAAGGATCAACGAGCGCATCCGTGTGCCCGAGGTGCGCCTCATCGACGAGACCGGCGAGCAGGTCGGCGTCATGAAGACCGAGGACGCGCTGCGCATCGCCCAGGACCGGGACCTCGACCTCGTCGAGGTGGCGCCCGAGGCGCGCCCGCCCGTCTGCCGCGTGCTCGACTACTCCAAGTACAAGTACGAGCAGGCGCAGAAGGTCAAGCAGGCGCGCAAGCACCAGCAGCAGATCACGATCCGCGAGATCAAGTTCCGCCCGAAGATCGCGGAGAACGATTACGCGACCAAGAAGGGTCACGTGGAGCGCTTCCTGCGTCACAAGGACAAGGTCAAGATCACGATCATGTTCCGCGGCCGCGAGGTGACCCACCCCGAGCGCGGCGTGATGATCCTCGACCGCCTCGCCGAGGAGCTGTCGGACGTCGCCGTCATCGAGCAGCGCCCGCTTCAGGACGGGCGCAACATGACGATGATGCTCGGCCCGTCCAAGGCCGTGCTGAGCGGCGAGCTCGACACGCCGGAGAAGACGCAGCCCAGCGAGGACGGCGGTGCCGAGAAGCCCGGCGAGAGCAGCGCGACGAAGGCGTCAGAAGGCGAAGGCCAGGCGCCGCCGAAGGCAGAAGTGCCGGAAATCGATCCGGCGAAGATTTAAGCTCTGCCATACTGACGCGTCGCTATGCCGAAGATGAAGACACATTCGGGCGCCAAGAAGCGCTTCAAGAAGACGCCCAAGGGCAAGGTCATCGGGCGTCACCCATTCACGAGCCACATCCTCGAGAAGAAGTCGCCGAAGCGTAAGCGCCACCTCGGCAAGCCCGCGCACATCTCCAAGGCGGACGCTCCGCGCGTCAAGAAGCTGCTCCAGGGAGACAAGGGCAAGTGACCCGCGTCAAGCGCTCCGTCCACGCCCGCAAGAAGCGCCGCGCCACGCTCGAGCGCGCCAAGGGCTACCGCGGCGAGGCGAACTCCAACTACAAGCGCGCCAAGGAAGCGGTCATGAAGGCCGACTCCTACGCCTACCGCGACCGGCGCAACCGCAAGCGCGACTTCCGCCGGCTGTGGATCACGCGCATCAACGCCGCGGCCCGTCAAGAGGGCATGACGTACGCGACCTTCATCCACGGCCTGCAGCTCGCCGGCATCGAGCTTGACCGCAAGGTGCTGGCCGACATCGCCGTGCGCGATCCCGAGACGTTCCGCCGATTTGTCGACGCCGCCCGTGAGGCGTCGGCTGCCTGACCGCAACCAGCCGACTCAGACAAACCTCCCGGGCGTCGATCCTCTCAAGGACGGCGCCCTTTTTGTTTTCATGACCATCACGTCCCCGCACAACGAACGACTCAAGCAGATCCGCAAGCTCGCCCGGCGGCGCGCGCGCGACGCCCGCGGCCGCTTTGTCGCGGAGGGCGAGGATCTCGTGGCCGCAGCTGCCGCGGCCGGCTGGGAGCCGGTGTCGCTGCTCGCGGCCGCCGGTTCGGGCCTGGCTGGCGAGGAGGTCGAGGGCGATCTGCTCGACGGCGTCTCCTCGCTCGGGTCGGGCGCGCGGACGATCGGGGTCTACGAGGAGCGCTGGGCGGCGCCGGCCGGCCCGCTGTGCGTCGCTCTGTGGGGCGTCGGCGATCCGGGCAACGTCGGCGCGATCCTGCGCTCGGCGCTGGCCTTCGGCGCGTCGTCGGTGGTGCTAGGGCCGGGCTGCGCCGATCCGTTCGGGCCGAAGGCCGTGCGGGCGTCGATGGGGGCGATCTTCGAGGTTCCGATCGCGCGTTCAGCGGGCATCGACGAAGTGCCGGGGGAGCGCGTGGCGCTCGTGGCGGGCGCGGGCGACGTGCTGCGCGGGCCGGCCGAGGCCGACGTCGCGATCGTGGTCGGGGCAGAGCGCGACGGGCTGCCGGCCGACGTGATCGCCGCGTGCGACCGCGTGGCGCACATCCCGATCGCGTCGGAGTCGCTCAACGCCGCGATGGCCGCGACGGTCGCGCTGTACGAGCTCGCCCCTAGGATGGCGCCCGAATGATCGAGCGGATCGCTGAGCTGCAGGCCGAAGCGCAGGCGGCGATCGCCGCTGCGTCGACGAGCGCCGAGCTCGAGCAGCAGCGCGTGCGCTACCTCGGCCGCAAGGCGGAGCTGCCCAACGCGCTGCGCACGATCGCCGACCTGCCGCCCGAGCAGCGCGGGCCGACCGGCAAGGCGGCCAACCAGGCGCGCCAGGCGCTCGAGGCGCTCATCGCGCAGCGCTCGGGCGAGCTCGAGGCCGGCGAGCTGGACACGCGGCTCGTGGCAGATCGCGTCGACGTCACGCTGCCGGGAAACCCGCCGCAGCCCGTCGGCCGCCAGCACCTGCTGACCACCACCCGGCGCGAGATCGAGGACGTCTTTCTCGGCCTCGGCTTCAGGATCGTCGAGGGGCCCGAGGTCGAGACCGTCTACTACAACTTCGACGCGCTCAACCACGCGCCGACGCATCCGGCGCGCGGGCGGTCAGACACGTTCTACGTCGCCGACGATGTCGTGCTGCGGACGCACACCTCGCCGATGCAGGTCCGCGCGATGGAGGCGGGCCCGCCACCGCAGTACCTCATCGTTCCGGGCCGCGTCTACCGCCCGGACTCCGACGCGACCCATACGCCGCAGTTTCATCAGATCGAGGGCCTCGCGGTCGACGAGGACATCACCCTCGCCGATCTCAAGGGCACGCTGCTGGCGTTCGCCCGCGCGATCTTCGGCCCCGATCGCGACGTGCGCCTGCGGCCGCACTTCTTCCCGTTCACCGAGCCGAGCGTCGAGGTCGACGTGTCGTGCTTCATGGCGCACACGTCCGGCGAGCGCTGCCGGGTCTGCAAGGACACGGGCTGGATCGAGATCCTCGGCTCGGGGATGGTCGACCCCAACGTCTTCGGCTACGTCGAGGAGTACGGCTACGACCCCGAGAAGGTCCAGGGCTTCGCCTTCGGCATGGGCGTCGAGCGGATCGCCATGCTCAAGCACGGCGTGCCCGACCTGCGCCTGCTCTACGACAACGACGTGCGCTTCCTGGAGCAGTTCGGATGACATCGAGTCATTGCTCGCCCGGCGTCTGCGCATCCATGAAGCGGGGTCCGTCGCGATGAGGGTCCCCGTCGAATGGCTCACGGAGTACGTCGATCCTGGCCTGCCGGCCGACGAGCTGGCCGAGCGCCTGGCGATGACCGGCACCGAGGTCGACCGGGTGCTGCATCACGGGGTCTCCGGGCTCGAGTCGTTCGTCGTCGGCCGGGTGCTCGGCGTGCAGCCGCACCCCGATGCCGACCGGCTGCGCGTCTGCCGCGTCGACGTCGGCGGCGGCGTCGAGTCGCAGATCGTGTGCGGGGCGCCGAACGTCGCGGCCGGGCAGACCGTCGCGGTGGGCAAGCCCGGCGCGGTCATGCCCGACGGGACGAAGCTCAAGCAGACCAAGCTGCGCGGGGTCGCCTCCGAGGGGATGATCCTCGCCGAGGACGAGCTCGCGATCGGGCCCGACCATTCCGAGACGATCGTGCTCGATGACGACGGGCTCGAGCCCGGCCAACCGCTGGCCGGCGTCCTGCCCATCGCCACCGACGTGCTCGAGCTCGAGATCACGCCGAACCGGCCCGACTGCCTCGGCGTCTACGGCGTCGCGCGTGAGGTGCACGCGGCCACGGGGGCGTGGCTTGAGGCTGCGCCGTGGAGCGACGACCCAGGCTCGCTGCACGGTGACGTCCCGGCCGAGGTGATCGTCCAAGCGCCTGATCTGTGCCCCCGCTTCACCGCACGGGTGTTCGAGGGCGTGACGATCGGGCCGTCGCCGCTGTGGCTGAAGGCGCGCCTGACGGCGGCCGGCCAGCGGCCGATCAACAACGTCGTCGACATCACCAACTACGTGATGCTGCTCACCGGCCAGCCATTGCACGCGTTCGACCTCGATCGCGTCGCCGGCGGCCGGCTCGTCGTGCGGCGCGCGGCGGCGGGCGAGGAGGTCGTGACGCTCGACGGCCAGACCCGCGTCCTCGATCCCGATGTGCTGCTGATCGCCGACGACGACGGGCCGACGTCGATCGCCGGCGTCATGGGCGGTGCGCGCTCGGAGGTCAGCGGCGACACGACGCGCGTGCTGATGGAGGTCGCCAGCTGGAACGGCGCGAACGTCCACGCGACGTCGCAGAAGCTCGGCCTGCGCAGCGAGGCGAGCGCGCGCTTCGAGAAGGGTCTCGCGCCCGAGCAGGCGATGGACGCGCAGATCGTCGCCACGGAGCTCATGCTCGAGCTGGGCGCGCGGGTCGTGGGGGGCACGATCGACGTCGGCGCGGCACCTCCCGCGGACGCCGTCATCCGCCTGCGCGAGCAGCGCGTCGGCGCGCTGCTCGGCGTGAGCATCACGCAGTCGGAGAGCAACCTGCACCTCCAGCGCCTCGGCTTCGAGACGCAGGGCGCGCCCGACGGACTTGACGTGACCGTGCCGTACTGGCGGCGCAACGACGTGTACCGCGAGGCCGACCTCATCGAGGAGGTCGCGCGGCTGCACGGGGTCAACGACCAGCTTCCGGCGACGCTGCCGAGCCGCCGCGGCGCGGTCGGCGTGCTGACGCCCGCGCAGCGGCTGCGCCGGAGCGCCGAGGACGCGCTCACCGGCCGCGGCCTGCACGAGGTCGTGGGGTGGAGCTTCGAGGCGCCCGAGCAGGACGACCGGCTGCGCCTGGATGCGGACGATCCGCGCCGCCGCCACGTCGTGATCCAGAACCCGATGAGCGAGGACCAGGCGGTCATGCGCACGACGCTGCTCGGCTCGCTGCTGGACATGGCACGCCACAACGCCGCGCGCGGACAGGGCGTCCCTCCGATCTTTGAGTCGGGCGGCGTGTACCTCGCGGGCCCGCGGCACCTGCCCGACGAGCATCACGCGCTCGGTGCGCTCGTTCCCGGCGACGTCTTCGCCGCCAAGGGATACCTGGAGGCGCTGCTGTCCGCCGTGCGCGTCAACGGCGCTTTCGAGGTGGCACCGCAGCCGTTTCTGCATCCCGGGCGCAGCGCCCAGGTCCGCGCCGCCGGCGAGATCGTCGGCTGGATCGGCGACGTCCATCCGCTCGTCGCGCGTGAGTGGGACCTCGACGGCGTCGCCGCGTTCGAGATCGATCTCGACGCGCTGCTCGCGCATGCCGAGACCGTGCCGAAATACGAGGACCTCACGTCGTTCCCGGAGCTGCACGAGGACATCGCGATCGTCGTCGACGCCGGCGTGCCGGCGGCGACCGTGCTGTCGACGATCCGCGCCGCCGGCGGGCGGCTGCTCGCGCGCGCGGAGGTCTTCGACGTCTATCGCGGCGAGCAGGTCGCCGAGGGACGCGTGTCGCTGGCGGTCGCGCTGACGTTCCGCGCGACCGACCGGACGCTCACCGACGAGGACGTCGCGCCGGTCCGCGAGCAGATCGTCGCGCGGCTGGCGGCGGAGCTGCGGGGTGAGCTCCGTGCCTGAGCCAAGCGTTCTGGTCGCGGGCGGTTCGGGCTACACCGGCGCGCTCGCCGCGCGCCTCGTCGACCGCCACCCGGAGTTCGAGCTGCACGCGGTGACGAGCCGCAGCGACGCCGGGCGCAAGCTCAACGACCTGTATCCGCATCACCGCGTCGAGATGGCGCTCACCGAGCTCGATCTCGAGCGCGACGGCGGCGTGGACGCCGCGATCGTCGCCTACCCGCACGGCGCGTCGGCGCCGGTCGTCGCCGCGCTGCGCGAGCGCGGCGTGCGTGTCGTCGACCTGTCGGCGGACTTCCGGCTGCGCGACCCGCTGGCCTACGAGCAGTGGTACGGCGAGCACGGCGCGCCCGAGCTCTTCGGGACCGCCGTCTACGGGCTACCCGAGATCTACGGCGAGCAGGTGGCGGACGCCGATCTCGTCGCCAACCCGGGCTGCTATCCGACCGCGACGATCCTCGCGCTGACCCCGCTCGCGCGCTCGGGCACGGTCACCGACGTCACGGTCGACGCGAAGTCCGGCGTCTCGGGCGCGGGTCGCGCGGCGACCGACAAGACTCACTTCGTCGCGATGGACGAGAACGTCGTGCCCTACGGCGTCGGCGCGCACCGTCACATGCCCGAGATCGACCAGGAGCTCGCCGCGCTCGGCGCCGCCGTGACGACGACGTTCACCCCGCACCTCGTCCCGCTCGACCAGGGCGAGCTCGTCTCCTGTTATGTGACGACGAGCGAGCCGTGGGATCAGGCGCGCCTCGACGAGGCCTACGGCGCGTGGGCGGCCGAGCACCCGTTCGTCGAGATCGTCCTCACGCCACCGGGCGTGCGCGACGTGCGTGACACCAACGTCTGCTCGATCTGCGTCCGTGCCGACGGGCGGACCGGCAAGGTCTTCGTGTTCGCGGCGATCGACAACCTCTGGAAGGGCGCCGCGTCGCAGGCGGTCCAGAACCTCAACCTCATGTTCGGCCTGCCCGAGACGACCGGGATCGAGCCATGAGCTTCTTCGCGTCGCGCTGGGTGCAGCAGCCGCCGCACGTCGAGGACGCCGGCAGCGGCCTGCCGGCCGGCTTTCGCGCGGGCGCCGTCGCGGCCGGGATCAAGGACAGCGGGGAGCTCGACGTCGGCCTGCTCGTCTGCGACGCCGAGGACGTCGTCAGCGCCGCGCGCTTCACGCGCTCGGGTGTGCTCGCGGCACCGGTCGTGGTGTGCAAGCAGCGCGCGCGCCTGGATGCGCTGCGCGTCGTCGCGGCGAACGCCGGCAACGCCAACGCGGCGACCGGGCTGCCGGGGCTCGACGTCGCCGTGGCGATGCAGGAGGCCGCCGCGGGAGCGGCGGGGGTGGACGCCGATCGCGTCGCGATCGCCTCGACCGGCGTCATCGGCGTGCCGCTTGACGCCGAGCGCGTGGGGGCGGGGCTCGGGCAGGCAGCGGCGCTCCTGCGTGCCGACGGCGACGAGGACTTCACCGACGCGATCTGCACGACCGACGCGTTTCCCAAGCGCGCGTCGCTCGCGGTCGCGCTGCCGTCCGGAAGCGTGCGGCTCAGCGCTCAGGCCAAGGGCGCCGGGATGATCCAGCCGAGCTTCGCGACGATGCTGTGCTTCGTGCAGACCGACGCGCAGCTCGAGCCCGAGACGGCCGAGCTGCTGCTCGGCGTCTGCGTCAAGCGCTCGTTCGATCGCATCTCCGTCGACGGGCAGCTGTCGACCAACGACACGGTGATCCTCCAGTGCTCGGGCGCAAGCGGCGTGCGCGTCGCGCCGGAGTCGGAAGACGAGGTGCGACTCGGAGAGGCCCTTGACGCGCTGCTGCGGATGCTCGCGCTCCTGATCGTGCGCGACGGCGAGGGCTCACAGCGCGTCGGCCGGATCATCGTGCGCGGCGGCAATCCCGAGGCCATCGAGCGCGCCGCGCGCGCCGTGGCGAACTCGCCGTTGGTCAAGACCGCGCTGCACGGGGCGGACCCGAACTGGGGCCGGATCGCCCAGGCCGTCGGCGCCGCGCTGCCGGACATGGCCGTGCTGCCGCTGAGCATCGCCATCGAGGGCATCACGGTCTGCTCGGGCGGCGCGGCCGTGCCCTACGACCTCGACGCGCTGAACGCCGCGGCCGCCGGGGTCGAGGTCGAGTACGCCGTCGGCCTGCCGGGCGACGGCGCGGAGACCGAAGTCTTCTTCTCCGACCTGTCGCACGAGTACGTGACCATCAACGCCGAATACACCACCTAGTGGGCCTTCTCCAAACGTCTGACCGCAAACCCCAGGCGCCGATCGCCGCCTGGCGGCGTCCTCGGTCGGGGCAATGGCCCTGCCATTGCGCCCTCCCTGCGTCCTTGCCAGCCGGCGCCGGCATCCCGGGGTTTCCGGCCGAACGTTCCGAGAAGGTCCACTAGGACGCCGTATGCGCGACATCGCCACCCTCCTCGAAGCGCTCCCCTACATCCGGGAGTTTCACGGCCGCACGGTCGTCATCAAGTACGGCGGCGCCGCGATGACCGACCCCGACCTGCGCGAGGAGTTCGCGCGCGACATCGTGCTGCTCAAGTACGTCGGGATGAACCCGATCGTCGTGCACGGCGGCGGGCCCGACATCACCTCCTACATGGAGCGGCTCGGGATGCCCGTCGAGTTCGTCTCCGGGCTACGCGTGAGCGACGCCGCGACGGTCGAAATCGCGAAGATGGTCCTCGTCGGCAAGGTCAACAAGGACATCGTCATGCGCATCAGCCGCCACGGCCAGTCGGCGGTCGGGCTGAGCGGCGACGACGGCGGGTTGCTGCGCGTCGAGCGCCAGTCGGCGCCCGGCGGCGAGGACATCGGCTTCGTCGGGCGCATCGAGCGCGTCGACGTCGACGTCATCGAACACATCGCCCAGGACTACATCCCGGTTGTCGCGTCGGTCGGCGCCGACGCCGAGGGGCACTCCTACAACGTCAATGCGGACGAGGCCGCAGGCGCGATCGCTCGGGCACTCGGTGCGTACAAGGTCGTCTTCCTCACCGATGTCGCCGGCTGGCTGCGCGACCCCGCCGATCCGGAGTCGCGGATCACGCGCGCGCACACCGACGAGGTGGAGGAGGCGCTGCCGCGGATCAGTGGCGGCATGCGGCCCAAGCTCCAGGCCTGCGTCGACGCGATCCACGGCGGCGTGAGCTTCGCCCACATCGTCGACGGCCGCGTCCCGCATTCGCTGCTGCTCGAGCTCTTCACCGACGAGGGCATCGGCACCTGGATCCGGCCCGCGCAGTGAGCCTCGAGGAACTCCAGGCGCTCGAGTGCGCGCACGTCGTGCCCGCCTACGCGCGGATGCCCGTGCACTTCGTGCGCGGCCAGGGCGCCCGGCTGTGGGACGACGAGGACAACGAGTACCTGGACTTCCAGACCGGCCTCGCGGTGAACTCGCTCGGACACGGTCATCCCGCCGTCGTGCGGGCGATCGCCGACCAGGCCGCGCAGCTCATCCACGTCGGCAACCTCTACTACAGCGAGCCGGGCATGCGGCTGGCCAAGCGGCTGGCCGACGGCTCGCTCGGCGGCAAGGTCCACTTCGCCAACTCGGGCACCGAGGCCAACGAGGCGGCGCTCAAGGTCGCGCGCAAGGCCAAGCAGGGCGGCGACATCATCTCGCTGCGGCGCGGGTTTCACGGGCGCACATACGGCTCGCTGTCGGCGACGCCGCAGGAGTCCAAGCAGGCGCCGTTCGCCCCGCTCGTGCCGGGGTTCGTCTCCGTCGAGCCGACCGCGGACGCGGTGCGCGGCGCGGTGAACGAGCGCACGGCTGCGGTGATGCTCGAGCCCGTCCAGGGGGAGAGCGGCGTCTACGTGCTCGACGACGAATTGCTGCACGCCGCTCGCGACGCGTGCGACGAGCACGGCGCGGCGCTGATCTACGACGAGGTGCAATGCGGCCTGGGGCGCACCGGAACGCTGTGGGCCTACGAGGACGCGGGCGTCGTCCCGGACCTCATGACGACGGCGAAGGCGCTCGGCGGCGGGCTGCCGATCGGCGCGCTGATCTGCGGTCCGCGCCTCGCCGACGTCTTCGCGCCCGGCGACCACGGCTCGACGTTCGCCGGCGGCCCTGTCGCCTGCGCCGCCGCGCACGCGGTGCTCGATGTCGTGTCGGCTCCGGAGCTGCTGGCGAGCGTGCGCGAGATGGGCGCGCGCCTGGCGCGCGGCGCGGCCGAGCTGCCGGGCGTCGTCGAGGTGCGCGGCCGCGGCCTCATGCTCGCGTTCGACCTGGAGGCGGGCGGGGCGCCGGAGATCGTCAGGCGCGCGCTGCTCGAGCAGCGCCTCGTGCTCAACGCGACCGGGCCGCAGACGGTCCGGCTGCTGCCTCCGTTGACGATCGGCGCGGCCGAGGTCGACGAGGCGCTGAGGCGGTTGCGGGCCCTGCTGTAGCTGTGGGAGGGTCGGCCCGCAATGGCCACCCAAGCGGTCGATACGAACATCCGCAATCTCATCCAGGACTTGTTCACGCTCCAGGATCGGCTGCGACGTGTCGGCGACGACGCTCCGGAGCATGACGCAGTGTTCGACGTCGTCAGCGGCTATCTGGTCGTCAACGAGCCGATCATCCACCGCGCCGTGTCGGCTTGGGAGGCAGCATCCGAGGAGGAGCTCCGCTCGCTCGAACAGGAACACCGCGAGCTGGACGCGAGCGCCACGGTTCACAGCTTCCGCGACATCGCGTTGCAACCGGTGACCGATGCGCCATTAGCGCTTGCATCCCCGGCTGCCCGTAGTCTGCTCCGGCCGGACGACGACGAGCTACACATGCTCGACAGGGTGCTCGAGTACGCGAAGTACCTCGCGAACACCGATGACCTGGCGCTCCAGTGGTCGCCCGTCGCGGGCGTCCTCGATGCTCCAGACGCCTCCGCGCTCGTCGAGCGCGTGCGGGCGCAGGTCATAGCCGACCAGGACCAGCATGCCGCCGCCGTGAAGGCGTTCGGCGATGCAACGCCCGAGGAGGAGTTACCGGCAACCGACCCGCCGGTAGAGCCCGCTCCGGCGAGTGTCGGCAGCGACTACCGCCCCTCCGCCACGATCTCGCGCGACTACTGGACGGTCGACGACCACCTCGGCTATGACTTCTACGCGGATGCGGTCGGCGCGTTCATCCAGCACAAGGACACGCGGCCGCCGCTGACGATCGGCATCAAGGCCCCGTGGGGCGCCGGCAAGACGTCGCTCATGCGGATGATCCGCCAGCGCCTGGATCCCGATCCCGAAAGCGAGCTGCGGCCGGGCGCGACGACGCGCACGATCAGCAATAGGGAGGTCCTCGCCGAAACGCGCGTCTCGCGCGAGGAGCGCGACGTGCGCGTCGACGATCTGCAGGCCGCCGGGAACAACGACCGCCGTCCGACTGTCTGGTTCAACGCCTGGATGTACCAGAGCGCCGAGCAGGTCTGGGCCGGTCTGGCCGACGCCATCATCAGCCAGCTCACCGGCCGCATGCCGACGTTCGCCCGCGAGCGCTTCTGGGCGCAGCTCAACCTGCGTCGCGTCGACACCGACCTCGTCCGCCGGCGCATCTACACCGCGCTCGTCGAGCGGCTCCTGCCGCTCGCACTCGCGCTCGTCGTCGTGTGGGGCCTCGCGCTCGCGCTGCTGCTGATTCCGGGCGCGCGCGAGATCGCGGCGGGCGTCGGGATCACGTCGACCGTGGGCTTCGGCGCCGTCGGGTTCGCCAAGGTGCGCAAGTTCTTGAGGGAGCCGGTCGCGGGCTCGTTCGGCGAGCTGGTCTCCGAGCCCGACTACAAAGGTAAGGCCGGCTACATGCACCACGTGCGCGCCGACATGGAGCGCGTGCTGGACCTCGTCGCCACGCCCGAGCAGCCGGTCGTCGTGTTCGTCGACGACCTCGACCGCTGCTCGTACGAGTCGGTCGCGAAAGTCATCGAGGCGATCAACCTGTTCCTCGCCGGCGAGTTCCCCAACTGCATGTTCGTCATCGCGATGGAGCCCGACCTCGTCGCCGCCCAGATCGAGGTCGCATACAAGGACCTGTTCGAGACGGTCAAGGAGGATCTGCCCGAGCGCGAGCAGGGCCAGCTCGGGTGGCGCTTCCTCGAGAAGATGGTGCAGCTGCCGCTCAGCCTGCCGCCGCCGAACGCGATGCAGGTGGGTGCTCTCGTCGGCTCGATCCTGTCCAAGGAGCCACCGGCTCCCGCAGTCGATGGCGATGCGGTGCGACGAGCGCGCGACCAGATCAACGACGTACTCGCCCAGCTTCAGGTCGACGCCTCGGTCGCCCAACTCGCGGGGATTGCCGATGCCGCCAAGCACGTCCAGGAAACGCTGGGGGGCGAGCAGGCGACCGTCATCGCGGCGGCCGAGGCGGAGTTCGACGAGCGCTTCCGCGACGACGACCCGGTGGTCCAGCAGGCGATCCGCGACCACGCGACGGCCCTCTCCCGCAACCCGCGCGAGATCAAGCGCTTCATCAACGTCTTTCGCTTTTATGCGTTCATCCAGGTCCGGCGCGAGCTCCGCGAACTTGAGACGCCGTCCTATGAGCAGCTCGCGAAGCTCTCGGCGCTGGCGATCCACTGGCCGCACCTGCTCGGCCTGTTCGGGCAGAGCGCGGCGGCGGGGACGAGCGTCCTCGAGGACCTCGAGAAGCTCGCGATCAAGGCCAAGGCGCGCGACGAAGCCGGTCCCGCCGACGGGATCGAGACCGCCGACGGCCAGGACCTCTGGCGCAACGGTGTCGAGCAGGCCGGCTTCCCTGCCGGCCGCTGCAGCGACCTCATGGCGCCCGACCTGCGGGCGCTGCTGGCCGAGGAGCCCGTGATCGGCTCCTCGGCGGGCGGCTTCCTCTAGGTCGCTACTTCTTCTTCTTGCTGATCTTGCCGCGCACGAGCGTCGCGTTCGCGCGGATGTTCTGCCGGTTGTTGTCGGCGTCGATCATCGCCGCGATCATGACGACCTTGATCGACCTGCGGAGCCGCACGAGATCCGTGCGCTGATCGTTGAACTGGATGATCGCGTAACCGCGCTTCTGCCTGTCGAGCTGCACCGCGCCGGTGGCGAAGGTCACCTTCTTCTTCCGCAGCTTCTGACCCTTCTTCGTCGACGTGTTGATGTTGAACCGGGTACGGATCTTGATCGTGCCCGAGCACGTGCGGACCGCGACCTTGCGGCACGTGATCCTGACGCGCAGGCGGCCCTTGAAGCGGCCCTGCATCGGCAGCACGAGGCGCTGTTCGTGGAAGCGCAGCATCGCGCGCTTGTCGCCCGCCAGGAGCTCCAGGATCTGGTTGCTCAGCCCCGACCCGGAACCGGGTGCGCCGGGCGCGCCGGGTGCGCCGGGCTTCCCGGGGGTGCCGGGTGTCCCCGGCGTCCCCGCAGGTCCTTGCGCTCCGGTGCCGTTCGTCGTGAACGTCAGCGGCGACCCGGTGCTCGTCCCGAGGTCATTGGATGCGACGACCCGGAACCGGTACGCCGTCTCGGGCACGAGCCCGCCCACGGGGTACGTATTGGGCACCGAGTCGGCGTGGCCTGCCGGCAGAACGACCTCGTCGCCGAGCGCGGGCACGCGCGAGCCGAACGCTCCCGACGCGACGGTCCCGTACTCGTACCAGTACTTCGTCTGCGGACCCTCCGGGTTGATGCGGCTGTTGAGCGCCGCGGAATTGGCCCCGACACCGGTTGCCGGCAGCGTTGTGACGGTCGGCTTGCAGTCCGTGCGGAACGACCGCGTCAGCCCGGTCGTCGTGCCCGCGCTGTTGACCGCCTCGATCTGGAAGAAATACTCCGTGCATCCGGTGAGCCCGGTGATGTCGCGCGGACGGCTCACGGCCGACGTGAGCATGCCGCCGTTGAACGGCCCGATCTCGGTCGTGAGGCTGTTCGCGGCGGTGCCGTAGCGGTACACGAACGTCGTCGCCAGGCCGTTGGCGTTCACCCGCCCGTTCAGCGTCGCGCCGGTCGCCGTGATGTCCGTGGCGGGGTCGGTCACCGCGGTCGGCGCGCCGAACGTCGGCGTGCCGTCCTGCACGCGCAGGCGGACGTTGTCGAAGTCGACGACCATCCGGCCGAGCGCCGCGGACAGGAGCCCCGTGGTCATGACCGTCTTGATCTCGATGTAGTACTCGTGGCCGCTGATCGTGGCCGGGAGCGCGTCGTTGAGCACGCTCTGGAAGGCGTTGTCGCTGTCGGTGAGGTTCTCGGTGAAGAGCTCCTGGCGCGTGTTGCCCGCCGTCACGTCTACGAGCGTGAACGTGTAGGTCGCGTTCGTACCGAGATCGAGCAGCGCGAGCACATCGGCGCGGCGGTCGACCTGGAACGAGGTGGGCCCGCCCGTGACGACGGTGAAATTCGGCGACTTGGCGATGGCTGTCGCGTTGAACAGCAGCGGGCTGAGCGCGTTCGCGACGGCCTGGTACTCCTGCTGGAGCGAGCCGGCCGGGTTACCGATGGTGGCGGCGTGCGTCGTTTGCGTCTGGCAGGTCGCCGGGTCGTTGGTGGGGATCAGGCCGACCAGCAGCGTGCAGCCGTTGCTGACCGTGGTCCAGCCATCAGCCCCGGCATCGAACGACGTGCCGGTGATCTGGTTGTCCGGGTAGATCGTGTCGGCGTGCGCGCTCGGCGCCGCCACGACAAAAAAGAGGGCGAGAGCGAACAGGATCGCGCCTGCGCCGCGCCGTACGCGATGTGTCGCCGTGGTCATGCTGGAAATTCCCCCTGCTCGTTTGTGTGCAACCCGAGCGTGGTGCCTCCCACCGCGCCTCCATCCGGAAGCTAGCCGAATCCGCGGCGGATTGCGATCGTCGAGCGGCGCTGTCTACACCTTCGGGGAGGGTCGCCAGGACGCGCTCGAGCGGCGACTCGTAGGCTTCCCGGGCGATGTCTGAGACCACCGAGCGCACGCCGCATACCCGCACCGCCTCCTATCTGGCCCATCCGAGCGAGGTCGGGCGCGTCCTGTTGCTCTACTCCGGGGGCCTGGATACGAGCGTCATGCTCAAATGGATCGCCGACGAATACGAGGCCGAGGTCGTCACGCTCACGGTGAACCTCGGCCAGCCCGGCGAGGACTACGCGGCCGTCGAGAACAAGGCGCGCCAGATCGGCGCGGTCGAGTGCCACACGATCGACGCGCGCGAGGAGTTCGCCCACGAGTACGTGCTGCCCGCGATCAAGGCCAACGCGCTGTACGGCGGCGGCTACCCGCTCTTCACCGCGCTCGGCCGGCCGCTGATCGCCAAGCTCGCAGTCGAGGTTGCGCGGGCGACGGGCTGCGACACGATCGCCCACGGCTGCACCGGCAAGGGCAACGACCAGGTCCGCATCGAGGCGACGATCGCGACGCTCGCGCCGGAGCTGAAGGTCATCGCGCCGGTCCGCGGCTGGCAGATGGGCCGCGAGGAGGAGATCGAATACGCGCGCCAGCACGGGATTCCCTTGAAGGGCGGCACCGAGATCACGCCCTACTCGATCGACGACAACCTGTGGGGACGCTCGTCGGAGGGCCGCTGGATCGAGGACCTCTCCCACGCGCCCGACGACGACGTCTTTCAGCTCGTGACGCCGCCCGAGCAGGCGCCCGACGAGCCGGAGGTCGTGAACGTCGGCTTCGAGCGCGGGGTGCCGGTGGCCTTGGACGGGGAGCGACTCGAGCTCGTCGCGCTGCTCGAGCGCGTCGCGGACATCGGCTGCCGCCACGGCGTCGGGATCGTCGACCACATCGAGGACCGGATCGTCGGCCTGAAGGTGCGCGACATCTACGAGGTGCCGGCGGCCGCGATCATCCTGCTCGCCCACGCCGAGCTCGAGAAGCTCGTCGGGACGATCCACCAGAACCAGTTCAAGCCGCAGCTCGAGCGCCAGTGGTCCTACCTCGTCTACGCGGGCCTGTGGTGGGAGCCGCTGCGCGGCGACCTCGACGCGTTCATGGAGCGCGTCAACGAGCAGGTCACCGGCACGATCGGCATCAAGCTCTTCAAGGGCTCGGCGCGGGTCGTCACCCGCGAGTCGCCCAACGCCGTGTACGACCAGGCGCTGGCGACCTTCGACGAGTCCGGCGGCCTGTTTTCCCAGCAGGCCTCGCCCGGGTTCATCGAGCTGTGGTCGCTGCAGTCGCGCATGGCGCATCAGCTGCGGGCGCGCAACGCCGCCGGCCAGCCGGAGCAATAGGCGGGTTCTCGCCGGCGCGGGGCGGGTAGCATCAGGGCATGCGCTACAAGATCCTTGGCTACGCCGTCTGGAAGGGCGCCCGCTGGTACGTGGGTCGCCGCTACGGCCGCCTCATTCCCTCACGCCGCGTCCTCGCCGGCGCCCTCGTGGTCACCGCCGTCAGCGCGATGGCAGTCGCCGCCACGCGCCGCGAGTCTGCCTAGCGGCCGTTTAGGTCGAGATGGGCGAGAACCACGATATGCGTGGGTTTTCATCCATCTCGATTCTGATCAGCGGCTCAACGCGGCGCTGAGCATGAGCAGAACCTCCTGGGGTCGCTGCTCAAGCTGCACCAACGTAACGCGCAGGATTCGGTAACCGACGCCCACCAGATCCGCTTCTCGGCGCCGGTCGCGTTCGATAGCGCTGCGCGTGGAGTGAAACGTGTTGCCGTCGGTTTCGACGATCAGACCGTGGCCAGCCCAGTGAAAGTCGACCTCGTACCACGCGCCGGATGCGCCTTGGACGTAGTCGTTGACAGCGGGCCTCGGCACGTCGGCGCTCCGACACAGCGCCAACATGAGCTCCTCGAGATCGTTGCGCGTGAGCGTGGTCCCGACAGCGTGCTCGTCCAAGACGGATCTGAGCCGGCCCGCCCCGCGGCAGCCCCGCGACCGTTCGAGCAACTCCTCGATCGCGCGCAGATCAAACAGCTGCTGCACTTCGCACTCGTCGCATGCCCGCTCAACGCGCCGTCGCGGCTGGACTGCGGCGAGGTTCAGGAGCATGAGGGGCACCGAGACGCAGGGGATGCCGTCGATCTCAGAGCGATCCTGCGGCTCGAGGCGCCGCGCGACGTAGGTCTGCACGCCCTCGATCTCACGAGCGCGATCCGTCGCGACGGTCACCTCGATCAGCGGCCGCGACGACCGGAGCACTCCCCGCAAGACGCCGACATCGCGGTGGCTGAGCAGGGCGTCCGGTCCGCAGGCCATGACGGCCCCGCGCCATCGGCCGCGCAGCGAGAGACCGCGATGGCCAACGGCGTAGACAGTCGGATGGACACGATGTAGTCGGGCCTGAATCAGGCGACCCTCGATCGCGCGGCGACTGAACCCCAACGCCAGAAGCTGGTCGTCGCCGACCACTCCGTCCTGGCTCGTCGCCAGCTCC
Source organism: uncultured Actinomycetes bacterium (assembly GCA_963705315.1). GTDB lineage: Bacteria > Actinomycetota > Thermoleophilia > Solirubrobacterales > Solirubrobacteraceae > CADCVQ01. The sequence continues at coordinate 1,807,197 of OY970068.1, forward strand.
GCGAGGTCGCGGTCTGCGGATCCAGATGGTTGAAAACCACGCAATACGTGGTTCTGATCCGTCTCGATTCCCATGACCTCAGCCTGCCAGCCACTCCGTCACACGTGACCCGCGCTGCGCGCCAATTCCGCGTACGGAACGTGCGGGAACAGCCTCGATCCGGGGCCCGCCACGTCCGCCCCGGCACCTATCCTCGAACGTCCCGTGACCGACCCCTCCTGCGTCCACCTGCACGTCCATTCGGAGTACTCGCTGCTCGACGGGGCCTGCAAGATCGATGCGCTCGCCGCGCGGGCGGCGGCGTTCGGGCAGCCGGCGCTGGGGCTCACCGACCACGGCGTCATGAACGGCGCGGTCGAGCACTACCTGGCGTGTAAGAGGCACGCGATCAAGCCGATCCTCGGCTGCGAGATCTACCTCGTCGACGACCAGGCGGCGCGCGGGCGCCACGAGCACAACCACCTCACGCTGCTCGCGTCGAGCAACGCCGGCTACCGCAACCTCGTCAAGCTCTCGAGCGCCGGTTTCCTCCACGGCCTCAACCGCGGCAAGCCGACGGTCGACCTCTCCGTCCTGGACCGCTACAGCGAGGGCATCATCGCGCTCACCGGCTGCCTGGCCAGCCGCTTCTGCCAGCGGATCATCGGCGGGCGGGAGGACGACGCGCGCGCCCACGCCGACGACCTCGTCCAGGTCTTCGGCCCCGGCGACGTGTACTTCGAGGTGCAGCGCAACGGCCTCGCCGAGCAGGACCAGGCCAACGAGGCGATCGTGCGGATCGCCCGCGAGCGCGGCGCGTCGCTCGTCGGCACGGCGGACGTGCACTACCTGCGCAAGGAGGACTACCACCACCACACGGCGCTGCTGTGCGTGCAGACGAAGTCCACGCTGAAGGCGCCGAAGATGACGTTCGACACGAACGAGTTCTTCCTGAAGTCCAACGAGGAGATGGCGGCCTCGTTTCAGCCCTGGCCCGAGGCGCTGGCGTCGACGCTCGAGATCGCCGAGCGCTGCGACGTCGAGATCGAGCTCGGCAAGCAGCTCATCCCGGCGTACCCGACGCCGAACGGCGAGCCGGAGCCCGCCTACCTGCGCGCGCGGGTGGAGGAGGGGCTGCGGGAGCGCTACGGCGACCCGGCGCCCGCCGAGGCCGTCGAGCGCATGGAGATGGAGCTAGAGGTCATCAACCGGATGGGCTTCGACGCGTACTTCCTCATCGTCTGGGACTTCATCAGCTACGCGAAGGCCAACGGCATCGCCGTCGGGCCGGGTCGCGGAAGCGCCGCCGGGTCGATCGTCGCCTACTGCCTGCAGATCACCGACGTCGACCCGCTGCGCTACGACCTGCTGTTCGAGCGCTTCCTCAACCCCGAGCGCGTCTCGATGCCGGACATCGACATCGACTTCTCCGTGCGCGGCCGCGAGCAGGTCATGCGCTACGTCGTCGACAAGTACGGCCGCGAGTCGGTCGCGCAGATCGTGACCTTCGGCAAGATGTTCCCGCGCGCCGCGACGCGCGACGCCGCCCGCGTGCTCGAGCACGACTACGGCGTCGGCGACCGCCTGGCGAAGCTCATCCCCGACCCGATCATGGGCCGGTCGCCGTCCTTCGATGACTGCCTGAAGCCGGGTGAGCCGCTGCGCCTGGCCTATGACTCCGACCCGACCGCCAAGCAGATCGTCGACGTCGCGCGCGGCCTGGAGGGCATCGTGCGCAACTCCTCGATCCACGCCGCCGCGGTCGTCATCGCCGAGGGGCCGCTGACCGACATCGTCCCGCTCCAGCTCGCCGACTCAAACCAGGTCGACGCCGACGGCAACAAGATCTTCAAGATCGTCACGCAGTACTCGATGAAGCCCGTCGAGCAGCTCGGCCTGCTGAAGATGGACTTCCTCGGCCTGCGCAACCTCGACGTCATCGAGGACGCGCTGGACATCATCGAGCGCTCGACCGGCACGCGGCCGGACATGACGACGCTGCCGCTCGACGACCAGCGCACGTACGAGATGCTTCAGAGCGGCGACTCGATCGGCGTCTTTCAGTTCGAGTCCGAGGGCATGCAGAAGGCGCTGCGCAACGTGCGCCCGACGGAGTTCGACGACCTCGTCGCGCTCAACGCGCTGTACCGGCCCGGCGCGATGGACCAGATCCCGGCGTACGCGCGCGGCAAGCGCGACCCCGACTCGATCGAGTTCCCCGACGAGCGGCTGCGGGCGATCACCGGCACGACGAAGGGCGTGATCCTCTACCAGGAGCAGTCGATGCAGATCGCCAAGACGCTCGCGGGCTTCTCGGGCGCCAAGGCGGACGACCTGCGCAAGGCGATCGGCAAGAAGAACCGCGAGGCGATGGCCAAGCTCGAGCCCGAGTTCCGCGAGGGCTGCCGCGCGTCGGGCACGAGCCCGGCGGTCATCGAGCACCTGTGGGCCACGAACGTCAAGGCCGCCGACTACTCCTTCAACCGCTCGCACGCCGCCTGCTACGGGCTGATCGCCTACCGCACGGCGTGGCTGAAGGCCAACTACCCGGCCGAGTACATGGCGGCGCTCATCTCAAGCGTCATGTCGACGAAGGACAAGGTGCCGTTCTTCGCCGCGCAGGCCGAGCAGATGGGCATCGAGATCCTGCCGCCCGACGTCAACGAGTCCGACCACGATTTCGTCGTGTTCAACGCCAACATCCGCTTCGGCCTGGACGCCGTCAAGGGGGTCGGCTACGCCGCGGTCGAGGCGATCAAGGCCGCGCGCACCGAGGGCGGCCCGTTCGAGTCGATCTGGGACTTCTGCGCACGCGTGGACGCGCGCGCCGTCAACAAGAAGGCGATCGAGGCGCTCATCAAGTGCGGCGCGTTCGGCTCGACCGGGGCGACCCGCAAGGGCATGCTCATCGTGCTCGAGCAGGCGCAGGGCGCGGGCCAGAAGGCCCAGCAGGACCTCGAGATCGGCCAGGGCTCGATCTTCGACATGTTCGACGCCCCCAGCGACAACGGCAACGGCGCCGCCGCCGCGTTCGCCGCGCCCGCGCACCCGCCGATCCCGACCGAGGAGTTCGACCAGCCCGAGCTGCTCGCCGTCGAGAAGGAAGCCATCGGCCTGTTCATCTCGGCGCACCCGCTCAAGCAGGTCCGCGAGGCCCTGCGCGAGCGCGCGGACTGCTCGCTCGCCGAGCTCGCCGGCAAGCCCGACAAGGAATGGGTGAGCGCCGGCGGGATCATCACGGCGGCGAAGAAGATCCGCACGCGCAACGGCGACCCGATGATGTTCGCCACGCTCGACGACCTCGAGGGATCCGTCGAGATCCTCGTCTTCGGCAAGGCGCTGGCGGAGTACGAGGGCGCGCTCGGCGTCGACTCCGTCGTCATCGTGCGCGGCCGCGTCGACCACAAGGACGCCGACAAGACGTGCCTCGTCGTGCAGAGCGCCGAGCCGTTCGCGCCGACCGCCGCCGAGATCGAGCTGGCGAAGGTCAACGCTGCCAAGCGCCTGAGCGGCCCGCTGCCGCTGCGCGTGCAACTCAACGCAGCCGGCCTGCCGGCGTCGGTCATCGACGACCTCAAGCGCCTGCTCGTCGACTACCCCGGCGAGTCCGAGGTCGTCTTCGAGGTCAAGATGAACGGCGGCGACCCGCGCACGCTGCGGCTCGGCCCGTCCTACAAGGTCGCGCCGACGCCGACGCTGCGCGCCGAGCTCGAGCAGATCCTCGGGCCGGCGGCGTTGACCGTCTGACACGTCACGGCGACTCGACGTCGCGAACGCGGCCGTCGCGGTCGAACCGCACGATCATGATCAGGCTGTCGCTGTTCTGCTGGCCGACGAAGTACTGCCACGTGAAGGGGCCGCTGCGGTCCGGCGAACCGAGCATGCGACGCACCTGGGCGTGGCTCGCGCCGCCGAGCGTCTCGCAGCGCATGACCGCGTTGCCGAGCCGTTCGCCGTTGTAGTCGCGCACGTCCCCCCGCCAGCGCTCGCGGTCAAAGCGGAAGCTGTCGCACGGGTCGAGGACCGCGGCGACGCCGGTCGCCGCCGCGAGCCCGAACGCACCCATCACGGCGCCCAACAACGCGCCGAGGGCCACGCGGCGCCGTCGCTTGGCGACCGGCAACACGGCGACCAGCACGCCCACCGCCAGGAGCGCCAAGAGTGCGAGGACAAACGCGGGAGCGGTCTCGATCGCCGGCGTGGCGTAGGCCCGCCGCGAGGCGAGGCTGTCGATGCCGGCCGCGAGGCCGTAGCCGGCGACCGCGAGGTAGCAGCCGCCAACCGCCACCGCCGCGCCGAGCTGCACGACCCCGGCGAGTCCTCGCGCCCAGCGCTCGATGCCGACGACCCAGGAAACCAGGCAGGCCGCCGCGAGAATCAGGCCGAGGCCGACCGCGATCTCGATGGGCGCGGAGGTCCACGCAGCGACGATCAGCCCGACTGCGAACGCGGCGACGTGTCCCACCACAAGCCCCGCGATGACCAGCCCGCGAAGCAACGGCGATGCGAGCAGCGGCGCATGCGGTTGCACCCCGCCGAGTCTGACGGCGGCGAGATGCGGATTGTGTAAAGGCCGGTCAGTCCAGCTCGACGCTCGGCGGCGTGACCGGGTGGCGGCCGGGCTTCTCGGTGAGCTCGCGCGAGCGCAGGACGGTCCCGACGCCCATGAACACCGCGACGAGCAGCGCGATGACGAGCAGCGCCACCGTGATCGGGGAGTCAGGCAGCGCGAGCCACAGCAACAGCGCCGCCAGCGGGATCGCGATCATCACGACGATCTGGCGAAACGGGAGCGGCGGGCGCTCGGGCAGGTCATAGGTCTCTCGAACTGAACGCATATCCCTCGCTTACCCGCCAGCGCGCTGCGCGAACGCGATCGAGGCGAGGTCTCAGCCCGCGCGGGCGGCGAGGCCGGCGGCGCGCAGCTTGCGCGTGAGCGCGAGCTGCTCCGCGGTCGGCTTCGTCTCGAGCACGAGCGGCAGGCCGTCGAAGCGCGGCTCGGAGAGAAAGACCGCGCAGCCGTCCTCGCCGAGCTCGCCGTCGCCGATCGTCGCGTGCCGGTCGACGTTGGAGCCCAGCGGCACCTGCGAGTCGTTGAGGTGCAGCGAGCCGAGGCGGTGCAGGCCTACGAGCTCCCCGCACTCGTCGAGGACGTCGGCGAGCGCGTCCGCGGTGCGGATCTCATAGCCCGACGCGAGCATGTGGCACGAGTCCAGGCAGATGCCCAGGCGCGCGTCGCCGCCCGCCGCGTCGATGAGCTGCGCGAGCTCCGCGAACGAGCGTCCGAGCGTGCCGCCAGAGCCCGCGGTGTTCTCCAGATGCAGCGGGCAGGCCTCCGACTCGGCGAGCGCCTCGGCGATCACCTCGCCCGCGCGCGCGATCGCCTCGTCGACGTCGCCGGTCTTCGCCGATCCGGCGTGCAGCACTACCGCGTCCGCGGCGAGCAGGTCACCGGCGCGCAGCGACGCCGTGAGCGAGCGCAGCGTGTTCGCGCGGATCTCGGGGTCCTCGGAGGCGCAGTTGAGCAGGTAGACGGCGTGGATGAGCAGCGCGTCGACGTCCGAGGCCGCCATCGCGGCATGAAAGGCCGCGATCTCGTCAGCGGCGTACTCGCGCGGCTTCCACGCGCGCGGGTTCTGATTGAAGATCTGGATCGCGGTCGCGCCGCGCTCGATCCCCCGCTCGACCGCCTTGGCCGGTCCGCCCGCCGGCGACACGTGCGCCCCGATCAGCATTCCGGCCCCCCTCTACTCTGACTGCCCATGAGAGTCCGCTTCGCTCCTTCCCCCACCGGCGCGCTGCACATCGGCGGCGCCCGCACAGCGCTCTACAACTGGCTCGTCGCGCGGCATGCCGGCGGGACGCTCGTGCTGCGGATCGAAGATACCGACCGCGAGCGCTCGACTCCCGAGAACGTCGAGCAGATCCTCGACGCGCTGAGCTGGCTCGGGCTGGACTACGACGAGGGGCCGATCAGCCAGGTCGCGCGCTCCGATCGCCACCAGGAGCTGCTGCACCGGCTGCTCGACGAGGGGCACGCCTACCGCTCGACCGCGACCGGCGAGGACGTCAAGGCATTCAAGGCCCAGCACGGCGCCGAGCGCGGCTACCGCGGCGAGGACGAGGGGGAGGGGGCCGTGCGGCTGCGGGTCCCGGATGCAGGATCGACCGTCGTGCACGACGTCATCCGCGGCGACACGACGTTCGCCCACGAGCATCTCGACGACCCCGTCATTGCCCGCGCCGACGGCAGCGTCCTGTACAACTTCGCCGTCGCGGTCGACGATCTCGACGCCGACATCACGCACGTCGTCCGCGGAGAGGATCACCTCTCCAACACGCCCAAGCAGCTGCTCGTGCTCGAGGCACTCGGCGCGCCCCAACCGGTGTACGCGCACCTGCCGCTGCTTCACGGCCCCGACGGAAAGAAGCTCTCCAAGCGCCACGGCGCGGCGTCGGTGCAGGAACTGCGCGACGCCGGCTACCTGCCCGAAGCGGTGCTGAACTACATCGCGCTGCTCGGCTGGGGAAGCGAGGACGACGAGACGATCCTCTCCACCGACGAGCTCATCGAGCGCTTCAGCATCGAGCGCGTCTCCAAGAACCCGGCGCAGTTCGACGAGCAGAAGCTGCGCTGGCTGAACGGGCGCTACCTGCGCGAGCTGACGCCCGAGGATCTGACCGCCCGGCTCGAGGCGTTCACCGGGCACGAGGGCCTGCGCGACGCGGTCGACATCTCCAGCGAGAAGATGCAGACGCTGGCGGACTTCTGGCCGCTCGCGGGGTTCATCTTCGACGGTCCGGCCGACGATCTGCCGGCGCGGGAGAAGTGGCTCGACGAGGAGGGCACCGGCGCGCTGCGCGACGTGCGCGAGGCGCTCGAGGCGGTCGATCCGTTCACGTTCGAGGCGGTCAAGGATGCGCTCGAAGGCGTCGTCGCGGCGCGCGGGACGAAGCCGAAAAACGTCTTCCAACCCGTGCGCGTGGCCCTTGCCGGCCGGGCCGTTTCGCCAGGCATCTTCGAAACGCTCGTCGTGCTGGGCCGCGACGCGACGCTGGCGCGAATTGATCGAGCATTGAACGCTTACACGGATTGAAATTCGCGCTCAACCATCTGTCCAGTGCTGCCGATAGGGGACTATCCCGCCGATTCCCCGAACGAGAGGGCATGGAGGCCAGATGAGCATTGCACCAGTCGCATCCGCCGAGCCCAGCAGCGCGGCAGCACAGCGTCATCACAATGAGGGCCACGGCCGCCGGCTGACTGCAGCCTTCGAGGCGCTCGAGGCCTTCCCGGCTCTCGCCGAGTCCCGCAACCGCCTGCTGCGGCTCGTCAACGCCGAGCGCGTGTCGCCCGCCGACATCGTCGCCACCGTCGAGTCCGACATCGCGCTGGTCATCAGCGTCATGCGCCTCGCCAACCAGATCGACGGACCGCGCCACGGGCGCGTCGAGTCGGTCGTCAAGGCCGTCGAGGTCCTGTCGCCCGAGTCCGTTCAGGCGCTCGCCAGCCGCGCGCGCACGTTTGACTTCTTCGAGCGCTCGTCCCTGTGGGACGCGGCGCCCGAGCGTTTCCGCCTGCACGGCGTCGCCACGCAGCGCGCCGCCGACCGCCTCGCTCAGGAGGCCGGCTACGAGCATCGCGACCGCCTCATGGTCACCGCCCTGCTGCACGACATCGGCAAGCTCGTCCTGACGCACGCCTACCCGGGCTACCCCGCCCAGGTGCACGGCGACGCGAAGACCCCCGAGGAGCGCATCCACCGCGAGCGCCGTGAACTCGGCGTCGATCACGCCCTCGTCGGCGGCGTCCTCGCCCGCCGCTGGGGCCTGCCGAGCGCCGTCGCCTCCGCGATCGAGCGCCATCACTCCGAGGACGTCACCGGAGAGGCCGCCTTCGTCCGTCTCGCCGACATGCTCGCGCACTACGCCCACGGCGATCAGGTGTCGCCGAAGGCGCTGCTGAAGACCGCCCGCGCGGTCGGACTCGGTCCCGCGGAGCTGCGCTCGGTCATGTACGACCTGCCGTACCCGACCTCAGGGCGCCCGCGCCAGATCGACCCGTGCCCGCTGTCCGGTCGCGAGCTCGAGGTGCTCAAGCGCCTGGCCGAAGGCAAGGTCTACAAGCAGATCGCGGCCGAGCTTCAGCTCTCGACCTCCACGGTGCGCACGCACCTGCACAACATCTACGGCAAGCTCGGCGCCGTCGACCGCGCCCAGGCGGTCCTCATCGCTACCGAGCGCGGCTGGCTGTAAGCGCGCTTGCGGGGCCGCGTCGCCGCGGCCAGGTCGCAAGCGCCGCGATCGCCATCCCGACGGCGTCGATCGCGACATCGACCGGCGTGCCGTGCCGGCCGTCGATGAACGACTGGTGCCACTCGTCGCTGCAGGCGTAGAGCAGCGTGAAGAGCGTCGTGGCAACCGGGCGGCGCCAGGTCGCCGCCCGCGCCACCGTCAGCCACAGGATCGCGTAGATCGTCACGTGGCTGAGCTTGCGCAGGACGACGTCGATCGTGCCGAAGTCCGTGCCCAGATCGGGCTGCGCGGACAGCCCGAAGATGAGCGCCATGACCGCCACCGGCGGTCCGTACCGGCTGACGAGTCGCATACAGTGAGGGTAGAGCGATGATCTCGATCACGACCAAGTCGCCCTACGCGCTGCAAGCGCTTGCCGAGCTCGGCCGCTCCGGCCCCGGCCCGGTGCCGATCGGCGAGCTTGCCCGCCGCCGCGACATCCCCGTCCAGTTCCTCGAGCAGCTCTTTGCCTCGCTGCGGCGCGCCGGCCTGCTGAACTCCCAGCGCGGCGTGAAGGGCGGCTACACGTTCGCCCGCCCGCCGGCTGACATCCGCGTCCTCGAAGTCATCGAACTCCTCGACGGCCCGCTCGGCCGCGACGCGGACGGCATCATCGGCGAGGCCGCAGCGGCCGCCCGCGCGGTGCTCGAACGCACGACGCTCGCCGACGTCGTCGAGCGCGAGGCGCGCGACGCGGGCGTCGCGATGTACCACATTTGAGGCCCGCGTTCTCGGACGGGTCGCCGTCTCATCGATTTGCGGTGAGCGGCTTCTGGCTTGCTCTAATCCCCGATCGTTGACGAGCCATGGGGTCTGGAGTAGTGTCGCCACTAGGCCGGGCTGCGGGTGTTAAGGGGGTCCAGGCCGTCGGACGAAGGGGACTTCCCTTCAACTTCATCAGGGGCGGAGACGCGATGCCCAAATACGGGTTACGAACGGCAGCAGCGTGATTACCGCGCTGTCGCAGTGGTGGACGGTTGGCTGGGTGGTGGGCGCAGTGGTGATTCTTCTCGTCGCGGTGCTTCTGCTCACGATCACCGCCTTGGCTCGCAAGATCGATGGCAGTGCGCAGGAGTTGATCAGCGACCTCGACTCGATTGCGCGCAAGACCAAGCCGTTGCACGACGTTGGATCGACCAACAACGCCGTCAGGGCGATCACACGCGGCCTGCGCATCGCGCGCGGTGGCGGCGTCGCGCACGATAGGTACTCGACCTCTCCGGGGTGGCGGCCATGATCGTTGCTGCCAGCACAGCCGGTCAGGTGCTCGCCATTATCGGGCTCACGGTGGGCCTGGTCGTGTTCGGGGTCGTCATATGGCTGCTGCAGGGCGTGCTCACGCCGCTGCTCAAGGTCAAGGCAGATGTCGTCGACGCGGCAACCGCTCCGATGCTCCAGCACGGGGTCAAGGGCGTCGATCAGATCGGCCGTACGCAGCAGCTCGCACAGTCCGTCCCGGACGTCGCGGTGGGCTACATGCAGAAGCTCGGGCTGCCGGTCGACACCTCGTCGGGCGGCGACGTCTTCCCCGAACGTGGCGGATCCTCAGGATTCGGGGGGTATCGCTGATGTCCAACGCACTCACGATTGCCGCAATGTCCGACAACCAGTCGGCGTGGCTGTACACGCTCATCATCGGGTTCGTCGTGCTGCTGGTCGTCATTGCGCTGCTCGAGATGCTGCGGCGCGCCGTGGTATCGCTGAACAAGAACATCTGGACCACGTGGGTCAGCGGCAAGAACGTCGTGAAGTACACGGCGTCGACATACCTGCTGAAGAACACGCGGCAGTCCGGCGAGGAGCTCGTTGATGAGCTCAGCAATCACTAGTAGCACGAGGAGCGAACGATGAATACTGTCCTGCTGATAGTGACGCTGGTCGAGGTCCTGCTCCTCGTTCTCGTTCTCGCCGGGTATCTGCTCGCGATTACCGGAACGCTGCAGAAGGTCGCGTCCACCGTCGGTCTGATCCGGATCGGAGTGCACGCGATCGACGATCAGCTGCGCCCGATCGAGCCCGAGCTGCGCGGCATCAACGGCGCACTCGAGAAGGTCGCAAACGCGCTGACGAACGCCACGCGGCGCTGAAACAGGCGCGCCGGGCGGTCTTCGCCCGGCGCAGATGACGCACGGCTCCGTGCAGTGCAGGAGCCGGCGTCGGCTGGGCCCGAACGTGCGCTGTGACGCACCGAAAGGCCCTCAGCCGGCGCTTCGGGGCGCTCGCGGCGCTCGTCTGCGCACGGTGCTCGTGGCGTTGAAGCAGACGACCCTCGATCAAGCGCGGGGGTGGCGCGCGCTCATGCTGATGTCGACGATCGACTCGAAGATCGGCGGGCGCTCCGGGCGCGCCCCCACCACTGCGTGACGGTCCCCGTACTGCTCCACGACAACCCGCCTCGGGTGGGCCGCCGGCGTGCGCAGCGCACCAGCGACGGCGGCTGATCGCGTCCGTCGGTGACACGCCGCTCGACGGTCCGGCTACCGTAGGCGCCGGAATGGCGCGAATTCCGGTCAACATTGCGGAACACGTCGGTCGGACCCCGATGGTCGAGTTCGCACGTCTCGCGCCGGAGGGCGTGCGGCTCTTCGGCAAGCTCGAGGCGTTCAATCCCGGCGGCAGCGTGAAGGACCGCATCGGCGTCTCGATGATCGAGGCCGCCGAGGCCGCGGGCCAGATCGAGCCCGGACGCACGACGATCGTCGAGGCGACGTCAGGGAACACCGGCATCGCACTGGCGTTCGTCTGCGCCGCGAAGGGCTATGCGCTCGTGCTGACGCTCCCGCAGGGCATGAGCCTCGAGCGTGAGCGGCTCCTGCGCCTCTACGGCGCGCGCGTGGAGATCACCGAGTCGCTCGGCGGGATGGACGAGGCCGTCGACGCGGCGCGCGCGATGGCGACGAGCAGGGACGTCTTCCTGCCCGATCAGTTCTCCAATCCCGCCAACCCCGACGCTCACCGGCGCACGACCGGCCCGGAGCTGTGGGAGGCGCTGGACGAGGACATCGACGTCGTCGTCTGCGGCGTCGGCACCGGCGGCACGATCACCGGCGTCGGCGAGTTCCTCAAGGAGCGTAACCCGGGGGTGCGGATGATCGCCGTCGAGCCAGCGAGCTCGGCCGTGCTGTCGGGCCGGCCGCCGGGACCGCACAAGATCCAGGGCATCGGCGCGGGCTTCGTCCCGCCGGTCCTCAACCGCGGCGTGATCGACGAGATCATCCCGGTGTCGGACGAGAACGCGATCAACACCGCGCGGCTCGCGGCGCGCCGCGAGGGCGCGCTGCTGGGCATCTCCTGCGGCGCGGCGTTGTGGGCGGCGCTCCAGATCGGGCGGCGGCCCGAGTCGCACGGCCAGCGCATCGTCGTCGTGCTGCCGGACTCCGGCGAGCGCTACGTCTCGACGCCGTTCTTCTCGCCGTAGCCCGCACCGACTTCGCTATTTGCGGGCGCGCCGGGGTCACGCGTCGTTACGCTTGACGCATGCTCGGCCTTGGGACCCTCTCGCGCGTACTCGGCGAGGTACGCCGCGACGTCGCCTCCGCTCAGGCGCGCGACCCCGCCGCACGTGGTGCGGGCAGCTCGGAGATCCTCACCCAGTGGCCCGGCGTGCAGGCGCTGCTGCTGCACCGCGTCGCACACGGGCTGCACCAGGTCGGCGTCCCGTTCGTCCCGCGATCGATCTGCATGGTGTCGCGGACGGTCACCGGGATCGAGATTCATCCGGCGGCCGAGATCGGCCAGGGCTTCTTCATCGACCACGGGGCGGGCGTCGTCATCGGCGAGACCGCGCAGATCGGCGACAACGTCACGCTGTTTCAGGGCGTGACGCTGGGCGGGACCGGCTTTGCGACCGGCAAGCGCCACCCCACGCTCGAGGACAACGTCACCGTCGGTGCGGGCGCGAAGCTGCTCGGCGCGATCACGGTCGGTCACGGCGCGAAGGTCGGCGCCAACAGCGTCGTCATCCACGACGTGCCGTGCAACACGACGGTCGTCGGCAACCCCGGCCACCCCGTGCGGGTCGACGGCCGCAAGCCCGAAGGGCCCGACGTCGACTGGATCCACCTGCCCGACCCGATCGCCGACGCGCTGAAGGGCATGGCGTCGCGCATCAACGAGCTCGAGCGCACGGTCGCCGAGCTGTCGGGCGTCGAGAACCGGCCCGCGGCCGAAGTGCACGAGCTGCGGCCGGTGCAGGGCCCCAGTCCCGCCGGGGGGTGACGAACTGCAGCGCGATGGCCGGTCCGCGGGTCGTGCGGCACCGGCGGTCGTGATGGACGCGAACAGCATCGATAAAGGAATGAGGATTCGGATGGCTCGGCAGGGACGCGAGAGCGCCATGAGGTCATGCGTTCGCAGTTGAGCGTCATATAGACGTCGAACTGCGAACTCGTCGCGCTCCCTGCGGCCAAGCGGAGTCACATCACCTCAGTAGTAGACCGTCCGGCAGCGATGCCGCGGCCGCGCCTTGTAGTCAGCCGCCTGGCCGCGGTTCCACAGCCAATTGTCAAGCTCATGGGGCGTCGTGCCCGCGCGCTGGGCGATGAGCTCGCACGCGTGCACCGCGCAGGCGCGGATCTCGCGCTCGGCCTGCCCGGGGCGCAGCGGGCGCTTGGCATCGATGTGCCGGGCGAGGCGCTCGTCGTAGCGCAGCACGCCGTCGCAGCGCAGGACGTGGGGGACGACGTTGTCGGCGAAGATCGTCAGGCGGCCGAGGTCGGAGAAGCTCGCGACGCCGGCGAGCTGCAGGTCGGCGGCGGCGATCTGGGCGCGCTTGTAGAAGCCGCGGTCGTCGAAGAGCGCCATCCCGGCCGCGAGCTGCGTGGCCAGGCGCTCGGCTGAGCCGCTCGCGCGGTCGATGACGTCGAGCGCGTTCCCCTCGCCGAGGAACGCGCCGAGCGACCGCAGCGCCTGCGCGTAGAGCGCCATGAGCTCGTGGTCGCGGTCCTGGCCGAGCGTGTCGGCGACCTCTTCGGTACGCATCGCGCGCAGCTGCGCCGGCGTCCAGGCGCCGCCGGCCCGGAAGCGATCGGCGATCGACGCCGCCACGGTGAAGTAGCCCGAATGCATCGGGCGCTTGCGCAGCGTCGGAAACCAGCCCGAGCCGAAGTTCACCGCGTCGAGCACGAGCAGGTACGTCGCCACATCGGCCGGCGCGCCCTCGAGGTAGTGGCGCTCGGGATCGAGCGGCGGCGGTGGGCCGGGCTCGAGCGCCTCCAGCCCGTCGATGTCGATGTTCACCCACTCCGCGGCGCCGGCGATCCGCGCGCAGGTCGCGCGCACGTCGTCGCAGAGCCCGGTCATCGCGACTCACGCTAGCGCCCGGAGGCTCCGGCGCCGGGCCTATCCTGCGAGGACCATGCCCGACACCGCCGAGAACCCGCGTGCCGCCGAGCTGCTCGTCGGCCTCAACGAGCCTCAGCGCGAGGCCGTCACGCACGGGGAGGGGCCGCTGCTGATCCTCGCCGGCGCGGGGTCGGGCAAGACCCGCGTGCTCACGCACCGCATCGCCTATCTCGAGCGCACCGGCATGGCGCGCGCGAACGAGATCCTCGCGATCACGTTCACGAACAAGGCCGCGCAGGAGATGCGCGAGCGCGTCGAGGGGCTGCTCGGGCGCCGCACGCGCGCCATGTGGGTCATGACCTTTCACTCCGCCTGCGCGCGGATGCTGCGCGCCGACGGCGAGCGGCTGGGCTACACGCGCCAGTTCACGATCTACGACCAATCCGACTCGCGCCGGATGATGAAGCGCGTCCTCGAGGAGATCGGCGTCGACACGAAGCGCTACACGCCCGCGGCCGTGCACAACCAGGTCTCGTCGGCCAAGAACCGGCTGCAGGACGCGGCCGCGTACCGCGAGATCGTCGGCTCGTACTTCGAGCAGACCGTCGCCGACGCCTACGACCTCTACGAGCGCGAGATGCATCGCGCCAACGCAATGGACTTCGACGACCTGCTCGTGCGCTCAGTCAACCTGCTCGAGCTCTTCCAGGAGGTCCGCGACCGCTACTCGACGGCGTTTCGCCACGTGCTCGTCGACGAATACCAGGACACGAACCGCGCCCAGTACCGCTGGCTGGAGCTGCTGGCCTCCGAGCACCGCAACCTCATGGTCGTCGGCGACGACGCCCAGAGCATCTACTCCTTCCGCTCCGCCGACATCTCGAACATCCTCGACTTCGAGGACGACTACGTCGACGCGCGCGTCATCAAGCTCGAGCAGAACTACCGCTCGACGCAGACCATCCTCTCCGCGGCCAACGCGGTCATCGCGCACAACCGCGAGCAGAAGCCCAAGTCGCTGTGGACCGACCGCGGCGACGGCGACAAGGTGACGATCCGCGAGCTCGACGACGAGCACGCCGAGGGCCGCTACGTCGTCGGTGAGATCGAGCGGCTCGTCGACGAGGGCGCGTCGCGCGCCGAGATCGCCGTCTTCTACCGCACGCACGCGCAGGCCCGCGTCATCGAGGACACGCTCGTGCGGCGCGACATCGGCTACCAGGTCATCGGCGGGCCGAAGTTTTACGAGCGGGCGGAGATCAAGGACGCGATCGCCTACCTCACCGTGCTCGCCAACCCGCAGGACGTCGTCTCCTTCACGCGGATCGTCAACTCGCCGCGGCGGGGGATCGGGCCGACGTCGCTGGCGCGCGTGCAGGCCTACGCCGACAGCATGGGAATCCCCGCGTGGGATGCGGCGGCCGACGCCGCCACCGTTCCCGGGCTCGGCACCGCGGCCGTCCGCGCGTGCGGGCGCTTCATGGAGACGATGGCCGGGCTGCGCGACACGGCCGAGCAGAAGATCCCGGTCGGGGACCTGCTCGAGGCGCTGCTGCACGAGACCGGCTACATCGACGCGCTGAAGGCCGAGCGGACGATCGAGGCCCAGGGCCGTGAGGAGAACCTCGCCGAGCTCGTCGAGGTCGCGCGCGAGTTCGACGCCACCGCCGAGGAGGAGCAGGACACGCTCGACGTCTTCCTCCAGCAGATCGCGCTGGTCGCCGACGCCGACGCCCGCACGGAGGACGAGGGCCTCGTCACGCTCATGACGATGCACAACGCCAAGGGCCTGGAGTACCCGATCGTCTTCATGGCCGGGCTGGAGGAGGGCGTCTTTCCGCACTCACGCGCGCTCGACGAGGGCGGGCTGGAGGAGGAGCGGCGGCTCATGTACGTCGGGATCACGCGCGCGAAGGAGAAGCTCTACCTCACGAGCGCGCGGCGCCGGGCCGTGTTCGGCGCGACGCAGTACGGGATGCGCTCGCGCTTCCTCGACGAGATCCCCGCCGACCTGACTGATCGCGCCGACGAGATCCGGCTGCGGCCGGGCGCCGGCCGTGGCGGCGACGTCGCGCAGCGGCCGGGCTCGTGGGCCTCGGCGTCCGCGTCGACGCGCACCGCCAGCGCCGCGCCGGCGATCGACTTCCGGCTCGGCGACGACGTGCAGCATGCCGCGTTCGGCGCCGGCGTCGTCACCGGCGTGGAGCCGGGCGGCATCGTCGTCGTGCGCTTCGCGAGCGACGGCAGCGAGCGCAAGCTCATGGCCGAGTACGCGCCGATCACGAAGATCTAGGGTGCGGGCGGTGAATGCACAGATCATCGACGGCAAGGCGATCGCTGCCGTTGTGCGGGCGCAGGTCGCAACGGAGGTCAAGGACTTTTTCGCGGCCCACGGCGAGCGCCCCGGGCTGGCCACGATCCTCATCGGCGACGACCCCGCTTCGGCCGTCTACGTCAACGCCAAGCAGAAGGCGTGCAGGGAAGTCGGCATGGAGGGCGTCAACTTCCCGCTGCCTGCCGACACGTCGCGCGAGGACGCGATCGCGTTGATCGAGAAGCTCAACGCCGACCCGGGCGTGAGCGGGATCCTCTGCCAGCTGCCCGTGCCCGACCAGCTCGACGGCGTCGAGCTCACCGGGCTCATCGACGCAAGCAAGGACGTCGACGGTCTCACCCCCGTCAGCGCGGGGCTGCTCGCGCTCGGCCGCGAGGGGCTGCGTCCGTGCACGCCGTCGGGCGTCATGCGGCTCATCGCCGAGGCGGGCACGCAGCTGGAGGGTGCCGAGGCCGTCGTCATCGGCCGCTCGAACCTCTTCGGCAAGCCGATGGCGCAGCTGCTGCTGGGCGCCAACGCGACGGTCACGATGTGCCATTCGCGCACGCGTGATCTGGCGCAGGTCAGCCGGCGGGCCGACGTGCTCATCGCCGCGGTCGGCCGCGCGCAGATGGTCAAGGCCGACTGGGTCAAGCCGGGCGCGACCGTCATCGACGTCGGCATGAACCGGACCGACGCGGGCTTGGTGGGCGACGTCGACTTCGACGCGGTGACGCAGGTCGCGGGCGCGATCACCCCGGTGCCGGGCGGCGTCGGCCCGATGACGATCGCGTTCCTACTGCGCAACACGCTGAAGGCGGCGCGGATGATGCGCGGCGAGGCTGGCTGACGTGGAGCTGCGGCGATTGCGCAGCGGCGAGTTGCTGGCGGGGCTGAGCGCGATCGGCCTGCTCGCCGTGATGTTCATGGACTGGTTCGGCGGCGTCGACGGCTGGGAGGCGCTGACGTTCCTGCGCGTCGCGCTCGTCATCACGGCGCTGCTCGCGCTGGCCATCGTCGTGCTGACGGTCTCGCGCACGGTCGCGATGGCCTGCTCGGCGGCGGCGATCACGGTCGGGTTCGGCGCGCTGACGTTCCTGCTGCTGCTCTTTCGCGTCGCGGTCAACGAGCCGGGCACCGACGCCGCCGGCGAGATCGGCCTGGGCGCGTACCTGGGGCTGCTGCTCGTGCTGGGCTGCGTCGCGGGCGGCTGGCGGACGCTGGCGGACGAGCGCACGTCGGCGGCCCTGTCGGTCGAGCAGACCGAGCGGGTGCTGGCGGTGCGGGGGGCTTCGCGGCCGGCGCCGCCGGCGCGGGACCCGAGCCGGCCTGAGCGATGAGGCAGTGGGGGACGGTCCGCGCGGCGGTCCAGGGCGGTGCGGGACATCGAGATGGCTGAAGACCCCGTATATCGGGGTTCTCATCCATCTCGATCGGTGAAGAGCCCGAAACGCGCGCTCGCTGGATCGAGACAGGAGCTAGATCCGGGTGCCGTCGTCGAGCGAAATCGGTTGCGCGACGATCTGCGCCAGCCGAGCGGCGAGCCGACGGCCGGCCGCATCGTCGGCGACGCGCTCGCTGACGACGACGAACTCGTCACCGCCCAGGCGCGCGACGCTGTCGCCGCTGCGAAGCCCGTCACGCAGCGCATGTGCGATCGCGATGAGCACGCGATCGCCGGCGTCGTGGCCGTGCACGTCGTTGATCGGCTTGAAGCCGTTGAGGTCGAGGAAGAACGCCGCCGCCTGCACCAGCTCGCGTTCGGCGCGCGCCGCGATCCGGCCGAGTCGCTCGATCAGCAGCCTGCGGTTGGGCAGGCCCGGTGAGCGCGTCGTGCAGCGCGAGGCGTTCGAGCTCGTCCTGATAAGTCTTGCTCCGGGCGACGCCACCTAGAATCGCGCTGACATGATCGATCGCCAACAGGTCCTGCACGTCGCCCGCCTCGCCCGGCTGGAGCTGACCGACGACGAGGTCGAGCGGATGAGCGGTGAGCTGTCGGCGGTGCTCGGTCACATCGAGAAGATCAACGAGCTCGACCTTGCCGGCGTCCCGCCGACGACGCACGTCGTCGAGGTCGCCAACGCGCTGCGCCCCGACGAGCCCGAGCCGTCGCTGCCGCGCGAGGTCGCGCTCGAGCAGGCGCCCGCCGTCGCCGACGGTGGCTTCCTCGTGCCCAGCCCGCAGGCGCCGTCGTGAGCGACCTCACCGCGCTGACCGCGGCGCAGGCCATCGACGCCATGCGGCGCGGCGACATCGACGCCACCGAGCTCTTCGAGGCCTACCGCGCCGCCGCCGCCGCCGACGAGCTCAACGCCTACCTCTGGGTGCCCGACGAGGCGCCCGCGCAGGCGCCGCCAGGCGACGCGCCGCTGGCCGGCGTCCCGCTCGCCGTCAAGGATCTGTTCTGCACCGAGGGCGTGCCGAGCCAGGCCGGCTCGAAGATCATCGAGGGCTACCGCCCGCCGTACACCGCGACGGTCGTCTCCAAGCTCGCGCAGGCAGGCGCGCCGCTGCTCGGCAAGACCAACCAGGACGAGTTCGCGATGGGCTCCTCCAACGAGAACTCGGCCTACGGGCCCGTCCTGAACCCCTGGGACCGCACGCGCGTTCCCGGCGGCTCGAGCGGCGGCAGCGCCGCGGCCGTCGCGGCCGGCAGCGCGCCGTGGGCGCTCGGCACCGACACCGGCGGCTCGATCCGCCAGCCCGCCGCGCTGTGCGGCATCGTCGGGCTGAAGCCGACCTACGGCAGCGTCAGCCGCTACGGGATGATCGCGTTCGCGTCGTCGCTGGATCAGGCGGGCCCGCTCACCCGCGACGTCACCGATGCCGCGCTGCTGCTGCGCCACATGGTCGGCCACGACGCGCGCGACTCGACGTCGGTGGGATTTCCCGGTGAGATCACGACGCCGATCTCCGACCGCCTCGACGGGATCCGGCTCGGCGTCCCGGAGGAGCTGACGGCGGGCGCCGACGGCATCGAACCCGGGGTGCTCGCTGCGTTCGACGCGACGCTCGCGACCGCCGAGGAGCTCGGCGCGACAATCGAGACCTGCCACCTGCCGCACGCGCCGCACGCGCTGAGCGCGTACTACGTCCTCGCGCCCGCGGAGGCGTCGTCGAACCTCGCCCGCTACGACGGGGTGCGCTACGGCACGCGCGTGCAGAACGGCGGCGGCCTGCTCGAGATGTACACGCGCACGCGCAGCGAGGGCTTCGGCACCGAAGTCAAGCGGCGCATCATGCTCGGCACGTACTCGCTGTCCAGCGGCTACTACGACGCCTACTACGGCCGCGCGCAGCGCGTGCGCACGAAGATCGCCGAGGACTTCCGCAGCGCGTTCGAGCGCTTTGACTTCATCGTCACGCCGACGGCGCCCACGGTCGCCTTCGAGCTCGGCGCGCTGACCTCCGACCCGCTGGCGATGTACCTCAACGACTACTGCACCGTGCCGATGTCGCTCGCCGGGATCCCGGCGATCTCGATTCCCAACGGCCTCAGCGACGGGCTGCCGACGGCGTTCCAGCTCGCCGGGCCGGCGTTCAGCGAGAACCGCATCCTCGAGGCGGCGTTCGCGCTCGAGGGGGCGCTCGGCTTCGAAGGACTGCCCGCGAGCCGGGCAAAGCCCGGCGGTCACGCGCAGCCGGATGGGGAGCTCCCCGGTCAGGACGCGGGGCAGGACGCCCCGCGGAGGACTCCATGAAGTTCGAACCGGTCATCGGCCTGGAGATCCACGTCCAGCTCGCGACGAAGACGAAGATGTTCTGCCCGTGCGCGCTGTCCTTCGGCGAGCCGCCGAACACGCTGACGTGCCCGGTCTGCCTCGGCCTGCCCGGCACGCTGCCGCTCGCCAACGAGCGAGCGATCCATTTCGGCCTGATGATCGGGCTGGCGCTGGAGTCCGAGCTCGCGCCGCGCTCGATCTTCCATCGCAAGAACTACTTCTATCCCGACCTGCCCAAGGGCTACCAGATCAGCCAGTACGACGAACCGCTGTGCAAGGGCGGGCGGCTCGGCGAGGTGCGCATCCACCGCGTGCATCTCGAGGAGGACGCGGCGAAGCTCGTCCACGCCGGCGCGAGCGGGCGCATCCACGGCTCGGACGCGTCGATCGTCGACTTCAACCGCGGCGGCACCCCGCTGGCGGAGATCGTGACCGAGCCCGACGTGCGCTCCGCGGCGCAGGCGCGCGAATGGCTCACGCTGCTGCGCACGACGCTGCGCCGCCTCGGGGTCAGCGACGTGAACATGGAAGAGGGCTCGCTGCGCTGCGACGCGAACATCTCGATCCGCCCGGTCGGCCAGGCGGAGCTCGGCACGAAGACCGAGCTGAAGAACATGAACTCCTTCCGCTTCCTCGAGCGCGGGATCAACGCGGAGATCGCGCGCCAGGAGGCGCTCGTGCGCGACGGCGAGACCGTCACGCAGGAGACGCTGCACTTCGATCCGACGACCGAGCGGATCACCTCGCTGCGCTCCAAGGAGGAGGCGCACGACTACCGCTACTTCCCCGAGCCCGACCTCGTGCCCATCGCCATCACCCAGGAGATGCTCGACGCCGCGCACGCGGCGATGCCCGAGCTGCCCGCCGCGCGCGAGGCGCGCCTCGCCGGCCTCGGCCTGAGCGCCGGCAGCGCCCGCCAGCTTGCCTGGCGCACCGAGCTCGGCGACTTCTTCGAGGCTGCCCTGGAATGGGCACCGCCGGCGAAGTCGGTGGTCGGCGCAGAGCCCCAGCCGCTCGCCAATTGGGTCTGCAACGAGCTCGTGGCGGTCATCGGCGACGCCGACCCGGCCACGACGAACGTCAAGCCCGAGGCGCTCGCCCAGCTCGTCGCGCTCGTCGGCGCCAAGACCGTCACGGCCGCCAACGCGAAGGTCGTCCTCGATCGCCTCGTCAGCGACGGCGGCGACCCGGCGGCGATCGTGCAGTCCGAGGGTCTCGGTTCGATCGGCGGCGGCGACGAGCTCGAGCCGATCGTCGAAGCGGCGCTGGCCGCCAACGCCGGCGTCGCGGCGAAGATCAAGGCCGGCAACATGAAGGCGATCGGGGCGATCATCGGCCACGTCATGCGCGAGACGAAGGGCCGCGCCGACGGCGGCGAGGTCACGCGCCTGGTGCGCGAGAAGCTCGGCGTGTGAGGCGGCGGTGCGCGGAGAGGTCGACAGCCGGCGCTCCCCGCGAGTCGACATCGAGGTGTCGTGCACGCTGCGGCGCCTGACCGGTTCGCCGATCGTGGCCCAGACGCTGAACCTCGGAGCGGGCGGGATGCTCGTGGCCAGCGTCCGGCCGCTGGCCGTCGACGAGGAGCTCGACTTCGTGATCGACGCGCTGCAGGCACCGGTCTGCGGCCACGCGCGCGTCCTGCGCCAGCATTTGCACGACACCTACGCCCTGCGTTTCGAGCGGCTGGCGCAGGACGCGGCCGAGTGCCTGCGAACGCTGGGGAGCGGCGATGCGCCGACCGGCCCCACGCTGCACTGACGCGGGCGTACCATCACGCGAAGTCCCCGTTCGCCGAGGAGGCCGCGCATGTCAAAGCTTATCCGGATGGACCACACCGGCCACTCGACGCTCGCTGAGTGGACGCCCGAGGATCGCGTTGCCGTCGAGGCGGCCGTGCGGGCGTTCCGCGCCGAGCTTGACCGCGGCTACCTGGCGATGGTGACGACAGGACCGGGCCAGGCCGAGCAGGTCCGCGAGCTGCCGGTCGAGGCGGAGCTCGTGATCCTGCGCCTGCCGATCTCCGGCGGCTGACGTACTCCGAGCGGTGGCGGTCCAGTCACAATCGCCAGGGGTGCCGGAGCCGGCCAAGTGGCCGGTGGAGGCGGGCCCCCGCGGGTTCTCGCCCGACATCCTGCCGGAGGCCGCCGCCATTCCCTGGCGCGCGCGCGTCGACGAGGCGCAGCTGCGGCGGCTCGGCGCGTACTGGACCCTCACGACCGTCGCGCACATCGTGCCGTTCACGCTTGCCGCGATCGGCCTCATGCTGCTCAACCCGCTCGCGGCGCCGGTCGCCCTCGCGTGCCTCGCCCATGCGTGGGTCATCCCCGAGCTGTACGCGCAGCGCGGCGCGAACGTCCTGCGCCCGCACGGGCGCGGCGCGGCGGAGCCCGAACGGCGATCGGTCGGGCTGCTCGGCGATCTCATCGGCCACGAGGCGCGCGCCCTCCACGAGCGAACCGGCCTCGTGCTCGAGCCCGGCCGGCTCGGCGTCTGGCTCGTCGCGGAGGCCGGCGCGCTGCTCGTGCCGGTCCACGGCCGCAAGGTCTACTGCTACTGCGTGAAGGTAGACGGGCGCGTGGACGGGGCGTCCGCGCTGCCCTCCGGCGATCGCACGGCGCACCTGCTGCTCGCCCTGCGCGCGGACGAGCAGGGCTTCGCGACGGTCGCCAACCTGTCGTTCGCCGGCGCCCGCTGGCGATTGCGGCGACGCATGCGCCGCGAGATGCGTCCGGCGCTCGACGCGGCCATCGCCTGATCGCGAGCCCACGACACCGGAATTTGCGGTGGACAGGCGGTCGATAGCCGCCCGGGGAATGTGCTCCACCTGGCCAATGCCACAGCGGTCGAGGCGCGGCACCATGATGTCCATGCCAGCTGCCCACTTAGACCTCACTCGCCGCGTGCTCGTTCCGATCCACGGCTCACAGCCAGCCGCAGCGCACGCACCCAGGGTTCGCCGTTACCGGTTGGCCCGGCTGCCGCTCCACACACGACCCGATCCGATGATGGACCGCTTCGGCCACTTGCGCCGCTCCTACGACTGACCCACCACCGACCGTCTCACGCCCGCCCTGCCGGGGGGTACTCTTGAAGGCATGTCAGCCACCTCAAAGTCTTCAGAGTCGTCCCTCGGCAGCAAGGCCGCGGCGCTCGTCGTCCTGCTCATCGCAGCGTGGATCGTCTTCCAGCTCATCAAGGGCTTCGTTATCGCCGTCTTCTGGATCGGCATCGTCGTCTTCGGCCTGATCGCCGTCTTCTGGGCTTGGCGCACGCTGAGATCTGACTGACGCCGATGGCCGGCGGCGCTTACATCGCGGTCGCCCTGAGCTTCGCCCTCGCCGGCGGGATCGTCGGCAAGATCAAGGGCAGCTCCTTCTGGCTGTGGTTTCTCATCTCGGGCTGCGTTCCCGTGCTCGGGCTGCTCGCCGCGATCTTCTACCGCTACGAGCGCGACGAGCTGCGGCGCGAGTGCCCGACGTGCGGGCGCATCTGCAAGGTCTACGAGGCGCTGTGCACGCGCTGCGGGACCGAGCTCGAGTACCCCGACGAGCTCATTGCACCCGAATCCGCGGTGCAAGCCTCCCGCTAGACTCGAACGTTCTGGCTGGCCAGACGGGCCGGCCTTGGGTTCCGTAGCGAGAGGAGGTCGCGCATGCGTGCGGTCGATGCCATCATGGAATGCCTGAAGGCGGAGGGTGTGGAGGTCGTATTCGGCCTTCCCGGCGGCGCGAACCTCCCGACCTACGACGCCTTTGTCGACGGCGGTATCCGCCACGTGCTCGTGCGTCACGAGGCCGGCGGCGGTCACGCCGCGGAGGGCTACGCCAAGGCGACCGGCAAGGTCGGCGTCGCGTTTGCAACCTCGGGCCCCGGCGCGACGAACATCGTGACGCCGATCGTCGACGCGATGATGGACTCCGTCCCGACGGTCTTCATCACCGGTCAGGTCCGCACCGACCTCATTGGCACCGACGGCTTTCAGGAGACCGACACGCTCGGCATCACGATGCCGGTCGTCAAGCACAGCTACCAGATCCGCTCGCCGCTGGAGATCCCGCGCGCGATCCACGAGGCCTTCCACGTCGCGCGCACCGGGCGTCCCGGCCCGGTGGTCGTCGACATCCCGGTGGACCTCAGCCGGGCGGACATCGCTTACGAGCCCGTCACCGATCTGCACCTGCCGGGCTACCAGCCGACGGTCGAGGGCAACACGAAGCAGATCCGCCAGGCGGCGAAGGCGATGGCGTCCGCGCGCCGGCCGGTGATCTACGCCGGCGGCGGCGTCGTCAACGCCAACGCGTCGGAGGAGCTGATCGCGTTCACGACGGCGGACCGGTTCCCGATCACGTGCACGCTGATGGGGCTCGGCGCGTTCCCGGCGCTGCATCCGCAGTGGCTGGGCATGCTCGGCATGCACGGCACGCGGACGGCGAACTACGCGATGGACGAGGCGGACCTGATCTGCTGCATCGGCGCCCGCTTCGACGACCGCATCACCGGCAAGCTGTCGGAGTTCGCGCCGAACGCGAAGTTCATCCACATCGACGTCGACCCGGCGGAGATCTCCAAGAACATCCCGGCGCACATCCCGATCGTCGGCGACGCGAAGCACGTGCTCGTCAAGCTCGTCAAGGAGTACCGCGCGCTCGAGGCCGACTCGTCGCGGCTGGATGAGTGGTGGGCGAAGATCGAGGGCTGGCGCGAGAAGCACCCGCTGCGCTACGAGGACTCGACCGACGCCGAGATCAAGCCGCAGTTCATGATGCAGGCGCTCTACGAGGCGACCGGCGGCGAGGCGATCGTCACGTCGGACGTCGGCCAGCACCAGATGTGGGCCGCGCAGTACTACCACTTCCCCAAGCCGCGCCGGTGGATCAACTCCGGTGGCCTGGGAACGATGGGCTTCGGCCTTCCCGCCGCGATGGGCGCGCAGGTCGGCTGCCCCGATCAGACGGTCGTCTGCATCGCCGGCGACGGCTCGGTCCAGATGAACATGCAGGAGCTCGCCACCTGCGCCCAGGACAAGATCCCGATCAAGGTGTTCATCATGAACAACGGCTACCTCGGCATGGTCCGCCAGTGGCAGGAGCTCTTCTGGGACAAACGCTACTCGCACGTCGACATGGGCGAGTTCCCGGACTTCGTCAAGGTCGGCGAGGCCTACGGCGCGACCGGGATGCGCTTCACCGACAAGACGACGCTCGTGGCCGACATGAAGGACGCGCTGGCGACCGACGGCCCGGTGCTCGTCGACGTGCGCGTCACGCGCGAGGAGAACACGTACCCGATGATCGCGCCCGGCCAGCCCGCGCGCGACATGGTCGGATGAGCGCGCAGCGCTCGTCCCGATCTCGGACGGCCGCATGCCCGCCTCGCTCCGCTCGCGCTGCGTTACAACAACGCGGGGGCTGGAAGCCCCGCGGAGGTGACCAATAATGGGTGAGCCAGGCACGAAGGAACGACTGAGCCTCGATGAGCTCGAGGCCGCCGGCGGGATGCACACCGGCCGCAAGCACGTCCTGTCGATCCTCGTCGAGAACCAGGCCGGCGTCCTGACACGGGTGGCCGGCCTGTTCGCGCGGCGCGGGTTCAACATCGAGACGCTGACGGTCGGTCCGACCGAGGACCACCACGTCTCGCGGATCACGCTGACGGTCGACGGTGCGCTGCATCCGATCGATCAGGTCACCAAGCAGCTGCACAAGCTCATCCACGTCCTGAAGATCCGCGACCTCGAGCCCGAGGACACGGTCTCGCGCGAGCTCGCGCTCTTCAAGATCGCCGTGGAGGGCCCGCAGCGCGCGGAGGTCATGCAGATCAGCGACATCTTCCGCGGCAAGGTCGTCGACGTGACGCGCCGCTCGGTCACCGTCGAGATCACCGGGACGACCGACAAGATCGAGGGCTTCGAGCGCATGGTGCGCCCGTTCGGCCTCATCGAGATGATGCGGACGGGCGAGATCGCGATCTCGCGCGGTCGCGGCGAGACCTGAGCTGACGGGGGTCTGGTCGGCGCGAGCAGCGCGCCGACCAGATTTCCCTCCGCGTCGCCTGCCTGTGTAGTCTGGCGCCGCTACTTCAGCCTCCCCGGACGCGACATGTGCCGGGGTGAGGCGCAGTACGTCGCGCTCGCCGCAACCGCCGCTGCCCTTGTTGCCCTGCACGAGCGCGTCGGCGCGGCCGTCCTGCGTGACGTCGTCGAACGTGACGCCCGGGAGGTCGTCGAGCGCGCCCGCCGGTGGCTGAACAGGCGCCGCCAATCGCCGCACGCGGCGCTGCCAGACGGCGTAGCTGCCGGCGCGTTTGGGCTGGACCCACGCGACGACGTAGTGGTCCTTGTCGACCTGCCACGCTCTCGCTTCGCTGCCCTTGGGCACGACCCGCTTGGGCGGTTGGGTGCACGACAGCGGCAGTCCGCCGGACGGCGGTTGCGTGCAACGGTCGGGCGCGTTTCGCGCGGAACCGGCCGCCGGCGGGCGCGTGGGGTCCTCAGCGTCGAGCAACGCGTACGCAGTGCCCCGGTCGTAGCAGCGACGACGAGCACGGCCATCAGCCGGAGGCGGTGCACGCCGGCGAGGATCGAGCGGCCGGCCGTCCTGTCAAGCCGACCGAGGGGTGGCGGGCACCGTGCTGTGGCGCGCGCAACTTGCGAGTGCGGGTGCCGTTGTAGCTCGCGGCGAGGGGGCCGCCGTCAATCCACGCGACGTCGGAGGTCGGCGGCGGGGACACCTTCGCGAGCATCATCAGCGCCCACGCCCTATCAAGGCGCGTGTCCGGTCCTGCGCCGTGCGATCCTGACGGCATGCCCGAGCTGCAGTTACCGGCGCGCGCCGGCGCGCGACCGCGCACGACGCCGACCCGCGACGAGGCCGAGTTCGAAGTTGTCCAAACGCTCGGCTGGGACTCCCATGGCTTCGCGCGGCCGAGCTAGCACGCGCGAGGGATCGCCGTTCGGGCTCGGCGACGCCGACCGGGCCCGTCTGCTGAAGCGCCTCGAGCGGGCGATCCGGCGCGCGCGGCGACGCGGGTCCGGGCTGGCGGCGATCACCGTGCCCGTCGGGCATGACGTCGATCCGAGCGCGGTCGTCTTCGCGTCGCGACTGCCCAGCGAACCGTGGTTCTGCATGGAGCAGCCCGACCGCGGTCGCAGGGCGATCGCCGCGCTCAGCTTCAGCGTTGAGATGCAGGCATCTGGACGCCAGAGGTTCGACGACCTTGCCGAAGGCTGGCGCGAGCTCGCGTCCGAGGCGCTCTGCGATCCCGCCGACGGCGCCGGTGGCGGACTCATCGCGGTCGGCGGCTTCTCCTTCGCGCCCGAAGGCGGGGCGAGCCCGCAGTGGCGCGGCTTCCCGCCGGCGTCGCTGCACGTGCCGCACCTCGCGTTTGCCCGGCGTGGGGACGAGGTCCGCCTCACGATCGCCATGCAGGCGACCGCTGACGACCTGGCGGACGATCTGCTCGCCGCGATCGAGCAACGCCTCGCGCTGCTGCGCGACACCCCGCTGCCGCTGCTCGATCCCGATCCGGTCGGCCGCTACGAGATCGCGGCGAGCACGCCGCCCGAGCACTACGAGGAGGCGGTCGCCCGTGCCGTCGAGCGCATCCGCGGGGGCGCGCTGGAGAAGATCGTGCTCGCGCGAGAGGTGCAGGTCCACGCGCCGGCGCCGCACGACCCGGCGGCGATCTACGGCGTCCTGCGCGAGGGCTTTCCCTCGTGCTTCGTGGTCTGCGCGGGCCGCGGCGACAGCGCGTTCGTCGCCGCCAGCCCCGAGCTGCTCATCCGCCGCGACGGGATGAGGGCGAGCACGCTGGCGCTCGCCGGATCGACGCGCCGCAGCGCCGATCCGTCGGTGGATGACCACCTCGGGGAGCAGCTCCTGCGTTCCGACAAGGACCGCCGGGAGCAGCAGATCGTCGTGCGACGCATCGAGCGCGCGCTGCGCCCGCACAGCGTCTGGGTGACGACCGCCCAGGAGCCGGTGCTCGCAAAGATGGCGAACATCCAGCACCTCGCGAGCCCGATCCGCGCGCAACTCAGTAAGCCGATCGGCGCGATCCGGCTCGCCGGGCTGCTGCATCCGACGCCCGCGGTCGGGGGCGAGCCGTTCGCCGTCGCCGAGCCGCTGATCCCCGCCCTGGAGGGGCTGGACCGCGGCTGGTACGCCGGGCCGCTGGGCTGGACGGACACCAACGAGGACGGCGAGTTCTGCGTCGCGCTGCGCTGCGCGCTGCTCAGCGGGCGCGTCGCGCGCTGCTACGCCGGGGTCGGCGTCGTGCGCGACTCCGATCCTGCCGCCGAGCTTGCGGAGACCGATGTGAAGCTCTCCGCGCTGCTGCCGGTGCTGGCCGGTTGATCAGCGTCCGGCGGCGCAGCTCACGGCGCGCGCCATGAGGTCCACCGCCTCGTCGTCATCCAGGCCGCGCTGGGCGAGCAGGCGCCAGGTGCGGAAGTCCAGCGCGAGCGCGGTGGCGGCGCGGCGCAGCTTCGCGCCCTTGCGCGGGCGGCCGGCGTCGAGCATCTCCACGAGCGCGGCCACGGCCGCGGCGTTGCGCTCGGCGATCGCGCGCAGCGCGGGAATCGCCTCGGCGTCGCGCATGACGTTCGCCAGCATCTGCTCGCCGTTGCGAAAGAACGCGTAGAACGCCGTGAGCGCGGTGCGCAGGCGCTCCTCGGGGTCCGCGATCGCCGCCCAGCCCGACGGATCGGGTAGGGGGTGGTCGGCCGCCCAGTGCGCCGAGCACGCGGCGAACAGCGCCGCCTCGTCGGGGAAGTGGCGGTAGACCGTCGCGCGCTGGACGCCGGCGGCCCGCGCCACCGCGCTGATCGTCGTCCGCGCCGGACCGACGCTGCCGTGCAGCGCAACGGTGGCCTCGGTGATGCGCTGCCGGGTCTCGCGCTCCTGCTCGGCGCGCCGGCGCTTTTCGTACTTGCGCCTCGTCGCACTTTCATCAGACATGATGTTCAACCATCTTGACACAGGCTGCGGCAAACCGCTATGTTCGTGCGACAGTCCGTTCAACGAATTATCAGGGAGCACGATCATGCACGCAGCACGGACGGCGACACCCGCGCAGCGCTTCGACGGTTCAGGCGGTCCGCGCATCATCGGTCCGACGGACGGCAAGGCCGTGGACCTCACGACGATCGGCGTGCGCTTCATGGTCTGGGGCGAGGAGTCCGGCGGAGATTTCTCGCTCGTCGAGCACCCGATCGCGCCGCATGCCCTGTGCGCCCCGCTGCATCGTCACGCCAACGAGGACGAGTACAGCTTCGTGCTCGAGGGGCGGATGGGCGCGCAGCTCGGTGGCGACGTCGTCTTCGCCGAGGTGGGCGATCTCGTGTTCAAGCCACGCAACCAGTGGCACACGTTCTGGAACGCCGGGGACACACCCTGCCGGATTCTCGAGATCATCTCGCCGGCCGGTTTCGAGCACTTCTTCTGGGAGCTCGGCGGGGGCGAGGAGCCGCCGCCCGACATCGGCGCGCGCTACGGCCTCGAGTTCGACATCGACAGCGTGCCGCGGCTGTGCGCCGAGCATGGCCTGTACTTCCCGGCGCCGGAGTGATCAGCCAAGGGTGGCGAGCAGCTCCGCCGCCGGCCGGTCGAGGTCGTCGAGCGCACCGTTGAGGCTGTCGCCGGCCAGCGAGCGGACCTTGTCGGTCAGCGCGCCGGCGTCGAGCGGGTTGGCGGGCGAGCCGCGCGGCGCGGTGACGCGGGCGACGACGGCGCCGTTGACCGCGAGCACCGCCTCGCTGGTGGCGAGCTCCGGATCGGTGCGCACCCGGATACGGGCGCCCAGCTCGGCGACGGCCGCATCGACGCCTTCGAACGCGGCGAGGTCCGGCGCCCCGCGCAGCAGCGCGCAGGCGGTGAGGTAGGGGAGGGAGAACTTCGCCTGCAGGCCGTCGGTGACGGCGTCGAGCGCCGCCGCCTGGCGCGACAGCGGATGGACGGTGAGCGCGATCTGCTCGCCCTGCGCCGCGACGGGCCCGGCGGCGAGCGCGGCGTCGATCGCGCCGTGGGTCTGCAGGCAGCACGGGTAGGCCTTGATCCAGTTCTCGCGCACCGCTTGTGGATCGCCCGCGGCGGCATCGAGGACGTCGTCGACGATCGTGGCATTCGTCGCCGTCGCGAACGCCGCGGCGAACCCGGCGGCGCCGCCGGCGATCGCTTCGCAATCCACGGAGGCGCCCGCCGCCGCGAGCCCCGCCGCATGAACGCCCGCCGCCGCCGCCATGCCGACCTGCAGCGCCTTGCCGTCCGAGCCGAACGCCGCGCGCAGCCCGCTGGCGCGCAGCATCGCCAGCCCGATCGCCGCGCGCAGCCGCTCGCGGTCGAGGCCATGCAAGCGGCCGGTCGCGACGGCGGCGCCAACCGATCCACACACCGCGGTCGGATGCCAGCCGCCGTCATAGAGCGCTGGATGGCACGCCCGCGCGAGCGCGCCCATCGCCTCGAAGCCCGCCGCGTAGGCGCCGAGGACATCTCCGATCGTGGCGCCGCGCGCCGCGCCGGCGACGATCGCGGCCGGTGCCGTCGGGGCGCTCAGATGCGCGAGCCCGGGCTCGTACGTGTCGTCGAAGTCCAGGACATGTCCGGCCGCGCCCGCGGCCGCGACGCGCTCGAGCAGCCCGTCGCCGGCGCCGCGCGCGGCGCGCGCGGCCGGCTCGGTGCCTCCGCGTACCGCGCACGCGAGCCAGTCGAGCAGCGCGACCGCGTGGCGTTCGCTCATGGCGCCATCGTACGGAGCGCAGGGCAGAAACCGCGTGCCAGCCGGGTATTTGACGCGCCCCGCTTGCGGGACACGGCACGCCCGCACTGCGGCATCCTGCCGACCTGACTCACGCCGTGGTTTCGCCAATTCGGGGCGGCTAATCTCGGGTACTTCTGCCGGCTCATGAGGAATCGGCGCTAGTGCAAGGTCAACGCATGACGCACGTTCCGCTGGCCGCGCGGCCACTGGCCGGCCTGGTCCCTGGAGACCACGTCTGCTGCAGTTTCGGCTCCGATGACGAGCAGCAGGCGATCGTCGGCCAGCAGGCCCGCGAAGCGATCGAACGCGGCGCGCGGTATGCCTACTTCGCCGATCGCTCGGATGAGACGACGGTGCGCGCGTTCCTCGACGAGGTCGGCATCGACAGCGCCGCCGGGCTGAAGTCGGGACAGATCCAGATCAGCCGATGGTTCGTGCCCGCCGGCGACATCGACGTCGAGGCGATGATCCGCGCCTTCGAGCAGCTCAAGGCCGCGACGCTGAGCGAGGGCTACGGCGCGCTCGTCGGGGCGAGCGAGATGAGCTGGTCGATCGGTCGCGAGGACGAGGCTCACCGCGTCGTGCAGTACGAGCTCGAGGTCAACCGGGCGTTCACCGCGGCGGACGTCATCGGCGTGTGCCTGTATGACCGGCGCCTGTTCGCACCGGCGGTGCTCGCGCCGCTGGAGGCCGTGCACGGCTGCCGCGTCAGCACGCACGAGCACGGCACGACCGTGACGCGCCGGCGCCTGACGGTGACCGAGGAGGCCAACCTCGTCTTGACGCTGATCGGCGAGCTCGACATCGACACGGTGCCGTATCTCGCCGCGCGCTTCGCCGCCCGCCCGTCGGATGACGACATCGTCGTCGACCTGTCGGCGCTCGAGTTCGTCGACGTTGCGGGATGCCGGCTGCTCGTCGAGGCCGCCGAGCGGCTCAGCGCCGGCCGTCGCATGGTGATGCTCGACCCCGGCCCGGCGCTGCAGAAGATCCTCAGCGTCTGCGGCTGGCAGAACCACCCGCGGCTCGTGTTCGCCTGAGTTTGCTTCGGCCATCGGCGGGTAGCCGCCCACGGCCATCACGATTCGGAGGTTGCCGCATGAGCCGCTCGGTTCGCCGCTCCGCGATGATCCTCGGCATGTTCTGTCCCGCGGACAAGCCGAGCAGCGGCGGCTGGAACCTCTGTCCAAGCGCTGTCGTCCACCCGATCAGCGTGCGCCGCCGCTCGCTGATGCCGGCCGAGATCACGATCACGCCGCAGGGAGAGCGCACGTTCGAGGTCGCGATCGACGGCGCGAGCCGGCACGTGGTCCGCGTGCCTGCGCGCTTTGGCGACGACGATCTCGAGGGCGTGGTCCGCGAGTCCTTCGCGTTCCTCCTCGAGCGCGAGCCGCCCTCGTCGATCCTGCCCGAGTTCTCCCTGGACGTGATCGGCCGCTACTTCCCCGAGTACGACGAGGAGCTCGAGCGGCGTCGCGCTTAGGGTCGCTGAGATTGGGACGCCGGGGCGGCTCACGCCGGCCAGGCGAACAGCATCGATCAGGGCATCGGGACGGGTCCGCGCGGCGAGGCCGGCGCGGTCGTGTCGACGCGGCGCGGATATAGCGCCGGAGGCGCCACGACCGGCCCGGCGAAAATCGAGATGGCTCAAGACCCCGTATATCGGGGTCTTCAACCATCTCGGTCACGCAGACCCCCGCGCTCGCCAGGCCGCTCGCCCGTGCGTCCCGCATCGATGCTGTTCGGTCCACGCGACCGTCGATGCCGTACGCCGACAGCGGTCGGTCTAGTGGGCCTTCTCCAAACGTCTGGCCGAACGTTCCGAGAAGGCCCACTAGGCGGCGGCCTCGAGACACAGCACGCCGTCGTCGCCCACGGTCGCGGCGTGCTCGGTGCCCGGATCGACCTCGAGCCGGTCGCCCGGTTCGAGCGCGAAGTCGCCCTCCCGCGTGTGGAAGACGATGCTGCCGGTCACGCAGTAGAGCACCTTCGTGTAGCAGTGCGTGTGCCAGCCGTACGTGTCGTTTGGCCCGTTGCCCCAGGAGTGCGGCCGCAGCCCCTCCTCGGCGTAGCGCGCCTGGATCCGCTCGCGGTCGGGCGGCTGGACATCGGCCTTGACGATGCGTGCGGGCATCTGCGATCGAACCTACCCCGCGACGTGCCGATGCAGCGCCAGGTTCTCGGCGCGGTCGGTGCGGACCTCGATGATCGTCATGGCGCTCGACGCGACCGACGCGTCGAGCAGGTCGCGGAACGCGTCGAGGTCGTCCGCGACCACGTGCTCGCAGCCGTACAGCGCCGCCGCATGGGCGAAGTCCAGGCCGTGCGGCGTCGCGACGTGCTCCTCGAAGACGTCCTGCTCGCCGGCGATCGGCAGGAATTCGAAGATCCCGCCGCCGTCGTTGTTGATCAGCACGATCGTCAGCGGCAGACCGAGGCGCGTGTGGGCGAGCAGGCCGCCGATGTCGTGCGCCAGCGCGACGTCGCCGATCAGGACGACGACCGGCCCGTCGCACACCGCGGCGGCGCCGAAGCCGCTCGACACCGTGCCGTCGATCCCGTTGGCGCCGCGGTTGGACAGCACGCGCGGCGGGTCGTCGCGCACGCCCGCGAACCGCTCGACGTCGCGCACCGGCATCGAGGACGCGACGAACAGCGTGGCGTCGGCGGGCAGGCGCGCCGCGAGCTCGCGCGCGACCTGCGGCTCGGACAGCTCCTGGTCCAGCACCGACTCGATCGTCGCGGCCGTCGCGGCGTCCTCCGCGCGCCAGCCGCGCAGCCAGCCCTCGGCGGCGGGGCGCAGTTCTGATGACGCGGCGCCGAAGGTTGCAGCCGGGTTGGCGGCAATGACGAGCTCGACGCTGCCCGCTGGGTCCTGCCAGGCGGCCTGCGGGTCGAGCGCGACCTGCGGGATGCCCTCGCCAAGCCCGGCGAGCCACGCGCGCAGCGGCTTGGAGGTCGGCAGGTCGCCGCAGCGCACGACCGCGTCCGGCCGCATCTGCGCGGCGAACTCGGCGGAGCGCAGCAGGTCGTCGTAGTGCGCGATCGCGGCCGCGCCGCGGCGCGCGCCGCTCAGGGGATCGGCGAGCAGCGGCCAGCGCAGCTGAGCGCAGGCGCCGGCGATCGGGCCGAGGCCGGCGTCGGAGCGTCCGGCGACGACGACCGGCCGCTGCGCGTCGCCGATGGCCGCGCCGAGCGTGCGCGCGGCTGCGCCCGCGTCCAGCGGCGCGGCGCTGCGCGCAACCCACGGGCGCCCGCCGCCGCGTCCCGGCGGCACGTCTAGCTCTGCGGGCGCCACCAGCGGCTCGCGCAACGGGAAGTTCAGGTGCACCGGCCCGGGACGCCCCTCGAGCGCGGTCCACACCGCGCGGCAGGCGAGCGTGCGCATCCACGCGATCCGCTCGGGCGTCGCGTCGTGCGTGCCGACCTCGAAGAACCACTTCGCCGCGCCGCCGTAGAGCTTGATCTGATCGATCGCCTGGCCGGCGCCGACCTGCCGCAGCTCGGGCGGGCGGTCAGCGGTGAGCACGACGAGCGGCACGCGCGCCTCCCACGCCTCGATCACCGCGGGCGCCAGGTTCGCCGCCGCCGTCCCGGACGTGCAAATGATCGCCACCGCGCGGCCGGACGCCTTCGCCGCGCCGAGCGCGAAGAAGCCCGAGCTGCGCTCGTCGATGTGCGAGAAGCAGCGCAGACGCCCGTCGCGCACGAGCGCGAGCACCAGCGGCGAGCTGCGCGACCCCGGTGAGGTGCACGCCTCGCGCACCCCGCAGCGCGTCAATTCGTCGACGAACGCGTTGAGCAGCACGTGGGTGTCGGGCCGGGAGGGCATGATGGCGGGCGTGCCCGAGCCGCTCCTTCTGCTGCACGGCTTCACGCAGACCGGGCGCGGCTGGGACGAGGTGGCACGCCACCTCGACGGCGAACGCTACCGCCCGCTGGCGCCTGACCTCCGCGGCCACGGCGCGGCCGGCCCGCGGCGCCCGATCGACATGGACGCGTGCGTCGCCGACGTCGCGCGGCTCGCCCCGGGGTCATTCGCGCTCGCGGGCTACTCGATGGGTGGCCGGCTCGCGCTGCACGTCGCGCTCGCACACCCCGAGCGCGTCGCCCGGCTCGTGCTCGTCTCGACGACGGCGGGGATCGACGACGAGGCGCAGCGCGCCCGGCGGCGCGACTCCGACGCGGCGCTCGCCGCGTGGATGGAGGCCGACGGCCGGACGATGTCCGAGGTCGCCGATCGCTGGGGCGCGCAGCCGCTGTTCGCCGGCCAGGCGCCCGAGGTGGCCGCGGCGGCGCGCGCCGACCGGCTGTCCAACCAGCCCGCGGATCTCGCCGCCTCGCTGCGCGGCATGGGGACCGGCGCGATGCGGCCGCTGTGGGACCGGCTGGGGGAGCTGACGATGCCGGTGGCGGTCGTCGTGGGGGAGGACGATGCGAAGTTCAGCGCCCTCGGCGAGCGCCTCTCGCGCGCGCTTGCGCGCGCGGAATTGACGGTCGTGCCCGGGGCCGGCCACGCGCTGGTGCTCGAGGCACCGGCGGCGGTCGCGCGCGCGATCACGGCGCACGCGGGCGGCGGGTCCGGTACCACCTAGGTCACCGTGGCCGCGATTCTCGCTTCGATCCTGTCGGTCCTCGCCGCCCAGACGGCGGCCGCTTCGCCTCCGCCGCCGCCGCCGCCCCCGCCGGCGCGGCCCGCGCTCACGCTGCGCCAGCTCGTCGGCCAGCGGATGGTCTACGCCTACGACGGGCTGACAGCGCCGGCCGCCCTGCGGCGGCGCATCGCGCGCGGCGAAGCCGCGGGCGTCATCGTCTTCTCGCGTAACGTGAACTCGGCCGCGTCGCTGCGCGCCACCGTGCGCAGCCTGCAGGCGATCAAGCGCCCCGCGGGCCTGCGCGCGCCGCTCATCGTCATGACCGATCAGGAAGGCGGGCCGGTGCGCCGCATTCCGGGCGCTCCGGCACGCGCGGCCGCATCGGTCACGAGCGCGGCGCAGGCGCGGGCGGACGGCCGCGCCGCCGCGCGGACGCTGCGCGCGGCGGGGGTGAACCTCGATCTCGCGCCCGTGGCCGATGTCGCACGTCCCGGTGCCGCGCTGGAGCGCGAGCGGCGCACGTACGGCCGCTCTGCGTCGCGCGTGGCGCGCTTCGCGACGGCGTTCGCCGCCGGACTGCGGCGCGGCGGCGTCGCGGCAACGGCCAAGCACTACCCCGGCTTCGGTGCCGCGACGGTCAACACCGACCAGGCGCCGGCGGAGATCGGCCGGTCGCTGGGTGAGCTGCGGTCCGTCGACGCGCTGCCCTTCGAGGCGCTCATCGCCGACGGCACCGAGGCGATCCTGCTGTCGACCGCCGTCTACCCGGCGCTCGATCCGCTCCCCGCGGCCTTCTCGGGCCGGTGGATCCGCCAGGAGCTGCGCGACCGGCTGGGCTTTCGCGGCGTGACGATCTCCGACGACCTCGCCACGCCGGCGGTCGCCTCGTTCGGCTCGATCGCGCGGCGCGCCGAGCTGGCGGCGCGCGCGGGAATCGATCTGCCGTTGTTCGTCGGCAGCCACCGGTTGAGCGCGCAGGCCGCGGCTGGCGTGCTCGCCGCGGCGCGCGCCGGGAAATTGAGCCGGGCGGGGCTGGAGCGGGTCGCGCGGCGGGTGCTGACGTTGAGGCGGACGCTCAGCCGATAGCCGCGCTGCGAGACCGGCTCATCGGTCAGCGCAAGGACGCGCGGAGCGAGACTCTCGGCGAGGACGAGATGAGCACAAGCGCGACGTGTCGTGATCAAGCGCGCCGAGACTCTCCCTGTGATCGCAAGCGCGGCGGCGTGGCGGCGGACCGACCCCGCGGCTATGCGGATGATGTCGCTCGTGAGTTGGTCCGCCGGCGGCTTGGCGAGCTGACGCGATCTGCCCGCGCGGCGATCTGCCTCGCGACGTATTTGGCGTCACGGCCCACACCGCCGACGAGCATCGAGGCGAACGCCTGCAGGAAAGGGAGCCCGACGAAGTAGAGGCCGGGCGTGGAGGTCGCGGCGCCCCGCCGCTGCTCGGGCCAGCCGGCCTCCCCGGCGACCGGGATCCGGATCCAGCTCATCTCCCTGTGGAAGCCCGTGCACCAGACGACGTTGGCGACGTCGAGTACCCGCCCGTTGTCGAGGCGCGGCTTGCCGTCGCTGACGCCGCGACCCTGGCGTCGGTGTGCTCGGCGCCCGCCGCGGCCAAGTCGGCGCGCTTACGCGCAGCAGGGGGCCTCCGTGGGAGCGAATCTCCGGCCGGATCTTGCGCCCGATTGGTGTGCGCACCGTGAGCACGTGGTTGGCCAGGAACCACATGACGGGCAGGATTGCGCGCTCCGCGCGGCTGCCGAGCCGGAACCGGATCTGCCCGTGGATCCGGCCGCAGAGGATCGTGTGGTGCGCCGCGCGCGACGTCGTAAGCGATGTCGGAGCCCGAGTGGCTCGCGCCCACGACGAGCACCGGCCCCGGCTGCAGCTGGGACGGGTTGTGGTAGGCGTCGGAGTGCAGCTGCCGGATGGCCGGGTCGAGCGCGCCCGCGAAGCCGGGCGTCACCGGCTTCTGCCATGTCCCGGACGCCACGACGACGTGATCGGCCGCGAGCCGCCGCTGGCCGGCGCGGATCACGTAGCCGGCACCGTTGCGCGCCAGCTCGTCGACCGTGACGCCGGTGCGCACGGGCAGCTCGAAGCGCTCCGCGTAGCCCTCGAGATGGTCGGCCATCTGGTCCTTGGTCGGGTACGACCACGGGCTGCCGGGAAAGCGCATGCCCGGCAGCCCGTCGTAGCGGGCCGGCGAGTACAGGCGCAGCGAGTCGAAGCGCCTGCGCCAGACGTCGCCGACGCGATCGTGTGTTTCGAGGATCACGAACGGGCGCCCGAGTCGCGACAAGTGGTAGCCGGCCGACAGCCCCGCCTGGCCCGCGCCGATGATCACGGTCTCGAGGTGCTCGGTCTCGATGTCAGCGGGCATCGTCGTCGTCTCGGAGGTCGGTGTGTTCGCGCAGCACCGTGCGCAGCGCTCGCAGAAATACGCCGAGCTTGGCGAAGATGTTGCGCACGTGGCGGTCGACGGTCCGCTCGCTGAGGACGAGCTCGGCCGCGATCGCCTTGTTCGTCGCACCGGCTGTCACCAGCCGCAGCACCTGCAGCTCGCGCGCGGTCAACCCGTGCACGCCACCATGCGGCGCCCCGAGCTCCCGCCGCGCGCCTATAGGGCGCCTCGACCCGCTGCCACACGTGCCATGCGCCGCGCAGCTCGGGCAGCGCCGCAGCCGGATCGCCGGCGGCGAGCTCGAGCGCTCCCTGCGCCTGCGCGACGATCGCATCGAGCACGTCGCTGCCGTGACCCGTCGCGATGCCCTCGCGCTCCGCGGAGGCGTCGCGCGCGGCCGCGACGTCACCGGCCGCCAGCATGATCTCCACGCAAGCGGGCAGCAGCCTGGTCCGCTTCGTGATGTCGGCCGTCTCGGCCAGCGCGCGACGGATCGCCGCAGCGGCCGCCGCCGTCGGCAGTCCGCTCAACACCGCTCCCTGGGGCGGGCTCAGTAGTCGTGGACGAGATCCAGCACTTGACCGAGCGTCAGCGTGAGTGCCGCGCGGTGGGCAAGCAGTCGTCAGGGGTCAGAGTGCCGCGTCGCGCGCCCAAGGCAGCAGTCGCGACGAGTCGCCCGCTGTGGCGTGATCGTGCGATCGGCGCGCAGCGCCCTGCGTGCCGCGCGGAGCGGGTGCCCAAGCTCAACCGTCAAGATGCCCGACGCGACAGCAAGGGAGGTCTGTCGACATGCGGGTGGGCGGATGCCTCTGAGCACGGCGGCGGCGGCGATGCCAGCGACGAGCACGCGCTCGCAGTCGCAGGCGGAGCAGCAGCGATCGGGCGGCGACCGGTCGTTGCTGGTCCTCCGTATCTATGAGGCGAGATCGCCGTCGCCGGCGATCCGTACGCGGTGAGGGTTGGCAAGGTGTGAGGCGGCTGTGCGACGCTTCTGCGCCGCGCGGCTGGCTGGGGCGAACGCGCTCCACGTGAACCAGTGGCCGAATCCGCGTTGCAGTGTCCGCGGGCCGTTCATCGTCAGGTGGCCGGCTCGCATCGCCCCGCCCAGCTCGGCCCGCCCGAGGTAGACGCGGTAGAGCGTGCTGGTGTCGACGATGACCTCGAGGTCGACGTCGAAACCGGGATGCTGGAGGCAGACCGAGACCTCGGAGGGCTCGAGGACCATCCAGTAGCGCCGCTTGGGGGCGCGAAAATCGAACTGCACCACGGTTCGGTTGGGTGGGAGCCGCTGGCGATCGACGTGGCGGGCCATCCAGACGATCAACAGAGAGGGATCGAGCTCCTCGGAGCGCGGCTCGGTGAACGACCAGGTCGCCCCCCACTCGCCGATCGCCTGCACGACCGGTTGGAGGTCACGGCCGCCGGGCGTAAGGCGATATTCGAGCGTGCGGCCTTTGGGGCCCGTCCTGCGCTCGATGACCTCAGCCCGCTCGAGCGCGCGCATGCGGTCGGTGAGGACCGAGCGCGAGATCCCTGGCAGGCCGCGCTGGAGCTCGTTGAAGCCGCTCGCGCCGCCGAGCATCTCGCGCACGATCAGAAGCGTCCAACGGTCGCCGAGGACCTCGGTGGCATGAGCGACCGGGCAGTACTGGTCGTAGCTGAACATCGCCCCCGCCATGCTAACCGCGGGTACGAAAGCGGTCGGCCAACAGGTCTGTTATTCGAACCGGTTGGTTCGAAAGTAGAACTAGTCAGCCTGGGCCGCCGAGCCTACGTTGGGCTCATCGAACACACCGGGAGGATGAGATGAGCGCCACCCAGACACCACACGCGGCGGCTTTGGAGACGACCACGGTCGACGAGCTCAGCGGATCGTTGCGCGGCGATCTGCTGGTGCCGGCCAGCGCCGGCTACGACACCGCTCGCAGGATCTGGAACGGCGCGATCGACCGCCGTCCGGCCTACATCGCCCGCTGCACGGGCGTGGCCGACGTGGTCGCGGCGGTGCGCTTCGCGCGCGCCCACGAGCTGGAGATCGCCGTGCGGGGCGGGGGTCACAACGTGGCCGGCACCGCGGTCTGCGACGGCGGGGTCGTGATCGACCTCTCGGCGATGCGGGCGGTGTGGGTCGACCCCGCCGGTCGCACCGCCTGGGTGCAGGGTGGCGCTCTATGGGGCGACGTCGATCACGAGACGCAGGCCCACGGTCTGGCCACCACCGGCGGCATCATCGGCCACACCGGCGTCGCCGGGCTCACGCTGGGCGGCGGCATCGGCTTTCTCATGCGCAAGCACGGTCTCGCCGTCGACAACCTGCTGGCCGCCGAGGTCGTCACCGCCGACGGCAGCATCGTCCAGGCGTCGGCCGGCGAGCATCCCGACCTGTTCTGGGCGTTGCGCGGCGGCGGCGGCAACTTCGGCGTCGTCACCTCGTTCCGGTTCGCGCTGCATCCGCTCGGCCCGACCGTGATGGCCGGACCCGTCTTCTGGGCGGCCGCCGACACGACCGACGTGCTGCGCTTCTACCGGGACTTCGCCGCCCACGCGCCCGACGAGCTCGGCAGCGTCGTCAGGCTCGGGACCGTTCCCCCGCTGCCGGTGATCCCCGCGGCGCTGCACTGGCGTCCGGCGATCGCCGTCGCCGCCTGCTACGCCGGCTCCGTCGAGGACGGCGAGCGTGCGGTGCGGGCGCTGCGCCGCTTCGGGACGCCGCTCATCGACCTGCTCGCGCCCTCGCCGTACGCCGTTTTCCAGGGCGCCATCGACGACACCCTTCCGCACGGCTGGCACTACTACTGGAAGGCGACGAACCTCGCCGGCCTGTCCGACGACGCCATCGCGGTCATCGCCGAGCACGCCTACGCCGCCCGCTCCCCCCGCTCGTACGCGGCGATGTTCCACATGGGCGGCGCCGTCGCCCGCGTCCCCCGCGACGCCACCGCCTACCCCGCCCGCGACGTCGCCCACAACATCGTCATCGACGCCGCCTGGCTCCCCGGCGAGTCCGGCGAGCACGCCGCGGCCGAGACCGCATGGGCGCGGCGGTTCCTGCATGCCCTCACGCCGCACCGCGCCGGCGGGGTCTACGTCAACTTCCTCGATTCCGACGACGACTCCAGCCGAGTCAGGGAAGCCTACGGCGATCAGACCTACCGCCGGCTCGCCGCGGTCAAGGCCGAGTACGACCCCGACAACGCCTTCCACCACAACAAGAACATCCAGCCGGGCTGACGCGGGCCGACCGTCGCGCTGATCGGCGACCCGTGACGTCAGGTGCGCCCCGAACCGTCGCGTGCGAGCGCGTGGCGTGAACCGTCCCGCGGCGAGTCAGGCGCTCGACGGTCGCGACACCGCGGCCCCGGCGGGGGCGTCTGCCGATGGCTCGGCGGCCCGCGCGCGGGCGGCCTGGCGGACGAGGTGGTCGCGCTCGGCGACGTTCGCGGCCCGGCGGGCGGCCTCGGCGTACGCCGTCGCGGCGGCGGGCAGGTCGCCGCCCAGCTCGTGCAGGTGGCCGCGGACGGCGTGCCAGCGGTGCCGCTCGCCGAGCACGTCGCGCAGTCGGTCGGTCTCGCGCAGCCCGCTGGCGGCGCCGAGGACGTGGCCGACCGCGACCGCGCGGCCGAGCACGGCGGCGGGGTCCTGGCGCAGCGGGTCGTCGCTGAGGGCGACGAGGTCGTCGTACCAGGCGAGGATCTGCGGCCAGTCGGTCTCCGCGGCGCTCGCCGCGTCGTCGTGCAGGGCGGCGATGGCGGCCTCGAGCTGGTAGCGGCCGGGGCGCTGCATGGCCAGCGCCGACTGCAGGACGCGCACCCCCTCGGCGATCTCGCGGGTGTCCCACAGCCCGCGCTCCTGCCGGTCGAGCGTGACGATGCGACCGTCGAGATCGCGTCGCGCCGGGAGGCGGGCGTGGTTGAGCAGCATCAGCGCGAGCAGCCCGCGCGCCTCCGGTTCGTCGGTGGCGAGCGTGAGCTGGCGGGCGAGCCGGATCGCCTCGCGCGCCAGGTCGACGTGGCCCGCATGCCCGGCCGCGTAGACGAGGTACAGCACGCGCAGCACGACGGCGAGGTCGCCGGGCTGGTCCAGGCGGCGGGCGGGCGGGCCGGCGAGCGTCCGCTTGGCCCGGCTGATCCGCTGCGCCATCGTCGCCTCCGGGACGTAGAAGGCGTCGGCGATCTCCCGGGTGGTGAGGCCGCCGACGGCGCGCAGCGTCAATGCCACCTGCGACGCGGGCGCGAGGTCGGGGTGGCAGCAGCGGAAGAGCAAAAAGAGCGTGTCGTCGCCTTCCTGCGTGGCGGCGGCCCGCGGCTCGGCGTGTGTCGCCTCCTCGCGGCGCTGGCGGGCGGCCTCGCTGCGGCGGGCGTCGACGAGCCGCCGGGTCGCGACCGTCGCCAGCCACGCGCGCGGGTCGCGCGGCGGATGCTCGGGCCACACCCGCAGCGCCTCAAGCAGCGCCTCCTGCAGCGCGTCCTCGGCGGCATCGAAGTCCTCGCCGCGCCGGATGAGGCCCGCGAGCACGCGCGGGACGAGGACGCGCAGCGCGCCCTCGTCCAGCCGTCGCGCCGGCTCGTCGATCACGCGCACGCGCACGCCCACGTCAATCGTCCGACGGCGCCGCGGACATGACCTCCCGCACGTCGATCCACTCGTACAGGGGTTCGCCGCCCGGGCCGGGCTCGGAGGAGACGTAGGCCGCGAGCTCGACCGCGCGCTCGTACGACTCGACGTCGATCATGTACCAGCCGGCGACCAGGTCGCTGGTCTCGGGCAGCGGGCCGTCGGTGGTGACCGGCGCGGCGTCCGGGCCGCCGTAGCGCACCCACGTGCGCGCCGGTGTGAGCGCCTGCCCGTCGACGTACTCGCCGTTCTCC
This sequence comes from uncultured Actinomycetes bacterium, assembly GCA_963705315.1. GTDB lineage: Bacteria > Actinomycetota > Thermoleophilia > Solirubrobacterales > Solirubrobacteraceae > CADCVQ01. Next base: position 1,849,414 of record OY970068.1, read on the forward strand.
TGGAGCAGCTCTCTGACGTGCCTGAGGAAGGCCATGTGCGCCTCCACGTCCTCCGGCGCCCACTGGTCCATCGGGGGGAAGGGACGGTGCGGCTCCGGGCCGCCGCGGTAGTGCTTGAGCAGCAGGTACTTCGGCATCGTGGTCTCCTGGTGTCGCGGGCCGCGCCAGTCGAGGCCCTTCACCTGGTGAGCGAAGCCCGTCAGAGCTTCTCGACATGAAACCACGCATCCGGCGCCGAGACCATCGCGGCGGAGCTCACCACGGAGTCTGCGGCGCATCGATCGCCGTGTCGAGTTCGCCACCGCATCGGTGGTCAACTCGCCACAGCGAGCGGCGCGCCTGACGAGCTCGCGGTGGCGACCCCGCGCCGACTCACCCCGCCAGCCAGCCCACCCCTGCCCGCCACGCCTCGCTGCCCGGGTTGATCGGGTCCTGGTGGCCGCCCCGGGACTCGACGAGCGTCACGTCGGCGCCGGCCGCGCGAGCGGCCGCGGCGTACTCGCGCGAGTGCTTGACCGGCACGGTCTCGTCGTCGGTCGCGTGCACGAGCGCGACGGGGATCGCCAGCGGCACGCGCTGCATCGGGTCGGCCAGCGCCCAGCGATCGGGTACGTCCTCGGGCGTCCCGCCAAGCAGGCGGGCGGCGACGTTGCCGGCGAGCGTCAGGTCGCAGACCGTCCCGAGCGCGAGCACGCCGTGGAGCTTGACGCGCGGCGACGCTCCCGGCGCGCCGGCGGGGAAGCTGGACCGGCCGCCGGCCCACAGCGCGAGCTGGCCTCCGGCCGAGTGCCCGACGGCCGTCACCCGGTCGAGATCGAGCCGGTCCTCGCCGAGCTTGGCGAGGTGGTCGATCGCCGCCGCCACGTCGTCGAACGTCGCCGGCCAGCCGCCGCCCTCGCGTCCGAGCCGCCGGTAGTCGACGTTCCACGCCGCCCAGCCGCGGCGCACGAGGTCCTCACACAGCGGGCGCATGATGAGCTTGCCGTACGGCCGCTGCCAGTAGCCGCCGTGCAGCACGACCGCGACGGGGTGCGGACCCGGCGCCGCCGGGAGATGCAGATCGGCCGCCTGCATGCCCGCCGTGCCGTACTTGTGGGTCATCTGCCGGCGCAGCGCCGAGCGGGCGATGCGCAGCGCGAGGATCGTCATCCGGCGTTCCCGAGCAGCCCCGGTCCGCGCGGCACGGCGATCGCGCCGGCGCGCACGGCGAGCGGATCGTCGAGGCCGGCAAAGAGCGCGAGCGTCGCCAGCCCGCACGCCGGCTCGAGCCGCAGCGCGGCCGCCGCGTGCACCGCGGCGGCGATCCCCAGCGGGCCGTCGAACGTCGAAGCGACGTACGGCTCGGCGCCGGACGCCCGCACGAGCGTCGCGGCGGCGAGCAGGCCCGAGATGCCGCCGCAGCGGGCGAGCTTCAGGCACACCGCGTCGGTCGCGCCGCTGGCCATCGCGCCGGGCACCGCGGCCGTCTCGTCCATCGCGATGCGGACCGCCACGCGGTCGCGCACCTCGCGCAGCCCGGGCAGCCCATGCACCGGCTCCTCGACGAGCTCCAGGCCGGCCGGCGCGAGCGCCTCGATCGCGCGAACGGCCTCATCCGGCGTCCACGCCCCGTTGGCATCCAGGCGCAGCTGCACGCCGCGGTCGAGCACCGCGCGCACCGCGGCGACGCGCCCGGCGTCGTCGCCGACGCCGACCTTGAGCTTCACGCAGCCGAAGCCTTCCTCGGCCGCGGTCACGGCGGCATCCGCCGCGCCGGCGCGATCCTCGGCGCCGATCGTCGCATTCACCCGCACGCTGCCCAGCGCCGTGTCGGACAACAGCTCGGCCACGGGCTTTCCCGCCCGCTGGCCCGCGCGGTCCCACAGCGCCATGTCGACGGCGGCGAGCGCCTGCGGCACGTCGGCGACGGCGCGGCAGGCGTCCAGCAGGTCGCCGCTCGGCAGGTGGTCATGCTCGGCGAGCACCGCTGCGCAGCCTTCCAGCGCGGCGCGCACGCGGGCCAGCGGCACCCCGTCGTAGGGCTCCAGCGGCGCCGCTTCGCCGCGCCCGACCGCGCCGTCGGCGTCCTCGATGCGCAGCTCGAGCAGCTCGCGCTCGGCGAGCGTGCCGTACGCCGTCACGAGCGGTGCGCGGAAGCGCAGGACACGATGCTCGATGGAGACGTTCACGGCGGTTTCAGCTCGCGAGGATCCCCGCGCTCAGCAGCAGGCAGAACGCCAGCTGTAGCACGCCCGTCCGGGCGAGCGCGGTGTTGAGCGTCGGGCCGTCCGCGTGATCGCGCACCGTGCGCACGAGCGCGACCGCCAGCGGCAACGTCAGCCACGGCACGAGCAGCCACGGCGAGAGCGATCCGGCGAGCCAGGGGACCGGCGCGACGAGGTAGGCGCCGTAGATCATCGCGGCGTACAGCAGCCGCCCGCGCTCGCGGCCGAGCTTCACCGCGAGCGTCCGCTTGCCCGCGCGGCGGTCGGAGTCCACGTCGCGGACGTTGTTGACGACGAGGATCGCCGCCGCGAGCAGCCCGACCGGCACCGCGAGCACGAACGCCTCCCACGGCCAGCGCTCGAGCTGGGCGAACGTCGAGCCGGCGACGGCCACGAGCCCGAAGAACAAGAAGACGAACAGCTCGCCGAGGCCCGCGTAGCCGTAGGGCCGCGGGCCGCCTGTGTAGAGCACGCCGGCGGCGATCGAGGCGACGCCGACGAACAGCAGCTCGATCCCGGCGGTGGCGATGAGGTACACGCCGCACAGCGCCGCGAGGCCGAACGTGATGTACGTCGCCTTGAGCACCTGCGTGGGCGGCACGAGCCCGCCGGCGGTGACGCGCACCGGGCCGAGCCGGTCCTCGGCGTCGGCGCCGCGACGGGCGTCGGAGTAGTCGTTTGACAGGTTTGTCCCGATCTGGATGAGGATCGAGCCGAGCAGGGCGAAGATGAACGAGCCCGGCCGGAAGACCTCCTCGAGCTGCCACGCCAGCGCGGTGCCGACGAGCACCGGCGCGATCGCAGCGGGCAGGGTTCGCACCCGCGCCGCCATGAGCCAGATCCGCATGCGTGCTCCCTACGGCCTCTTCGGAAAGCGCGAGAAGTCAGGCTTGCGCTTCTCCCTGTAGGCGTCGCGGCCCTCCTGCGCCTCCTTGTTCTCATAGAAGAGGAGGTTCGCGTCGTGGGCGAGCTGCTGGAGGCCCGCGTAGCCGTCCTCGGTGGCGTTGAAGCTCGCCTTCAGCAGCCGCAGCGCGAACGGCGACATCTGGAGCATCTCGCGACACCACGACACCGTCTCGTCCTCGAGCGCGTCGAGCGCGACGACGGTGTTGACGAGGCCCATGTCGAGTGCCTGCTGGGCGCTGTACTGGCGGCAGAGAAACCAGATCTCCTTGGCCTTCTTCGGCCCGACGAGGTCCGCCAGCAGGCTCGCGCCGAAGCCGCCGTCGAACGATCCGACCTTCGGCCCGACCTGTCCGAAGATCGCGTTGTCGGCGGCGATCGTCAGGTCGCAGACGAGGTGCAGCACATGGCCGCCGCCGATGGCATAGCCGGCGACCATCGCGACGACCGGTTTGGGCAGGCGGCGGATCTGGACGTGCAGGTCGGTGACGTGGAAGCGCCCGACGGCGTCGGGCTTGCCCGGCTCGGTGAGGTAGCCGGTGTCGCCGCGGACGTTCTGGTCGCCGCCCGAGCAGAACGCGAGCGGGCCCTCGCCGGTCAGGACGATCACTCCGACCGACGTGTCTTCACGCGCGCGATTCAGCGCGTCGGAGATCTCGACGATCGTCTGCGGGCGGAACGCGTTACGCACCTGCGGGCGGTCGATCGTGACCTTCGCGATCCCGTCCGCGCTGAGTTCGTAACGGATGTCGTCGTACTCGCCGCCGGAGGTCCAGTCCACTGCCATGGCTGTGCAGGCTACTTTCACGGCATGCTCGTCGAAGCCTGGCTCACACGCGCGGCCCGCATAGCACCCGATGTCGTGGCCGTGCGCGCGGACGACGGCGCGCTGACGTACGCCGAGCTCGATGCCGCCGCGACCGGCGCCGCGCAGCGCCTGAGCGCGCTCGGCGTGCGTGCGGGCGACCGCGTGGCGATCGCCCTGCCGGCGCGGCGCGCGTTCGTGCAGACGCTCCACGGCTGCCTGCGCCTCGGCGCCGTCGCGGTGCCGGTGGACTCGCGCCTGAAGGCACGCGAGCGCGCGCCGCGCATCGCCGGCTGTGCCGCGGTCGTCACCGAACCGCTGGACGGCCTCGCCGACGCTGGGGCGCCGCTGACGGGCACGCACGATCTCGGGGCGACGGCGATCGTCGTGCACACCTCCGGCACCACGGGCGGGCCGCGGCCGGTGGCGCTGAGCTACGGCAACTGGCTGTGGAGCGCGCTCGGCTCGGGCGTCGCGCTCGGCGTCGATCCGCACGAGCGCTGGCTGTGCCCGCTGCCGCTGTCGCACGTCGGCGGGCTGTCGATCCTCCTGCGCAGCGCGATCTACGCGACGACCACGATCCTCCACGAGCGCTTCGACGCCGAGGCAGCCGCCGACGAGGTCGCCTCGCGTTCGACGCTGGTCTCCATCGTGCCGACGATGCTCGCGCGGATGCTCGACGCGGGCCTGCACGAGCCGCGCACGCTGCGCGCCGCGCTTGTCGGCGGCGGTCCGATCTCACCGACGCTGCTGGCGCGCGCCGCGGACGCGGGCGTGCGCACCGTCACGACCTACGGCCTCACCGAGGCCTGCTCGCAGGTCACGACCGGCGGGCCGCCGCTCTTCTGCACGCGCGTGCGGATCGGCCACGGCCGCGAGATCCTCGTCGCCGGCCCGACGGTCGCCCGCGGCGCGCTCGCGGCCGACGGCTGGCTGCACACCGGCGACGAGGGCGCCTTGGATGCCGACGGCAACCTCGCCGTCACCGGGCGCGCCGGCGACACGATCATCACCGGCGGTGAGAACGTCGCGCCGGCGGAGGTCGAGGCGGTGCTCGAGTCCCATCCGGCGGTCGCCGAGGCGGCGGTCCACGGCGTCGCTGACCGCGACTGGGGGGAGCGCATCGTCGCCACCATCGTCTTGCATCCGGGCGTGACCGCAACGGACGACGAGCTATCGGGTTATTGTCGTGTCCGTCTGGCCGGATATAAAGTGCCGAAGGCCTTCAGCTTCACCACCGCGCTGCCGAGAACGCCGTCGGGGAAGCTGCTGCGCCGCTTCTTGGAGGAATGAATGTCACGTCCGGATCGCCGAGCTCCGCTGAGCATCGCCATCGCTGCCTTCGTCGCGCTCGCCGCGCCCGCCGCCGCGCAGGCAGCGACCTACACGGTGGCCGCAGGCGGCGACACGTGCGGGGGCGGCGATCTCACCTGCGAAACGCTCGCGGCCGCCGCGGCCGCCGTCGGCAACGGCGACACCGTCAACGTCGAGCCGGGGCAGTACGGGGGCGCGAACTTCACCAACAGCGGGCTCGAGATCGCCGGCACGGCGGCGGGCGTCGTCGTCAACGGCTCGGTGAACTTCAGCAGCACCGCGGGCGGCGTGCTGCGCAACATGTCCGTGCTGCAGAGCGGCCCGTTTCCCGCGATCGGGTCGGACACCGCGGTCGGCCTGGAGATCCGAGACGCGGTCGTCTTCAGCGCGGGCAGCGACGCGGTCCTGTTCGTGAACGGCACCGCCAACAAGATCGTCCGCAGCGTCGTCATCACCGGCAACGGCGGCGGCGCGGACAGCGCGGTGCGGGTCAACTCCGAGGACGCGGGGAACAAGGCGCTGCGGCTGGAGTCCACGCTCTTGCGGGGTGGCTTCGCCGGCGTCCGCGCGGTCGCGACGGGGCTCACGCCCGGAGACATCGCGATCGAGGCGCATCACCTCACCGCCGCGGGCTCGACCCACGGGCTGAGCCTCGAGGCCGTGCAGATCGGTCTGGGCGGCGCAGTCTCGGCGACGATCGACAACTCGATCACGCTGTTCAACAACCTCGATCCGGGGCTCCTGTCGGCTGCGACGCTGACGCCGAACGGCGCGAACATCACGTCGACGCCGGACAAGAACGCCGTCTTCGCCGATCCCTCCACCGGGAACTACCGCCTGAAGCCGGGCTCGCCGGCGATCGGTGCCGGTGGCGCCCCGGTGGGCGGCGAGTCGACGACCGACATCGACGGCGACGATCGCTCGGCCGCGCCGACGGACCTCGGGGCCGACGAGTACACGAACATTGCACCGACCGCCAGGATCGCGGTGAAGACGCAGATCCCGCGCGACGGCCAGCCCGTCCAGTTCGACGGCGGCGGCTCCACCGACCAGCCCGGCGGCGGTATCGCCACTTACCACTGGGACTTCGGCGACGGCAAGACGCAGACGACGACCACGCCGACCGTCGCGCACACCTACACCGGTGAGGGCACACGGACGGCGAGGCTCGCGGTGAAGGACGGCGAGGGCGTGTTCTCAGGCGTCGCGTCGACCAGCGTGAAGGTCGTCGACGGCACCGCGCCGGCGGTGCTCGTCACGACGCCGAAGAGCAGGCAGAAGATCGACAAGTTCGTCAAGAAGACCAAGACGGTCGTCAAGAACGGCAAGAAGAAGAAGATCAAGGTCCGGACGAAGAAGCGCACGCGCTTGAAGTTCAAGGGCACCGCGACCGACAAGTCGGGGGTCTTCCGCGTGTACCTCATCGTCGAGCGGACGTCGAGTTCGACGAAGCGGAGCGTCGCGCAGGGCCGCCAGAGCACGTCATCCAAGCGCTGCCGCTACCTCGATCCGAAGAAGGGCATGCGGCGCGTCAGGTGCAACCAGCCGATCTTCATCGTCGTGAAGCTCAAGAGCAACAGCACGTCGTGGTCCTACACGACCCGCAAGTCGATCAAGTTCGCCAAGGGCACGTACAAGGCCTCGCTGTACGGGCTGGACAAGGCGGCGAACTTCGGCAACGCCGCGCCGAAGGCCGACCGGAACGTCACGTTCAGGATCCGGTAGGCGCGGGGAGGCGGCGCCGGTGGCCTTCGACCCCGCCGCCTTCCGCGAGGCCAGCCGCGAGCGCTGGGAGAGCGCCGCGTCCGGCTGGGGCGAGCGGCGCGCGACGATGCAGCGCGCAGCGCAGCCGGTGTCGGCCTGGCTCGTCGACGCGATCGAGCCGCAACCCGGCCACCGCGTGCTCGAGCTCGCCGCCGGCCCGGGCGACACGGGGTTCCTCGCCGCGGAGCTCATCCAGCCCGGCGGCACGCTGATCTCCAGCGACGCCGCGGAGGCGATGGTGCAGCAGGCGCGCGCCCGCGCCGCCGAGCTGGGGATCACCAACGCCGAGTTCCGCACGATCGACGCGGAATGGATCGACCTGCCGACCGCCGACGTCGACGGGGTCATCGCGCGCTGGGTGTACATGCTGCTCGCCGATCCGGCGGCGGCGCTGCGCGAGACGCGCCGCGTGCTGCGGCCGGGCGGGCGCGTCGCGCTCGCCGCGTGGGCCGACCCGTCCCTCAATCCCTGGGCGTCGGTGCCCGGCCAGGTGCTCGCAGACATGACCGGCACGGACCCGCGCCCGCCCGACGAGCCGAACATGTTCGCCTTCCGCGACGCCGAGCGGATCAAGGAGCTCCTCGCCGATGCGGGCTTCGCCGAGATCGAGGTCGCGGATGTCGACATCGTCTTTGCATACGACGATCTCGACGACTGGTGGGACACGCAGCTTGACCTCTCGATCGCGATGCGCCGCCAGGTCGGCGACCTGACACCGGCGCAACGCGACGACCTGCGCGACGCGATCGACGCCCGGTTGACCGAGTACGTGGCCGGCGACGCAAGCGTCGCGCTGCCCGGGCGCACGCACGTCGCCGCGGCGACGGCGTAGACGCCCGGCCACATAGGATCTGGCCCATGTACTACGACGACGACGCTGACCTCACGCTCCTCGACGGCAAGACCGTCGCGATCATCGGCTACGGCTCCCAGGGCCACGCCCACGCCCTGAACCTCTCAGATTCCGGCGTCGACGTCGTCGTAGGCCTGCGCGAGGGATCGAGCTCGGCGGAGAAGGCCTCCAGCCACGGCCTCGAGGTCCTGCCGATCGCCGACGCCGCCAGCCGCGGCGATCTCGTGATGATGCTCGTCCCCGACGAGCTGCACCGCGACGCCTACGAAGGCGCCGTCCGCGACGGGATCGCCGAGGGCAACATGCTGCTCTTCGGCCACGGCTTCTCGATCCACTACGGCGAGGTCGATCCGCCCCCGGGCGTCGACGTCGCGCTCATCGCGCCGAAGGGCCCGGGGCATCTCGTGCGCCGCCAGTACCTCGAGGGGTCGGGCGTCCCCGGCCTGGTCGCGGTCGAGCAGGACGCGAGCGGCAACGCCAAGGCGCTCGCGCTCGCCTACGCGAAGGGCATCGGCTGCACGCGCGGCGGCGTCATCGAGACGTCGTTCAAGGACGAGACAGAGACCGATCTCTTCGGCGAGCAGGCGGTGCTGTGTGGCGGCGCGTCAGAGCTCGTCCAGGCCGGCTTCGAGACGCTCGTCGAGGCGGGCTACGACCCGAAGATGGCGTACTTCGAGTGCCTGCACGAGCTGAAGCTCATCGTCGACCTCATGTACGAGAAGGGCCTGGCGGGGATGCGCTACTCGATCTCCAACACGGCGGAGTACGGCGACTACACGCGCGGCAAGAAGGTCATCACCGACGACACACGGGTCGCCATGCGCAAGATCCTCGCCGACATCCAGTCCGGCGACTTCGCCCGCGAGTGGATCGCGGAGAACCGCGCGGGCCAGGAGAACTTCCTGCGGATGCGCGAGGAGCAGGCCACCAGCCGCGTCGAGAACACCGGCAAGGAGCTGCGCTCGATGATGGACTGGATCGACACGGACTGGCACGAGTAGGGCCTTCGCTCCGTGCCGCGTGGCGCTCGGGCGAGCGGCCGCGCGAATCGAGATGGCTCAGGACCACGTATATGGGGGTTTTGAACCATCTCGATCTTCACGACGCGTGGGCCTGCCACGCGGAACCATCCGACGGCTTTATCGATGCCGTTCGGCGCGGCCGGCTTCACCGCCCCGCGCCCGACCGGAGCGCGGCGACGACAACGCGCGTCCGCCCGCCCGCTAGACTCAGCGAGCCGTCGCAACTGGCGTTCGGGTGGGGTTCACCACCGGGGAGCGGCGGAGCTTGCCGCCGTCGCACGCCTGGGCACGAAGAGCTTTCTGAACACCCGCTGACGCAGGACGTCTGCCCATGACGACGAGCACGCGGCTCGAAATTCCCGAAGCGATCAAGCCCTCCGACGGCCGGTTCGGCAGCGGGCCGTCCAAGGTGCGCGCCGACCAGGTGCAGCGCGTCGCCGATCAGGCCATGACGCTCATGGGCACCTCGCACCGCCAGCGCCCCGTCAAGGACCTCGTCGGCCGCGTGCGGACCGGGCTGGCGGAGCTCTTCGGAGCGCCAGACGGCTACGAGGTGGCGCTCGGCAACGGCGGCACGACGGCCTTCTGGGACGCGGCCGCGCTCGGCCTCGTGCGCGAGCGGGCGCTGCACCTCGTCTACGGCGAGTTCTCGGGCAAGTTCGCCACGGTCACCGAGCGCGCGCCGTTCCTCGCCGACCCGATCGTCGTGCGCGCCGAGCCCGGCGACGCCCCCGATCCGGTCGCTGACCCGAGCGCCGACGTGATCGCGTGGGCGCACAACGAGACCTCGACGGGCGTGATGCTCGGCGTCCAGCGTCCGCCGGACGCCGGCGACGCCCTCGTGCTCGTCGACGCGACGTCGGGGGCCGGCGGGCTGCCAGTCGATGTCGCGCACGCCGACGCCTACTACCTCGCTGCGCAGAAGGCGTTCGGCTCGGACGGCGGGCTGTGGCTCACGCTGCTCAGCCCGGCCGCGATCGCGCGCATCGAGGAGATCGCCGCCACGGATCGCTGGATCCCCGAGTTCCTGTCGCTACAGACCGCCCTGGAGAACTCCCGCAAGGACCAGACGCTCAACACCCCCGCGCTGGCGACGCTCATCATGCTCGCCGAGCAGCTCGAGTGGATGCTCGCCCACGGTGGCCTTGACTGGTGCGTGGCCCGCACGACGAGCTCGTCGGAGCACCTCTACGGCTGGGCCGCCGAGTCGGCGTACGCCCGCCCGTTCGTCGCCGACCCCGCCAAGCGCTCGCTCGTCGTCGGCACGATCGACCTGACGTCGAAGGTCGATGCCGCCGAGGTCGCCGCAACGCTGCGCGCGAACGGCATCGTCGACGTCGAGCCGTACCGCAAGCTCGGCCGCAACCAGCTGCGCGTCGCGATGTTCCCCGCGACCGAGCCGGGCGACGTGCTCGCGCTGACGAAGTGCATCGACTGGGTCGTCAGGAAGATCTAGCCGTGGCCAAGCGCGTACTCGTCAAGGAGAAGATCGGGGAGCCGGGCGTCGCGGCGCTGCGCGCGGCCGGCTTCGACGTCGACCTCGGATATGACTGGACGCGCCAGGAGCTCGAGCAGCGGATCGGCGACTACGACGGCATCCTCATCCGCTCGGCGACGAAGCTCGACGCCGCCCTCATCGCCAAGGCGGCCAAGCTGCGCGTCGCCGCGCGCGCCGGCGTGGGGATCGACAACGTCGACGTCGCCGCCGCGACGAAGCGCGGCATCGTCGTCGCCAACGCGCCGAAGTCCAACGTCGTCACGGCCGCCGAACACACGATGGCGCTGCTGCTCGCGCTCGCGCGCAACATCCCGCAGGCGCACGGCTCGCTGAAGGCCGGGCGCTGGGATCGCAACCTGTTCTCCGGGGTCGAGCTCATGGACAAGACGCTGGGGATCCTCGGCTTCGGGCGCATCGGCCAGCTCGTCGCCGTCCGCGCGCGGGCGTTCGGGATGGACGTCATCGCCTACGACCCGTACGTCGCCGGCGAGCGCTACCGCGACCTCGGCGTGGAGAAGACCGACACCCCCGACGGGGTCTTCGAGCGCGCGGACTTCCTCTCGATCCATCTGCCCAACACCGAGGAGACCGAGGGCATCCTCAACACGAAGGCCTTCACCCGGATGCGCGACGGGGTGCGGATCCTCAACGTCGCCCGCGGATCGCTCATCGTCGACGAGGATCTGCAGGCCGCGCTGGACAGCGGCAAGGTCGCGGGCGCGGCACTCGACGTCTTCGACGTGGAACCGATCACCGCGCACCCGCTCTTCGACTACCCGAACGTCATCGTCACGCCGCACCTCGGCGCCTCGACCGCGGAGGCCACCGACCGCGCGGGCTATCAGGCCGCGGAGCAGATCATCGCCGCCCTCGATGGCGGCACCGTCACGACGGCGGTGAACGTGCCGTCGATCTCCGCCGAGGACCTCGAGCTGCTCGGCCCGTTCCTGCCGCTGTGTCGCCAGCTCGGCCGCCTCGCGACGGCGCTGGCGCAGTGCGGCTCGGTCGACCGCATCGAGATCGAGTGCCTGGGCCGGATCGCCGAGCGCGATACGCGGCCGCTGGGGGTCGCCGTGCTCCTCGGCGCCCTGGCGGGCCGAACCGAGGAGGCGATCAACGAGGTCTCAGCTCCCGCGGTCGCCGAGGAACGCGGGATCCGCGTCTACGAGATCAAGAGCACCGAGGCGCACGACTTCACCGACCTCGTGCGCGTCACGGCGGTCTGCGGCGAGAACCGCACGACCGTCGTCGGCACGACGCTCGGTCGCCGCCACCGCCCGCACCTCCTCCAGGCCTGGGGGCAGCGCTTCAACATCCAGATCGAGCCGTGGGTGACGCTGTTTCGCTACAAGGACGTCCCCGGCATCATCGGCAGGATCGGCACGATCTTCGGCGAGCAGGGCATCAACATCGGCTCCGCCGCCGTCGGCCACTCCCCGAAGAACGGCGATCAGCAGCACGCGGTCATGGTCCTCACGACCGACCGCTCCGTCCCGCAGACGCTCATCGACGAGATCACCGGCTCGTGGGATGACTTCGTCGAGGGCCGCACCGTCAACCTGTAGCGACGGTTCCGGCGGCGACCCACGCGCGGGCGCCCAGATGAAACGGCGCGTCGCCGACGTCGAGCCGGCGCCGCGTCGCGTCGCGCAGCGCCGACTGCCGTGCGTCGTCGAGCGAACGACAGAACGCGCCGGCCGGCCCGATGCCGGTGAGAAGCGGTGACCACAGGTCATCGAAGCCGGAGTACTCCGCGGTCACGACGATCGCGCCGCAGCGCACGTCGCGCAGGCCCGCCCGGCGCCACAACTCGCCGAGCTCGCCCTCGCCGCACCACGGCATCACCGCGCCCTCGTCCGCCGCCGCGCCGCGCTCGGGCTCAACCTCCCGGGCGGCGTCCCAGAACGCCCGCAGCAGCGTCATCTCGCCCGCGTAATCCCAGACACACGCGCCCACCACGCCGCCCGGCCGCGTGACCCGCCCCATCTCGCGCACGCCCGCGAGCGGGTCGTCGATGAAGTTCACGACGAGCTGGGCGAGCGCGGCGTCGAACGCGTCGTCGGCGAAGGGCAGCGCCTCGGCGCCGGCCACGACGATGTCGACGCCGGGCAGCCGCTCCCGGAACGCCGCGGCGAACGGCTCGGACGGGTCGGCGGCGCTGACGCCGGCCGCGCCGAGGCGCCGGACGAGCTCATTTGCCAGGGCGCCGGGACCGCAGCCGACATCCAGAGCGCGGGCACCCGGCTCGAGCGCGGCGAAGTCGACGAACGCGGCGGCGAGCTGCGGGGCGTAGCGCCCGACAAACCGGTCGTACGCCTCGGCGGGAACGCGGAATGAGGCGGCGCCATCCATGTCCTTGCGAGGTTATCCGCGTTGCCGCGCGCCATGTCGGGCAGGATGTTGCGATGCCCACACCATCCGCAGCCCCCTGGTGGCGCGACGCGGTCATCTACCAGATCTACCCGCGCTCCTTTCAGGACTCCGACGGCGACGGCGAGGGCGACCTCGCGGGCATCGCCCGGCGGCTTGACCACATCGCCGGGCTCGGGGCCGACGCGCTGTGGCTGTCGCCCGTGTACCCCTCGCCGTTTGCCGACGGCGGCTACGACGTCGCCGACTACACGGACATCGATCCGCGGTTCGGGACGCTCGCGGACGCTGACGAGCTGATCGGCGCCGCGCACGCGCGCGGCCTCAAGCTCCTGATGGACGTCGTGCCGTGCCACACGTCGATCGAGCACCCGTGGTTCACCGAGCATCCAGAGCGCTACGTGTGGTCTGACCGCGACGGCCCGATGAACAACTGGATCGCGGCGTTCGGCGGCCCGGCGTGGTCGCGCGATCCGGCCAGCGGGCGCTGGTATCTGCACTCGTTCTATCCCGAGCAGCCCGACCTGGACTGGCGCCGCGGCGACGTGCGCGACGAGATGGCGCGCGCGCTGGGCTTCTGGATCGACCGCGGGGTCGACGGCGTGCGCCTGGATGCGATCGATCATCTGCTGAAGGACCGCGAGCTGCGCGACGATCCGCCGGCGAGCGGGCCGCCGCCGCTGCCCGAGCACGCCGACGCGGGCGGCCTGGAGCGGCGCCACTCGCAGAACGCTCCCGACATCGGCGACGCGCTGGCGGCGTTGCGCGCCGGCGCCGGGCCTGACACGTTGCTCGTGGGAGAGGTGTACCTGCCGGCGGCGGGCCTCGCGCCCTACCTCGAGCATCTCGACGTCGCGTTCGCCTTCGAGCTGCTGCACGCGCCGTGGGACGAGAACGCCATCCGCGCCGCGATCACGAACGCGCTCGATCCCGCCGGCGCCGCCGGCCGCGTCGCCTGGGTGCTGTCAAACCACGACTTCCCGCGGTTGCCCGACCGCGTCGGGGCGCAGAACGTCCGCGCCGCGGCGCTGCTCGCGTTCACGCTGCCCGGGCCGGTGTTCATCTTCCAGGGCGACGAGATCGGGATGGCCGACGGCCCCGGCCGCGAACCGCCCGACGATCGCGCGGGCCGCGACCGCCACCGCCACCCGATGCGCTGGGACGACGACGCGCCCCACGGCGGCTTCAGCACGGGCGAGCCGTGGCTGCCGTCGATCGAGGTCGACGGCGGCGCTGTCGCCGCCCAGGCCCAGGACGCGGATTCGATGCTCGCGCTGTACCGGGATCTCATTTCTGCGCGCCGCGAGCTGGGTGCCGGTCTGGATTTCCTCGACGCCCCGGACGGCGTGCTCGCCTATCGCCGCGCAACCGGGCACATCGTCGCGATCAACGTCTCCGACCAGGAGCGCGCGGCGCCCGCGGCCGGTTTCGTCATTCGCGCGACTCACGCGGCGCGGCACCGCGCCGGCGAGCCCGCGCCGACGGCGCTTGCATCGGGGGAGGGGTTCCTGGCAGAGTCAACGTGAACGTTCGGTTTGTCACAAGCGGAAGTGGGTAAGCAGTCGTCGTGATTTGGGGGGCTCGGGTCTTGATCGCCGCTGCCGCGGCTGTGATCGCACTGTCGTTTACGGGGTGCGGCGAGGACGAGAAGTCGGGCGCCCGCACGACCCTCACGTGGTTCATCTTCAACGAGCCGAGCGGCGGCCCGAAGACGATCGCCGACCGCTGCTCCGCGCAGTCAAACGGCGAGTATGCGATCAAGTTCGAGTACCTCCCGTCGCAGGCCGACCAGCAGCGCGAGCAGCTCGTCCGGCGGCTCGGCGCCAAGGACGACTCGATCGATCTCATCGGGATGGACGTCATCTGGACAGGCGAGTTCGCCAACGCCGGCTGGATCAAGCCGGTGCCGCCGAACACCGAGCCGGTCGTCTCCGACAAGGTGTTCCCGAGCGTGCTCGACAGCGGGACCTTCGAGAACCAGCTCTACGCCGTTCCGATCTGGTCGAACACGCAGCTGTTGTGGTATCGCAAGGACCGCGTCCCGAACGTGCCCAAGACGTGGGACGAGATGATCGATCAGGCCGAGGAGATCGGCGCGGCGAAGGGCCGGATCCAGATCCAGGCCAATCGCTATGAGGGCCTCGTCGTGCTCGTCAACCAGCTCATCGAGTCAGCGGGCACGTCCGTGCTGGCCGGGCCCAAGGCCGTCAAGCTCGACAAGGCCCCGACGGAGCGCGCGCTCGGGATCCTGGGGCGCCTGTCGAAGTCGCCGGTCGCGCCGAACAACCTGACGACCTCGACCGAGGACTCCGCGCGGCTGAGCTTCGAGGCGGGCGACTCGAGCTTCATGATCAACTACCCGTTCGTCTATCCGTCGGCGAAGGACAACGCGCCCGACGTCCTCAAGCAGATGGGCGCGGCGAAGTACCCGCAGGTCGACGAGAACCGTCCCAGCGCCCCGCCGATCGGCGGCATCAACATCGGCGTCTCGTCGTACTCAAAGCACCAGGACGTCGCGTTCAAGGCGATCGAGTGCCTCGTCAAGCCCGAGAACCAGATCACGGTGGCCACGGCGGGCGGGCTGCCGCCGGTGCGCGAGGACATCTACGACAGGCCCGAGATCGACAAGATCTACCCGGGCTTCGCCGACGTGATCCGCCAGTCGATCGCCAGCGGCGCCGCGCGCCCCGGTGAGTCGCCGGCCTACCAGGACCTGTCACTGGCGATCCAGCGCGCCGTCCACCCGACGACGAAGATCGACCCGGAGAACCTCGACAAGGCGTATGACGAGCTGCGCGAGAAGGTCGAGCAGGCCGTCAAGCGTGAGGGCCTGTTGTGACCGCGGTTCCGGTCGGCAAGAAGGTCAAGGGCGGACCGCTCAAGACGAGCGACAAGACCAAGGCCGAGCGCAAGCTCGCCTACATGCTGTGCGCGCCGGCGGTCCTGGCAATGCTGCTCGTCACGGTGTATCCGATCGGCTACGCGCTCGTCCTGTCGATGCAGAAGATCGACCTGCGTTTCCCCGAGGAGAGCGGCTTCGTCGGGCTGGACAACTACTCGGCGGTGCTGAGCTCCGATCTGTGGTGGCAGGGCGTCTTCAACACGGCGTTCGTGACTGTCACCTCGGTCGCGATCGAACTCGTGCTCGGCATGGCGCTCGCGCTCATCATGCATCGCGCGCTGTTTGCTCGCGGGGTCATCCGCACGGCCGTGCTGATCCCGTACGGGATCGTCACCGTCGTCGCCGCCTTCGCCTGGTTCTTCGCCTTCGATCCCGGCAGCGGCTTCGTGAACAACCTGCCCCTCGTTGCCGACGACAAGGCGTGGTTCGGCGACCGCTGGAGCGCGTTCTCGGTGATCATCATGAACGAGGTCTGGAAGACGACGCCGTTCATGGCGCTGCTGCTGCTGGCGGGCCTGGCGACGATCGACGAGGGCCTCTATGAGGCCGCCAAGGTCGACGGGGCGAACGCCTGGCAGCGCTTCGTCCGCATCACGCTACCGCTGCTCAAGCCGGCGCTGCTCGTCGCGCTCCTGTTCCGCACGCTCGACGCCTTCAGGGTCTTCGACTCGATATTCATCATGACCCGCGGCTCGCAGGACACCGAGTCGCTGTCGATCCTCGGCTATAACCAGCTCATCTCGCGGCTGAACCTCGGGCTTGGCTCGGCCGTCTCGGTGCTGCTGTTCGTGCTCGTGCTCCTGATCGCCATGGTCTTCGTCAAGGGCTTCGGCACCTCCGTTCCCAAGGCGGGGGAGAAGTAGTGCAACGCGGTAGCAAGGAATACACGCTCACGACGGTCGGGCTCGTCGCGGTGCTTTTGTACGCGTTGATCCCGGTCGTGTGGCTCGTGTCGCTGTCGCTGAAGACGCCCGCGACCGTCAGCGACAAGAAGTTCCTACCTCAGGACATCACGCTCGACAACTACACGACGCTGTTCCAGGGCGGCTTTGACTCTGTGCTGTTGCGCCCGCTCATCAACTCGCTGGTGATCGCGATCATCGCGACGACGATCGCCGTGACGCTCGGGTCGTTCACCGCGTACGCGATCGCGCGCCTGGACTTCCCCGGCAAGTTCCTCATCCTCGCCGGGGCGCTGGCGATCGCGATGTTCCCGCCGATCTCGGTCGTCGGACCGCTGTTTGACATGTGGCGCACGCTCGGCCTGTACGACACGTATCCCGGTCTGATCATTCCGTACCTGACGTTCGCGTTGCCGCTGGCGATCTACACGCTCGTCGCGTTCTTCCGAGAGATCCCCTGGGAACTCGAACAGGCGGCCCAAGTCGACGGCGCGACACCGTGGCAGGCCTTCACGCGCGTGATCCTGCCGCTCGCCACGCCTGGGGTGTTCACAGCGGCGATTCTCGTGTTCATCTTCGCCTGGCAGGACTTCGTGTTCGCCATCACGCTGACATCGTCGGATGCCGCGCGGACCGTGCCGGCGGCACTCGCGTTCTTCCAGGGGGAGTCGCAGTTCACGGCGCCGACGGGCAACATCGCCGCTGCGGCGGTGCTCGTGACGATTCCGATCATCATCTTCGTGCTGATCTTCCAGCGTCGCATCGTGGCCGGGCTCACGGCCGGTGCCGTCAAGGGGTAAAGGAGCAACCGAATGGCCGACATCAAGCTGCGCGACGTGACGAAGCGCTACGCGGACGGCACCGAGGCCGTCAAGCAGATGAACCTCGACATCCGCGACGGGGAGTTCATGATTCTCGTCGGGCCGTCGGGCTGCGGGAAGTCGACGGCGCTGCGCATGATCGCCGGCCTGGAGGACATCTCCGATGGCGAGCTGACGATCGGCGACCGCGTCGTGAACAACCTCTCACCCCGCGACCGCGACATCGCGATGGTGTTTCAGAATTACGCGCTGTACCCGCACATGACCGTGCGCGAGAACATGGGCTTCGCGCTGAAGCTCGCCAAGGTGCCGAAGGCGGAGATCGACGAGAAGGTCGAGCACGCGGCGAGCATCCTCGACCTCAACGAGCACCTCGACCGCAAGCCGGCCAACCTCTCCGGCGGCCAGCGCCAGCGCGTCGCGATGGGCCGCGCGATCGTCCGTGACCCGCAGGCGTTCCTCATGGACGAGCCGCTGAGCAACCTCGACGCGAAGCTGCGCGTGCAGATGCGCACCGAGGTCTCGAAGATCCAGAAGGACCTCTCGACGACCACGGTCTACGTCACGCACGACCAGACCGAGGCGATGACGCTCGGCGACCGCGTCGCGGTCATGCGCTCCGGCGTCCTGCAGCAGGTCGACACGCCGCGCGTGCTGTACAACGACCCGGTGAACATCTTCGTCGCGGGCTTCATCGGCTCGCCGGCGATGAACTTCTTCTCGGCGAAGGTCAGCGGCGGCAAGCTCAAGCTGCCGTTCGGCGAAGTGCCGGCGCCGGAGGGCGCGGATGATGCGGGCGACGTCATCGTCGGCATCCGCCCCGAGGACTTCGAGGACGCAAACTTCGCGCCCGCGGGCCACGACGAGGGCGTCGAGTTCGACGCGCCGATCGACGTCCTGGAATCGATGGGCTCGGAGATCTACGTGTACTTCTCCTTCGAGGGCGGCGAGGTGAGCTCCGACGAGCTGGCCGAGCTTGCTCGCGACTCGGGCATCGCCGAGACACCGAGCGGCGGTGCGGGCCGGGCCGTGGCGCGGCTGAACCCGGAATCCGAGATCAAGGAGGGCGACAAGGCGCGGCTGTGGTTCGACGGCGCGAAGCTCCACATCTTCAACCCCGCCGACGGGACGAACCTGCGCCATTCCGAGGAGGAGCGCGCCGAGGCCGCCGAGGCGACCGAGGAGGCGATCGGCGCCGAGGAGCAGACGCCGCCGACGGACCGCGCGACGGCCGAGCCACCGGACGCCGAGCCGCCGGACGCCGAGCCGCCGGACGCCGAGCCGCCGGACGCCGAGCCGCCGGACGACCGCGCGGCGGCCGAGCCGCCGGACGCTCGCGCGGGGGAGAAGCCCGCGCCCGAATAGAATCCGCGCCGTGCGCGCCTGTGTACTGGGCCTGCTGGTCCTCGCAGGCGTCGCCGTCGTCTCCGCAGCCCAGGCACAGACGCCGCAACCGCCTGCGCCGACTGCGAGCAGCGCCGCGGTCGCGCCGCCCGACGGCGCGCACCGGCTGCAGATGATCGCGGCGCCCAGGCGGCTGCAGACCGGCAGGCTGGTCAACGTCTGGGTCAGCGACGCCTGGGGTCTCGGCGGCATCTCCGCGCGGGTGTGCGCGCGGTCGGCCACACGCGCGGTGGGCTGCCGGGTCGTGCGCCTCGCGGCCGGGCAGCGCAAGCGGCGCTTGCGGCTGCGGCTCCCGGCGGCGGGACGCTGGCGGATCTCGTTGCGCTCGCCCGTCGGCCAGCGGCTGACGCGCCGCGTCGCGGTTCGGCGCAACGCGCGGATGCGCGTCCTGGCCTCCGGCGACTCGATGATGTTCGGCATCGTCGATGCGCTCGGCGGCCAGCTGCGCGGCCGCGGGGGCGCGACGGTGATCCGCGACACACACGGCGGGACCGGCATCACGCTGCCGCCGCTGCACTGGCCCGCGCACGCCCGGCAGCGCGTGAGGGCCGTGCGCCCCGACGTCTCGATCGTGATCCTCGGCGCCGCCACCGACAGCTATCCGCTGCGCACCCCGTCCGGCCCGACGGTGGCGTGCTGCGGCCCAGCGTGGGTTGACGCCTACACCCAGCGCGTGCGGGCAATGATGGCGACGTTCCTGCAGGACGGGCGCGGGCTCGTGTACTGGGTGCTGTTGCCGCCGCACCGCGACCCCGTGCGCAACGCGAACATCGCCGCGGTCAACCGTGCGATCCGCACCGCCGCCGCCGGTTTCGTCGACGGGGTGCGGCTCGTCGACGAGATCTCGAAGGTCCTGGCTCCGGACGGCGTGTTCACCGCGTCGATCGTCCACCGCGGCGTGCGCCGCGTCGTGCGCCGCGTCGACGACGGCATGCACCTCGCCACGTACGGCGTGCGCATCGCCGCGGCGATTGTGTTGCGGATCCTGCGGCGCGACGGCCTGCGCTAACGGCCGCGGCGGACGCGCTCGATCGCCTCGTCGGTCCACGCCTGCGTGCGCATCAGGCGGTAGCGGTCCTCGGTGAGCCGCAGGTAGGCATCGGTCTCCTTCTCGCGGGACCCGATCAGCCCCGCCTCACCGAGCAGCTTCATGACCGGCTCGTACTCCTCCGCAAACCAGCGCCGGGCGATCTCGGCGCGGTCGATGAACTCCTCCTCGTGCTGGATGAGCCGCAAGCCCCAGGCCTCGATGCCCTCCGCCAGGCCGCCGAACGCACTCGGATCGGTCAGCTCGATCCGGGACCAGTACTCGGCGGGGAGGGGAACCCGCTCCGCGAAGACACGCTCGTGATCCTTCAGCGGCAGGTCGGAGACGCTGATCGAGGCGTCGGCCGGCACGCGGGTGACGACCTCGATGACGTGGGCATCGATCCGGTCCTGCCCCTGCGCGCGCGCGACCGCGACCCGATGGTGACCGTCGCGGACGAAGTGCATGGTGCCGAGGCGGTAGACGGCGATCGGCGGCATCGACGTGCCGCGCCGCTGTGCTTCGGCGATCCGCTCGAAGCGCTGGCGCACGCGCGATGAGGTCGGGCGGAAGGCGCGGTCGAAGTCGTTGCGACGGTCGACGCTGCCGACGATCGAGTCGATCTCGATGGTCTGCAGCCCGACGTCGCGCTCGCCGGTGCGCCCGAGCGCCTCGATGACCTCGTCGAAGGGCAGCATGACGTCGACGTCGTACTCCAGGCGCAGCGCCGCCGACAGCCGCGCGAGCGCCCGGCGCCGGCGCGCGCGCAGGAAGTCGTCCTGCGCGTCGGAGGTCGGAAAGCCGGTGTCGCGGGCCATGAGGACATTGTCCCCACGACCTCAAGTGGCGACGTGGTTTAGGTCAGCGAGGCGCAGATGATCAGCGCCACGGCGAACTGCACGGACGCCGAGACGAGCGTGGCGGGATGCAGCTTGTGTCCGCCCATGCAGACGACGCGCAGCTTGCCGGGGGTCAGCAGGTCGAGCAGCAGGAAGCCGATCGCCTGCCCAGCGACCCCGACGGCGCCGAAGATCGCCGCCTCATCCAGGCCGTCCCAGCCCTCGCCGGTGAAGAAGATCGCGAACCACAGGATCAGCCCGAGCGAGAACAGCGACGACGCGGTGAGCACCGCGGCGTTCATGTTGCCGTCCATGACCTGCTTGCCGAGGCTGCCCGGCGTGAGCAGATCGAGCACGATGAAGCCGACGATGAGCACGCCGAGTCCAACCCCGGCGTACGCGAGCACCTGGCCGACGAGTTCTGGAGTGTCAGGCATTTGTCGTGTCCTCTCCCTTATGCGATGACGTGCGGCACGAACCGCGACGTGTTTGTGGTCAGCAGGCCGTCCGATTCGCGGATCCCCAGCCCGGCGGGCTCCATGTCAACCGTCCAGACGCCGAGCACGGGGTGGCCGCCCGCGCCGTAGTCGCCCAGGTCGGTGTACTGCTGCACGACGAACCCTTCGTCGCCGTACCCCTGGTCCGGTCCCTCCTCGACGACGTCGCCGTCGCGCACGACCTGGGCGTTCGCGCCCTCGCGCGCGAGCAGCGGCTTGCGCACGAACGCTTCGAGGTCGTAGGGCTGCTCGCCGTCAAACCACGCCGGCAGGACGTGCGGGTTCTCCGGATAGAGCCGGTGGAGCACCGGCAAAATGCCCTTGTTGGACCACATCATCTTCCAGATCGGCTCGATCCAAAGCGTCTGGCCCTCGCCCGAGCCCATCCGGTCGAGCGCCTTGAAGGCGAAGTCCTCCTGGACCATCCACTCCCACGGATAGAGCTTGAACGCCGTGCGGACCGGCCGGTTCTGCAGATCGACGAAGCCCTCGGCGTCCAGCCAGCCGAGGCTCTCGATCGCCATGACCTCGCACTCCAGCCCGGCGGCGCGCGCGGTCTCCGTCAGGTAGCCGACGGTCATGAAGTCCTCGCCGGAGTACTCGCCGTTTGAGTGCAGCATGTGGATGCGGTCACCCGGCAGGCGCTTGGCCTCGTCGAGCTCCTTCCAGCGGGCGATAAGCATCTCGTGCAGCAGGTTCCACTGATCGACGCCCTCGCCGAAGACGTCCACGGCCCAGTGCCACTGCACCGCCGCGCACTCGAGCAGCCCGGTCGGGGTGTCGGCGTTGTACTCGAGCAGCTTGGGCACGCCGTCCTCGCCGTAGGCGAAGTCGAAGCGCCCGTAGAGCATCGGTGGCTCGCTCAGCCACGTCTCCTTGATCCGCGGGACAGCCCACCCGGGGATGCCCATCTGGGAGAAGAGGTTCTCCTCGATGATGTAATCGCCGGCCTCGACGAGCATCTCCATCATCAGCCGGGCTACCGCCTCGATCGAGTAGACCTCCTCTCCGGTGAGCGAGTAATGCGCGCTCTCGTGCCAGTAGGAGATCTCCTCGCCGTCGGGCAGCGGCGTCTTCCAGTAGATGAGCCCCTGCGACTCGATCGTCGCGGGCCAGCCCTGGCGAGGATCGACGTCGTGGCGATCCATCAGCCTCCGCTGCTCAGCGAGCCGCCGCCAACTGCGCGGCCGGTGCTGCGGCCGACGCCGGAGTCGCTCCCGCTCGAGCCGAAGCCGCCGCGCTGAGCGACCGCGAGGGCGTCGGTCGAGTTGATGCGCTCGCCGCCGGATGGGACGCGGTCGCGCAGGCCGTAAGCGCCTGCGCCGTAGTACCAGAAGTGGTTGCGGCTGCTGCCGTCACACTCGCGGTTCTCCACGACCTCGTCGTTGGTGTTGACGCAGTAGGCGGTCTCCTCCTTCTGGTCAGTGCAGCCGCTGAACAGCACGGCGAGCACCGGGACGACCGCCAGGTTGACGGCTTTGCTGCGTTTCATGGGCCTTCCTCCCTTCGCTGGTGGGCCACCCGCAGCGCCTCCACGACGTCCGGGTCGTTCGTCACGTCCTTCAGCCGGCGCAAGTGCTGGGCGAGGTACCCGGTGTCGGATTCCAGGCGCGCGATCAGGTGGTCGAAGTCGTCGTCGAGATGGGCGGTGGCCGAGACGTCCAGCGCCCGCGCCTGCTCGATGCGGTGCTCGGCGATGACGCCGGCCAGCGCCGCCGTGAGGATCGCGACGGCCAGGATGCCCGTCCACATGACGAGCTCGGCGGTGGCGCGGCCCAGGAACGTCTCGGGCGCGAAGTCGCCATAGCCGACGGTGGTCTGCGTGACGAGCACCCACCAGGCGCCGTCGAACCAGTCGCTGTCGGCCTCGACGAGCGAGTACAGCAGGCCGCCGATCGCCCGGTTGAGAACGAGCAGGATCAGCGCGAGGCGGACCGGCCGCTGCGCGATGTACCGCAGCAGCCGCTCGATGCGGTCTTCGAACCAGTCGTCGACCTGCCCGCTGGTCGCCTGCCGGCGCAATCGCTGCAAGCGGCCACGACCGACGGTCACCTCTCCGCAGCCAACGTCCGTGTCGCGCGCCATGGCGCGGCAGTCTCTCGCACGGATCATGGGTGGCGCAAGGCCAGCCCTGTGCCCTAGACTTCCTGGCGCATGACGCAGGCGCTCGACCTTTCCCTGCTTCTTCTCCTCCCCCGTTAGGGGGAGCGAAATGCGTGGCGGCCGCACTGCCGCAAACCATCGAGAAGCAGACCCGTCGAACCTTTTCAGCAAGGAGCCTTCAACCGTCATGAGCAGCGATCCCAACCACGTACGAATCTTCGACACGACCCTCCGCGACGGCGAGCAGTCGCCGGGCATCTCGCTGAACACGCACGAGAAGCTCGAGATCGCCCACCAGCTCGCCCGGCTCGGTGTTGACGTCATCGAGGCCGGCTTCCCGATCGCCTCGCCCGGCGACTTCGAGGCGGTCGAGGCGATCGCCCGCGAGGTCCGCGGCCCGATCATCGCCGGCCTCGCGCGCGCTCAAGCGCCCGATGTGGAGAGCGCGGCTCGGGCTGTACGCGACGCCGAGCATCCGCGCATCCACACGTTCATCTCGACGTCGGACATCCACATCGTCCACCAGTTTCGCTCGACGCGCGAGGACGTCCTCGCTCAGGCCCGCGCGGCCGTGGCGCATGCCAAGTCCTTCGTCGACGACGTCGAGTTCTCGCCGATGGACGCCACCCGCGCGGACCTCGAGTACACGGCGGAGGTCTGTGCTGCGGCGATCGAGGAGGGCGCGGCCACCATCAATATCCCCGACACGGTCGGGTACACGACGCCGGAGGAGTACACCGCCTACCTCGAGGGGCTGTACCGGCTCATCCCCGACCTGCGTGACGTCGTGCTCTCCGTGCACTGCCACGACGACCTCGGCCTCGCGGTGGCCAACTCCTACGCGGGCGTCCTCGCGGGCGCGCGCCAGGTCGAGTGCGCGATCAACGGGATCGGCGAGCGGGCGGGCAACGCGTCGCTTGAGGAGATCGTGATGCTCCTGCACACGCGCGGCGACGTCAGCGGCCTGAAGACCGGCGCCGTCACGACCGAGATCGCGCGCACGTCGCGCCTCGTGTCGCGCCTCACCGGCTACGCCGTGCAGCCCAACAAGGCGATCGTCGGGCGCAACGCCTTCGCCCACGAGTCGGGCATCCACCAGGACGGCGTCATCAAGGAGCGCACGACCTACGAGATCATGGACGCGACGAGCATCGGCCTCGATGCGAACTCCCTTGTGCTCGGCAAGCACTCCGGCCGCGCGGCGCTCAAGCAGGCGCTCGCGGAGCTCGGCTTCCTCGTCGACGGCGCGACGCTGAACACCGCCTTCAAGCGCTTCAAGGACATCGCGGACAAGAAGAAGACCGTCAGCGCGATGGACCTCGAGGCGCTCGTGACCGACGAGCTGCGCAACGACGTCCCGAGCTACACGATCGATTCCTTCGAGGTCCGGGCCTCCTCGGCGGGCGCGCCCTACGCGCAGGTCGCCGTCGTGCTGCCGGACGGCTCGGTGTCCTCGGCCGAGTTCAGCGGCGACGGCCCGATCGATTCGGTGTTCGAGGCGATCAACGCGGCGACGGGCCTCGATGCCTCGCTACGCGAGTTCCGCGTGGATGCGGTCACCGGCGGCCAGGACGCGCTGGGGGAGACGTCGGTGGTGCTCGAGTTCGAGGGCCAGACCGCCTCCGGCCAGGGCGTCGCCACCGACATCATCGAGGCGGCCGCGCGGGCGTACGTGCGGGCGCTGTCGATGGTCGTGCGCAAGGCGCACACGGCGGACGAGGCGCTCGACCTCGGGGCGGAGGCGCCGGTCGCCACGCCGTAGGGCCTCGGCCTTGGCCGTGCGGTTCTCCAACCAGCATCGCCAATCGACGCGGGCTGGGAAGGCCGTGGCGGTTGGCGAGGCCGCGCGGCGAGCGTGACGGTGGGGGGTTTGGCGAATAACCGTGCGTGAGGCACGGTAGATCGCCACACCACCCTCGCGGGATCGCCGTCGCCTCGCTCGCTGATCGGTTCTCTCGCTGCCGTTCGGGCTGCGCGACCCGGCGCTAGCCCCCGAGCGCCAGCCCGTGCGCGTAGCCGCCCGCCAGCACGGCGTCGCGCAGGCGCGTGTCCATGAGGTTCGGTCCCATGATCTTCGCCGTCTTGAGATCGGGCCCGATCATGCGCACGCGAGCGCCGCGGCTGCGTAGCGCGAGCGTCTCGAGCGCCGCGGTGCTGCCCGCAAGCGCGCGCAGGACGCCGAACGGCGAGGCGATCGCGATGTCGAGGCTCGCGATCGGGTTCAGGCACAGGACCTCCGTCGCGCGCATCGCTGGGGCGACGTCGAGGTTCGTGTTGCTCCACACGCCGCCGTCGACGTACTCGCGATCGCCGATCCGGACCGGGGCGAAGATCCACGGCACCGAACACGATGCCTGGACGGCCTCGGCGACTGTCGCGTCGGGCGCTCCCGGTGCCCCGAAGACGACGCGCCGGCCGCGCTCGCGGTCCACCGCGACGACCCGCAGGCGCCCGTCGAAGAACGCGCCGGTCTCGCTCACGCCCTGATGGATCTTGCTCAGCGATGTGTCGGTCCCGGGGGCGCGGTTGAGCAGCGCGGCGCGCAGCGCAGAGCTCGCGGACGAGCCGATCGCGAGCGTCATCGGCGCGAGCGGCGTCGCCGCCGCCCCGGCCAGGCGCAGCGCCTCGCGCGCGACGGACTGCGCGATCGCGCGCGGAACCGGCAGCCGCGATGCCACCGACGCGGAGACGTCGTCCGTCGGCGGGCCAGGCCCCAGCGAGCGCTGGTCAGAGCCCGCGGACGGCCGCCGCGGGCGCTGACCCGCCGACAGTGCCGCGGCGACGAGCGAGCCCGCGGACGTGCCCACGAAGGACTCGGTGTTGCGGAAGTCGTGGCCGGTGGCGTCCTCGACGCCGGCGAGCAGGCCGCTCATCCAGGACTCGCCCAGGGTGCCGCCGCTGGCGAGCACGAGGACGTCGGGTGCAACGAAGTGCGATGCCACGGCGCCGGAGGGTACCGGGGCCGGCAGCGCGCTCAGCGCAGGTTGCGGCGGACCTGCACGGCAGGCAGGGTGCGACCGGAGGCAAAGGCGACCTTCGCCCGGATTCGCAGCACGCCACGGCGGCGCGCCTTTAGCCGGCGCAGGCCGGCGCGGGTCAGCGTGAACGTTACGCGCCGCGTGCCGGCGGCCTTGAAGGTCATCGTCCGCGTCGTCGTCACGAACAGCGCCGGCTTCGTGCCGCGCTCCAGTCGCGCGGACAGCCGCACCTTGCCCGGCTCGGAGACCTGGACGGTCAGACCGAAGCGCCGCGTGCGCCGGACCGTGCTCATCCGCGGCAGCTTGCCGTTGAGCTTCAGGACGAGCTTCGACTCGGGTGCGGGGGGCGGTGCAAAGACAGGGTTGATCGGCGGCGGCAGGTGGCGGGTGGCGTCGATGCGGATGAAGCGCGCGAGCGATGGCACGCCCTCGTCGCTGAGCAAAAAGAGCATGTAGTACCCGGGCACGGCGACGTTCGCGTTGGCCGGCATACGCAGCGCGATACGGCCGCCGGGCCGTGCCGTGGGCGCTGCGAGCAGGATCCGCCGCTGGCTCATGTCCACGCCGTGCGTCGCGGCGCCCGGCGCGACGAGCACCGCCTTGCGCGCGGGCGGGCCGGACGTCGTGACCTCGATCTGGTCACCCAGGCCGGCCCACGAGCTGACCGTGCCGAGCACCGGCCGCGGCCCCTTGAAGAGATACGGCGGTGAGTAGATCTCGGCGGTGTCGGAGGTCGTGCCGGTCGCGGCGCCGCCGGGACCGTTGATGTCGTCGCCCGCCGACATGACGCGGCCGTCGGGCAGCAGCAGCGCGGTCGAGTGATACGTCCGCGCCTCCGCCTGCGCGTTGCCGAGCACCGTCGTGTTCGTGCCCGGGTCGAACAGCTCGACGCGCTTGTCGTCCTCGGAATACAGCCAGCGGTAGAACTCCTGGCCTGAGTCCTCGCCGAGGCCCCCGCCCACGGTCGCCACGGTCGCGTCGGGCAGCAGAACGCTGTTGGCGTGGCTGCGCCCGACCTGCATCGGCGCTGCGGGCTGCCAGCCGGCGGCGGGCTGGTTCTCGTCGAAGATCTCCGTCGTGCTCTGCGCCGGGCGCTTGCCGTCCGTGCCCGCCGGGTCGTCGGCGTCCAGGCGCGACCCGCCGAGCCGCATGACGCGACCGCCCGGCAGCAGGACAGCGGCGCCCCACTCGCGGTCGGTGGCCGGATTGGGGACGTCGCTCCAGCTCGTCACCGCCCCGGGCGACCCCGGCGACAGCAACCACGTATCAGCGGCAAACGGGCCGGCCGCCAGCGCCCGACCGCTCGGCATCCAGAAGATGCGCGGGTACAGGCCCGAGAGCGGCGGGTCCCCGGCGCCGTTGAAGAAGCCGGGCTGGCGCTCGACCGTGCCGTTCGGCGAGATGATCTCGAGATCGTTGTCGGTGTTGTTGCCGACGCCGAAGTCGGCGTCGCCGGGCCTCGTCAGCCCACCGACGACGAGCGAGCGCCCGCCGGGCATGAGCACCTGCGAGGGATACCAGCGCCCCTGCGCCATATCGGCGTTGGTTGCCGGCGGATCCCACTGCTCCTTGAACGGGTTGAACGTGAAGACCCGGTTGATGCCGTGGAAGTCGGTCGTGGGATCGTCGACGTTGCCGCCCGTGATGAGCACCCGCCCGTCCGCCAGCAGCGAGGCGCCGCCGCACCAGATGTTCGTCGGCTTGTTCGTGTCCGGGTCGATCGGCGGGTCGACGGCCGTGGAGGTCCCGTTCGCCGGGTTCCACACATACGCCTTGGCGTAATCGCTGTCGCCGTAGCCCGGCCGGGCCGGGTAGGCGAACATGAGGATCTTGCCCGTTGGCAGCAGGATCGCGTTGATCGCGATGACGGGCAGCGGCTGCGCGTCGGACCATGCGCCGCCGATCGCATTCGACACCGCGCGTGGCGCGGCACGTCGCGGCGCGGTGGCGCGGCGGGTGCGCGCCTGCGCCGCCAGCTCGCGCTGGCGTGCGTGGGCGGCGGCGTGCTCGGCACCGAGCGCTGCGGACTCCTCGGCGCGCAGCTTGCCCTCGGCCGAGACGTGCGCCATCGCGGCGGCGGGAGCGCCCAGCGCTACGACTCCGACGGCGGCGAAGCCGAGCAGCTTGCGGGTCATCCGCTGATGAACGCTCCGGACCACAACCGATTTTCGGCTCATGCCTCGACCTCTGTACAGGTTTGGGGCCGAATACGGACGTAAACGTGCGCCGCGACCGTTGATCGGCCGAGCACCACGTGGGTCACGAGGACCCCGGCCAACCAAGGAACGGATGCCCACGATCGCCACCCACGGACGCATGGCGCTGCAAGCGGATGCTCTGCCGTGCGTGCGCGCGTCCGCGCAGGCCGCCCGCGCGCCACGCGACCCGACGATCCTCCTGCTCGGTCTCATCGTCGTCCTGTCGGCGATCGGCTTCGGTCTCGGCGTCGGCCACCCCAGCCTGTTCATCGACGAGGTCTACAGCTGGGAGGCGAGCCGCGGCAGCCTCGGCGACCTCGCCAACGCGCTGCAGTACAACGAGGTCACCCCGCCGCTGTATTACCTGATCCTCCACGGCTGGATGCAGCTCGCCGGCGACAGCGAGCTCATGCTGCGGCTGCCGTCCGTCGCCGCTGGCATCGCGCTCGTCGGCGCGCTGTACTGGCTCGGGAGCCTCGTCGCCGGGCGCCACGCGGGGCTCATCACCGCCGCCCTCGCCGCCGTCAGCCCGCTCGTCCTGCTCTACGCCCAGCAGGTGCGCGCGTACGTCTTCGTGATGCTCGCGCTGACGATCACCGTCGCGGCGGTCCTGCAGGCGACCCGTGATCGTTCGGCGCGCTGGCTGCTGGTCGCGGCGGCCGGTGCCGCCGCAGCCGTCTTCCTGCATTACACGGCCAGCCTCGTGCTCGCGCCGCTCGCCGTGTGGTTCTGGCTGCAGCCGAACATCGAACTTCGCTGGCGCGCCGGCCTGTGCGCCGCCGTCGCGCTGCCGCTCGCCGCGGTCATCCCGCTGGCGCTCGAGCAGGCGAGCCAGGGCCACCACGACGAGTTCGCCCATACGTACGCGTCGCTGACGATGTTCAACGCGCTGCGCATCGCCGGCAGCCCGTTCGACGGGCGCGCGACCGGCGGGCTCATGCTCGCCCGCGAGCTCGGCGCGGTCGTCGTCGTCGAGGTGCTCGCGCTGCTGGCGCTGGCCGACCGCTTCCGGCCGATCCGCGCGCGCCGGCTGATCGTCGCGTGCGCCGCCACGCCGCTGGTGGCGGTGCTGCTCGCCAGCGCGCTTGGACAGCCGATCGCGCTGACGCGCTACACCGCCGTCGCGGTTCCGTTCGTCCTCGTCGCGATCGCCGCCGTCGCGGTCCGCCTCCAGCGCCCGCTCGCCGCGCTGCTGCTCGCCGCCGCGCTCGCGGCCTCCGGGATCGGGCTCCACGCAGCCCAGCGCGACGACGGCCAGAACCCGGACACGCGCGCCGCCATCGCTCGCATCGCCGACGACTGGCGCGCGGGAGACACCGTCGTGAGCGTCGGGCTGCTCGGCTTCGACGGCGCGCTGTCGTACTACGGCGACAAGCTCCTCGACGCCGATGTGCAGGGCTACCCGAGCCTCGACAAGGCCGCCCGCGCGCCGCGCGTCGTAGCGTCGGCCGTCGACGGCGGACGGGTCTGGATCGTCTCGGACCCGGTGCTGAGCAGGCCGCAGCTGGCCGCCGCGCTGCGGACGCTCGACCTCGCTCCCGTGTACACACGGACGTTCACCGGCAACGCGCCGGTGCAGGTCGTGCGCGCCGAGGTGATCCGATGACCGGCGCGCGGCTCTTCGGCGCTCGCGCGGCGGCGCTCGCCGCGGTCGGCGGCGGCGCCACGTACCTGTTCTGGCGCGCCGGACAGGTCGCCGGCCTCGGCGCACCGGCCGTCATCTTCTTTCTCGCCGAGCTCGTCAACTACCTCGCCCTCGTCGTGGCGGTCGTCCTCTTCTGGAGCCCGTATCGCCGCTCGGCGCCGACCGCGCCCCCGGCCGGGTCGGTCGACCTGTTCATTCCCGTCTGCGGCGAGGACGTCGACATGGTCGAGGCGACCGTCGTCGCCGCGCTGGCGATCGACCGGCCGCACGAGACGATCGTGCTCAACGACGGGCTCATCGCCGGCGCCGCCAACCGGCAGGACATCGAGGACATGTGCCACCGCCTCGGCGTGCGCTGCCTCACCCGCGCGGACGGCACGCGCGGCAAGGCCGGCAACCTCAACTCCGCCCTGAAGCACACCTCCGGCGAGTTCATCGTCTGCCTCGACGCCGACCACCTCGCGCGTCCCGAGCTCGGGGAGCTGCTGCTCGGCTACTTCGAGGACCCGAGCATGGCCTTCGTCGCGAGCCGCCAGAGCTTCCAGCTGGACCGCGGCGACGCGCTCGGCCACCAGGAGGCGCTCTTCTACCGCGCGATCCAGCCCGCGAAGGACCGCGACAACGCCGCGTTCTCGTGCGGCAACGGCGTCGCCTACCGC
The DNA here is from genome assembly GCA_963705315.1 of uncultured Actinomycetes bacterium. GTDB lineage: Bacteria > Actinomycetota > Thermoleophilia > Solirubrobacterales > Solirubrobacteraceae > CADCVQ01. The sequence continues at coordinate 1,880,122 of OY970068.1, forward strand.
CGCGAGGCGATCGAGGCGCTCGGCGGCTTCTCGGAGTGGAACATCGTCGAGGACCTCCACACGTCCTATGAGCTGCACGCCCGCGGCTGGCGCTCGGCGTACGTCGGGACTCCCGTCAGCGTCGGGACCGCGCCGAACACGGCCGCCGAGATGGCCAACCAGCGCCTGCGCTGGGCGACCGACAGCCTGCGGATGTTCTTCTTCGACAACCCGCTGCGCAAGCGCGGCCTGTCGATGCGCCAGCGCCTGCACTACCTGCACACGACGGGCTGGTACCTCGTCGCGACGACGCACCTCATCTTCCTCTCGAGCCCGATCATCTCGATCCTCGGCGGCGTCCGGCTGCTCGCGCCGGGCACGGAGGGAACGTACGGTGTGCTGCTCGCGCTGTATCTCGGCCCGGTCGCCGTGCTGCTCACGTCGCACGTCGGCTGGCGCGCGGCGCTGCGCACCGCGCAGCTGCAGACCTTCCTCGCACCCGTCTTCGCGCTTGCGGTCCCGCGCGCGCTGCTGGCAGCACCGCGGCGGCGCGGGCGGACCGTGCGCGGGGGAGTGACACGCAAGACGCGCCAGCGCCGGATGAGCTGGATCACGGCGTTCCAGCTCACGGTGCTGGCGCTCCTGCTGCTGTCGATCGGCGTCGCCATCGCGCGGCCCGGTGACGCGTCATGGGCCGTCGTCGTGTGGGCGTGCATCCTCACCGTCGGCCTCGCGACCCCGGGCAGCATGCTCGGCCTGGCACGCGAGTCGACGCAGTCGCTGCGCATCGCGATGACCGCACCGGCGGTGTGCGCGGCCGTGCTCGTCGCGCTGTCGGTGTGGTCGACGACATCGGTCACCGACGCGAAGGACGCGACCCGTCTGGCGGCGACCGCCGTGCCCGCGAAGACCGGCGGCCCGACCTTCGCACCGCCGGCCAAGGGCGTCTACCTCGGCGTCTACAACCCCGCGGTCGCGGGCCCGCCGCACCGTCCCGTGTCAACGGCGCGCTACCCGGGGGCGAAGCTGCGGATCATGCAGCGCTTCCAGGCCTGGTGGGGCAACGATCGCTTCCTGGGCCCGGACTGGCTGAACGCCGTCGCCGCGCAGGGCGCCATCCCGCTGATCACCTGGGAGCCATGGAAGCGCAACGGCTCCGTCCAGGCGAAGAAGCAGCGGCGGGCCGTCGTGCGGCAGATCGCGCTTGGCAAGCACGACGCGTACGTGCGCAAGTGGGCGCGCGACGCCGTCGCCTTCGGCAAGCCGATGGCGCTGCGCTTCATGCACGAGATGAACGGTGACTGGTACCCGTGGGCGCCGGGCGTCAACGACAACAGCGCACGCGCGTTCAAGGCCGCGTGGCGTCACGTGCACGAGATCTTCCGCCGCGAGGGCGCCACGAACGTCAGCTGGGTCTTCTCCGTCGCGACGTTCGCCGGCGGCAAGCCGACCACGCGCCGCCAGCTGAAGAAGTACTACCCCGGATCGCGCTACGTCGACTGGCTCGGGCTGAGTGGCTTCAACTGGGATGGCAACCACAACGGCCCGTACGTCGACTACGAGCACCTGATCCGCCCGGCCTACAGGGCCGTGAAGGCCTTCAACAAGCCGATGATGGTCGCCGAGATCGGCACCGCAAATCCGCAGACGGCGCGCTCGTCGGACTGGGTCCGCGACACCCTCGCATCGACCGAGCAGCGCTTTCCCCGCATCAAGGCGCTCGTCTGGTACGACGCCCCGCACCCGGTGCGCGACTTCACGCTGCGCGGCCAGGCGCTGGCCAACTGGCTGGCGGGCTCCAGGCGGCCCGAGCTGCGCCCGGACCTGCGGCTGCGCCCGTAGGCCGCGAGTCGCCGGACGCGCGGGATTTGGGCCCCATCGCGCCGCTCAGCGACGGTACGCGCGGAAGCTCTTGCTCGCCGAGACGACGCGTTTACCGGCGGCGTTGCGCCCGACGATCGTCCAGCGGTACTTGCCGGCCTTGGCGACGCGCTTGCGCAGGACCTTCGCGCTCGAGGCATCGACGACGCGCACCGCGCGGCCGTTGAGGAAGGTGTGCCACGTCTTGACGGTCGCGGCGCGCCTGGCGGTCCAGCGGACGGTGGCGGTGCTGCCGGCGCGCGCGCGGCTGGCGGCGCGAACCTTGAGCGTCGGCCGTGAGCGCTTGGCCGCCTTGGCCTTCTTGGCCTTGGCCTTGCCGGAGCTCGTGGCGCCCGCCGATGCCTGCTCGCTGCCCGGCCGGAACGCGGCCGCCACGGCACCATTCGGCGCGGCGCGCCAGTCGCGCTCCTTGTTCTCGTTGAACCAGACGATCGCCTGCAGGCGGGGCATGCTCTTGACCTTGGCGAACATGTCGCGCACCCACGCGGCCTTGTCGCCGCCCTCGGGTGCCGCGCCGACCTCGGCGATCCAGATGGGCTGCGGGCCGAGCTTGCGCAGACGCGTCAACGCGGCCGAGAAGACCTGCGAGAACGTCTGCCAGCCGCCGTTCTGCGGCGCCGTCGAGCCCCAGTTGTAACCGTCGACGGCGAGCACGTCGACATAGCCGGCCCCGGGGTAGTAGGCCTCCAGCCTGTTGGCGGCCGTGCCACCGACGTCGACGTTGTTCGGCGACCAGACCCAGCGAACGTTGGTCGCGCCGGCGGCGACGAAGATGTCATGCATCCGCCGCCAGGCCTGCACGAAGAGCGCGGGGGAGTTGGCGTTGACCGAACCGGCCCATGGGTACCAGTTGCCGTTCATCTCGTGCATCGGCCGCAGGTAGACGACCTGCCCGGTCTTGCGCAGCGCGGTCGCCCACGAGCGGATGTACGTGTCGAAGTTGCCTGCGGCGATCTTGCTGAGCGCATACTTCGGCTGGTTGGTTCCCGCGCCCGGAACCCACGGCTCCCAGGTCAGCAGCGGCGTGCGGCCGGAGCCCGTCACGGCGCCGAGCACGTGCGGCTGGACGGAGGAGATCCAGTCCCCGCCGCCCCAGTTCTGGTACCAGAGCCCGATGTCGACGCGGCGGCCGAGCTTGGCCTGCAGCGCGTCGGTGGCCGTGACGTTGCCGTTGTACGGGTCGCCGGGGGTGAAGGCCCCGAATTGCAGCGACGTCTGCGCGCTCGCCAGGGCCGGTGTCAGCGCGAGCAGGCTGATGACGGTGGCGATCGCGGCGATCGTGCTGCGCAGCGAGCGCGAGGCGGGCATGGCAATCTCCTCGACCGTCCACGATCTGTGGACGACACCGAGCCGACGAACTGGACGTTCGTCCCAGCGCTGCGCCCGCGCCTACCGGACGTCCATCTAGTGGGCCTTCTCCAAGCGTCTGACCGCGAACCCCAGGCGCCGATCGCCGCCTGGCGTTTGCGGCCGAACGTTCCGAGAAGGCCCACGAGGTGGCGATGGCTAGCATCACCGCGGTCCGTGCGCAGACTCTTCGCCGCCATCGCACTGATCCTCGGCATGCTGGGCGCTCCCGCGGGCGCCACGGCCGCTCCGGTCAGCTTCGGGATCCACACGCCGGGAGACCCGTTCGGCGCCTCGACGCACCGCGTCGATGCGCTGCAGCGTGACCTCGGCCGCCCGATCGGCACCGTGTCGTGGTTTCAGAGCTGGGGCGGAGACCGGTGGGTCCGTGACGTGCAGCCGAGCCTCATCAAGGCCGTGCGCCGCTCGGGCCGCCGGTCGCTGCTGACCTGGGAGCCGTGGGTGCCGGGCGGCGGCGCCTGGCAGTCGCGCTACGCGCTGCGGCGGATCAACGGCGGCGCCTTCGACGCGCACATCGCCGCGTGGGCGCGCGCGCTACGCAGGCTGCGCTCGACCGTGTACCTGCGCCCGATGCACGAGATGAACGGCAACTGGTACCCGTGGGCCGGCACCGTCAACGGCAATTCGCCGCGCCTGTATCGCGGCGCCTGGCGGCGCATGCACCGCATCTTCGCCAAGCAGCGCGCGCACAACGTGCGGTGGGTGTGGTCGCCGCTCAACGAGGACGTCCCAGGGACCAGGGCCAACCGCTTCGAGCGCTACTACCCGGGCCGGCGCTACGTCGACGTCCTCGCGATGGACGGCTACAACTGGGGCTCGACACACCCGCAGAACGGTGGCTGGCGCAGCTTCCGCAAGACCTTCGGCAGCGCCTACCGGCGCCTCACGAAGCTCGGGCCGCAGCGCATCTGGATCGCGGAGGTCGGCTCCGCGGCGACCGGCGGCTCGAAGGCCGCCTGGGTCCGCGACATGTTCCGCACGGCGCGGAAGTTCCGGCGCCTGCGCGCGATCGTCTGGATGGACACGAACAACGCCGGTGAGGGCGACTGGCGGGCGCGCTTCCCGGTCGGCACCGCCGACGCGTTCAAGATCGGCGACTGAGGCGCGCGCGCAGGACGAGCGAGCGCCGGACGCCGGGCGCTCCGGTCAGCGCGACCTCGATGCGGGCGCGCAGCCTGCGCTTGCCGGCGAGCATGCGCCGGGCGGCGTTCGTGGGCCGGGCGCGGACGGCGATCGCCCCGGCGCCGGACACCGCGCGGCTGCCGGCCGCGACGACGACGCCCCGCACGCGAATCCGCACGCGGCACGTCCCGGGCCGGGCGGCGTCGCAGCGCACGCTGAGGCCGCGCCTGCGCACCGAGCGCTGCGCCGCGCTGCGTGGCGCCCCGACGCGCAGGAGCGGCGGGATCCGGCCCTCGGTCGCGCCATCGACGGCGCGTGCGGCATCGAGCATCCCGAAGCCGGTCGACGGGTCGTAGCCGGGCGCGCCGATGTCGCGCGCGGTCCGGGTCAGCCGCTGGATGACCTGGTCGCCGCGCATGCCCAGGCCGACGAGCAGCGCCGCGACGCCGCTGGCGTGCGCGGCGGCCTGCGAGGTGCCGGATGCTCGCGCATAGCGCGCCCCCGGCCAGGTGGACAGCACGTTGGAGCCGGGGGCCACGAGCCCCAGGCCGTGTCCGTGGCTCGAGAAGGACGCGAGCTGCAGGCTGTCGTCGAGGGCGCCGACGCACAGGGCGCGCTGCTCGAGCACCGGCTCCTCGCAGTGATCGCGCGCGCCGTTGCCGGCCGCGACGATGAGCACGACCCCGGCGTTCGCCGCGCGGCGCATCGCCGACAGGACGCGGCTGATGTCCTCGTTGGGGTCGGTCCAGTTCAGCGAGAGGTTGATGATGTCCGCGCCGGCGTCCGTCGCCGCGTCGATCCCGCGCGCGACCGTGTAGGCGCTGCCGGCGTTGCGGTCGTTGAGAACGCGGACGGAGAGGATCGAGGCGCCCGGCGCGATCCCGGCGCCGCCGGCGCCGTTGCCGGTGGCCGCGGCGATGATTCCGGACATGTGCGTGCCGTGGCCCTGGGGGTCGTCCGGTGCGCCGCCGTCGATGAAGTCCGGCCCGGCGATCACACGCCCGGCCAGATCGGGATGACTGCCGTCGACACCCGAGTCCACGACGGCGACGACGGTGCCCGCTCCGGCCGCAACGGGCTTGCCCTTCGTGCCCAGCAGGTCGCCGAGGTGGATCGCGTCGAGCGCCCACTGCAGCCCGCTCAGCGGATCCTCGGCTGCGGAGGCCGAGGCGGTGAACGGGGCGGCCGCGCACAGCAGCGCCGCGGCCAGGCTGGCGATGAGAACGCGCGCGCGCACGCTCTCTGCTTCGACGGGGACCGGCGATCGCTTGACCGCTCGGAGGCGCCACGTGGACCGATCGCCTGTATGCGATAACGTACAAACGTATGGCGACCCTCGAGCAGCACGTCCCGATCGGCCCGCGCATCCGCGCGCTGCGCGACGCGATGGCGCTCAGCCTCCGCGATCTGGCGCAGCGCAGCGGCGTCAGCGCCCCGATGCTCAGCCAGGTCGAACGCGGCGAGACGAGCCCGACGCTGGCCGTCGCCGCACGGATCGCGGCCGGCCTGGAACTGCGCCTGTCCCAGCTCTTGCGCCTCGACGAGGGGGCCACCGTCGCGATCGTCCGCGCCGGCGACCGGCGGGCGGGGACGAGCGGCCGCGCCGGCGGGCACAGCGCGGAGATCCTCACGCCGCCGCTGCCGGGCCAGCGCGCCGAGCTGTCCCGCCACGTCCTCGCCGCCGGCGCCGTCACCGGCGGCCCCGGCGACCCGCCGATGCACGAGCCGGGCAGCCGCGAGACCGCGCTCGTCCAGGACGGCGCCGTCGTGCTCGTCATCGACGGCGAGCGCCACGAGCTTGCCAGCGGCGACTGCGTCACGTTCGACGCCGATCTGCCACACCACTTCGAGAATCCCGGTTCCGGCGACGCGGTCCTGCTCGCGGTCGTCTGCGCCGGACTACGCAGGAGCTGAGCGCATGACACCCACGACGCTGTTTGAGAAGATCTGGGCCGCCCACGAGGTGGCGCCGGGCCTGCTGTGGATCGACCTGCACCTCGTCCACGAGGTCACGAGCCCGCAGGCGTTCGACGGGCTGCGCCTGCAAGGGCGCAAGGTCCGGCGGCCCGACCGGACGCTTGCCACCGCCGATCACAACACGCCGACCGACGGCACCGCGACCGCCGCGCTGATCGCCGACGAGCTCAGCCGCGTCCAGGTCCAGGCGCTCGAGACCAACTGCGCGCAGTTCGGCATTCCGATCTACTCGCTCGGCTCTGACCGCCAGGGCATCGTGCACGTCATCGGCCCGGAGCTCGGCGTCTCGCAGCCCGGCATGACGATCGTCTGCGGCGACAGCCATACCGCCACGCACGGCGCGTTCGGCGCGCTGGCGTTCGGGATCGGGACAAGCGAGGTCGAGCACGTGCTCGCGACGCAGTGCCTCGTCGCGCCCAAGCCGCGCTCGATGCAGATCTCCTACGAGGGCGCTCTCGGCTTCGGCGTCACAGCCAAGGACCTCATCCTCGCGACGATCGGCCAGATGGGCACCGACGGCGCCGCCGGCCACGTCGTCGAGTACGCGGGCGCGGCGATCGAGGCGCTGTCGATGGAGGGCCGGATGACCGTCTGCAACATGACGATCGAGGGCGGCGGCCGCGCGGGCATGATCGCGCCCGACGAGACGACCTTCGCGTGGGTCTGCGAGCACGCCGGGATCGACATTCCGGTGCAGTGGCACGGCCTGCGCACCGACGACGGTGCGACCTTCGACCGCGAGATCACCGTCGACGCGGCCGCGATCAGCCCGCAGGTGACGTGGGGCACCGCGCCCGACATGGTCGCGGGGGTCGCCGACGCGGTGCCCGAGCCGACGACCGAGGGCCACGAGCGCGCGCTGACCTACATGGACCTGCGCCCGGGTACGCCGATTCAGGACATCGCCCTGGACCGCGTCTTCATCGGCTCGTGCACGAACAGCCGGATCGGCGACCTGCGCGTCGCCGCCGAGGTCGTCAGGGGCCGCACCGTCGCGTCAAGCGTGCACGCGATGGTCGTCCCCGGCTCCGCGCAGGTGAAGGCGCAGGCCGAGTCCGAGGGCCTGGACGAGGTCTTCCGCGCGGCCGGCTTTGACTGGCGCGCCGCCGGCTGCTCGATGTGCCTGGGTATGAACCCCGACACGCTCGCGCCCGGCGAGCGCTGCGCCTCCACGTCGAATCGCAACTTCGAGGGGCGCCAGGGACGCGGCGGGCGCACGCACCTCGTCTCGCCGCAGATGGCCGCGGCCGCGGCGATCGAGGGCCGCTTCGTCGACATCCGGGAGTGGAGCTGAGCCATGGATCCGATCAACACCATCTCCGGCGCCGTCAGCGTCCTGAACCGCAACGACGTCGACACCGACCAGATCATGCCCAAGCAGTTCCTCAAGCGCGTCGCGCGCACGGGCTTTGGCGAGTACCTCTTCTATGACTGGGCCAAGGAGCCCGGCTGGAACCTGCCGAGCAACCCGATCCTCGTGACCGGGCGCAACTTCGGCTGCGGCTCGAGCCGCGAGCACGCGCCGTGGGGCCTGGAGGACTACGGCTTCAAGGCGATCGTCGCGGCCTCGTTCGCGGACATCTTCAAGTCCAACTGCACGAAGTGCGGCCTGCTGCCGATCGAGCTGACCGAGGACGAGGTCCGCACGCTGATGGAGGCCGGCGAGGCCGAGATCGACCTGCCCGCGCAGGAGGTCCGCTTCGGCGACAGCGTCGCGTCCTTCGAGATCGACGCCGCGATCAAGCACCGGCTCGTCAACGGGCTGGATGACATCGCGATGACGCTCCAGGAGGAGGACGCGATCGCCGCCTTCGAGCGCGACCGCGAGCGCAGAGGACCCGTGACGACCGAGCTCGCATGACAGCCCCCGTCCGCGACTGGAACGCCGACGCCTATCACCGCGTCTCGGACCCGCTCGTCGCGATGGCGCTGAACGTCCTCGACCGGCTGGCGCTGTCCGGCGACGAGACCGTGCTCGACGCCGGTTGCGGCTCCGGGCGCGTGACGCAGCTGCTGCTCGACCGCCTGCCGCGCGGGCGCGTCATCGCCGTCGACTCGTCGCCGGACATGGTCAAGCGCGCAAGCGCGGAGCTCGGCGATCGCGCCGACGTCCGCCAGGCCGACCTCGCGCAGCTGCGACTCGACGGCGGCGAGCGGGTCGACGCGGTCCTCTCGACGGCCACGTTTCACTGGGTGCCCGACCACGACGCGCTGTTCGGCGCGCTCGCGGCGGCGCTGCGCCCCGGCGGGATGCTCGTCGCGCAGTGCGGGGGAGAGGGCAACGTCGCCGGCGTGCACGCGGCGGTGCTCGACGCGATCGCCGACGCGGGCTTGGACGAGCGCTTCGCCGGCTGGCCGGGCCCGTGGAACTTCGCCTCGCCCGAACAGACGGTCCAGCGGCTGCATGCAGCCGGCTTCGAGGAGCCCGAATGCTGGCTGGAGCCCTGGCCGGTCACCCCGGCCGACGGCCGCGCGTACCTCCAGACCGTCTGCCTGGGCCCGTTCCTCGAACGCCTCGACGAACTCGAGCAGCAGCGGCTGCTCGACGCCGTCATGACCCGCCTCGGCGAGCACCCGACGCTCGACTACATCCGGCTGAACATCGTCGCGCGCCGCCGGTAGTACAGTCGAACCCATGTCCGACAGCGCGGTTGCACTATGACTGCGGAGGAGTTGCACGGATATGCGCACGAGCCGCGTAGTTGTGAGCTCGTCGCCGGAAAGCTCCACGAGATGGAGCCTCCTGGAGTCGAGCACGGGGTCGTCGCGATGCAGATCGCCGCATCGCTCCTCGCGCACGTGAGCGAAGCTGATCTCGGGATCGTCATCGCGAGCGAGGTCGGCTTCCACATTGCGCACAACCCGGACACCGTCCGCGCGCCAGACGTGGCGTTCATCACCCGCGACCGCCCCGACGAGATCGGCATCCCGCGCGGCTACTGGCCCGGGCCGCCCGACGCCGCCGTCGAGGTGGTCTCGCCCAACGACCGCCGCTCCGAGGTCGAGGGCAAGGCGCTCGACTGGCTGGCGGCCGGCACGCGGGCCGTCGTAGTGGTCGATCCGGACCTGCGCACCGCCACGGTGTACCGCGTCCGCGACGACATCCGCGTCCTCACTGCCAGCGAATCGCTGGACCTCGGCGACGTCGTGCCCGGATGGGATCCGCGCGTCGCGCAGTTCTTCGCCTGAGCGTGCCCGATAGCGACCCGCGCGACGGCGTCAGGCGGCTGGATGGTCTCGCTGATGGCGTCGGCCTCCGATTCGATCGTGCCCGTGGCGCGAATAGGCGCACCGTGGGTGCGTGTCGAAGTTGCTGCCTATGGCGCTGCATAGGCGACATCGTTCGCCTGCGTTGAGCGTGTCAGACGGGTGCGTGTCGAAGTTGCTGCCTATGGCGCTGCATAGGCGACACGCGTGCTGTAGGACCGTCCGGCACCGGAGCTCACTGTGCAGCTCCTCGACGGATCCCGCACTGTCCGCCGGGCTCGCCGGCCGCGAGCCCGGCCGCCGGCGTCGCCGCCCGGCAACTCGCGTACGAGATCGCTCTCCCGACGAACATGCGAGCACTGGCCTGCAAGGAGCCGGCCCTCGGCGACCGCACGTTCGTCCTGGACTAGCCTTGCGCGCCATGCCCACCATCGTCACCCTGCCCGGCGACGGGATCGGTCCCGAGATCATGAAGCCGGCGCTCGAGCTGCTGCGCACGATCAGCGAGGACTTCACGTTCGAGGAGCACGCCTTCGGCGGCGCCGCCATCGACCTGCACGGCGTCGCGCTGACCGACGAGACGCTGCACGCGTGCAAGGCCTCCGACGCCGTGCTGCTCGCTGCGGTCGGCGGGCCGAAATGGGACACGACCGATCCCGACAAGCCGCGCCCCGAGCAGGGACTGCTCGGCCTGCGCAAGGGCCTGGGCCTGTATGCCAACCTGCGCCCGGTCCGGCCGGTGCCCGCGCTCTACGACGCCAGCCCGCTCAAGCGCGAGCGCATCGAGGGCACCGACCTGCTCGTTGTCCGCGAGCTGACCGGCGGGATCTACTTCGGCAAGAAGACCCGCACCGCGCGCAGCGCCAGCGACCTGTGCGAGTACTCCGTCGACGAGGTCGACCGCATCGCGCGCGTCGCCTTCGACGCCGCCCGCCTGCGCCGCAAGAAGGTGGCGAGCGTCGACAAGGCCAACGTGCTCGAGACCTCACGCCAGTGGCGCGAGGTCGTCCACCTCGTCCACAAGGCGAAGTACAACGACATCGAGCTGACCGACGTGCTCGTCGACAACGCCGCGATGCAGCTCGTCGCGCGGCCCGCGGAGTTCGACGTCATCGTCACCGAGAACCTCTTCGGCGACATCCTCTCAGACGAGGCCGCGATGATCACCGGCTCGATCGGGATGCTGCCCAGCGCGTCGCTCGGAGCACCCGACGAGCCCGGCCTGTTCGAGCCCGTCCACGGGTCGGCGCCGGACATCGCGGGTACCGGCGCGGCCAATCCGCTGGCGATGTTCCTGTCGGCCGCGCTCATGCTGCGCCACGGACTGGGTTGGGAATCGGAGGCGACCGCCGTAGAATCGGCCGTGGACCGCGCACTGGATGACGGTCTGCGCACGCGCGACCTGGGTGGCGAAGCCACCACCGCCGAAGCCACCCGGGCCGTTCTCGATCAACTCTAGGAGCCTCTCGTGAAGCAGTCCGAACTCATCTGGATGAACGGGGAGTTCGTCGCCTGGGAGGACGCGAAGATCCACGTCCTCACGCACGCGTTGCACTACGGGACCGGCGTGTTCGAGGGAATCCGCTGCTACGACACGGAGATCGGGCCGGCGGTCTTCCGCCACCGCGACCACCTCAAGCGCCTGGGTCGCTCGGCCGAGCTGTACTACATGCCGGCGCCCTACGACGTCGAGGCGCTGCGCGCCGCCACGCTGGAGCTCATCGGCCGCAACGGCCTGCGCTCCTGCTACATCCGGCCGATCATGTTCCGCGGCTACGGCCAGATGGGCCTCAACCCGCTCGAGGCGCCCGTCGACGTGTCGATCGCCGTGTGGGAATGGGGCGCCTACCTCGGCGACGAGGGCAAGAAGAACGGCATCCGCACCAAGGTCTCGAGCTGGCGGCGCATCAGCCCGCAGTCGCTCATCCCCTCATCCAAGGCGTCGGGCCAGTACCTCAACAGCGTCCTGGCGAAGATCGAGTCGATGAAGGCCGGCTACGAGGAGGCCATCCTGCTCGACGACCACGGCAACGTCTGCGAGGGCTCGGGCGAGAACATCTTCGTCGTGTGGGAGGGGCGGATCATCACGCCGCCGCCCGCCGCGTCGATTCTCGACGGGATCACCCGCAAGTCCGTGATCCAGATCGCCACCGATCTCGGCTACGACGTCATCGAGCGCAACATCGCGCGCGCCGAGCTCTACATGGCCGACGAGGTCTATATGACCGGCACGGCCGCCGAGCTCGTCCCGGTCCGCGAGGTCGACGACCACACGATCGGCGACGGCACGCCGGGCGAGGTCACGCGTGCGGTGCAGTCGGCCTTCGAGGACGCCCTGCACGGGCGCAGCGAGCGCTACCGCGATTGGCTGGACCCGGTCCCGGCGCGAGCCGAGGCGAAGGTCGCCTGAGCGCGAACAGGCAACCCATGCCACAGATCGAGCTCTACGACGCCACGCTGCGTGACGGGATGGGCGGCGGCGGGCTGTCGCTCACCGCGCCGGAGAAGGTGCGCCTCGTCCACCGCCTCGACGACCTCGGGGTGCACCTCATCGAGGCGGGCTTCCCGTCCTCCAACCCCAAGGAGATCGAGCTCTTCGCGCTGCTCGCCGACGAGCCGCTCGTCAACGCCACGATCGCCGCCTTCGGCATGACCCGCCGGCGCGGCACCGCCGCCGCGCAGGACGCCGGCCTGAAGGTGCTCGCGGAGTGCTTCGCGCCCGTCTGCACGCTCGTCGGCAAGACCTGGACGCTGCACGTCGACAAGGTCGTGCGCGTCTCCCGCGAGGAGAACCTCGCGATGATCGCCGAGTCGATCGCCTTTCTCGTGGGGGAGGGCAAGCGCGTGATCTTCGACGCCGAGCACGCCTTCGACGGGCTGCGCGCCGACCGCGAGTACGCGCTGGACTGCCTGCGCGCCGCCGCCGGCGCCGGCGCCGAACGCGTCGTGCTGTGCGACACCAACGGTCCGTCGCTGCCGAGCCAGGTCGCGGCGGCGGTCGCCGACATCCGCCAGGCGCTGCCGGACGTCGCGCTCGGGATCCACTGCCACGACGACGGCGGCTGCGCGGTCGCGAACACCGTCATGGCCGTCGAGGCGGGCGCGACGCAGGTACAGGGAACGATGAACGGCATCGGCGAGCGCACCGGCAACGCGAACCTCATCACGGTCATCGCGAACCTCCAGCTCAAGCTCGGCCACAAGGTCCTGACCGGCGAGCAGCTGCGGCGCCTGACCGAGACCGCCCACTTCGCCGACGAGCTGCTCAACCGCCAGCCCGACGCGGCGCAGCCGTACGTCGGCAAGCACGCGTTCGCGCACAAGGCCGGGCTGCACGCCGCCGGCATCCGCGCCGACGCCACGACGTTCGAGCACATCGACCCCGAGCTCGTCGGCAACCGGCGAGACCTGCTCATCTCCGAGTTGTCGGGCAAGGGCACGGTCACCGACAAGGCCGAGAGCGCCGGTATCGAGCTCGATCGGCCGGCGACCGCGCGCGTGCTCGAGCAGCTCAAGACGCTCGAGCACGACGGCTACCAGTTCGAGGCCGCCGACGGCTCGTTCGAGCTGCTCCTGCGCAAGGAGACCGGTGCGTACGAGCAGCTGTTCACGCTCGAGTCCTGGCGCGTCATCGTCGAGCAGCGCGCCGACGGGAAGGTCGAGACCGAGGCGACGATCAAGATCTGGGTCGACGGCGAGCGCTTCGTGCGCACCGCCGAGGGCAACGGCCCGGTGAACGCGCTCGATGCCGCGCTGCGCGCGGTGATCAACCACACACACCCGCACCTCGCCGACGTCTGGCTGTCGAACTTCAAGGTCCGCATCCTCGACGAGACCAAGGGCTCAGACGCGTCGATCAGAGTGCTCATCGAGGCCAGCGACGGCGATGAGACGTGGGGCTCGATCGGCGTCTCGACGAACCTCATCGCCGCGTCGTGGATCGCGCTCGTCGACTCGCTCGAGTACGCCGAGCAGCCAAGCCGCGTGCGCGGCGGCGGCGCGCGGGCGACGTGACAGTCGACGCGGACGTGATCCCGCTCGCCCGGCCGGTCCTCGGGGAGCAAGAGGAACGGGCGGTCGTCGAGGTCCTGCGCTCGGGCCAGCTGTCGCTCGGTCCGCGCCTGCCGGCGTTCGAGTCGGCCTTCGCGCAGCGGCTCGGTATCGACCATGCCTGCGCCGTCTCCAGCGGGACCGCCGGCCTGCACCTCGCGATCCGCGCCGCCGGCGTGCGCGACGGCGACGAGGTCGTCACGACGCCGTTCTCGTTCGTGGCCAGCGCCAACGCCCCGGTCTTCGAGCGCGCGCGCCCGGTCTTCGCCGACATCGACCCGCGCACGCTGAACCTCGATCCCGCCGCCGCCGCGGCCGCGATCACCGCGCGCACGACGGCGCTGCTGCCGGTCCACATCTTCGGCTACCCGGCTGACCTCCCCGCCTTCGAGCAGCTCGGGCTGCCGATCGTCGAGGACGCATGCGAGGCGCTCGGCGCCGTCGACGCCGAGGGCGTGCCGGTCGGCGCCCGGGGGCATCCGGCGGTGTTCGGCTTCTACGCCAACAAGCAGCTGACGACCGGCGAGGGCGGCATGGTCACGACCTCTGACGCCGCCGTGAAGCAGCGCATCGACTCCGAGCGCAACCAGGGCCGGGCGCCGAACATGGACTGGCTTGACCATGACCGGCTCGGCTTCAACTACCGCCTGTCGGACATCGCGTGCGCGGTCGGGCTCGCCCAGCTCGAGCGCCTCGACGGCCTGCTCGCCGGGCGTGCCGCGGCCGCCGCGCTGTACCGCGAGGCGCTCGCGGACATCGAGGGCCTGGACCTGCCGTGCGAGGACCGCGGGGCGGAGCGCCGCGGATGGTTCGTCTTCGTCGTACAGCTCCCGCCCGGGACCGACCGCAACGAGACCGTTCGGGCGCTGTCAGGACTCGGCGTACAGTCCAAGCCCTACCTGCCGGCGATCCATCTCATGTCGTATTACCGTGAGACGTTCGGCCACAGCGAGGGCGAGTTCCCGGTCTGCGAGAACGTCGCCGCCCGGTCGCTCGCGCTGCCGTTCTTCCCCGGCCTCAGCCCGGGCCAGGTGGAGCGGGTGTCGGCCGCGCTGCGCACCGTGCTCGGGCAGGGGTAGACGCGCGCCGGTTGACTGGTGAAGACCGCTTCGGAGAGACTGCGCCCGTGGCGCCTGCACAACTGCCCAGCGGGATCGTCGCGATGGAGGCGGCGCGGGCCATGCGCCTGGGCAATACTGCTAGCTCTTCGGCGCCGCGACCTTGGCGGTCTTCGTCGTTGATGCGAGCGCCGATCCGACGGTCAGGGCGGAGAACTTCAGCTTGCCGCCCTTGCTGGACAGCCGGTTGCTGGCAGCCTTCTTGAGCTTCACCGTGACCGTCTTCGTCTGGCCCGGCATGACGGCGAGGAGCTGGGTCTTGGCCGCGCTCTTGCCGGCGAGCTTGTTGCTCAGCAGGACTCCGCAGGCCGGCGCGGCCGTGGCGGGGCAGCGCAGCTTGACCTTGACGCTCTTGCGGTTCTTGGCGACCTTCAGCGACGAGATCGTCGCTCGGAAGGTGAACAGCTGCGCGCCGTTCTGCCCGCCGCCGGTGTGTCCACCGGGATTGCCGCCCGGCTGTCCGCCGGGTGTGCCGCCGCCGGGCCCGCCGCCGCCGGGCAGGCCGGAGCAGCCGCCGTTGGTCCAGCGCCCGATCTCTGCGTCAAGCTCGTCGCGCAGATCCGGCGCGTAGGCATCGATGTCCGGCGTGATCTGGCTGACGACGTGTTCGAGCTGCGCCTGGGTGAACGCGCAGGTCGTGATGTCGCCGTCGCCGGCGTAGTCGGTGATGACGGCGTTGGTCACGGTGTCGGCGGCGAAGGCGCCGGGAGCGAGGAGGGCGCCCGCGAGGACGGCCGCGACGGTGGCTGCAAGCGAGGTGCGGCGTCGGGCGCGAGAATGCACGTCCACGACATCGGCGCGGACGTCGCGGACCTTGAATCGCTCGCTACAACATCCGGCACATCCCTTGCAGCGCGCGGGCCCGGCGCACCTCACCCACTACGATCGCCGCCCGTCATGTCGCGCTTCTCAGAGCCCCAGGATCCCGTCTTTCACCGCCTCAACGCGTCGCTGAGCTTCGACCGCCGGCTGTGGCCGTACGACATCCAGCAGTCGCGCGCGCACGCCCGCATGCTCGCCGCGCAGGAGATCATCGGCGAGGACGATCGCGACGCGCTGCTGGCGGGTCTCGATGCCGTCGAGGTCGAACTCGCGGACGGCTCATTTGCGTTCGAGCCCGACGACGAGGACATCCACATGGCGATCGAGCGGCGCCTGACGCAGATCGCGGGGCCGGTCGGCGGCAAGCTGCACACCGCGCGGTCGCGCAACGACCAGGTCGCCACCGACGTCGCGCTGTTCACCCGCGACGCCGCCGGCCACGCGACACGCGCGATCGGCGCGCTGCTCGAGGCGCTCGTCGACGCCGCCGAGCGTCACCTCGACTGGCCGCTGCCCGGCTACACGCACCTCCAGCGCGCGCAGCCCGTCTATCTCTCCCATCACCTGCTCGCGTACGTCTGGATGCTCGTCCGCGACCGCGAGCGCTTCGTCTTCGTCGCCTCCCAGACGGCGGCCCTGCCGCTGGGCGCGGGGGCGCTCGCGGGGGTGAACTTTCCCACCGACCGCGCCGCCGTCGCCGCGGAGCTGGGTTTCGACCGGGTCGCGGCGAACTCGATCGACGCCGTGTCCAACCGTGATTTCGTGCTGGACTACCTCGCGGCGGCCGCGACCTGTGCCACGCACCTCAGCCGTCTCGGCGCCGAGCTCGTGCTGTGGTCCAGCGAGGAGTTCGGCTTCGTCACCCTGCCGGACGCGTGGACGTCGGGCTCGTCGATCATGCCGCAGAAGAAGAACCCCGACGCGGCCGAGCTCCTGCGCGCCAAGGCGCCACGGATCGTCGGGCACCTGAGCGCGCTTCACGGCGTCATGCACGGCCTGCCGCTGACCTACAACAAAGACCTCCAGGAGGACAAGGAGCACCTCTTCGACACCGTCGACACGCTCGACCTGTGTCTCGCCGCCGCCGCGGGCATGATCAGCGGTGCGCAGTTCGATCGCGAGCGCATGTCCGCCGCGGCGTCGGATGACCTCATCGCGGCGACCGACGTTGCCGATCTGCTCGTGAAGCGCGGGGTGCCGTTCCGCGAGTGCCACGGGATCGTGGCGGGGCTCGTTCGCGTCGCCGTGGACTCGCAGCGCGCGCTGTCAGACCTCACCGACGAGGAGCTGGCCGGCGCGTCTGACCGGCTGCACCCCGCGGCCTTCCGCGAGCTGCTGTCGCAGTCCTCCTGGCTTGAGTCGAAGGTCAGCGAGGGCGGGACGTCACTCGCCCGCGTGCGCGAGCAGCTCGCGGCCGCCCGCAGCGCGCTGTGAGCGTCGGCCGCGCCGATCGTCATCTGCGCGCGCTCGAGCTGCCGGTCGTCGAGGCCGCGCGGGCGCTCGTCGGCTGCACGGTCACCCACGGGCCGGCGGCCGGCGTCATCGTCGAGACCGAGGCCTACCACATGCAGGAGCCCGCGTGCCACGCCTTCGTCGGGCTCACACCGCGCACGTCGACGCTGTTCGAAGCACCTGGGATCGCCTACGTCTACCGCTCGTACGGGCTGCACGCGCTGCTGAACGTCGTCGTCGAGGCCGAGGGCGTCGGCGCCGCCGTCCTCATCCGGGCGCTGGAGCCGGTCGAGGGCATCGAGCTCATGCGCGAGCGCCGCGGGCGCGATCGCGACACCGACCTGTGCTCCGGGCCGGGCAAGCTCACGCAGGCGCTCGGCATCTGGCTCGACCTCAACGCGACGCCGCTGCTGGGCGGCCCGATCGAGCTGGGACCGCCGCCCGATGAGCTCGCCGCCGACGCGCCGGTCGTGGTCGGTCCGCGCATCGGGATCACGCGAGCGATCGACCTGCCGTGGCGGTTCTGCCTCGCCGGCAACCGCAACGTGTCGCGGCCGTGGCCGACGGGATTGATGAAGTGATCTCGCCGTACTCGGGTTCGGGTGGCGCGGTTGACGAAACAGCATCGATAAGGAGTGAGGGTGCCGGCGGTGGGGCGAGGCCACTCCCACGAGCACTTGTGACCGATGTCGTCAGCGCGAGCTGAGATCGGTCACAAGTGGTCATATGCGGTGCACTTGTGACACCTCTCGACTGCGTGCAACGAGAATGGTCACGTGTGGTCGTGGATCGGGCCGGTGCGGGTCCGCCGCGGGTCTAACCCTTCTTTTCAATGCTGCTGTTCACTGCTTTGGGCAGCCGCGCAGCTACCGGTCACCGCTAGGGCGGCGGCGTCCCGCCCGGCTGCGTCCCGCCGCCCGGCGGGGCGGGCGGCTGTACCGGCGGGGGGACGGGCGCGGGCGGGGCGGGCTGGACGCCGCCCGGGTTGCCGTCGTCGGGCACCGGCGCCGTGCCGGGGCCGTCGTCCTGTGGCTGCGGTGTCGTCGTCGTGTCCTCGTCGCTCGGCACGGGCGTCGCCGGCGCTGCAGGCACCGCGTCGGGATCGACGGCGAGCCCGGCGTCGATGCACTTCTTCGGCGGAGGATCGTCGGGACGCTCCTCCTTGCGCTTGGCGCACGAGCGCTCCAGGCGCTGCTTGTCGGCCTCGAGCACGGACAGCAAAAAATCGCGCCAGATCTGCGCTGGGTACGTGCCGCCGGCCACCGGCGACCCGCGGTACTCGGTCTCCATCGGCCTCAGCGTGTTGGGGTAGCCGACCCACACGGCGACGGTCAGCTCCTCGGTCGCGCCGACGAACCACGCGTCCCCGTAGTTCTCCGTGGTGCCCGTCTTGCCCCACGCCGGCGTCTTGCCGAGGTTCGCGTCGCGCGCCGTGCCGACCTTGATGACCGAGGCGAGGATGCGCTTGACGTTGTCGGCGATCGGCTGGGACAGCACGCGCTTGCGGCGCGTCTTGTTGCGCCCGCCCGAGAGGGTGTCGTCGGGGTTGGAGCGCAGGCCGACGCGCTTGATCCCCACGGGGCCGTTCTTGCTCGTTCCCAGCGTGCCCGTGACGAGCAGGCCACCTGTCGCGAACGTCTCGTAGGCATGGGCGAGGTCGAGCGGCGTGACGCCGGTCTTCAGGCCGCCGAGCGTGATCGCGTAGTTCGACGACACGGGCGTGCGGATGCCCATCCGCTTCGCCGTCCTGGCGATCCGCTTGGTCCCCGTCTTGATGCCGACCTGCGCGTAGACGGAGTTGTCTGAAAAGGTCGTCGCGCGCTCGAGCGTGCTGATCCCGGAGTAGTTGTCGTCGTAGTTGTTAACGGTGAACTTCTCCTTGCCACCGCTGTTGGGCACGGTGAAGACCTGCTTCTTGGACGTCCACGTCGAGCTCGGCGAGATGCCCTGGCGCAGGGCGGTGGCGAGCACGAACGGCTTGAACGCGGAGCCCGGCTGGCGCTGACCCTGCGTCGCGAGGTTGAACGGGACCTCGGTGTAGTCGCGGCCGCCGACCATCGCGCGGACCTCGCCGGTCTTGTTGTCGATCGCCACGAGCGACGCCTGCGGCCCGTCGGGGCTGGGCAGCCACTTCTGGATCGCCTCCTCGGCGCGCGTCTGCATGCCGAGATGCAGCGTCGTGTACACGCGCAGCCCGCCCTCGATCGCCTTCCTGGCGCCGTAGCGATCGATGAGCTGCTGGCGCACCCACGTCGTGAAGTATCCCGAGCCCTTCGTCGCCGTCTGGATCCGCGGCGGCTGCACCTGGTCGCGCGCCGGGACGTCGTGCGCGAGCGCAAAGTCGTACTCGGACGGCGTGAGGTAGCCCTGCTCGAACATCTTCTCCAGCACGACGTCACGGCGATCCCTGGCGTCGCTGGGATTCGCCACCGGGTCGTACGCCGTCGGGGACGCGACCATGCCCGCCAGCAGGGCGGCTTCGTGGGGCTTGAGCTCGTTGGCGCAGCGGCGCGTCTGGGGCCCGCAGTCGAGGTGGTCGGGATCGTTGGCGAAGTACGTCCGCGCGGCGGCCTCGATGCCGTACGCGCCGTTGCCGAAGTAGATCGAGTTGAGGTACTCGCGCAGGATCTTGCCCTTGGGCCACTGGCGCGTGAGGTGGTAGGCGAGCGCGGCCTCGCGGAGCTTCTCGAAGACCGTCCGCTTGCTCTGCGCGCGCGTCGCGTTCTTCACGAACTGCTGGGTGATCGTCGAGCCGCCCTGCACCGCCTTGCCGGTCGTGACGTCGGCCCACAGGGCGCGCGCGATGCCGCGGAAGTCGACGCCCGGATTGTCGTAGAACCGCTGGTCCTCGATCGCGATGATCGCCTCACGCATCGGGTCGGCGATGTCCTTGAGCGGGATGATGATCCGGCCCTGCTGGGAGAGCGTCGCGAGGT
This sequence comes from uncultured Actinomycetes bacterium, assembly GCA_963705315.1. Lineage (GTDB taxonomy): Bacteria > Actinomycetota > Thermoleophilia > Solirubrobacterales > Solirubrobacteraceae > CADCVQ01. The sequence continues at coordinate 1,900,034 of OY970068.1, forward strand.
AGTTGCCGTTGGCGTCGAGCAGCAGCGAGTTCTCGGCCTGCTTGAACTCGACGCGGTTCTCGAGGTCGGGCAGGTCGGAGGCGACGGCCATCATCATCCCGAAGACCATCGAGACGACGGCCAGCACGGCCAGCCCGAACAGGATGAGCGTCAGCCGCAGTCGCTTCAGACGCGGGCGCCCCAAAGGCGGGTCCGGGAGGACCGTGATGTCAGGTCGTTGAGGATCCCTCATGCGACATAACCGGGCCGCCCGCCTCCACGCGGCGCACCCCGATGGCACCGTGGACAACAGGCGGCAACGACGTCACGGGCGAGCCGGACTCTAGCATTGGCCCCGTGACGGACTCCTCGGCCACGGACGCCGCCCACCTCGCGCGAGACGCGGTCGACTGCCTGCCCGACGGGGCGCTCGAGCGCAAGCTCGGCGCGGGCCGGCCCCTGCGCGTGAAGCTCGGGCTCGACCCCACGGCGCCCGACGTCCATCTCGGCCACACCGTCGTGCTGCGCAAGCTGCGCGAGTTTCAGGACCGCGGGCACGTCGTCGTCCTGATCATCGGTGACTACACCGCCCGCGTGGGCGACCCCAGCGGGCGCTCCTCGACGCGCCCCCTGCTGTCGGGTGAGGAGATCGATGCAAACGCTCGCACGTATGTCGAGCAGGCCGCGACCGTGCTCGATCCCGACCGCATCGAGCTGCGCCACAACTCCGAATGGCTGGACATGCGCATGGAGGATCTCTTCGCGCTGACGCGCACGACGACCGTCGCCCAGCTGCTCGAGCGCGACGACTTCGCCAAGCGCTATGCGGCGCGCGAGCCGATCTCGATCCTGGAGCTGCTCTATCCGATGATGCAGGCCTACGACTCGGTCGCCGTGCGGGCCGACGTCGAGCTCGGTGGCACCGACCAGAAGTTCAACCTGCTGCTCGGCCGCGATGTCCAGCGCGCGTACGGGGTCGGCGAGCAGGTCGCTCTGACGATGCCGATCCTTCCCGGCGTCGACGGCGAGCGCAAGATGTCCAAGTCGCTGGGCAACCACATCGGCGTCACCGACGCGCCCGAGGAGATGTACGGCAAGACGCTGAGCCTGCCCGACAGCGCGATGCACGCGTGGTATGAGCTGCTCTTCGGGGACCCCCTGGCGGAGGCGGCGGCGGCGGACCTCTCCGCGCGCGACGCCAAGCACGACCTCGCGCGGCGGATCGTCGCGCGCTTTCACTCGCCCGAGGCCGCAGAACAGGCTGCGGCGCACTTCGATCGCGTCTTCGTGCAGAAGGGCCTGCCCGCGGAGATCGCGGAGGCGGTCTTCGCAGGCTCCGACGGGCCGGTGCACATGCCCGCGCTGATCGCGGATGTGGTCGCCGGGTCGCGGTCGGACGCGCGGCGGATGCTCGCCCAGGGCGCGGTGAAGCTCGACGGCGAGCCGCTGGGCGCAGACGACCTCGACGTCGCGCCCGAGCGCCTCGACGGCGCGATCCTGCAGGTCGGCAAGCGCCAGTTCCGTCGCCTGCGCGCCGGCTGATGGCGGTTCACAGCGGGCAGCTGCGGCTGTCGACGCAGGGAAACGGCGACGTCGCCGACATCACGGAGGGCGTCGTGGCGGTGCTGCGGACCTCGGGCGTGGAGCTCGGCACCGTGGTGGCGTTCGTGACCGGGTCGACCGCCGCGCTGACGACGATGGAGTACGAGCCGGGTGGCGTTAGCGACCTGCGGACCCTGCTCGACGGCCTCGTGCCGGCTGGCCGCGCGTGGGAGCACAACGAGCGCAACCACGACACCAACGCCCACGCGCACCTGCGCGCAGCGCTGATCGGGCCGTCTGAGAGCATTCCGGTCATCGGCGGCGCCCTGGCGCTCGGCACCTGGCAGCAACTGGTCCTCGTCGACTTCGACGATCGCCCGCGCGACCGCGTCGTCACGGTCCAGGTCCACTCCTGATGGGCCTGGCGAGAGGGGCGCAGCGTGCCGTCCGAGCGCCATGTCTATACTGCTCGCCTGCGCCGGTCCCTGCGGGCTGACCGGAACCCTTCCAAGGGTCCATCAGCGCGCTATACTGGCCAGTCCTGTCTGCGATCGGCCACGGCCGCTCGCTGAAGCGCAGGTTCCGGGAGGAGTCCCCTCCCATGGGAGCGCGCGACGGTCTTTGAAAACTCAACAGCATGCACACCTAGGTCGTGACCTAGCGATCTAGATGTGTGTCCAGGTTCGATCCTCCGTTACCGGCACCGACGACCGAAGGTTGTTGGTGGGGCGACGGAGGTCTGAGAAAGAAACCCGTCATGTACCGCGATGCCTCGTGTATTGGCATCGCATTTGGTCATGACAGCTCTACGTGACGAGGGGCCGGCCTTCGGGTCAGTCCTTCAGCAGTTCTTCACGGAGAGTTTGATCCTGGCTCAGGACGAACGCTGGCGGCGTGCTTAACACATGCAAGTGGAGCGACGAACCGGGGCTTGCCCCGGGGCAGA